>CBDCBH010000001.1:0-153597 GCA_965214235.1 Ilyomonas sp.
ATTTACAATAAAATATTCTTTCACGCCTGCTCTTTCATACAAGCTTTTCTTTTTAATTCTGTCGCGGTTTTTTTCTGATGATAATACTTCAATTATTAAATCCGGTGCGCCATAAAAATAACCATCATCATGCAATATGTGTATGTTTTCATTTGATAGATACATAACATCAGGTTGTACGGCTGACACCAGTTCTTCAAAATAAACATCAACCGGCGAAACAGCCACAATGCCTTTCTGCGTCTCATCTAAATAGTTAGCAATCCGCTGTGAAAATAATAAAACTAATTTTTGATGGCTGTATTTAGGTGCAGGCGATACATACAATACGTTATCTATTACTTCACATAAAGTTCCTTCCGGTAACATACGAAAAACATCCAATGCTGTTTTTGGTACTTGTTCAATAGCTTCCACCACAAATCTTTTTTCAAAAATAAAAAATAATCTCATCCTAACACTTCATGCAAAATGGGCAGGCTGCGCATCTCACCAAAATCTTGAATATGCAAAGCAATAAATTGTTGATATGCCTGTGTGAGCTGTCGTCTGATGGTGCGGTTCAGTTGTATAGTTTCAAGATCATTATAAAACAAAATGTTTATTAAATCGGAAGTGATTTTTGCTAATTCGCCATTGATGAAATGTGGATGTACGGGGATGTCGCCTACAAATACACCTTCTCTCAAATCCAATACAGATGTTGCTTTGCTGTAATTACCCTGAATTTGAAAGCCTAATTCATTACTTAAATGCAGTATAAAATAAAGCGGGAGGTTAGCCGTAAAAGTATCGGTACCCTTATCCAATTGCTTCAGTGTATCTTCAATTAAATAAAACAATTCAGGGTTAGCTTCGGGTTGTTTTAAACTGTGTAACAACAGTTCAACAATGTACATAGCCACCAAATTTTTTATCACATCAAACAAAACATGCTGGTATAAAAAGCTCCAGTTATAGTCTCTGATGAACTGCAGATTTTTTAAATCGTTATGATAAACAACCATATCCAGTATTGCCGCCGGTTGAAAATAAGCAGCTTTGCTACCCGTTTTTTTGCCACCTTGCCGCACACCTTTTACAATGTAAGTTTGTACGCCAAACAACTCGGTGTAAATGGTAGTAACCACGCTGGTTTCGCCATACTTTATGGTTCGTAAAACGATGCCTTTTGTTTTATGCGTCATACTGCATAAATATACAAAATTGTTAGGGCTGATACAGAAGAATCATTCCGAATAAAATACTAATATTTCTATTCAAAAATGTATTTTAAGCTAAATGTTTATCCTCATCTTCAATCGCTTTTTCTACATGCCTGTCGGGAATAAGCCAAATTGCAGATTGGAGGAAAAACAATATACCTGAAATAATGGGATTTATATAAGCCATTGGAATAGCAAGTATATCCAGAAACATTGTGAAAATTGCCTTTGTAGTTTGCTTTTGTAAGGCAGAAGCTAGTTCGGAAGTTTGAGAATTTGTTTTTAAAATACAACGTTGCAACAATGTATAAGCAACTCCGCACATGAAAGAAATAATGGAGTATAAAATAATGGTATGCGGTGTAAAATGATTTTCACCCATCCAGCCAGTTGTAATAGGTACTAACGACAACCAAAACAGCAAGTGCAAATTTGCCAGCATAATACCGGAATTTATTTTTTTTACGGTATGTAATAAGTGATGATGATTTCCCCAATAAATACCTACAAACAAAAAGCTGATGATATAACTTAAGAATACGGGTATTAATGGTTGTAATGACGACCAGCTATCGCCATTCGGCACTTTTAATTCTAATACCATGATAGTAATAATGATAGCTAACACGCCATCACTAAAAGCTTCCAGTCTTGTTTTGGTCATACAGTAAAAATGGATTGCAATTTATAAAACAATCGCAATATCAAATCCCGAAAAACAAATGCTTTAACATGCCCGAAGAATAACATAATGGCTACTATTTACGTTAGTATTGCAAAATCAACGACAGAACTTTTTGTGAAACGAGCTTGTTGTTTAGTTTTATTTTTTATTCATTTTTTTGTGTTTGCAAAAGCTCAATCTTACACAGGCTATGATGTTTCTTCTTACACAGGCGTGTATGGAACGTTGTTCAATCCTGCCAATATTTTAGATCACCGGTTTCAGGCCGACATTAATTTACTTGGTTTTTCATCAGGCGTTCAAAACAATGTTCTCACAGTTGATTTGGGTGATAAAAACAACTTTACAAGAGTACCGTTTCCTATTATCAAAACCGGTCGTGGCGCGGCTTTTACTGATGTGATGGGGCCTGGTTTTATGCTTCGCCTCAACGATAAAAATGCAATTGCTATAACCTCCCGTTTTCGATTTGGAGCCAATGCGGATCGTCTTGAAAAAAATCTTTTAAATATTGCTTTGCAAGATGATCCTTCCTCATTCAATAAAGACGTTATCAACATCAAGGGCGGATCAATGCAGGCACATGCCTGGAACGAACTTGCATTCACTTACAGTAAACAAATTGGTGTTACTGATTTGGGTGTTTGGAAGGCTGCGGTTTCTTTAAAAATTTTGGGCGGACAAGGTGCCGCTTACTTAACCGCCAACCATTTATCGTTTACTTTTAATGATTCGCTTCGGGTTGATTTTGCACAGCAAATCAAGTACGGCGGCGCTGTTAATTCAACAGGAAATATCAATGTTAATTATTCCGATTTTATGGATGACTGGAGCAACCATTATCAATATAAATTTTTTCGCCAGCCGGGGTTGGGTACCGATATCGGTGTTACTTACGAATATCGTGATGTGATGAATGTTTATGAAGCCGCTTACAACGAAGAAACAGGTAATTACAAATGGAAAGCTGGTGCTTCTATCAGCGACATTGGCAGCATTCGTTACCGCTCATCGTCCAACTCTTACAACACGCACCTAACAGGTCAGTAATACATTTTTGAAGACCTTAAACCGCCGCCCGATAGCACTAACCTTATAAGCATTTCCAACTGGTTTAAACGCCAATTTCCGGGCACATCGTCGGACACGCATTTTACAATGGCATTGCCTACAACATTGCATCTCTCTTTTGATTATAGTTTTAATCAATGGCTGTCGGCGGCGGCGCATCTTTCGTTGCCTGTTATCATGTCGCCTCCGGGTTATTATATTGGCACACACACATTATCTCAACTTACTGTTACACCTCGTGCCGAGTTAACATGGGTTGGTTTTTATTTACCCTTCACATACCAGTTTGCAGGCGGTTTTCAAAGCGGTATGGCACTGCGTTTAGGACCGCTTACCATTGGCTCTGCGTCGCTTATAAATTTAGGCATTCTTCGCAAAGGCAAAAGCGCAGATGGCTATTTTATTCTTCGCATTCCTTTCTTTAAACATCGCGAATACGAAACCGAAAATATTTCGGAACAAACTAAATGGAGCCGTTTTAAAAAGCGCATGTTGCGTTGTTCCCGATAAGCTGTTTATTATTTATTACAAGCCAGTGTTGTGTGTTGCAAAGGGTGACGTGTAAATACAAATACGGTTTTCTTTTACTTGCTTTTATAACTCCGTTTAAGCGTCTCATTGAGACTTTTAAAAATATTTTTACCGGAATACTCTTGTACATTCTGAAAATAATTAAACTTTTATGCGAGTGTTATTATAAGCGTAACAAAAGCAAAACCTTTTCATTATTTTTTCTTTGTTCTATCTTAGGTTTCTTTGTACCTATCTGTTTCAAAAGCGTATTTTGTAAACAAATAACCTTACTTCATGCTACCATCATTCACCATAAAAGGAAACCTTGTTGATGTTTGGAATAAAGAAATTTATACGGCGGAAATTACCATTGCAAATTCAAAAATTGCAACCGTCCGTAAGCTCGAAGAAGATAACAACCTGCCTTTTATTTTGCCTGGCTTTACCGATGCTCATGTACATATTGAAAGCAGTATGTTGTTACCATCCGAATTTGCGAAGCTTGCCGTTGTACATGGCACCATTGCTACCGTTAGCGATCCTCATGAGATAGCCAATGTATGCGGAACAGAAGGCGTTCGGTTCATGATTAACAATAGTAAAAAAACACCGTTCCGTTTTTATTTTGGAGCACCCAGTTGTGTGCCTGCCACCACATTTGAAACCGCCGGTGCAACACTTAATAGCAATGATGTAAAAACTTTACTGCAACAAGATGACATTCATTATTTAAGTGAGATGATGAACTTTCCCGGCGTGTTGCAAAACGATGAAAAAGTGATGCAAAAAATAACCATTGCACACCAGCTACATAAGCCGGTTGATGGTCATGCGCCGGGTTTGCGTGGCGAAGATGCAAAGCGATATATTGATGCAGGCATCAGCATCGACCATGAATGCTTCACTGCTGAAGAAGCGTTGGAAAAAATAAATTTCGGAATGAAAATCATCATTCGCGAAGGCAGTGCGGCGCGCAACTTTGAAGCGTTAGCTCCGTTGCTTAACGAGCATTATCAAAATATGATGTTTTGCAGTGATGATAAGCATCCCGATAGTTTGGTGGAAGGTCATATCAACCTGCTTTGCAGAAGAGCGGTTGCCAAAGGCATAGATTTGTTTAAAGTAATGCAGGCGGCTTGCATTAATCCGGTTTTGCATTATAAATTACACAACGGTTTGTTGCGGGTTGGCGATACTGCCGATTTTATTTTAGTAAACAATCTTACCGATTTTAATGTTATCAAAACTTACCTTGCTGGTGAGTTGGTTGCGGAAAACGGAACGTCATTTATTAAAAGCGTTGATGAAACAAGCATCAATAATTTTTCCTGCCAAAACATCTTGCCAAGCGATTTATTAATTTCAGTAAATATTTATCCTGACAATAAAAATACAATACCGGTTGTTGAAGCGCTGGATGGTGAACTAATCACTAACAAATTATACCTGCAAGGCAAGCAGCAAAAGGGTTATTGGGTAAGCGATGTTGATAATGATATTTTAAAAATGGTAGTGGTAAATCGGTATAAAAAGGCGCCAGTAGCCAAATGTTTTATCAGAAACTTTGGTTTGAAAAACGGTGCCATTGCTTCTTCTGTTGCTCACGATAGCCACAATATTATTGCGGTTGGCGCAGATGACGAAAGTATGGTTCACGCCATCAATATCATCATTCAAAATAAAGGCGGAATTAGCTGTGCAGATAAAAACAATATTGATGTGTTACCATTGCCCATTGCTGGTTTAATGAGCATGGGTGATGGCTATGAAGTGGCAAAGCAATACACATTAATCAGTAACAAAGCAAAAGCTCTGGGAAGCACGCTGCGTGCGCCTTTCATGACATTAAGTTTTATGGCGTTGCTTGTAATACCTCATTTAAAATTAAGTGATAAAGGCTTGTTTGATGGCGATGATTTCCGGTTTGTTGAACAGTGATATTTTACCTTATTTTGTTACTCTTCCTGCATCTGCAAAACATAAACAACTTTTTTTATTTTGCTTTCTTAAAACATAGCTTATGCGATTGCTTTCTTGTTTACTTGTTTGTTTCTTCATTTCCTTTCATCTTTTGGCTCAATCTCTTTTTTCGCATGGACGGCTTCAGGTAAGTAAAGACGGGCATGATTTGCAGTTTGCTGATGGAACGCCTTTTTTTTGGCTTGGCGATACAGGCTGGGAGTTGTTTCATCGCTTAACCTTTGAAGAGATAAAACAGTATCTTGACAACCGTTCAGCCAAAGGTTTCAATGTTATCCAAGCCGTTGCTTTAGCAGAGTTTGATGGTTTGCGCAAACCCAACCAATACGGCGAAGTGCCATTTAAAAATGTAGATCCGTTACAACCCAACGATGCATATTTTGCTTTGATTGATAGTGTTATTCACATGGCTCAGCAACGAAATTTATTTATTGCTTTACTGCCAACCTGGGGTGATAAAGTAACAAAGAACTGGGGCGATGGACCTGCTGTTTTTGATAGTGTTAATGCATATACTTATGGCAAATGGATAGGTAACCGTTACAAAAACGAACCGAATGTAATTTGGATGTTAGGTGGAGATCGCCCAGCAATAAAAGATAGTATGGATTGGCGTCCCGTCTGGCGTTCGATGGCAAAAGGCATTATGGATGCAACTAATCATCATTGTTTTATTACTTATCATTCATCTGGTGGCGCTTATTCTACTTCGCAATTCATTCAGAATGAAAACTGGCTGGATATGAACACTTTTCAATCGGGTCATGGTGGCGGACACGATGTGGCTTGCTGGGAATTGGTCAAACGAGATAGAAGCTATGTGCCTTCCAAACCAACGCTTGACGCGGAACCTAATTATGAAGACCATCCTGTAAATCCCTGGCCCAAATGGAACACCGACAATGGTTATTATAGGGATTATGATGTTCGCAAGCAAACCTATCGTTCCGTATTTGCAGGTGCTTGTGGCGTAACGTATGGGCATCATGCGGTGTGGCAGTTTATGGGTGCCAGAGAAGAAGCTATTAACTATCCTGATCGTGGATGGATAAATGCTATTGACCGCCCCGGCGCTTACCAGGTGGGTTATTTAAAAGAACTAATAGAATCAAGACCAATATTGAAACGCATTCCTGATAATGCAATAATTATAAACGGTCAGGGTGAAAAAGGGGAACACATAGAAGCTTTCCGCGGCGGCGATAACAGCTATGCTATGATTTATCTGCCTGTTGGCAAAACAATTACTGTTTCTACCAGAAATATGGCGAAGCAATTGGTAGGGTGGTGGTTTAATCCAAAAAACAACAAAGCCAAGCATATAGATGTTTTTACAAAACAAAATGCAATGAATTTTACACCGCCAACTTTAGGTATTGGTAACGATTGGGTACTGGTGTTGGACGATGCCTCAAAAGATTATCAACAACCATAAATTGGATTTGTGAATGATGATCTTGATGGATGAAGTAATAGATTGTAAAATTGATTACCATGAATAAAAAATACAAAGCATGGCTATAAATAAAACAACGGAAAACAATAACATCGTTACTGCGTATGTAAACGGAATTGCCGATGAAAGTAAACGCAAAGACTGTTTGGACTTGATTGCTTTGATGCAAAAACAAACCACTTTTGAACCGAAAATGTGGGGCACAGGCATTGTGGGTTTTGGAAGCTATCATTATAAATATGAAAGCGGAAGAGAAGGTGATGCGCCGCTGGCTGCGCTTTCAGCAAGAGCCAATGCCATCACACTTTATCTTGCTGATTTTAATAAAAGAGAAGAGTTGCTGCAACAGCTTGGTAAACATAAAACAGGCAAAGGCTGTATTTATATTCAGAAACTAAAAGATATTAATGCAGATGTGTTAGGTAGCATTATCACACAATCTGTTGCTCATCGCAAGCAGCAGCATTCGCAATAATTTATATCCTTATCAGCTACTTTTTTTATCAATCTATACAACAATAAAAACTTATTGAAGTAAAAACAAACGCCTGAAAGCAGCCAGCCATCTGCGTTGTATCTTATGATGCAATTTTGCCGAATACTCTACTCAATTGGATACCTGCTTAGGCATGGCGGTTATTGTTTTCTTTTGTTTTGATCATTTAAAAAATTTAATAAAACAAGGATAAAACTCTGCATAGCATAACGTTAATGACGGTAATAACAGCAGCATCATCAATAGTAACAAAAACAAAACAAAGCTTACCGATTGCAACCATCATTTTTATAAAGGAAGGTTCCTTTATAATTTGCTTATCGCAGTAAATTCTTCTTTTAATTTTGGATATAAAGATTGAAAAATAGAGAAGAGTGAACCGTAAATTTCTTGAGTTGAAGCTTGAGGAAAAAATGTTTGTTGCACGGCAAACATCTTCTTTGATTCTTCTAAATTTTTTATATAGCCTAATGCGTACAATCCAATAATGGCGGCACCTGTAGCCGATGCATCGGCGCTGTTGTTTAGCAAAATTTCTTTGCTCAAAATATCGCTCATCGTCTGCAACCAAAATGTAGATTTTGTAAAACCACCGCTTGCATAAATAGTTGTAATGGTTCCGTTCACTTCTTCAATCGCCTTTAGCACATCCCGCAGGGCAAAACAAATTCCTTCCAAAGTAGCACGGGCAATATCAGCCTTTGTATGTTGCTGGGTTAAACCAAACAAAACGCCTTTGGCAGTGGCGTCCCACATAGGCGCGCGCTCGCCCAGCAGGTAGGGTAAAAACAAAAGATGGTTAGCTCCGGCGGCTGATGTTTGCGCCAGTTGCAACAACTCGTCCGGCTCGGCGGGTGTAACATCGTTCATCAATAATTTGCTTAACCATTCTAATGTAATACCACCGTTATTAATAGCGCCGCCTGTTATATAAATGTCTTTCGTGAGAAGATAAGTAAAAGTGCGTTGCTTTTGGTCGGTGATTGCATTGTTCGCCGTCATTCTGATAGCTCCGCTGGTGCCAATGGTAAGCGCTGCATTGCGGTGTTCAATTACGCCACTGCCTAAGTTAGCAAGGCAACCATCATTACCGCCGGCAATAAACTGTAAAGGCTTTTCTGTTTGTAACAGGGTTTTGTATTTTGGCAATAAATCGCTTTGGCTATGCGTAACCTCAACCGGTGTTGACAGAGCATCGGCTGTTATGCCGGCAATTGCCAACGCTTCATCGCACCAAACTTTTTCTTTTATATCAAATAAACCTGTTGCGGAAGCAATCGAATAATCAATTATATAGGTGCCGAAAAGTTGATTAAAAACAAACTCTTTGATGGAGATGAATTTATGTGGTTGCTGAAACACATCCGGCATTGTTTCTTGTAACCAGATTATCTTACAAAGTGGCGACATGGGATGAACAGGAGTTCCTGTTTTGCTGTAAATAATAGTTCCCATTTCGGTTTCTTTCAATTGCAGCGCTTGTTTTGTTGCCCGTGTATCCGACCAAAGCATAGCGTTGGTTAGTGCTTTTCCATTGGCATCAATTGCAATCAGGCTGTGCATGGCAGCACTAAAACAAACTGCAACAATGTGTTTATTTTGTTGTAAAGATTTTTGCAGTAAAAACAAAACAGCATTGAAAACCTCATCCGGCTTTTGCTCGCTTTTGCCGCTTGCATCGCTAAAGGTTTCATAAGTGTTTTTTAAAGATGATATCATCTTTCCTGAAGCATCAAATACAATTGCTTTACAGTTGGTAGTGCCAATGTCTATTGCCAGAATACAATCCATCACCTGTTGTTGAAAGTGTAAATGTATTTTGCTTTTGTTGTTTGCGACAAGCAATCTCCAAATTATCTTGTTTTGATGAAACGCTCTATTATTTTAACCGGAACACCGAAAAACATTTTGTGATAATAAGAATGCACTACATTTAACCCAACAAAAAACGATTTGCTGTATGGGTGATTTGCAAATAAAAAAAAGTTCGAAAAAATACGACGCTGTCATTATTGGATCAGGTGCGGGTGGTGGCATGGCAGCTTACACGCTTGCCAACGCAGGTTTAAAAGTTTGCTTGCTGGAAGCAGGTCCTATGTTCGATCCAAAAGTTAACTCACTACAATTAAAAAATCCCTGGGATTCGCCACGCCGTGGCGCCAGCACCAAGTTTCGCCCCTTCGGCGATTTTGATGGTTGTTATTGGGGTTGGGAGATAGATGGCGAGCCTTACACACAAGCGCCGGGAACAGAATGGGACTGGTGGCGTGCCCGTATGCTGGGTGGACGCACAAACCACTGGGGGCGTATTTCGTTACGGTTTGGTCCGAAAGATTTTAAACGCAAAAGCATTGATGGTTTGGGTGATGATTGGCCTATCGGCTACGAAGATGTAAAGCCTTATTACGATAAGATAGATAAGTTATTGGGCGTATTTGGAACCAATGAAGGATTACCTAACGATCCCGATGGTTATTTTCTTCCGCCGCCAAAACCCCGCTTACACGAACTGATGATAAAGAAAGCTGGTGTTGCTGCGGGTGTGCCTGTAATTCCATCGCGTTTATCAATCTTAACCAAACCCATTAATAAAGAACGCGGCTCTTGTTTTTATTGCGCTCAATGCGGCAGAAGTTGTAAGGTATATGCCGATTTTTCGTCTTCATCCGTTCTTGTTATTCCGGCTTTGCACACGGGCAATGTTGACCTTGTTACCAATGCGATGGCACGTGAAATAATAACCGATCAAAACACAGGATTAGCTACTGCGGTTTCTTATATCAACAAAGATGATATGCAGGAATACCAGGTAAGCGGACGCACCGTGATATTGGCTGCCAGCGCCTGCGAATCGGCGCGGTTGTTATTAAACTCAAAATCGCCAAGGCATCCCAATGGTCTTGCCAATTCAAGCAATGTAGTAGGTAAATATTTGCACGATAGCACAGGCTCGGGCATGGGCGGAATTGTTCCTGAATTATTTGATAGGAAACGATACAACGAAGATGGCGTGGGCGGTATGCATGTGTACTCGCCCTGGTGGTTAGATAATAAAAAACTCGATTTCCCTCGCGGGTATCATATTGAATACGGCGGCGGCATGGGTATGCCACTGTATGGCTTTAACTGGGGAATTGAAAACTTAAATGGTAAATATGCAGTGCATGGAATGCAAAAAGAAGCCGGTGGTTATGGCAAATCATTAAAAGAAGATTATCGTTTTTTTTATGGGGCAGGCGTAGGCATGGCAGGCAGGGGAGAAGCATTGGCATTGGAAAGCAATTTATGCGAAATTGACCCGACAGTGGTTGATAAATATGGCATTCCGGTGTTGCGTTTTAATGTAAAATATAGCGAGCATGAAGTTAACCAGGCAAAACACATGATGGAAACGTTCTCCGAAATTTTGCATAATATGGGCGCAGTAATTACGTGGGGTTCAAACAATAATAAAGATAACAACTGGGGTTTGGAGCCGCCGGGTAAAATCATTCATGAAGCGGGTGCTGTGCGTATGGGCAGCGACCCGAAAAAATCTGCCTTAAACAGCTGGAGCCAGGCGCATGATGCAAAAAATGTGCTGTGTGTGGATGGTGGTCAGTTTGTATCACAAGCGGATAAAAATATAACCTGGACGATACTGGCTTTATCAATGCGCGCCAGTGAACATTTGGTTGATGAAATGAAGAAGAATAATGTGTAAGAAAGCTACGAGCCGTGAGCTTTGAGCAATCAGCTATGAGCAGAAAGCAAATCTATCAACTATCATCTAACAATTATTAACTTAAATACAATGGATAGAAGAAAATCACTCAAAACATTACTCGCCGGCAGCGTGGCGGCCGGTGCTGTGCTGGAAGCCTGCAATACCGATATTAAGACCGATAATAAAAAAGCACTGCCTTCTGCAAAAGCGGTAGAAAAAAAAGGTAACGATTTCGACCGCATGAAGGAAGAACAAGCGTATTATGACGATGTAACGCGCGACAAGTTTTTCACCGATCATGAATTGGCGACCATTGGTGTGCTGGCTGACATCATCATCCCTAAAGATGAAGTGAGCGGCAGCGCTACTGATGCCAAAGTATCCGAATTTATTGAGTTTATTGTGCGTGATGTTCCCGAGCATCAAACGCCTATGCGCGGTGGCTTGCGCTGGTTAGACATGCAATGCTTAACACGATACAACCAAGCGTTCCGGGATTGCAATGATAAGCAGCGCATTGAAATGGTAGATGCCATTGCTTATCCCAAAAAAGCAAAACCGGGCATGGAGCCGGGTGTATCGTTTTTTAATTTGATGCGCAACCTTACAGCAACTGGTTTTTATACTTCGGAAATCGGCTTGAAAGATGTTGGTTATATAGGCAACATACCAAACCAATGGAATGGCGTACCCGCTGATGTTTTGAAGCAATATAATTTAGCTTACACCGAGAAGGAATTAAAGGAATGTATCAGTTATTGATGAATAATAGTACTCTTTGCATAATGCTTTACGATGAAACAGTAAAGCATTTTTGTTTTATTGCAATGTTATTTTATAGTTTATAATTTCACATTCTGAATAGCCAAGTAAAATATATAATTCAAGGTGCTTTGCTTGCCTTACTGGTTGTAGTAGTTATTAACTCGACTCCATATTTCTTCTCATCAAACATTAGTGTAGCCAAAGAGTTAACTGTTCATCAACCTCTAATACATTCTGTGCATGTCATAAAAAATATAGAAGGTGAAAAGCTTTTTCATGACAATTGTTCGGCTTGTCATTCAATGCACAGTAATGATAACTATTTATCTATAACAAGAGTCGAAAATACTATAAAAGATAGTGCGTTACTTTACCAATGGATACAAAATAGTAGCAAAGTATTGCGATCTGGAAATCCTTATTTTAATGGACTGGTAAAAGAATATGGCGTAAGAATGACGGATTTTCCAAATCTATCAGATACTCAAATAAGTACAATAATTGATTACATGAGAGAGGTAGATAAGTATCATTAATGATGTTCTTTTGTTATGTTGCTTTTGTTAAAACAGGGTTTCTTTTTTAATTGATTAATATGTTTATTTAAACAAATTATGCTCCTACGAGAAAAAGATAAGCAAACACTATTTGCTATTTTTTCAGAAATAAAAATACCTGTTGAAGTATGGGCGTATGGCAGTCGTGTAAACGGCTCTGCACATGAAGGCAGCGATTTAGATTTGGTAATGCGCAGTGCCAACTTAAGCCGATTGCCTTATGATGTTTTTATTGAAGTACGCGAAAAAATAAGAGATAGCAACATACCTATCCTGGTTGAATTATGGGATTGGGCAATGCTTCCCCAAAGTTTTCATCAAAATATTCTTGAGCAGTACGAAGTGTTGTTTGATAACCGGAAACAATTTGTAGCCTAATCTTTTTGATATATAAATCGTAAGATAATTTAGCTGTTTCTCTATGCTTGTATTTTCCAATCCTTTTATCAACATTGCAACTACATCAGATATAAAAGCTATTAAACATTTACTCAACAGCGCATATCGTGGCGAAACATCTAAACAAGGATGGACAACGGAAGCGCATTTGATAGGAGGCGAGCAGCGAACGGATGAAGAAAGTGTTTTGCAAACGATGCAATTGCCCGAAAGTATTTTTTTAAAATATACGAACGAGCAAAATGAATTGATTGGTTGTGTAAACCTTCAGCAACATCAACAAAAATTGTATTTAGGCATGTTCAGTGTATCGCCTCAATTGCAGGGCGGCGGCATTGGCAAACACCTTTTACAAGCCGCCGAAGAATTTGCAAAACATCTTCACTGCGTATCTATTTATATGCTGGTAATTTCGGTTCGTACCGAATTAATTCAATGGTATGAAAGGCATGGCTATAAAGATACAGGAGAAAGAGAATTGTTTAAAGAAGATACGATTACTGGCAAGCATTTGCAACCGCTGGAATTTATAGTGATGGAGAAAGAACTCAAGTAACTTTTACTCATTTTTTATTCTGTTTGAACTACCTGCAATAGCACCGGGTTTTTCTTTTGATCCAACCAATTAATAAGATTGATTATGTTTTGTTTTGCCATTGCAGTGCAGCCGGTTGTGCCGCTGTTTTCGTTTTTCCAAACGTGAATAAAAATACAGGAACCATTGCCCTCAACAACCGGATTGCTGTTGTATAAAACCCAAACGCCATACTCGTAAAAATCATCTTTGCGCTTCATGTATTCAAAACTGTTGTAACTGCGCTTTGCTGTATCGGCAACAACTAATGTGTTGTAATAATAAGAAGCAGTATCATCTACACAATGACAAAGCGTATCTACTTGTTTGAACGGCATTTTCAAATGCTTCAAATCATGATAACTAAACACAATGCCCAACGGAAAAATTCCTGCCGGTGATCTGCCATCGCCTTCTTTTTTATAAGGCATGTTGGGAAGTAAAATTGGGCTTTGCACATCTTTCGCCAAGCCCGATTTGCCAATCACAACCGGGAACGAATCTTTCAATATCCATGTGGCTTTGCCGGTTTTTCTTTCATACAAAAACATGGTTCCTTGTATTGAATCAACAGCTTTTGTTTTTACAAATAAAACCTGGTTGATGTTGCGCAAATAGGAATTATACGCTTTGATATTTTGACACTGCGAATGAAAAATAAAATTACAAAAAACGAATAAAAACAAAAGCTGTTTCATACTGCATTCAGTGAGGTTAGGTGCTTCGTTTATGCAAGCCGGTGAATGTAAGCCGCGCTGTTCTTCATGTTATCCATGTCCATTTCAACAAAAAAGTTTTTAACGCCGCCGGTTTTAGCTGCTGCAAAAAATTCTTTCCAGTCAATTACACCTTGTCCAATGGTTGTTTCTTTTTTATCGGTTGTCCAATCGGATAAATGAGACGAAATAAAACGACCTGGATATTTAGTAAAATAATCAGCCGCTTTGTAACCCAGATTGATCACTTCAGTTTGAAATTGCATTTTTACTAAATCTTTATCAAACCGGCTCATTAAAGCATCATAAATCAATTTGCCGTCCAGGTTATGAAACTCAAATTCGTGGTTATGAAAACCGGTTTGCATGCCGCTTTTTTTTATTTTATCTGCTGCAATGTTCAACTTATCTACGGCAGCATAATAATCATTTAGGGTAGCATCTTTAGGCAACCAAAAGGTAGAACAAATCATTTGCGATAAGCCAATTTGCTGCGCGAAGTCAATAGAGCTATCCAATTTATCGGTCAGCTCGCCAAAACCAAAATGACAGCTTGGGCAGCTTAGTCCGGCATCGTTAATGATTCGTTTTATCTCGGCTGGTTTCATCGTTGCCAAAAAACCAAAACCAATGTTGGCGTAGCCTTGCGGCGAACACAATTCGATCAGTTGATAACCATTGTCTGCCATCAATTTTAGTGTGCCGCTAAAATTTTTTGCCAATAAATCCCGAATGGGAAAAGTTTGAAATCCAATGGGAATATTATTGGCTTTTGCTGCCGCAAATAAGTTATTTGGCAACTGCGATAAAAGAAAAGATGCGCCCAAACCTTTTGTGGTTTGAGCAAGAAAAGTTCTGCGTTGTAACATTTTCATGGCAAGTTATTTTTGACGGGTGAGTGATTTTTTTGAAGAAAAACAAGTGAAAAATAACCCCATGCACTGTTTTTATTTTATATCTGCGAAACTTTTACGGCTCAATTCTTTGCAGTAAAAACAAACCTCTTTATATCGCATCAATACCCCATCCGCTTCTGTAAGTTCTACTTACATACTGATTGGCTTCAGGTACGTTGGTGATACTTATAGTAGCAGCATCATACTTCAATAATTTGTTGGTGCGCAAAGCAACGGCATACAAATTCACGGCTTCGGTTATGTATTCAGCTTGCCTGAAATTGCCATCGTATTGCTGCCCGCTTTTACAAGCTTTTACAAACAGCGGCAAGGCTTCTGATGTTTGCTGCACCTGGCTTCGGCTGTCTTTATTTGAAGAGGGCGCGTCCATTTTTTTACCCGAAATAATTTGAGGATCCTGCACATTAAAACCTGCCAAAATTTTACCGCTGGTTCCTACAAACATCATCCCTTCCTGCGGCAATTCTTTATTTTCGTTCATCATTTCAACTGGAGTTGGCGGGCGCATTCCACCATCATACCAGCATAAATCAACCGGCGGACGGCTGCCATTTGCCGGATACATGAATCGCACCATGCTTGCCATTGGAAAAGAAAAGTTATTGTCAATACGGAAGGGAACCGAACCATTAAAATCGCACACATGGCTTCGGTTTGGAATTACTGTTGTGGGCGATGTTAATTGCAAAGCATTGAACACCGTCCATAAACTGTAATGACCCATATCAGCCATGGAGCCACCGCCGAAATCGTACCAGCCGCGGAACACCATATTCGTATAGTTGGGCGAGTAAGGACGTTCTGCTTCCGGCCCTAACCACAAATCCCAATCGAAGCCTTGCGGAACCGGTGGTTTGTCGGTTGGCAACTCTGCATATTGAGGCCAAACAGGCCGGTTCGTCCAGTTGTGTACTTCGGTTAATGTACCAATGGCGCCACCGTTTATCCATGCCATCACCGTTTCCATCGAGCCGTTGGAATCCCACGGCACAAGGTGGGTAATTACTTTGCTGTTTCGTGCCATGGCAATTACATTTTTGCCTTCTTTTAAACGATTAGATATTGGTTTGTGCACAATCACGTGCTTGCTCTTTTTTATTGCCGCCATGCAAAGAATACCATGTAAATGGTCGGGTGTCATAATCTTTACAGCATCCACATCTTTTTCTTTTGCCAATAGTTCGCGAACATCGGCGTACGTTGTGCAGCCGTTGTATTTTTCTTGCTTACGAACGTTGGCATAATAGCTGTCAACAATGTTTTTTCCATTGTCTCTTCCACCGGGTATTGTATTATCGCCGCCGGGTTGCCAGGATGGATTATTAATTGTTTTTCTTATTTGATCGCGCAGGCCATTCAGGCTCCAGTCTCTGTATCCTCTTGCTTCTTTATTGGGATCGCAAACAGCTACAATTTGTATGTCGTTCACGGCAAGCATAGGTAACATTTCATTAATGCCTTGTGTGCCCACGCCAATGTAGGCAAGTGTTATTTTATCGCTGGGGGCAATAAAGTTTTTTCCGCCCAGCACATGACGCGGAAGAATGGTGAACGCAACAGCCGCCGATGAAGCCATTTCTATAAACTTACGGCGATGTATAGATGAATTGTTATTGCTGTTTTCATTTTGATTATTATCGGTTGCAATTGTTATTGATGGTTCTGTTTTCATATAGCAGCTTTTGTTTTTATTGATATTTTAAAATTACAGGATAAGGCGATGCCAACAAAAAATGAAATTAAAATAAATGCTGTTTACATTTTGCATTTTGTTTTATGACGTTTGTTTTTACTCGTGTTTTTCCATAAAAATATAGATACAATTTTATAACAAAAAGGATAGGCGAAGCCAACATAAACAACTTATTAATGATGTGGTGCCAGGCTTAAAATTTTTTAAACAAAAACAAATAGCCTATTAAAGTAGGGCATTACTTTGCATTAACTTTATGTTATGAACAAGTCTCACTTTCACAAGCTTTCTTCTGCTGGTTTGTTAATTGCGTTAGGAATTATTTACGGCGATATCGGAACATCGCCTCTATACACCTTTCAAACCATACTTACCGAAGGAGGTAAAATTGATGAAGGACTTGTTTTTGGCGCTATTTCCTGCGTGTTCTGGACACTTACTTTGCAAACCACTTTTAAATATGTTGTTATCACACTGCAAGCTGATAACCATGGTGAAGGCGGTGTGTTTTCTTTATATGCACTTGTGCGCCGGTATGGTAAAAAGCTTGTGTATCCGGCTATCATTGGGGCAGGTACGTTGCTGGCAGATGGTATTATTACACCGCCTATTACTGTTACTTCGGCAATAGAAGGTTTAAACATGGTGCCCAGCATGAGCGAACATATTGTACCTGGTAACAGTTTGGTTATCGAAATTGTGCTGATAATATTGTTGCTGCTCTTTACGTTTCAACGCTTTGGAACCAAAGTGGTTGGCGCTTCTTTTGGTCCGATAATGTTGTTATGGTTTACCATGCTGGGTGTGTTGGGCGTTTCTCAAATTGCGCAATATCCGCACATTTTTGCAGCGCTTAATCCAATATATGGGGTGAGGTTGTTAACCCAACATCCGCGCGGGTTCTGGCTATTGGGTGCTGTGTTTCTGTGCACAACGGGTGCTGAAGCTTTGTATTCCGATTTGGGGCATTGCGGAAGAAAAAACATCCAATACAGTTGGATATTTGTAAAAGTAGCTTTGGTTCTCAATTATCTTGGGCAAGGCGCCTGGGCATTGCTCCGAAACAAACCAGAATTAAATGGATTGAACCCATTTTTTGCCATCGTGCCTTCATGGTTTTTAATACCCAGCGTTATCATTGCAACAATGGCTTCCATCATTGCCAGCCAGGCCTTAATCAGCGGCTCATTTACGTTAATCAGCGAAGCCATCAGCCTTAATTTCTGGCCTCGTGTAAAAGTAAAATATCCTACTCTCGTGCGAGGTCAGATTTACATTCCCAGCATCAACTGGATTTTATTTATGGGGTGCATATTAGTGGTGCTGTATTTCCGTACCAGCGAAGCTATGACAGCTGCGTATGGCTTTTCCATCACCGTTGCCATGTTGATGACAACGATATTAATGTATTATTATCTGCGATACGTGCGGCATGTGCCCTTCTGGATAGTGGGCGCTATCATCACTGTGTTTGTTTGTGTGGAGTCAAGTTTTTTTGTTGCCAACGCGGTAAAGCTTTTAAAACGTTTGTTTTTCCTCGTATTTGAAATTGGATTGATTGGAACGATGTACGTTTGGTTTAACGCCCGTAAAATTATCAATCGTTACCTTGTATTCAGCAATATGAAAGATTACCTGCAGCAATTGAAAGATTTAAGTGAAGATACAACCATACCTAAGTATGCTTCCCATCTCATTTATCTTACAAAAGCTAATAATTCACGGCAGGTAGAAAAGCGCATCATTAACTCGATATTCGGAAACAATCCTAAACGCGCAGACTTATACTGGTTTGTGCATATCGACCGGACTGATGAGCCTTTTACAATGGATTATGGCGTGGAAGAAATATTGGATGATAAAGTGATCCGGGTAGATTTCAGGTTAGGATTTCGCATACAGCCGCGCATTGGTGTGATGTTAAGAAAGGTGGTGGAAGAAATGATAAACAATAAAGAAATTGATGCTACCAGCAGGTATCGCTCCTTAAACATTGAAGATTTGCACAACTTCCGATTTGTGTTATTGGAGCGGTTTTTATCTTACGATAATGAACTTCCGGTTAAAGAAGGGTTTACTTTAAACAGTTATTTCACCATCAACCGTCTTGCTTTATCGGATAGCAAAGCGTATGGTTTAGATAGCAACCAAACCGTAGTTGAAAAGCTTCCGTTAGTGGTTGCACCGGTTGCCAACATTCATTTGCGCCGGGCATTTTATAAAATTGATTGTGATGAAAACACAAACCTGCCGGGTTAAAAACAAACCGTAGCTGCTTTTGTTTTTAATCCATTTTTTAGTTCATATCAAAAGATTATCTATGGCTGAAGCTAAGGATCTGTCTTTATCAGTTACACTATTGTTGGCATCATGAGTTGATAAATGGATGTCAACTTTATTATACACATTGCTCCAGTCCGGATGATGATTCATACTTTCTGCCAACAATGCCACTCTTGTCATAAAAGCAAAAGCTTCAGAAAAAGTAGTGAATATAAAACTACGGTGCAGTGCATTGTTTGTTTCTTTCCACATAAGTTTTAATGAGTAAGTTGTTCGAAAATAATATTTGATAATTCAGCATCAATATCAGGGATGGCAGAACACAACTGCTCGAACGATTCTATCACAAAAAAGCGCGGTTGCAAAGTATCAATGCGATATGGCGTTGCAAGCATTTCATGTATATTAAAAGGTGTTTTTACCGAATCGTTGCTAAATACATGCGCTGTTTCGCCAATGGAAGAAATAATGCCTGCCCCAAATATTTTGTTGTTTTTGTTTTCGTTAAGTAAGCCAAACTCGATGGTGTACCAGTACACACGAGCGAGAATGGCAATGGCATCTGCATCATCAATCCACTTCATTGCCAACTTGCCAAAGCTTTGCATGAACTGGGCATAAGCAGGATTAACCAACAAAGGGATATGACCAAAAACATCATGAAACATATCCGGCTCTTCAATGTAGTTCAACTCTTCAAAACTGCGAAGCCAGCAAGTAGCCGGAAACACTTTGTTAGTAAGCATTTCAAAAAACTCTTTCTGTGGCACCAGTTCAGGCACCACGCCAATTTTCCAGCCGGTTTGTTTTTGCAGCTTTTTTGTAGTTTCTTCAAAATGAGGTATTTCATCCGCGTTAAAACCAATGATATCTAAAGCTTCCAGATAAAGCTTACTGGCCACTTCTTTTATATGCGGAATCTGGCGTTCGTATAAAAGTTTCCATACATAAAAATCTTCGGTAGTGTAAGTGCTGTAATCCTGTATCGTTGGCTTGTTTCGTTGCATCGTTACTAATTGTAAATGGGTAATTTTTAATCGTTAATTGTAATGGGTTGCTGTACCTGCTTATTTGCGCGAAGCAACACCTGCCACGCATCATTCACTAATCCATTGTTTAATAACTGTGCGGCAAGCTTATGCAATTCGTTGTTTGTTTTTATACTGTTTTTCTTGTATTGCTTCACAATAAACGTCATCGCCATATTATTAAACTCATTATCTTCAACAGGTATCGCTTCTACATTCGCAAGCTGTGCAAGATGATTGCCCGTTAAGATTTTGCTGTGAAGAATGGGCTGCGGCAAATTGTTGAAACCAATGCCAAGTTGCGTATTTGGCTTTGCCACTTCAAACAGATTACTCATATCTACTTTGCAATACCAATTGCCACCCAAACGCGCCACATGATTGATTTTAGTTTGATCGATACCGGTTTTGTTTTCATTCAAAATACTATCATCAACGTGCATAAGAAGCACTTCGCAAATCACTAAGTTGCCGGCGCCTTTATCGTTCCCCAACGCTTTTATTTCATTCACTTTGCATTCGAGTTTGATGTGACTTTCCTTTACCATAGGCGGCTTCACGTGCATTGCTTTTTCCTGCGCAAAGCCCGCTTTAATAAATTCATCGGTGCCTTTCGGATACTCACAACTGGCCAACGAAACCTGTTGCACCATATCATAAGTAACAATGTTGATAACCACTTCGGGCACTTCTTTTATATTTTCCAAAGTGTGTTTTGTGGTGTTATCTCTAACTCTTCTTGATGGTGAAAAAACAACAATGGGCGGATTAGTAGAAAACAAATTAAAGAAGCTAAACGGCGCAAGATTTACATTGCCATCTTTATCTATTGTACTTGCAAAAGCGATAGGTCGAGGTGCGATGGCATGTTGTAAAAAGCCTTGCGCTTGAAGCAGATTTATTTCTTTAAAATTGATGATCATTGTTGTGTTTTTTTCTTACTACTTAACAAAGAAAACTCGTTCTCTTCCTTAACAATTGTATTTTTTAAAACACCCAAACCTTCTACCTCCATTTCAATTATATCGCCTTCCTTAAGCCATTGTTCTTTATATGTTGCATCGTTTAATTTGCCCGTTCCGTTTAATTCTAAAAAACAACCGGTGCCAACTGTGCCGCTGCCAATAATATCACCGGGATGAAGTGTAACGCCATAACTGCAACGCTCAATAATTTCGGCAAACGTCCAATCCATATCACTTACATTGCCTTCGCTTACTTGTAACGCATTTACTTTACACATCATTTTTAAATTCCAGCTTTTACCAACATGATTTTCTTTTGGTGCAATTTCATATTCTGCCAATTCATCTAACGTTACCAAACAAGGACCAACTGCCGTTGCAAAATCTTTTCCTTTTGCCGGACCCAAGTTCAACAGCATTTCTTCCCCCTGCAAAGTGCGTGCGCTCAGGTCGTTCATGATCATCAAACCCCCAATGTATTCATCGGCTTCTTCGGCTTTTATATTCCTTCCGCTTTTGCAAATCACAACGGCTACTTCCAATTCAAAATCTAATTTTTGAAAATGATCCGGCATACACAGTACATCACCTGCGCCCTGCACACTGTTATGATTGGTAAAATAAAAAACAGGATACTGATCGAACTCTGGAATCATTGACAGACCGCGGTTCCTGCGCGCCGCGGCCACATGCTGACGGAACGCATAACCATCGCGGCATGAAGGAGGAAACGGAACCGGCGATAATAGCTTTACATCGTTCAATGTTATATCGTTACCTTCCTGTTGGGCTCCTTCACGAATGGCTTGTTCGGTTTGCTGCGCAATGAGAAAATTCTCTTCCCAAAAATTCAGCATCATACTCATGGTAGATGGCAATTCGGGGTTCATTAAATCGCAATCATATAAAAAACCATCTACTAAAAAAGCCAATTGATCTGTGTCGTTATGTAAGTAAGATACAAGTTTCATAACCTCATCTCTAACCCTTCTCCACTTGTAGAAAAGGGAACTTTATTTTAAAAAATTATTTTTTTTAATTTCAATGATTGCTCACTTGAATTTTATTATGTTGATGTATTTGCAACATTCACTCTCACGCGTGGAGAGAGGTTAGGATTGAAGTTACAAATTCCCTCGTAAGCCCTGTTCTCTTTCAATGGCTTCAAACAAAGCTTTAAAGTTGCCTTTGCCAAAGCTTTTTGCACCTTTGCGCTGGATGATTTCAAAGAACAAAGTTGGCCGGTCTTCAACAGGCTTTGTAAATATTTGCAGAAGATAACCTTCCTCATCTTTATCAACCAAAATACCCAATTCTTTTAGCGGCTGAAGGTCTTCATCAATATGGCCTACTCTATCCAGTAAATCATTATAATACGAGGAAGGCACTTTTAAAAATTCTATACCTCTGCTTTGCAAAGCCGTTACTGTTTCAATAATATTGTTAGTCGCCAGGGCTACGTGCTGAACGCCTTCACCGTTATAAAACTCTAAATACTCTTCTACCTGCGATTTCTTTTTACCTTCTGCGGGTTCGTTAATAGGAAATTTTACAAAGCCGTTTCCGTTGCTCATCACTTTGCTCATCAGCGCAGAAAATTCAGTAGAAATATCCGTGTCATCAAACGATAAAATGTTGCGGAAGCCCATCACATTTTCGTAAAAGGAAACCCATTTGTTCATTTGGTTCCAGCCTACATTTCCTACACAATGGTCAACATACAACAAGCCGGTTTGGGTTGGGTTGTAAGATGATTTCCATTCTACATAACCCGGCATAAAAGCACCATGGTAATTTTTTCTTTCGATGAAAAGATGAACCGTATCGCCATACGTGTGAATACCGCTCATCACTACCTCGCCATCTTTATCGTGTAGTGTAACCGGCTTCCCGCTACTCTTTGCGCCGCGCATGGTAGTTTGCTTCCAGGCATCTGTTGCATCATCCACCCGCAAGGCAAGATGCTTTACGCCATCGCCATGCTTTTGTATGTGCGTTGCTATATCGCTATTATTTTGAAGAGGTGTAGTAAAAACAAACGTGAGTTTGTTCTGCCTGATGGCGTAAGAGGCTTTTTCTTTTACTCCGGTTTCAGGACCTGCATAAGCAAGGCTTTGAAAACCAAAAGCGGTTTTATAAAAATGAGCGGCTTGTTTAGCATTGCCAACATAAAATTCAACATAATCAGTTCCTTGCAGCGGAAGGAAATCAATGGTTTTATTAATAGTCTGCGCTTTGCGCGGCGCTTGTATTTCGGAGATCATAGTATGTAAGATTGATGATGATTAATTATTAATTGAAAAAGAAAGTAGTGAATTGTCAATGGTGAATAGTAAGCATCTACTTACTCCTAATTAACCATTAACAATAATCAATTAACCATAACATCGGCAGCAAGCGTCTCCATCAGGCAAGCATAAGGGTTGCAATCGTCGTTAAAAATTTTATGTGCGTAATCGGGTCGCATAAAGCAAAAGTAACAAACTCATTTTAAATAATAACAGTTGTTAGTTTTTATTGCAGAATCAATTCAGCAAGTTCTTACCTTAGCCAAAAATTAAAACAACAAATTATGCTTGCTAATAAAGAGTTGAAGGCATTTATTCCTACCATAATACCTCGCAAAGCAAAGATTTTTTATAAAGATATTTTAGGATTGCAACTGTTATCAGAAGACGAATATGCATTAGAATTCGATGCCAATGGAACACGCTTGCGGGTGATTATTGTACCGGAATTGCAACCTCATAATTTTACTGCATTAGGATGGAATGTGAATGATATTTCTTTAACGGTAGAAGAGTTGAATGCAAAAGGAATCAAGTGCGAAAAATATGAGTTTATAACGCAGGATGATAAAGGAATATGGACATCGCCAGGCGGTGTTAAAGTCGCTTGGTTTAAAGACCCGGATGGAAATGTTTTATCAGTATCGCAACTATAATTTATCTGTCTTTTTCAACAAAAATCATAAAGTCAAACATCTAACATCGTAAATCAATACATTGCCATGGCTCATTATATTTCAATCGGTTCCATTCCGCATAAGCGTCATACACAGTTTCGCAAGCCTGATGGAAAACTGTATGCCGAACAATTGTTTTCAACCGAAGGCTTCAGCAACGATTATTCATTGCTGTATCATGCGCACCCTCCAACTGGAATTATAAAGACGGATGAACCTATAAATATTGTACCTGAAATTGCTGAAGAAAAGATGCTGAAGCATCGCAGTTTTGAAGGTTTTAAAGTAGAACCGCAGAAAGATTATTTACAAAGCCGAAAGCCGGTATTAGTTAATAATGATTGCCACATTAGTTTAGCCGCACCGCAGGAAAGTTTGCAGAATTATTTTTATAAAAATGCTGATGCCGATGAATTAATTTTTATACATGAAGGCAGCGGTAAACTACTTACACAGTATGGCGAATTAAGGTTTGGTTACGGCGATTATGTAATCATTCCAAGAGGCACGATTTATCAAATACATTTTGATAACACTTACAATCGTTTGTTTATTGTTGAATCTTTTTCGCCTATCCGGTATCCCAAAAAATATGTGAGTAAATACGGTCAGTTGCTGGAAAATTCTCCTTATTGTGAACGTGATATTCGCGTTCCGCAAAGCCTGCAAACTATAGATGATCATGGTAATTTTTTAATACAGGTAAAAAAGAAAGGAATACTATATGGATTGCATTATGCTTATCATCCGTTTGATGTTATTGGGTGGGATGGATGCTGTTATCCGTTTGCTTTCAGCATTCATGATTTTGAGCCGATAACAGGTCGTGTGCATCAGCCGCCGCCCGTGCATCAAACATTCGAAGCGAACAACTTTGTAGTATGCTCGTTTGTGCCGCGTTTGTTTGATTATCATCCCTTATCCATCCCTGCGCCTTACAACCACAGCAATATTGATAGCGATGAAGTATTATATTATGTAGATGGCGATTTTATGAGCCGCAAGAACGTTACACGCGGCATGATAACACTGCATCCGGCAGGCATTCCGCATGGTCCGCATCCGGGTTCGGTAGAAAAAAGTATTGGTGCAAAAGAAACAAAAGAATTAGCTGTAATGGTAGATACGTTTCATCCTTTAATGCTAACCAAACAAGCTATAAACATAGAGAACAATAACTATACAATGAGTTGGGTAGAATAATTATATAATGTTCGCACTTCTTTTAGTAAAGAATATTTTAAAATATAGTTGCTTGTTGTTACTAAAAGTATGATGTTAAAAAAATAAAAAAAGCTACTAACTTTTTCAATATTGTTTGCTTGTTTCAAATGGCGTTTTATATTTGCAGTCCCAAATAAAAAAGGGAGAGTTCTTTTAAAAAGATGTGCATTTATAAATAAATTGAAAGATGTTGTTTTTATTGCAAATATTTTAATTTTTGGTGGCTACTTCTGTTTTGAATTTTTAAAAGAAAGTCTTCAAAAAAGAATTAAAAAAGTTTGGAAGATAAACATTGCAACCTTACTTTTGCACCCCGCTTTTAAAATAAAAGCAGTTCGTATTTCGCTATTTGAAAAGCTATAAAAAATATACAAAATCAAAAAAAGATTTGTCAGTTTCAAAATAGCTTTTACCTTTGCAACCCCAAACAAAAATATAGCTACTTAAGAAGAAGTAGTTTTTACTCAAAATATTAAATGAGACATAAGGTCTGAAGGTTCAAAACCTTGTCATTTACAGTATCAAAATCAGGAAACTGATTGCGATTAAGTTCTTTGAAAGATTGGAAACAACAGTACGTATTTTTAGAATTATACATTCTTAACTACGGTAAGTAATAAACGTAACAAAATTAGATCAGACCGTTAATTTCTATTTAATTGAGAATTTAATAGTCAGAGATTCAAACATCATTTACAATGGAGAGTTTGATCCTGGCTCAGGATGAACGCTAGCGGCAGGCTTAATACATGCAAGTCGAGGGGCATCGCGGTAGCAATACTGGCGGCGACCGGCAAACGGGTGCGGAACACGTACGCAACTTTCCTTTAAGCGGGGAATAGCCCAGAGAAATTTGGATTAATACCCCATAATATAATAGAGAAGCATTTCTTTATTATTAAAGATTTATCACTTAAAGATGGGCGTGCGGCTGATTAGGTAGTTGGCGGGGTAATGGCCCACCAAGCCTACGATCAGTAGCTGATGTGAGAGCATGATCAGCCACACGGGCACTGAGACACGGGCCCGACTCCTACGGGAGGCAGCAGTAAGGAATATTGGTCAATGGACGAAAGTCTGAACCAGCCATGCCGCGTGGAGGATGAAGGTCCTCTGGATTGTAAACTTCTTTTATTTGGGAAGAAATGTGGAAATTCTTTTTCACTTGACGGTACCAGATGAATAAGCACCGGCTAACTCCGTGCCAGCAGCCGCGGTAATACGGAGGGTGCAAGCGTTATCCGGATTCACTGGGTTTAAAGGGTGCGTAGGCGGGCAGGTAAGTCAGTGGTGAAATCTTTGAGCTTAACTCGAAAACTGCCATTGATACTATCTATCTTGAATATTGTGGAGGTAAGCGGAATATGTCATGTAGCGGTGAAATGCTTAGAGATGACATAGAACACCCATTGCGAAGGCAGCTTACTACGCATATATTGACGCTGAGGCACGAAAGCGTGGGGATCAAACAGGATTAGATACCCTGGTAGTCCACGCCCTAAACGATGGATACTCGACATACGCGATACACAGTGTGTGTCTGAGCGAAAGCATTAAGTATCCCACCTGGGAAGTACGACCGCAAGGTTGAAACTCAAAGGAATTGGCGGGGGTCCGCACAAGCGGTGGAGCATGTGGTTTAATTCGATGATACGCGAGGAACCTTACCTGGGCTAGAATGCGGTCTGACCGCAGGTGAAAGCTTGTTTTGTAGCAATACACAGATCGTAAGGTGCTGCATGGCTGTCGTCAGCTCGTGCCGTGAGGTGTTGGGTTAAGTCCCGCAACGAGCGCAACCCCTATCAGTAGTTGCCATCAGGTAATGCTGGGAACTCTACTGAAACTGCCGTCGTAAGACGCGAGGAAGGAGGGGATGATGTCAAGTCATCATGGCCTTTATGCCCAGGGCTACACACGTGCTACAATGGGGGGTACAAAGGGCTGCTACCTGGCAACAGGATGCCAATCTCAAAAAACCTCTCTCAGTTCAGATTGCAGGCTGCAACTCGCCTGCATGAAGCTGGAATCGCTAGTAATCGTAGATCAGCAACGCTACGGTGAATACGTTCCCGGACCTTGCACACACCGCCCGTCAAGCCATGGAAGCTGGGTGTACCTAAAGTCGGTAACCGAAAGGATCTGCCTAAGGTAAAACTAGTGACTGGGGCTAAGTCGTAACAAGGTAGCCGTACCGGAAGGTGCGGCTGGAATACCTCCTTTTTAGAGTACTGTTTATTACTTGTTCTGTTGTTTTCATTTCTTTTAAATTATTATTTAAGTTCTTTGCAATTTTAGTTTGACCCGTTTCAGACCCGTAGCTCAGTTGGTTAGAGCGCTACACTGATAATGTAGAGGTCACCAGTTCAACTCTGGTCGGGTCTACTAATAATAAAGCTGCAAGCTATATAAGCTGCAAGTAAAAAGTCTTCAAGCTTGAAGTTCGCAACTTGGAGATGACTTCTTCGGGGGATTAGCTCAGCTGATAGAGCACCTGCTTTGCACGCAGGGGGTCAACGGTTTGAATCCGTTATCCTCCACAAATAACTAATTAGTGTTTTAATAAGTTCTTTTAAATTTAATAGTAATGATTGTAAGAATCAATTGGATCGTATCCAGATTACTATCGGGATTATATTAGATGCTGTTTTTAATTAACTATTAAAAAATTGAACATCTTCAATAATTAAGCTCTTTGACATATTGGGAAAGCGAATTATAAATTAATAAGCAAACAGTTTAGTGGTGGTAACATCACTACAATTTCAAACTTTTTTAAAGCAACATAAGGGCGCATGGTGGATGCCTTGGGTCTGAGAGGCGATGAAGGACGTGGTAAGCTGCGATAAGCTTGGGAAAGCTGCACACGAGCATTATATCCCAAGATTTCCGAATGAGACAACTCACTATATTGAAGATATAGTATCTGACGTAAGTTAGAAGCCAACCCGGAGAACTGAAACATCTAAGTAACCGGTGGAAAAGAAAATAATAATGATTCCCTAAGTAGTGGCGAGCGAAATGGGAAGAGCCTAAACTTAAGCGGCGTGCCGCTTAAGGGTTGTAGGACTGCATTTAGAAACTGTTATCAAGTTGAATCTTCTGGAAAGTTGAACCATAGCGGGTGATAGTCCCGTAAGCACAAATTAACAGCAACGAGCAGTATCCTGAGTAACGCGGGACCGGAGAAATCTTGCGTGAATCTGCCAGCACCATCTGGTAAGGCTAAATACTCCTCAGACACCGATAGTGAACCAGTACCGTAAGGGAAAGGTGAAAAGCACCCCGAACAGGGGAGTGAAATAGTACCTGAAACCGTGCGCCTACAAGCGGTCGGAGCATAGCAATATGTGACGGCGTGCCTTTTGCATAATGAGCCTACGAGTTACTCCTCACTGGCAAGGTTAAGTTCTTATTTAACGGAGCCGCAGCGAAAGCAAGTCTAAACAAGGCGTTTAGTCAGTGGGGGTAGACGCGAAACTTTGTGATCTATCCATGAGCAGGTTGAAGGTGTGGTAACACACACTGGAGGACCGAACCCATTAACGTTGAAAAGTTCTGGGATGACTTGTGGATAGGGGTGAAAGGCCAATCAAACTGAGAGATAGCTCGTTCTCCCCGAAATGTTTTTAGGAACAGCCTCGTATTTTGAAGTGTGTTAGAGGTAGAGCTACTGATTGGGCTAGGGGGCTTCACCGCCTACCAAACCCTGACAAACTCCGAATGCTAACACATATCTACGGGAGTGAGGCTGCGGGCGCTAAGGTCCGTGGCCGAGAGGGAAATAACCCAGATTAGCAACTAAGGTCCCTAATAAGTAGTTAAGTTGATCAAACGCGGTGGGATTTCTATAACAGCCAGGATGTTTGCTTGGAAGCAGCCATTCATTTAAAGAGTGCGTAACAGCTCACTGGTCGAGAAATCCTGCACGGAAAATAATCGGGCATCAAACTACTAACCGAAGTTCTAAACTCAAGCTTAAGTGCGCGAGTGGTAGGGGAGCATTGAAACCTGCGTTGAAGCTGTTGGGCGACCAATGGTGCAGCGGTTTCAAAAGAAAATGTAGGCATAAGTAACGATAATTAAAGTGAAAAACTTTAACGCCGAAAGTCTAAGGGTTCCTGATCAACGTTAATCGGATCAGGGTTAGTCTGGTCCTTAGGAAAACCCGAAAGGGGCATCTGATGGAAAGGGGGTTAATATTCCTCCACCTGCTATGTATTAAAAGTGACGCAGAATCGTGGTGGCTACGTACTGACGGAATAGTACGTTGAGCTAAACCTTCGGGGGAGGCGAAGTCATAAAAGTTCTGCCGAGAAAAACGAGCATAGCAGCCAGTACCGCAAACCGACACAGGTAGACGGGATGAGTATTCTAAGGCGCTCGGGTGAGCCGTGGAGAAGGAACTAGGCAAATTGACGCTGTAACTTCGGGATAAAGCGTACCGCAGTAATGCGGTCTCAGTAAATTGGTTCAACCAACTGTTTAACAAAAACACAGGGCCCTGCAAAATCGTAAGATGACGTATAGAGCCTGATACCTGCCCGGTGCTGGAAGGTTAAGGAAGGATGTTCGGCGCAAGCCAAAGCTTCTGACTGAAGCCCCAGTAAACGGCGGCCGTAACTATAACGGTCCTAAGGTAGCGAAATTCCTTGTCGGGTAAGTTCCGACCTGCACGAATGGTCTAATGAGTTGAACACTGTCTCCTCCACGAGCCCGGTGAAATTGTAGTATCGGTGAAGATGCCGGTTACCCGCCACGGGACGGAAAGACCCCGTGAACCTTCACTACAACTTTGCATTGATTTTGAACAACAAATGTGTAGGATAGTTGGGAGACTATGAAGCAGTGTCGCTAGGCATTGTGGAGTCAACGTTGAAATACCAACCTTTTGTTGTTTAGAACCTAATCCCTAACGGGAAACATTGCATGGTGGGTAGTTTGACTGGGGTGGTCGCCTCCTAAAAAGTAACGGAGGCTCGCAAAGGTACCCTCAGTACGGTTGGTAATCGTACATAGAGCGCATTAGTAAAAGGGTGCTTGACTGTGAGGCATACACGCCGAGCAGGTGCGAAAGCAGGCTAAAGTGATCCGGTGGTTCTGTATGGAAGGGCCATCGCTCAAAGGATAAAAGGTACTCCGGGGATAACAGGCTGATCTTACCCAAGAGCTCATATCGACGGTAAGGTTTGGCACCTCGATGTCGGTTCGTCACATCCTGGGGCTGGAGAAGGTCCCAAGGGTTCGGCTGTTCGCCGATTAAAGTGGCACGTGAACTGGGTTCAGAACGTCGCAAGACAGTTCGGTCCCTATCTGTGGTGGGCGCTAGTAAATTGAGAGGACATGACCTTAGTACGAGAGGACCGGGTCGTATGTACCGCTGGTGAATCGGTTGTGGTGCCAACTGCAATGCCGAGTAGCTACGTACAGCCAGGATAAACGCTGAAAGCATCTAAGCGTGAAACCTTCCTCAAGATGAGTTTACTTTTAAGGGTCGTCAGAGACGATGACGTTGATAGGCTATAGGTCTACAGCTGGTAACAGCAAAGCCAAGTAGTACTAATTACCCGTAAGCTTTAATTTTTTATATTTATAATTCGTTTCTTTCCCAATATGACTTTATTATGTTGTAAGCTTTTAGCTTTTAGCTATCAGCCTTCAACTATTTTTTTATGGTGGTTTTGCCGAGGGTGTTCACCTCTTCCCATTCCGAACAGAGAAGTTAAGCCCCTCATGGCCAATGGTACTTGGTTTTCCTGGGAGAGTAGGTAGCTGCCATATTTATTTAAAAAGTCTCACTATTTATTTAGTGAGACTTTTTTGTTTTTATGCATAACTGCATTTGTATCAAAAGTATTATTTAGCTCCTGCTTTTATTTTTGTTTTGTCTTTATTGATTTTGCTAATATTACAGATATTACAAATAAGCGTTTGGTGGTTTAAACAGAACGATATGATCAACATGTAATATAATTCAGTCCTTAACTGACCGTTTTCAAGCAACACAATTCCGATTATCTCTTTGAAAAACCTACCAATGAATTCTTAGTAATACTTTTATTTTTTGTTCAGCCAATCTTTTTAAATCAATTCTTGATTCTATACTTTGTTAGGATTTGTTTTTACTATAAGCTTCTTCCCTTTTACTTCATCTTCTTTTAATTGAGTAAAATAATAACCTTGTATTTTGCTGATGTAGCTTTCAAATTTTATTTTGGTTCCTTTCTAACAAAGTAAATGGCTTGCATTCATCCAATAAGTAAAAAAGAATATCTCTTTGGATAATTGAATTTGAAAATTGAAAGGAACGTGTTGACTAATTTCACCTTTCTTTTGCATCAAATTTTTCCAATAGCCTTTTTTTTACGTTTGAATAAGTACAGCAACTTCATAATTATACAAAACTGGTTTCTTTCGATTCTTTGCTCTTCTAAAATTGGATGACTTACTTATTTTTGATTCTTTAAGAACGTCCAATTGATATGTTTCCTTTATCTTTTTAATTATAAGATAGAATATCTTTTTAAGATTTGGTAATATTGAATTTTATTACACTTCTTCTTTTAAAACTTTAATTATCAACCAAAAATAATTTTCTATCTTCTTCAATCAATAATGTGAGGTCTTTAAATTCAAATTGCATTTTAAAATGTTCTTTAATCTAAAATAAAAAAGTCCGGTTCTCACCAGACTTCGATTCAATTTATGTAAAACGGAAACTTAATACTTATTATAACCACCTCCGCCCTCGCCGCGGTTACCTTTATAGCCACCACCGCCAGAGCCGCCACCCCCACGATAACCACCGCCACCACTGCTAGAACCACCACGATAGCCGCCACCGCCGGAACCTCCGCCACCATAAGGCTTTTTCTTATAGCCGCCGCTTCCTACAGCACCACCTTCACCGGCTGCTTTCGGGGCAGATTCATTTACAATAATCTTACGGCTTAACACTTCTGTTTCATTCAGGCTGCTAATGGCTGTTCGCGCTGCTTCATCATCACTCATCTCAACAAAACCAAAGCCTTTGCTGCGGTTATTGTTAAACTTATCTGTAACAATTTTTGCGGAAACTACTTCACCATAAGTAGTAAATAAATTGAAGAGGTCATCACTGGTCATTCCCCAGTTTAGGTTTCCAACGTAGATGTTCATTTTTTTAAAATAAGAATTATTATAACTTTTAAACAGCGGGCTCAAACTGTAAACATCTATGTTATGTTCAGCAAATTTGGCGTACTGATTTTTGCTTTACGAAGAAAAGTAAATTAATTTATTCAGCCAATTTTTTTTATATTTTTATTAAGGATCGTTTCTATAATGGTTTCTCTTTTTCTTTTTGTAAAACGCACACCTTACTTTTGCCGACCATATTAAAATTGAACAAAATGGCAACAACGGCTGATATTAGTCGCGGCATGATTTTAAAATTAGAAGGCAGCTTATATTCTATAGTTGATTTTGGTGAAAATAAAACAGCTCGTGCGGCTGCTAAAGTTTGGGCGAAACTAAAAGGCGTAGACAATAACCGAACCATTGAAAAAACATGGAACAGCGGCGAAACAGTTTCGCCGGTTCGGGTAGAAAAAAAAACATACCAATATCTCTATAAAGATGAATCAGGCCACAACTTCATGGACAATGAAACTTTCGAGCAAATTGCCTTAGCCGAAGCTATGATAGATGCACCGCAATTTTTAAAGGAAGGCGCTGAAGTATTTGTATTTATTAACACGGAAACGGATCAGCCAATTGGTGCGGAGCTTCCTGAAAAAATTGTTTTGCGCATTACTTATTGCGAGCCAGGCATGCGGGGAGATACAGCAACACGCGCTTTGAAAGCAGCAACTGTTGAAACAGGTACAACCGTTCAAGTTCCCTTGTTTGTAAATGAGAATGAGTTGATACGCATCAACACTAAAACAGGTGAATATGTTGAGCGTGTGAAAGAATAAATTGCTTTTGTTTTACTCATCTTTTTTAAAGATAAAAAATCAGAAAAAATAGTTTAAAAAAAGCATAGAAACAATAAAGCGTTATCTTACCTCATATATACTTTGCATTCACAGTTCAATAAAATATACAATCATACAGATGTATAAAATTGGTTACTTTGTCCTTCTTTATACACCAACATTTGCTTATCCATTTAATTCATTTGTCTTATGGACTATAAACAAATTCAGGAACTCATTAAAACGGTTAACAGAAGTAATATTGGCGAGCTGCATATAGAGGATAAAGATTTCAAAATTACTATCAAACAAAAGAAGGAAGCAGCTCAACAAGTTGTAGCTGTGCAGCCTGCAAGCCTTTCCCAGTCTGCTTTACAGCTCCATTCAACTCAACAAACCGCACCTTTTGTTACTATGCCTGCATCCGATGCTTCTTCAACATTACCAGCTGCAAAAGCAGATAATTTACTCACGATAAAAAGCCCGATGATTGGTACGTTTTATCGTAAATCATCGCCCGATAAACCATCTTTAATAGAAGTAGGAGATGATATAGCGCCGGGCAAAGTGGTGTGTATTATTGAAGCTATGAAATTGTTTAACGAAATTGAAAGTGAAGTAAGTGGAAAGATAGTAAAAGTGCTTGTAGAAAATGCGAGCCCCGTTGAATATGATCAACCGTTGTTTATGGTTGAACCGGCTTAAGAAATTTGAAAATGAGGTAATTTGAAAATTTGAAATGTATAGTAACTTTTCAAATTTTCGGGTTGCCTTTGTTTTTATTGTCATTTTCAAATTCATTTAATTTTCAAATCTCAAATTGAATTCCTGTGTTTAAAAAAGTTCTGATAGCCAATCGCGGCGAAATTGCTTTGCGCGTTATTCGCACCTGCCGCGAAATGGGCATTAAAACCGTTGCTGTGTATTCAACTGCCGATAAAGACAGCTTGCATGTAAAGTTTGCCGATGAAGCGGTTTGCATTGGCAAGCCGCAAAGCGCAGAGTCATACCTCAACATTCCACACATCATGGCGGCTGCCGAAATAACCAATGCCGATGCGGTTCATCCAGGGTACGGCTTCCTGGCAGAGAACGCTAAGTTTTCAAAAATTTGCAATGATCATGGCATCAAATTCATCGGACCTACGGCTGATATGATTAACAGCATGGGCGATAAAATAACAGCAAAAGAAACAATGATAAAAGCCGGTGTGCCGGTTATTCCGGGTGGTGAAGGCTTGTTAGAAAATATTGAAGAAGCAAAGCACCAGGCAAAAGACGTTGGTTATCCGGTTATTTTAAAAGCAACCGCCGGCGGCGGCGGCAAAGGGATGCGTATTGTGTTGGAAGAAAGCGAAATGGAACGCGCTTATAACACAGCCAAAGCCGAAGCGGGTGCTGCATTTAAAAACGATGGTGTGTACATGGAAAAATATGTAGAAGAGCCGCGCCATATCGAAATTCAAATTGCAGGAGACCAATACGGAACGGTATGCCACTTAAGCGAACGCGATTGTTCCATTCAACGTCGTCATCAAAAGTTGGTAGAAGAAAGTCCCTCGCCATTTATGACGCCGGAACTTCGCCGGCAAATGGGAGCCGCCGCCATCAAAGCCGCAAGTTCCATAAGCTATGAAAGCGTTGGTACCATTGAGTTTTTGGTTGATAAGCACCGCAATTTTTACTTCATGGAAATGAACACGCGCATCCAGGTAGAACATTGCGTTACGGAAGAAGTTGTGAATTTCGATTTAGTGAAAGAGCAAATTAAAATTGCTTATGGCGAAAGAATTTCAGGGCAAAACTATGAACCTGTTGGTCATGCTATCGAATGCAGAATTAATGCTGAAGATCCTTACAATGATTTTCGCCCATCGCCAGGAAAAATAACCGTGTTGCATACGCCGGGCGGCCACGGTGTGCGCGTAGATAGCCATGTATATTCAGGTTATGTAATTCCGCCTTATTACGATTCTATGATTGGTAAATTAATTGCCAAAGCCCGTACCCGCGAAGAAGCTATTGATACCATGTATCGCGCATTAAGTGAGTATGTAATTGAAGGTGTAAAAACAACCATTCCTTTTCATTTGCAATTAATGCAAAATGAAGATTTTAGAAGAGGAAATTTTACAACTAAATTTTTGGATGGTTTTAAAATGCAGTAAAAACAAAGCCTTTGTTTTAAACTCATTGGGTTTTAAAATAGATATATTTCCGTTACACTTTTACGCATCTGTAATTCGTACCAATCATATTCATCATTGTTTTAGTCAGCGTTTGTTTTTGTTCAGAATTTAAACAATAATTTAGTAAACTCAACTCACATGAAGCAGCCGCAGCAACGCTTGTATTCCATTGATGTGTTTCGGGCGGTTACTATGTTTCTGATGATTTTTGTAAACGATTTTGATGGTGTTCAAAACGTTCCTGAATGGATTAAACATGCGAAAGCATCGGAAGATGCACTCGGCTTTGCCGATACTATTTTTCCTGCGTTTCTTTTTATCCTTGGCTTATCAATTCCCATTGCATTACAAAACCGGCTGAACCACGGACAAACGGAAGGGCGGTTGCTTATTTACATTTTGCTGCGTTCTCTTGCATTGCTCGTTATGGGCATTTTTCAGGTGAATCTTGAAAATTACAGCAACGCGGCTCTCTTGCCCCGGCCGGTTTGGGAAATCATCATTACGCTCTCTTTCTTTTTAATTTGGATAGATTACAGAACCGTAACAAAACAGACACGTACTGTTTTACAAAGCCTGGGTTTTGTGTTGCTGATAGCCATGGCAGTTGTGTACAAAGGCGAAAATGGCAATCATATTCTTGTGCCTATGCAGCCGCAATGGTATGGTATTTTAGGATTGTTAGGATGGTCGTATTTACTTTGCGCCCCACTGTATATACTATCAAAAGGAAGGGTTTGGGCCTGCTTTATTGCTTGGGCTTTTTTCTTTCTTTTTTCCGTTGTTACCAAAACAAGTTTGCTGGATAGTTTACAGCCCGTTCGTCATTACATCTGGATTGTAGGAAGTGGCTCTATGCCTGCGTTTACGATGGCTGGCGTGGTTGTTTTTGTTTTGTATAAAAAGTTATGGGATGAAAACAAAACGAAACAATTGTGGTTATTTATTATCGCATTTGGTTTATTGAATATTGCACTTGGTTTTCTCACCCGTACACTGGGCGGCATTTCTAAAATTCACGATACGCCTTCCTGGATTGGCATCTGCACAGGCATCGCTATTTTGGTGTATGCTGGCGCCATTTATCTTGTTGACATTAAGAATAAAGAAGCCTGGTTTAAAGTTATCAAACCAGCCGGAACGACTACTTTAGTTTGTTACCTGATTCCTTATCTTTTGTATTCATTGTATGAGATTTTCCACATTCATTTCCTTCAATTTTTTAATGAAAGCTGGGGTGGATTTTTCAGATCGGTGGTTATTTCTTTGCTGGTTATTCAACTTGCCGGATGGTTAGAAAAACGGCACATCCGGTTGAAGATATGATGGGGTTTAAGTTTGTTTTTACACCACTTTTACTCGTCTTCCGCAAATGTTAGCACATAACCATTTACATCTTCTATTGAAAATTCGGTAGCGCCGTACCATGCTTTTTCAAGCCCTTTACTAACGTTCACTTTGTCTTTAATATCGTTATACAATTGTCTGATTCCTTTGGTTTGAATATATAGTAAAAGCGAACCACCATTCTGCCTCGAAACGGCGGGCAGTTCGTCGCCTAAACTTTCAAATGTTTGAAACATAAATTTTACATTTCCGCAAGTCATCATTGCCCAAACCGGATTACTTTCTTCAGGTACAATCATTGTAACAGCAAAGCCTAATTGCTTATAAAATGCAATAGTTTGGTTGATGTCTTTTACAAAAATGTTGGGTGAGATAGAGTCCATGTTTATGAGTATTTATAGTTTTGAATAGTATCAATTACACTTTCGGTAATTTATAACCGTTGTGATATTCCTTCGCAAAATATTGCTTGTTAACGGCATCATCTGTAAACTGTTGTTTTGTTGCATCCCACTCCAATTTTTTTCCTGTGCGATACGCAATATTGCCCATCTGCGCAACGGTAGCAATGTGTACAGCTTCGCTTACCGGGCAATGCAAATCATTCATTTTGCGGTTGCGCACTACGTCAATAAAATTTTGCATGTGCTGCTGTATGCCGTTATCCATTACTTTTTCAAAGGGCTTGCTCACTTTGTTTTTGCTCGCTTTTTCGTCAATCACTTCCCAGCCACCACGGCTTAATATTAATGTACCGTTGTTGCCAATGTAAGCAATGCCATGGTCTCTGCCATACGAGCCGTTGCCAATGCCCATTGCCGAATCCCACACCATATTAAACTTATCAAACTCATATAGGGTTGTTAGTGTGTCGGGCGTTTCTTCATACAAATCAGGATAGGCGAATTTGCCACCTAACGCCGATACCGATTTAGGAGTGCTCACATTCATTCCCAACAAACCATAGTCAAGCAAATGAACGCCCCAATCGGTCATTAAACCACCGGCATAATCCCAAAACCACCTGAAATTAAAATGAAAGCGACTGGGGTTAAAAGCTCTTGTAGGCGCGGGTCCCAGCCACATGGTATAATCAACACCGGCAGGCGGCGCACTATCAGGAACTACCGCACCCGGCTTCATCCAATCCTGATAGCACCAAACTTTTACAGTACGTATATTTCCCAATTGTCCGCTTTGTACAAAATCAACTGCGTTTTTAAAATGCTGCTGGCTTCGTTGCCATTGCCCTACCTGAACAACGCGATTATATTTTTGTTGCGCCCTCATCATGGCGCGACATTCTTCAATTGAATTACCAACCGGCTTTTCGCAATACACATCTTTGCCGGCAGCGCAGGCATCCATCATTATTAATGCGTGCCAATGATCGGGTGTGCCGATAATAACAGCATCAATATCTTTTTGTTCCAGCAACTTTCGGTAGTCGCCATACGTCTTTACTTTTGAGGCGTCAACATTTAATGCTTTTAAATCGTTCATGCGTTTATCAAGCACATTCTTGTCAACATCGCAAAGCGCCACTATATTTACTCCAGGCACTTTGGAAGCGGCTGTTACATCAGCCCATCCCATACCATTAATACCAATGGCGGCAACATTAATCTGATCGCCGGGCGATGTTTTTGTAAACATGCCAAACGCACTATTGCCCATAGCAGAAGCTACAATGCCGGTGCCGATAAAAGCTGAAGATTGTTGAAGAAATTTACGACGGTGAAGCATAGCAAATCGGTTTTATAAATGATAAAATGATAAAGAAGAAAAAGTGAAAATACGGCAAAACAAAAAGATAGACAGCGTTTGTAAAATGATTGTCAAAATGAATTAAAAAATCATCACTTCACTTCTCTCATTTCACTCCAGCGCGTGGTGTAGCGAGGGCTGCGCATTTCCTGCCGCATCTTCCAGTTTTTTGCAACACCGGCTGCGGCAAATTTTATTTTGTCATCGCGCATGGCGCAGTTAATGTTATCCATTACATTCATCAGCATACGGTTATTGTTTTGAGAAGAAGGCACGAATAAATTGGCTTGAATGGAAGCATCAGGCACCAGGGCGCTTAGCATTACACCTGCTTTTTTATAAAGATATTCCGGTTTGAAAATACTTTCGGTAAGGCGAAGAGCAACCTTTATTAATTCGTTTGTGCATGATGTAGCATGGGGTAAAATGCAGTAACTACTAACCGCTTCACCATGATACGAAACACCTTCGCTATGAGGTGTTTTTTTTACCACAAAAACGCTTAGTAAGCTGGCTGCGCTGTTTTGCCGGCGCAGCTTTTCTGCAGCGATAGAAACGTAAGTAGCAATGGCTTCTTTAATGTCTTTCAAATTGTTTACTGGCGCACCAAACATACGCGTAGTGGCAATGTTTTTTTTGTTTACTAACGGATCGCGCAGCATAATGGCAGGTTCGCCTTTTAGTTCTTTTATCATGCGTACGCCTAAAACGCCGCCTAAAAATTTGTTTGCCCAATCTTCATTCATCTTGCTTAACTCATAAGCTGTATAAATGCTATGATTTTCTAACTTACTGGCATATTTGCGACCAATACCCCATACATCATGCACCGATGTTTGCTGCAAGGTATGCGCTATTTTTCCCGGCGTATCCAGCACTGCAATGCAACCCGATTTTTCTTTGTTTTTCTTCGCCAGTCGGTTTGCCATTTTTGCCAGCACTTTTGTAGGAGCCGCGCCCACACTCACTTTTACGCCTGTCCATTGCTCGGTGGTATGTTTAAAAGATTGGCAAATTTCACGCACATCTTTTACATTATGTAGGTTTACAAAAGCTTCATCTACCGAGTACACTTCCACATTGTTTTCGCCGGCAAGATGACGCAACGTTTCCATCACGCGGCGGCTCATATCTCCGTACAAATTATAGTTGGAAGAAAACACTTCTATTTTATTCTGTTCCACCAAATCTTTCACCTTAAAATAAGGCACTGCCATGGTTATACCAATGTTCACGGCTTCATCGGTACGCGATACTACACAGCCATCATTGTTGCTTAATACAACAACAGGCTTGTTGTTTAAATCAGGACGAAAAACGCGCTCACATGAGCAATAAAAACTGTTGCAATCTACAATAGCTATCACTCTTTTTGTTTTTAGTTGTTAGTGTAATATGGAAAATGATTAGCAAATGAATTACTAATTATTTTAGTAAATGTATAACTATTCATTGTATTCAAAATTGTTATTGAGAAGGATGTGTATAAGCTGTTAATTATGAAATGCAACAGCGAAGTGATTATAACACCGCTTTACTTCAAAACCGTTTATTTTGCAGCCTTAATCAGTGATGATAATGATGCACAATTTTAATTCAGGTCCTTCCATTTTACCTAAAGAAGTGTTAGAGCAAGCCGCCGAAGCGATACACAATTTTAACGGTATCGGCTTGTCTGTTTTAGAAATCGGTCATCGTACCTCATGGTTTGGAGATGTAATGGCTGAAGCACAATCATTGGTAAAAGAACTGATGCAATTGAACGACGACTACGCGGTTTTGTTTTTGCATGGCGGCGCATCAACACAGTTTATGCAGGTGCCGATGAATTTATTGGATGAAAACAAAACAGCGGCTTATATCAACAATGGCATCTGGGGAAGCAAAGCCATTAAAGAGGCAAAGCTGTTTGGTAATGCTGCAGAAATATCTTCTACAAAAGATAAAAACCACTCTTACATCACGAAGCAATTTACTGTTCCGGATGATGCGGTGTATCTTCATTACACAACCAACAACACGGTGGAAGGTACGCAGTGGCACGAAATACCTGACACAACAGTTCCTTTAATTGCCGACATGAGCAGCGATATTTTTAGCAAGCCGATGAAGTGGGATAAGTTCAGTTTAATTTATGCAGGTGCGCAAAAAAATGCAGGCGCTGCAGGTGTGAACCTGGTAGTGATTAAGAAAGATATTGCAGGTAAAATAAAACGACCCATTCCAACCATTATGGATTACCGGCAACACATTGAAGCCGGTTCGTTATTAAATACGCCGCCAGTTTTTGCGGTGTATGTTTCCCTGCTTACGTTGCGCTGGATAAAGAAAGAAGGCGGCTTGCCCGAAATGGAACGCCGCGCGAACGAGCGTGCCGAATTGTTTTACAACTCTTTGGATTCGCTGCCCCTTTTCACGCCGATTGTTGCAAAAGAAGACAGAAGCCTGATGAATGCAACATTTGCAATAAAAGATGAGCAAAAACAAAAGCAGTTTTTAGAACTCTGCAAGGAAAATGGAATGGTTGGCGTGAAAGGACATCGCAGCGTTGGCGGCTTGCGCGTTTCTATGTACAACGCAATGCCATTGAGCAGCGTAGAAGCAATGGTGGAGTTGATGTCTTCCTTTCAAAATCAGCAATAAGTTTTTTATGGAAATACTACTTAACAGGATAACAGTTGATAACAATTTATTGGATGGAAAACCTGCTATCCGCAGTAAACGAATTTCTGTACAAACAATTCTTGAATTTTTGAGTGCCGGCACTACACGGCAGGAAATTCTGTATCAGTACCCTTCGCTGGAAGAAGAAGATATAGATGCCTGTTTGCAATATGCTGCTAAGGTATCCGGACTGCATTATCACATTCAGCAAATTCATCAGGATGCCTGAATATTTAGTTGATGTAAATCTGCCTTACTATTTTTCATTATGGAAGAGTTCAGATTTTATTCATCAAAAAGATATTGATGACGAATGGAGTGATGAAACGATCTGGCAATATGCGAAAGAAAAGAGTTTAATTATTGTTACAAAAGACAAAGATTTTTCTGTGAAGCAAATGATAAACGGAGCGCCGCCAAAAGTGATTCACATAAGGTTTGGAAATGTAGATATGAAAACGTTTTTTCAGATTCTATCTTCTTGCTGGAATGATGTAGCATCCCTTATTACAAATCATAACTTAGTAAACATTTATAGAGATAAATTAGAAGCAATAAAATAATGGCCATTATCAAACCATTCAAAGCCTTACGTCCGCAGGCGCAGTTAGCAAAAAGCGTTGCCAGCCGTCCGTACGATGTGTTATCCGGCCAAGAAGCGAAAGTGGAAGCACAGGGCAATCCCTGCTCGTTTTTGCATGTAACAAAAAGCGAAATTGACATGCCCGATAATACGGATAATTATTCGCAGGAAGTATATCAGAAAGCAAAAGAAAACTTAACTGCCTTCATCAAACGGGACGTGTTATTTCGCGAAAATAAAGCATGTTATTATTTGTATCGATTAACTATGGATGGCAGAAGTCAAACGGGTTTAGTGTGCGTGAGTTCGGTAGATGATTACCAAAAAGATGTCATCAAAAAACATGAATTTACCCGACCGCAAAAAGAACAGGACCGAATCAATCATATTACAATAACCGGCGCACAAACCGGTAATGTGTTTATGGCATATCGCAATGTAGCTTCGATAGATGAAACGCTTAACAATTATACATCAAAAAATCCCGTGTACAGCTTTATTGCCGATGATGGCATTGAACATACGGTTTGGATTATAAATGATGATACTGCGGTTACTAACATTACAACATTGTTTGCCAACGAAGTGCCAGCTACGTACATTGCCGATGGTCATCACCGAGCAGCGTCTGCAGCTAAAGTAAAAGAAGCATTAGGCAACAAAGCAACGGAAGCCGCTGGTTATTTTTTAACCACTTTATTTCCGGCTTCGCAGTTAGCTATTATGGATTATAATCGTGTAGTGAAAGATCTGAATGGTTTTACTACAGAAGAATTTTTACAAACAATAAAGGAAGATTTTGTTGTTGAGAAAAAGGAAAATGCTGCGGTAAAACCTTTGCAGGCGCATGAGTTTGGAATGTATCTCAATGGCTGCTGGTATCATCTTACAACAAAAGAAAACACGTATGAAAATGATGCCATCGGCTTGTTAGATGTGAGCATTTTGCAAAACAATATTCTATGTAAATGGCTTGGCATAAAAGATGCGCGTACAGATAGCCGGATTGATTTTGTTGGTGGCATCAGAGGTTTGCATGAGTTGGAAAAGAGGGTACAAAGCGGTGATATGAAAGTGGCTTTCAGCTTATTTCCTGTAAGCATTGAACAATTGTTTTCCGTTGCCGATAACGGTGATGTGATGCCTCCGAAAAGCACCTGGTTTGAACCGAAATTAAGAGACGGCTTGTTCACTCATTTGATTTATGAAGTATGATAAAATCGTTTTTATTTATTGTTGTTTTTACTGCAGTCGCTTCTTGTTTGTATGCACAGGCAAATACAGATACCTTGCGGATGAGGGCGCAAAAATTTATCATTCAGGGCGATTACGACAATGCTTTACTGGTTCTGAACCATGCCGCCGAAATGGACGCTAACAATGTTGATATTTTAAAAGACGAAGCCTATGTTTATTATTTGGAAAGAAACTATGCAAAGGCGATTGAAATTGGTAAAAATATTACAAGTCATTCCAATGCCGATGCGCAAAGCTACCAGGTTTTAGGGCTGGCTTATAAAGCCGTAGCCGATTACGGCAACTGTGATAAGATGTATAAAAAAGCAGTGAAACAATACCCTAACAGCGGTGCTTTGTATGCTGATTATGGCGACTTGTTGATGCAGCAAAATAAGCTTGATGAAGCTATAAAATTATGGGAGCATGGCATTCAGGTTGACCCTAACAACAGCAGCAATTATTATTACGCTGCGCGATATTACTCGCAAAAAAACAAACCTTTGTGGGCTATGCTTTACAGCGAAACATTTGTGAACATTGAAAGCCTCACACAGCGCACCGTTGAGATAAAAGATATTTTGCTAAGTAATTATCGCAAACTGTTAAACAGCGATGTTTTAAACGCTTTATCTGCAAGCAACAACGGTTTTGAAAAAGCTATTGCCTCCATATACAGCAATAATGAAAATATATTTATCAATGATATTACTCCCGAACAGCTTACGGCTATTCGCACACGCTTTATTTTAGATTGGTATAAAAACAACACGCCTCCCTACAACTACCGCCTGTTCGGGCATCAGCAATTGTTGTTGCAGCAAGGCATGTTTGATGCGTATAATCAATGGTTATTTGGCGCTTCCGCCAGCAGCAGCACATATCAGTTTTGGGTAAACAATCATTCATCTGAAGTAAAAGAATGGCAAACCTATTTACGGAGTGTGGTCTATAAAATCCCGGCTGGACAATACTTTCAACATTTGTGAATATAGCCAACGCTGACAGGGTTTTAAGCCCTGTCAGCGTTGGCAAAGTCGTTTTAAAAACAATCGCTCATGTTTAGTTTGAAAAACAAAATTGCGGTGATAACCGGCGGAGGCAGCGGCATTGGCAAAGCGGTAGGTATTTTATTTGCCAAACAAGGCGCTGATGTTTATGTAACTGATATAAATAAAGAAGCTGCCAACGCAGTAACAGCAAGCATTACAGCCGATGGAGGCAAAGCGGAAACTATTATTTGCAACGTCGTTAATCAGCAGGAAGTGAAGACCGCCTTCAGCCATCTTACTTATATTGATATACTGGTAAACAGCGCAGGCATATCGCATATCGGCACTGTTGAAACTACTTCGGAAGAAGATTTTGAGAAGCTGTATGAGGTAAATGTAAAAGGCGTTTACAATTGCTTGCACGAAGGCATACCGTTAATGAAAAACAAAGGTGGTGTAATATTAAATTTAGCTTCTATTGCCAATAACATAGGCTTGCCTGACCGATTTGCTTATAGCATGTCGAAAGGCGCAGTATCAGGTATGACGCTATCAGTTGCGAAAGATTATTTAAAAAGCAATATCCGTTGCAACTGCATTTCACCGGCTCGTGTACATACGCCGTTTGTAGATAATTTTTTAAGCAAAAATTATCCGGGCAGAGAAGCTGAAATGTTTGAAAAATTATCGCAAACACAACCTATCGGGCGGATGGCAAAGCCAGAAGAAATTGCAAACCTGATTTTATATTTGTGTAGCGATGAAGCTTCTTTCATTACCGGTAATGATTACCCCATTGATGGTGGTTTTATTAAGCTGAACAATTAACGTATCGCTTACTTGTTCATCATTCTAAATAAAAAAACTTCGCTTATAAAAGATATACTTTTATTGCGATGATTGCTTGCATCATACCAACTTTATTATTCCAATGAAACAACGAGTTCTTCATATTCATCCGAAAGACAGCGTTCTTGTTGCGCTTGAAGATTTAAAAAAGTATGAGATAATCATCTTCGGTAACGAAGAATATTTCCTTCTTGAAAATATTTCTGCCAAACATAAATTTTTTATGAAGGATATGAAAAGCGGCGAGGAAATTATTATGTATGGCGTACTGGTTGGCACTGTGCAACATAATGTAGAAAAAGGTTCACGCATGACAACAGAAAACACAAAACATGCAGCCAGCGGTTATGCGTTTAGAAACTTTCATTATCAATGGCAGCCGCCCGACGTTTCGCGGTTTCAAAATAAAACTTTTAATGGATATTACAGAAGCGATGGCAGTGTAGGCACTGCTAATTATTGGATTTTTATACCCACTGTTTTTTGTGAGAACCGCAACCTTGATGTTATTCGTGAAGCTTTGCATAATGAATTGGGTTATGCCGTTACATCAAAATATAAGTCCTTTACAAAGCATCTGGTTTCATCGTTTGAAGACGGCGATCTTAAAGAGCCGCATATTCTTTCTGCTGTGGAAGAAAAGAAAAGAGTGTTTCCCAATATTGATGGCATCAAATTTTTAAACCATCAGGGCGGTTGTGGCGGCACGCGGCAAGATGCAGCCGTTCTTTCCAAACTGTTGGCGGCTTACATAAATCACCCAAACGTTGGCGGCATTACAGTATTGAGTTTGGGTTGCCAGCATCTGCAAGTGCAGCAATTAAAAGATGATATTGTAAACCGAAATTCATCGTTTGATAAGCCATTGCTCATCTTTGAACAACAGGCGATGCAAAGCGAAGAAACGTTAATACAGGAAGCGATTTATCAAACTTTTTTACGCTTGATTGAGCTAAACAAACAACAACGCAAGCCTGCACCCATTAGTGAGCTCACGGTTGGCGTGAAATGCGGTGGCAGCGATGGTTTCAGCGGCATCTCGGCAAACCCAGCCGTAGGTTATTGTGCCGATTTAGTGGTGGCTTTGGGTGGCAAAATTTTATTGGCAGAGTTTCCTGAATTGTGCGGCGTCGAACAAAACTTGGTTGACCGGTGTGTGGATGAAAGTACAGCAGAAAAATTTATTCATTTAATGAAAGAATACGATGCCAAAGCACGCGGCGCCGGATCGGGGTTTTATGCCAACCCTTCGCCCGGTAATATTAAAGATGGCTTAATAACCGATGCTATCAAATCTGCCGGCGCAGCAAAAAAAGGCGGCACTTCACCGGTAGCAGATGTTTTAAATTATACGGAGCGGGCAACAAAAAGCGGATTGAGTTTAGTGTGCACACCTGGCAATGATGTAGAAGCAACAACAGGCAAAGCGGCATCGGGTGCAACGCTTATTTTATTTACAACTGGATTAGGAACACCAACCGGGAATCCGGTTTGCCCGGTGATAAAAGTATCAACAAACACTACTCTTGCCAGGCGTATGAGCGACATTATTGACATTAATACAGGTGATATTATTGAAGGAAAAAAAACGGTTGAACAAATGGGTGAAGAAATTCTTGATTATTGCATTAAAGCAGCCAATGGTGAAGCCATTCCAAAAGCTGTGCAATTAAATCAGGATGATTTTATTCCCTGGTTCCGCGGCGTTTCTTTGTAATGTTGTCAGGTTTGTTTTTGCCGATATTTATTTACCGCTGACAATGGAGAAACAGGAGTTTTCGCAGCCTAATAGTTCCGAACCTTTTAAAGGTTCGGAACTATTACTCACTCCGCGCAACCTTATCCGATTCCTATTCTCTGCGGTTAAAAAATTATTCATCTTTATAAATCATTCAAATTTTATTATGAAACTCATTCGTTGGGGACAAGCAAACAAAGAAAAGCCAGGTGTTATAATTGATGAAAAAAGACTTGACGTATCTGCATTTGGGGAAGATTACAATGAAGATTTTTTTGTAAATGATGGTATGAATCGTTTGCAGAAATGGCTGGGTGAACATGGAAACGAATTAGAAGAAATTGAAGCAAAAGAAAGATGGGGTGCGCCTGTTGCAAAACCTTCCAAAATTATTTGCATTGGTTTAAACTATACTGATCATGCAGAAGAAAGCAATATGAAAGCGCCGCCTGAACCGATTCTTTTTTTTAAATCAACAACAGCAATAGTAGGTCCGAACGATGATTTGCTGATTCCAAAAAACAGCACCAAAACTGATTGGGAAGTAGAGCTTGCTGTGGTGATTGGAAAGAAGGCTTCTTACATTGATGAAAAAGATGCGAGCCAATACATTGCGGGTTATTTATTGCACAATGATTACAGCGAACGGCATTTTCAATTGGAGCGTTCGGGACAATGGGTGAAAGGCAAGAGCTGTGATACGTTTGCGCCGTTAGGACCCTGGCTGGTAACAGCAGATGAGTTGGAGGATGTAAACAATCTGCGGCTTTGGCTAACCGTAAACGGAAAAACAATGCAGGACGGGAACACAAAGAATATGATTTTTAAAGTACCTTATTTAGTGTCGTACATCAGCCAGTTTATGACGTTGTTGCCTGGTGATATCATCACTACCGGAACGCCTGCAGGTGTTGGATTAGGAATGAAGCCAGAGCCTGTTTATTTAAAACCAAACGATGTTATTGAATTAGGCATTGATGGATTGGGCTCGTCGAGACAAAGGGCAATAGCATACGCCTTGGATGGTATTAGTTAAGAGGGTAACAGCCGATGAGTAGTTGCCTGTTGAAAATTTTGTAAATACTTTACTGCTTTAGCTCTTACTCTGAGGGTTTCTCTATTATTCCCCTTTTCTTCTTCGCTTATCGTTGCCGGGTTGAGTATAAATTCTTTTTGCTTTTTCAATCAGTTCAATAAATTCTTTTTCCGAAACACTGTTGGCATCGTAAGCATTCCGGGCAAGCTGCTCAACAAAATTCCAGTTATAATTTAATGCGAATTTTGAATGCTTCAACAAGCTTCCAAACATGCAAACAGCAGTAGCAAAACGAAGATTGGTTTGCGCAGAATCAAAAGGAATGTATTGCGATGATGCAGTAAAATTATCCACCTGCTCACTGCCGGTTTCCGGCAAACGATAATGCAGTTGCAATGTTGCCAACGGTTGGTTATCGGTTGCTTCCGGCTCAATTTCAAACACAGCCATGGTGCTTTGTCCGCTCCCCAGTTCACCGCCTTCAGCGAGTGATGTGTCTTGTAAGGCATCCTTGCGGTTATCGTACCCAATTAACCGGTATTGCTTTAAGGCGGCAGCATTAAAACGAATCTGTAACGAGGCATTGTTGGCAACAGCATACATGTTTTTGGTAAACTCTGTAACCATTGTTTTTTGCGCTTCTTTAAGGTTATCAATATAAGCGAAATTACCATTGCCGGTTTTGGCAAGTAATTCCAATCGGCTATCCTTATAATTGCCCATGCCGGTACCCAAACACGTTAAATAAATACCTTTTTGTTTGTGAAAATTTACAATCGCTTCAAGGTCTTTATCTGATGTTTGACCAATATTAAAATCTCCATCCGTTGCCAATATCACACGGTTGTTGCTTTGTGCGTTGGCAATTTTTTCAGCTAACCGATAAGCTGTTTGTATAGCTTCTGAGCCCGGCGTATCTCCATCGGCGTGCAACCCATCAATCACACGGATTATCTTTTCTTTTTCTGCACCCGAGGTAGGCTGTAAGGCAATGCCAACAAAGCCTCCGTAAGTTACAATGCCAACCGTATCCTGCTCTCTTAAATTGTTCACCAAAAACTTAAAAGCCGCTTGCACTAAGGGCAAACGATTGTCTTTATCCATCGAGCCGGAAACATCAATTAAAAAAATAAACTTAGCCGGTGTAATGTTTTGCAGGTTGAGTTTAGGTGCATGAATGTTAATAAACAGTAACCGGCTGCTATCACTCCACGGGCAAGTGGTTACTTGTGTTTGAAAAGTAAACAAATTGTTTTTCGACTCGTTGTTTGTTTTATTCAGGTTGAAATAATTGAGCATCTCCTCAATGCGTACACCATCAGTCGGTACGGTTGTTTTCATATTTAAAAACCTGCGGATGTTACTGTACGATGCGCTGTTAATGTTCAATGCAAGGCTGGTTTCGCCTGCATTTGCAGCGCTTACAAAATCGTTTTCGGCAAGCGATGTGTATGTTTCATCGCCATAAAAAACGGTGGTGGCAGATTTATTATTGCTTATGCTTTTGGTTAACGACATCAACCTGCTTCCGTTTGTATTTGCTTCACTTTCTGCAGGTTTCAGAATAAGACTTTGAAAAGAGGCAACCGTTACCATTTGCGTTAGCGTTGTATAACCATCAAACATAACCGTTATGGTATCTTGCTTTTGTGAAAGCGGAATGCCGAAGCCGCCCGATGAGCCGCTGGTAAACAAAGATGTACCTTTTGATTTCAGCTTTATTTTTGCAAAGGCTACACCCGCCCCCTGCATATTTTTTATTTCGCCACGTAAATAATATTGGCTGAACAATGGCGCAGTCAGCAAGCAAAATAATATGGCAAGAATGCTTTTCAAAAAGCGCATTTTATCACAAAGTAAAATATTCTGCACATGCAACAAAAACAGTTATATACGTTATATTATCAAAGCGTTTATTATAGTGTGTTAATGTTAAACATTACTGCTTATTAATCTCATTTTGGTTACAGCGGTAATTCTTCTACTTTTACTTTTTTATAATTTCGATACTCAATTTTCATGATTTTAATTGTTGATGATAAACGTGAAAATATTCTCTCTTTAAAAAAAATTCTTGAGATAAATGATTTTAAAGTTGATACCGCTTTATCGGGCGAAGAAGCTTTATTAAAAATTCTTAAGAACAATTACTTTCTTATTATTTTAGATGTTCAAATGCCTGGTATGGATGGCTTTGAAGTGGCTGAAGCCATCAGCGGAACCAGCCGTACTAAAGATATTCCCATTATTTTTTTATCGGCTGTAAATGTTGAAAAAAAATTTATAACCAAAGGCTATGCATCCGGCGCTATCGATTACGTTACCAAACCTTTCGATCCTGATATTCTTATTTTAAAAGTAAAAACCTTTTACCGGCTATACATGCAAACGCAGGCTTTAAACGCCTCGCAAAATTCGCTGCGCGAAGAGATAGAAGTGCGCAAAGCCGTGCAGCTGCAATTAAAAGAAAGAAACCGCGAATTACAATCTACTCTGGAAAGCCTGCCGCAAATTGCATTTACTGCAAAGCCAGATGGAAGCCTTGAGTTTGTAAATGAACATTGGTACGAATATTCATCCGATACTATTGAATTTCCTAAATTAAATGCCGCTGAAGTAGGCATTAAAACGCAATGGCAGCAAGTTATTAAAGAGGGAAACAATGTTGAACTGGAGCTTTGCATTCACAAACGGGATACCGGCATTTGCCGCTGGCATTTGCTGCGTGCCATTCCCATTCGGGAAGGTCAAAACATTGTAAAATGGGTGGGCACTTTTACCGATATCGAAGAGCAAAGAAAAGCATTGGATAAAAAAGATGAGTTCATCAGTATTGCCAGCCACGAATTGAAAACGCCGCTTACCAGCATTAAAGCCTATGTGCATTTGTTGCAAACTGCTATCAATGATGAATCGAAAGACCAGGCTAAAATGTTTATTGATAGAACCGAAAAACAAATTGATAAACTGTACTTACTGATTGCCGACCTGCTCGACATCTCTAAAATTGAAAGCGGCAAATTGAAGTTTAATAAAAAATGGTTCAATTTTAAAACATTGCTTAACAGTTCCATAGAAGCCACAAAACAAACTTATCCGCGCAGCCAGATTTTTTTAAAAGGAAATGTTGATATAAATGTGTATGCCGATGACATGCGCATTGAACAAGTGATGATAAATTACTTAAGCAATGCAGTAAAATACTCTCCTGAAAACGATAATGTAGAAGTGGAAGTAGATACTTTGCAGGAGGGAAAGTTGAAAGTGTCTGTGCATGATTTTGGCATCGGCATTTCGCCAGAAAACAAGTTTAATATTTTTAAGAAATTTTATCGTGCAGAAGCTTCGTCCAATCGTTTTCAGGGCTTAGGTATCGGCTTATATATTTGTTCAGAAATTATTAAGCGCCACGATGGCGATTTTGGTGTAGAAAGCAAGCTGGGTGAAGGTTCTACTTTTTATTTCATTATTCCTATTCAATCGGAATAAGCCTTTGGTTTTATTGTAAAGGCTACTAACAAAAATAACGCAACAGTTATTTTTTATTTATCTTTTTACATGCAGTAAACTATGCAAAATTCAATTCAACAAAACTTGCAAAAAGGGTTTGGCCTCTCTTTGCTGATACTCATTATCAGTTCCGTTGCATCGTATATCAGCATTCAGGAATTAAGTAACCAGGCAGGGTGGGTTAATCATACCAACGTGGTTATTCAGCAATCTGAAAAAGCGTTTTCATTGTTAAAAGATGCCGAATCGGGTCAGCGTGGTTACTTGCTTACCGGCAACTCAGTTTTTTTGCAACCTTTTAAATATGAAGAAAAAGAAGTGTTTGTTGTAATCGATACACTTACTTACTTAACCAGCGATAATGAAGTTCAACAAAAGAATTGTAAGCAACTGCGTTTTCTTATCCGGAATCGGTTTAATAAATTAGAACAATTGATTCGCCTGCAAGAAACCGGAACCATGATACAAGGGTCGCAACTGATGGAAGGTCAGCAAACCATGGATGACACACGCCAGATGACTGCTAATATGCAGAATGAAGAAAAAAGATTGCTGGTTAAGCGTACTAAGGATTTTAATTTTTTATCGTGGCTTACTCCTCTTATTATTATTATAACCGCTCTCGCTGCCGTACTAATTACTATATTTTTTTACAGAAAAGTTTCACACGATTATGGGCTTCGCTTGTCATTGCAGGAATCGTTGGAAAAAAATGAAAAAGAAACAACAGACCGTATTGAAATGATTGAAAACATTGCATCGCAGGTATCAGCGGGCAATTATAAAATCCGGGTAAGCGATATTGAAAAAGATAATTTAGGTAAGTTAGGCATCGCCCTTAATAAAATGGCTGCCGGATTGGATGAATCGTTTGAAGATTTAAAAAAACGCGAATGGTTAAAAAACGGTTTGGCTTTGGTAAATGAAAAGATGATTGGCGAAAGAGATATGCAAGTATTGGCGAAAAACGTGGTTGACAACATGGTTGATTATACTTCAAGTGTGGCGGCGGCTTTTTATATATGCGAAAACAATATGCTGCATTTAACGGCAAGTGCCGGGCTTGATAACAACATAAAAAAAACTTTTAATATTGGCGAAGGTTTATTTGGCAAATGTGCTGAAGATAAAAAAATAATAACGCTTAACAACCTGCCGCAAAACGATGTTGTGGTAAGCTATGCCACCGGCAATATGAAACCAAATAATCTGGTTGTGGTTCCGATAGTTTGGGAAAATGATTTGAAAGCTGTTATTGAAATAACTTCACTTACGCCTTATTCAAACATAGCAACGGAATTTTTTGAAAGTGCTTCACCCAACATTGGCTTGTCAGTTGAAAGCGCAAAACAAAACACAAAGCTTCAACAGTTATTAAGCGAAACGCAGGCTCAGGCTGAAGAACTACAGATGCAGCAGAACGAGTTAGAACATTTAAATGCTGATTTGGAAACGCAGGCGCAAAAGCTGCAAGTCTCTGAAGAAGAGTTGAAAGTACAGCAAGAAGAATTGCTGCAAGCCAACCAGGAATTAGAAGAGCGCAGTTCGATGCTGGAAGAAAAAAACCAGTTAATTATTGAGCGGAATTTAGAAATACAAAAGAAAGCCGAAGAGCTTGAAATCACTACAAAATACAAAAGCGAGTTTCTTGCAAATATGTCGCACGAGCTTCGCACACCGCTCAATTCTATTTTATTATTGTCGAGATTGCTGGCAGAAAACAACGAAAAAAATCTTTCTAAAGAACAGGAAGAATTTGCAAGGGTGATTCAAAATTCGGGCAACGGATTGCTCACTTTGATTGATGAAATTTTGGATTTATCGAAGATTGAAGCGGGCAAAATGAAGGTTGAATTTCAGGATGTGAATATAACTGAAATCACCAATAATTTAACTTCATTATTCTCACCGTTAGCAAAAGAAAAGAACCTTTCTTTTTCAATTCACACCGATGATGATATTGCACCAAGCATCAGTACCGATTCACTACGGCTTGAGCAAATTTTAAAAAATCTGTTGTCGAATGCTATCAAGTTCACATCTTGGGGAAGTGTTACGGTGCAGGTAAAAAAAGCATCGCAAAACAAAATACAATTCGCTGTAACCGATACGGGTATTGGCATTGCCGATGATAAGCAACATTTGGTGTTTGAAGCGTTTCAGCAAGCTGATGGCTCAACACGGCGCAAGTATGGTGGAACTGGTCTTGGTTTATCAATCAGTCGCGAGTTAGCCAAGTTGTTAGGCGGTGAAATATCGCTGCAGAGTGAGATTGGAAAGGGCAGTACGTTTACCCTTCTTATCCCTGTTGATGCTGAAGCGCAAAAAAACGAGGAAGTAAATGTTCCCGATTTTCTTTCACAGTTAAAACCTTTTCAGCCGGCGCCTGTTGAAGAAAACAAACCAGCGCCTGATATTTCGCAAACCGTTCTTGATGACCGAAACAATATCAAGCAAGGCGACAAAACCATTTTGATTGTAGAAGATGATATTACTTTTGCGCAAACACTGCTTTTGGTAGCGCATAAAAACAATTACAAAGGCCTGGTTGCAACGCGGGGTGACTACGGTGTACAACTTGCTTTGCAGTATTTACCCACCGCTATTTTACTGGATATAAAATTACCGGTGAAAGATGGCTGGCAGGTGATGGATGAATTAAAAACAAACGTAGCCACCAGGCATATTCCTGTACACATGATGTCGTCGATGCAGGTGAAAGAAGAAAGCTTAAGCCGCGGCGCTATTGATTTTATTGATAAGCAGGGTTTAATTGATAAGATGCCTGAAGTGTTCAACAGAATTGAAGAGGCGTTGCGGCAGGGTCCAAGAAAAATTTTGATAGTAGAAGAGAATGAAAAACATGCGCAGGCGTTGTGTTATTTTTTAGAGTCGCACAACATTAACGTAAAAGGAACGCAGCAAGTAAACGAAGCGGCAACCATTTTAAAAGATGGCAGCGCCGATTGTGTTGTGCTTGAAATGAAACTATTTGCCGACAATGGTTATGAGGCACTGGAGAATATTAAAAGTACGGCGGGTTTGGAGCAATTGCCCATTATTATCATTACAGGTAAAAGCTTATCAAAAACAGAAGAATCGCGCATTAAGCAAGTGGCAGATTCTATTGTAGTAAAAACAGCAAATTCGTACAAAAGAATTTTAGATGAGATAGATGTGTTCCTTCAAATTGTAGAAGAAAACAATCCGGATAAACCAAAAAAAATAACGCGCCGGTTAAGTGCTTTAGAGCCAGTGCTGCAAAACAAAATGGTATTAATTACTGACGATGATGTACGCAATATTTATTCGCTTACCAAAGCGTTGGAAGCGCATAAGATGACGGTTATTACTGCAACAGATGGAAAGGATGCGCTGGAACAATTGAAGCAAAACCCGAAAGTGAATTTGATTTTGATGGACATGATGATGCCCGAAATGGATGGCTATGAAGCCACACAAACCATACGGAAAATGCCACAGTACCGTAACCTGCCCATTCTTGCTGTTACAGCAAAAGCTATGTATGGCGATCGTGAAAAGTGCATACAAGCCGGCGCTTCCGACTATATTTCAAAACCGATAGATGTTGATCAACTGATTTCGTTGTTAAGAGTTTGGTTGTATGAATGATTGCCTCGTGAGGTATTTGAACGTATAAGGATAGCATCATTTTGCAACTATTGCTTTTAATTATCAATCAGCACAATCCTGCATCCTGTATATATCTTTAAACATAAACTTATATCGTTCATAAATTTGCATCGATGAACATTGGAAATATAGCACTTCCCGATTTTTCTTTACTGCTTGCGCCAATGGAAGATGTTAGCGATCCGCCATTTCGTGCGGTGTGCAAAGCGGCTGGTGCTGATGTAATGTACACCGAATTTATAAGCAGCGAAGGCTTGATTCGGGACGCTATAAAAAGTAAACAAAAGCTTGATATTTTTGAAGAAGAACGACCCGTTGGCATACAGATTTTTGGTGGCGATGAAGAAGCTATGGCAATGAGTGCACGAATTGTAGAAGCTGTAAATCCCGATTTGGTTGACATTAATTTTGGTTGCCCTGTAAAAAAAGTTGTGTGCAAAGGAGCCGGCGCCGCCGTGTTAAAAGATATTGGTTTGATGGTACGATTAACCAAAGCTGTTGTGCAAAGCACTTATAAACCAGTTACTGTAAAAACACGTTTGGGCTGGGATGATGAATCGAAAAACATTGAAGAAGTTGCTTTGCGTTTGCAGGATGCAGGCATACAAGCGCTTGCCATTCACGGTAGAACCCGCTCGCAGATGTACAAAGGCGAAGCTGATTGGCAGTTGATTGCAGCAGTTAAAAATAATCCGCGCATTCACATTCCTATCTTCGGAAATGGTGATGTTGACAGCCCGCAAAAAGCATTGGAATATAAAAATAAATATGGCGTAGATGGTATTATGATCGGTCGCGCAGCAATTGGCTATCCCTGGATTTTTGATGAAATCAAACATTATTTACAAACAGGCGAAACCCTTGCCCCGCCTTCGATACAGCAACGTGTTAAAGTGATAAAACAACATCTTTTTAAATCGGTTCAATGGAAAGGCGAAGTGCTGGGTGTGCTGGAAATGCGCCGGCATTATACCAATTATTTAAAAGGTTATCCGAACATTAAAGAGTTCCGGCAAAAGCTGGTGAATCTTTCTTCGTTGAATGAAATAAATGAAGTGCTGGAAGAAGTTGAGTACCATTATTCTACTATGGAAATAGCTGACGTTTAAATAAGGTTTGTTTTTACTTCATTTTCTTTATGAGAAATATTCAATCTTTCATTGTTATCGTTTTTATTTGTTTCAATATAAAAGCATCTTGTCAGCCCAAAGGCAGTTTGTTTATTATTGGCGGCGGTCATAAATCGAAAGAATTAATGCAAGCTCTTGTTGCTACTGCACAGCTTTCGCCGCACGATTTTATTTTGATTTTACCAATGGCAAGTTCAGAACCAGATACATCTTTTTATTACATCAAACAAGATTTTCAAAGCGTTTGCAACAATGCTGTTATCAATTGCAATGTTAGTAAAAATGATATTGATAAAAAAGGTTGGACTGATTCAATACAACATGCAAAACTTATTTTCATTACCGGAGGAGACCAAAGCCGGTTTATGAATATTGTACTGCATACACCGTTTGAAAAAGCAATAGAAAACGCTTATCAAAACGGCGCCACCATTGCAGGAACCAGCGCTGGTGCGGCTTTAATGAGTTACCACATGATTACCGGTAATCAACTATCGGGCGATACTACGTATGCTGCTACTTTTTCAAAATTGTTGGTTGATAATATTGAAATAAAACAAGGACTTCATCTGCTCGATTCTGCCATTATCGATATGCACTTTATTGTACGAAGCCGCTACAATCGTTTGTTGTCTGCCATCGCCAAATACCCAACACTGCCTTGCATTGGCATTGATGAAGGCACTGCCATTATTGTGCATAATAACGAAGCAAAAGTGGTGGGCGATAACCAGGTCGTACTTATAAAAAACCCTGAACATTTATCAATTACAAACAAGAAGCAAATTAAGTTTAGAAATGTTCAGTTCAGCATTTATACAGCGGGCGATTCTTTTCTTTTACATTGAAGAGAAGCTATTAATTTAGTGGTTCGTCAAACCAACAACACCACCACTTATGAAGCAACACATCGTCAATAAAAGCAATCTCTTTTATCGTTTGTTTTTAATCCTTTTTATTTGTGCATGTTCAACTTTCTCTTACGCACAAAACCAACAGGAAGCGTATCAACCGCCAGTTTTTACAGACGCAAACCGGTTACAAAAAATACAATCAACGTTCGCTTTGGCAGATAGTATTGTTTCTGCTTACGCAGATAAAAATCATTTTCCTGCCATCGCATTCGGGTTGGTGGTTGATGGCAAGCTGGTTCATTCCAAAGCGTTTGGTTTTACTGATGTTGAAAAGAAAGGAAAGGCAACGCCAACTTCGTTGTTTCGCATTGCTTCCATGACGAAAAGCTTTACTGCAATGGCAATTATAAAGCTTCGCGATGAAGGCAAATTATCATTAGATGATCCGGCTTATAAATATATCCCCGAAATGAAATCGTTGCACTATTTAACAAGCGATGCAGCAACCATCACCATTCGCCATTTGCTTACCCATGCAACGGGTTTTCCTGAAGACAATCCCTGGGGAGATCGCCAATTGGAAAACACCGATGAGCAGTTAATCAACTTAATAAAAAAAGGCGTTTCATTTTCCAACGTTCCTGGTATGGCTTACGAGTACAGCAACCTTGCATTTGCGTTGCTGGGGCACATTGTAACCAAGGTTTCAGGTAAGCCTTACGAGCAATACATTACCGAAAATATTTTGCAGCCATTAGGCATGAACAGTACGCAATGGGAATATACAAAAGTGCCATCTTCACTATTATCGCATGGCTACCGGTGGTTAAATAATAGTTGGGTTGAACAGCCTTTGCTGCACGATGGCGCTTATGGTGCAATGGGTGGTATAATTACTTCGATTGAAGATTTTAGCAAGTACATGGCGTTGCATCAAAGCGCTACGCCGCCAACGAATGATAAAGAAAGCGGAGTAATAAAAAGAAGCTCATTGCGCGAAATGCAGCAACCGTGGAATATCAACACACTGTTGCCAAAATATATATTTCCTGATGGCAGAGAATGTGCAACAATTTCGGCATATTGTTATGGCTTGCGCTGGTTGAAAGATTGTGATAATAAAACTTACGTTGGACATAGTGGCGGCTTGCCCGGTTTCGGCTCGGAATGGAAAATAATGCCTGATTACGGCATCGGCATTGTATCGTTTGCCAACCTTACTTATGCTTCTATGGCTGTTATAAATTTAGCAGTGCTGGATACTATAATTAAACTGGCGCAACTGCAACCCAGACGATTGCCGCCATCACGTATTTTACAACAACGAAGAGATGAATTGATGAAACTGTTACCAGCATGGAACGGCGCACAACAAAGCAACTTGTTTGCTGTGAATTTTTTTATGGATTATCCAATGGATTCCTTACAAAAAGAAGCGGCGACTATTTTTAATGATGCGGGAAAAATTATAAAGATTAACGATGTTGTTCCGCTTAACCAATTGCGTGGAAGTTTTGTGGTGGAATGTGGGAAAAAGAACATACAGATTCAATTTACATTAACGCCTGAAAACCCGCCGCTGATTCAGGAATATCATATTAAGGAAGTAGAGAAATAGGTTTGTTTTTGCACTGATTTTTTGAACCACAAAGGCAGTAAGAATAGAAGTTACACGAAAACTTTTTCTATGTGCTTACCTATGTTTCTATCATTCTATGTGGTAAAAAAAGCACTCGCATAAAAGCTCAATTATTTTCAAAGCGTACAAGAGTGCGACGCAACAGACGATCAATTAGAGTTGCAAAAGCCCGTACCATAAAACTGTATTTTGTATTCACCATTCACTACTTCCTGCTCACTACAACAATCAATCATTTACTTTTTCAATTGCAAAACAGCCACTATTGAACCTTTGTTTTTCCTGATAAAATAAAGGTTTTTGTTTTCTAAATAATCGGGCACTAACGATTGTTGATTTTGCAAAACAGGTTGAATAAAAAAATTATTCGACACATGGTAATCCGTATCGGAAACATGGTTGATAAACGCGCTGGAATCTTCATACAAAAGGTGCGTATAATGATACATCGCTTCAAATCCTTTAAACACCAAATCGCTTGGTCGAGCTGCAAATTTTGCACGATAGTCAGATGTTATATTTTGCACACAACTATCGGTTGGCGCATAATTAAAAGCCGTTGAATACACAATGTCAACATTGTCAAAATTGTTGTTGAATAATTTTTTTACACCATCCCAGTTCGGCATTCCAATTACAGTGGTTTTATATTGCGCGTTATTTCCCAATACCTTTACAAGCGATGTTGCAAGGTTTGCATTTAATGAGCCGCACACAATTACATTTTGCTTTGTACTATCAAGATAAGGTTTTAAATAATCAAAAGAAACATCATTATTCAACTCTATAACTTTATAAGAAAAATGATTTTTAATGAGCGAGTCATTGGCTTTAAAATCAGATAAAATTTTATTTTCCAGCGCACCGTTTTTTGTGATGAACAAAGGTTTGCTGTAAAAATAATTTTGCTCAACAAAACGATAAATGGCATTCACGTGTGTTTTTAATGTTGAATTGAGTAAAACAAAAAACGGGTTGGCAATGATGCCTGCATCGTTAGGATAGGTTACCGAAACAACCGGAATGTTGTTAGCGAACGAAAAATCGGAAACGGCTTTTTGTTCGGTGCTGTTATTGAACGAAGCGATGATGAGCGAGAAGTTCAACGCCTTCATACCTTGCAAAATTGTACCGATGCTGGTGTTAGCCTTTTTGGTGTCGTAAACCCAAACTTCGGCGTTAATGTGTTCTTTGTTTAATGAGTCGATTGCAAGCATAACGCCGTTGTAAAAATCAAGACCGGTAATTATGTATTGCGGCATATTGTTGTTGCCGAGTTTATAAGAATAACTATCAAAAGCAGAATCGAGATACAGCGGGCACAGCACGGCTATCTTTATTTTTTTGGTTGATAGAATAGGTTGTGCAAATGAGCCGGCGACAAAAAAATGGAGTAAAAGAAAAAGCAGGTATTTCAATGGTTTGCAATGGTTCATCGCGAAGGTTGTTTTTAAAGAATGAATGATCAAATTTACTCCCATTCAATGGTTGCCGGTGGCTTGCTGCTGATGTCGTAAACAACACGATTGATTCCCCGCACATTATTGATGATTTCGTTAGAAACATGCGCTAAAAATTCGTATGGAAGATGCGCCCAGTCTGCCGTCATTCCATCAACCGAGCTTACTGCCCGCAAAGCGATGGTGTGTTCGTAGGTGCGTTCATCGCCCATTACGCCAACACTTTTTACCGGCAACAAAATGGTTCCTGCCTGCCAAACCTTATCGTATAAATTATGCAATTTTAAAGCGCTGATGTAGATGTCGTCCGCTTCTTGCAGAAGCATTACTTTTTCTTCAGTAATCTCACCCAAAATACGGATTGCCAACCCCGGGCCGGGAAATGGATGACGTTGAACCATGCCGTTCGGAATACCCAGTTCAAGCCCTACTTTTCTTACTTCATCTTTAAACAAAAAACGCAACGGCTCTACTAAATTCAGGTGCATCTTCTCCGGCAAACCGCCCACATTGTGATGCGATTTTATTGTAACCGAAGGGCCGTGAACGCTTACACTTTCTATCACATCAGGATAGATAGTGCCCTGCCCTAAAAAACGCGCTTCCGGCACTTTTACCGCTTCTTGCTGAAACACATCAATAAACAACTTACCAATGGTTTTTCGCTTTTGTTCGGGATCGGTTTTTCCGGCAAGTGCATCGTAAAAAACCTGCTTTGCATTAATGCCTGTAACGTTCAAACCTATACTACGATAGGTTGATAACACTTGTTCAAATTCGTTTTTGCGAAGCACGCCATTGTCAACAAAAATACCATGCAATCTATCGCCAATGGCATGGCTGATAAGTGTTGCCGCTACTGTACTATCTACGCCGCCGCTTAATGCCATAATCACGTGTGCATCGCCAATTTGCTGTTTCAGTTGTTCAATCGTTTCCTGCACAAAAGATGCAGGCGTCCAATCTTGCCCGCAACCGCAAACATTCACTAAAAAATTTTTAATTATTTTTTTTCCTTCGGTAGAATGATACACTTCCGGATGAAACTGCAAGCCATACACCGGGCGCGTATCATGCGTTTGATAACAAAACGCAGCCACGGGAATGCTATCGGTGGTGGCTGTAATTTGAAAGCTATCAGGCAACTCGCTGATAGAATCGCTGTGGCTCATCCATACCTGGCTCATATCGCTAACATCGCGCAGCAACTTATCTTCCTTGTTTTTAATGTGAAGCTTCGCCCTGCCGTACTCGCGTTTGTTCGATTTATTTACTTCGCCGCCATATAATTTTGCTGTAAGCTGCGCACCATAGCACAAACCCAATACAGGCAAGTCTTTACTGATGTTTGCAATATCAACCATCGGTGCATTGTTATCATTCACGCTAAAGGGCGAGCCGCTTAAAATAATGCCTTTTAAAGAAGGATCGATGGTGAAAGGTTTAAGATACGGAGTGATTTCGCAATACACATTCGCTTCACGCACGGCACGTGCAATGAGTTGTGTGTACTGGCTGCCAAAATCGAGAATAATTATTTTTTCGGTCATTTGGCTGCGAAGGTAAAAGTGAATATCACAAGTAACAAGAAAGACTGGCGGGAGAAAAATTTATCAGTATAAAGTGTTGCCTTTTGTAAGCGGGTATAGGTTTGTTTTTACTTCATTTATGTAATCGGATTATGCCTTTTAAAAACGATACTTACATCTTTCTTAAAATACTTCACCCAAATTTACAGCAATCCAAGGATGCGGAAACTGCTGCCCAAAGCCCGCATCAAAGGCAACATTGGTTTTAGAATATTTGTTGAACTTAAGGCGAATGCCAATTCCTTCTCCTACTACGGTAACGTTAACTTTTCTCCTTCCCCGAAAATCGGAATAAGACGTGTATAACTCATTTGGGAAGTTTTGAAGGTTACTAAAAACAACTCCTCCCAACAAACCATTGTTTGTTATTTGAAAGCGGTATTCAGCTTCAAAATAACGCATATCGCTACCCCTGTATCTGCCTTGCGAATATCCTCTGCCCGTATTCCAATACTCGTCCCAGTTGGTGCTTGGCAAAAGCAAAAAAGAAGCCTTCCCGAACGTTTGCCAATAATAACCCCACAATGCCAGTACACGTTGCTTATTCTGCGAAAAAGAAAAGTATTTTCGGGCATCTATAACAACGCTGCTCCAATTGGTATCGCTGCCCCAGCTTTTGTAAGAAGGATGATATAAGGCAGATAAATAAAAACCTTTGAAAGCATTTATCGGGTTATCCCTCGAATCGAACAACAACCGGAAGGCAGGCCCGAAAGCTGTTTCATGCTGGTCAGGAATTTTTTTGCCAACGTAATGTTCAAAAGCTGTGCTGTTGCCCGAAGGATTCGTGTTGGGTATGGGTATGCCTTCTTCTTTTATATTCCAAAAATAGTCATAATACAAGCCTACACCTGCATACAGGTTATTGGCAACTTTGGCAAGAACAGAAGTATGCAGTTTTATCCATTTGAAATTGATAGAATAACCGCTGTCTAATTTCGACCTTCCACGCAAGCCATAAGCAGCCGAAGGATAATTAATGTAACGGTCGTCTATAATAATATTGAATCTGTCTTTTTTAGTCCAAACACTTGCCTGAAAAGGAAACAGCGTTTGGTTATACAATGTGTACGTTAAATTTGTAACAAGGCTTGATTGTTTGGTAGCATCTTTTAAGGTAAATACCGCATTGGCACCGCCTAAAACTGCAAAGCCGGTGTTTGATGAGTAACCTGCTGCCGGATAGACAGCCCATTGAAAATTTTTGTTTACCCTATCGGTGGTCTTATGTTTTGTTTTTAACCATTTATGCAAGACGTCTTTTGCATCTAACTGATGGTCGAACGACGAAGAATCAATACTGTTTGCCTGCGAGTAGCTTATCAATTGTAAAAGACATAAGGGAATAAGAAAGGAAATTTTTTTTACCGTTTTTATCATCATACAACCATTGAATAATTCTCTATAACCAACCCTTTATTTATGCGATGCTTCCAGCTTTTCTCTTTTATAACGATCCGCACTAACCGAAATTACCTAAAATAAAATTTCTTTTTACAATATTGTTCCTATTTGTTTTGCTTGCCGCATTGTTTTCATTTTATTGTTAGAAGTGCCGTCTATTTCAAAAGGCGATACAGTTTGTTGGAAGTTAATTCCCTATTCTTGCAAAACGCCTGCTTGTGCCTTTATTTAAAAAGCGTCCGCTCTCAATAAAAAACCAAAAACCTATTTTACCGCTACTTATTTACGCTATTACCAGAACTATTTTATGAGCCGTAAATACAAATTTACTGACATATCAAAACTCTTTTTTGTTTCTTTTCCTATTGTGTTTTAGATTGATCTATTCGTATATAACAGTGCTATTGATTATTATGGTGGTAAAGGTTTACCGGATATACGGCTGCCGGATAGTTGTTGACTAAGGAGCGAACTCATGAGTTGCTGGCACAAGCGGACGCTTGCGCCAGGGTTGGGGCATCCGCTTGCGCCAAGGTTGGGAAAGTGATGCAAAAACAAAAGTGGCACAAAAACAAAGGTTGCTCGTAACGTTTGTCAATATGAAAATGAAGTAAAAACAAAGCAGATCTTTTGACTTCTAAAAAGCTTGCAGCCAATGGTGGAGGCACAGGCGATTGGCTGGTATTTTATAATCTCAGATGGAACCAATTCGGAACGTTTAGTGCTATTAACCTGCAAAGCAATTGCAGGAATGCCAATTTTCTTAACTCTGTATGTGTCGATTTTTTTTCATTGCCTAAACCAATAGCAATACCCCGTCCAATGCCACCATTTCCATCAGTAATTACCGCTACATTTCCTGAAAGGTTAAATAATTTAGTTATTGTCATGATTTTAATTTTAAGCTAATTGTGTCTTGCTTGTACCTAACGTTCGAGGCAACCTCTTGTTAGCGATATGGCGTTCTTTGTGCGTTTAGTGTTGGCTAATCATTTAATTCGCCCACTAACTATTTTGGTGTACTCAATCTTTGGGTTCCCACAATTCAACTTTGTTTCCTTCTGCGTCAAGGATATGTACAAATTTACCGTAATCAAAGGTTTCGATAGTATCCACAATTGTTACACCGTTCTTTTTTAATTCGTCAACAAGTGATACCAGGTTTTCAACCCTGTAATTTATCATAAATTCCTTTGTTGAAGGTTCAAAGTATTTTGTGGTTTCGGGAAAAGGCTGCCATTGTGTTTGTGCTTTCTTTGTGCTGTCTGCACCTTCATACCACTCAAAAGTTGCCCCACCATAGGGATTTGTGTTTAAACCAAGATGATTTTTATACCATTCTGTCATTTTTTTTGGGTCTTTGCATTTGAAAAAAATGCCGCCAATGCCTGTTACTTTTTTCATGGTTGTTTTATTTTGTTTAGAAATTATTGTCTTAAATGCGAAACCTGAAAGAAAAGATACTGCAATAACTAAAACTATTAATGACGTCTTTTTCATTTGTGTGAATGTTTGTGGTTTATAATGCCGTTCGTTACGCTTACCGTTAACGTTGAGTATTAGTGATGTTGAGGAAATAAAATTCCCTCCGCCTGGACAACCGCTGCCGGGTTTTGATTTAAAAGTTGAAGATAAATCCAAAAAGGCAAACTACTAACTTTCAGCCCGAACAAAAGTAAAAGAGCGAACTGCTGCCGATTGCTCTAACGTTCAGCCCCACTTGCTACAATGCTTTTGTTAGCGGTTCGTTGTTCTTTTTTGTCTTACACTTTTGCGAGAAATTCTTCAATTAATTCAGTTGCATTAAATTTTGGCCATTTACCATTCTCAAGCGATTCTATTGTACCTAAATAAGTTCCGTGCCCGCCCGGAAAAATGGCCAATTCGCAATTGGGAATTATACGATACATTTCCACTGCATGTTCCAGGCTGCCTACATCGTTGTTCCCATAAATAACTAATGTGGGTGCTGTAATAGATTTCATTTGTTCATCTGTCCAACCTGTAAACGATTTCATTTTTTGCACCTCTTTATTAAACATATTTAAGAGTGCTTTTTCGTCATTGTTCGCTTTTAGATAGCCGTCTTTTAAAACTTGTGGCATCACATCTAACGTTGCTCCGTCAAAGACTTCCCAAAATTGCGGAACAGCTGCACTTCGTTTATAAAATGTAGAAGCCAGAATTATTTTATCAACTAAATGCGGGTGTCGAAGTACAATTTCAATTGTTGTATGTGCACCGTTACTAAATCCTAAAATGTCAGCTTTAGTAATTTGAAGATTTTCCAAAAGCTTTGCAACATCATCTGCATCTTGTTCAAATGTCAGGTCAGTATCCCGGTCGTTCGTATGCCCGTGAGCTTGTAATTCTACTCCAATTATTTGTCTGCATTTTGCAAGAAACGGAATAATTCTGCCAAATGACGTTTCTATTGTGGATGCGCCACCATGAACAAGTACAAGAGGTTTGCCTTGCCCATATATTTCATAATACATTCTCAGTCCTTTTACTTCTGAATATCCACTTTTAAAATTATTGTTGTCTGCCATATTTTGTCGTCTGTTAAAAGTTTGTGGATGTCGTTTTTATAATGACTGCTAACGTTTTGAGGCTTTGTGAAGGTCGGAAATCACAGAACAAATGTTCAATGCAGCGCCAAATTTTAATAGAATTCTCAATGCTTAAATTTAGCACCAAAGCCTCCACTTTTGCAAAACCCGTGTAGCTATAGTGAATTTTCCCGGTTAGTCGGTCGGTCTAATTAAACAATTGTCTAAATTCCAATGGCGAAAGGTTAGTTTTTGTCTTGAAAAGTTTACTGAATGATTGCGAATGCTCAAAGCCCAATTCATAAGCAATTTCGCTTACTGATAAATTAGTAACAGAAAGTTTTTCTTTTGCTTTTTCAATTAATTTGCTATGTATGTGATGTTGTGCGTTTTGCCCTGTAAGTGAACGCAACATATCACTTAAATAACTCGGCGAAATATTTAATTGTTCCGCAATATACTGAACTGTTGGAATTCCATGCATTAACGATTTTTCATTGTTGAAATAAGTGTTTAGAATTTCTTCTAACCTTTGTAATAAGTCGCTATTTACTGCTTTTCGGGTAATGAATTGCCGTTTGTAAAAACGGTTACTATAATTCAACAATAACTCAATTTGTGAGATAACAACATCTTGACTAAAATCATCTATCCGGCTTTTTAATTCTTTGTCAATTATGGTAAAAAGTGTGATGATGATAGTCTTTTCATCGTCGGATAAATGCAGAGCTTCATTGGCAGAATATGAAAAGAAACCATATTGCGTTATTTTTTTTGCCAATGATGTATGAAACAAAAAATCGGAATGAATAAGCAAAGTGTAACCGGAGTGATCGCCATTGTCATCATGACTTGCAGCTATTTGATTTGGAGAAGCGAACACTAATCCTCCTTCGTCAAAATCAAAATAATGTTGTCCGTATTTAAATTTCCCACGAAGATTGGGCACATACGCTATTTTATAAAAATTCAGAATGAATGGACTGGGTAATTTACAATTGGGGGCAACTTTGTTATCTATATTATCTATTAAACTTATCAACGGGTGCAAAGGCTTTGGTAAGTTCAGCACACGATGTAAGTCTGATAGAGATTCAAATTTATACGGAAGATTTTCTGCAGTTTTCATCTTGTAAATTTAAATTATTATCCTCGAAAATATTTTTCCTACCAGGGAAGAATTCCCATTGTAGAATGTGAAAAACTACCTGTTGGACCATCTGCACCAATCAATGCAAGTCGTATAGCTTCTTCAGCTCCCTGCTCTACCGTTTCGGTACCTTCATAGCCGTTAAGATTGGTTTTGGTGAAACCCGGCGAGTAGGCGTTAACTTTAATGTTTGTACCTTCTAACTCAATAGCCATAGAAAGCGTCATTCCGTTAAGGGCAGTTTTAGATACAGAATAGCCAGGATTGTACATGGTGCGGTAAGGGGAATTTGGGTCAGCATTCATTACCATAGAGCCGACACCGCTTGATACATTTACAATACGGGCTGCTGATGCCTCTTTCAAAAGCGGAAGCATCGCCTGATAAACAGCAAGAACGCCAAACACATTGGTCTCCCAAATAGCACGCACTTCATCAATAGACACAACGCTTGGTTTAGAAATTTGAGCATATTCCTTAAGAGACATGCCAAGCTGGGTTTTTCTCGTATTAGAGATAGCTGCGTTGTTAATAAGCACATCGAGGTGACCAAATTCATTTGCAATACGCTTTGCAGCATCGGCAATAGAAGCCCTATCCGTTACATCAATTTGAATTGCAATAGCACCTTCACCAATCTCTTTTGCAGCTACTTCACCACGTTCAAGATTTCGAGACCCTACCAGTACTGTAAAGCCATTTGCTACTAAATCTTTTGCGATTTGAAGACCAATACCTTGATTTGCTCCAGTGACCAAAGCAACTTTTTTATTTGATTTTTCCATCTTTTGTTATTTTAATTTAATAATAGAACAAAGGTCAGTAAAGGAGGATTGGTAGATGTAGCCTAATTGAGAAATATTGTAGCCAAAATGAGAAAGTCGTTAAAATGTCAGGGTCAGTTTGAGTTTTCTTAGCATGATTGCTTACGGTAAGGGCTTGCCGAAGTACGGGAATTGGTTTTCCGTTCGCCCGGTACCGATGATGATTAAAAAACTGAAGTTGAAGATAATAACAAAAAGCGAATAGAGAATGTCGATCTGGATATTAAGTACAGTAGAATTACAAATGCCGAAGATAATAAGTGTCAGCCCGTATTTTGGCAAACCCCGGTTATCGGCAATGTTGTGTCCACGAAGCAGAACTGATTGAAGTCAGACTTAATTTGAACGATAAAAAATGCAGACTTCATTATTTTAGTTTCTACGTTAGTTATTTTGCTTCTGTCAAAGCCTGTCATTTCTTCAATAAATTCTGAGCTTTTCATATAGCGTTCTGTCATCTCTTTGATATCAGCATTGTCTGAAAAAGATACATGTGCAATCACCTGATTTTCTGACTCGGGTGTATTATAAATCCAAACTCCTTTAAATTGAAAGGCTTTTAATGTGTTTAGCCCAATGCTCTGTAAAATAATGTTGTGTTGTGTTTTTATCGGCAAGTGTATACATTCTTAATTGTTCCATTGTGTTTATTTTAATTATCTATTTACAATATTTCTGTATCAATTTATTTAAGTGTCCATTTTTAATAGCGGCTTTAGCAAAAAAATTAAATACCGGCTCGGCTATTTTTTGAAACCCTACCATTCTTGAGTTGCTTAAGTAGACAAATAATACCAAGTCTGAAAATCTACTTGGCGTTCCTGCCTTGCTTGCTAAGCCATCTTTTGCAAGTCCTTTTAAGATAAAAAGTGAATTTTCAAAGTTTTTATTGCCGGGGCTAAGGGTTGTAGTTATCACACATTCCTCGTTAGATACATTGTGATAATAATGTTTCTCGTTTGGATTTATAGTTGCCACATCTCCCTGTTTTAAATGGTGGATGTCTTTACTCTTTCCTACTTCCAGTGTGCCTTTTAAGACATCAAATGTTTCTGAAAACAAAGTGTGGTAATGCCAGGGGGTTTTTTCACCAGGAAAAATGTTCATCTCCAATACACTGTTTTTATTGGTGTCTGCTGAACTAACCAGTTTAATGTATCCCTGTGTTTTCATAACGCTTTTTTTGAGGTTTAGTTGCTAATACAATAATCCCGAATACAGAGCAAATGATGATAGCAATGATGTGTGGCATAGCTTGCAGAACGCCGTTGTAGCTTTTGCTTAGAACAATAAGCATGTCGGTAACGGGAATCATTGTCCCCGCTAATAAGGTCACGCCCAAAGCACGTCTTTCATTCATCAGCACAAACACGCAGATCAGCAGCCCGGAAAATATATCCCTGATACCTTTTATATAGTGAAATGAATAGTCGCCCTTTGCTTTAAAATGTATGCCGTATCCGGCTGTAGCTGCTTCAGGAGATAAAAAAAAGCGGACTCCGAGAAAAATCATTCCCAGGCCCAATAAAAATGCGATTGTATAAGAAATTTTTGTTGTCATAATAATTTGTTTTTAAATTATGACACAAAATTACCCTTGTCGCAGTCGGCATTGATGCACCCGGGTTAATAAATCAAAATTGGTTTGAAATTCTTTTACGGATACGGCTTAGTGATTGTGGCTTTACCCCAACAAATGAGGCTATATGGTATTGGGAAATCCTTTGTTGCAGATCAGCGTGTTTTTTTAAAAACTTTTCATAACGAAGTGCAGGTGTTTCAGTATAAAATGAACTGACATCCTGTAGTAATTGTATAAAAACGGATTCAATTGCAATCCTGCCAAAACGTTCCCCCTCACGAACATTTGCATAAAATAATTGCAGGTCATTATGCAAAATAACTAAAACAGTACTGTCTTCTAAAGCCTGAATAATTTTTGAAGATGGGCTTTGAGGAAGGAAACTTTCATAGTTACATACATAATCATTTTCCTGTGAAAAGGCGTATGTTTTTTCTTCGTCATTGTGATTAATATAGTATCGCATTAATCCCTTTGCAACAAACCCAACTTGTTTACAAATTTGTCCTTCTGCTAAAAAGAAGTCTCCCTTTTTGTAAGTCTTTTCTTTGAATAAAGAAGTTACAATGTCTCTCTCTGCCGGGCTTAGCGTAATTAAATTTTGTATGCTATAAAGTAAGCTATCTATCATTTTAGTATATCGTTCTCAAATTGCCGATAACGGAAAAGGCTTGGTTATGGGCTAATATTTTATAATGGCAAGCCCAGAACTAAAGCCGATTAAAAGACAAACGATGAAGGTACCAACAAAAAGCTAAATTATACTCATCAAACTTGAAGTATCGCTGATATTGAGTCGTAGCTGATTGTATTTCGTCTGCCAGCCTATTGCTAAACCTATTGTTACCTACATTCCTGCGTCTGTTCAGCCAAAGTTGCTCTTAACAGTAATTGATTTATCATAAGTCAGGCCCAATAGCCGAATTCTAAAGCACTTTACTACTTGGTCCCAAATTCATATTCTTGTAACATCTTACCTAAATTCTCTGCCTCTTCTTTATTGATTACTCTATTTGTTTCCAAAGGAACTATTGTATCTGTTATAAAATCGTATTCTTCCCAATTCTTAATCTTTCCTCTTTTCAATCTTTTCCAAAAGTATTACAAAGTCTCACCTTTAGCTTCTTGAAAGTATGTAAAGACATCAGCGCTACTACTATTTAAACTTGTTAAATTTTGGTATTGCGGCTTTAGGTACATAAGAAATTCTTTAAACCTTTTATAAGCTTTGATAAAATACTCTTGAGTCTTTAAGTTCTGTTCTGGCATATACTTTTCGGCCGCTTCTATTGCAATGTCAATAGCTTTCACAAGTTTTTCCACTTCTTCTTTGTACATCCTTTTTATTATTAAAATGTTTAAACAAGGTATGTTGACGTCCAGTGACTTTATTTAATTCAATTCCAGTTTGTCGTAATGTAACCCATGAGATTAGGGTATGTGCAAAAAAGCTTGCAGGTAACGTTCGAGTGTTTATGAAGTTGTGGCAATAGAAAAACTGCAGTTTCAATTAACTACAAAAGCAAAATAATGATTTCAAGTTGAATGCTTAACGTCCAGCCACAATTTTATAAACACTATTGTTGGGCGCAGACTTGTCTTTGTCAGCAAGTAATTTGTCCAAGTAAGCGCGTTCCTGCTCAAAGGTCATGTCTTTAATTTCGCTACTAATTTCGTCACGGATTTTCCGTAAATTTTTAAATATGTCTTGTTCGGTCTTATGTGTTTGTGTCGTCATAATTGATAATTTCTTTAGGTATTCTTATTTCTATCATGTTATGTCCTAACTGATAGTTGATACCATTGTAACCTCTGATTTTGTCAAGGTTTATAATATGTTTAGAGTTCCAACTGACAAGAATATCTGCTTTGACAAGTGTCGCCATAGCAATGTGTTGGCAGTCGGCACGACTTGTTTGTCCAACCACCTTTGCTATGGTATTGGTCAGCAAGCTCACCTGCTTCTTGTGTCAACCTGATGTTTTCTATATGTTGAGAGGGAAGGCTCGCCAAAAAATCTTTTACTTGTTGTGGTGCTCTCAACAATTCGGCTTCAAAGAATGGGACTGTATCAACAGAAAATTCTTTATCAAATTGTCCGCCTACAACTGATGTGTCTATGTAAACTCTTTTTGCCATTGTTTCAAAGGTAAACAATAAAAAGCTGTTTTGAAGTTAGTGCTGTGTCCAAAAAAGTTTGCGCCCAACGAATCGGTATTGGCGTTTGTAGCGGCACGATGAAAGTTCGGTCAGCCCGTAACCGAAGCCGAGAATAGAACAAAAGAAACAAACAAGAACTGCTGATCAACAGCGTTCTGTTGAGCCGATAACTGAAGATGTGTAAAGATCTGAAGCAGCTGCTTTGCTGTGCCAGCCGTGCTGACACAAAACCACTTGTTACCTGCTGCTTTATTGTGTCAACATGAACGTGCCAGCGAGTGATGCAAAAACAAAAGTGGCGTAAAAACAAACAAGGCTACTCAGCACTTGTCAACCTGAAAATGAAGCAAAAACAAAGCGACAAACTTTGACTTGTCAAAAGCTTGCAGGTAACGGTTTAGGGCTTGGCGAAGAACTGGTATTTGAAAACCGTCAGCCTGGAACTAATGTTGAGTAAAGATAAGCAGTTCAATGTTTATTTTTTTGCCTCAATTGATAACGTCAAGTTGGAACAAAAGATAAACAGAATTACTGATGCTGAAGTAAAAAGTGTCAGCCAGTTTTTTGCCAAACCTTTTATTGTGTGTAGTGCTATTTTTTTGCAATTGTTGTCCAGTCTTCGATTATAATATTCTCAAGCCTGCCTAAGTGAACAACGTTATTTGTCACCATTATCATCTTGTTGTTAATAGCAGTTGCACCAATTAAAATGTCGAAATCATCAATCAGCGAGCCTTGCTTTTTTAGTTTAGTTTTTTGTTTTGCATATATGTCTAAAGAAGTATAAATAGGAACTATAAAGAATTTTGGAATGAATGCTTCTACAATTTTTCTCATAGCTTCCACTGTCTTACTGTTTTCAACTCCATATTTTAATTCAGCTACGGTCATTTCAGAAATAAAACAGTTTTGCTCACCCACTTCAGCTATTTTCTTATTCAGCTCAAACTGTCCTTTGATGAAGTAAATACAAATATTTGTATCAAGCAGATATTTCTTCAAAGTGTCCCAATATTACGGTTAAACACTCTTGAAGCTCTAAGTGCTTCAATAATTTCATCAGCCGTTTCATCAGATTTGTAAGCTCCAAAAAGAGATTGTAAAGATGTGTCAGCAACTTCATCATTCTTTTTTAAAGATTGTGATAGCTTTGAAATCAGGTCAAGTTTGTTGTCTCTATTAAGATTTTTTAAAAATTTAAAGTAATAATCTGCAAGGTCTATGTGCTGAGGAAAGGTATCCATTTAATTTTTTTGTCAAAAATAGTAATTTATACAAACAATAAAGAGCAATTACAAACAATAAAGAGCAATGAATTAAGTCAGCATGACCGCTAACGTCCACCGGCTTTCTGCTGTGCTGGTATTCTGTGATTCGTCAGCCCGGAACTGCAGCCGATTGAAAAACTGAAGTTGAAGATAAGAACTAATGATTAACAGCAAAATATCGGCTTGAACAAAAGATAATAAATGTACTGATGCTGAAAGTTGATTCGTCGCCCCGCCATAATGCCAAACCGCATCCTATGTTTACATTTTTTCAATAAGTTAGCTTGGTCAACAGAATAACACAAAGGAACAAAAGGTGGAGTAAGATGGCAAAACCGCATAGGCATTGTAAGCCTTTACAACATGATCATCCCCACCTTTTTTCTTACCAGATGCTGAACAGTTCACGAGGCTACCCACCAACGGTAAGCCTGCATTAGGATAGAAAGCACCGCGTAAGATTGTTCTTGTGATAACAGCCTAAAAATATTCATTCACCTCCAAACAAACAAGCAAATGACAAACACTAAAAAGTTATGCTGTGGCATCGATGTATCACAAAACACATTAGACGTCAGTTACCAGAACAACCTGGGCGAATTGTTTTACATCAAAGTGCCGAACAGCCGCAAAGGATTTGACGAAATCATCCGGCACACGGGTTTGCAATATCACTTCGTAATGGAGGCAACAGGTGTCTATTATATGAATCTGGCTTTTTTTCTGCACCACTTACAATGTGCCATTAGTGTGGTCAACGCCCTTACCATTAAGCGCTATATACAGATGCACCTGGAACGAAACAAAAATAATAAAAAGGATGCGAAATGGATCTGTAAATATGCTGCTGATCAGCAGCCGGAACTGTGGGAAATGCCCCACCCGCTTTACTTTCAGTGCAAGCAATTATACAATGCCATACGCACCTACAGCGAACAGATCAAGCTATTTACCAACCAGGTACACAGCCTCGAAAAGCTGCCCGTACAAAACAAAGACGTAGTAAAATCGCTTGAGAAAATGATAGCGCAGTTTGAAGGCGAGACAGAAAAGTTAGAGAAAAAGCTACAGGAAATACTGGTGCAATGGCAGCCACAGCAGGTAAAAAACATCAGCAGCATTATGAGCATAGGCAAGCGGGCTACCGCCCTGCTGATCGTCTATACACAAGGCTTTAAATACACCGGCAACTACCGGCAGTTAATTAGTTTTTCAGGCTTGAGCCCGGTAGAAAAAAGCAGCGGAACATCTATTAACAGCCGACCAACAATATGCCGGCAGGGCGGTAAACAAATCCGGGATGTGCTGTACCTGTGTGCCATGAATGCCATCCGCAATAACATAGCCTGCAAAGCTTTGTATAAACGCTTACGCGAAAAAGGAAAGAGTGGAAAGCTGGCTCTGATTGCAGTTTGCAACAAAGTGTTGAAACAGGTATTTGCCGTCGTTAAAAACAATACTCTGTACCAACCTAACTATTGTTCAGCTAAACCTTAAAAATTGTATTCATTTTTCTTGGCTTTTTACACAGTTCATGTTGTACGTAGCCTTTTTTTAATTTAAGCAAGTAACTGTTTCCATTTGTCGCTTTCAGCAAAGTCTTTGATAATTTGATTTCGTTCGATTAAAAAAGCTTTTAAATATTTTGTCAAAATGAGCTTATTAAAAATGTCGCCTAAAATTCCAAATGGTGCTTCAAATAAAAATTTGTCTGTCATTAAAACTTTGTCATGATTTACTGCAAAATAATGGTCATGTTTAATTTTTTTAAAAATACCTTTTATCTGTTCGTCACAAAAATGAAATGGTCGGTCATAAGCTGTAATTTTTGTCGTTAGTTTTTGTTTAATACCAAAATGCCTGGCTTGCCAAGTCACAAATTGATTAAAGCTGATTAAACCTTTTGTTACGCCTGCAATTGCAGTTTCATTAGTTTGTGCTGTCGAAATTTTATGTAAGTCAATACTTCTCGAAAGGTCAAAACAAATTTCAATTGTTGAATTAATTTCTGTCTGAATTTCAATTAAAGGCATTTGTCAAACTGTAAAGTATTTTAAAATTTTAGTCAAGGTTACGTACAACGTCCACCGGCTTGGCGAAGAACTGGTAATTGAAAAACGTCAAGCCGAAACTATTGCTGAGTAAAGATAATCAGTTCAATGTTTATTTTTTGGCTCAATTTATAACGTCAAGTTGGAACAAAAGATAATAAATGAACTGATGTTCAAGTAAGATATGTCAGCCAGTTTTTTGCCAAGCCGCATGTTGGCAGTAGTTTAAGTCGGACGTAAACGCCTTTGTTGTCCAGTCGCCAGATCTTGTCTTTGTAAAGTCAGCAATCGTGTCAAATTGTTGGTCTGTCAAAGCCCTGCATCTTAATAATAGTATTGTTGCTGAACTTACCATGCTTTTGTCAAGGTCATGTTTTAGAAGTTGCAGAATATGTCGTAAAGTGTCCGATAATGATAATGTCCATGTTCTGGTCTTCTCCCAAATCTATTTCTATGATTTGGTCTGTCAAGCCAGTGCTGCGAATAGCTAAGTCTTGAAAGTCTATTTTAAAGTGTTGCGTCAACCCTAATGTGTCCGAATAAATTACTGCCAACGGTAAAGGCTTTGTGGCGGCACGATGAAAGTTCGGTCAGCCTGTAACCAAAAGCCGAAAGTAGAACAAAAGAAACAAACAATTCCTGCTGACCAACAGCGTTCTGTCAAGCTGATAACCGAAGATGAGTAAAGAGCTGAAGCAGCTGTTGAGCTGTGTCAGCCGTGCTGACACAAAACCACTTGTTACCTGCTGCTTTAGTTTGTCAATATGAGCAAGCCAGCGAGTGATGCAAAAACAAAAATGGCGCAAAAACAAACAAGGCTACTCAGCACTTGTCAACCTGAAAATGAAGCAAAAACAAAGCGGCTCTTTTGACTTGTCAAAAAGCTTGCAGGTAACGGGCAGGTATTGCTGCAGGTGGGATATTTGAAAAACGTCCGCCGGCAACTGAAGCCAATATTGATTTAAAAGTTGAAGATAAAAACAAAAAGCCAAATAGTGAACGTCAAGCTGGAACTGCTGCTGACAGCGGACTGCAGCCGAAGTTGCCAACGTCCCGCCTCAATAACGCCAAACCTTTTGTTGGCTGCTGTAATGGTCACATGAGTATGAAACCTTTTTCAGGTACACATGCTTTTACGAACAAAGAACCAAACTTTGTCAACTCGATATGTGTGTTAATAAAAGTTCCCGTTTGCTTACCATTCTCATGTATAGCATCTTCATTTAGTTTTCTCCAGAAAACGAGGTCTAAGGATTTTAAATGAGAAATGTACATGTCAAAATGTTCTGGAAATGCAAGTTTGTCTTTTGACGTCGTGTCTTTCTTAACAACAGTATTACGAAACCTTAATTTATTACCTTCATTTGTATATAAGTCCATTGTATAGTCATAGTAAATTGGTTCTTTACTTATCATATACAATATCATCGCTTCGTCCGCCGAAAGTTGGTCAATGATGTGATAAAAAGCGGAATGTGCTTCTTGTATTCGTGTCTTGTCAATTGCTCTTGATAATAAGCTTAAATACAGGTCGGTTAAATAATTATTGTCTTCAAGATATTTCAAGCGTTCAATAATAGGTCCACTTATAGATGCTGGTGCTTCAATTTGATTTTCTTCTTTTACAGTATTTCTTACTTTGTCCAAATATTTTGCAAGCCTGTCCTGATAAGCAGCTAAAAGTTGAATTGGTGCAGTAAAAAGTCGTGCAGCTTTTATTAAGTCTGTCAAAGCTTTGCCACTTTCTTGAACAGACTGTGAAGCTCCGTCTTCGTAAATCTTTTTAATCGTGTCTTGTCCGAAAATATTTGATAATTTTTCTAAGTCCATGGTCGTAAAAATTATAGCAGCCAACGTTCGAGGCTTGGCGAAGAACTGGCATTTGAAACCCATCAAGCCGGAACTAGTGATGAGTAAAGATAAGCTGTTCAATGTTTATTTTTTGGCTCATTTTATAACGTCAGGCTGAAACAAAAGATAAACAGAATTACCGATGTTGAAGTAAAAAGTGTCAGCCAGTTTTTTGCCAAACCGCATGTTGGTAGCAGTTTTATTTTTTAAATTTAGGTAAGCCTGCTTTCTTTAAAATCTCTTTCGCTTTTTCCATTTTTTTAGGAAACAATTCTTTGTCCCTAAATTGCTCAAGATTTTTGTCAAATACAATTACTGGCAATTTTGAATTGTTTAATTTTTCAATTGTTGTCATGATGCAAATTTATATTTTTTTTCGTTTTACAATAAAAGCTTCATAGTCTTCGCCTGAAATAAATTCTTCCCAAACGTTATTGTCAACCCTTAAACCATATACTTCAAAGTCTTCTTTTATTTCTTCCAAGTTATTTGTAATTCCCATTCTGTATAAACGTGTCCTTACATTATTGCTTCCAGTGGCAAAAACTAATGTGTCTGGATGGTTTTCAGTAAAAGCGTAAACTGTCGAAGCAACAGTTGCTAAAACTTTTAAACTGTCGCCATTATTGGTAATAATTTCATCGTCAATTGTCTTTGTTTCTAAGTTAAAGTCACCAAAGCCAAGATTATAAATATTGTTCTCGCCAGTATATGAAAACACTACCATCTTTTTAATAAGTCCTTTAATACCTTCACTATAAAACGAGTAAACTTTAAATTCTTCTTCTGATTTATATAAATACTTGGGTCTATTCACTAAAAATTTTCATCAAATGTAAGTTTCACTTTGAAATCTGCTTAAAGTTTTGGTGGTCTGAAAAATTGCTACCAACGTCCACCGGCTTGGCGTTGTGGCGGCATTTGAAATATGTCAGCCGACAACTGAAGCCGGATAAATAACTAAAGTACAAAACATATTCTACTGTTCAATAGCGTATTGTCTGCCGGAACAAAAGCTGAATAAAGAACAAATGCTGATGGCTTGTTCATCGCCCCGCCATATTGCCAAACCGCATGTTGTGTGTTCGTGCTTCTCTCGTTAGTAAAGTAGTTCCGTCAATTCTTCGTCATACTTAAAATTTGTTACAGTCCAACCATTATTGGTTTTGTAAAGAGTAAAGTCAAACTTTAAATAATACTTGTCAAACTTAAGAATGTAAAAACGTTTAGCGATAAAGTCTTTAATTTTTTCTTTCTATTATAAAGTCTGCAGAAAGCATCTTACCGTATGCAGGAAAGTAATCATTCATTTGATTCGTAATTGTCACCTGTAATGTGTCAATTGAAGAAGGTGTCATTACCGTGTTTTGTTTAAGAAGTTGTAAAGCGTCACCAGTTTTGCCGTCTACAAATAACTTCATAAAAGTGTCGCAAACTTTGTCAATCCGTTCTTTGTCTTTGTCAATTGTTTGATTTTTTTGTCCGCAAGCAACAAGTGTCAATGAAATGAAGATAGCCGTTAAGAATTTTGTCATAAGTTAATGTTTGATTTTGCAGATGGTGTCGCTTTAGCATGACATACAACGTGAGTTTGTGAAAAAACCTTTCATTTATCTCATCAAATATACACACAATGTGAATGGGGTCAAAGGCGTATGATTATTGAGCTAATGAAGCATGCAATTTATACAAGGCAGCAACCGTAATCAAACATTTTTTGCCACTCTCGAAGACCAGGTAAGTGCAGACAACCCGGTACGGCTGGTAGATGCATTTATAGAGAAGCTGGAACTGAAAAAGTTAGGCTTTACCAACACAGTGTATAAAAGCGAAGGGCGTCCGCCCTACGATCCTTCGGTACTTTTAAAATTGTACTTGTATGGCTATCTCAATAAAATACGCAGCAGCCGCAAGCTTGAAAAAGAGTGCAGCCGCAATACAGAACTTCAATGGCTGCTGCAAACTCTGAAACCCAACTATCATACGATTGCCGACTTCCGCAAACTGCATGCAAAGCCTCTGCAATCCATGTTCAAACTGTATGTACAGTTTCTTGCAGATGCAGGCTTGCTGGGTAAAACAACCATCGGCATCGATGGCAGTAAGTTCAAAGCCGTAAACAGTAAAAAGAACAATTACAATCAAAAAAAGATAGATAAGCATTATCAGTTTATCGAAGATAAAACAGCTAAATATTTACAGGAGCTTGATGAAATTGACCGGCAGGAAAACATGACAGCCGATGAACTGCAATTGAAAAAAGAAAAGATAGCCGAAGGGCTTGCCAAACTAAAAGAGCGCAGCATAAAATATGACATCCTTCAGCAACAGTTAAACGGCACGGAAGACAAACAGATCAGTACCACTGATCCCGACAGCCGCAGCATCATCATTGTAAAAAGCATTGTCGAGATAGCCTACAATACACAAAATGTGGTGGATGATAAACACAACCTGATCGTGCATACCGAAGCCACCAACTCCAATGATGGTAAAGCTTTGCATAAAGCAGCCCTGCAGGCAAAAGAAAATTTGCAATTAGAAAAAGAACAAACCATAATGATACTGGCAGATAAAGGCTATCACACCGGCGCTGAACTGCAGCAGTGCCAGGGTGATCATATGATCACCTATGTAGCTTATAAAGAACAACCCTCTGTAAAGCATATCGCCAATGAGTTTTTAGCAGAAAGCTTCGACTATGATAAGGCAACCGATACGTATAGGTGTCCTGCTGGTGCCATATTAACATCACTGGGCACATGGCACAATAAAAAAGGAGAAGCCCATGAAACGAGCTACCGCTTTAAAACCTACCGTACTGATGCCTGTAAGAAGTGCCTGCTAAAAGATCGATGCACGAAGCTTCCCAAACGTATCATTCAGCGAAGTGAGTACGGGGATGCCGTAGATACCAATGACAACAACATCAAACAAAACCCGCAGTATTACAAGCGGCGACAGGCCATTTGCGAGCATCCCTTCGGCACCATCAAGCGCCACTGGGGTTACACTCACACCTTACTGAAAGGATTACAAAAAGTAAATGGAGAAATGAACCTGATTATGTTCTGCTACAACTTTATGCGAACCAAAAACATCATCGGCTACGATAAAATGTTACTGGCCATCCAAAACTGGCAACCAGACTATACAAAAGTAGTCGGCGCCCTAAAAAACATCTTTATACAAGTGATTTACAGCCCAAATAAGCCCCTCTGTTTTTTCAGACATTACGCATCACCTTTTTTAAAGACTGCTTTGGTTAACGCCTGCCAGCTTTGCAGAATAGTATATGAGACACTTTTGAGCGTTTTTGAAGTTTATTCATAGTCTGACGTTCAGGGCTTTGTGGCGGCGCGATGCCGGTTCGGTCAGCCTGTAACTGAAGGTGAAAGTAGAACAAAAGAAACAAACAAAAACTGATGTTCGATAGCGTTCTGTCGAGCCGATAACCGAAGATGAGTGAAGAACTGAAGTTGCTGCATTGCTGTGTCAGCCGTGCTGACACAAAACCACTTGTTACCTGCTGCTTTAGTTTGTCAATATGAGCAAGCCAGCGAGTGATGCAAAAACAAAAATGGCGCAAAAACAAACGTTGCTACTCAGCACTTGTCAACCTGGAAATGAAGCAAAAACAAAGCGACAAACTTTGACTTGTCAAAAAGCTTGCAGGTAACGGCAAAGGCTTTGTGGCGGCGCGATGAAAGTTCGGTCAGCCTGTAACCAAAAGCCGAAAATAGCACAAAAGAAACAAACAACTACCGATGACCAACAGCGTTCAGTCGGGCCGATAACCGAAGATGAGAAAGAGCTGAAGTAGCTGCATTGCTGTGTCAGCCGTGCTGACACAAAACCACTTGTTACCTGCTGCTTTAGTTTGTCAATATGAGCAAGCCAGCGAGTGATGCAAAAACAAAAGTGGCGTAAAAACAAACGTTGCTCGTCAGCCTTGTCAAGCTTGAAAAGTAAGCAAAAACAAAGCGACAAACTTTGACTTGTCAAAAAGCTTGCAGGTAACGTGAACGGCTTTGTGTTCGGCAGGGCGGACGAAGTCCGTCTGCCTGGACAAGAGCCGATTTAAAAACTGAAGATACAAACAAAAACAAATGACCAACATCGTTCTGTCGAGCCGATAACAAAAGACCAAAAGAGAAATAAAGTTGCTGTTAGATTGTGTCAGCCGTGCTGACACAAAGCCCTTTGTTGCCTGCTGCTTTATTGTGTCACCTTGAGCAAGACTACGAGTGCTACAAAAACAAAAAAGGCACAAAAACAAACGCTGTCAGTCAGCCTTATCAACTCCAACCGCAAAGCACTTCTTTTGACTTGTCAAAAGATAGCTGGCAACGTCCACCGGCTTTCTGCTGTGCTGGCTTGTGTGATTCGTCAGCCTGGAACAAAAGCCGGATGTTGATTAAAAGTTGAAGATAAGATTTGTCGCTCATTTATAACGTCAAGATGGAACAAAAGATAAACAATGAACTGATGATGAAAGTTGATAAGTCAGCCAGCATAGCAGAAAACCTCTTGTTGTGTGTAGCCTTTATGGACTGTCAAACAAGAACTGCTAATGAAAGAAAACAGTTTGCCAAATGTCAGATAATTATACATTGTCAGCACATAAAAATACTGTTTGAATGAACTTTTTGTAGTCAATAATGAATGTAAAAATCTAAAAATATTTATTGTGTCAGCCAGTTGCAAGTGTCAGCAATAAATGAGTTTGAACAGTCAGTAAGTAGTAAAACACAAAGGAATAACTTATTGTCAAAAATAGTGTCTTTTGTTAAACAGATTGAATGAAATTAAATAAAGATTTGTATTGTCTTTGTCAAAGCAATTACAAAAAGTCTATGCCTTTTTTGGTTAAAAACTAATTTTTGTCTATCTGCTTTTTTATAAAACTGTCAATAGAAGTGTCAACAATGAAAGCGAATTTTTCAAATAGTTTGACTTGTCCAACAAGGTTACACACAACGGAAAAGGCTTTGTGGCGGCGCGATGAAAGTTCGGTCAGCCTGTAACCAAAGCCGAAAATAGAACAAAAGAAACAAACAAAAACTGATGTTCGATAGCGTTCTGTCGAGCTGATAACCGAAGATGAGTAAAAAGCTGAAGTAGCTGCTTTGCTGTGTCAGCCGTGCTGACACAAAACCACTTGTTACCTGCTGCTTTAGTTTGTCAGGATGAACGTGCCTGCGAGTGATGCAAAAACAAAAGTGGCGTAAAAACAAACATAGCTTGTTAGCACTTGTCAACCTGAAAATGAAGCAAAAACAAAACGACAAACTTTGACTTGTCAAAAAGCTTGCAGGTAACGGAAAAGGCTTTGTGGCGGCGCGATGAAAGTTCGGTCAGCCTGTAACCGAATGTGAAAATAGAACAAAAGAAACAAACAAAAACTGATGTTCGATAGCGTTCAGTCGGGCCGATAACCGAAGATGAGTAAAGAACTGAAGTAGCTGCATTGCTGTGTCAGCCGTGCTGACACAAAACCACTTGTTACATGCTGCTTTAGTTTGTCAATATGAGCGTGTCAGCGAGTAATGCAAAAACAAAAGTAGCGTAAAAACAAACAAGGCTACTCAGCACTTGTCAACCTGAAAATGAAGCAAAAACAAAACGACAAACCTTGACTTGTCAAAAAGCTTGCAGGTAACTCAAAAATAGTCGCAATAATAATAAAAATCAAAAAAAGAATTGTTGTCTCAAAATCAATTACTTAACCCCTTTTATGCAACGTTTTATTTGTTGCGACAATACAACTTTTGTATCGTCATAATATATCTGATATGTCCTCTATCGGACTTAAAATATGCAGCAAGTCTCTATTGGTAACATGCAGGTACCGGAGTGTTGTTTTAATATCGTTATGCCCCAATAGTTTTTGTATCATTACTACATCTGTTCCTTTATCCAGCAGGTGAGTGGCAAAGCTGTGTCTCAACATGTGCATGCTGCCACTTTTTCTTATACCCGCTTTTTGCTTTGCAGTTTGTATAATCGCTTCCAAGCTTCTTACACTGTACCTGGTACCGGCTACGGCACCCTCAAACAAAAACGTTTTTGGTTTATATTGTTTATAATATTCGCGCAGCATTACCAGCAGCGCAGGACTTAAACTAATCACCCTGTCCTTTTTGCCTTTAGCCAGCCTAATGAAAAGCAATCGTCTGTTACCATCTATATCACTTACCTGCAATGCCGTTATTTCGCTTACACGCAGTCCACAGCCATATCCAAGCATTATCATTGTTTTATGCTTTACATTCCATATCGCTTTTATAATCGCTGCAATTTCTTCCTTGCTTAACACCTTTGGCAGCAGCAACGGTTTTTTAGGACGCGGTATATCAAAAAACATTTTTTCTTTGTGAAGCACCTGTTCATAATAAAATTTCAACGCGTTTATACGACTATGAACAGTGTTTTCTTTCAGCCCGTTGTTTATACAATACAGCAAATACCGTTGCAGGTGTTGCGGCTCTATATCCTGTACACGCATAGTACCCAGCCGTTGCAATAGTTGCATAAATTCGTTACGGTAGGTGCGCAGGGTAGAAGGACTGTATGCTTTTAGCTGCAGGTGCTGCACATATTTTTTCAGTTCATCCTGGTTATTGATACTTATCGGCGGCAAATAGGGCATTGGCGTTTTGTTACTTACAGCAAGACTTACTTGCGGGGCGCCGCTTACCGGAAGTTTACATCTTATACGGTTTTCGTTTGTATCGGGTATTGTCCATCCCGTATAAGTACGGCTCCATCTGGCACCGGGTACATTTCGCATTCTTTCGTTCAGCAAAACACTGTGTTCAAACAACACCAATATTCGGCCTTCATTTTTATGAGTTATGATTTGATATGTAATAGAAGACATAACAAAGTTTCGGTTACAAAAGTTTCAAATATATAAACCATTTATTGGTTATGCTATGCTTGCACTATGTTTTTATCCCGCCATAAAAACATAAACCGCAAAAGGATTATTCTTTCAAACGAAAAGTTGAAGCAGGCTATACATCAACTAATTGAGCTTTTATAATTGCAGTAAAAACAAACACAAACAACAGTCGCGCAACTGCTCTTTCCGGTTATGCAAGTTACTTAGTGATCCTTGCAGCCCAGCCACCACCAGATGCAAGCTGGATTTTTATTGTATCGCCGGAAGATATTTTCATCATTTCCTTTTTGTAGTCTGTTGCCTGTCTGTCTGCATTCACGCCGTCTTTAAACACTTCTGCTGTGTAAGTGCCGGCGGGAAGAAAGGAGAAATTAAGTGTTATTTCTCGTGCCGTCCAATTACTCATCGCGCCAACAAACCAGGTATCGTTTTTTCTTCGGGCAACCGCTACATACTCGCTTACCTTGCCATCAAGCGGTACGGTTTCATCCCAGCTGGTGGGTACTTTTGTAATGAAATCTGTACATTCCTGTTCTTTCATGTAAATGGTCGGGTTGTCGGAAAGCATTTGTAAAGGAGCATAAAAAACAACATACTCGGCAAGCTGCTGGCAACGCGTGCCCTTGCTCATAGGATTGTTATTGATGGGACGAAAGTTTGCATTGTTGGCATTGCGCATGGCGCCAGGCGTATAATCCATAGGACCAGCAAGCATACGGATAAAAGGAAGGGTATTGGTGTAGCGCGGCTGATCTTCATTTGCCCATTTAAAATTTTCAAGACCTTTTACACCTTCAAAACCTACAACGTTAGGATAAGTGCGCTGCAAACCTGTTGGTTTATATATGCCATGATAATCTACCATTAGTTTATTGGCTGCAGCTTTTTGAGCGATCTCATAAGTAGATGCAACAACTTTTTGATCATCGCGGTCAAAAAAATCTATCTTAAAACCTTTTACACCCATCTTTGCATACAACGGAAACGCAGTATCCATTTGTTGGCTTATGGCATACCAGGAAGCCCAGAGAATAACACCTACATTTTTTTGTTTTCCATAATCAATTATCGTTTGCAGATCCAGCCCGGATCTTATCTTGAAGAGATTTAGCTCATCCGACCAGCCGCCATCCATTATAATGTAAGGAATTTTATTAGAGGCAGCAAAGTCGATGTAATACTTATATGTATCTGTGTTCATGCCAGCTTTAAAATCAACACCGGAAATGTTCATGCTGTTCCACCAGTCCCATGAAACCTGGCCGGTTTTTACCCACGAATAATCTGCAAGCCTGGGTGCTGATGCCAGCTTTTGAACGATGTCGTTATTCAGAAGGTCTTTATCCTGCTCGGCAATAGCGATGGCGCGCCAGGGAAAATTACGTGTGCCTGCACATGTGGCAATGTAATCTTTCCGTTCGGTAGGTATGTAGTTAACACCTACAAGATGGGCATTTGTGGGGTAAGGCGCATACACACCTTGTAACCCTTTTTGTGTTTGATTAAGGTTGAGATACATGCCTGGATATTCCTCCAGGTCTGCTTCAAGAATGGCAACCTTTCTGCCATTGCCAACATCTACCAGCAACGGAAGAAAAGAGAGTGAATCTTTTGGAAACGCTGATAGATTGATTTCGTGATACAATGCTTCAAAAGAGGAGTTAAACATCTTGCCATCGCGGTAATCCCATTGTATAGGAATAAAGGCTTGGTCATCATCGGTGAAATTGAAATTGGCTTCTTCATTCTTTACAATAATGCTGTCTTTTTTTTTTGTAAAAAAACGGTAGGCAACGGCATCGTTGTACACGCGGAAAATAATACCATAATTTCCTTTACAGTTTACCGTAAGCCCATTGTAATCGTCCGGTATAGATGCCTTGATATAATTAATGGGAGTAATTGTATTGGTAACCTTTTCTGTTTTGGAAGATGTAACCGTTGGCTTATCGCCTAATACTTGGTTTTGCAGTTGTAACGACAGCGTGGAGGGTGCAATGATCTGCTGTCCTCTATCCTGTACCGACCATTGCGTTTTATCACCTGCTTCAACATGCAGAGTGATATTGCCGTCAGGCGACTTTATATCAAATATTTTCGGCTTTTGCGCATACAGCAACAAGGAAGATAAAAAAGAAGAAAAAACAACAAATAAGTATTTCATGTTTTATTTTATTGCAGGTAAAAATATAGTAAAATGACATTTCATAATCCATCAAATGTCAACCTGATGGTGCAACCTTTTTCTTTTATAGCAGCAACATTAAGTTGAACGAATACTCTACTCTTCTTTTTGATGAAACATGTTCTTCGAGGTGTTAGCGCAGCGCACCTCGTAAGTGAGATAAAATGATTCTCTGAATCATAACAGCGTATCGAACAATTAACCAATTTGCCGGTCAAAGACCTGCTTCATCCCAACTTCGAGGTGCGCTGCGCTAACACCTCGAAGAACAAGATGGCAGCCTTTTTCTTTTATAACAAAAACAATAAATTGGAACGAATATACTACTCTGCTTTCTGAGGGGAGCAAGGCGTATTAACTTTTTTCCGCTTCATCAGTTTTATATTTTCCCTTCAAAAGATTCATTGAACTTTTGCAACATCTTTACAAACAGAAATGGCACAACACAAAACGGCTCGCTTATTTTTTCTCTTTGTTTTTATTATACTTTTTGTAACCGTGAAAGCGCAACATTCTTTCACAATCAGCGGAACCATCAAAAGTAAAAAAGGAGGCGAAAGCATCATCGGTGCATCGGTAAGAGTATTGAATAAAGACGGCGGTACCTCTTCCAACGAATATGGTTTTTATTCACTCACCTTACCTATAGGTGAGTACAGGTTGGAAGTGAATTTTGTAGGTAAAAAACCGGATACTTTATTTATCAATTTGAACAAAAACAAACAACTGCTTATTTTTTTGGAAGATGAAACTGCCGACTTAGGAAATGTTGTTGTCAGCACAACATCGAAAGGCAGAAGCATAAGCGGAACGCAAACAGGCATTGAAAATATAAGCACGAAAGAAATTAAAAACATTCCTGTTTTGTTTGGCGAAAAAGATGTGCTGAAAACCATTCAGCTTTTGCCCGGTATTAAAAGCGCTGGCGATGGCAATGCCGGCTTTTATGTGCGTGGCGGCTCAACCGATCAAAACCTGATATTGCTTGATGAAGCCAATGTTTACAACGCCTCGCACTTGCTTGGCTTTTTCTCAACATTTAACTCGGATGCTATAAAAGACATTACCGTTTACAAAGGCGGAATGCCCGCGCAATACGGTGGCAGGTTATCTTCAGTTGTAGATATAAAAATGAACGATGGCAATAACCAGGATTACAATGTAAGCGGCGGCGTTGGTTTAATTTCCACAAGGCTTAACGTGGAAGGACCAATACAAAAAGGCAAGTCTTCTTTTTTAATAACGGGAAGAAGAACCTATGCCGATTTGTTTTTAAAAGCATCCGGCGACAGCAGTTTAAAACAAAGCCAGTTGTACTTTTACGATTTGAATGCAAAGCTGAATTATGAATTGGGTGCAAAAGATAAACTGTATGTAAGCGGTTATTTTGGTAAAGATAATTTAGGCTTCAGTAACCAGTTTGGCATCAACTGGGGCAATGCAACAGGCACACTGCGATGGAATCATATTTTCAACAGTAAATTATTTTCCAACACTTCGCTTATTTACAGCGATTATTATTATCAAATTCAAATTAAAAACGGATCGAACGATTTTAAAATTTTTTCCGAAATTAAAGACTGGAATGTAAAGCAGGATTATCAGTTAAATGCCGGCGAAAAACACAATATCCGCTTTGGCTGGAGCAGCATTGATCATAATGTTCGCCCGGGGCAAATTACGGCTTCACAAACATCAAGTGTAAACACGCAAAGTCAACCCGAAAGATACTCGTTAGAAAACGCCGTGTACGCCAGCGATACCTGGAAAGCAACCAATCATGTTACCCTCACGTATGGCACAAGGTTTACCGCTTTTAGCGTGCTGGGCAAAGGCGATTATTATACGTTGGATAATAAAGGCGACATTATAGATACAACACATTACAACAGCGCACAAGTGGTAAAAACCTACTGGAATTTGGAGCCGCGTTTATCTGCCGGTTATCAGTTAAACAGCACGAGTTCTATTAAAGCATCGTATGTGCGCAACGTGCAAAATATGCACCTCATCAGCAACAGCACCAGCAACACGCCAACCGATAAATGGATAAGCAGCAGCAACTTAATTAAGCCTGAAATATCCGACCAGGTTTCGCTCGGGTACTATAAAAATCTATCCAACAACCAATACGAACTCACGGTAGAAACCTATTACAAATCCATGCAAAACCAAATTGATTACCGCGATGGCGCTGATGTGTTTACCAACAAAGCCATTGAAACGCAACTGCTGTATGGCAAGGGCAGAGCTTACGGCATTGAATGGCTGCTGCGCAAAAAAGTGGGCAAACTAACCGGATGGTTGAGTTATACATTATCGAAAACCGAACGCAAAATTGATGGCATCAACAACAACAACTGGTACAATGCAAGGCAGGATAGAACGCATGATATTGCGCTGGTTGGCATTTATGAACTGAGTAAAAAGTGGACGCTCTCTGCCAACTGGGTGTACTACACCGGCGATGCCGTTACCTTCCCCAACGGAAAATATACGGTGGGCGGACAAACGGTGTTTTATTACACCAACCGAAACGGTTACCGGATGCCTGCATACCACCGGTTAGATTTGGGCGCCACAATGAAATTGAAGCAAAAGAAAAGATGGAGCAGCGAGCTTGCCTTTAGTTTATACAATGCATACGGCAGAGAAAACGCTTACACCATCACGTTTAAAGATGATCCTGACAACCCCAATAAAACAGAAGCGGTGCAAACCTCTTTGTTCCGCTGGATTCCTTCGGTGTCTTATAATTTTAAATGGTAAAACATGAATAAAAACAAAATACAGTTTTATGTACCCGGCTTTTACAACTCCGTTTTAGCATCGTTGCGTCGCACTCTTGTACGTTCGGAAAACAATTGTACAAATACAAAAAGGGTTTGTTTTTATGCCATTTTATTTTTGTGCGTTTCATCCTGCACAAAAGTCATCAATGTAAATTTCAAAGAAGCCGATAAGCAATTGGTAATTGAAGGCATTGTGCCGTATGCAGATTCCAGTGTTCGTGGATTAGAACCCACTTTGCCGGAAGTAAAAATTTCTTACACACAAAACTTTGAAGACAGCACACGTTTCGTTGGTGTAAGCGGAGCAACTGTTAGCATACAAGTGAATGGAGGAAATACATACCCACTTTTTGAAGGGGGTACTGGTTTTTATGAACCACATACAGGCCTCCTTACAGGTAATCCCGGCAGCACTTATCTTCTTACCGTAACGCTCAACGGCAAAACTTACACATCAACCTCAACCATGCCTTCGCAAATTGTTCCGCTTGATAGCATTTGGGCGGAAGAGTTTTCATTTGGTGGCAAAACGGGCATTACCATTTATCCAAGTTATAAAGATCCCCCGGGGCTTGGCAACAACTACCGTTTGGTGGAATATAAATATGGCGTGCAGGTAAAACACGTGTTTGAACAGAACGATGAATTTAGCGACGGGCTTACCATTACGCGACCTTTAATTAATCCTGATAGTGATCTATCTCATGGCGATGCCGTGCGTGTAGATTTGCAGTGCATTGATGTGAATGTTTATAAATATTGGTTTAGTTTAGATCAATCCGCCACGGGCGAAAATCAAAGTGCCACGCCTGCCAATCCGGTAAGCAATATTGAAGGTGGCGCGCTGGGTTATTTTAGTGCGTACAGCGTTACAAGCAGAACAATAACAATACCGTAAAAGAAAATGGAGTAAATAAAAGCCTTACTATGAGGGCATTTGTGATCCGGATTGGATTCGAACCGTTTTCTGGCTGATTTGGAATGTTTAGCGGGGTTTTACAAAGAAGAATTAATTTGTAATTAAATGACTATCCGTATATAGTAACCCCTTCATTATTTGGGTTGTGCAAAGTCGTCATTGCGAGGCACGAAGCCATATAAACACCACATAACATCAGGTTGATAAGTGGAATATATCACTACATACAATTTACAGACTGCTTCGTGCCTCGCAGTAACAATACAGGTTACTATATCCGGATAGTCATTTTGTAATTATTAATTTTATAAAAATACCGTTATCATTTAATTAGTAAGGCATCTTTACCCAAAAGCAGACAAAAATTATTTCGGCAGCCCGCGCTGAAAGCTCTTAATCTTCTTTAGAAAGATACAAGCCAGGCTCAGCGGAGTTTCTTGTTTGAATAAGTCTGATAAGACGTTTACCTTTTGCGCTCTCTTCTAACAGCATTTCAACTTGAAAATCAGCCGCACTACTAATTAAAGGAGTTCCTGAATTCCAGTGGCGATACGTTGGTTTTAGTCTTGAAAAGTTTGCTGAACGATTGAATATGCTCAAAACCTAATTCATAAGCGATTTCACTGACAGACAGGTTGGTAGCAGATAGTTTTTCTTTTGCTTTTTCGATGAGTGCAAGATGGATATGCTGCTGCGTATTCAAACCCGTAAGCGCCCTGAGCACACCGCCTAAATAACCTGCCGATACATTTAATTCCGCTGCAACATAGCTAACGGTAGGCAAGCCTTTTTCGGCTACCTTATTGTCAAAATAAGTATTCAGTAAATCCTCCAGGCGAGCCAGCAATTGATGGCTAACCATTTTGCGGGTAATGAACTGGCGCTGGTAAAACCGCTCGGCATAAGTAAGCAAAACGTCAAGCTGGGCGATGATAATATCCTGACTAAATTTATCGATACTGGAACAATATTCCTGTTTGACAATCTGTACAATGCCGACAATAATGGCTTCTTCCTTCTCCGAAAGGAACAAGGCTTCGTTTACGTCGTAATCAAAAAAATCGTATTGCTTTATCTTTTTTGCGAGAGGCGTGTTCCACAGAAAGTCAGGATGGATCAATAATACCCATCCTGATTGTTGCAACATTTCCCCTTCGGTAAGTTTAACACTTATTACCTGCCCCGGCGACGTAAAGTTCATAATGCCTTCATCAAAATCGTAATCCTGCTGGCCATATTTTACCTTGGCGTTTAATACTCTTTTTGCCGAGATAACATAAAAGTCAAACACAATATGTTTAGGTTCGTCCGGGTTAAGCTGTTTAGCATCACCGGCATCAATAATGCTGATGAGCGGATGTTCCGGCATAGGCAAGCCCCTGAACTGGTGGAACGAACTAATGGTAGTAAAACGACGTATTTGTTGCTGCTTGTTGCTCATGCAAATTAATAATTTGTAAATTTAAACGGTAACTACAATTTTTCCAACGGTGCGCCCTGTTTCAACCATTGTATGCGCTTTGCCCATTTCTGTAAAAGGGAACACGGCCGACATATGAGATTTCAATACGCCTTTGGCGAACATATCGGCAAAGAAGCTCATATCGTTACCATTGTTTGAAACCAAGCCTAACGAAAGCTGCACATTCCTTGTTGCTGCCTTTTTTACCAGTTCTTCGTTCAATGGCGGGATTACGGACACTATTTTGCCGCCTTCCTTTACAATATCAATCGAACGTACAAGCGTTTCGCCACCAATGGTATCCAGCACAAAATCAACATCTTTAATTACCTCGTAAAACTTTTCGGTTGTATAATCAATATGCTGGTCTGCGCCAAGCGAAAGCACAAAGTCGCGGTTTTTTGCCGAGGTGGTAGTGATAACTTTAGCACCTAAGTATTTGGCTATTTGCACAGCGTAATGCCCCACACCGCCTGAGCCGCCATGTATCAACACAATGTTACCCTTTTTAATGTTGGCTACATGAATTAATGGCTGCCCTCCGGTTAAACCGGCGATAGGAAAGGCGGCTGCTTCCTCGTGACTAATGTTTGCCGGTTTGTGGGCGATAGCACTTACAGGTATAGCCACATATTCGGCATAAGCCCGGCCCATTGATGTAAAACCAAAAACCGGGTCGCCAATTTCAAAACCATCCGTTTCTTCCGCCTTTTCAGTAATCTCGCCGGAAATATCCCAGCCTATGATTGCCGGCCTTGCCTCGCCCGCATAAAGGGACATCATTTCTTCATTTTGGCGCGCGTACGCATCGGCCGGGTTAATGCCTATGGCTTTTATTTTCACCAATACCTCGCCCTTTTGTAGCGTGGGTTTTTCAATATCCCTGAAAATGAAATTTTCTATGCCGCCTGCTTCGTTTAATAAGATCGCTTTCATTGAATTATTTTATGACACAAAGTTCAGGAATGAGTATATCATTAATTTAACCGAACCGGATCTTGTTTTAGTCAAAATGCATATTGCAAAGAATTTGGGGTTAATGAAAATAACTTAAACAGAACATTCTGTTTAAGTTATTTTTAACTTCATTGATATCAACCTGTTTATGAGCGGAAGTTTAAATGATCGTTTGAGATAGTTGGGTGCTAGAATTTACCGGAAATTCTATTTATAGATTCCCTTTTCCAGGTCGGCTAAAAGTGTAGGTTGTGCCGGGTGCCAGTTGAGGCGTTGCTGGGTAATTTTGCTGGATGCCGGGCAGTCTATTGCCGCAAAACCTGTAAACCAGCCAAAATGTTCCGCCGCCTGCTCATTTGGTATAGATACAACAGGTATATTCAACTGTTTACCGATGGCCTCAGCAATTGTTTTAAAAACAATCGCTTCTTCGGCAGCCCCATGAAACCTAGCCCCTTTTACAGCATTTTCCAGTGCAAGCCTGAACAGGTGGGCAGCATCCAGCCTATGCACAGCATTCCAGCGGTTTTGTCCATCTCCTATATATGCGGATATTCCTTTTTCACGGGCAATGTTAATGAGCATAGGAACAAAGCCATGATGATCGCCTTCGCCGTGTACCGATGGCGAAAGCCGTACTACAGATGTGCGCACACCAAGCAAAGCAACAGCGTCTGAAGCTTCTTCTGAAGCACGCGGGAACGAGCTAGAATGTGGCGTTGGGATGATGTCTTCGGTTGCGATTTTGCCCGGGCTAACCAGCGCCGTGCCGGATGTAACAATAAACGGACGGTCAGTGCCTGCGAGGATAGCGCCAATGGTTTCAATAGCCCGCCTGTCTATTTCGCATACTTCTTTAAACCTTGTAAAATCATGGATAAAACCGGCATGGATCACCCCGTCTGATCCGGCAGCGCCGCTTCGTAAACTGTCGGGATCTTCCAGGTTGCCCCAGTGCGCCTCCGCACCCGCTGCTATTAATGCGGCGGCTGAAGAATTTGAACGGGCGAGACCAAGCACCTGATGGCCGGCACTAATAAGTTCCTTAACGATGGCAGAACCAATGAAGCCTGTGGCTCCTGTGATAAATACACGCATAATTTTTATTTTTTAATATCAAAACTTAAATACAAACAAGCATAGCAACTCCGAGCGTTCTGATAATTTTCCTTTTTTCAGTTCAACATTAATCACCTAAACTGAAGTGAAAAATCGCTTATCCCGCTGTCAAAGTCAAACATCATAAATATTTTAAGCAAAAGTATACTGGAGATGATAAAACGATTTATCCGAATCAGACTTTTGTTTAGTAAAAATGAATTGGATAAAGCAGGCAGCGCAACTTAATTTATAAAATAAATAAGGAAAGAAGGCTTACGCAATTATGTTGCATGGTAAGTATTTACACATCACCGCTATTGTTTACCCATTCAGTAAATTTTAGTCAATATGATTAATGTACCAGCGGGTTTTCTTTTCCCTCGTGATCCGGATTGGATTCGAACCAATGACCTACTGCTTAGAAGGCAGTTGCTCTATCCAACTGAGCTACCGAACCAAATTGTGGCGGCAAAACTAATTTTTAATTAGTTTGCATCCAAACGGTTTTGCCATGGATGTAAAAATTGAAGAGAGCTGGAAAGAAGTATTGAAAGATGAGTTTGAAAAGCCTTATTTCGGACAAATTACCGCGCATTTAAAAACCGAAAGAGCCACCAAAGCCACTATTTATCCACCAGGTTCGCTCATCTTCAACGCGTTTAACACCACGCCATTTGATGACGTAAAAATTGTGCTGCTGGGGCAAGATCCCTATCATGGCCAAGGGCAGGCAATGGGCTTAAGCTTTTCAGTTCCCGATGGTATAAAACCGCCGCCATCTTTGGAAAATATTTTTAAAGAACTGCATACCGATATTGGTATGGCGATACCCGAAACCGGCAACCTTACCAAATGGGCGCAACAGGGTGTGTTTTTATTAAACGCCATTCTTACGGTAAGAGCCAAAGAGCCTGCTTCTCATCAAAAAATAGGCTGGCAGGAGTTTACCAATAAAGTAATTCAGGTACTCTCCGATAAAAAAAAAGGCGTTGTGTTTATGCTGTGGGGAAAGTTTGCGCAGGATAAGCAAGTGCTGATTGATGAAACCAAACACTTTGTTTTGAAAGCAGCGCATCCATCGCCGTTCAGTGCTGATAAAGGATTTTTTGGATGCAAACATTTCAGTAAAGCGAACGATCTATTAAGCAAACAAGGTAAGGATCCGATTGACTGGAGTTTGCCGTAATAATAATTCTCTTCTATTGTTTTCATTAAAATACAGTAAAACAAAACGTATTGCTTGCCTCTTCATAGTAGTGTTCTAAAATGTATGATGGAAACACATAGACACATTAGAACCATAGGTTTCACATAGATGTTCTGTGTGCTTTCTTATCTATGTTCTTAGAATACTACTCTGGTACAGAAATGTCATCATACATTCTGCAACACTACCGCTTTTGATTTTATACAACAGCAAGGCAAATCAGCAATGAAGTCATTTGTTTTTATTTTTTTTCAAAATATCAATAAAAACAAATCAAAAATTTATAAGAGAAGATAGACTGATGTTGTAAATGCTCGTTTTGTAAGCTGCTTTTCTATTTTTTATAAATCAATTTGCTTTTTTGAAGACGATAACAAGTGCATAATAAGCCAGGCAGTTATGTATGCTAAACCGCAAATAAAAAACATAATAAAATAGCCTGTTTGCAAGTGGTTGATGGCTTTGTAATGATTAAACAATTTGCCTGCTACACCCGCAATTAAAATGCCTCCTAATGCGCCTGCCATGCCACCAATGCCAGTTACGCTTGCTGTAACTTTTTTAGGAAACACATCGCTTACAGTTGTGTAAATGTTTGCGCTCCAGGCCTGGTGCGCCGAAGCTGCCAACCCAATAATGATAACAGCCAGCCATAGATTGATACTGCCAAAATATTGCGTTGTCATCACCGGTAAAGCGCACAACGCATATAGCAGCATACTGCTTTTACGTGCCTTAAAAACTGTCCATCCTTTTTTTATTAAGCGTAACGGCAGCCAGCCGCCGCCAATGCTGCCAATGGCTGCCATAGTATAAACCAATGCTACGGGCAGCGCAATGGCTGTGCCTTCCATGCTATACTGCGCTTTTAAAAATGCAGGCAGCCAAAAGAGGTAAAACCACCAAACAGGGTCGGTTAAAAATTTACCTAACACATACACCCATGTTTGCCGGAACGTTAAAAGCCGCAACCAGCTTGTGTTTTGAGTGTTTTCGTTTGCAGAAAGAACTTCACTATCGCTGTGTATGTATTCATACTCGGCTTTACTTAATTGTTTATGCTGATGAGGCATTTTATAAATCATCAACCAAAAAAATAACCACACAAAACCAACCGAACCTGTGATGATAAATGCCCATTGCCAGCCCCATTTTTCTGCAATAAAAGGCACGGTAAGCGGTGCGATAATAGCACCCATGTTGGCTCCCGAATTAAAGATGCCGGTTGCCAAAGCGCGTTCTTTTTTGGGGAACCATTCGGCTACTGTTTTAATGGCGGAAGGAAAATTACCTGCTTCCGTTATGCCTAAAAAAGAACGTGCTGTGATGAAACCTGCTGTGCTGTTTACAAGCGCATGACCAATTGATGCCACGCTCCATAATGCAATAGACAAACCATACCCAATGCGCGTTCCCAGCTTGTCAATCAGTCTTCCGACACCGGCAAGACCAATGGCATAAGAAATTTGAAATGCAATTACTATGTTGGCATAATCTTCTTCAGACCAGTTAAAATCTTTTTCGAGATATGATTTCAATAAGCTGATTGCGGCTCTGTCAAGATAGTTAATTGTAGTTGCAAAAAAGATAAGAGCGCAAACCGTCCAGCGGTAATTACCTATGCTTTTTTGTATTGATGATGTTGCTATATGGCTTTTGGTTTCAATCATTTTTTACTTGACATAAACTCGTCGGAGACAAGGAAGAACATAATAGTTGCGAAGTCTGAAGACTTGGCATAGCAAAACTTCATCCTGTTACAGACCTGGCTAAACAAAAAGATCAGGGCAAACTCTTTTTACTCTTTTAACTATTTTGTTTGTCGCAAAAAGCTTCAATAAAAATCATCTTCTCAATCGTTTTACAATCTCTATCGCTTCTTTTGTTTTTACTTCAATTGCTGCATAATCTTTCCTGTTTAATACATCTTTGCTAATCACTTTGCTGCCTAAACCAACTGCACAAACGCCGGCTGCAAACCATGCACCGATGTTCTCTTCGGTTACTTCAACTCCGCCGGTTGGCATAAATAAAAGTTGGGGGAAAATTTCTTTAATTGCCGACACATAAGAAGCGCCCAGCAAACTACCCGGAAATAGTTTTACAAGCCTTGCCTTGTATTCTTCCGCCAATATAATTTCAGTAGGAGTGAGGCAGCCCGGAACCCAGGCAATACCATATTCTTTTGCAACATTGGCAACGGCAGGAACCATACCCGGACATACAATAAAATCGGCACCGGCAGCAGCAAACAACTTTGCCTCCTGCCCATTTTTTATAGTGCCAATTCCTACTTGCATGTGCGGTAATTCTTCTTTACAAAATTGTTTTAAGACTTTGAAATTCTGATGAGCATTTACGCCGCGGTTGGTATATTCAATTGCGCTACAACCCGCACGGGACAAAGCTTTTAGCACTTCGACAGATGTTTGTTCGTCATCATCGTAATACAATGGCAGCACACCTTGCTGTTGAATTATTTCTATAATGTTATCGATTACCGGCATACAAATTTATTGATGGTATTCATTACCTCTGTTGCTGTTTGCTTTGTACTGTCGCCTGTTTCGTGCAGCTTGCCAAAAGCTGCGGCTGCTGCGAAATCAACAATGTTTTGTAAGGTTTGTTTTTGTTGCAATCCATAAAGTAAACCTGCCATAAAACAATCGCCGCTGCCGGCTTTATCCTTTATTTTTTTACTGCAAAATTCTTTCGATGCAAATTGATTTTCTTTTGTATTTATCGTACCCAAATATTGGATACCATCTTCTTCATCAAAACGAAAAGTTTGCGCTACAAGGTTGCAGTTTTTATGTCGCCGCATAATGTGATGAGCCGTTTGCGAAGCATGTTGAAAATAATTTTTTTCAGCATGAACATTTGCGTTAACCGGAATGTTTAATAAGGATTCTGCACTCCATAAATTGCCCATAATAATACTACAATAATCAACCAGTTCAGGCATTACATCAGCCGGTTGTTTCCCCCATTGCCATAACTTTGCGCGATGGTTTAAATCAACCGAAATGATGATGCCTTTTGTTTTTGCTGCATTTAAAGCTTCTTTACAAACGGCAACTAAATTCTCGTTTAATGCAGGTGTAATGGCACTAAAATGAAACCAGCTTGCCTCGTGCAAAACTTCATCCCAATTTATCATGCCAGGCTGCAGTTGTGCGAATGAAGAATGGGCACGATCGTAAATAACGGTTGCATGTTTTAAATCGCTTCCCTGCGCCATGTAATAAGCTCCGATGCGATTGCCGTGATGATAAATTTGACTATCATCAATTCCTTTTTGTTTTAGATACTGGTGTATGTTATTTGATAGTAAATTATCAGGCAAAGAAGTAATATAGTTTACAGGCATATTCCAATTTGCTAATGCAGTTGCCACATTCAGTTCAGAACCGCCAATGAAAACAGGCATACTTTGGTTGTTAATCCAGTTGCCTTCTGCATCGGGCGAGAAGCGCAGCAACAATTCTCCAAAGCAAACAATTTTATTCATGCGTTGTAGTAAAGGGTTGTGTGATGGCTTTGTTTTTTATTGCAAAGCCGAAGTAATTTTCTGCATTATTATAAAAAATATCCTGAATGATTTTTCCTGTCCATTCAACATCATCCGGCAGTTCGCCATTTTCTATTTCTTCGCCAAGTAAATTGCAAAGAATCCGCCTGAAATATTCATGCCTTGGATATGATAAAAAACTTCTTGAATCGGTTAGCATACCAATGAAGCCCGACAGCAAACCGGCGTTAGATAATGTGTTCAATTGCTTTGTTATACCATCTTTCTGATCTAAAAACCACCAGGCCGATCCCCATTGCATTTTGCCTCTAACTGAGCCGTCGTTAAAGTTGCCAGTCAGGGTTGCCATCACTTCGTTATCGGCTGGGTTAAGGTTGTACAAAATGGTTTTCGCCAGTTTGTTTTTACTATCTAATTTATCAAAAAAACGGGATAATGATTTCGCTTGCGGAATGTCGCCGATTGAATCCCAGCCAGTATCTGCGCCTAATGTTTTCATCATGCGCGAATTGTTATTGCGCAAGGCGCCCAAATGATATTGCTGCACCCAATTTTTCTCGAAATCCCATTCCGCTACATATAAAAGCATTGCACTTTTAAATTTGCGTTGCTGCTCTACTGAAATGTTGTTGCCCCGCCGTAGTTGATTGAATATAAAACGGATGTCATTATCACTAAAATCATCTGCATACATTTCTTCCAAACCATGATCGGAAATACAGCAACCAATACTTAAAAAAAAATCATGTCGGCTTTTTAAAGCGGTAAGATAATCATCAAAAGAAACAACAGAAGTATTGGTAACTGCTTCTAATTTTTCAATATAAAAATTAAATGCCTGCGCATCGCTTACATCCATCGCTTTGTCCGGACGAAATGCAGGCAGCACACTGATTTCAAAGCTATCATCTTTAATTTTTTGATGATGTTCCAACGTATCAGTTGGGTCATCGGTTGTGCATACGATCTTTACATTCATACGGCGCAGAAGGTTGCGAACGGAATACTCTTTTGTTCTTAGCTTTTGAGAGCATTCGTTGTATATTTTTTCGGCTGTTTCAGGGTTCAATATATCATAAATATCAAAGTATCGTTGCAGTTCCAAATGCGTCCAATGATACAGCGGATTGCGCAGTGTGTAAGGCACCGTAGCTGCCCATTGTGTAAACTTTTCCCAATCGCTGGCATTGCCTGTTATATACTTTTCTTTTACTCCATTTGTGCGCATTGCACGCCACTTGTAATGATCGCCATACAGCCATGCCTGCGTAAGGTTATCAAACTGTATATCATCGGCTATTTGCTGAGGCGAAAGATGGCAGTGATAATCTATAACCGGCATCGGCGCAGCATACTCGTGATACAGTTGCTGCGCCGTTTTATTATACAGTAAAAAATTATTATCAAGAAATGAATTCATATTGATTGATGTTGACCTCATCCCTAATCCTTCTCTATTTATGGAGAAGGGTTAGCGCAATTAAAATGAAGTACGATTTTTAAATTCTAATTAATCAATTTATACAAAGCATCACCTGATAATAACTGATGTAAAAACAAACTTACTTCTGTTTTGAAATGCGGTATCATCGTTAGGTTTTCATTCCAAAAATCAATATCAGCAAGTGCTTGCAAAATTACTTCTTCAACATTACCTTTTTGCCATAGTAAATAAAATTTTTCAGCTTCATTATCCTGAATGATATATTCGTGTTTGTTTGTTTCGCCATAGTATAAATTGCCTTTTATATTGGTTGATTTCATAAACAGCAAATAAGCGGCAAAGCCAAGAGCCATGCGGGTTTTTATACCCTTTGCGTGTGCATAAAATTGAATTATTAACGGTACGCAACGCTGCTTCATTTTGTTGGTATATTGCATTATAATGGCAAGCCATTGATGCTGAATAAAAGGGTTGGCAAAACGATCAATAACACCTTTTGCAAACGCTTCCGCTTCTTCTTTTTTTATGTTCTCATCAACAATGCAGGGAATAATTTCTTCAAATAATAATCCGGTAATAAACTGATGAAACGCTTTGTTTTGCATCGCTTCATTTACGGTAGTAAAGCCGCACAAAAAAGCCAGCCCGCAACTGAAAGTATGTGTTGCATTCAGCAACCGTAATTTCAGCTCTCTGTACTTTTGAATATTGTGTGTGAGGATCACATTTTTATCTGCCTTGCTAAATGATAACAATTGCTTCGTGCGTTCGCTTTTTGTTTCAATTGCCCATAAGTTATACGGTTCACTCATAATGGCTAATTCATCGGTAAAACCAAAGTTTGTTTTTATTGCATTTTTATCTTGTTGAGATAAAGCGCCGGGCACAATTCTATCCACTAAAGAATTGCACCAATCGTTCGCATTTTCTAACCAGGCAACAAATGATGGTTCAAGATGATTCAACCTTGCAAGTTCAACCACAATAGCTTTTAATTTCTTTCCGTTATCAACAAGTAATTCAGTTGGAATGATAGCCATTCCGCTTTCCTCGCTACCACGAAAAACCTGGTAACGCTCGTATAAAAAAGTTAATAATTTACCGGGAAATGATTGCGGCGGTGAGTCTGTAATTTTATCGCTTTTAAGTAAAGTAATACCAACTTCGGTAGTATTGGAAAAGATGATTTGCAATTGCGGATTGTGTGCGCACCGCAATATATCCTGCCAGTTATTGTTGGCATTGATAACACGGCTGATCGCTGCATTAATAATATAGTTTTCTTTTACTTCATTTTCTTCAATGCCTTTAATGCAATGTGTGTATAAATTATCCTGTTCTGCAAACTCATTGATGCTTCCGTTACCGGTTGATTTTACCACAATAATACGCCCGTTAAAAATGCCTTCGTTATTGGCTTTGTTAATGTAATAATCGGGCAAGCCGCGAAGCAAAACACCTGTACCGAATTGTAATATTTTTTCAGGGAGTTGCCATACTTTTTCGGAAGGCAGCTGAATACTTTTTTTTGAATGTAAAGACGATACTATTTGCTTACCAAGCTGCATCATAACGGTTATTTAGAACAAAAAAGAAGAATATTTTCAATCCTGTAATGATACAAAGTAAGATGATTTTTTACTATATTTTCTTCAACTCAGTTACTTATTAATGTGGCATAACTCTCGGTAGGTAAAGTGCATTTCGCTTGTCCGTTTGTTACAATCACTTCGCTTTGTTTCATGCTTAATTCTTTACTTGTAACAAGCATTTTTAATCGCTTCACACTGTAAGGTAAACCAGTAATAACTGCTGTTCTTGTAGCCCCATCGTTTACTATATGAATGGCATAAACATGCTTCGTATTATTGCCTTGCGCAGCGCATGAAATATAAGGTTTATCGGTTGAAATTGGCATTGCTGATAAGTCTTTGGGTATTGACGCCAGTTGCTTTAAATTCCAGAACCGCTGACCCGGATGCAACGAATCGGTATTACCAAAAATGCCTCCGCCAATTAATGGCGAGTAATCGGCTGTTAGCTGCCATTGCAGGATGGTTAACGGTTGACAAATTGCCATCAATCTTGTATATAAATTGATTTCTTTTACTGCATACGTCTGCTCCTGAAAGATGGCCGGATACGCCCATGCAGCCGCATCAATACTACCTTCGCCAACTATTAATGGCAGCTTCATTTGAGCAGCGGCATCAGCCCATTTTTGTAATGTTTCTGTTTCCCAGCCGCGCCAGGAATGAAAAGAAATTGCGCCGATGAAAGGATGTGTAGCCGCGTCCTTCATAGCAGGATAAATAAATGAGTAAGTAGTTGCATCAGAGTTATCGCCCAGCAACATTTTGGTTTTTAATCCGCGCGATTGGAGATAACCACCCAAGCCTTTAATCAATTGCGCATGTTCTTCTCCTGTCTGTCGAATATTAATGCCCAGATCGGATTCATTAAAAGAAAACAAGCTTACTTCTACAGCATATTCATCTTTCAGGTAACTGATGTAATCAGCAATGGATTTATAAATGGTTTGCATATTGGCAGTATCAAGTGGATTGCCCCAGGGATCACCGGGCAGGCGATGCCAGCGCAGTTCGCCGGTAATTGCCCAACGCGGTGCCGACCATGCAGTTAGAATAACCGGAATGCCCATTTTATAAAGCCTTGCTGCCATTTCCATCGATTCTTTTACATGCGGATGCAGCTTGCCTGCTTTTGCCGAATCAATCGGGTTGCTGTCTTTCACCGGTTGCCACAATTGAAACGGCATTTCTACGCGCCCCCAGGCAACCCGCATATTTTGTAAACAATAATCAATGACCTGCGGATCGGTCTTGGGATTTTGCAAACGAAAATTACCTCCGAAACCAGTGAAGGTTCTGCCTGTATCCTTTGCATTGATATGAAGAGTTATTAGGCTTTTGTCAACTATTCCTGAAGCTTTAATCATAAATGAAACATCGCCGGTTTGCCCGTTTTGTATGGCACCTTGCTGAAGCGGAATATATAGCTGAATGATGCTGCCATTTTTATCATTTCCTTTTTTTATCACTACTTGCATGGCTTTATCAAATACAACTTGAAGCGTTTTTTTAGCACTCGTTATTTTGATGCCATTTGCACTTGCCTGAAGGTCATTATTTATACCGGCTATCTTGTATTCAGGAGCCGTCTTTGATTGCAAACCTGTTAATATGATATTTCCTTTTGCAAAGTCGGCTTCCGGTAATGAGAGGTTAAAAAATAGCCGGGCAGAATCTGTATTTTTCTTAGCAGTAAACTGCACATTTACTTTTGCTATACTTTTTGCAATGTTTTCTTCAACAGTTTGCGTAAAATAGAAACTATCTATATTCGTGATCACAATCTGCTTGTTTCCTTCACGTGCATATTTGGGGCGCTGACGTTCTAAGGCGGTTGCATTTGTTTTTAATCCATTGTTACTTACTACCTGTAAGCTGCTTTCAAATCCAATTAATTGTCCCTGTACGCGAATTCCTTTTATGTTGCCCCAAGGTTCCACTTCCGTTTGGCAATACATTTTTGTATTTGAGAAAAAGATGGCGATAGTTATTATTGTAATTGATTGAAGAATTTTTAATAACATGGCTTACTGTTTTTATTTAGCGTTTAATGAATGCACCTCTCTGGTTGTTAATAAAGAAAGGCTTTGTATAATTACAAAGCCTTTCTTTAAAGATAAAATATTAAATGAATAATCTTGAATCAATAACCCGGATTTTGAGTTAAGTTAGGATTAAGACCTCTTGCACTTTGCGGTATCGGCAGGATAGTATGACTTGCCGTAAGCTCTGTATTGTATAAACCATGTTGCTTACCATCGTGCGTTGGACCAGGTGCCGGATTTGGAACAGGATTAAAACTACCAGCCACTGTTCCGTTAGCCGCTTTTATAAACGCAATGGCTTGATCTGTACCAGCTCTGCAAAGATCATAGAATACAGAGTATTCACCACTTAATTCATGCCGGTATTCACTCAATACCATTTGCAGAGGATCAGTTATAGGTTGGCCTGGTGTACCATCGTAATTAGCGCTATCTTGCATAACAGCTGGTGATGTTCCACCCCAAGCTCTGTCTCTTACTAGTTTTAGATCTGCCATAGCGCCTGGAATATCACCGGTACGAACTTTACATTCAGCTCTACCGAGCACTACCTCTGCATAACGTAACAAAATCTGGTTTTGATCTCCGAACAGATTGCTTTGGCCTTTTGCATTTGAGTTTCCACCGGTAAGGTTTGGATCTCTCCACTTCTTTGAGCAGTAATATCCGCTACGATCTTTGGTATCTCCATACCAGGGTCGGGTTAAAGTACCTACTGTGTTTAATATCTTGCCATCATCTCCTGTATAAACTGAGTTACCTGCGTTAAAACCTTGTATTACCTGGTTATAGCCTTTTAATCCGCCAAGTGCCCTGATAATACCCGGGCTTGCAAGCGTATCGCCGGGACCAACAATAGTAAGCAGCTTGCGCGTATCTCCTTGCTGATAAGAATTCCAAAGTGCCGGATTTCCATAATCATAACCCTGACCTGTTAATTCCTGTGGCCAGCTGAAATCATCTATCCAGGCAATTTCGCCTCCGGGCGGGTTCCAGCTTCCGCCCCAATCTTGTGGACCGGAGGCGTCAAATTGAACCTCAAAAAGAGACTCGTCATTATTTTGATGGTCATATTCATTTACATCTGCAAAGCTTGGCAGTAAATGATAATTATTCGTTAGCTCCGGATTATTAAAAACAGCCAAAGCACCGGTATAATCTTTTAGCCACATCCTGGCTGCGCCTTCATAGCCATAAGCTGCGCCTTTGGTAGCTCTGCCTAAGTCGGCGGCTGCCAGCGTTGTTTTTGACAATAATAAAGCTTCAGCTTGTTGCATATCAGATACAACCTGCATAAATACTGAATCTCTCGAGGCTCTTGGTGTTAATCCATTGGAACCGGTTTTTAATTCTAATGGAACTCCGCCAAAAGAGGCGGCCAGGTAGTAATAAAATGTTCCGCGCAAAAAATAAGCTTCGCCTGTTAACCGGTTGGCCAATGCCTGATTAAGCACGCCCCTCTTTAGTGCATCGGGAATTACAATAAGCGCATAATTTGCTCTGGCTATGCCTAAATAAGACTGGTTCCAAAGCGTTAAAATAGCACCAAAATCCGCAGGAATCTGGTAATTGTTCCATACCACATCACCCCCCCAGTTAAAGAAGTCATGCGATTCAAAATTAGCCCAATACCAAATTGATTTCTTTAAAAGATCGCTATTCTGATAAGTATCATAAATAGAATTTATCAGGGATATTACGTCTGTAGATTTCTGAAAAGCCGCATCTGCGGGGGTTTGAAATGTATTGGTTTGTTCTAAAAAAGTTTTTTTACAAGCAATAAATACCAGCGGTAGTAATGCGAAGCAAAAAGCGATAATAATTATTGTTTTTTTATTCAGTTTCATATCAACTAATTTTCTTTCTTACTTTAAAAAGTTACGTTTAATCCTACGGTATAAAATCTTGACGAAGGATAAGTGCCATTATCTACACCATTTTGCGTTGCATTACCATTCTGTATCCCAATTTCAGGATCAAGTCCACTATATTTTGTAATTGTAAACAGGTTTTGTGTTGACAAGTACACTCTCACCTTTGAAATAGACGCGCTCTTTAATAAAGCAGACGGTAAGGTATATCCAACAGTAAAGTTTTTGAGTTTTAGAAAACTTCCATTTTCAACCCAGGCACTGGATGGAACGTTACTGCCAATGGCATTATCGTTAGCCGTAGCTCTGGAATACTTGTTTGATGGGTTAGTAGGCGTCCAGCGGTTTTCATAATATTGCTGGCTTACATTTTCAACACCTTCCGAGCCGCGTTTCTGAAAGCTTTCCAAATCGCTTTCAATATAGTTCAGTATTTTATTTCCATAAACGCCGTAGAAGTACAGGTTAAAATCAAAGTTTTTATAAGAAGACGTAAAATCCAAGCCACCATAAAATTTTGGTTGCGGATTGCCAAGGGCTACCCTGTCTGAATCTGCACTTACACGCCCATCGCCATTAATGTCGGCAAAGTAGCGATCACCCGGTTGAGCGGTTGCTTTCCAATACACACCGGTTGGCGATTTCGCATTTAAAGCATTAATCTGCGCCTGAGTTTGAAAAATGCCTAATGATTTATATCCATAAAATTCTCCAACCGGGCCACCCACGTATGAGCGGGTAAATTCGTCCCAGCCCGTTCCAGCTAATGTACCACCAGCCAAACCACCAAAGTTGGATACATAGTTTGTTCCTGATGTAATGCTGGTAAGTGTATTCTTATTGGTTGTTACGGTTAAGCCTATCCCATACTGAAAAGCCTTTCCATGGTTTCCGTTATAATTTACTGCGAATTCGGCACCCGTATTTTTCATACTACCTACATTACGGGTTAGGTAAAGAAAACCTGTTTGTGCAGGTGCTGCAAGCGTTAGCAGAAAATCTTTAGATCTCCTGTTGTACCAGTCAAACGTAAAGGTAAGAGCGCCATGCATAAATGCCGCATCCAAACCAATGTCAGTTTGATAATCGGTTTCCCATTTCAAATTATGGTTGGCTGGTTGAATGGGTGCAATACCATTCTGGTAAATTTTATTGAACGGATAGCCATAATTGTCTTTGCCGCCGCCATTATAGTTTGCGGGAAAATTGCCTGCATACAAAGCCTGGTATTGGTACAAGCCAATGGCACTCTGGTTGCCCACTTCTCCATAACTGCCCCTGATTTTAAGATCAGACAACCAATCGGCACTTTGTAAGAAAGATTCCTGTTTAGCCCTCCATGCCACAGCACCGGATGGAAATACCCCATATTTATGTCCCGTATCAAATTTAGAAGAACCATCTCTTCTTATCGTACCTGTAATCAGATACTTATCGGCAAAATTATAAGTTAACCTTGCAAATTGCGATTCTAACGTATAGATGTTTTGACCATTACCATACTGATCAAACTGGAGGTTGCTAACCTGACCGATATCTCTTACAAGACTATTAGGAGGAATGCCACCAGCTCCCATTAACGTGTTTGTATTTTTTTGTGCCGAATAGCCGCCAACAAAATTAATGGTATGCTGACCAAACGTTTTATCATACGAAATTGTATTTTCCCATAGCCACTCAAAAGTCTGGTTTAAACTCTGATGATAATAAGCGGTTGCTGAAATAGATCCCGGATATTGTATGTTCGCTCTATCATCTTCAGGTGAAAAATATGAGCCGGAATAATTGCTGGTATTTACGCCTGCAAGTGTTTTTATTCTAAGCCCGTCAAACGGTGAAATTTCCAATGAAGTATTTGCCAATAAATAATTCGTTATGTTTTGATATTGATTCGTCTCAACAGTATATACCGGGTTACCAAATTTAAAAACATTGGAATTTTGAGGATTATAAAATCCATAATTTCCTTTGTTGTCTTTTATCTGGTAAGTAAGCAGATTGCCACTGTCGAGAGTAGGAGGATTTACAGCCAACTGGTAAAGTGATCCGGTTCCTAATGGATTGTTAGCATCCTGATACGTGTATTTAGCACTTGTTGTAGATTTAAGCCATTTGGTTGGCGTATAATCCAAATTAACATCCAGATTCAGCCTCTTAAAGTAAGATCCCAGTACAATACCCTTCTGATTGTAGTAGCCTACAGACATAGCAGTTTGTAATTTATCTGTACCGCCGCGGATACCTATAGTATAATTCTGTGTCATGCCCGGGCGGTAAATTGCATTTTGCCAGTCAACGTTGTGCAAGGAGGTAGGTGTATGCCATGCGCCTAATCCGTGATAAGTATGTGTTGAATCTGCCGCTTCAACCTGGTTAGAGAGCGTAGCAAAATCCTGCGCATTTAAAATTTTGTATTCTTTTGGTTTGCTTTGAAAAGAATTATACGCATCTAAAGAAACTTGCAATTTACCTTTTATGCCTCTTTTGGTAGTGATAATTACCACGCCATTTGCAGCGCGGATGCCATAAATAGCAGTAGCGGATGCATCTTTCAGCACGTCTATTGAAGCAATATCACTTGGGTTAATATTATTTATTCCGGTACTTAACGGGTATCCGTCAACCACATATAAAGGATCATTGCCGTAGCTGGCAAGACTTCCTGTACCTCTTATTTGTACAGATATGTTACCGCCGGGAGCGCCATCATTATTTGTTACCTGTACACCTGCTGCACGGCCCTGTAAAGCCTGAGCTGCAGAAACTATAGGCACTTTCTCAATTGTTGCTGCACTCACACTACTTACAGAACCTGTTAAGTCTTTTCTCTTTTGTGTGCCGTAACCAATTACAACCACTTGTTGCAGCGATTCGGTGCTAACTTCCATAGCTATAGTAACGTTGCTTCGGTTATTAACAAGCACTTCCTGATCAGTAAAGCCAACAATGCTAAAAACCAGTACGGCATTGCCAGCTGCATTAATAGAAAACTTACCGGCATCATTGGTGATTGTGCCAATGTTAGTTCCCCTTACACGAATAGAAACACCAGACAAAGCACTGTCGCTGTTAGCCGCTGTTACACGACCCGTAATCTGCCCTCTCTGTGCATACACATGCGATGCTGCTAACAAAATAAACAAAAGCAACAATCCCATTTTTGTTATGCAAACATTTTTGTAAGTAAGTAATTGATTCTTCATTTTTTTCGCGATTGATATAGGTGGTTAAATTAAATATGGCTTTGATTTTACAATTAACTATGCTAATTGGTTTATGATGCAGAGCATTTCATTACAAACATGTATTGCAAAGTAACTGGCAACTAACAAGTTGGTTCGTTACTTTAATTACAATACTATTATTGCGTCTCTAAAATTCACTTACCTTTTATTGCAAGCCTTGTAATGTGCAATTTTAAAATCTGTTCTTTTCTTTATTACTTTAAAAGTTTTGATGCATTATTCTGGTTCCGTTTATCAGCAGTCATTATTCCATATTGACAATCACAATCCTAATAAGCAATGTTCTACTTTCTTTTGGCAAGAAAATTCTTCACACAAACATAACCGTCTTCTTTTGCATTGGGCAACAAAAGCAGGATAAGTGTTGCAAAAAATTGAAATAATATTTTTAAATGCTAAAAAAATATCACTGCTATGAAAATGATTAGGTGAATAATGGAATGAGAAACTGATGCCGTGTTAGCAGCTAAAAGAGAACATTGTGAATGATGTTTACAAGTGCAATACGAATGAATATACAAAACACAAGGTATTACACAGCAAAACTTGTTTTTACTTGTATTAATACAGTTACAATAAGGTGTAATATTTTATAAATAGCTTGTGGTGGGTTTGTAAATTGTAATGTAGTTTTTATTTGAATTGAAAATATTATTATCAAAATAATACAATAGGTTATTACAAATTATTTATGAGCGATATTCATGATGTAAAGCAACACTTAATAATTTGTTTCAGCTTTTTTCTTCACATATTTGTGCAAGATATACAATGGTCTCAACGGCTTTGTTCATGTCTTTTACGCCTATCCATTCGTGCTTGCTGTGAATGGCTTGCATACCGGTAAACAGGTTAGGGCAGGGCAAGCCCATAAAGCTTAAGCGGCTGCCATCGGTGCCACCGCGCACCAGTTCTATTTTAGGTTGCAAACCAGCGCGTTTCACAGCTTCTTCTGCAAATGAAATTAGCTGAGGATATTGGCTGATGATTTCTTTCATGTTCCGGTATTGTTCAGTAATAGTAAACTGCATTGTTGCTTTCGGATGTTTTTTTACTACCTTTTCTGCAATGGCTTTTAAACGGTCTTCATATTCTGCAAGATTCGCTGTTTCAAAATCACGGATTATAAAATCAATCGTTGCCTGTTCAGCAAGTCCGCTAACAGCAACAGGATGAACAAATCCTTGCCGTTGTTCAGTGGTTTCAGGGCTCCATTCATTCGTTGGCAACGCAGCTAATATTTGACCCGCAATTTTCAACGCATTTACTAATTTATTTTTTGCATAACCAGGATGCGCAATTACACCGTTTACCGTAATGCGAACACCATCAGCACTAAAGGTTTCGTCTTCTATCACACCTCCTTCTCCGCCATCAAGGGTGTAAGCGAATTGTGCATTTATTTTCTGTAAATCAATCTTTGCTGTGCCTTTTCCTACTTCTTCATCAGGCGTAAAAACAAGTTTAATTTCGCCATGTTTTATTTTATGAAGCATAAAAAAATTAGCAGCATCCATAATTTCAGCTACGCCGCTTTTATCATCGCCGCCTAATAAAGTAAGTCCGCTGGCGGTAATTATATCGCTGCCAATGTGTTCTTTTAAATAAGGATATTGTTGTATGGAAATAACCTGTGCAGCGTCATCGGGCAACGTAATATCATCACCGCTGTAAGCCTTATGCAGCAAAGGTTTCACATTCGTGCCACTGCAATCAGGCGCAGTATCTACATGACTGCAAAAACAAATTACCGGCACTTGTTTGCTGGTGTTGGAAGGAATGGTTGCATATACATAACCAAAGTCATCGGTGTGCGCATCCTCCACACCCATTTCTTTCAATTCTTTTACCAATAGCCGGCTTAATTTTTTTTGTTTTTCAGTAGTGGGGAATGTATTACTGTACGGATCGCTTTGCGTATCTATTTGCACATAGCGCATAAAGCGTTCGGCGGCGGTGAAGTGATAATTATCGAACATAAGGAAGATATATTTTATTGAATAGAACTTTATGCAGGCAAGATACACGTGAAAACGGCTGTTTACTTTATCAGTGATCCAACTGATTTTGCAGTAAAAACAAACCATAAAAATTTGAGTAAAAACAAAAGAGGCGCTGAACACATTCAGCGCCTCTTTTGTTTTTACTCCTTGCTATCTACATTTCCATTCTTACATTATTTTTATTTTTCTTTCTGCCCGTTTGCGTTATGATCTCGATTGGACTCCTGATCTTCCATTACTTTCTTCATTTGCGATGGTTTTTCGCCCGTTACTTCATCGCCTTTGTTATGATTTGATTTAGAATGATTTTAATCATCAACAATAAAAGCCTCCTCCCTTTGGTTACCGCGCCCTGCCCTGATGTGCCGCGTTTGTTATGGTCTCCACGTCTCTACCTGATAGATGTTTTTACAATAAAAAATAAGTTATGCTTTTCTTTTACACTACTTATGCTACGGATGAAGCTACGAGCTACAAGCCAATACAGATGAATAGCCGCACTCAATAGTAATTTGCATCATAATTAAAACTCGTAAATCATAAATTATCTTACCCCAACACCCGCTTCCGCATACTTGCGTTCGCCAATTTGCTGCCGCCACATTGCATAATACAAACCACGTTCAGCCAGCAAATGCTCATGTGTTCCGGTCTCTGCAACACGACCCTGTTCCAGTACATAAATCCTGTCGGCGTGCATAATGGTGCTTAAGCGATGCGCAATTAAAACTGTAACCTGTTGGCGTTGTGCCGACACTCGTTTTATGGTTGAAGTAATTTCTTCTTCGGTAATAGAATCTAACGATGATGTAGCTTCATCAAATATCAGCAACCGCGGATGCCGCAATAACGAACGCGCAATACTGATGCGCTGCTTTTCGCCACCGCTTAATTTTAAACCACCTTCGCCCAACATCGAATTAATTCCTTTTTCAGAACGTTGCAGCAAGCCCTGGCAACTTGCCTGCCTCAACACTTCTTTAATGTCATCATCCGTAGCCGAAGGATTTACAAACAACAGGTTTTCTTTTATGGTTCCGGCAAACAGTTGTGTATCCTGCGTTACAAAACCAATCTGGCTGCGGAGTTCATCAAAGTTCACTTCCTTCTCGCTGATGCCATTGTAAAAAATGGTTCCTTCCTGCGGATGATATAAACCAACCAACAGTTTTACCAGTGTGCTTTTGCCCGAACCTGAAGGTCCAACAAACGCAATAGTTTCGCCATTGTTCGCTTCAAAATTAATGTTATCGAGAGCTTTAAATTGAGCCGTGCGATGTTTAAAAGAAACATGACTAAACTGTAAGGTTTCAATTTCACCTACCTGTGCCGGGTGATCTGGTTTTACTTCAACAGGTCGCTCCATTAAAGTTTCAAAGTTGTTAAGAGATGCCTGCGCTTCGCGATACGATAAAATTATATTGCCGATTTCCTGCAAGGGTGTGAAAATGAAAAAGCTAAAAATCTGCATGGTTACCAATTGGCTGGCATCCATCACTTTGCCATAAATGAGATACATGAGAATGAACAAAATAAGCTGGCGAAGTGTATTTACAAACGTTCCCTGCACAAAAGAAATGCTGCGTACACGCTTTACTTTATCCAACTCTAAACCCAATATTTTGTAAGTGTTTTTGTTTAAGCGCTCTACTTCCTGCGTGGCAAGGCCTAAGCTTTTTATCAATTCAATATTACGCAGCGATTCGGTGCTGGCGCCTGCAAGCGAATTGGTTTGTGCAACGATAGATTTTTGAATGCCTTTTATTTTTCTACTTAATATTCCGGTTACCCAAACCAGGATGGTAATGCCGCCGAAATATACAAACGGCACCGACCAGTTAATGCGTGCCGAATAAATTGAAATAAAAACAACACCTACCAAAACACTGAACAAAAGATTTACAAAGTTGTTGATGAATTTTTCAGTGTCGCCACGCACTTTGGTAAGTGTGCTTAATGTTTCGCCGCTGCGCCTGTCTTCAAAGTCGGCATACGGCAATTTCATCACCTGGCGCAAGCCATCGGTAAAAATTTTCGCTCCGAATTTTTGTACAATTACATTAGTAAAATAATCCTGAAAATTCTTTGCAATGCGGCTTATCATGGCAACGCCAATCGACATAAGCAGCAGCCACAAAACAGGTACTGCAAAAGTTTTAAAAAGAGGATATAATTGAGGATGATTTTTATAATTAAAGGCAAGGTTCACAAGCCTTCCAAAAATGATAGGATCAAGCAAAGAGAATGATGTGTTGATGGTTGCTAAAAGCAAAGCCAGCGCAACTAACCATTTGTAAGGTAATAAGTATCGGTATAAAATTTTCATTGAGTGCTGCTTATTGTTTCAAACGATAAAAGTAAGCAGCAAATGCTACGATTAAAAGCGAAGAATTTATAATGACAATAATGTGAAGTATTAATGCACAGCCACGGCAATCTTTGAATCGGCCGTTCCATAATACAAAAAGTATTGGTTATGATATTGCGCCAAGCCTTCAATAAAGCAAACATTGTTTACTTCGCCAGTTACTTCGTACGGCTTTTCCGGCTTCAAAAAATAATGGTCTAAACGATTAATAATTTTGACCGGATTGTTTTTATCCATCAACACTTGTCCGGTTGTATAAGTGCCTTCCCCTAAACTTGTATCGCCTCCGGGCAGCGTGCTGCGGCTGTTGTACAATAATAAAATGCCTTTATCTGTAAGCATTGCCGGCGGGCCGCTTTCTACCAAATCGTTATCAAATTTACCGGCGCGCGTTGGGATAGCAATTTGTAGTTCAGGCATTTTTTCGGCAATCCCTTTTAAAGCAACAGGTGGCTTTTCTCCGGCTTTCATTTCAACCGGCGTCCAATCAATTAAGTTGTCCGATGTCGCAGCCCAGATAAACAAATCGCCCCAATACATCCAATACTTTCCGTTGATTTTTGCAGCCGTTATTTTTCCGTTTAGGTAAGTGGAAACAATTGAACCCGACTTGCTCCACTTATCAACATATTTACCGTTGTAAGCTTTGGCAAAAACAAACCCTTTTTTTATCCAATGTTTCAAATCAGGTGATGTAGCAATCAGCAAACGAGCCGTTGCTCCATCGTAAGCTGTATAGGTCATGTAATACAAACCAGCACTGTCTTGCACAAGCCGCGGGTCTTCGCAGCCACCCTTCCATTCCCATTTTTTATAAGCATCGTTTTGCGGATATAAAACCGGTGCCGGGTAGCGTGTAAAATGAATGCCATCAACACTTGCAGCCAAACCAATTCTTGATGTTCCTAAACTGTCCTGCGCACGATACAACATAAACAAAGTATCGTTACGAACGGCAACAGCGGGGTTAAAAACGTTCTTTACTTCCCAGCCGGTTTGTTTGTTTGTTATCGGATCAATAAACGTATGACTGCCCGGCGTTAGAACCGGATTTGCACCATCCATTTTACTAAAGGGAAGCAATGCCCAGCCGTTATCATTGTTTGTTTTTGCAGTTATTTTTCCGGATGGTTTTTTTGTTTGATGTGATGAATGCCGGCAGGCAGAAAAAGTAAAAATGATGATTGCTATCTTTAAAAAAGATAAAGGTTTCAAACGTTTTGTTTTTATGTTATGATGAACAAAATTAAATTTTTGTGCCATCTGCCAATAACAAACCAAGAATGAAATTGTTACATCAGCAAGTTTGTTTTTACTCCACTTTGAAGTTTGTTTTTACTGCAAAAAATTTATTACCAGTTACTAAACCGGATGCCTACAGAATATGGATATTGCATTAATGTATGGTTATGCAACGGGTTAATGCTGTACGAGCCAAACAATCTCACAGGTCCTAACGCCAGTTCGCCAACATAAGCAAAGCGCCACTGGTTTAAATCAAAATCACCGTGTACTTTGGTTTTGCCTTTTTCATCGCTTTTTTGCTTGGTGTGGCTTCCCAGTAAATATCCTGCACTTGCACCAAAACTTAACGAAATGCGCTTTTTATCAGGAAACGGATTGATGTTTAGCATCATCGGCACAGTAGCATATCCAGTGTATAATTTATCTTTCGAAAAACTAATACTGTCTCTAAAAATATAAGCCGGTGTTTTGTTGTAGCTAATGTTGTTATCATACCGGAAATTAAACATTTCCAAACCCAAACCATATTTTAAATTGATGACGTTTTTTGTAATGTTCAGCTTTTGCATAAACAGCCAGATATTTACGTTCGACGATTTGGTAATCAGTTTTAAATCGCTCTTTGAAAAAGGTTTTCCACTTGCAGATGTATTTAAATAAGGGTCGCCGGTTACAGAATTATAATTCGTTTTATCTGTGTAGTTAGCAAAGCCCAAATCAAAAATAAACCAGTTGGTGCTGAACGCAGATTTATGTGTTACCACTACCGTGTCGTACTCGTGCGAATGCGAGCGGATGGTGATGCTAAAGGTTCTGCCATGTTCATTGTTTGCATCGCCGTTTTTATTTCGTTTTATGATTATAAAATTGCCAACATGAATGGTGTCCGGCTTCTGTAAACTGGTCTCGGTTATCGGCTTCATGGTTGTATCAGCCATCTTTGTTCGGCTGTTATCCTGTTGGGCAAAAGTTGTTACAGCAAGCACTGAAAACGCCGTTATTACAAGAAATTTTTTCATACCATTTTTTATTTAACGAACAAATTTTTTATAGAATTTTATAGTAATAGAAGTGAAGATAACTTACTCTGCATTTTGTTTTGCTCTGCCGCCAAGCAAATGCGAGGCGCTTTTTAAAATGCCGTTCACTTTGGCTTTGTTTAACTGAAACGAGCCTACATACAAAGTGTGGTTATCATCGTCGGTATTCAATTCTTTATACACCGCGGGTTTAGCCAAACTGTTATTATCTGAAAGCGATAAAGCCGTATGGGCAGTTGCCGTTTCATCACTTATTTCTTCCAAAGGCTTTATTATTTGAGCCGTTTTATTTTGCACAACTACTGTTTCTGTTTGCAAGGCTGTTTCTGCCGGCTGTTGTGTTGCTTGCTCATTATTCTTTTCTCCTGATTTATCAACTATAATATCGGCAACAACAGCTTTTTCAATGTTTGTTTTTATTGCAATATTTAAATGAGGTTTAATTGGTTTTTGTTGTATTCGCTTCGCGATAATGGGTGGCGTATCGCTTATTGTTTTTTGTGGAAGGATTTGTTTTTGCTCAGATTTTATAACCCTTTGTTTTTGCTCAATATGCTTTGTAATGGCTACTGTATTTTGATGTTTGTTAGATGAAACCAGCAGCCACGAAAACGCAATTACGCCAGCAAAAGCCGCCGCTACTGCAAACCGTGTTATATAAACAGGAATAACTCTTTTTTCTTTTTTAAACAGTTTTTCTTTGCCCGCAAATTCAATGTGTTCAACCGGCAATTTTGTTTGTTGAAGCAAAGTAAACCCGGCTTGTAATTGCGGATGTTGCAACACAAACCGCTCTGTTATTTTTTTATCTTCTTGGCTTAATTCATTATCTGTATAAAGCAAAAAATAATCTTCATAGTTATCAATACCAATTTCTTTTTCTTCGTTTTTTAATAATACATTTATATGAGTAAAAACAAAGCCTGTATCGGCAGTAAGTTTGGTTTGCAATAAACCATCCAATACGGCTTTATATTGCGGATGCTTTTGAATGAAAGTATTAACAGCATTGCGTTGCACGTTGTTAAGCTCATCATCAATATATAATAAAAAGTATTCTTCGTAGTTGTTTTCTGTAATGGTCATAACCTTTTTTTACTGGTTTATATCACATTTTCTTTACTCACTAAATATTTTTTCAAAGCCAAACGCGCCCTATGCAAGTACACCTTCACCTGGCTTTCATTCAAGCTCATAATCTGCCCGATTTCTTCGTAGCTGTAGCCTTCATAATCTTTCAGCATCACCAAACTTTTCTGCACTTCGTTCAACCGGTTCACAGCTTCGTTCAATATTTGTTTTGTATTGTTTACTTCATTTGTTTGAATGCTCATTTCTTCTTCAAACGCATCTTTCAACTGCACCCGTTTGTTTTTACGAATATGGTCGATCATTTGGTTGTAAGCCACCGTAAACAGGTACGATTTGCATTTGGCAACTTCCACGCCATCGCGGTTTCGCCACATTTTTTCAAATGCCGTTTGCACAATGTCGCGCGCATCTTCTTCATGCCGTAAATTTTTTACAATAAACCGGTACACATTATCGGCATACAAGCTTACGCAATTATTATATTCAGATGCGGTCATAAAGCAGGGATAAACATGATTGTGAAGTAGTACGCAGCACTTGAATAAAAGTTACAGCAGTAGAAAAATAATTTGATTGTGCCGCTACTTGCTTTGCCGTTGCAAAACCAAAGCCAGCAGTTGAGCCTGTAACAAATACGGTTTTATTTTGTAATTGAAGATTCATGCGAGAAGATGTTTTTACATTGAAAGTAAAAAAACGAAGATTTGAAAGACTTTGTAATATAAAGGCTGTTGCTTGGTTGCAATTTGAAATAACAAACAGGTTGCTCAATTATTTACCGTGCCTACAAGAGTTTTTTTCTCTTTATAACTTACTTCTTCTCAACATCAATCATAATTATTTTGCTGCTGCATAAACCGTTAGTGGTAATGCCTTGCAAAACAACTGCATATTTTCCTTGCAAATCAGAGGAGTAAAAATGCAACTGCTGCTCTTCGTTTTTTTTCAATGTAATATTTGCATTCCAGTATAAGGTGGTTCTAAAATCGGGCAGGTGGTTGTTCAGTTGTTGCGTTGTTTCATAAGCAGGCGAATAAAAGGTTCGCTGCTCCTGCAAACCATCGTAATCTATCACCAAAGCCTTAGGGTTAATGTCAACATCGCTGCCATCAGCGTTATAGGTTTGCCAGTTTAAAATACCATCAAACACTGCGTTTCCATAAATGTATCTTCGGTTCACAACTTCCAGTGTTTTTATTTTTAATGGATCGAAAGCAATGAATTTATTAAGATTGAATAAAGGTACGCCATCTACCAAAACCAACGGATCGCCGCTGAACATTTTTTGAGCCGAGGCATCAAACGTTGGAAAGTGATACTCGCCTTTTCGCTTCGTTACATTCACCAGCATCACATATTCGCGCAGCACTTCTTCTATAGTGGTGAAACGTGTATAATCATCCAGCTTATACTTTTTATCAGCCGATAAATAAAACGCGGTAGAATCGGCTACCGGTGTGGCAAATTGGTTAATGTTATTGCCCGAATAAATATTTTCTACCTGCATTGCAACGCTGTGTTGCAATAAGGTGTTTGGACTGTTGAATGGCAATGTAAACGGCAGAAAGGCAGACGAAGAAAACCGGTTGGCGAACGGATTGTTAATGGTAATGGCATACATGCTGTCGTATCGTTCATCGGTTTGCGCAATCAGCTTAGAAGTGCCGTACCAATCTTTGGTTTCCCATTTCACATTGCCTACACTGTCGCTTGCGCTGGTGTAAAATTCTGTGCTTTTACCTGGCAGCGAAAGATAAGCCACCACGTTTTTTTGTGGTAAATTAGTTTGGTTGTTTACCAGCTTTCCGGTAACAATATGACCGTTGTATTCTGGCACAAAAGAAAAAGCTGGTGAGGAAGAATAGTTTGTTATATCCCGTTTTATTTTACGCCACCCGTTCACTAACAGCAAGTTGTTCATTGCGGTAGCCGTTTCTTTATTACTGTTTAGATAGAAAGAGGGGTTTTCAACTTCGCCTTTTAATTCAGATGTCAGCAACAAGTAAGCATCAATGGTGTTATCATTCAATGTTTGTAACGAATCTAACCGATACACCGAAAGAGAAAGGCTCGCCGAATCGTTGCTGTTAGCCGCAAACCTGCCGGCGCTTATGGTAAGGTTCACTTTCTTTCTGATGTTGTATTTTGATGCCTCTGCACTCATAGAAAGCTCAAAATCTTGTTGATCGTTTTTATAAAACAATCTTTCGCATACCGGCTGTTTGTTGTCATTAAAAATTGTAATGGTTGATACACCAGCAGGTAATAATTGAGTGTTGATGGTAAATGCTGCTTTGCCGTTTTGTAAGGATGTTTTTTTTGCAACAACAGCTTGTTTGTTTTTATGAATGATAAGGTAAACCGATGGCTCCGCAATGCCGTTAGTCGCAACATTTATAACAACGTTACTATCAACTGCATCGTCAATATTCATGGTAAAACCTTCGTCTGTTGCATTCGGTAAGTTGTGAGAAAACGGTTTGCTGTTTTCAGGTTGAATAAATGTTGTATAAGTATGATTTTTTACCGGGGTAATATAAAAGCTGCCAATGCCGTTTTGGGCTGGATGAAAGGAAAGCAAAGTATCGTTACCATCCATTAAAACACCGGTAAAATTAATACTTTTGCCGTATTGATTTACCGCCTTAAAAGCCACTTTGTTTTTAATGCTATTTACCAGATTGCCGCCTTCGGGATAAAAACAAATGCTATTAACTTCTTCGTTTTTATTATTGTTATCAATAGTTAGTTTTTGTATGTTAATCAGGGTAATATTTTTTTCAAAATAGTTATCTGCATCATCATTTTTCATCCAGTTGGTGTAGGCTCTTAGTTTGTAATTGCCGGAAGAAGCGCTTACCGGTAAATAAAAAGAACCATCGCCCAAACCATTGTGTAAAGCAATTTTCGCTTGTGCAACAGCTTTATTGGTTGAATCAAGCAATTCTATGTAAGCAATCTTACTTAAATCAACAGGCTTGTTTGAATTTGCTTCTACGCAATACATTTTGAACCATATTATTTCGCCGGCTACATAAAAACTTTTATCGGTATGAACATATATTTTTTCTTTAAAAGAAGGAATGTTTTTATCAGTCAGTAAACTGTAAGAAGTTGCTGAAACGCTTTGTGAATAAGCGTTACAGCATACGAAGGACAAGAAAACAAAAAGCAGGTTTTTATATTTCATGCGAACAGCCATTCAAAAGTTTTTTGATAATCAGGGCCAGAAACTGGGTCGAACGTTTGAGCCGGTTAAAGTGCAATCAACACATTCGGGTTCGGCAGCGTAAAACTTTGTAATGTCAAACGTAAATCCGGAAATGGTCGTGGGTATTAATCCGATTCCATATCTTTTTATGTCATCTGATGTATTTGAAATTTCGATTTCCTGGCAAGGCTGTTTATAACCCCAATCAGGTACCTGCTCGTTGCTTATGAAGATGCGGCTGGTTTGAAATTGCGATACTTCCATAAAGCCGATAACTTGATTATCAGGATTGTTTACACAATGAATATTTCCTTTTAGTTCGGAGGGCTGTGCATCAAAAATACTTCCTACCTGCTCAGTATTTTTTTTCATCTTTTGCAAAAACTCATAGTTGCTTTTACTTATTGCATGCTGGTACATTTTTACACTGTACAAAACGCTTAACTGTTGTGAACCGGATGGTATGTTAATTAAATTTTGATAAATTTTGTCGGTAGTTAATTTTTCGGATGAACCCAATAAAATAGAAGTTGAATGCGGCGAATGCCAGCACTTGAAGATGGTGCTATCATAAGTTTGATTAGGAAAGCGATAACCAAGCGAATAGGTTACACTATCACCCATAGACGTAATTACATACAGGAGCGTGCTAACGTATGCAGAATGGTATTCCCAGGTTTCTTCGTAATACCATTGATAATATCCTACGTTGTTTAATGAATCGTGTGTACTGATGTAAATGTGTACGCCATTATTGTCTTTTTGCCAGCTGATGCTATCAATGGGCGGTGTTGATCTTACTTGTGTGTAATCCGATTCATATTCGTTTCCATTGGCTGTAATAATGTGCAAACGATATTGCTTATTGTTGTTTAAGGATAAAGATGATTGCGAAGCATAAACGCCAGGGCTTGTTTCATTTAAAGCATAGTTTTCGTTGTTATTGCTTTCTATGCTTACCTGCGCGCCTTGCTCATACTCAATTGCACCGGAGGTATCATACAAGGGCGTGGTTCGAGAAAGTGTGATGATTGTTGGATCAACGCCGTTATTAATAAATCCCTCCACTACCAAATATCCGGTTGGCGGCGAACTAACCGGTGGATTGTATCGTTGTTTGCAGCCAATTGTTACTATCATCAGGCAAAATAAAAAAAAGCAGATTGTTTTCATCCTTCTTTTTTAAAAACGGATATTATAATTAATGTATGGAATTGCGGTGCCGAAGATGGATAGTTTATAACCGTTCACTACGCCATTTTCTGAAATAAAATAAACTGAATATGGATTTTTTCGAGCCGTTGCATTGTACACGCCAATGGTAAATGAGTTATGAAATCTTTGATGCAGCTTAAAATTACCATCAATGTTCATCGAAAAATCGGTACGGAAATAATCGGGTATGCGGTAAGCGTTTCTATCAGCATATAATGTGCGTTCAGATCCTGAAAAATAAAACCTTCCGATGGGCAATGTAATGGGTCGCCCGGTGCTGTATGTTGTGTTTAAGGAAATGCTGAACCGATGGTTGATTCTATAATTTCCAATGAAAGTGAAGCTATGTGGCTGGTCGTAATTGGCGGGGTAATATTTACCGCCGTTAATCACTTCGCCAGAAGTTGAATCGGCTTTTAATAACGTGCGGGAGTAAGTGTAACTCACCCAGCCATTTAGTTTGCCAATTGTTTTTTTAGCAAACGCTTCAACACCATAAGCTTTGCCTTTTGTGCTGATAACATCGGTTTCAATATGCGGGTTTAACACCAGCACAGCGCCGCTTTTATAATCCAAATAATTTTCAATTTTTTTATAATATACTTCAAGCGAAGTTTCGATGGTATTCGATTTGAAATTCTTATACACGCCTGCTGAAACCTGGCTGCCGTATTGAGGTTTAATGTTTACATCGCTCAACTTCCAGATATCGGTTGGCGCAATTGACGCTGTGTTGGAAAGCACATGAATATATTGCTGCGTTGTATTGTAAGCCGCCTTAACAGACAATGTATTATCAAACGCATAACGTGCCGACAATCTGATTTCGGGCTTGCTATAGGTTTTAATAATTTTTCCTTTTTGGAAGAATATTGTGCCGGTAATATTGTCTTCTGTTTTTGGTAAATTAGATGGATAAATGTTTGCCGTGTACGGTCCTAAAAAGTTAAACATTGAATACCGAACACCGCCATCAAAAGATAAAGCTGGATTAACCGTGTATTTATCACTCAAATACAAAGCACTCTCCAAGCCTTGCTCCGCCTGAATTTGCTGCGGTGCTATCAGCGATTGTTTGCCATCGGGTTTATAATTTCCGGGATGCAGTTTGTATATAATGCTGTTTACGCCCCATTGCAAAAAATGTTTGTTGCTTACATAATAACTGAAATGTGTTCTAAAATAAAATTGGTTCACATCAAAGTGAAGCGAGTAAGCGTTCACCGGATTTTTTGTGCTGCTGATGTTGTAATAGTAATTATCGTAACCGGTTGTTACCAGCATATTCAGCTTGTTATTATAAATGTGCTTCCATTTTAAAGAAACGTTTCGGTTGCCATAATTATAAGTGGTATCACTGTTTAAATTAAACCGATCATCGCTCATATACCCTGTAATGTAAATAGTGTTCTTTTTGTCAATTTCATAATTCATCACTGCATTCAAATCGTAAAATCTTGCGCGACTATTTTTATATTGTGAAGGCAATAAGTTGAGGAGCCAGTCTGCATATGTGGTTCTTCCGCCAACAATAAACGAAGCTTTGTTTTTCTTTATCGGACCTTCCAAATTAAGGCGGCTGGTGAGCAGGCCGATGCCTGCCGAGCCGGTAAAATCTTTCTTGTTTCCTTCACGGCTGTTAATGTTTAAAACCGAAGACAAACGCCCGCCGTACTGCGCCGGAATACTGGCTTTGTACAAGCTCTACATCTTTTACCACTTCGGGGTTAAATGCCGAAAACAAACCAAAAAAATGCGAAGGGTTATAAATGGTTGCATCATTAAATAAAATCAAATTTTGGTCGGCCGCGCCGCCGCGCACATTCAATCCGGTGCTGGCTTCACCAACCGATTTTACGCCCGGCATAGTAAGCACAACACGCAGTAACACATCGGCTTCGCCAAATACAACGGGCACCTGCTTAATAGCGCATTAATGTCAATCTTTTGCAAGCCCATTTGCATACCTTTGATATTGCTCATTTTTTCGGACGAAACGGTTACATTTTTTAATGCCGATTACCTGGCTTTGCATAGCAATGTTCAGCTTGCCGTTGGAACGAACATTCAGTTGGCGTTTGGTATCGTACATACCAATGCTTTGCACATACAAAATGTGTTTTCCTTTTGTTGTATGAAAAGAAAAATAGCCATATTGATCGGTAGCTACGCCGGTTTTTGTTTCGTCAATATATACCGATGCGCCGATGACCGGCTCGTCTGATTTGCTATCTTTTACATAACCCGCAATACTTACGCCCGATGTTGAATTACTGCCTGATGAAGCATCGCCAATCAGGTATAAACTGTCTTCTGAAACGGCTTTATTTTTTGGATTAAAAAAGCCAATGACATTGTTCGATGTATCTTTTACATCAGCCGCAGTGGCAGTAAAAAATAACTTGTTCAATCCGGTTTGCACCAGTACGCCTTTATTAATAAAAACATGCTTTTCTTTATCAACAGAAAAACCAATACCGGTTCCTGCAAATGCTTGCTTCAGCACATCCGGCAAAGGCTTATCTTTTACAGTAATATTTATGAGTGTTGAATCGAACTGCGCTTTATTGTAATAAAAATTCCATCCGGTTTGCTGCTCCAACTGTTGTAAAAAATCATCCATCAAAATGTTTTTGTATTCGCCTGTAATACGCGGTATTGGTGATGTTTGCGCAAACAGATGGCTACAACAAAACAGCAAAAAGAAAGTAAATAAAAATGGTAAGGTTCGTTTCATTTGTTGTAAAGCGTCAGTTAATGAATGGTTGTATCGTAGTAAGCAGCAGCTTGTATAATGGCATCGTCTTTATTACGATTAAACTTTAATCTTTTTTTCCGCAGCGTTTGTTTCACTTCTTTTTCTTTATCATGCAAAAGATTTAGTAAAGCTGCTTTGTTATTTACAGTATGATAAGTGTTGTTTTTCTTTATAAAATAATCAGCCGAGCCAACAATGTATCGTTTTGATGAGCCGCCAGTGGATAAACTTTCCTGCACAGAGCGCATTGCTTTTTTTAGCACTCTTGTTTTGCCATCATACAAAACTTCATAATAACCATCGCTCAAAGGCGCGGCTGCACTGTCTTTGGTAAGATGAACGAACTTTGCACCCGATGCCGTGAAGCTGCTTACTTCTTTGTTGGCAAGTATTAATTTAAGAATGCGCGTGGCATCATAAATCACCACTGTATTCTTTACAATATCATAAGCAAGGGGAACGTTTTCGTACAATATATTTTTAAAAACAACCGAGCCGTCATCAAACGGAGTTTGACCGAAAAACGGCGTTCCGTCCTGAACAGAATAAGCATAATCAATGTACTCCATGCCGTTGTACAAACCTGTTTCGGGATTAAGAAACTGGTGATATAACTGGATAGCATCGTTGTATGGTTTTCTTTCATCAGCTGTTATCTGTCCAAAAGAAAGTAACGTAAAAACAAAAGAAAATAAAATGGTCATCAGCAAGCAAAGTTGTTTCATCGGCAGGTTGGTTGGCTTCAATTCATCGGCTAAAGTAATTGTTACATATTCATAAACAAAACATTTTTATTGCATCCCAGTTACTTCAAGAAAAATTATAAATGTATTGCCGCTTTTATCAAGCCAGCTTCTTCTATTTTCTTACATTGCCAAAAAATTTCATGTGCAATAAAAACAAACTCTTTCTTATCATCGCTTGCTTAACAATCTTATCATGCAAGCAAACAAAAACCGAATCAACAAAACCCGATGTACTGGCTTCCAACATTGATTCGGGCGCAAACCCGGCAGATGATTTTTTTGAATATGCGAATGGCAACTGGATAAAAAAACATCCCATTCCAGCCGATGAAAGTGCGTGGGGTTTGTTTCAGGAAATACCCAACGAAACCTTGCAGCGATTAAAAGATATTAATGAAGAAGTTGCCAAAACAAATTATGCAAGCGGAAGCGCAGAACAAAAGATTGGCGATTTTTGGAAAGCAGCCAATGATACCGTAAAAATTGAACAGCTCGGCATTGAACCGATCAAGCCGTATCTCGCTACAATAGATTCGATACACGATGTTGCTTCCTTGCAAAACACGATGGCGCAATTGGATAGAATTGGCGTTGGCGGCGCCATTAGTTTTTTTGTTAGTCAAGATGCTAAAAACAGCGTTCAGCAGGTGTTACAGATGTGGCAAACCGGTTTGGGCTTGCCTGAGCGGGAGTTTTATTTTAAGATGGATAGCACATCGGTTGCGCTTCGCAACGCTTATATAAAAAACATTACAAAGAATTTGGTTTTATTGGGAGAAGATTCGGTAAAAGCAAACGCTTCTGCAAAGAATATTGTAGCGCTGGAAACATCACTTGCCAAAGCCAGTAAAAAGCTGGAAGATTTGCGCGATCGATACGCCAATTATCATAAATATGCAGTGAAGGATTTGTACAAAGTTTCACCGCAAATAGATTGGACTAACTACATGGCTATTTACGGTGTTGGCAAAGCCGATTCGGTAATAATCGGTCAGCCGGAATATTACAAAGAAGCAGGTGCAGCGCTGCATTCAGCTTCTATTGATACATGGAAAGATTATCTGCGTTATCGCCTTGCAAACGCCTTCGTACCAGCACTTCCGGATGTATTCGGTAAAACTGATTTTGAGTTTAATAAATTGTTTTCCGGCGCAACAGAAAGAAAAAAAAGATGGAAACGGATTATCAGCAATGAGCAAGGCGTAATGGGTGAATTGCTTGGACAGATTTATGTAAAAAAGTATTTTGATGACAGCGCAAAAGCCCGTTACACAAAGCTGGTTGAGAACATTCGCGCTGCATTAAAACATCGCATTGAAAACCTTGCCTGGATGAGCGACAGTACAAAACAAAAAGCATTGGCAAAGCTGGCTGTGGTAAATAAAAAAGTGGGCTATCCGGATAAGTGGAAAAACTTTTCTTCTTTACAAATTACTCCTGATAATTATTTTCAAAACTTAGTAAATGCAAACATTTTTTGGCACAACTTCAACATTAATAAATTAGGCAAGCCGGTTGATAAAACCGAATGGGGCATGTATCCGCAAACGTACAATGCTTACTACGATCCATCGAATAATGAAATTGTGTTGCCTGCTGCGGCGTTTATTATTCCTGGTTACAGCGATGCTGAATTAGACGATGCCGTTGTGTATGGTTACATGGCGGCTTCAACCATCGGGCACGAAATGACGCATGGCTTTGATGATGAAGGCAGACAGTTTGATGCGCGGGGAAATTTGAAAGAATGGTGGACAGCGCAGGATTCGGCACAGTTTGCAAAACGCGCCAAAGTGTTGGCAGACCAGTACAGTAAATTTGTTGCCATTGATACGTTTACAATTAACGGCAAAGCCACATTGGGCGAAAACATTGCCGACCTTGGCGGCGTATTGTTAGGTTATGATGCTTTTAAACTTACCGATGAATATAAGAAAGGAGAGAAGATAGGCGGCTACACACCCACACAGCGTTTTTTTCTTGGTTATGCGTTAAGCTGGTTAGAAAATGAACGACCCGAATCGCTGCGCACGCAGGTGCTGACTGATGTTCACTCACCGGAAAAATATCGTGTGTTAGGACCGCTTACAAACGTAGATGCGTTTTATGAAGCATTCAACGTAAAGCCCGGAAATAAAATGTACACGCCGGATAGTTTGCGGGCAAGAATATGGTAAAAGAAAACCCTCAGTTTTTGATGGTTAACGCAGATAAACCTTCTTATCTGCGTTTTATTTTTCCTTTTGTTTTTGCTTCATTTTATTTCTGTTTTTATTTACGTTGAACAACACAATTCTTTTAATTAAATGAAGCGGCATCGGTTCATCTAGCGGAAACTGAACCGAGCCTTTGTTGCCTTTGTATTTAGATAAATCATCCATAAATTCATCAACGCCGGTTGGTGCAGGATAAAGCCCGATATGGTTTTTAAATGCACCAAAATGAATAAGGTTGCCATTTAGTGTAAACGTTGGAATGCCATAAGCAATGGTCTCTTCAGCTTCGGGCGCGGTTTGTTTAATGGTTAGGCGAATTTGTTGTAATTGTTCCTGAATTTCTTTCGAAAATGCTTTGATATAGCTATCTGTATCAGTTGGTTTGTTCATCATTTGCTTGTAAAATATTCATTGCTAAAATACATTATTTCCCATTTTCTTTTATTTCACTTTTAAAACAATTCGGGTATCAATTTTGTTTCTTTTCATAAAAAAATTTATGGATAGTATTAATCAGCAGCAACCGGAAGATAATTACAAAGACCTTCAGGGCGAAGAAGCAACAAAGAAAATTAAAGAGCTAACCAACAGCGCCAAAACGTGTTTCTTTTGCACACACATTACAGCAGGCAAACCGTTTTCAACAAGACCTATGTCAGTACAAAAAGTTGATGATGAAGGCAACTTTTGGTTTTTAAGTTCCAACGACAGTCATAAGAATGAAGAACTAACTTTCGATCATTCGGTACAATTGCTTTTTCAAGGTTCTTCTTACTCGGAATTTCTCCATATTTATGGAACTGCTACTGTAAGTGAAGACAAAGAAAAAATAAAAGAATTGTGGGAGCCGATTTTAAAAACATGGTTTACAGAAGGAGAAGACGATCCGCGGATTTCGGTGATAAAAGTAGTGCCAACTGAAGGATATTACTGGGATAACAAACATGGTAATGCTGTAGCTTTTGTAAAGCGGCTTGCCGGTGCTGCGGTTGGTAAAACCATTGACGATTCGATTGAAGGAACATTGAATGTATAGTTCGACAATTGCAAAAAATGAAGTAAAAACAAACCTGCCTTTTTATCATTAGCAAGGCAGGTTTATTTTATAGGCAGTTCAATAATAAACTCAGTTCCTTCTCCTTCTTTACTTTCTACCTTTATCGTTCCGTTGTGTTGCCGCGTAATAATATCGTAGCTTAAACTTAAACCTAAACCGGTTCCTTGTCCGCTTGGTTTTGTGGTAAAAAAAGGTTGAAAAATTTTATCAATCACTGTTTGCGGAATGCCATTGCCATTGTCTTTTACCGTAATAATAACTTTATCATCTCTTTTTTTTGTGCCGATAAAAAGAGTGGGTTTGTAATTTTCATCGCTTATTTTTTTCTTTTCGCTCACTGCATAAAAAGAATTATTAAATAAGTTTAAAAGCACTCTTCCCATATCCTGCGGCACAATTTTTATCAAACCAATGGTTGTATCAAAATCGGTTTGCATGGTGGCATTAAACATTTTGTCTTTCGCCCGCAATCCATGATAACTCAATCGTAAATATTCATCCGCCAAAGCATTAATATTGGCAGGTTCTAACTGCCCTGTATTTTTACGTGAATGCTGCAACATATTTTTTACAATGGCATCGGCTCGCTTGCCATGTTGTGCAATGCGTTCTAAATTTTTTTGTAAATCATCAGTAATTAACTCCACTTCGTTGGTGTTGCCTTTTATCATTTCTTCTTTCATCTCGGTAAGTAATTCTGCGCTCACTTCACTAAAATTATTCACAAAGTTTAAAGGGTTTTGTATCTCGTGCGCAATGCCTGCGGTAAGCTCTCCGAGGCTTGCCATTTTTTCGCTTTGTATTAGTTGCGCCTGTGTTGATTGAAGCTCTTCCAATGCATGTTCAAGCTCTTCTTTCCGCTGCATAATTTCTGCAGTTCGTTGTGCAACCTGCTTCTCCAGCTCATCGTTCATGGCAGAGATAACTTTGTTGTTTTGCTCTTGCAGTAACGCCTTCTGCCTGGCTTTGTTCAGTTCTTTGTTTTGATTTCTGATAACCAGCCAAACGCCCAAACTCCAGATAACGGCAAACGTAACGGCAGTATTAAAAGTGCCTTCCCATTGAACGTAGAACGAAAGGCTGATAAGCCTGGTAATATTGGCAATAAGCGTTATTGCAACATAAGGTAAAACAGCATTCAGCAACAGTTTTGCTACTTTAAATTCAGGTTGAGAATACAACAGCCAGGCTATGATAACAAGTGTAATTTGACCTATCCAAATAATAAGGATTTCAAAAAAATGGTTTGTAAAAAAACTTGCAACCCACAAAGCAATAGCGCCATACATAACTGCTGTAAGCAAGCCATTCCACTTTGCTTTGTATTCGCTCTCTTTTAAAAAATACCCCAGATAACGCGAGATGATGATAATGTATAAAAAATATAAAGCCATAAGCAAACCGTTTGTTGGTTGAAAAATGCAAACTAAGATAATGGCAGGAACCGATTTCTAAAACAAATTTTATATAAAATAGAATCGTTCAATACCAGTTGCATTCTTAAAGATGTAAATCTATTAAAGTTTCTGTTTCAATAAAATGATCCTTGTTTTCATTTACATGCTTATCTGGTTTTGGATTTACTTTTGTTATTTATTCATTCAAAAAACAAATGGCGAACACATTATCAGGTAAAGTAGCTTACATTACTGGAGGCAGCAAAGGCATTGGCTTTGGCATTGCAAAAATTTTGATGGATGAAGGCATGAAGATAGCCATTACCAGCCGCAACTTGGTAGCCGCACAGAAAGCTGCGAAATTGTTAAGCGAAGATGAATCTAAAGTTTTGGCGTTACAATCCGACGTGAGTTTGATGGATTCTGAAAAGAAAGCTGTGCAATCTGTAATCAGTAAATTTGGTCAGTTAGATGTGTTGGTTGCTAACGCCGGTGTTGGTCATTTTGCTAATATCGAGACACTAACGGAACAAGACTGGAAGAGTACAATTGATACCAATCTTACAGGTGTGTTTAACAGTGTAAAAGCAAGCCTTGATGAGTTGAAGAAAACAAAAGGTTACATCATTACAATTGCAAGCCTTGCCGGCACCAATTTTTTTGCCAATGGTTCGGCTTATAATGCCAGTAAGTTTGGCTTGGTTGGCTTTACACAAGCCATTATGCTTGATCTTAGGCAACATGGCATAAAGGTTACAACGGTAATGCCCGGCTCTGTGGCTACAGAATTTGGTAATCATGCAACAAGCGATGCTGATGCATGGAAAATACAACCTGAAGATATTGGGCAGATGGTAGCCGGCCTATTACACATGAACCCAAGAACATTGCCAAGCAAAGTGGAAGTAAGACCAACGGTTCCTGGCAAATCGTAATAAATAATACTTGTCGCGGTTTGCTCTGTATTTGTCGCAACTGCACAGTGCGAGAGACAAATTTTTATTTGATGTTTGCTTTATCAAAATAAATAAAATGAATACAATGGAAACAAAAAACAAAGAAGTGATTACAGTAGAAACTACTGTGAATGCGCCCGTAGAAAAAGTGTGGGAATATTTTTCTAAACCAGAACACATTGTTAAGTGGAACAATGCTTCGGAGGATTGGTTTACACCCAAAGCTGAAAATAATTGTAAAGAAGGCGGCGGGTTTAATTACAGAATGGAAGCGAAAGATGGTTCATTCGGATTCAATTTTTTTGGAAGCTATACAAAAGTTATCCCGAATGAATGTATAGAATATACTTTAGGAGATGAGCGGAATGTAAAAATTGAATTTGCGCCGGAAGAAAATAAAACCAAAATGAGGGAAAGCTTTGATGCCGAAACTACTAACCCTTCAGATGTTCAAAAAAAGGGCTGGCAAAGCATATTGGACAACTTTAAAAAGTACACGGAAAGCAATTAATAAGAAGCTTACAATTCAAGGTTTATAAAAGCCGTCTTAACAAATGGGACGGCTTTGTTTTTATTGATATTTATTTTCCCTGAGCTTCAGTTGATACATGCTGCCACTGCTCCCAATTTTCCAAACGTTTCTTATACTCTTCTTTCGCCCATTGGATGGGCTGTTCACCAAGAAAAATGCGCAAAGGCGGCTGCTCTGCATCTACCACTTTCAAAATGGCTTCTGCGGTAGCGTTCGGATCGCCTTGTTTCATCGTACTGCGCATTTTGGCTCGGGCTTCTCTTACTTTGTCATAAGCAGAAATTGGTTTTGAATGTTTTGCTGAACTTCCACTCCAGTCAGTATCATAACCGCCCGGCTCTACTAATGTAACATGAATACCAAAATCAATTACTTCTTTACTTAAAGAATCGGTAAACGCTTCCAATGCCCATTTGGATGCGTTGTACAATCCGATATTTGGAAATGCGAGAATGCCGCCGATGCTTGAGACTTGTAAAATATGACCACTCCCTTGTTCACGCATGATTGGCAGTGCCGCCTGTGTTACCCACAAAGCGCCAAAGAAATTGGTTTCCATTTGCTGACGCGCTTCTTCCTCGCTTACTTCTTCAATCGCTCCAAAATGCCCATAACCGGCATTATTAATAACAACATCTAAGCTTCCAAAATGATCTTTTGTTTTTTGTAATGTATCAAAACATTCTTTCCGACTGGTTACATCTAATTCCAATTTTAATAAAGAATCGCCGAACTGGTGTTGCAATTCTTTTATTGTATCAATTTTGCGTACTGTAGCTGCAACTTTATCGCCGCGCTTCAAGGCTGCTTCTGCCCAAACTTTTCCAAAACCGCGCGAAGCTCCTGTAATAAACCATACTTTTTGTTTCATAAAAATTTTTAAATATAGAAATGAATAAAAACAAGATCACTCATTGTAACATTTTTTGTACCATCAATCCATAGTAAATCTGCAATAAAAACAAAGCCTTTTGCTTTTGTTTTCATAAAAATTTATAAAAAATAAAAAATTATTGAAAATGTATTGTCTGTTATGATACAACCCTTTACCTTTGCGCTCCCAATTTGAAATCAGGCTCATGGCAATGTCTCAAAGAATACGCATTAAGTTACAGTCTTACGATCATAGTTTAGTAGATAAGTCTGCCGAAAAGATCGTAAAAACAGTTCGCAGCACAGGTGCTGTAGTTACAGGTCCTATTCCTTTACCTACACACACAAAAATTTTCACTGTTCTGCGTTCACCTCATGTGAACAAAAAGAGCCGTGAACAATTTCAACTGGCTACGCACAAACGTTTATTGGATATTTATACTTCTTCTTCCCGCACGGTAGATGCTTTATCAAAGCTCGATTTGCCTAGCGGTGTTGAAGTAGAGATTAAAGCATAACGAAATGCCTTTAACCCTTGAACAGGAACAAAGGCAATAAAAGTTCTAAAAAAATCAATCATCTCTCAATCGCGAAAGCGAAAAAAGAGCTCTGACTAAATAAACGAAGTTTAAAAATCTCCTTTTAGGGATTAGGGCTTCAGGACATAAAAACAAGCCCTTCGAGGTTTGTTTAAAACCGGTACTTCTTCTTCCGATAAAAAGGGAAACAAAAGAAAAGGTCGGCGGAAAACAAAGGATTGAATTACACTTTCATCGGTGTAATGTCCTCAATACCTCTGCGGGGCACAAACCGTAAAATACGATGAAAGGTATTATTGGTAAAAAAATCGGGATGACCAGCATCTTTGGAACAGACGGAAAGCAAACCGCTGTTACTATCATTGAAGCCGGCCCTTGTGTAGTAACACAGGTAAAAACCCAGGACACAGACGGCTATCATGCTGTTCAGTTAGGTTTTGGTGATAAAAAAGAAAAGCACTCTCTCAAAGCTGAAATCAATCACTTCGCTAAGGCTAATACTCCAGCTAAAAAATTCGTAAAAGAATTTCGCGATTATTCTCTCAATAAAAATATTGGTGATACAATTACTGTTGACATTTTTGCCGAAGGCGATACTGTTGAAGTGGTTGGTACAACAAAAGGAAGAGGTTTTCAGGGTGTTGTAAAACGTCATGGCTTCCATGGTGTGGGTGAGCAATCGCATGGTCAGCACGACCGTAGCCGCGCACCCGGATCTATCGGCGGTTCTTCATATCCTTCCCGTGTATTCAAAGGAATGAGAATGGCAGGTCGCATGGGTAACGACCGTGTGAAAATGAAAGGTCTCAAAATCGTAAAAATATTTCCCGACAAAAATTATATATTGGTTAGTGGCTCTGTTCCCGGGCACAATAACTCTATCGTGTTAATTCAGAAATAATCATTCATCAACAAATTCAAATGCAGGTAGAAGTTTTAAATATACAAGGTGCAACCACTGGCAGAACAATACAATTGCCGGATGAAATATTTGGAGTAGAGCCAAATGATCATGTACTTTATCTTGCTGTAAAGCAATACCAGGCTGCACAACGACAGGGTACGCACAAAGTAAAAACCCGTGCCGAAGTGCAGGGCGCCAGCCGCAAGCTGCATAAGCAAAAAGGTACCGGCGGTTCGCGTAAAGGAAATATTCGTAATCCTTTATATAAAGGCGGCGGTACCATCTTCGGACCGAAGCCACACCGTTATGATTTTAAGCTAAATAAAAAAGTGAAAGACTTAGCCAAGGTAAGCGCACTTTCTTATAAAGCAAAAGATAACGCAATTTTGGTGATAGAAGACATTAACATGGAAGCACCAAAGACAAAACAATTCAGCGATGTATTGAAAGCATTGAATATTGCTGGTAAAAAAACATTGATTGTTCTTTCGGATTACAATGATAATGTTTACTTAAGTATTCGCAATATGTCAAAAGTTGAAAGCACTTTACTGGCTGACTTAAATACATATGAAGTTGTAAATGCCGATACTTTAATACTAACCGAAAGCGCAGCCAAGATTTTCAGTGAAGAAGAAACGGCAGGAGAAGCTGAAGCATAAATGAAAAATAAATAAAAACGTTCAATTATTATCAACAATGAATTTAGCTGAAGTATTAATAAAGCCGGTTCTTACAGAAAAAGTAAACCATCAGCAGGAAAAATTGAGGCGTTACGCTTTTAAAGTAGCTAAAAAGGCAAACAAGCTGGAGATTAAAAAAGCCGTAGAAGATATGTACGGAGTAAGTGTGGAAGATGTAAATACAGTTGTGGTTCCCGGGAAAAATAAAACACGCTTTACAAAAGCTGGCTTTATAAAAGGCACAAAGCCAGGTTATAAAAAAGCTTATGTTACAGTAGCAGAAGGTGAAACGATAGATTTGTATTCAAATATTTAGCTTCCGGGTTTCTCCCTGAAGAGGAGAAGGAAGGCTTACGATTATGATTGTTCTTTAATTTTAAAATATGGTTGCAGGCACCGAAAAGGCTTGCTTTAAAACTTCCCTTTTGGGATGGGGGTTACTATGGCATTAAAAAAATATAAACCCATGACAGCCGGCACACGCTGGAGAATTGGAAACGCTTATGCTGAAATTACTACCAATGAGCCTGAAAAAAGCTTATTAGAACATCAGCACAGCACCGGTGGGCGTAACGCGCAAGGTCGCCGGGCTATGCGCTACAAGGGCGGTGGGAACAAACATCATTATCGCATTATAGATTTCAAGCGAAACAAAACAGGCATGGAAGCCAAAGTGGTTTCTATTGAATATGACCCAAACCGTACGGCGTTCATTGCATTGTTACAATATACGGATGGTGAAAAAAGGTATATACTGGCTCCGCAAGGCATACAAGTCGGGACTGCTGTTACGGCTGGTGATGCAATTGCACCTGAATTAGGTAATGCGTTACAAATGAAAAACATGCCTTTAGGAACTGTAATTCATAACATTGAATTGCAGCCGGGACAAGGTGGAAAAATGGCTCGTAGCGCAGGTTCTTCTGCTCAGTTAACCAATAAGGAAGAAAAATATGCAGTATTAAAAATGCCAAGCGGTGAATTAAGAAAAGTGTTGATTAATTGCTATGCTACTGTTGGTGTAGTTTCTAACAGCGATCATAATTTAGAGCAAGCCGGTAAGGCAGGTGTAAATCGTTGGAAAGGTGTTCGTCCTCGTGTACGTGGTGTTGCTATGAACCCGGTTGACCATCCGATGGGCGGTGGTGAAGGCAAGGCTTCTGGTGGTCATCCGCGCAGCCGTACCGGTAAATATGCAAAAGGGTTAAAAACCCGCAAGCATCATAAAGGTTCTGACAGTCTTATTCTTCAGCGCAGAGATGGTAAAAAACTAACGCTTAAATAATAAACAGAACGTAATCATTATAAATTTTTAATTAACTCATTATTATGGGTCGTTCGATAAAAAAAGGTCCTTACGTAGATTCAAATGTTGAAACTAAAGTATTGAATATTAATGAAGGGAAGAATAAAAAGACTGTTATCAAAACATGGAGCCGTCGCTCTACTATCACGCCTGACTTCGTTGGTCATACGTTTGCAGTGCATAACGGAAATAAATTTATTCCGGTTTATGTAACAGAATTTATGGTAGGGCATAAGCTTGGTGAATTTGCTCCTACCCGTAATTTCAGAGGACATTCTGGTAGCAAGAAATAAAAATTGAGTAATAAATATTAGGTATAAAGTAGTAAGGGTTTTTATACTTACAATTATTACTTACAACATACAACTTAAAAAAATGGAAGCTGTTTCTAAATTAAATAATTATCCTACAGGTCCACGCAAAATGCGGTTGTTAGCAGACGTAATTCGCGGGATGGAAGTAGAAAAGGCGTTGGCTATTTTAGAATTCCATCCGCAGCACAATGCTGTTCCTTTGTTCAAGTTGCTGAAAAGCGCAATTAATAATTGGGAACAGAAAAATGCAAGCGGGAGTGCTGCTGATTCAAATTTAGTTGTAAAAACTGTATTTGTCGATGGTGGACGAGTATTGAAACGTATGCGCCCTGCACCGCAAGGTCGTGGCTATCGGGTACGCAAACGCAGCAACCATGTAACATTAATCGTTGACAGTAAATAAGCCCCAACTCTTAAAGGAGAGTAAGGCAAGCGGTTGTTTAATAACAAAATAAAATAAATTAATCCTACTTCAGAAAGTGGTTTTTAAACACTCCTTTTATAGGATGGGGATAATAAATAATACAATATGGGTCAAAAAGCAAATCCTATTGGTAATAGATTAGGCATCATCAGAGGCTGGGAAAGCAATTGGTACGGTAGCAAAAAAGATTATGCCGGAAAGCTGATTGAAGACAACAAGATCAGAACATATTTGACTGCACGTATTAATAAAGGCGGTATTTCAAAAATTGTTATTGAGCGTACATTAGGGAAACTGATTGTTACCATTCATACTTCTAAGCCAGGTATCATTATTGGTAAAGGCGGCGGAGAAGTTGATCGTATCAAAGAAGAATTAAAAAAATTAACAGGTAAAGAAGATGTTCAGATTAACATATTAGAGATTCGTCGTCCCGAGCTGGATGCAAATATTGTAGGTGATACCATTGCCCGACAGATTGAAAACCGTATTAATTTTAAACGTGCTACAAAAATGGCTGTTGCCTCTACACTTCGTATGGGTGCAGAAGGCATTAAAGTACAATTGAGCGGCAGGTTAGGCGGTGCAGAAATTGCACGTAGCGAAAAATTTATGCAAGGTCGTGTACCATTGCATACATTACGCATGGACATTGATTATGCCAACGTGTTTGCACAAACCGTGTATGGGAAAATCGGCATCAAGGTTTGGATTTGTAAAGGTGAAGTATTAGGTAAAAGAGATCTGAATCCTAACTTCATCGGTGGTAAAGATGTAAGCGGCGACAGGAGAGATGGAGATCATCGCGGTGGTGAAAGAAGGGATGATCGTCGTGGTGGAAATGAAAGAAGAGGTGGAGAAGACCGCAGAGGCGGTGGTGATAGGAGAGGTGGAGGCGGTGCTCCAAGAAGATAACTTCAGTTGCCGGTTGCCAAACGCTGGTTTCCGGCTTACAATAATTGAATCACTGGTAATTGGTAACCGGTAGCCAGTAATAAAAAACTTAGACATGTTACAGCCAAAAAGAAGTAAACATAGAAAAGCACAGAAAGGTCGAATTCGCAATGTGGCGAAAAGAGGCACCAGCATATCATTTGGCTCCTATGCTCTAAAAGCAGAAGAACCTATCTGGCTAAATAATCGCCAGATTGAAGCCGCTCGCCAAGCTTTAACACGTGCTATGAAACGTGAAGGCAATGTATGGATTAGAATTTTCCCTGACAAACCAATTACCCGGAAGCCATTAGAGGTTCGTATGGGTAAAGGTAAAGGTAATCCTGAATTTTGGGCTGCGGTAGTAGAACCGGGACGTATCATTTTTGAATGTGATGGCGTGCCAATGGAAACGGCTAAAGAAGCTATGCACTTAGCTTCTCAAAAACTTCCTATCAAAACAAAATTTGTAGTTAGAAGAGACCTTCAGGCATAGTCCCTGTATTCTTTTATCAATAAAAACAAAATACAATGGCAAATAAAAAATATGAGTTCAATAAAAGCCTGAAAGATTTCAGTGAAGCAGATTTAAAAGTACGTCTTACTGAAGACACCGTGCGCTTAAAGAAACTTGAATTTGCACATGCCATTTCGCCTTTGGAAAACCCAATGAGCATCCGCAATTTGAGAAAAGATATTGCAAGAATCAAAACTCAAATAAAAAATAGATTATTACAGGCGTAAATAACGCTTTTAATTGTAGACTGCCGCAAGGCATAAAATGAAAGACAATGGATACAATAGCTGAACAAAGAAATTTACGCAAAACGAGAATAGGTACTGTCAGCAGCAACAAAATGAATAAAACCATCACCGTTGCAGTAGAAAGAAAAGTAAAACATCCTATCTATGGTAAATTTCTAAACAAAACCACCAAGTTTCACGCTCATGATGAAAAGAATGAGTGTACTATTGGTGATGTTGTAAAAATCATGGAAACACGTCCGTTAAGTAAAACAAAACGCTGGAGACTGGTTGAAGTGATTGAGAAAGCGAAATAAGTATATGCTATCAGCTGTAGGCTACGAGCTATCAGTTGAATGCTTTTTAAATTTATATTATAATGCTGACGGCTCATGGCTGACAGCTTAAAGCTAATAAAAATGATTCAGCAAGAAAGCAGGTTAAACGTGGCGGATAACAGTGGTGCAAAAGAGGTGCTTTGCATTCGGGTGTTAGGCAATTCCGGTCAGGATTATGCAAGAATAGGTGATAAGATTGTAGTAACTATAAAGGATGCTTTGCCTGCAGGTGGCGTAAAAAAAGGCACTATATCAAAGGCTGTTATTGTGCGTACAACCAACAAACTTCGTCGAAAAGATGGTTCTTACATCCGCTTCGATGACAACGCAGTTGTATTGTTGAATAATGCTGATGAGCCGCGGGGTACACGTATCTTCGGACCAGTTGCCAGAGAGCTTCGTGATAAGGGTTACATGAAGATCATTTCACTTGCACCTGAAGTATTATAGTCGTATATTTGCCGCCCGATTTTTGAAGGTGGAAACAATAATAAAAAAGGTTTACTCCGTAAATAAAAAACAATGAGTAACAGATTCAAACCGAAATACAACATCAAACGTGGCGACGAAGTAGTCGTAATAGCGGGTGATGACAAAGACTTAAAGAAACCTCGTAAGGTTTTAGAAGTAGTTATTGATAAAGGTCGTGTAGTTATAGAAGGTGTAAATATTATAACGAAACATACAAAGCCTTCAGCGCAGAATACCAAAGGTGGTTTGGTAAAGCGCGAAGCTCCTATTCATATCAGCAATGTAATGTTGTGGGATGCTAAAGCCGGTGCTCCTTCCAAGGTGAAGCGCAGCCGCGAAGAAGGTAAATTAGTTCGCACATTCAAAAAATCAGGGGAGGCGGTTAAATCATGAGTACTGTAAAATATACTCCGAGATTAGCAGATAAATACAAAAAAGAAGTTGTACCTGCATTAGTAAAAAAATTTGGTTACAAAAGTGTGATGCAAACTCCGAGACTGGAAAAAATTTGTGTTAACCGAGGTGTGAACGGAGCTGTAGCTGATAAAAAATTAGTTGATGTTGCAGTTGATGAGTTAACCAACATCACTGGTCAGAAAGCAATTGCTACAAGAAGTAAAAAGGATATTTCAAATTTTAAGTTGCGTAAAGACATGCCGATTGGTGCGCGTGTAACATTACGTGCTGAAAGAATGTATGAGTTTTTAGATCGTTTGATTGCAGTTGCATTGCCTCGTGTACGTGATTTTAAAGGTATCAGTGATAAAGCTTTTGATGGTCGCGGTAACTATACTTTGGGTGTTACTGAACAAATTATTTTCCCCGAGATTGATATTGATAAGGTGAATAAAATTACTGGTATGGATATTACGTTTGTTACTACTGCCAAAAACAATGAAGAGGCTTACGAACTGTTAAAGGAATTGGGTTTGCCTTTCAAAAACATGAAAAAAGAAAATCAGGAAGCTTAGTACAGTGTACTAACATCAATACAACATTATGGCAAAAGAATCAATAAAAGCCAGACAAAGAAAGCGGGAAGCTATGGTAGCAAAATATGCAGTAAAACGCGCCGCTTTAAAAGAAGCAGGAGATTATGCGGGTTTGGACAAACTGCCCCGCAACGCCTCTCCTGTCCGGTTAAAAAATCGCGATCAACTTACAGGACGTCCAAGAGGTTATATTCGTTACTTTGGTATTTCGCGTATTACCTTTCGCGATATGGCATTAAACGGCAAAATACCAGGTGTTAAAAAAGCAAGCTGGTAAAGCTATTGTCAATTGGCTATTGTTTATAGTCAGTTGATTGAAATAAAATATTACAATTATAATTATCAATTAACAATAAAATGGTAACTGATCCTATCGCAGACTTCCTTACCCGTGTAAGAAATGCACAGTTAGCCGGGCATAGAATTGTTGAAATTCCTGCGTCTAATTTGAAAAAGCGTATTACTGAAATCTTATATGAACAAGGTTATATTCTGAAGTATAAATTTGAAGATGACAGTAAGCAGGGCTTAATTAAGATTGCTTTAAAGTACGATCTTACAACAAAATTACCTGCGATTCGCACTTTGGAGCGGGTTAGTCGTCCAGGTTTGCGTCAATATGCGAAACCAGATGATTTTCGCAGGGTAATTAATGGATTAGGCATCGCAATTTTGAGCACATCGAAAGGTGTTATGACTGATAAACAGGCAAAGTCACAGAAAGTGGGCGGCGAAGTGCTTTGTTATATTTCATAAATAAATTGCAATTTGAAAATTTCGTAATGGTTTGCAAATTATATGAGTTCGTTACCATCTAAGTTTTCTATATGGTAACTGAAAAGCAATGAACAACATTATCAATTTTAAATTACTGTTTTTTAAATTAAATTTATGTCACGTATAGGAAAACAAGCTATCACATTACCCAAAGGCGTAACTGCAAATATTGGTAATGATAATGTGGTAAGTGTGAAAGGACCAAAAGGTGAATTAAAACAGGCTATTGATAGAGATATCTCTGTTGAAATAAAGGACAATGAAATCAATCTGAACCGTGCTACCGACCAGATTCGGCATCGTGCTATGCATGGCTTGTACCGTTCTTTAGTTGCCAATCTTGTAAAAGGTGTAACTGATGGTTATAAAAAAAATCTGGAACTTGTGGGCGTAGGTTATAAAGCAGCCAATACAGGTAACGTGTTAGACCTTTCGTTGGGTTATTCCCACAATGTTGTTTTTGAAGTTCCCAAAGAACTTAAGGTTTCTACTGAAACATTAAAGGGTCAAAACCCAAAAATCTATTTAGAAGGTATGGACAAACAATTAATAGGTCAGGTAGCAGCTAAACTACGCAGCCTTCGTAAACCAGAACCTTATAAAGGTAAAGGTGTTAAGTACACCGATGAAGTGGTACGCCGTAAAGCTGGTAAAGCCGCTGGTAAATAATTATAAAATGATTCTTTTCATTTCCTGGCAGTATCAGGAAATTTTAAATAAAGAACAATGAATACAAAAGGAATAAGAAGAAAAAAGATACATTACAGGATTCGTAAAAATGTATCGGGCACCGCGCAAAAGCCACGCTTGTCTGTTTTTCGTAGTAATACAGCGGTTTATCTTCAGTTAATAGATGATGCCAGTGGTAAAACAATCACGGGCGCATCAACCAAAGATAAAGACATTGAAGCCCAAAGCGGCAGTAAAACAGACAAAGCTAAACTTGCTGGTTCTGCTATAGCCCGCAAAGCAACTGAATTAGGCGTAACCAATGTTGTATTTGACAGAAGCGGTTATTTATATCATGGTCGTGTGAAAGCGGCTGCAGAAGGTGCGCGCGAAGCAGGATTACTATTTTAAACGTCGGATTCATGATGTAATAAATCATAAATCATAAATCACAAATCGAAACATGTCAAAAGTAGTTCCAAATAAAGTAAAAGCAGGCGGTGATGTAGAGCTAAAAGAAAAAGTAGTTGCTATTAACCGCGTGGTAAAAACAACCAAAGGTGGTAGAACATTTTCTTTTTCTGCACTTGTTGTAGTGGGTAACGAAGGCGGCGTTGTTGGGCAAGGGTTAGGCAAAGCTAAAGAAGTGCAGGAAGCCATTACAAAAGGTATAGAAGATGCGAAAAAAAACCTGGTGAAAGTTCCGGTGATGCATGGAACTATTCCGCATGACCAGCTTGCTAAAGAAGGCGCAGCTAAAGTGCTGATAAAGCCTGCTGCTCATGGTACAGGTGTAATTGCAGGAGGCAGTATGCGTGCGGTTTTAGAAAGTGCCGGCGTTACTGATGTATTAGCTAAAAGTCTTGGTTCAGCCAATCCGCACAATGTGGTAAAAGCAACTTTAAAAGCTTTGTCTATGTTACGTGAGCCAATCTCTGTTGCAAAAACAAGAAACATTCAGTTAAAGAAAGTTTTCAACGGATAAGCAATTACTTTCATTACAATTATCCTTGCAAATATATTATGGCGAAGATTAAAATTACACAGACGAAAAGTGGCATTGACCGTCCAGAGCGTCAAAAGAAAACATTAAAAGCTTTAGGGTTAACCAAATTAAATGCTTCACGCGAAGTAGAAGCAACGCCGCAAATTTTAGGAATGATTACAAAAGTGAATCATTTAGTAACTGTTGAGCAATTATAAATTACAATTCATGAATAGTATTTTAGGGCTTATCATTCATATTCATGATTTATAATTAAACACGCGAGGGATGATTTTCCCGTTCAGTTTAAAATCAAATAAACAATGAAATTACATACATTAAAACCCGCTGAAGGTTCTACGCACAAGCAAAAAAGATTAGGTCGTGGTGAAGCCAGTGGTAAAGGCGGTACTTCTACAAAGGGTAATAAAGGTAGCCAAAGTCGTACCGGATATCAAAGAAAAAATGCACATGAAGGCGGGCAAATGCCTATTCAGCGTCGTTTACCAAAACGAGGTTTCAAAAACTATAATCGTGTTGAATATAAAGTGTTCAACTTAGGCCAATTGGATAGCCTTACTGAAAAATATGGCTTTAGCGAAGTAAGTGTTGATAATCTTTATGTAAACGGTTTAATTGGTAAAACTGATAAAGTAAAAATTTTAGGTACAGGTGAATTAAAAGCCAAACTTTCGTTCAAAGTAAACGCCATTAGCGGCAAAGCCAAAGAAGCTATTGAAGCTACTGGCGGAACTGTTGAAATTATAAAATAATTTTTCCGATATTTGCGAAACGCATCCACCAGCGATGCGTTTTTTTAGCTTACAGAATTTACACTTCAATATACACGATTCGTGAAAAAGTTTGTACAGACATTACGGAACATTTGGACAATCGAGGAGCTTCGTACAAAAATTATTGTAACGCTTGCTTTACTATTTACATACCGGTTAGGCAATGCGATTATTTTACCGGGGTTAAATCCAAACATCATTCAAAACACTGCCAGCAAATCGCAAAGCAACGGTTTACTGGGTTTGTTTGATTCCTTTGCAGGCGGAGGTTTTTCTCATGCTTCAATCCTTGCACTCGGTGTGATGCCTTATATTTCGGCTTCTATCTTTATGCAGTTGGCAACCATATTGGTTCCTCAATTACAGAAGATACAAAAAGAAGGTGAAAGCGGCAGAAAAAAAATCAACCAGTGGACTCGTTATTTAACCGTTATTGTTACCTTATTTCAGGCGTTCGCTTACACCCAATATTTAAAAACGCCGGGTTATGCAGAAGCCTTAATTCCATCTTACACGTCTTATTTTGTTGCTTCCACTATTATCATACTAACAGCCGGTACATTGTTCGTAATGTGGCTGGGTGAAAAAATACAAGATAAAGGTTTGGGTAATGGAACGTCAATCATTATCATGGTGGGTATTTTGGGCAGATTGCCACAAGCTCTGATACAAGAATTTGATGCCAAGCAAACAAGAGGCGGCGGCGGTTTATTAATCTTCTTAATTGAAATTGCCATCCTTATTGCCATTATTATGGGCTTAATTATATTGGTGCAAGGCGTTCGCAAAGTGCCGGTAAATTATGCAAAGCAAATTGTTGGTAATCGCCAGTACGGAGGTGCCCGTCAGTTTTTACCATTAAAAGTAAACAGTGCCGGTGTAATGCCCATTATCTTTGCGCAAGCCATTATGTTTTTACCAACTTTGGTTTCTTTTACCAATATCAATTCTGCACAAGGCATTGTAAAAGTATTTAGCGATCACAGCAACGCATGGTACATGGTTATTTACTCTATAATGGTAATTGCCTTTACGTTTTTATACACGGCTTTAATCTTCAATCCAAAACAAATGAGTGAAGATTTAAAGCGAAACAATGGCTTTATTCCCGGAGTAAAACCTGGTCAGCCAACTGCAGATTACATTGGCGCCATCATGGATAAAATTACTTTACCAGGCGCTATTTTTCTTGCTTTTGTAGGTATTCTTCCAGGCTTTGCCCAACGGTTGGGCGTAACACAACAGTTTAGTTCTTTCTTTGGCGGCACATCATTGTTAATTATGGTAGGTGTTATTTTAGATACATTGCAGCAAATAGAAACCCATCTTCTCATGCGCCAATACGATGGCTTGATGAAAGGCGGTCGATTACAAGGCAGACAAACTTCTACTGCGCCGGTAAGTGGTTATTAATTCATTCAAAATATAAAGATTTTATACGAAGCCTGTCTGTAACACGACAGGCTTTTTTATCCATATTCATGAACAATGAGTCATATTAAAAACATGATTTTTTATAAAACAGAGTCTGAAATTGCGCTGATGAAACAAAGCGCAGAGTTAGTAAGCAAAACACTAACAGAGGTTGCCAAAGTATTGAAGCCTGGTATTACCACAATGCAACTCGATGCTTTGTGTAACACATTTGTGCGCGATTATAATGCGGTTCCTTCATTTAAAAATTACAAAGGTTACCCGCACAACATAAATGCTTCTGTGAACGATGTTGTTGTACATGGTTTTCCTAATGATAAGCCCTTACATGAAGGCGATATTGTTACGATTGATTTAGGTGTTATCCTTAACGGCTGGCACGGCGATCATGCCTATACCTTTATTTTAGGTGAGGCAACTGATGAAGTTTTGAAATTGGTTCGTGTTACAAAACAATCATTGTACAAGGGCATTGAAAAAGCGGTTGTTGGTAACCGCATTGGTGATATTGCCTATGCCATACAAGAACATACAGAAAAGAAAAACGGCTATGGCGTAGTGCGCGAATTGGTAGGGCATGGTTTAGGAAGAAGTCTGCACGAAGACCCGCAAATGCCCAACTACGGCAAGCGTGGCAATGGACCTAAGCTAAATGAAAACCTGGTGCTGGCAATTGAGCCAATGATTAACATGGGTGGCAAAGAAGTTTATACTGACAATGATGGCTGGACGATACGCACCCGCGATGGCAAGCCTTCTGTTCATTTTGAACATGACGTTTGTGTAAAGAAAAACAAAGCTTTTATTTTATCTGATTACAGCATTATTGAAGCGGCTGAAAAAAGAAACCCGAATTTGAATACGAGTTATTATAACAATTGATATTCTCGTTTTATTTAGAAGGTTTGTTTTTACACTGAACTTGGATCATTTTATAATGTTTTACAAAACACTTATTGTTATTGGTGGTGGCGCGGCAGGTTTTTTTTGCGCTGTAAATGCAGCAAAAAATAACCCATCGCTACAAGTTATTATTCTTGAAAAATCGAATAAACTTTTAAGCAAAGTAAAGGTAAGCGGCGGTGGAAGATGCAATGTAACGCACAACTGTTTTGATGTTTCTGAGCTGATTACCAAATATCCCCGCGGCAATCATTTTTTAAAGAAGGCGTTGTATCATTTCAACACAAAAAATACGATTGACTGGTTTGAAGAACGTGGTGTAAACATAAAAGGGGAGAAAGACGGGCGTATGTTTCCTGCAACCAATTCGTCACAAACTATTGTTGATTGTTTGCTTCGCGAAGCGAATAAATACAGTGTTGAAATTATAATGAATGCCGATGTAAAAAAAGTTGAACACAACAATGAAAACTTCGGCATTTTTACAGTAAATGAAAAACAATATAAAGCCGATTATGTTTGCATTGCCTGTGGCGGCTTTCCAAAGCTGCAACAGTTTGATTGGCTCCATCAGTTAGGGCATTCCATACAAACGCCTGTTCCTTCGTTGTTTACTTTTAATATACCTAACAATAACATTACGCAATTAATGGGTGTAAGCGTTGACAATGCAACTGTAAAAATTACGGGAACAAAGCTGTCTCAACGCGGCGCTATTTTAATTACGCATTGGGGGTTAAGCGGTCCGGCGGTTTTAAAATTATCGGCTTATGGCGCAAGAGAACTGGCAGAACAGCAATATCAATTCTCAGTAATCATAAACTGGATTTCTGATTATACGGATCAATCGTTGCGCGAACAATGGGCATCGCTACAACAACAGGCATCATCGCAATTTCTTCATCAAAAAAATCCTTTTCTTTTACCGTCCCGCCTTTGGCAATATCTGTTGCAGCAAGCCAGCATCACTGGGGAAACACGTTGGTCGAACATCTCTTCTAAAGATAGAAACAAACTGGTTCAAACGCTTACCGCGCAAGTGTTTGCGGTAAGTGGCAAAACAACATTTAAAGAAGAGTTTGTTACTTGTGGCGGCATACAGTTATCTGAAATTGAACCTTCTACCATGCAAAGCCGCAAAGTATCTCATTTGTTTTTTGCAGGTGAAGTAATGAATGTTGATGGTATCACCGGCGGTTTTAACTTTCAACATGCGTGGACAAGCGGATGGATTGCAGCCAAAGCAATTGGAGAGATAAGCAAAGCGTAAATAAAGCTATACGCGCAACAGTTTATTACTTCTTTTCAATAAATTTTTTTGCAAAGCCCGCTTTTTTAAACCATAAATTAACTGCTATTCTGAACACCAAAATCATCTTCAACAAAATAGGTTTTCTTTTACTTCATTTTGTATTTGATATTGAGCTTAACTTTATTCGCGCATGAACCTTTTCATCGGTTATACAACCGGTAAAATCATTGTAAAGATGGAGCCTTTTCCTTTTTCGCTTTGTACAGTTATGGTTCCTTTGTGCCGCTTCATAATTTCCATAGAAATAAATAAACCTAAGCCAAGCCCCGGGTAAGAGCGGACAGAAGGATTATCGGAACGGAAAAACCGCTCGAACAAACGACTTAGCGTGCCTGCCGACATGCCAATGCCAAAATCCTGAACGGAGATAAACGCTTTACCATCTTCAAAGTTTGTTTTTACTCTAATTTCCTTTTCAGCTGTAGAATACTTAATTGCGTTGGAAAGAAGATTGGTAAGCACCTGCCCGATGCGTTCTTTATCGCCCACTATTTCGGGTAATGGTGTGATAAAAAGTTTAATTTCCTGCTGCCGTGTGGTACGCTGCATTTCTTCCACTATTTCCTTCGTCATAGCTTCAATACTGAACGCTTCAGTTGTCAGTTCAAGTTGCCCTTCCGATACTTTTGTTACATCAAGCAAATTTTTAATTAGCCCGGTAAGCCTGTCCACCTGACTATCTAACTTGCTCATCAGGTTGGCAGACTCATAGTCTTTTGCTTCGGTAAACATTTCCTGCAAAATTTCTGCGTAAGCTTTAATGCTGGTTACCGGCGTTTTTAATTCATGGCTGGCTACGCCTATAAATTCGTCCTTTTGTTTTTCTGTTGTTTTTCTGTCGGTAATATCGAAAATAACGCCAGCGGCTTGTTCCTGCTTTTCTTTATCGACGAAAGTGCGCCCGAAATAATGTATCCAGCAAATACTTCCGTCCGTTTGCTTTACACGAACTTCTAATTGAAATACGCCATTGGAAATCAGGTTTTTATGGGCTTCATCGTACTTTGGTTTATCATCTTCAATAATGTTCTGTTTAGCTTTTTCTATGCTCCATTCTTCCTGCTTAGAGTGATGACCGAGCAACTGGTCGTGGCGTGTGCTTCTGTCAACATATCCGGTTTTTAAATCCATCGTCCAAACACCCATTTTAGCCGCCTCTAATGCAGCATTCAAACTGTTTTGTGCTGCTTCAAGGCTGTCTTCAGCTTTTCGGCGATCGGTGCTATCGAACATAACGCCCGATACTCTCGTGGGCTTACCATCTACTCTTTCTGTTACCCTACCGTAACCATTCATCCATCGCGTCTCTTTATTGTCTTCCCGCACAATGCGAAACTCCGCAATGTATATTCCCGTTTTACCAAGTACTTCTGCAAGTTGTTTTCTCACATATTGCACATCTTCCGGAAAAACAGAATTTAAGAAGTATGCCGGTTCTATGTAGTTTTCTTTATGATTAATACCAAATAAATTATAATGCTGCTCGTTCCAAACTACTTTATTGGTAACAACATTCCAGTCCCAGGTCGCCAGTTCGCCGGCTTCTAAGGCAATGCGGTAGCGTTCTTCACTCTCGTGCAAAATTCGCTCTGTTTCCTTGCGGTTATTAATGTCTATACCTACGGTTACAAGGCTAATGGTTTTTCCATTTTTATCACGGATGCCTGCAATGCTGTCTGATATCCATACCGGAGTGCCATCTTTGCGTACAAGCCGCTTTTCGTTGTTAAAAGAGCGGCTGCCGTTATCGGCTATTACTTTTATTAATTCTTCGCAGTGCGGTTTGTCATCGACATAGGTAATTTCGCTCACATTCATTTTCAATAATTCTTCTTCAGTGTACCCAATTGTGGCACAGAAAGGTTGATTTACCATTATAAAGTTACCATTGGTATCCATTTCTGCTACACCGGCGGTTGCCTGGTAAAAAATGGCCCGGTAATGATCTTCGCTGCTGCGTAGCGCATCGTCCATTTCTTTTCGTTCTGTTATATCATGAAAGTAGCACAACAGTCCGCCTCCTTCATTCGGGTACAAATTCACTTCTACCCAGCGATCAAACAGCTTTGATAACGTTTCAAAACGAAGAGCTTTCTTTTCTTTCATTACTTGCCATTGCCTCTGGTAAGATTCACTGTTTACCGCATCGGGAAACTCCGTCCAGATATGTTTACCCAACAGCGAATTAGATTTTCTGTTCCATAATTCTTCTGCTTTTTTATTTATATAAGTAAATACAAAGTTTTCGTCAACGGCATAAAATGCATCACTGATGCTTTCTAAAATCTCTTTTGTTCGTTGTAAGGAATCGAGCAGGGCTCCTTCAGTTTTTTTGCGTTGCGATATGTTTATGAAGGCAATTACAACGCCGTTAATGTGGTCTTCCGCTGTGCGGTAGGGAGAAACCTGCATAAGATACGTGGTGCCGCCGGAAATGCTTACTTCACGCTCAATAGGTTGCAGTTTTTCCACCGCCATTTCCACGTCTCTCGCCAATTCGGCATATTCTAATTTTCCGGTAATATCTGATAAGGGTCGTCCCATATCAGCCGGAATTAAATTAAAGATAGAACGGGCAGCAGGCGTAAACATTTTAACGCGAAAATTACGATCTAAGAAAACGGTGCCGATATCTGCTGAATTAATCAGGTTTTGGAAGTCGTTGTTCGCCTGCGATATTTCTTCAATTTTTATTTTTAGTTCCTGGTTTACAGTAATTAATTCTTCATTAATGCTCTGTAGTTCTTCTTTACTGGTTTCTAATTCTTCTGCGGCAGAGCGTAGCTCTTCATTCATTGCCTGCAGCTCTTCATTCGAGGCTTTTAATTCTTCTGTCTGCACTTCAAACTGCTCGTTTGAGGAACGAAGCTGCGTTTTCAGGTTGTTGATTTCTTCTTCAAATTGAAGCGTTAGCGCTTCTGCCGATGCCGGAAAAATTTCAATGGCATCTTTGAGCACTGTTTCATGCGGAGTTTCAAAAACAAGTAAAAGAAAACCACGCGCAGTATCGTTTGGACGAAGAACCGGACGAACATGAAGATTGATTACTTCTGCACGACCGTTTATCTGTAATGCAAGATTTTTTACTTCTACATTCGTTCCTTTTTGCACTGCCTGGTATAAAGCGGTACGCAATGGAAGGTGTAAATCCTGCCTGATTAACTTCAATATATCCGTAGTGGGTTCGCCGCCCCCCATCTGCAAAAAACGTCCGGCAGTATCTGACACGTGTACAACCTCATGGTTTTCATTTACCACAATTGATGGCGGTGCATATTGCTCCAGCAAGCGCTGGTGCAGGTTACCCATTGAAATGCGCTCAAACGCACGGGTTTCCTGTTCGTTGTTTCCTTTTGCATGCCTGCTATTTACTCCGGAAGTTTTTAACTGTAAAGAAGAAGGCAATGTATTATCGGGAAACGGAATGCCTCTTTTAGCTGCTTCGCGGCTTTGAAATACCTGGTACTGCTTGTTAACGGGAACAAACAAATCGTTAGCTCCGTCAACCGATTCGCTGGAACCCAAAAACAAATAACAACCTGGGTTAAGCGCAAAATGAAACGTTTCCATTACGCGGTTTTGCGCCCCGCCATTCAGATAAATGAGTATGTTACGGCACGTAATCATATCAAGGCGTGAAAAAGGAGGGTCTTTAATAACATTGTGCATCGCAAAGAGGACCATTTCACGCAGTTCTCTTTTTACCCGGTAGCCCTCTGATTCAGGAGTAAAGAAGCGGCGTAGCCTGTCGGGGCTTACGTCTGCCGCATCGTTCAGCGTATAAAAACCATCCCGTGCGGTAGCAAGAGCAGTTTCATCTATATCGGTGGCGAATATCTGCACCTGCGAAAGCTCTTTTTTTCCTTCCATCTTTTCTATTAATAACATGGCAACGGAATACGCTTCTTCGCCGGTGGCGCAACCAGCTACCCACACGCGTAGCGGCTCGTCTTTTTTCTTATTCTGAATAAGGCGGGGAATGATGTTTGTTTCCAAATAATAAAACGCTTCTTTATCGCGAAAAAAATTGGTAACCGAAATCAATAAGTCTTTCAGCAATGCCTGCGCTTCTTCAGGCGTTTCATTTAAAAAAACCGAATAAGCTAACAGGGAAGGCAGATTGCGCACATTAATGCGGCGCTCAATACGGCGCAAAACGGTGGCTCTTTTATAATTAGAAAAATCGTGACCGGTGCGAATGCGAAGTTGCGTAAAGATATCGCGAAGCGCAGCCTGCTGATTTTCTTCTAATGAGTTTTGTGTTACCGGAATGCCTACTTTGCCTATGCTTTCTTTATATGCAATAATTTTTGCTGGAATACTGGCTACGTTTAATATCTCATCTACCAGTTCGGTAGCAATGGAATGGCGCGGCATATCGGAATATTCAGCTTCACGTGGGTTTTGTACAAACACAGCTCCACCGTTTTCATTTATTCGTTTTATACCCATGCTGCCGTTAGCGCCCGTGCCCGACAGCACCACGGCAACTGCAAGTGCCTTGTGCGACTCTGCCAGGGAGCGAAAAAAAATATCTACAGGAGCACGCCTTTCAGATGTCTGTAAGTTTGGCGATACCATGATTTCGCTATCCTTCATTTCAAGATGCTGATTGGGCGGCACTACATATATGTGGTTGGGCTGTACAGTTGTTTTTTCCGTAACCTGCGTAACCGGAATTTTGGCTACGGCACCTAACACTTTCGCAAGCTGACTATCATGGTCGGGCGATAGGTGCAGGATAACAACATAAGCAATGCCGCTATCTTCCGGCACGTTCCCGAAAAAAGTGCGGAGCGCCTGAATGCCGCCGGCTGATGCACCAATACCGGCCACAAGGAAATGATTATCTTTTTTTTTAGATATTGGGGAATTATTTGTTGAACTGGAAGTATCCATTTTGTGTTTTTCGAAAGTGCGAGAACAAGATAAAGCTTTTTGCGTAACAGAAACAAAGGATAAGGTGTTTTACAATAAATTTTATGGCAGCCTGTATTCTGATAATTGAGAAAGAGGAATGATAAGTTTATTTGCGCACCCGGCTTTGTTTGCTACTTTACCAGTGTATCTTATTCTGTAGTTTTTTATAATGCAATTATACATTGCATTTTTAGTGCCATTGCAACCATTGGTAGGTTTATGAGGTTGTTATTTTAATGCGCAAATGCCGGAATAAAATAATTAATAGATGATAGTTGGTAGTAAATACATTATACCCGCAGTTTTGCGGAATGACAAAGTAAGATTATAGAAGAATGCTTTTTTTATAAGCTCGTTTATTATTTGCCACTTCTTTTTATTCTTCTCCTTCGGCTTGGCGCAGAAGACTGTCTTTATTCTATTGTTCATGGTAGGTTACAACGCTTTTTACAACTATTGCACGCTGCTCGGCTTCCTGCGCTTTTCTAAAGTACAATCCAGCCAGCTTGGGGTTGTTGCTTCCAGCATAATGGTCGCCAATGGTATTCAGTAAGATTGTGGTTTCTTTGATGCTGCGGATGGCGCTCCACAAAATGTCCTCAATATGTTCCGTCATTACGGTAAGCAAGGTATCTATTGAAAAAGCATGACCCGTATGGCAACGGTAACGTTTTAGTGTGCCTTCGTTAATGGCTGTTAATACGCCATGACATTCGGGGCAGGCGAAAGGCGATAACTCACCCAGCTTCATCACACTTTCTTCAAAGCCTGCTTCACCGCCTGCAATACGAATTTCAAGGTCTGCGTTATTATCGTTTTTCATAACTAACACCGGCATCTTCATTGCCTTTTCTTTTAGTAAACGTATCAGTAAATTGGGTAATTCTGCCACCGGCACACTGTAATCTATATTCACATGACGTGCCGCACTTTCCGGCATAGACGGCACTTCGGCATCAAACGGGTCTTGTATAATAGCAATACCGCCATTCTCTTTTATGGAGTACAAACCAGAGGTACCATCGTCCAGCGCACCGGATAAAATAACTCCAATAACGTGCGTACCATAATAAAAGGCAGCCGAGCGAAACAGCGGATCTACCGCAGGACGAAAGTGGTTTTCTTTCGGACCTTTTGATACGCGCAGTTTACTTCCTTCTATCAGCATGTGATGATCGGGCGGAGCAACATAAATACGGTTGGCTGTTATTTCTTCACCATCAAACGCGTGGGCGGCATAAAGTGTTTCGTATTTATTGAGGATATACGGCAAAATGCCCCGCACATCGGGCGCCATGTGCCACACTATAAACACGGCTGCGCCTAAGTTTTTAGGTAAGCCTGCCATTACTTTTTTGATAGCCTCCAAACCGCCGGACGATGCACCAATAACGATAAGAGGAAAAGGCATATTTGGAACTTCCTTTTTTTGCCCGGGGCTGTTGCGTGGCGTGTGCCCGTTTTCTTTTGCTTCAGATTTGTTTCCGTTGGTAGAAACGATACTTTCATCCATATTTATTATTAACGAATTAACGTAAGCTGATTTCAAGCAAAAAAGATGCAGGAATCACTTCAATAAATAGTGTGTTGTGTAAACTCTTTTATTGCAGTTACTTTAATGGCAGGTGGTACTTTAATGGGTATAATGAACTTGTCTTCATTCCACAATTGCAGCCATAACATTGTTGCATTTGTGGAGTGATTGCGGCGGCTTTATGTGCAAGGTTAAAGCCGCGATACAGCCTTTTGTTTTTGATATAAAAAGGGTTGTTTGATTGACGTTTGTTTTTACTCTCTTTTTTTATTTCACCCAAAGCCATTGCTGGTTTGATAATACTTCATCACCCGGATTGAGGATATTTGCAGAATGACGAGCGATTGTTGAAGTTGTTTTTATCGCTTCTGCTAAAGGAGTTGAATTTCTTTTTGGTGCTTGGCTTATGTAAAAACGGTTTATTTTTTTAGAGTAAAAGAAAACGTAGTTCCCTTTCCTTCCTCTGAATTTACCGCAATAGCTCCACCCGAAATTCCTATTATTTTTTTCACCGTAGGCAAACCAATACCAGAACCTTTTACGTTAAAAGTATCCTTAGCAGAGAGCGTTGCAAACAGGTTGAAAATAGCTTCGTGGTTTTCTTTTTTAATACCAATACCATTATCGCTTACTGCGAAATGATAGAAGTGATGTGTTTCTTTACTGTCAATACTAATTTCAGCCATCTGGCTGTTGTTGTAACGAATGCCATTGCTGATAAGATTGAAAAATATTTGCTCCAACTGAACTTTATTAAACCGGATAGTTTCGTTTTCTAAATTGCAATGCAGCTTCCAGGGTTTTGGTAACAAGATGGTTTGTTTAAATCCCTCAAAAAACTGCGGCAGGTTAATTTCTTCATACGCATCTTCGCTGCTGCCTTCTTTGTAATAAGCTAAAATACCATCTACCAACGACTTTATTTTTTTAGCCGAAACAGTACTTGCAGAAAGTAACTGAATGGTATCTTCATCTCCCTTTTTTTTATAAATATCATTCAGCATTTCATTGGCAGAAAGCACTGTTGCCAGCGGCGATTTTATATCGTGCGCCACCACCATAGCAAACTGATCTAACAGTGCGTTTTGAGCCTCCAGCTTATGTTTGGTGGTTTCTAATTCGTGCTTCGCTTTGCCAAGTTCCAACAGGTTCATTACCTGCTTCGATAAGCTTTGTATCGCTTTTACCTGGTCTTCATCAAGTGTTCTTTTTTCTCTGTCAATAACGCACACCGTTCCCAGGCCGTAGCCTGCTTTATTCACCAGTGGAAAGCCTGCATAAAAAACAATATTTGGATCGCCGGTAACCAGCGGGTTGTTTTTAAACCTGTCATCAGTGCGCGAATCCTGAATGATCATTATTTCTTCCGGAGCGTTAAGCGCGTGCGCACAAAACGAGTATTCGCGGCTGGTTTCTGAAACCGGAAGTCCCCTGTGCGACTTAAACCATTGCCTGTCTTTATCTACAAAAGAAATTAGTGCAATGGGCACTTTTCAAATTACCGAAGCCAGAAATGTAACATGTTCATAATCTTCTTCAGTTAAAGTATCGAGGATGTGGTATTTTCTTAATTCAGAAAGTCGTTCGTCTTCATACGTTATATTGGGTAAGTTATACATCGTTTACATGTTTTTGCTGCATTTGTTCTTACTGTAATGGGCTGCAAATGTCTACTTTTTTTGTGTAATGTATGGATTGTTATTTTATACTGTATTCTACCCGTTACAAATATCGTGTACGGCTTTGGTTGTTATATAAGAGCTGCTTTTCTGTTCGTGCATAATTATCAGATGGCAGGCTCATTTCGTTACTGCAAGGAAAGAAAATTCATGATGAAAACTTGAATCAACTAACTTTTTATTTAAAGTATAAGCATTTAAAATTTGATAAAAATATCTGTATAGTTTGATGTTCACATGTCGCCCAAACAATTGTAAGATGGGTTATAATTTACTCATCCTATTCATATCATTTGTATTATAAAACCAACAGGTGTATTAACCCGGTTTCCATCTATTCTTCTTACCTTTTGTTTTTACATCATTTCTCTTTCGTTCTCCACAAACCTGTTTTTAATACAGTTACATTTTACATTCCCTTGTTTATAATGTATGTTTCATTATTCTGTTTACAGGTATTGTTTTCTATCTAACATCACTAAATGTTCAGGTAGTAATTGGTATTGGTTACATCAACAAACGGATGTTTGTTTAAACAAATCTTAATTTTATTTACAGGTAAATTTAATCACATTATGGCTGCAGCTTCGCTTCGCTTGTTTATGTTTGCATTGGATTCGCCGCAACTAAAACATAATTAACTAACAAAAAAATTAAGCAAACAACAAGCGCTTTATGTGCAACGCGCCAAACGATTGAAAGTAATTTTTAGCAGCAATGAAAAAATTATTTTGTTGTACAA
>CBDCBH010000002.1:0-1383186 GCA_965214235.1 Ilyomonas sp.
TTTAGAACAATTTGGAGATGGCAAACGCAAAGTGAATTACAAAATGCGTGATGCTGCGTTTAGCCGGCAACGGTATTGGGGCGAACCATTCCCGATTGTTTGGAACGATGGTATTGCTTATCCATTAGATGAAAGTGAACTTCCTTTGGAATTGCCGTATGTTGAAAAGTATGGTCCGGGTCCGGAAGGAGAAGGACCGCTTGCGAATGTGGAGGAGTGGGTCCTCATCCCCAACCCTTCTCCACAGGTGGAGAAGGGGGCGTTTGGAACAGCCGCAGAAATGGGAAACAAGCAAGAAATAGAAAAGCGAGGAGCGGCGAATGTTCCGAAGTATGGCGTTTATACACCGGTGCAATATGAGCTTGCGAAATTGATGCGAAAAGATTATACAGAAGCAGAAGGCGTATTGTGGCAAGCTTTGCGAAGCAATCAGTTGGAAGTAAAGTTTAGAAGACAGCATCCGATTGATGCGTATATAGTTGATTTCATTGCTTTGCAAAACAATTTGATTGTTGAAGTGGATGGCGGTTATCACAATAGTCAAGAGCAGAAAGAATATGATGAAAACCGAACGAATGTATTGAGCGAAATTGGCTTTACTGTCATTCGTTTTACCAACGACGAAGTGCTCAACAATCTTCCCTTTGTTATAAATACCATCAAAAACAAACTTCAAAAAGCGGCTGTTCCAAATGCTCCCTTCTCCACTCGTGGAGAAGGGCAGGGGATGAGGGAAACCAACACCATGCCCGGCTATGCTGGCTCGTCATGGTATTTTCTTCGTTACATGGATCCGCACAACGATGAAGCATTTTGCGCCAAAAACATAAGCAATTACTGGAACCAGGTAGATGTATATGTTGGTGGCACCGAACATGCCGTTGGTCATTTGTTATACAGCCGCATGTGGACAAAAGTTTTTATTTGACTTAGAAATTATATTTCTTTTGATGAACCGTTTAAGAGATTGGTGAATCAGGGAATGATTCAGGGAAGTTCGACGGTTTGTGTATAGAATATCTTCGGTTACTTCACGAATAGCAGTTTGGATCAGAAATAGTTCAACCAGATAAACAAACCAATTTTTGTTTCAAATAACTTAGTTACTGCCTTAATGAATTATACAAAAGATCAATTATAGTGAAAAAGATTCTAATGATAATTTAGAGAAGAGAGAGATAAGTAATAGAACAAATTTTAAATAAACCCGAGCTAAACCGTTATGCCTCAAATGAGAACAGTGAATAGAATATTGACATGGTATGCCGACTTCACGTTGATGTAAATATTGTTGATGGTGTTGAATTAAATATTGAAGCTTTTAAAAAATGGCGCAATGGAGAATATGCAAATGCAGAATTTATCTTAGAAGACGGCAGTTTGTATTCTCCCTTCTCCACTCGTGGAGAAGGGTCGGGGATGAGGTACATCTGCGGTGTTGAAACCGAAAAAATGTCCAAATCCAAATTCAACACAGTCAATCCCGATGATCTTGTCAATAAATACGGCGCAGACACTTTCCGCATGTACGAAATGTTTTTAGGTCCCGGTAGAGCAAAGCAAACCCTGGGATACCAAAGGCATTGAAGGCGTGCATCGCTTCTTAAAAAAATTGTGGCGTTTGTTCAATGATGAGCAAGCTCCCCTCTCCACCCGTGGAGAGGGGCGGGGGGGTGAGGGCGAACTCAAAATTCTTCACAAAGCCATTAAAAAAATAGAAGACGATACCGAACGGTTTTCTTTTAATACAGCCGTTAGCGCCTTCATGGTTTGCGTGAATGAATTGAGCTGATGCCAAATGCAACAAACGCGAAGTGTTAGAGCCGTTGCTCGTTATGCTCGCGCCGTATGCACCACACATTGCAGAAGAATTGTACAAACAATTGGGCAATACAACATCAGTTCTGGATGCAACTTATCCAATATTGAATGAAGCCTATTTAATTGAATCAACCAAAGAATATCCGGTCAGCATCAATGGCAAGCTGCGAACAACCATGGTGTTGCCTTTGGACATCAGCCATCAGGAAATGAAGCAAAAACAAAGGTGCTGAACGATGAAAAGGTAAAAAAATATATAGATGGTAAAGACATTAAGAAGTTCATTTTTATAAAAGGAAAAATGATCAACCTCGTGATATAAAACATATCTCAAGTATGAAGAGCCGCATTTGTACAAATGCGGCTTTTTTATTTACCTGCCTTCAGTCAGAACAAAAATGTTATGAAAAATTGAGAATTAGAAATTCGCCCGATTGCAAAGGAATAGCGGTGTTTTGCAGGTTGCAAAGAACAAGCAAAACAAAACGTTTTCATTTGCATCATTTGGTAACAACAAAAATTGCCCATTATGGCTGACAAAACATATTTTTGCTAATAGAAGATGATCCGGATATTGTACAGTTGCTGCAGCTGCATTTTACCGAACCGCAATTATCATCTCACTACCTGCCTAACGGGTACAAAAGCCATTGAACTTATTATCAGGCAATCAATATGATTTGATTCTTCTCGATATTATGCTCCCCGATATTGACGGCATCGAAATCTGTAAATGGATTCGTCAAAGAAAAATTGTTACGCCGGTTATTATGCTTACCTCGCGTGCCGAAGAAATTGATAAGGTGCTTGCCCTTGAGTTAGGGGCAGATGATTACGTAACCAAACCTTTCAGCATACGTGAATTGATGGCAAGAGTGAGGGCAATGCTTCGCCGGCTGGAGCAGCCTTATGCAACACAAAACGGCGCGAATGCAGCATCTGAAATTCACATCAAAAACTTATTCATCAACAAAGAAAAAAGACAGGTGATGGTTAGCGATAATCATCTTGAATTAACCGTAAAAGAGTTTGATTTGCTCTATCTGTTAGCTACCAATCAGGGCAAAACATTCAGTCGTCAGCAAATGCTGGAAGATGTGTGGGGCTATTCGTTTAAAGGTTACGAGCATACGGTAACTTCTCATATCAACCGGCTGCGCATGAAGATAGAACCTGACATAAACGAACCTGTTTATATTTTAACCACATGGGGCGTTGGCTACCGTTTTACAGAATAACATGAAAAGTTCAATTTTTAAGCGCATTGGTTTGCTTGTGTTTTCGCTAATCACAGTGCTTAGCCTGTTGTTTATTATCATTACTTATTTATCTGCTACCTATTTTTTTAACGCCAGCACCCAGTTGGTAAATAAAGATGTAGCCGCGCACATTGCCAAGTTTACATCGCCTTTTGAAGATAATAATATCAATAAAAACAAAGCCGATTCGGTGTTTTACAATGCAATGGTAGTTAGCCCAAGCATTGAAGTTTATTTTTTAGATAGTATTGGGAAAGTTATTTATTTTGAAGCGCCGGATAGTGCCATCAAACTATGGCATATACCGCTCGATAACATCAACAAACTTATCGCTTCAAAAGGAACGGCTTACATTACTTCACCCGACCCGAAAGACCCGCAGCACAGCAAAATTTTTTCTGCCGCCGAAGTAATCAAACAAAACAAAAAGCTGGGTTACATCTACGTTATCTTAGGTAGCAAAGCATATAGCAACATCAGCGAGCTGTTGTTTACGAGCCATGCCGGCACGCTGGCGCTGGAAGCGTTTGCTCTTATTATTATTGCCTCTTTTGCTATTAGTTTTTATTACATCAGGCGGCTGCAACGTAGATACAGTACGGTTGTTAGTGTTTTGAACGAATACAAACAAGGTAACTTCACAGCCCGTTTTACCGAAAATAAAAACGATGAGTTTACGCCTGTTACGTCTTCTTTTAATGCGATGGCAGAGTTGCTTTCGCATCACATCAGCCAATTAAAGAGGGCTGAAAAGGAAAGGAAAAATTTTATTGCCAATATCTCACATGATTTAAGAACACCATTATCAATAGCCAGTGGGTATGCCGAAACTTTGATGAGTGAACAGGAAAGAATTACCAATAGCAAAAGGAAAGAATACATGCTGTTGGTGGTAAGCAAACTTAAGCAGGTTGAAAACATGGTAATGCAATTGTTTGAGCTATCGAGACTGGATGCTATTGATGCCAAGCCACAGGAAGAACCATTTATTTTTTCTGAAATTTTACAGGAAATAACAAATAGCTTTTCAATGGCTGCGGCACAAAAAAACATTCAACTTACCTGCGTGGGTTGCCAGGAAGTAGTCTGGATAAAAGGGGATATCAAAATGATGGAACGTGTGTTGCAAAATTTGATAGGCAATGCAATAAAAAACACGCCTGATAACGGACACATTGTAATTAAGTTCCAACAGCAAAATCAGAAGTTGACTGCCATTTTTGAGAACGATGGCAAGCTTATTTCGCAAGCCTTGCTCAACTGGATAAATAGCACTGAAGAAGCAAACACTACGCAATCACAATCGAAGCCACATACCGGGCTGGGACTGATGATTGTAAAACGAATTTTAGCCTTGCACAACTCAAGATTGGTTGCTGATAACAATGCTGGTTTAAGCAACCGTTTTATGTTCACGCTTCCCCTTTACATCAACTCATAAAAGGACACTTTTAGTACAATATGTGATGCCTTTGTGATACTTATTCAATAAGTAGGAGAATAGTTTTGTAATCAAATTTTATCTATGAAACCAAATGTTACAAAGCTATTTCAACAAACAAAACGAGGTAGCAAAACATCATTTATCAAAGCTGCTTTATTTGCTTCACCACTTCTATTCGCATCGTGTCAAAAAGTGAACGGTCATCTTCCCGGGAACAAGATTGATGCTGATGTGATTTATCTTGAAACCAACGATTTTTCTAACCAAAACAATGCGTTGCTGGCTTATGTAAACACCGGCGATGGAAACTTAGTGCCGCTTCATGGCAGTCCGTTTTATACCAATGGCGAAGGTGTTGGCAACCTGATGCAAAAGTTAGGGCCAGAAGACGCTGATACGCAATTAAAATTTACATCAGACGGCAAATTTTTGCTGGCTATCAACCCAGGAACCAACACCATCGCGGTATTTACAATTGGCGCCGATGGATGGCTTACGCCGGTTGCAGGCTCGCCGTTTTGTTCGGGCGGGCAAACGCCTTCCAGTATTGATATAAAAGGAAAGTATGTCTTTGTGGTAAACAAAAGCACCGATTTTTCTCATCCCATCACACAAGCTCCTAACTACACTACCTTTACTATTGACAACGAAGGCAAACTGACGCCGGTTGCGGGTTCTACGTTTACAACTATTGTTGGAAGTTCGCCTTCACAGGCATTGGTTTCTAATGACGGAAAGTTTTTATTTGGTGCCGATTTTTTAAGTTTCACGTTGATGCCGCCTGTTGGCACTGTGCGTTCTTTCCGCATTCATGATGGTTTGTTATCACCCGTTTGGGGAACACCTTACGCATTGCCTGCGGGTGATGGCGGTGCATTGGGTTTGTGGCAAAATCCACACAGCAATACTTTATATGTAGGCTTTCCGGTTGTAGCAAAAGTGGGTGTTTATAACATTAATACAAATACAGGCGAGCTTTCTTTTCAAACGGCTGTAAATGCCGGCGCCGCCGCCTGCTGGGTACGCACCAATAAAAAAGGCGACCGGCTGTATGTGCTGAACAGTGCTGAAAATTCAGTTGGTATTTACAACACAAGCGTTGCTTCATCGCCTGTTTATCTGGGTAAATTAACGCTTAAATATTCAGGTCCATCGTATGATCCGGGTAATGGAGCTATGTTTACCACCAGCCAAGATTTCTCATTGAATTTTTCTCCGAACGAAAAATATTTATACGTTGTTAGCCAATACACAAATCCTGATTTTACGGTTGGTGATTTCAATTACTTGCATGCACTTTCTGTTGATGAAGATGGAATGCTGCAGGAAACAATAGAACCCGCTCAGTTGCCGGTTCCCGCTACACAACGTCCGCAGGGCGTGGCTGTAAAACAAATAAAAATGGACAAGAAGGACAGTGATGTAAAAGGATGATATTACGGCCCTTTCCCAACAAAAAACAAGTGCTGTTAACAGCACTTGTTTTTTGTTATTATAATTTTTTCAGGAATACAAGATAGGTTGGAAAATGATCGCTGTATCCACCACGATAGCTGTTGCCATCGTACGTTCGCATTGGGTAGCCTTTGTATTTGCCCATATTTTCAACCATCATATCTTTTTTAAAAACATGAGGCTGATAAAAAAAATAACCACTTTGATTTTTGGGCAGCCAGTTATAATTAATAATGATCTGATCAAACAAACTCCACGCATCGCTATATGCCAAAGTGCCATTGCCTTTTTTGTATAAATCAACCCACGGATTGTACAATTCGCCTTTGCGAACGTCATCAACATTTCCCTTTGCTTTTAGTATTTTAGTTATGCTCGGACTGATGGGATCGTCGTTCAGATCGCCCATCAAAATAATTTTCTGAGCCGGTTGAAAGTGATGGATAGAATCAATAATGTTTTTATTTACCCCTGCTGCCGTAAACCTTCCTCCGCTGCTACGCTCCTCGCCGCCTCTGCGGCTGGGCCAATGGTTTACCAACACATGAACAGTATCACCATCCAGCACTCCTTTCACCCACAACACATCGCGCGAAAAATAAAAACCGGATGAGCCGGAATGAATTTTTACAGGAAGTTTTTTACTTCCGATGACTGTAAAATATTTGGGATTGTATAAAAAGGCAACATCAATACCGCGGGCATCTTTCGAATTGTAATGAACAATTTTATAGTTGCGGTTTTGCAGCAATGGATGATGAACTAAATCAAGCAGCACTGTATCGTTTTCTATCTCTGCCAAGCCAATAAAAGCTGCACCATCTGCACTTATATCGGTGCCGATTTGTGATAGCACGGTAGCTACATGCGTTACTTTATCATTATAAATTTTACTGGTATAATTTTTAATCCCATTGGGTAAAAAATCATTATCATCAATGTTTAGGTTGTCGGTTGTATCATAAAAATTTTCGCAGTTATAAAATGCAGCAATGGCTATCTTATATTGTTGTTTTTGCCCTAATAAAGAACAGGATAAACTGATGAAAACTAAAAGCAAAATAAGTCTCGTCATAAATGATAAGTCAGCGTATAAAGTCTTAAAACTTTTTTATTTGTATTAGGATGACAGCGATGTACAGTTAATTTTAGAAAGATGTTGATTTGTAAAAAACTTATGGCTGTTCATTTTTATAAAGCATTCTCGCTTTTTTATAATCAGCAATGAACAATGTTGTTCTGTAATCGGCACCCGCTTTTTGTAAATGGTAAGGTGTATTAAACATCAACGAATCTGGTATCATATAACGTTCGGGTGTACCTATAATTTTGAATTTGTTTTTGATGTATTCTTTCTGAATCCTTTTGATTTGTTCAACGGAATGTAAATATGAGCTATCCTGGTAGCCGGGAAACGATACAAACAATACCGCTTTTCTTCTTATAATTTCCGATTGAAACTCCTTTATTTTTTGCATAACAATTGGGTTGTACTCATCCGTAATTTTATCATCTGCCATAAACTGTTCTCTTTGTTTCCCCCAATGTTTATAGGCATCTCCATATTTATCAAACGAATTTACGCCGTAAATATCGTCTTCCGTTACACCAAAATACTCACCCGGTTTCAGCTTTGAAAAAGTGTATTTTGGTAAATATGGAATGAGGTTGATGATTTGACCGACACTTAATAATTTGGCTTTTGAAGCATTTACATCGTACACAATACGCAGCAGCGATTCCGAGCCAAAATTATAATCGCGGTAAAAATGAACGTACTCCGGAATTAAAACAACAGTGTCATTTGCTTTCACATACTGGATGGTATTATCGAGCATAAATTTCAAGCCAATCGATGCATGAATAGCTGTATTCACCGGGTTAATGTGTAACGAATCTTTTATCATCTCTCCGTTCAGGCTGAAGCTTACATTCGATCCGCCTACAAAAATCAAACGTGGTGATGGAGTGTTTTTCAACAATGAATCTTTGTGTACAGAAGCCAACAGCAACGATGTTGCAGCGCGCGGCGTAGTTGGTAAAAACAAACCTGAAGCAAAAAGAAGAGATAAGGGAACGATAAACCAAAGCAAGTGATAAAAAAACTTTCTCATAAGCCTGTACTAAAACTGGAAGTAAATAAATTGTTCTTTGTTATCAAACCAAAAAATAGCAACAATCAAAGCGTAATACATTGCATAACGGAAAGGTCGTTTCCATTTCACTCCCAAATTTGCAAGGGCATATTGTTGCTCTCTTCCTAACCATTCAACCAAAATAAAAATACCAATTAATATAAAGAGCAGCGGCTTAATGTTACCAGAAATAAAGCTGCCTGCTTCTTTATAGGTTGATGCATGAAACAAACCTTTTATCATGTTGTACACAAACGAAGTTGCCTGGCTGATGCTTCTTGACCGGAAGAACACCCAGGCTATCACAGTTAACCCAAACGTTACAAACATGCTCACAGTTTCTTTTAAAGATGGAAACAATTTTCCCTGTGCAATTGTGTCTAAATTATTTCTGTTGTTATTGGTAAGCAAAAGTGGCAAAAAATAAACAGCGTTCAAAGCTCCCCAAACAATAAACGTCCAGTTGGCTCCATGCCAAAAACCGCTCACAATAAAAATAATAAACGTATTGCGTATTCGCATCCATGTGCCGCCTTTGCTGCCGCCAAGCGGAATGTATAAATAATCGCGAAACCAGGTAGAAAGCGAGATGTGCCATCGGCGCCAGAACTCTGCAATGTCTCTTGAAAAATATGGAAACGCAAAGTTTCTCAACAATTCAAATCCAAACAACCGCGCTGTGCCTAAGGCGATATCTGAATAACCGGAGAAGTCGCAATAAATCTGAAATGTAAAAAACAAAGCGCCCATCAAAAGGGTTGCGCCGGAATAATGAGAGGAATGATTGAAGATAATATTAGCGTATTGCGCACAATTATCGGCAATGGCTATTTTTTTAAACAAACCCCACAAAATTTGCCGTAAGCCATCTGCTGCTCTGGTGTAATCAAAGTGCCGGGGTTGTTTAACCTGTGGCAATAAATGCGTGGCTCTTTCAATAGGTCCGGCTACCAACAACGGGAAAAAACTTACAAACAAAGCATACTCAACAAAGTTTTTTTCTGGTTTTATTTTATTGTTATAAATGTCAATCACATACGACAAACCATGAAACGTGTAAAAAGAAATGCCTACCGGCAAAATTACTTTTATCGTCCACGGGCTAATGTAAAAACCAACATGCGAAACCGCATCTGCAAACGATTGTGAAAAGAAATTGTAGTATTTAAAAACCCCTAAAAAACTTACGTTTACAATTACACTTAACCAAAACCAAAACTTCTTGGTTGCTTGTGTTTTGGCGCTAAACATTTGTAAACCGGTGAAGTAATCTAAAAAGGTTGAGAAAGCGAGCAGGAATAAAAAACGCCAATCCCAGCAGGAATAAAAAAAGTAACTGGCGGATAACAAAAAAAGGTTTTGCCATTTTAGATTGTTATTAAAAACAAACCAGTACAAAACAAAAACAACAGGTAAAAAAATTGCAAAGCTGATTGAGTTAAAAAGCATTGTGGTTATTCTTGGCTTTTATGTTTACTGATATCGGTTGCATCAAAGCAGTGTGCGTTACTGTAATGCGGTAAAAATAAATAATGATTTGAAGAGGGCTGAATTAAATTTAAGAGCAATTATTTTAAGCCTTATCTTGTCGCCCGAAAACCAAAACCAATTATTTGCAAAAGCTATTGCTGGCTTGCCTTTGCATAAGCCTTATGATAGGCGCAAAAGCCCAAAGCGAACCTAAAAATAATACCTCTGATACTGCGGTGTATGTTGATTCTGCAAACGTAGAAGATATAAAAAATAATATTCAGGATGATATCCCTACTATTGCTTTAGAGGATAATGATTTTCGCAATGCCGGTAGCCAAAGCATTTCTTCGCAGCTCACAGCAGGAAGAGATCCTTTTTATAGCGCAGCTTCTTTCAACTTCAATTTTATGCGTTTTCGGTTACGGAGTTATGATGCCGATTTTTCAAGCGTTTACATCAATGGAATTTCCATGAATAATTTGAGTGATGGCAATACACCGTGGAACTTGTGGAGCGGCTTGAATGATGCGTTTAGAAACCGCGATGTAAACTATGGAATTAGATACAATACGTTTGCCTTTGGCGCACTTGCAACAACAACCAATATAGATGTTCGCGCAAGCAGGCAGCAACAGCAAACCCTTGCCGGTACTGCATTTTCAAACCGAAATTATAACCATTCCATTTTGTTTACACACAGCACAGGTGTATTAAAAAGAGGCTGGGCGTTCACATTCTCAGGCAGCTACCGGTATGCAAATGAAGGCTACATTGCCGGAACGTTTTATAATGGCGGAAGCTGGCTTGCAGCCGCTGATAAAGAGATAAATGAAAAGCAACTGCTGTCGTTCATTGCATTTGGTTCGCCTTCGATAAACGGAAGGCAAAGCGCCACTACACAAGAGATGATGAACCTTGCAGGAACACGTTATTACAATCCATCGTGGGGTTATCAAAACGGCAAGAAGCGCAATGCAAATGTGGCAAAAACAAATCAGCCAGTTTTTATCCTCTCGCACGATTATCACATCAACAACAAAACCAGCTTAACATCATCCGTTATGTATTCGTTTGGTGAGCAATCTTCATCAAATATCGACTGGTATAACACTCCTGATCCGCGACCGGATTACTATCGCAATCTGCCCAGTTATTATGAAGTAAAAGAAAACGATGCATCGGCTGAACAAATAAAAAATGTGATGATGAATAACGAAGCGGCAAGACAAATGAACTGGAATAACTTTTACAATATCAACCGCAGCAATACCGCAACAATTAAAGATGCAAATGGCATTGCAGGCAACATCATAACCGGCAATCGTTCTTATTATATTTTGGGCGAACGCATAATCAACGCAAAGCGTTTTGCCGCAAATGCTGTTATAAACACTTCAGTAAGTGAGCATGTGAAATTAACGGGTGGCGTTTCGTTTCAATCTACAAGAAATCATTATTTTCAAAGAATAAATGATTTAATGGGCGGACAGTTTTGGATGAACTTTAATTCGTTTGCGCAACGCGATTTTCCGAATGACAAAGATGCCTATCAAAACGATTTGAATCACCCAAACCGCATCGTTTATAAAGGCGATAAATATGGTAATGATTATAACATCAATATAAACAAACCTCAGGAATGGGTGCAGTTTGTTTTTACTTTACGTAAGATAGATTTTTATGCCGCTGCCGAAGTATCGCAAACCAAATTCTGGCGTGTTGGCAATGTGCGTAACGGCTTGTTTCCAAACAACTCATTTGGCAAATCAGCCGTTAATATTTTTGATAACAATGCTGTAAAAGGCGGCATTACTTATAAAATAAACGGGCGAAAGTATTTTTATGCAAACGGTGCTTTATTAACCCGCTCGCCTTACTTTGAAGATGTTTTTGTTTCGCCGCGCACACGCGATAATGTTCAGAATAATTTGCGCAGCGAAACGGTGCAAAGTATAGAAGGCGGTTATGTGTTGAACGCACCCAAAATAAAATTACGAGCCACAGGTTATTATACTTCGATGCAACACCATTTTAATGTAATGACGTTTTATTACGACAATTATCAAACCTTTGTAAACTATGCTTTAAGCAACAGTAACCGATTGTATTTTGGAAGTGAATTAGGTGCCGAAATAAAAGCCACCAGCAGCGTTACTATTAACGCGGTTGCAGCTGTTGGAAGGGCTTATTATAACAGCCGCCAACATGCTGTTGTAACGATAGATAATACAGCACAAACGGTTGAAGAAGCAACTGTGTATGTAAGAAATTTTAGAATTGCCGGCACACCACAGGAGGCTTATAGTTTAGGCATTACCTATCGTTCACCAAAGTTTTGGTTTGTTAGTATTACAGGTAATTATTGCAACCAAACATGGCTTTCTTTTAACCCGCTTCGCAGAACTTATGCAGCTACTGCTGGAACCAACGATCTTAACAGCGAAAAAACTCATGCCATCATAGATCAAACCCGTTTGCCATCGCAGTACGATGTTAATTTGTTTGCCGGTTATTCGTGGCGTATCCGTCATGCTCACATTGGTAAAAGCAAGCATCCGGTTTATTGGGTGATGAGCGCCAGCATAAATAATCTTACCAATAATAAAAACATCATTGCCGGCGGATACGAGCAATTGCGGTACGATTTTTCGGCGGCGCCGGAAGAGAATTTAAAAACATTTTCGCCGAAATATTATTATGCTTATGGCTTGAATTACTTCATCAATTTTCAACTCCGGTTTTAAAGTTCAGCCTATCATTATTCATTCGCATCTATATTTTCAACTTCAATTGTTATGAAAAACAAATCATTCCAAATCTTGTTTTGTTTGCATTTTGCGGCAACCTTTTTTATTGTTGTTGTCTTATCCTGCAATAAAAAATTCGATTCTCCACCGGCATATATTCCACCCAATATTTCGGCAAACGCAACCATTCAAAATGTAAAGCAGGCGCACGTTTGGGGCAGCATTAATTCCTTTACAAATGATGCCATCATCAGCGGTGTTGTAATTGCCAACGATTCAAGCGGAAACTTTTATAAGCAAATTATTATTCAGGATTTAACCGGAGGAATTGCAATAAATATAGACGATTATAACTTGTATGCATCGTTTCCAATCGGCAGGAAAATTTATGTAAAATTAAAAGGCTTGTATATGGCAGATAATGGCGGCTTGCCTTACATTGGCGGCTCGCCGGATAATGGTGGAGCCGTGTCGAGCATCACCAGCAAATTGCTCGATAGTTTTGTTATAAAAGGTGAAATTAATGTGCCTGTTATGCCAACTGTTGTAACCATTTCTGATGTAAAAAATAACCCCAACAAATATGCGTACACACTTATTCGGTTTACCAATTTTGAAGTAAAAGAAAAGGATACTGCTAAAACATATGCGTATGCAACACCCACTGTAAAATCTGCCGGCAGCATTGTTGTAAAAGGTTGCAGCAGTGCCGATACATTGGTTATCCGAACCAGCGGCTACAGTTATTTTGCCAATGTAAATGTGCCCAATGGCAATGGCTCACTCACGGCTGTATATGCTTTTTATAAAAGTCCTTACAACAATAAAATCATACCGCAGGTTGTAATTCGCGATACATCTGATGTTCAGTTTATCAACCCTCGTTGCAACAGCGTTACGCCACCTGTTGCTCCAACAATAACATCAATAAAAAACATTCGTTCCCTGTATAATGGAAGCAAAGTTGTGTTGGGCGCATATCAAATTGGCGGCATTGTTATTTCTGATGCAGCAAATAAAAACATAGCCAGCGGAAGTATTGTTTTGCAGGACGGTGATCATGGTATTTCGGTTTATTTGGGCAATCCTGTTTCGTACAACGTTGGTGATTCGGTTATGCTGAATGTAACAGGCGATACATTAGTCAATTACAATGGCTCGCTTGAGGTTAAGATGCGAAAGAACCTTGTATTACCTGCGCCTGTTGCCACAAATAAAACCATTGCACCTGCTGAAGTAACCATCCAACAATTGAACAATTCGTTATCCGATATTGAGTTTACATTGGTAAAAATAAAAGGCGCAACGGCATCAGGAACTTCAACTTACAGCGGTAGTCAAACAGTGACCGACGGGAGCGGCAACATTGTTTTGTACACATTTCCATCGGCAGTTTTCGCTTCTTCGCTGTTACCAACCAATGCTAACGATTGGGTAGGTTATGGCAGCTTTAATAAAAGTACTTCACAGTTTCAAATCCGCAATTTAAATGATGTTGTAAATGATACGGCTACAACGCCATCTGCCATTCCTGATTTGTTAATTTCAGAATATATAGAAGGCTCTTCCAGCAACAAATATTTAGAAATTTACAACGCCGGTTCTGCGGCTGCCGATCTTTCAAGATACAAACTAAAATTGTATGCAAACGGGGCAACGTCGCTAAACAAGCAAGCCAGGCTGGATACCCTTTTTAGCAGTTCAACATTGCCTGCCGGAGGTATTATGGTAATACAAAATTTCTCTGCTTCCTTACCGTTGCCTGCCGGTGTTACAGCGCATAAATCATCTGTTTGTAAATTTAACGGAGATGATGCCATTGCGCTTGAAAAAGATAATGTGGTGATTGATGTATTTGGTGCAATAGGCGTTGATCCGGGAACAAGCTGGACAATTGCAAACATTGCTACCGCTGCGGTTGATCATTCGGTAAGAAGAAAAATTTCGGTAACAGCCGGAAACGCGAACTGGGCTTTATCTTCATCCAACGAATGGATAGTGGGTAACAAAGATGATGTATCGAATTTAGGCGTGAGATAGCTTTTGTTTTTACTGCTTTTTTGCCCTTTTCATTTCATTATTCAAAACGTTGTAAGCAATACATCTTAACGCTTATAGCTTCTTCCTCAAGGTTTTTAAAGGCATTATTCTTGATAATTTCTTTGCATGATTTACAAAACCAAACACATCTTTTTATTTGCCTTGATCATACTGTTTTCATTAAATGCAATGGCGCAAAAACGATTGGTAAAAGGTTATGTGCACGATAGCATTACCGGCGTTCCTATTGTAAACGCTATCATCTCAAACGAAACCACGAAGAAGATGATAACCCCTGATCAGAACGGTTTTTTCAGCATCTTGGCTTCGCGCGGCGATTTAATTTTTATTGATGCTTTCAATTATAATTTTGATACAGTAAAAACAACGTATGGCTTGCCCGATACCTTGCATATTCAACTCATTCGCACTAACGAAATATTGCCAAATGTAACTGTTACCACAACGGCAGGTTTCTCACGTTATCAAATGGATAGTGTGCGCCGCCGCGAAGAGTTTGTAAGCGATATGGGCGACATTGGTAAAATGCCTAAAGTTGGCAAGGCAGATAACATGGGAGCGGGCTTGGCACTTAACCTTGATGCTTTTTCGCGCAAGCGAACCAAAGACAGAGACAAGGCGTATTCAACCTTCAATTATTTAGAAAACCAGACATATATAGATTATCGTTTTTCGCCGCAAAAAATCTCTCAAATCACCGGTTTAAAAAGCGATTCGCTGGTTAGATTTATGCGGCAATACACGCCTTCCTATAAATGGTTGCGGCAGCATCCAACCGATGAAGATGTGCTGTATTATGTAAATGATAAAATGAAAACATTTGCCAAAAAACCATAGGAAAATCTCTCCCTATTATATCCATTTTCATTAAATTATATTTGCCGCAAATCATCATCATGTGGCTCAATAATATTTTAGAAACCATCGGCAATACGCCATTAATCAAGCTGAATAAAATAACAAAAGAACTGCCTTGCACCGTGCTTGCCAAAGTAGAATATTTTAATCCCGGCAATTCAATAAAAGATAGAATGGCGATAAAAATGATTGAGATTGCCGAAGAAGAAGGCAAGCTAAAACCTGGCGGCACCATCATTGAAGGCACGAGCGGCAACACCGGTATGGGTTTAGCTTTGGCGGCGATTGTAAAAGGCTATAAATGTATCTTCACCACAACCGATAAACAAAGTAAAGAGAAGGTTGATATTTTAAAAGCCGTGGGCGCCGAAGTAATTGTTTGCCCTACGAATGTTGAGCCTGATGATCCAAAAAGCTATTATTCTGTTTCAAAACGGTTGGCTACTGAAATACCCAATTCTTTTTATGTAAATCAATACGACAACCTTGCTAACCGCCTTGCCCATTACGAGCAAACCGGACCTGAAATATGGAAGCAAACCGAAGGAAAAATTACGCACCTTATTGTGGCAACCGGCACAGGCGGAACCATTACAGGCGCAGGTAGTTATTTGAAAAGAAAGAAGCCCGAAATACAGGTTTGGGCGATAGATAGTTATGGCTCTTTGCTTACCAAATATTTTGAAACCGGCGAGATAGATATGAAGGAAGTTCACCCTTACATTACCGAAGGAATAGGGGAAGATTTTGTGCCGCAGAATTATGATATGAATGTTATAGATAAATTTGTTAGAGTAACCGATAAAGATGGTGCGGTGATGGCGCGGCGCATTGCCAAAGAAGAAGGCATTTTTGTTGGATACAGCGCGGGCAGTGCTTTACAGGGCTTGTTCCAGCTAAAAAATAACCTGAAAAAAGATGATTTGGCAGTAGTTATTTTTTGCGATCACGGCAGCCGTTATGTTGGCAAAGTTTACAACGATCAATGGATGATGGAGCGTGGCTTTTTAGATGTAAAAACTTGTAGAGACATCATCAACGGGCGTGGTACAAAGCGTTTAATAACCGTCGCCCACAATCACACCGTAGCCGAAGCGGTTGAGTTAATGAAGAAGTACGATATTGAACACATACCTGTAATAAAAAATAACGAGCCGGTTGGCGCAATAAGTGAGAATGGTTTGTTTAAGCAAGTGTTTCACAATCCGAATATTCGCAACCAAACGGTTGAGAGCGTGATGGAGCGTGCGTTTCCGGCTGTATCGTTAGATGCGCATGTTGAAAAAATAAGTAATCTTATCACCAAAGAAAATGGTGCCGTGCTGGTAAAAGACGAGCAGGGCGCTTATCACATCATCACAAAATATGATGTGCTGCAAAGTTTAGCGAAGTAAGAATGCAGTAAAAACAAACTTCAATTTTATGGTATGATTTATATCTCCCGTTAACCATCGTTGCAATTGTAGATTTGTTGTTTTTCTCTTTTAAGTAAAGGAAAAAAGAATCACTCTTGTACATTCTGAAAATAGTTGAAGTAATTGAAAAATAGTTGATCTTATCAATCCTACACAATAAAAAATCCCGATGCTATCAACACCGGGATTTGTTTTTATTGAAAAATTAAAATCGCTTAGGCACGTTCATGCACATCATTTCTAAACACAACTGTGTTATCAAACACATCTACCAACATAGGCTGCGTTTTATCAACTGTTCCGGCCAGTATTTTCTTGCTTAATCCGTTGATGATTTCTTTTTGTATCAAACGCTTTAAAGGACGTGCCCCGAGCGTTGCATCATAACCGTTTTCAGCTAAATATTCAATTGCATAATCGCTGAACTCTAACTGTACACCATTGTTCGCAACAAGACGTTTTAAATGATCCAATTGTATGCGGATAATACCTTTAATTTCTTTGCGCTGCAACGGATGAAACATAATTACTTCATCAATTCTATTGAAAAACTCCGGGCGAATGGTTTGCCGCAATAAATCCAAAACTTTATCTTTTGCTGTTTCGGCAACAACGTCTAAATCATGTCCGTTCGCGTCTTCAAACGTTTCCTGAATGAGATGACTACCAATGTTGCTCGTCATAATAATGATAGTATTTTTAAAATTCACCACACGACCTTTATTATCCGTTAAGCGGCCATCATCCAGCACCTGCAACAAAACATTATAAACATCAGGATGCGCTTTTTCAATTTCATCCAACAGCACTACGCTGTAAGGTTTGCGGCGCACGGCTTCTGTTAATTGTCCGCCTTCATCGTAACCCACATAACCGGGAGGCGCACCCACCAAACGAGATACAGAATGTTTTTCCTGGTACTCGCTCATGTCTATGCGCGTCATCATGTTTTCATCATCAAAAAGGTATTCAGCAAGCGCTTTTGCCAGCTCTGTTTTACCAACACCTGTGGTTCCTAAAAAGATGAACGAACCAATAGGTTTTTTTGGATCGTGCAAACCAGCGCGGCTTCTTCGAATGGCATCTGCCACAGCTTCAATCGCTTCGTTTTGCCCTACTACACGTTTGTGCAATTCATCTTCCAAATTCAATAACTTTTCTCTTTCGCTTTGCAGCATTTTGCTTACCGGAATACCAGTAGCTTTTGCAACAGCTTCTGCAATGTCTTCCGCATCTACTTCTTCTTTTAATAATCTGCGTTCGCTAATACTGTCTAACTCTTTTGAATTATCAGTTATAATTTTTTCCTGCTCTTTTATTTTTCCATAGCGTATCTCGGCTACTTTGCCAAAATCGCCATCGCGCTCCGCACGTTCAGCTTCTAATTTTAAAGCTTCAATATTCGCCTTAGCGCTTTGAATTTTTTCAACCACTTCTTTTTCTTCTTTCCACTTCGCTTTTAAAGTATCGCGTTGTACGCTCAACAAAGAAATTTCCTGTCCTAATTCCTTCAGTTTCTCTTCATCATTTTCACGCTTGATGGCTTCCCTTTCTATTTCTAATTGACGAATCGCCCTTTCCAATTTATCCAATTCTTCAGGCATAGAATTCATTTCCAGCCTAAGCTTGGCAGCACTTTCATCAATTAAATCAATGGCTTTGTCAGGTAAGAAACGATCGGTGATATAACGGTTTGATAATTCAACCGCAGCAATAATCGCTTCATCTTTTATACGCACATGATGGTGCGTTTCATATTTGTCTTTAATGCCGCGCAAAATGCTCACCGCATCTTCTACATTCGGTTCATTGATAATTACTTTTTGAAAGCGGCGTTCAAGGGCTTTGTCTTTTTCAAAATATTTTTGGTATTCATTCAAAGTAGTTGCACCAATCGCTCTCAACTCGCCACGCGCCAATGCAGGTTTTAAAATATTGGCTGCATCCATCGCGCCTTCGCCGCCACCGGCACCAACCAGCGAATGAATTTCATCAATAAAAAGGATGATTTCTCCTTCACTTTCAGCTACTTCTTTTACAACGCCTTTCAATCTTTCTTCAAACTCACCTTTGTATTTGGCACCGGCAATCAACTGACCCATATCCAAAGCAAAAATAATTTTACTGCGTAAGTTATCAGGTACATCACCATTGATGATTCGGATTGCTAAACCTTCTGCAATAGCAGTTTTACCAACGCCCGGCTCACCCACTAAAATGGGGTTGTTTTTACTGCGGCGCGAAAGAATATGAAGCGTTCTGCGTATCTCTTCATCGCGGCCAATTACAGGATCTAACTTGCCGTTGCGCGCCATATCGTTAAGGTTGCGCGCATATTTTTGAAGTAAATTATACTGGTTGGAAGATGTTTGCGAATTCACTGTTGAGCCTTTGCGCAAATCTTTAATGGCAGCTACCAAACCTTTCTCGGTTAAGCCTGCATCTTTCAGCAGTTTAGCGGTTTCATCGCTTCCATGCAACAAGGCTAATAACAAATGTTCAACACTTACAAACTCATCGCCAAACGGCTTTAGTGAGTTGGTTGCATACAGCAACACATTGTTCATTTCGCGGCTCATGCTTTGCGCCGGATGTCCGCCCTGCACTTTAGGCAGCCGGTTAATGCTTTCATTCAGCTTAGTTTCTACATACGGAATGTTTACATCGTTTTTCTTCAATAAATATTCTACAGAACTGTCGTCATCGTCCAGCAAGGCTTTCAATAAATGGGCAGTTTCTATATTCACGCTACCATTGTTAAAAGCAATTTGCTGGGCAGCTTGTACGCTTTCCTGTGCTTTTATGGTATAATTATTCAAATTCATAGTGCTGATAAAATGCAAACACTGAACCACAAGGATAATGCGGAAATTATGTCGGTTACGAGTAATGGTAACTGCCTGAAATGCAGTAAGGATGAAGGTTTTATGTAAAAGTTACAGGCGGGATTAAAAAGAGAAAAAAGAAAGGGCAGGGCGTGCCTCCAAGCGAGGCGCAAGGGGTCGGGCCATCCGCTGCAATCTTTTTTGCCGGAGCAGACAAAAAAGTATTTCCGCTTTTATCCCTCACGTGCTGCCGCGAGTGTTGCCACGTTTTTGATTTTTACGTTTTTCTTACGTTTTTCGAGGTGTTAGCGCAGCGTACCTCGAAACTGAGATATAATGATTCTGTGAATCATAACAGCCTAATGAACAATCAGCCGGTTAGCCGGTCAAAGACCTGCTTCATTCTATCTTCGAGGTGCGCTGCGCTAACACGTCGAAGAACAAAGCAGTAAGAAACATTATTTTTGCAAGATTATGTAATCATAAATTAAGAGGCATCTATAAAAATATATGAAGAGGCTTATTTTGTTGTTTTTAGTAATAATTCTTTTAAAATCAATAAGTTTTTCGCAATCAATGCCTTTATGTGTCAAAGATAAATTCCGTTATTTAGGAAAGAGCGACAGCTTTAATATTATGACTTTAGCTAGTATTGATTGTAGCTTCTATGATAATGAGGATGCTTACAGAAAAATTGAAAATCTTATGAAATTAGCGGGTTTGCCTATGAACTTTACTGTTTGTAGAGCTGAGAATATAGAAAATGCTTATGCAACGATGGACTCAAATGGTACTAGATTCATTGTCTATGATGATGCATTTTTAAGAAAATTAGACAGCGATTCTTCAAGGCTTGAAACTATTACAGCTCTAGCGCACGAAATTGGTCATCACCTTTCTGCTCATACACTTTCTATAAATTTTGAAAATTTTGAACCAATTTACAAAAGATACTGCGCAAAAGATAGTCCGAGTTATAATATCAATAAATGCAATGAAGAGATTCTAAAATATTATAAACTAAGTCGAGACCAGGAATTAGAAGCAGACAGATTTGCAGGTTACATAATGTATAAGTATGGCGCATCATTAAATCAGATTCTTAATTTGTACACTAAAATTGCAAATAACAACAATGACACTCTTTCAGACCACCCAAGTCTTATTAAAAGATTAAATGCAGTTAAAGCGGGTTATGAGTTGGCAGAAGCCAATACTAAAATTAATGTGCAAAAAATTGACTTAGAAGAAATAAAGGGTAGTAAAATAAATTTTGTTATTAACAATCTTAGCAGAATTGAAAGGAATAGATTAATCTCAAAGATAAAGAGCTTCGCTACTTGGGAAGCAATGAAGTATGTAAAGGATAACTCAAAATATTCTTTTGGCACGGGAGGAAGAAGTTTAACGCTTGAAGAAGAAAAAAGTATAATCAAGTATCACGGACAAAAAGACAAATACTGGCTTATAGACAATGATAGTTTATACTTTGAATCAATAATACAATTCTTAGTCTTAGATGATGACAATCGGCTTCAGTACGGTCCTGTTACTGGAATAGAAATAAAAGATGGCATTTTAAAACTTTTAGTTTTTAATGAGTATGAAAAACCCAAAGTCGTTTATTCATCGCCCTTTGAAGAAAAGCAAATTAGTTTTGAAGAAATAAAGACCATTTTCATACAGATTTATAAAAACGGAATCCAAAAAGCAATCGACAAATATTATCATTAAAAGCAAATTCATGTTCTTCGAGGTGTTAGCGCAGCGCACCTCGAAACTGAGATAAAATGATTCTCCCAATCATAACAGCGTAATGAACAATCAGCCGGTTAGCCGGTCAAAGACCTGCTTTATCCTATCTTCGAGGTGCGCTGCGCTAACACCTCGAAGAACCGATTTTTGTTTCTATTCTTTTCTTTGTTAGTTACAGCGTCAGTTAACCGTTTCAAAATGGAGGCATCACCCATATTTTTTATACGTCGGTTCTTCGGGGTGTTAGCAAAGTGCACCTCGAAGGAAAGATAGAATGATTCTCCGAATCATTCTACTAACATCTCACCCTACACTGTTACAACAATCGGATCGAGCCAGTCAATTTTTACACTGCCGGTTTGTTTACCATGAAAATAGTCAGCCGCACTGCTGTTTTTATATTCCTCTTCTTTATCTACAATACCTGCCTGCACGGGATTATTATGAATATAAGAAGGCTTTTGCCACATGAAAGGAAGACCAAAACAAATTTCAGCATGATTATCTGGTTGCCAAAAGCGGAAGGAGGCAGGTTTGCCATCAGCCGCTTTTTCATTTGTTAGCAACCAAAGCAACCACCGTTTCCGGCTTTCCTTATCGTTTGTTTCAATAGCATGGGTAATATGTTGTGAAGTAAACTTTTTAAAATCGCGCAGTACATCAGACAAGTTATTGTGTTTTGCCTGCAGAAGCAAATGAACATGATTGCTCATAATTACATAACCATATACAATCAGTCCTTTGTTTTTAATACAATAATTCAGACTGTCTTCTATTATGTCAGTGTACATTTTTCGGGTAAATACATCCACCCAATTTACAACGGTGCAGGTAATAAAGTGCATAGCGCTTCCATCTGAAATACTACAGGTATAAGCCATGCTGCCAAGATAATAAAAAGAATAAAATAACAACAGGTCGGAGACCTGATTTATCCCTTCTTCGAGGTGCGCTGCGCTAATACCTCGAAGAACACAAGAAAGAACATAAGAGAACATAAGTGCGCTGCGCTAACACTTCGAAGAACATAACATTTATCCAAAAATCTTCGATTTTTCTAATTCTTTATTCTTTACCGAAAGTCATTTTATTCCGCATTGTGTTCACCTTTTTCGCCAAGGTCCACAATATTGCCCGGTTGAAAAAGAATTGCCTGTAAGGTGAGTTTCCACTTTGGCATTTTGCGAAGCAGAAATTCTAAATCCATTCCAAAATGCTTAAATTCCTCTTCCTGCGCATTTTGCATAATAGCTTTTGCATCTTTGTCTTTTTCTACCGATATGCGCTGCTCGTACCAGTTAATGGCTTCGGCTTCTTCGGTAAGCGACGCCAGCATACGGGCAAGGGTTCTTGTTTCCTGGCTCAGGTCGCGCGGCGGCTCGTGGTATTGATCAAAACCCATAAAACTTTTTTCGGGTAAATGTCGGGTTTGTTTTTTATGCTGCGCTTTTTGTTTTTGCCATTTGCAACAGTTGTTTGCATTTTTATTGTTATGCAAGATGCGGCGGGCAACTTGCATAAAAGAAAGCCGGATATGTTTATTTGCACTGCATCGTCCCTTTTAAGAAACAATGTTCGAACCCAAAAAGAACGTACGTAGCATCAATATTAACTGCCTGAAAAACAGAAGGCAGAAAACCAGATGAAAGAAAAGTTGTATGAAAAATAATGGAGTAAAAACAAACTATTTTGTTTCAAAAAATGGCGCTAATTTCTCTCTCATCTTCTCCGGTATCATCGCTCTTTTTTTGGTTTGAATATCTAAAAAATAAAGCGATACTGTTCCTGTTGTCAGTAGCTTTCGGGCTTCGTTAAATACTTCCTGGTGAAAAGTGATTTTATGATTGGAAGGCAGTTCGCGGAGTGTTGTTTTTATCGTTATTAAATCATCATATAAAGCAGAACGAAGAAATTTAATATTCAATTCCGTAACGGGCAACATCACGCCATCTTCTTCCATTTGTTTATAAGAATAACCTAATTGCCGGATACTTTCTACTCGACCAATTTCAAAATACTGCGCATAATTTCCATAATACACAATGCCCATCTGGTCGGTTTCGGCATAACGTACACGTGTGGTAGTTTCGGAAATGTACATCTGTAAATATGAATTATGATTTATGAATGATGAGTAAAAGAAAACTTCACTTTTCTGAGCGGGTTTTCAAACTCCCCTTCAGCGTATGAGGGCTGCTTTTCTTCTTATAACTATCATCAAACAAACACGTAATGCCGCGATGGTTGCCGCAACTGCCACGCTCTTTTACTTTTATTGCATTATTGCTGAAAGTAAAATCAATCACGCACGGGTCGCCACTTTGTTGAAATACTGCTTTTGTTGCATCCACCATTGTCATTGTACCTTTTAACTCGCCGGTGCAATCACCTGTACTCTTTTCAAAGTGAAGAAAAAAAGTGTATCTGCCTGCAATGTTTCCATCTCTTACCGAAATGAAATTGGTTTTATCTTTTGCATAGTCGCCACTGTATTTAAACGTCTTTTTTAAAGTATCAATGGGGTTAATAATTTCTTTGTTTTTATTTACATCTTCGTTGCTTGCGTTCACTACTTCTATAAAGCTTTTTGTTGGGCTATTGTAAGCATAACCATGCTTTGTATAACTATATTGGTCGTTCACTGTTTTATCTTTTGTAATGGTAAAGGTTGGCTCTGTATTAATATCAACACTGTGAACATAGCCATCTTCATCTCTGTTTGAAATTAACGGTAAATGATTGATAAAATGTTTTTTATTATTAAACAAAAAAGCGGACAGCGAAACGGTTTTGCCGGAAGTAGCTGCAATAATCAAATACGTTTCAAACTTGTTTTCGATTTTACCAACGGGATGAAAACGCAATGTGGTTTTCTTTTTTAACTGAAGCGATGATAGCGCCGAATCGGGCACAAATTGTTGCAGCACTTCATAACTAAAAACAGTGGTATCGCCAATGTGTGAAAGGCTTGTATCGGCTGCGTTATAGGGAAGTTTTAATTTAGAAAACAGAGCAAAAAAATCTTTAGCCTCTGCCAGTTTATTTTCGGAAAGAGATGGCTTTTTATTACCGCAGGAAACAATAAAAAATAAAAGAACGATTCCAAAATATTTGTTCATCAGTTAATGGTTTATACAATTACCAACAGGCATAACTACGAAGCAAATTTTATACAATTATGAATAGGTTTTCTTTTTCTCGTTTTTTTCCTTTCCCGTTTCCATCTTTCTTTGCAGCTTACAGTAACGCACTTAAACTATATTTAATAAGCGATCATAAAAATAATTTCAGAATTTTAACCGGTGAAAACATCAGAGTGGCAGGCAGGTAAACAGCAGCTTTCGTTAGGCGAAGTGCATGAATCTGTTGATACTTCAAAAACAAAAAAATGGAGCCGCTTTCTTGCCTTTGTAGGTCCGGCTTACATGGTGAGTGTTGGCTATATGGATCCCGGCAATTGGGCAACCGATTTACAGGGCGGCTCGCAGTTTGGCTATCGTTTGATTTGGGTATTATTGATGAGCAACCTGATGGCTTTGCTGCTGCAAAATTTAAGTGCGCGGCTGGGTATTGTAAGAAGAAGAGACTTGGCGCAGGCTAACCGCGAAGTGTATCCGAAAGTGGTAAATTTTTGTTTGTACCTGCTGGCTGAAATTGCTATTGCCGCCTGCGATTTAGCCGAAGTGATAGGAATGGCAATTGGCATACAGTTGTTAACCGGGTTGCCGCTGGTTTGGGGTGTATCTGTTACCATTTTAGATACTTTTATTTTGTTCTATTTACAAAAGCTGGGCATCCGAAAATTAGAAGCGTTTATTATTGCTTTAATCATCATTATCGGCTTGTCTTTTGGTGCCGAAATCTTCTTTGCAAAACCAGCCTGGAATGAAGTGGCAAAAGGTTTTAAACCCACATTTTTAAATGCACAAGCCTTGTATGCAGCCGTTGCTGTTATTGGTGCAACCGTAATGCCGCACAACCTGTATTTGCACTCGGCGCTGGTGCAAACACGCAAGGTAAAAGCAGACGATGCAAGCATCAAACGCGCACTCAAATTTAATTTTATTGATAGCGCCATCGCTTTAAATATCGCCTTTGTAGTAAACGCATGCATCCTCATTTTAGCGGCGGCTACTTTCTTTACAACAGGTCATCAAAACGTAGCCACCATTCAGGATGCACATGAGTTGTTGCAAGGTTTATTAGGAAGCAAACTTGCGCCTGTTTTATTTGCCATTGCTTTGATTGCAGCCGGACAAAGCTCAACCGTTACGGGCACGTTAGCCGGGCAAATTGTAATGGAAGGTTATCTGCAGCTTCGCATCAACCCTATGTTGCGGCGGCTTTTAACCCGGATGCTTGCCATCATTCCGGCGTTGCTTGTGGTTGTTATTGCGGGTGAAGAAAAAATAAACGATCTGCTGGTATTAAGCCAGGTAATATTAAGCCTGCAATTAAGTTTTGCGGTTATTCCGCTTATCCATTTTGTAAGTGATAAACAAACTATGGGCAAGTATGCCATCAAACTGTACACAAAAATTTTTGCTTGGTTAGTTGCTATCGCTTTAGTTTATCTGAATATAAAATTAGTTGCCGAAACAACCATTACAACATTCGCAGAAAATGGTCATTGGTTTATAAAGATTCTGATGGCAACAGGCGCCTTTGTTTTTGTTGTTTTATTTGTGATGATGACGCTGTTGCCAATAATGAACAAACAAAAAGCGCGAAAGAGCATTCGTTTGCATAGTGAAGAAAAATCGTTACGCAATCTTACGGTTCCTAAAACGCTGCGTATTGCAGTGGCATTGGATTTCAGCTATTTGGATGAGAAGTTAATTGCCTATGCGGTAAGCCAGGGCAGGGGAGAAGCCGCGTATGTTTTAATCCACGTTGTAGAAACAGCTTCTGCCAATTATTTTGGTGCTGCGGCTGACGATTTTGAAACTCGCAGCGACCATGAGCGTTTAGAAGATTATGCTAAACAGTTACAAAATTTGGGTTACAACATTACCATTGCTTTGGGTTATGAAAACCGCATTGACGAAATATTACGGATTGTAAAACAAGAGAAAGCCGACATGATTATTATGGGAGCGCACCGGCACAGAGGCATTAAAGATTATGTGTATGGCGCAACTGTTGACCAGGTGCGGCATAAATTATCTATCCCGATTTTAATTGTTAGTTGATTTACTCCAGCACATTCAGCATCTTATCTGCCAAGGCGGAAGCCCACTGCGCATACTGCTTGCCCGAAGGATGCAAATCGTCCCATGCAATGGTCGTACTATCAATCGCATCGTAGCGGCTGATGCCGGTAATATTGGTATAATTTACATTAAACTGTTTGGAAACATCTTTATTGATGGCGTTAAATTCATCAATTTGTTTACTTACTTCTTTCAAGGTATTGCCAAATGGCGTTACACCATAATCAGGAATAGAAAGCACAAACACATGCTTGTTATCACTGCCTGCAAAACGAATTGCTTTTTGCAAAAGATTGGTGAAATGCTCTCTATAATCGGTGGTATCATGCTTTAAATATTGGTCGTTCACGCCAATTAATAATGTTACCACGTCGTATGTTTTTATAGTTCGCAAATCCTCAATCGCCCATTGTAAATTCACGGTTTTCCAACCTGTAGTAGCAATATAATCAATAGATGAAATGTTATAGCCCCGGCGTTTTAAAATGGCTGCTGTTTGCGCAGGGAAACGTTCAGATGAATCAACCGACTGACCAATGGTATAGGAATCGCCCAAAGCCAAATAAGTTTTTGTTTTTACAGTTGATACTATTGCAACGCTCGTATCATTCGTAATAAAAGTCTTGTTGTTGGAATGAAAATTATTTTTTGCAGCAGATTTATTAATCGTAATAAAAACAAACGCTGCAGTGCACAGCAACATGAAAACATAAGATAGTATTGGTTGGTTACGGCTCATAAACAAATTGGATTTTATTTTATAAAATTACGGCAACGAAAATCGTTCCAATGAATGTATATACGCTTGCCGGCTTCATTCGGTTTTGTTTTGCTTCTCTTTTTAAAATCAGTTTTCATACTACCGAATCATTACATTTGCTACCCGTTTTTATCAATCATAAAAAACAAAATCAATGGCTGAAAAAATTAAAGTTGCCAATCCGGTTGTAGAGCTTGACGGCGATGAAATGACGCGCATCATCTGGAAATTTATTAAAGACAAACTCATACTTCCTTACCTTGATGTTGACATTAAGTATTACGATTTGGGCATTGAATACCGCGATGCAACCAACGACCAGGTAACGGTTGACGCCGCCAATGCTATTAAACAGTATGGAGTCGGAATTAAGTGCGCAACGATAACACCGGACGAAGCCCGCGTAGAAGAATTCGGTTTAAAACAAATGTGGAAAAGCCCGAACGGAACCATCCGCAACATTTTGGATGGCACTGTGTTTCGCGAGCCGATTGTGTGCAGCAATGTGCCGCGCCTGGTTCCCAACTGGACGGCGCCTATTTGCATTGGTCGCCATGCGTTTGGAGACCAATATCGCGCTACCGATTTTGTTACCAAAGGCAAAGGAAAACTAACCATAAAATTTGAAGGCGAAGATGGCACGAAGCAGGAATACGAAGTGTACAATTTTAAAGGCGATGGCGTTGCACTTGCTATGTACAACACCGATGAAAGCATCAGCGGTTTTGCACGCGCTTGCTTTAATCAGGCGATAACAAAAAAATGGCCGCTTTATCTTTCAACAAAAAATACCATTCTTAAAAAATATGATGGTCGGTTCAAAGATATTTTTGAAGACATCTATCAAAAAGAATTTAAAAATAAATTCGATGAAGCGGGTATTACTTATGAGCATCGTTTGATTGATGATATGGTTGCCAGCGCCTTAAAATGGAACGGCAATTTTGTGTGGGCTTGTAAAAATTATGATGGTGATGTGCAAAGCGATACGGTGGCGCAAGGCTTTGGCAGCTTGGGTTTGATGACATCAACGCTGGTTACGCCCGATGGCGAAACGATGGAAGCTGAAGCGGCGCACGGAACAGTAACGCGGCATTATCGCGAGCATCAGAAAGGCAGACCTACATCAACCAATCCGATTGCTTCCATCTTTGCATGGACACGGGGTTTGGAGTTTCGCGGCAAGCTTGATAACAATGAAGAACTCGTTAGTTTCTGTCATGCTTTGGAAGCCGTTTGCATTGAAACGGTGGAAAGTGGAAAGATGACAAAAGACCTTGCCATTACCATCAAACCAAAAGTAGAGCACGGCGAAGATTATTTATATACCGAAGAATTTTTGGAAGAGTTGGATAAGAATTTAAAATTGAAGTTGAGTAAGTAAGATAGAATACAAGGTTTGGGATTTAAGATTGAATAAGTAAGATGGAATATTATTTTAAGATGCAACGTTTCATTTATTCTTTCCCATAAATCCTAAACCTCTCATCCATCCCGGTTCAGACAATCCCTTTCCTCCATATTCACTTTTGTCTTTTATAACGATTTGCTCCGCTATGAACAAAGTTTATAAAGATGCTTCCGCTGCCATTGCCGATATTGAAGACGGCGCAACGCTAATGCTGGGTGGCTTTGGCTTGTGCGGTATTCCCGAAAATTGCATAACTGCATTAAAAGAAAAAGGCGTTACAAACCTTACCTGCATTTCTAACAATGCAGGTGTTGACGGTTTTGGTTTGGGCTTGTTATTGCAAACCAAACAAATAAAAAAAATGATGAGTAGCTATGTGGGCGAGAATGCAGAATTTGAACGGCAGTTATTGTCGGGCGAATTGGAAGTAGAACTCATTCCGCAAGGCACATTAGCCACGCGCATACACATGGCAGCCCTTGGTATTCCTGCGTTTTACACACCTGCAGGTTATGGAACCGAAGTAGCCGAAGGCAAAGAAGAAAGAGTATTCAACAACAAACATTATTTGATGGAATATGCGCTGCCTGCCGACTTTGCTTTGGTAAAAGCCTGGAAAGGCGATACGATGGGCAATCTTCAATTTCGTAAAACCACGCGCAACTTTTCAGTTGCCATGGCGAAAGCCGGAACCATTACCATTGCTGAAGTAGAAGAATTCGTTGAACCCGGACAAATTGATCCCGATGATGTGCATGTTGCCAGTGTGTATGTGCATCGCATTTTTGAAGGAAAGAATTATGAAAAAAGAATTGAGCGGCGAACGGTGAGGTTGTAGTTATCAGCTTTCAGCATTATCTTATTGCATAATACATAAAACTTCAATTATAAATCATACATCTTAAATCATAAATCAACCATGTCTCTCGATAAATACGGCATTGCCAAACGCATAGCACAAGAGTTGGAAGATGGCATGTATGTAAACCTTGGCATTGGCATTCCAACGCTGGTTGCTAACTACATTCCGCAAGGTATGATGGTGATTTTGCAAAGTGAAAATGGCATCCTCGGAACAGGCGCTTACCCAACAGAAGAAGAGATAGACGCCGATTTAATAAACGCAGGAAAAGAAACAGTAACCGTACTGCCGGGCGCAGCTTTTTTTGATAGTGCTGAAAGCTTTGGAATGATACGCGCCGGCAAGATTGATGTAACTGTTTTGGGCGCGATGGAAGTAAGTGAAACCGGCGACATTGCCAACTGGAAAATCCCGGGTAAAATGGTGAAAGGTATGGGCGGAGCAATGGATTTGGTAGCCAGTGCAAAAAACATAATCGTTGCCATGCAGCACACCAACCCAAAAGGCGAAAGCAAGTTGTTGCCGCAATGCACAATGCCTTTAACAGGCATTGGTTGCGTAAAAAAAATAGTTACCGATTTAGCGGTTTTACAAATTACCAGCGCTGGTTTTCTTTTGCTGGAACGTGCGCCCGGAGTGAGTTTGGAAGAAATAAAAAGTAAAACGGCAGGCAAGTTGGTGGCGCCGGAAGACGTGCTGGAAATGCGGCTGTAGTTGGTCGTTGTTAGTTGCTATAAATCGCTTTACTTTTATCATTCTATCAACAACCAACTATCATCTGCCAACTATCTGCTTGTTCTCTTCATAATACTTCCACATCATCTCATACACTTTTTCTTTTAATTCATTTATCGACAACTCATCTGGAAAAACGGGCGGTAAAAAGTGCATGTATAATTTATGCGGCAACATAAAAAAAGGCTTCGCAGCGGGCAGCACTTTTCGGGTATTAAATATTAGTGTTGGTATGATTGGCTTATGGCAATCTGCCGCCAACCGAAAGGCGCCATCATGAAAAGTGCCGAGTGGGTTATCGCTTTTATTTCTTGTTCCCTCGGGATAAATAACCATGTCTAAACCCAGGCGCAGCACGGCTTTCATGCGGTTATAGCTTTGCTTTTTGCTCTCGCTGTTTTTTCTATCTACCAATACACTTCCCCAACTGTAAATCCAACCAAATAGCGGTACATAAGCAAGCTCTTTTTTTGCAATGGTTTTATTTGCATTCGGCATAAAAGGCGTTGTTACCGGCACATCCATCAAGCTGTTGTGATTGCAAACTATCACATAGTTTTCCCCTTTTATAAACTGCTCTTTGCCTTTTGTTTTTAATGGACAGCCAATCAGGTGTAAATAAAAAGTCATCCAAACGCGCGATACGCGACGATGCCAGCGTGCGGCTTTAGGCTCGTGTAAAATGTAACAAGGAAGATAAAAAACAAGTGCAATAATCATAGTAAAAACAAACAGCAGCAATGCCCACAAAGCCCAAATTCTTCCTACAATTTCTATCAGCCAATGGCTGCGTTGATTGTTCACGCGTGATAAATTGTTAGCCAAAACATAAAGACAAATATAATGGCATGGCTTTACAGAGTTTGTTTTTACTGCATTTTGCTTTTCATCAACAAAAACAAAAACAATTTAAAATAAAGTTGCTTTTGCTAAATAAACTTTTACTGTAAACTTTTTATTAAAAAAATGCAATAAAAACAAAAGCCTTTTCTGTTTGGAAAAGGCTTTTGTTTTTATATTGAATGATTGCAATTACGAACCTAAATACAAGGCAAACATAAGAGGAATAAATATGATGATACCTCCAAAAACAATACGTTTTATAATGTTCATTTCATGGTTGGCAATCACATTGTCGATACATAAAAACCAGGCTATTACCAAACCTCCAAAGCCTGCAATTACCAGTAAGCTTTTTAATAAAATTCCGGTGGCTAATAAAGTAAAACCAATGAACAATAAAGTGATTGATGCAATATCGTTTTTTGTTAATTCCATCTTTTTCATTGTAATTGTTTGTCTTGGTTTTATATTTTAAAATTGTGTGCCAGTCTTGATATTGGTCGGAGTTTTGGTTTTTTATGCAACACAAACGACTATCTTATAAACACAAATTTTGTAAAAAAAATAGTTTTCCGGAATTAAATTGACATTAAATTAAAAAGAAGAGTATAAGTACGGGTTAGATTGCCCTACAAGATTTCTGAACTTCAGAGGTTTATAAAATTATTGCTTCATTTTTTCAATTAAGCCTGTTGTGGAAAAGCCTTCCATAATTGGGTTGATAACTACCCGTCCTCCCGCTGCAAGCACCTCTTTTGCGCCAACAATGGTATCAATGGTATAATCGCCGCCTTTTACCAAAACATCAGGAAGCAAGGTTGTAATAAGGTGGTGCGGAGTATCTTCTTCAAACACTACAACCGCATCAACAATAAGTAACGATGCAAGAAGTAAAGCGCGACTTTGCTCGTTGTTGATGGGCCGGCTATCGCCCTTTAGTTTTTTTACGCTGCTGTCGGCATTCACGCCAACAATTAAAACATCAGCTTCTTTAGCAGCCTTGCTTAATGAGTAGATATGACCTTCGTGAAGCAAATCAAAAACACCGTTTGTGAAAACGATATTTTTACCTATGATGCGCCATGCAGCCACGCGGTTAACGAGTGCGGGAAGTGTGAAGATTTTATTTTGTGCCGCAGCGATATTTTTCATGAAAGTTTATTGCCTTCCTTCGGGAATACAAGCCAGGGCGTAAAGGCTTTCGCTTCTTCAAAATCCATGGTAGCATACGAGATAATGATGATAACATCACCCACCGCACCACGCCTGGCTGCGGGTCCGTTCAGGCAAACCGTTCCGCTTCCGCGTTTACCTTTGATGATGTAAGTTTCAATGCGCTCGCCATTGTTTACATTCACCACTTGTATCTTTTCATTTTCAATTACGTTAGCAGCTTCCATCAGGTCTTCATCCAGTGTTAAGCTGCCTACATATTGCAGGTTGGCTTCTGTAATAGTAGCCCTGTGAATCTTCGATTTTAAAACCTCTATTTGCATAGCGGCGCAAAAGTAAACGGTTTTTATCACGAGGCAAACTACCTGCAATTCTTATGACTTCGTTATAACAAATGTTGAAGTTGCACAGTTCTTGTTTAATCTTTGTAAAAAAGAAACTATGAAAAAGATAATCGCTGTTTTAGTCATTACAACTTCTTTGGCGGCTTGTGGCAATAACAACAATAATGATGGCAGCACTTCTCCTGCAAACGATGCAGGAGGCGGCACCACGCCATCCATCACATCGGGTAATAACGCTTCACGCCAGGGACAGGAAATACCTACCGATTCGGTTGAAACAAGCAAGGACAGCACCGGTAACATTCACCCCGGCGACACAACTAAGAAGAAATAAAATGTACCGCATTTTGCTGCATCTTTACGGCATTTATGCAGCGCATTATTATTACAATTGATGGTTACTCGTCGTGCGGCAAAAGCACGCTGGCTAAGGCTTTGGCAAAAGAGCTGACTTATATTTTTATTGATAGCGGCGCCATGTATCGCGCCATCACTTTATACTTTTTGCAAAACAATATTTCACTTTCCAATACAGATGAAATTAGTAAAGCTTTGCAGCTTATCCATCTTTCTTTTCACCGCAACAAACAAACCGGCGATAATGAAATGTTTTTAAATAATGAGAACGTTTCTGCTTCCATACGTGAAATGAATATAAGCAATATGGTAAGTGAAGTAGCCGCTATTAAAGAAGTGCGCACGTTTGCTGTTACGCAACAAAAAAAAATGAGTAAAAACAAAGGTTTGGTGATGGACGGACGAGATATTGGAACCACCGTTTTTCCGCAAGCCGAATTGAAAATTTTTATGACGGCAGATGTAGAAACCCGTGTTCAGCGAAGGTTTCAGGAGCTACTACTTATCAACCCGAACATTACTTTGGATGAAGTAAAAAGGAATTTAGAAAAGCGCGATTACATTGACAGCCATCGGGAAATAAGCCCGCTGCGCAAAGCCGATGATGCCATTGTTTTGGATAATACACATCTTACCATGCAGCAGCAGTTAGAGATGGCACTGGGTTGGGTGAAGGAAAGAGTTGACGTAACAAAATAAAAATAGAACGGATTTGACATAGGCTTTTTATAACTCACACTACATAAAAACCTTTTTATTCTTGTACGTTAAGTCTATGATATTGTTGTTGCATTCGTATTTACTCCTTCATCATCTCTTTCACCACTTCTATCACATCTTCTGTGTTGGGTTTGCTAAAATAATCGCCATCACTGCCATAAGCCGGGCGATGCGCTGCGGCGGTTATTGTTCGTGGCGCAACATCTAAATACTTATAGCCGTTTTGTTTTTCCATCACTTCTGTAAACATAAACGCGCTGGCTCCGCCGGGCACATCCTCGTCAACAAATATAATTCTGTTTGTTTTTTGTAAAGATTGAACAATAGAATGATGAATATCAAACGGCAACAAAGTTTGCACATCTATCACTTCACAACTGATGCCCAATGTTTGCAACCGTTCAGCCGCTTCCATGATAATGCGCAACACCGAACCATACGAAACAAGAGTTACATCGCTGCCTTCGCGTATTACTTCGGGCACGCCAAGCGGAACGGTGAAATCAAATAAATTTAAAGGCATTTTTTCTTTTAGCCGGTAACCGTTCAAAGTTTCAATTACCAAACCCGGATCGTTGCCGCGTAGCAGCGTATTGTACATACCAACCGCCTGCGTCATGTTGCGCGGTACGCACACATACATGCCACGAAGTGCATTAATAATCATTCCCAGCGGTGAGCCGCTATGCCAGATGCCTTCTAACCGATGCCCGCGCGTGCGAACAATGAGCGGACAACTTTGCGTTCCTGCCGTTCGGTAGTGAAGGCTGGCAACATCATCGGTTAGTGTGTTTAAAGTATAAACAAGATAATCTAAATACTGAATTTCGGCAATGGCGCGCAAGCCGCGATAGGCAAGTCCGTAGCCTTGCCCGATGATGGTATTTTCTCTGATGCCGGTATCCCAAACACGATGCTCGCCATACTTTTCCTGCAAGCCTGCAAAGCCTTGGTTTACATCACCAATTTTACCTACATCTTCACCAAAAGCAAATACTGTTTCATTATGTTCAAGCAGCGTATCAAAGTAAGCGTTCAGTAACTCATAACCATTTACCGTTTTAGCATCAGCCGGAACAATGGCTTTTATTTCTTTTACTTTTACTGCACTTTTGTTTCCTTCATTATATAAAAAAGAATGATAGCGATTGGCGCTTTCTTTTTTTAAAAGATGATAATAAGCCACCACATCAGCCTTCGCTGCTTCGTTTGAAATTAATTCCGTTGTTTGTGCAAGGGCATGTAAAATATCTCTGCGAGAAAGATCCCGGCTGCGCTCCAGGTTGCTTGCCAACTGCTGCAACAACTTAGCTGTTACTTCGTTGCCTGCGGTGATGGCTTTTATCAAATCGACCGCTTTGTTGGCTTCTTCTTTTATTGGCGAAAAATAATGGTTCCAGGCATTGTCCCGCGCTTCTTTCACACCTTTTCGCGCGTTCATTCTAATTGCGTCCAACTCGGTTTCATCGGCTATTCCATTTTCTAAAATCCACTCTTTAAACTTCTTTACATCATCCCACTCGCGCTCCCAATGCAGGCGTTCGGCGCTCTTATAACGTTCATGGCTTCCTGAGGTAGAATGACCTTGCGGCTGCGTTAATTCTTCTACATGAAATATAGCTGGTACGTGGGTTACGCGTACTTTCTGCAAAGCTTCTTCAAACACTTCGCACAAGCCTGCATAGTCCCAGCCTTTAACACGGTAAATATCAATTCCGTTGGTATTGTCTTTCTTTTGAAAGCCTTTCAAAGCAGCCGAAATAGAACCTTTTGTGGTTTGATATTTTACAGAAACCGAAATGCCGTATCCATCATCCCAAACAAACACAGCCAGCGGTACTTGCAGCACGCCGGCAGCGTTGATGGTTTCCCAAAACATACCTTCCGAAGTGGAAGAATCGCCAATGGTGCAAAAACAAACTTCGTTACCGTTGTTTGATAAATTGCCCATGTTATGCAGCGAGCTATTTTGGCGAAACATTTTTGATGCAAACGCAAAACCCAATGCACGCGGCATTTGCCCAGCTGTTGGCGACATATCTGCCGATACATTTTTTAACTGCGCCAGCGGAAGCCAGTTGCCGTCTCCATCCACATTTGGTGTTGAAAAATGTCCCACCATTTGTCTTCCGGCGCTAAAAGGCTCATGTTGTATATCGGCATCGGCGTATAGCTGTGCAAAAAACTGCTCCAATGTTGCCAAACCCGATGATAACATAAAAGTTTGATCGCGATAATAGCCCGCTCTGAAATCGCCGGGTTGAAAGAATTTTGCCATTGCGGTTTGCGCCACTTCTTTGCCATCGCTAAACACACCAAATTTGGCTTTGCCGGTAAGCACTTCGCGTCTGCCCATAAGGCTTGCTTCGCGGCTTGTCATGCACTTGGTATAATCGGTCAACACTTCGTTTCTGAAGGCTTCGTAAGAAAGCATGGCTTCGTTTTCGGCTGTCATCGTCAGCGTATTTTCCATACGTCAAAAGTATTTGTTTGAATGCAAATGTTGGTTTGCTGGAATAGTACAGCAATAAAGGTAAAGCCGATTTTTTTATAAAACGAAGAGGTATTATTTTCTTAATCAAAATACGTGAATAAGTTGTTGCCGTTACAAGGCTTTTTGTTTTAGTAAGAACAAAGTGGTGTAAATAAAAAAGCACTTACAATATAAAATTTGTAAGTGCTTTACTGTTATGCTCCCGAAGCTGGACTCGAACCAGCGACCCTCTGATTAACAGTCAGATGCTCTAACCAACTGAGCTATTCGGGAATTTTCCTTTTTGTAAGGGGCTGCAAAAATAGGAGAAAATCGTTTTTTTCCAAATCGTTTTTTTTTAACGCTTTCTCCTAAAACATTTATGTGAAGGCAGGTTTATACGGATAACGGATATTGTACATCGCTTTTACTTTTTGCAAAATAAAATCGCGCAGGCCTTCAATGTTCTGCTTTTCGGTAGCCGAAATAAAAATGCTGCTGCCAGTTGTTTCGTGTTCCCAGCGCTCGCGCAAATCGCGCAGCAATTCCACTTTCACATCTTCTTGCAGCCATTCATCAAACGTTGCCTTTTCGTACAAATCCATCTTATTAAAAATCATCAGCACGGGCTTGTCAAACGCATTCAATTCCTGCAAGGTTTTATTCACAACACCAATTTGTTCTTCATACTGGGGATGAGATATGTCAACAACATGCAACAGGATATCGGCTTCGCGTACTTCATCCAATGTGCTTTTAAAACTTTCAATTAAATGATGCGGCAGCTTACGAATAAAGCCAACCGTATCACTCAACAAAAATGGAATATTTTCAAACACTACTTTGCGGGTTGTGGTATCGAGTGTTGCAAACAATTTGTTTTCGGCAAACACATCACTCTTGCTTAACAAATTCATGATGGTGCTTTTGCCAACATTGGTGTAGCCGACCAATGCAACCCGAATTAATTCGCCACGTTCTTTGCGTTGCGTAGAAAATTGCTTGTCTATCTCACCTAACCGCTTGCGCAGCAGCGAAATTTTATCTTTCACAATACGCCTGTCGGTTTCAATTTCCGTTTCGCCAGGACCTCTGGAACCAATGCCGCCGCCTTGCCGTTCCAAATGTTTCCACATGCCTTTTAATCGTGGCAGCAAGTATTGATATTGCGCTAATTCCACTTGCACTTTTGCCTGCGCCGTGCGTGCGCGCCGTGCAAAAATATCCAATATCAAATCGCTTCTGTCGATTGTTGTAATGCCGAGTTCTTTTTCGATATTGGTGATTTGCGAGCCTGTAAGTTCATCATCAAAAATGGCTATATCGATGCCTTTGCTTTGTACATATTGTTTAATTTCTTCCAGCTTGCCGCTGCCAATAAACGTGCGGCTATCGGGGTGCTGCAACTTTTGTGTAAACCGTTTAATGGTAACCGCTCCGGCGGTTTCAGCAAGAAATGCAAGTTCATCCATAAACTCACGAACCTGCTGGTCTGTTTCTTCTTTTTGTATCAAACCAATCAATATGGCTCTTTCTTCTTTGCTAACTTTCTGTGATTTGTCTATCAAGATGTCTTATAAATTTTTAATGAAATAGTACGGTGAACAAGGATTTTTTTTGTAAAAATAAAGCAAGATTCTTTTCCATAGCGTTTGTTTTTACTGCAATAAAATAAGTTTATGAAAGGCTTTGTTTTACTTCAAAAATACGTTGTGTTGCTCTTCTCAAAACTGAAGTAAAAACAAACCTACTTTGTGTTCTCTTCCAAAAATTGTTTCATTTGCTGTTGATATTCTTTTGCTGCTTCGCTTGCTTTCTCTGCAAAATCTTCTTCCTCGCCTGCATAAATTACAGCACGGCTTGCATTCACCAGCAAACCAACGTTTTTATTTATTGCATTTTGCGAAACTTCCTCCAAACTTCCTCCTTGTGCACCAATGCCGGGCACCAATAAAAAATGATCGGGAATAATTTTTCTAACAAAAGAAAACTGTTGCGCCTGCGTTGCTCCAACAACAAACATAGTATTGTTTGGCGTGCCCCAGGTTGCTGCTTTTTCTAACACCAATTCATATAAATATTGTTGAGATTTTTTAGTTGATAACAACTGTTGCATTTCAAAATCTTTCGCTCCTGTATTGGAAGTTAAGCCTAATAAGATGGTTACTTTATTATCATAATCTAAAAAAGGTCGTACGCTGTCTTCACCCATGTAAGGGTTTACCGTAACGGCATCAAAGGGCAATGTTTCAAAAAAAGTTTTGGCGTATTGTGCCGCTGTGTTGCCAATATCACCACGCTTGGCATCGGCAATAGTAAAGTGTGTGGGCGGAATGTAATGCAGCGTTTCTTCCATTGCCTGCCAGCCTTTCACGCCCTGCGCTTCATAAAAAGCTGTGTTTATTTTATAAGAAACACAATACTCTTTCGTTGCATCGATAATGGCTTTGTTAAATTCAAAAACGGCGTTTGTTTTTTGTTTTAGATGAGATGGAGTTTTATCGATATCTGTATCCAAACCAACACACAAATAACTTTGTTTTGATTGGATTTGCCGGATGAGTTGAGCCATGTTCATGCTGACAAAAATAACTTGATTGTACGAAATGAAAGTTTTATGATAAACTGAACAATGAGGCTTTTATAAACTTCATTTTAGCAAAAACAAAAGGCTGCGTTGCGGCAACCTTTTGTTCTATATACTATTGAATTTACTCTATAACCGTACACCTACGTTAATGCTAAAAACGCGGTATTTGTTTTTATCATTGGCTCCATTATCGGTTTGATTTGGAAAAATTTTAGACAAGCCCAGGCCATAATTTACGCCCAACAGTAAACGGCTTATTTCAACACCAGCCAATCCATTCAAACCATAATCAAATGTTTTTAAATTGTCATCATTGCCGTTACCAAATTTAATATTGCTCTCGGTTGATGTAGTTAGTCCGACATTGGCAACAGTAGCTGTTGTTTTCCATTTACCGCCCACGCCTAAGGCGCCGTACGGACCGACTCCCACAAAGATGCGGCTACTCGTTCCCAAAGGAAGTTTTACCACCAAATTTACTGGGACTTCAATATACAAAGGATTAAAGCTTCTATTATAACTCGCTTCGTCAAAAAAACCTGAAGCTTTCGCACCTTTACCCGTTAATAGTACGCCCGGCTGCAACGACAATACACTGGCTAATGGTACATCGGCAAGTACACCAACCTTAAAAGTAGTAAGTGTGTTGGCGTTGTTGTAAGAGCCGTTACTTTGGGTAGAGATGTTTGAAAAGTTCACTCCGCCTTTGATAATAAAGCCACCCGGGTTGGCAGTAACCACAGGGGCTGATGTTGAATTTTGTGCCTGGGCTGTTGTCATTGATATTGAAATAAAAACAACCAGTACTAAAAACATTTTCGTCATAATAAAAAAATTTTCAGCACTGATTTCCAAGATTATGCCAAAGGTTAGGAATTATTTTCATCGCTTTCTTTGGGTGGCGGCTGTTGCTGGTTTTGCGGCTTCTGCACCGGTGGCGTAATTCTTTTTTGTGGTTGAGACAGATTATTTTTTGGCGCTCGCTGCGGCTGAGCAGGTTTCTGATTGGTTGATTGATTTCGCTGCTGCTGGTTATTTCTTTGGGGCTGCGAGCCACGCTGCGATTGCGTTTCCTTTTTATTAATACTGATTGAAGACGATTTATTTTCGTCTTTCTGATGACCCTCTTCACGGCGCTGATTCTGTCGGTTGTCTTCTTCTTTATCCTTTCTTTTTTTGCTGTTGCGTTCCAAACTGCGCAAGCTAATTTGCCCGACCACATCAACAAAAGTGGGTTCAATTTCTTTGGGTTTACCGCTCGCTAATTCTATCGCTTCCAACTCTTCCGGGCGTTCGCCTTTAGCGTTCATGCGCACAATTTCTTTCACACGATGAATGGTTACCGGGTACTGCCTGCTGCTATCGGGCAACATGTACCACATCAGGTTTTTAAAGATGTCTTTTTTAATTAAAGATGCCGTTCCTTTTGCTGTTTGTAAAACATCGGCGTTGTTAGGAAATCCTTGCAAAGCATCTAAGTAAGTATCCAGTTCGTAATTTAAACAACACTTTAAACGCCCGCATTGCCCGCTTAGTTTTGTTTGATTAATGGACAAATTTTGATAACGTGCTGCGGTTGTAGTAACGCTTTTAAAATCGGTAAGCCAGGTGGCGCAGCAAAGCTCTCTGCCGCAACTTCCGATGCCGCCAACTTTACCGGCGTCCTGCCGAATGCCTATCTGCCGCATCTCAACTTTCACTTTAAATTCAGAAGCATAAATTTTTATCAGTTCCCTAAAATCAACTCTATCATCAGCCGTATAAAAAAATGTACCTTTTCTGCCATCTGCCTGAAATTCTACTTCGCTTAATTTCATTTGTAAATTGAGTTGCCTTGCAATGGCCCGGCCGCGCATTAAAGCTTCAGGTTCGCGGACTTTTTGTTGCTCAAAAGTTTGCAAGTCTTTTTCAGTGCTGCGGCGCATTATCTTTTTTAAGTCGGGGTTCAGTTCATCAATACCGCGCTTTTTCATTTGTAAACGCACCAGTTCGCCCGTAAGGCTTACTTCGCCTACATCGTAGCCGCTCACACCTTCAAGCGTTATCATCTCGCCTTTTTCAAATTGTTGCAGCGTTACGTTTCTAAAATAATCTTTACGGCTGCCTTGCTTAAAGCTCACTTCCACAATTTTGCATGTGTTATCATCATTGGCAAACGGCATGTTTTTCAGCCAGTCGTAAACATTCATCCGGTTACAGCTTCCGGTACCGCAACTTCCATTGCTTTTGCAGCCATTTGGTGTGCCGGTGCCACAGGTTCCACATCCCATTCTTTATATCATATTAAACTAAGTAATTAAAAATTTTATTGTAAGAATAAGAAAGAATGAGCCAGATCATCAATACAAGATTTTTATAAACTTTATAAAATATCGCAAGTTATTGCAGTAATAAAAAAGGTTTTTTGTATTGACTATGAATAAACAAACCGCTTTTGTTTTTTGTTTATAAACTATTTGTAATCAGGCATCTGGTGCTCAATCGTTTCTTTTCTATTCGGTCAAAATTAGGGCTTTGTCCTGAATAATATGATAGAGCTTAATAGTGAGCGCATGAAACAGCATTTTAGCATGTGCATTGCGCTCGATATAATAAATGGCTTTGTTTAACTCTTCCGATATAACATGCTGCTGACTAACACTTGCAATTTTACCCAGCCGCTGCGCAAAGTCGCGCTCATTATCAGGCATTGCAATGGCATCCGTTCCTAGCACTTTAATGCGGATGCTTTGCCCGATAAGATGATTAAAATAACGGAGAAACTGCTTTTGTTTTTCTCTACCCAGTTTACTTATATCATCCAGCCATTTTAATTGTTCGGGCAACATGCGGCGGATGATGAATTTCAGCCAGTCGCTCAAAAAACTTTGCCAGTCTTCTTCAACATGTTGCAATTGTTGCAGCGCTTCGCGATAATTGCCCTGCACAATAGCCGCCACTTGCTGTGCTTTTGCAAACGGCACCGCGCATCGTACCTGCAACGCTTCGCGGATAGAAACATCATCCGGGGCTGGAATAAGCACCAACTGGCAACGACTAAGAATAGTTGGCAGTATCGCTTCTTCGTTTTCGGCAACCAAAATAAATAAAGTATCGGCAGGCGGCTCTTCAATTAATTTTAATAATTTATTTCCTTCTTTGCCTAAGTATTCAGGCATCCATACTATCAGAATTTTATAGCCACTTTCAAAGCTTTTTAAGCTTAGTTTGTGAATAATATCGTTGCATTCTTCAGCCGTTATATTTCCTTGTTTATTTTCCGCACCAATATGTTGCAGCCAGTCAAACGCATTACCATACGGATAGGTTTGCAAAAACCCGCGCCACTCTTTTATATAATCGGTGCTAATGGGTTTGTCGCCGCTTTTTTTAGGAATAACGGGATAAGTATAATGGATGTCGGGATGCGCAAACTGCGCCGCTTTTAAGCAAGCCGGACAAATGCCGCAGGAATCAGTTGATGGTTGATAGTTGGTACTTGGTAGTTGCTGACTGCTTGCAGCTTGTGGCTCATAGCCCGAAGCTCGAAGTTTGTTTTCGCAAACAATAAATTGTGCAAAAGAAAGCGCTAACGGCAAACCGCCAAAACCTTCTTTTCCAGCAAATAATAACGCATGGCTTAACCGGTTTTGCTGCAACATATTAATTAAATGCTGCTTGGTTATGTGTTGATTAATTACATCGGAAAACTGCATGTGGCGAAGCTAAGAAAGTGCAGTTAGTGAAGCGTTTTTATTACCAAAAATATAACCTTATTTGTATTTTCCTTCCATCTTATCACAATATTCAACCGAACCCAAACGAAAGCGAAAAGGTATTTTACTCCATTTTTCCAGCTTGTATTCTTTATCGCAAAAAAACGGCAAATGTTGTACGGCAAAGCCTTGCGGGAGAACACGAATAAAGGGAGAGATAAAAAGTTTGGGCTGCTGAAAAACGAATTGTTTTTGTAAACGGCTGCTGTCGGAAAGCGCTTGCGCATGAGATGCAATAATCATAGTAAAAGAAAGAAAAAAAACCGCAAAAGTTTTCAACATCGGTAAAAATATATCATTGTAAAATTAGCAGCGAGAGATTAGCTTTGCAAAAATCGTACTACATTTTTATAGATCAGTTTTAATTTAAGAAATGGCACTAAGTCAAACCTTACAACAGAAGCTTTTACAAAAACTATCGCCACAGCAAATTCAGCTAATGAAACTGCTGCAAATACCTACGGCGAACTTAGAAGAGCGCATTAAAGAAGAATTGGAAGAAAATCCTGCCCTTGAAGTGAGCAACGATGAACAGCACGATGAAATGGGTGAAGATATGCCCGATGAATTTGCATCGCCGGAGGAAGAAGAGTATGAAAAGGAAGGCAGTGCAGATGAATATGATAACCTTGATTTGAGTGAGTATGTTTCGGATGGCGATGATGACGTTGCTGATTATAAATTGCGCGATGATAACTATCCCGAATCGGACGATAAAAAAACCATTCCTTTTAAAATTGAAAGCTCGTTTCACGAAACGTTGTTAGATCAATTAGGTATGTTATCGTTAAATGAAAAAGACCAAAAGGTTGCCGAACACATTGTGGGCAGCATTGATGATGATGGTTACCTGCGCCGCGATCTGGCTTCAATGAGTGATGATCTTGCTTTTCGCCAAAACATATTTGCGGGTGAAAGCGAAATTGAAACTTTAATAAAAAAAATACAATTATTTGATCCGCCGGGCATTTGCGCGCGCGACTTGCAGGAGTGCTTGTTACTGCAACTAAACAGGCAGCTGGCTGATGGCAAAAACGTTCATTTAGCCATACAAGTGCTGGATAAATATTTTGAAGAATTTACCAAAAAACATTATGAAAAAATTCAGCGCGGCTTGAACTTAAGCGATGAAGATTTAAAAGACGTAATTACTGCTATTATTAAACTTAACCCAAAGCCTGGAGGCAATGTTGGCGAAATTAATAAAGCGGAAAGTTACATTGTTCCCGACTTTTTTATTTTGAATAATGCAAGTAAATTAGAACTTACTCTAAACGCTAAAAATGCACCCGATTTACACATCAGCGAAGGCTATCGCGACATGCTGAAAGAATATGATAAAGGATCAAAAAAAGACAAGCGTCAAAAAGAAGCTGTGCTGTTTATCAAGCAAAAAATAGATAGCGCAAAGTGGTTTATTGATATGATAAAACAACGGCAGCACACGTTGCTAAGCACGATGGATGCTATTATGAATTATCAAAAAGAATTTTTTTTAACAGGCGATGAAACGATGCTGAAGCCGATGATTTTAAAAGACATTGCGGAAGTAACCGGGCTTGATATTTCTACGGTGAGCCGCGTTGCAAACAGTAAGTTTGTGCAAACAGAATTTGGAACGTACCGGTTGAAGTTTTTCTTTAGCGAGTCGCTAAGTACGGATAGCGGCGAAGAAGTAAGCACACGTGAAGTGAAAAAAATATTGAGTAATTTGATTGAAGGCGAAGATAAGCACAAACCGTTGAGCGATGAACGCCTTACCGAATTGCTGCAGGAAAAAGGTTACAATATTGCCCGCCGCACTGTTGCCAAATATCGCGAGCAATTGAACATTCCGGTAGCACGATTGAGAAAGGAATTGTGATTTATGATTTGTGGTTGTTTTTAACATCAACAAATTTTGTTTAAATCATAAAAGATAATACTGAACGCATAAATCACAAATCACAAATCATAAAATTATATTGTGTTATCAGAAGTTCCGCTTTATCCGCAACGTTATTTTTCTATTCCGGCAAAACTGGTTTCGTATATTTTACATCCGCTGTTTATTCCCACTTATGTTTTCTTTTGGTTGTTAATCCGGTTTCCGTTCCAGTTTGAAGGAATCACTTCGCAACTGCTGTTCTTTCGTGAATTTAATGTGTTTTGGATGACGGCTTTTTTTCCGGCTTTTTCTGTTTTTCTTTTATGGCGATTAAAATTGATCGATAACATTCATCTGCGTACGCAAAAAGAACGCATTGTGCCTTACATCATCACTATGATTTTTTATTGGTGGATGTGGTATTTGAGCCGCAATTTTACCGATCAGCCATCAACACTTCAATACTTTTATTTTGGTATTTTTTTAACCACCGTGCTAGGATTAATCATCAACTCGTTTATTAAAATCAGTATGCACGCAATGGGTATTGCTGGTGCTGCAATGTTTGTGCTGGTGGTTTGTTTTATCAATCAAACGTTTCTGGGTATTGACGTATGTGCAGTTACACTGATAACGGGTTTAGTTTGCACCGCCCGTTTTCTTTTAAATATACATACCAACCGAGAAGTGTATGCAGGTTTGTTTATTGGTGCGCTGTGCCAGTTGATAGCCGTTATGGTTTTATAAATTTAATAGCGAAGCTTTTGTTTTTATTGCAAAATTTTTTAAGGCGTACAAGTGTGCAACGCAACCCGGTTTAAGCAGAATTGCCATAGCATATACATAAAACTCATTTTGCATTCACCATTCGTTATTAATGCTATTTGATATCGAATAAAGTGAATAAAAAATAACATACATCAATCCCGCTTTTACTCAGCCTTTTTAACTCATTAATCGCATCGTATGTTTGCGCAACATTTTTTACTACATGATTTTTGTTACGGGCGCAACCGGCTTGCTTGGCTCGCATTTATTGCAGGCATTACTGCAACAACGGCAGCCCGTGAAAGCGTTGTATCGTTCGCACATTCCGCAGTTTGAAAACAGCCATCAAATTCATTGGATTCAAGGCGATATTTTAAACGTGCCGTTGCTGACCGATGCCATGATAAATGTGCAGCAAGTATATCATTGCGCAGCTATGGTTTCGTTTCATCCAAAGCATGTGGATGAGTTATACAAAACCAATGTAGAAGGCACTGCCAATATAGTAAATGTGTGTTTAGAAATGGGTGTGCAAAAGCTGTTACATGTAAGTTCTGTTGCCGCTTTGGGAAGAAAAGAAAATGTTGAGACTGATGAAACTTCGCAATGGGTAGATAATAACAGCAGCGAATACGGACGATCAAAGTACTTAGCCGAAATGGAAGTTTGGCGCGGCGTAGGAGAGGGTTTGCAAGCGGTGATTGTAAATCCTTCTATTATTTTAGGCGCAGGTGATTGGAACGAAGGTTCGTCGCAAATTTTTAAAACCGTTTACAATGCGTTTCCCTGGTACACCGATGGCGCAACGGGTTTTGTAGATGTGCTGGATGTAGTAAAAGCAATGCTATTACTAATGAACTCCGACATTACTGCAGAACGGTTTATAGTTAATGCAGACAATGTGCGTTACAAAGATTTGTTTAATTGGATAGCCGATTGCTTTCATAAAAACAAACCGTATCGCAAAGTAACGCCCTTGCTTGCATCGCTTATTTGGCGTGCCGAAGCCGTGCGTTCGTTCTTCACAAATAATCAACCTTTACTAACTAAAGAAACGGTTACTTCTGCGCAGGCAGAAATATTTTACAAAAATTCAAAACTGTTTCACCAATTGCCGAATTTTCGCTATAACCCTTTGCAACAAAGCGTTTCACGCATTTGCGACGAGTACAAAAAGAGACTTTTTATATAGTAATATGGTTATTCACGTTTAGTTAAGACACTGTAATTCTTTAAGGTAAACTTAATTGCGTTTGTGGCACGTAAGTAGTTATTTGCAGGGTTAATTATTTTTTTTATTAAAACCACTCTGTTACGATATAATGGCAGCAGTAAAAAAAACCTGTTATGGATAGCCACATCTGTAATTGTTATTTTATGCGCTTTGTTTTTTATTGCCCGCTATTTATACAGTTTTTATAAGTCATCAGCAACCGGCAACAGTGATGATTTAGTTAGCGTTAAAACCGCTATTTATATGTTGACGGGCGCAACGTTTGTTTTTGTAGTAGGGCTTGGTATTGTTTATTTATTGCTGAAAAATAAGCAGCTTCAGGATAACGTAAACGAGCGTTTTGCCGAAGCTAAAAACGCTGCCGAAGATGCTAAACATTCTAAAGCACAGTTTTTAACAACCATGACGAATGAATTGCGCGCACCGTTAAACCGTGTGTTAAGCAACGCTTCTTCACTTATGCAAACGAGCTTGAGCAACCAGCAAAAAAAACAGGCAACCAGCATTCATCAGGATAGTATTACGCTGTTATCTATTATCAATGATAGTATTGATTTTTTTAAAATAGAAAATGGCAAATTAGAAATTGAAAGCAACTCGTTTGTGCTTCGTTTGGTTATTGAAGAAGTGTTGCAGATATTGGTTTCTGACAGCCGACCAATAGACATTAGATATGAAATTGATTTAAAGATACCGGCTTATATTAATGGCGATTTAGCACGCATTCGCCAGGTACTGATGAACCTCATTGGTAACGCCATACAGATTAACGATACGGGCAAAATAAAACTGTTTGTTGAATTGATAAGCGAGCAGGGTAAAGTCATGATTTTGCAGTTTAAAATTGCCGATATAGGCGAAAAAACAGAAGCGGTTACTTTAACGCCCGAAGATGCTGAGCACATGCCTTATGTATCGCATTACACAGGTCTTGGCTTGTCGGTAGCCGCCCGCCTCGTGGCGCTCATGGGCGGTGCCATTAAAGTTGAAAGCACATCGGCAACCGGCACTGTGTTTACCTTTACTATTAAAATAAAAAGAACAACTGATACTAAAAATATGAATATAACTCCAGGCACCACACCAGAGAAAGTTGATAAAGATCTCTTTAAACGTTTCCCTCTGCGCATTCTTGCTGCTGACGATAACGAAATCAGTCAGATGGTACTTTCATCCATGTTGCTAAAAATGGGCTATAATTGCGAAATGGCGCAGAATGGATCAGAAGCCGTAAACAAAGCCATCGAAAGTGAATACGACCTTATTTTTATGGACATGTTTATGCCGGAAATGGACGGTTTGGAAGCTACGCGCCGCATTCGTGAATTTTATTTAAAAAGCCATCGTCCTATTATTATTGCGCTCACTTCAAACGCTCTAGAAGCAAAAGAAACTTTTCTGCAGGCAGGTATTAACAATTTTATTACCAAGCCTTTCAAACCAAAAGATTTAGAACAAATCATTATTCAAAGCTGCAGTAATTAAAAACGGCAAAATAAAGTTTTATTACCCGGCTGCAATACTCGTTTTCAGCACGGTTGCGCCGGCATCTTTCTCAACTTATCAGGGGTTTATAAAAGGAATTTCAACGTATAAAAACAAATGAGCAGTAAAGTGAATGCTATGCTTTATGACGAAGTGGTTAATAAAAAATTTCCTAGAAAATATTTCCGTTATGGTTTTCTTTTATTGCAAATTATTTCGCGGGTCTTCATGCGGCTTTAATTCATATTCTTTCGGTGGCGTTGCACCCAATAAATTCTTTACAAAATAATCCCATCTTCTGCGCATCATGTAATGAGAAAATGCTCCGTATCCATGATGACTGTTTGGAAACACAACAAGGTCATAATCTTTATTGGCTTTTTCTAATGCATCAATTACAAGCATTGTGTTGGAAGGCGGTACATTGTCATCCATCAAACCATGCGCAAGCATCAGTTTTCCTTTTAAATTCTTTGCATACAATTCATTCGCCTGCCCTTCATAATTCGATTTTCCATTTGCATCTTTCGTTACTAAACCCACATATCGCTCGCCCCAGTCATCTTCATAATTCCGGTTATCATGATTGCCAGATTCGGAGATGCCGACTTTAAAAAAATCAGGGTAACGAAACATCGCCGCCGCTGTTGCAAAACCACCGCCTGAGTGTCCCCAAATACCTACGCGACTGGTATCAATAAACGAATATTTCTGAACCAATTGTTGTATGCCGGTAATCTGGTCGGGTAGGGTATTATCAGCAAAATTTCCATAACATAAATCGTGATAAGATTTTGAGCGCAACGGATTACAAGTGCCTTCAATTTCAACCACAACAAAACCTAACTCTGCCAATGCCTGATTATCTCCGCGAGAAGAGACAAACGACCATGAGCCAATGCTTCCGCCTTGTGGGCCGGGATAGATATAATCAATGACAGGATATTTTTTTGTTGAGTCAAGATTCGTGGGCATAAACACCAAACCATATAAATCTGTTTTGCCATCGCGAGCTTTCACAGTGACTGGTGTTGGTGGCTTCCAGCCTGTTGCCGTAAGCCTTGCGATGTTTGTTTTTTCAAGTGTTGTGATGAGTTTGCCATTAATATCCCGCAGCACAGTAACAGGCGGCACATTAGGTTGCGAATACGCATCAACAAAATAATTTTGAGATGGTGAAAATTGGATTTGATGATTGCCTTCTTCCGGTGTTAAAGGTGTTAGATTTTTTCCATCAAGATTTATTTTATAAAAATGGGTAAAGTAAGGGTTTTCATCTTTGTTATAACCATTAGCTAAGAAGTATAATGTGCGGTTTTTTGAGTCTGTTTTCAATAATTTCGTAATTACCCAATCTCCCTTTGTAATTTGATTTTTCAGCTTACCTGTTGCCGCATCAAACAAATACAAATGTCCCCAGTTATCGCGTTCCGAATACCAGATAATTTCATTTGTTTTGGGTAGATACTGCCAGTTTATTTTTCCTTGCCCTGATTCATATTGGGTAGGTGAATTTTCTTCAAACACATCCCGAACCGCGCCTGTTGCTGCATCAGCTATTCTAAACTTTTCCTGCTTATGATCCCGTGATGTAGAAACAAACGCCAGCTGCTTTGCATCCTCTGTCCATTGCACATCATCCAAGCCTTCACCTGCGCTTGATATATCGTCTGAAAGTGAAGCCCGGTGCGGGTCTGGCGCCACTTGCAAGCGCGTGATTTTCGGGTTATCAACCTCAATAATCACGCGCTGAATCATCGCGATGTTGCTGTCGCCGGGAAGCGGATATTTCCATTGTAGCAAGTGCGGCGTGCCTACATTTGTGGTTACCAAATACATATCGCCAACCTTGCGTTGGTCTTGCTGAAAGGTGGCAATTTTTTTACTATCAGGCGACCATTTCAGCACCGGCTCATCGCTGTGTTTCCAGCCTGCGTTATCAGTGGCGTAGCCAAAGTCTTTTACACCATCAGTTGTAAGTTGTGTTTCTTTATTCGTAGCCACATCGCGCATCCATAAATTGTAATCCCTTATAAAAGCCGCTTTACTTTCATCTGGCGATGCAATTTCTGGTTCTTTAGGCTCTCCTTTTTCTTTTACTGCAGAAGAATCTGCAATGAATTGATAGGAAGATAAATCAACCTTCCACCTTTTGCTATTGGCATAAAAGAAAACCAATTTTTCATCGGGCGAAAAAGAAAATGTTTGAAACGGAAGATGAAACGCATCGTATTGTTTACCTGTAGCAGCAGATAATGATGATGCTAATTTTTGTTGGTTAAATGCAGGCTTGCGGCTTTTGTGTGAAGGATCAATAAAAACAAACTCACTGCCTTTTGAAGTGAGAATGCGATACCAGAAGCGATCACCTGAAAGCCAAACCGGGCGCACATTGGCGTTATCTATTAACGCATTGGTGTTGTAGCTTAACATGGCTTCGGCACGCTGGTAGTTTTGTGTGGTTAAAACTGTTTGCTGCGCAGAAGAATGAATAGCAAAAAGAATCGAAAACGCAGTGATAAAAAATGTTTTACTCATTTTAATTCTACGGGATTTTTTAATGATGCTTATTAATTTCATATCCATTCTTCATTTATTATAGTCATTGAATTTTATTTATAATCAGTGTTTTATTCCCTGCTTTTTATCGCATTTTTATACCTACATCTTTAAGCAGTTATAACATTTATTTCTTGTTACCATACACTTTCATAATGTCGGGAACTTCATCGCGGGTGATGGTGAGATCATGCTGATAAACATGCTTCAGATAAGCCGTATCTACACCCCGTATAAAGTTGGTATGCCACTCCATCCACCACGACCAAACGATGCCTTTGCCGGCGCAACTATCCGGGTTGGGCGGCACGCCGCATTCGTGGTAGGTGATAGGAACGCGCGTGCCCACAATGTCTTTCACCGCTTTGTACATTTCAGGCTTCGGGTTATCGCCAACATTGTAAGTATCTGCACCGGCAATATCAACATATTCATCGCCGGGATACCAGGCTCCATCGGGTTTTCCGGTATAGCAAAGCACCCAAACCAGGTTGTTTAATTTGCGCTCGTGAACAAAATAATTATACATCGCCGTCCACAAATGTTTGAACTTTTCAGGGCCTTGTTTGCCCCACCAAAACCAGTTACCATTCAGCTCATGAAACGGCCGCCAAAGCACCGGCACGTTTGCTTTTTGCAGACGTTCCAGCAGGTCGGCTTTGGCTTTCAGTTCTGTCCAGAAAGAATCGTATTCCGATGTTCCTTTTTCAAAACATTTGTCAATGTCAATTTCCTTTTTACTGTTCTCATATCCTTCGCCAATGCCCGGCGCGCCCATGTGCCACATGATGGTTACAATGCCGCCCGCTTTCCACCATTCTATGGCGCCCTTTACCACAGAATCGTTCTGCGAAGCCTGGATAAAATCAAACCCTTTAATAGCAGGATATTTACCCGTGATGTTGTGAACGTAGTTAATCTCATCGAAACCCCAACCCGAAAACATTTGACCTGATAATGTTTTTTTGCCAAACATATCGTTGATGTAAGCGTACAAAGCTGTGGCTTCTTTGGTGGATTTGGGATTGGATAACCGATGCGCATTTTGTGCAAAAATCAGGACTGGAAAAAAGATTATTGCAACAATAAGTAACCGGATAAAGTGCGTGATTTTCATAGCGAAGAATAATTGAAATGCAAAGTAAGAAGTTTATGAAAGGGAAGGCTGATATTGTTCTTTTTGCTTACTAAGAAATAATCATTTATAAGAAAAGCTACTGCTCTTTAATTACAATCATTTTCTCTCTTGTTTTGGTTTCTAACGCTTCAAGTATTTGTGGGATCAAAGGTTGCAAATGTTTCAATGTATTCTTGAAAACATCAAGTACCATTACTAAACATGGTAGTTTGAAAATGTTTTGCTGATAAGGAATATTTTTATCAACCACAATCCAGCAATCAAAATTATATTCTGCAAGCAAAGTCAGTAACGCTCCGTTTTTAATGCCATTCCAGTTCATATCGCGAACCGTATAGACTTCATGATGGGATATGAAATCATTCTTGAAACGAACATCAATGTTTTCATCAAGTAAAATTTTCATTATTGAATGTCGGCTAACAATTTTTCGGCTGCCGATTCTATCACTGCTTCTGCCTGCTCACGGCTAACGGTGGGAAATCCTTTTAAAAATTCTTCCAGAGATTCTTCTTCTAAATAATCGAATAACGTTTTTACTGCAACCCTTGTTCCTTTAAAAACAGGAATACCGGCGGCTATTTCTTTTTCTGTTGTGATGTATTGATTGAGTTTGTTCATGACTTTTTTTAAGCAGAAAGGTAGTTATAAAATTACTTTAAAAGCGTAGCAATGTCTTTTGTTTTTGCATACTTAATCCAAACGTTGACATCTATAACACATTATACATATTGTCCTTTGTAACCATTTTTCTGAAAAGCTTTTATAATGTTATCATCTCTGGCATCCTTAAAATTTCCTTTTTCAGTTATTGCTTTCCATTCTTCCACCAAATCGCTGGCAGATAACTGTATGTACAAACTTTTGAGTTTTTCTTCTTCCTTTTGTTTCGGAGTTTATCTACTATCTGCGCGAAAGTATAAGGCTGTTGTGTGGTTTGGATGTTTGTCTGTTTGATTAAAGTTACGGGTTGATTTTGAGTAAAAACTTTAATCGTCATATCCTGACTCAACTGGTATTGCTTTAAAAAAGCTTAATGGAACGCCTGATTGTCTGTATTCATCGTTTGTTAGTAAAGCTTCATAAAAGCTTAGAAACTCATCTTTGTATTTAGAACCACCTTTATACCTTTTTAATAACCAGATAAATATTTCGTTCGTTTTAAATAAAAGCTTTATAACTTCAGCATCTACAAAATATCTTTTATCATAAATTGGTGCTAAGCGAATAGCGTAACGAATAAACCTATCAATATCACTTGTTAAAACGAATCTTCTCATCAGCTTCTTTGCTTCCTTGTTTTTCAAGTAGCTTATTGTAGAAGTAACAAATGGAGTTGGATTTTCAATCCGTACTTCACAACTTTGAAAATGAAACCAAAGATCCAAATTTAGTTTTTCGCTTTGTTTTAAAGCATTGTGGAAGTTGTCGAATAAAATTTTACTTATTTCTTCGGGTAATAAAATGCCATTCAACTGGTAGTAACCGTCATGCAATAAAGAGCTTACAAATTCATTTGTATATCTGTATTGAATACTGTCCGTTTCCAATAATGGAAGTAAAAAGTTTTTAAGTTCATTTTTGTTATTCGCATAAAATCTCAAACTATTATTGCTGCCTAATACTTGTGAAAGTTCAGGACCACTATAGCGGATAAAATCCTTAACACGCATTTCCTTTTTTGGATTTGGCAGATTAGTAAAATGAAAATTGCCCGGATAACTTTTTCAAAATCTTCTTTACTATCAAATTCAGTGATCTCCTCAAATCGTTCTGATACATCCTGTATTAAATTTCCATCTTTTACCAGTTCAGTTATTTTATTATTGAACTCATTCGAAGGTAATGCTCTGAATTTACTAAACTGAACTTCAGAAAGCCTGCCTTCAATTCCTAATGTAAAATACCTATTAAACATAGAAGGCTTTGTTACTGCCAAATGAGAATCGATAACTTTTTTAGTTGTTTGATTAGGAATATCTCTCTGAGGAAATAATGCATTTAAAGAACGTACAACAGTTTCTACATCTGTATCGCTCAGTTTATAAATATCCTTTTGATTGGTAAGATAACTTTCTAAAAAGGAAACTTTTGTGTCTTTATCACTTTCATCTTTTTTATAATTCAGTGAATAATGATAACTTTCAATACCACTACTTCTGCTCATTCGATTAATAAAAAATAGAGTATGGGTTTTATAAATCTGAATAAAAATTTCAGGGTGCTTATATCGAATCAGTTCTAAATTATAGAAGTCATGAAAACATATCTCATCCTTTACAAATTCATAAATCAGCTTAAAAGAATTTACAAAACGTATTACGTCTCTAACATTTGAGATGAATGTTGAGGTTAGGTTAATTTGGTTTCTTACTAGGTTGTGTTGACATCTATAGATTTAGGTTGATAAAAGTGGCAGCCAGCAAAGAAAGTGAGAGGAAGGAAAGAGTCGTTTTTTCATAGCGTGTAGCGATTTTACGATACTGTTTGAGTTTGTTAATTGTCCGTTCAATGACGTTTCTTTGTTTATAAGCGATGTAGTCCATATCTCTTTGCTGTAACCGGCTTCTCTTTGGTGGTATGACAGCCTCAATGCCTTCACTGTCCAGATAATGCAGAAGCCAGTCTGCATCGTATGCTTTGTCGGCTATTACTCTTTCCGGCTTCATTGCCCCCATCAGATCCAAAGACGCTTTTACATCTGCCCTTTGTCCGCCTGTTAGTACCATCGCTTTAATTCTTCCCTTCTCATCTGTGCTTAAGTGAATCTTTGTTGTCAGTCCACCTCTCGACCTGCCAATTGCCTGATCATCCACTTTGCCTGTTTCCTTATTTTTTTAAAGCACCGGCTGCATGCTGGTGTACTCTAACAGCGGTTGAGTCAATGAGCAGCGTTTTGACATCTTTGTCTGCCAAGTCTTTGAATATCTTTTGCCATATACCTGCCTTAGCCCATCTTCTGAAACGCACATAAACCGTGTTCCAGTTGCCGAACCGCTCCGGCAGGTCCCGCCAGGGAATGCCGCATTTGGCTACATACATGACTGCATTAATAAACAAACGGTTATCAGTCATTCTGCCCTGATAACCGGGCTGGCAAGGCAGCTTCTCTTTAATCGCTTCCCATTGCTCTTCACTTATCTCATAACGTCTCATCCGCTCGTTTCTTTCTCCTCCTAAACAACTGTACCAATTCTATCATTACCTTCAGATGTCAACACGCTCTACAATAATATAAATGCTTTACTTAAAATGCGATGAATGAATATGAACGCAGCACTAATAAAACATTTCTTTTCTTCTTCTATGGCAAAAGAAAAAACTTTCCTATTTTCAGGCATGAAAAAAAAGGCATTGTTTGTTATTGTGTGTTCGTTGTCTTTTGTTGCCTGTAAAAAAAACAACTCCATGCCGCCTTATCATAACAGCCAGTTGTTTCCACTAACATCAGGCAACGAATGGGTGTATGCCGACAGCTTTTTTGATGTTACCGGTACTTATTCCGGCTTAGATACTTTTCATTTAAAATCGGCAGCGACCCTTGTTCATAATAACCATATTTACACACCGATAACCGACCAATTTGATGAGGCGGTATTTACAGTGCGCTCTGATGATTCATCTGTATTTGTATGGAAGCCGGCAGGCGAAGCGCTCATGTTTAGCCTGCCATTGCCAGCTACTGTTCCTTATATGAACAACTCCTATTCCGGCGATACTTTAAATTCAAAAATTTATACCGATAAAATTAAAACAATTGGTTATCCATCTTATAGAATCGTGATAAAACAAGATGATGGCTTGTGGTATCATTATGTACAGGATGAGTATTTTTTTAGTATTGGCATTGGCATTATTAAAGGAAATACAAAATGGAAAAACAATAATGGCGATGTATATACTTCCGACTCTTATACGCTTACTTATTATTATGTAAAATAGCAAGGCTTTTACACTTTTAAAAGTCTTCTGCGCAGTTTGCAATGTGCAATAAAAACAAACCTCTGTTCGGCAAAACCAGCTTCTTGTGCAGGTATAATTTATCTTCAACATAACTTCAAAAGCCATTCAATTCGATAACAAAATTTTCAATAGCCTGTAAGTAAACAATCTAAATCAATCTGCTTGCAATAACCATAAACAAAATAATGAAGTAAATAAAAAAGAGAATTTTTGGGAACATCTTATTGCACTATCGCCGCGCCAATCTTACCGTATCTTTATCAAACAAAATGTACTTATGAAACAACTTGGTATCCTTTCTCTTTTTTTATTCATACTTGTTTTACAAACATCAGCGCAAATTAATTACACGCGGCATCCCGATACTAAACAACAAGGCTGGGCTGATTTGTTTAACAGCAGCCTTAGCAACGCTGGTAATACGGGTAATGTTTGGAGCGTTAGTAACGGTGTAATTACAGCCAGTAAAGATGCGCCGCTGTGGAGCGAAAAAGAGTATGATAATTTTATGCTTGACCTGCAATTTAAAAATGCCGATGGCACTAACAGCGGTGTAGTTGTACATACTTCTGATACCGCGAACTGGATACCGCATTCGGTAGAAATACAAATTGCAGATGATTACTCAGAAGAATGGAGCAAGGCGCCCGCTAACTGGCAATGCGCTGCTGTTTTCGGGCATAAAGCAGCAACTAAACGCACAGTAAAAAAGCCCGGCGAGTGGAACCATCTTACCATTACCTGCGTAGGCAAAAAGATATGGATTGTGCTGAATGATGAATTGGTAAACGAGTTTGATATGAACCTCTATACATCAGTAAAAACAAACCCCGATGGCAGCGAAATACCAAAGTGGTTAAGCAACCCGTTAGCCACGTTGCCTTTGCACGGCTACATTGGTTTTCAGGGCGAACATGCGGCTGCACCTATTTATTTCAGGGATATTAAAATAAAGAAACTGTAATTGTTTTGCTAAGCGGGCAATCAATAACCTGTAGTGTACCCAATTGAAATTTGGTAACTATATAGACTGTGAATGGCTCATTCAATTAGAACTATATTATTTATGTGTTTGATGTAAGGTATCCATTCTAAATATCCAAAGACTGTTTATCTTTAATAATACTAATACTAAAATTACTAAGACAGTTCCTATTGCTGCAATTGTGTTTATGAATCTTTGTGCCTTAACATTATTTTTGAATACTTTTTCAATCGCTGTATATATTATTAATCCAATTATTCCACCTAAAGTATTCGTAATTATATCTGTAATATCAGAAGCCCCAAGTCTTAAAATAAATTGAAGCCCTTCAATCATTAAACTTATTAAGAAAAATAAGAAAAGTTTTTTTCCAAAGCTCCATTGTTTAAATAATACTCCTGCATATAAACCAAGTGGTACGAAAATCATTATATTCAAAATAATTTCGCCAAAATCAGCTTTACCATTTAAGATTAAAGGTTCACTAAAAGGAATTAAGTTTATACTTCTTGTTTTTCCCATATAAGAAAAATGTACACCTAATTTGAATAGTAAAATCCAAAATAATGCAATCAAATAAATTGTAAATAATACATAAGTCAACTTGTTTGTTATATTATTATGTTTCCCCTTGTTCCCCCGATATTTTTGCGCGTCCATGTCTTATTGTTATGATTGTATAAAAATTTACTATCAGAATTTTTTACTGTTGAGTATAAAATTCAAACTGAGACATTATCCAATAACCATGTTGTAATTTTGTTTGACCAGTTTGTAATATTTTGCTTTGTTTTTACAGAGAAAAAATAAGGCAGAACAAGGCTATGAAAACCGTTTGTTTATACAGCCGCTATTCAGTATTGTGATAATAATTATTATTTTTTTGTGATAGTAAGATTATAGAATGCAGCACAGCTTTATCAACGCTGATGTTGCTTTATTGTTGGAGATAGTTTTTTATTGATGATGTACATTTTCGCTTTCATAGCCAAAGCTCATCATTCCAAACAACAATCAACCCTTATTTTCCTCCGCTTATGCTGATTGTATCCGTTGCCTTAATATCTGCTGATGAGGTGCCTGCCAGCAGTTTATAATCACCCGGTTCTACCACCCATTTCTTTTGAGCTTCATCATAATAAGCCAGGTCTGTAACAGGTATAGTCAAATTTACGCTGGCAGTTTTTCCGGCTGGCACCATCACTTTTGTAAATGCTTTCAATTCCTTTTCTGCCCGCTCAACTTTTGAATTGGGTTTGCTTACATACAATTCAACCGTTTCTTTACCGGCATATTGTCCTGTATTTTTAATTGTGATGGTAGTGGTTATTGTTTCGCCGGTTGTATATATTTTTTTAGATGTATGCAAAGCTGAATAATCAAAGCTGGTGTACGACAACCCATAACCGAAAGGATAAAGCGGAGCAATCTTTTTGGTATCGTACCAGCGGTATCCTACCAAAATGCCTTCTTTGTACGTGGTAGTCAGGTTTTCGCCGGGGAAAGTATGCAAGTATTGGGCCGGCGTTTCTTCCAAAGCAACAGGAAACGTGAACGGCAATTTACCGGATGGATTTACTTTGCCCATTAGCACATCGGCCAAAGCATTACCGCCTTCGGAGCCGTTGTACCACGACCATACAATGGTGTGGTTGTTCTTTTTTATTTTATTAATATCGTAGGGCGCACCGCCAATCACAACCACAATTGTATTCGGGTTAGCAGCTGTAACCGCATCTGCTAAGGCTTGCTCACCATACGGAAGACTCAAATCTTTACGGTCCCAGCTTTCGCTTTCATAATCGCGGTTACCACCAATAAATAATATAGCAACATCACTGCTTTTTGCTGTGTTTACCGCCTCTTGTATGAGGGCTGTATCCGGTTTGTTCACATCAACGGTATCATTCCTTCTGTTTCCTCTGCGAACTTTGTAACCTTGCGCAAACCGGATGGTTATATTTTTCGGTAATTTATTTTGCAGTCCCTGCAATGCTGTTACTTCATATCTTGCTTTTACGCCCGCGCCAAAACCTCCTAAATGAAAAGTACGTGTAGCATTATCGCCAATTATGGCAATGCTTTTCATATCGCTAACTTTTAAAGGCAGCAAGTGCTTTTCATTTTTCAGCAACACAATTGCCTCCGATGCCACATCATACACCGTTTTGCTGTGTTCGGGTGTATTGACAGATCCGGCCGGGCGGTTATCGCTCATTGATGTTTTGGATAGCACCCACAAAATGCGGCGTACTTTATCATCAATAGTTTTTTCGCTCACCCTACCGGCTTTTACAGAATCCAGTAACGGGTTGGCAAAATAATAGTTTTCGTAAGGAGGATTTGATCCCATTTCCACGTCCAATCCGTTGTTAGCAGCGTTTACTGTACCATGTGTACCGCCCCAGTCGGAAATCACAAAACCTTTAAAGTTCCATTCGCCTTTTAAAATCGTATCCAGCAGGTAAGCGTTTTCGGAGCAATACTGCCCACGTACTTTGTTGTAAGCCGACATGATAGTCCAGGCATTTCCTTTTTCTATCGAAGCCTTAAATGCCGGTAAATAAATTTCACGCATAGCCCGTTCGCTTACTTCAACGTTAACACGTCCGCGTTCTGTTTCCTGGTTGTTTAGTGCATAATGTTTTACACAGGCAGCCACATGCTGGCTTTGCATACCTTGTACAGTTGCTACTGCCAGTTGTGCATTTAAAAACGGGTCTTCCGAATAATACTCGTAAGTACGACCGTTAACAGGAATGCGGGTAATATTAAACGCAGGTGCCAGCATTACATCTTTGCCACGAGCCCGTGCCTCTTCGCCCATAGCAATGCCAAAGCGGTTTGCCAGTTCGGGGTTCCAGGTAGCCGCCAGTGCCGAGCCATTGGGAAAAAAAGTTGCTGAATCGGTGGTGAGGTTTGCGGATGCCCATCCGCCGCTGGCACTTAAATCTTCCCGTACACCCAAAGGACCATCATCGGTAGATAAGCCAGGAATACTGAGCCGAGGAACGCCCGCCGTTGTAAAAATGCCGTTGGCGTGGAGCATCGAAATCTTTTCTTCCAGCGTCATTTTTTTTATTAACCCATCAATCTTAGCTTCTGTGGAAGCATTGTTACCTTGTGCGGCAGCAATTGTGATGGCAGAGCATACTATGGCAATAGCAATAAAAACGCGGGTAAGTTCTTTTTTCATAAGACAATATATACAAAATGAGATGAGGTTTTAAAGGTAGTAACATCTGCTTATTACAAGAGTAAGTTTTTTATGTACTATGATGAAACGCTTGTTATTAATAAGTAGTAAGTAAAGAAATTTCACTGCCACAGCAGTGTTTGCGTAGCAAGGCTAATTTAAATTGGATTGATGCCCTGTAGATAAGGAAAACAAAAAGCTGACTTAAAAAGAATAACAGGAAGGGTTTGTTTTTATTGCAAAATTTAAAAGAGGAAAAATATACATAAGCTCAATTCAGATGAATACACAGCTATGATAGAAAAATTGTGAGCAAAAAAATAATAATAGCGTAATTAAATCCTGCTGTTTGGCAGAATCATCTTGTGTTCAGCAAAAGCAAAACTTTGTACCGCTGTAAACCTCTACCGTAATTATGCAGTGTATTCATCAACTTAATTCGATATCCATATTGGATGAAGTAAAACAAAACGTAGATGATTTATCTTCAATGAAATTCACCCAAATTAGTTCCATTAAATCCAAGTAAAAACAAATCTGCAATCATATTAATAGCATTCTTATACAGTATTCTTTGCTTCTTTTTGTTGGTATTTTCAATTGAACTTTATCTCCAAATACGCACGTCACAGGTAAAAAAGAAGTAAAAAATAACTTACAAAGCATCAGCTCCGGCTTCCGCTACTTTATGATCCTGGTTTACTTGTCCGCCACTTACTCCTACAGCGCCAATTATATTTTTTTGAGAATCTTTCAATAACACACCGCCAGGAAAAGAAATTAACCCTCCATTAGAAATTTCAATGCCGTACAAAGGTTCTCCGGGTTGAGACAGTTTACCTATGTCGCCACTGTTCATATCAAAATAATTGGCGGTTTGCGCTTTTTTAATGGCAATGTCTTTAGAGCCTAACCAGGCGCTGTTCATGCGTACAAATGCAACTAAGTTACCGCCTCTGTCAACAACAGCAATGTTCATAGGCACTTTAATATCCACAGCTTTTTCTTTGGCTGCAGCAATAACTTTTTCGGCTTGTTCAAGTGTGATGTTCATAAGTAAGAAAATGTTAAGATGGTATAGATGCTAAAATAATGCCGTTGTACAAAAATTGCTGTTCGCCCTTGCGCCTTATTGGTAACTTCACTTACACGATGTTGCCATCTCATCATTACTTTTTTTTAAGATTTCAATATTTTATTTTCTGGTTGATATCTCATCCTGAATACTCGAGTAAAAACAAACCGGCTTCCTCATTCTGCAACAGATGCACTGGCTATTTCAGAGCTGCCTGTACCAACCCGGTATATCATCATTATAACGGCAGCGGTGCATGGAATAGGAACATGGTATGGCATTAGAATAATCGCTCGTTATATCATTTCACTAATTTATCTTTACTTCATTATTTATAAAAATCCACCCAACAATTTATGAAAAAACCTTTACTTTTTATCCTTGCTTTTTCCTGCTTTATTACAACGTTAAAAGCACAAGGTCCAACGCTTACTTCTGCCAACAATACACCCGTAATTGGCGAAAACTTTTTAAATCAGTTTGCCCAAACGGCAAACGTTTCCACTTACAACGGCGGTGCCAGCCAAACATGGAATTACAGTAGTTTAGCAGATAGCAACGGAATTTTCCAGTTACATGCAGTAGCGCCTGTATCAACTCCGTTTGCAGATTCGTTTCCCAACAGTAACCTTTCTTTGGTAATCGGTAACGATTCGGCTTTTTCTTACTTTAGTTCTGGCTCAACCCAACTTTCAATTTTGGGTGTAGCAGCTTCAGATACAGGTATAATACGTTACACCACGCCTAAAATTTATTTGCCTTATCCTTTCTCTTATGGCAGCTTTTTTACAGATTCTGTAGTTCAGGTATTTCCTAAGTACAACATAACATCCCGTGGAAAAGACAGTGTGTATGGCAATGGTTACGGCACATTGATTTTACCCCAAAAAACCTACACCAACGTTTTGCGTGTGATGTACATTGAAAATATTACTTACATGAAAGACACAACCATTACCGTAGGGCTGCTTTCTTTTCCCGGCACCGCCGAAGTGAACACAAGAACGGTGAGCTATTTATATTTTACACCCGATACGCATTTTCCCTTGCTGACAATTGAACAAACAACAGCAACCTTTTCTTTTGTTGTAGGTGGTGTTGTGCTTCCCGGCTTCAGCTATTCAAGTACATCTGAAACCATATTTTATCTGAAGGCGATTACTTTGCCGGTTTCATTTGTTTCATTTGCCGCTTCGTTGCAAAACAAAGAAATAGCCTTGCAATGGAAAACAGCACAGGAAACCAACACAAGCCATTTTAATGTTCAGCGCAGTGTAACCGGAAGCGATTTTGAAAATATTGATGCCGTTACTGCAACCGGCTATACAGCAGGTTCTGTATATCGGTACACCGATAAAAGCTTTGTAAAAACAAACGTGCCGCCAACTGTTTATTACCGCATACAGGAAGTAGATAAAGATGGCAAATTGTTTTATTCGGGAACGGCTGTGGAGCATGGCAATAAAACCATCATAAGTTTATATCCCAACCCATCCAACAATTCAATTCATTTTACCATTGCCGATGCAACTATTGCAGATGCCGTTTCTATTTATGATGTGAAAGGACACGTACTGAAACAATGGAGCAGGTATCAGTTGAGCCAACCTATTACTATCAGCAGTTTTAGCAAAGGCACTTATTTTATTAAGGTAACAATAAACAACAAAACAACAACAGCAACTTTTATAAAAGAGTAAAGGACTTGTTTTTAGTTGTGCCAATGCTTCGCTGTTACGATAGCGAAGCATTGTTATTTATGCAGTTGAACAAAAGAAAAACTTTGTTGTAAAAACATGAAAAATGAAACTTTTTGTTCAATATTCAGGCGATAAAAGCAATTTTTATGAGAAGAACTTTAGCGCTCGAAGAGCATAAATAAACCTATATAAATATGAGTAAATAAGAACGGGGCAAGTAAAACGAACTATCAAAATAAAGTAGCCGGAAAGGAAGTGCTTTGCAAATACTCGTTGATGATTTTAGGAAACGCCAATGCTTTTATTTGCACATTGTTTACCCATTGATAATGTTGTAAAACAATCGGTATTTCCTCTACTTTTATTGTAATGAAGATGGCATTTATGGTTTGATGCGTAAGTTGTTGCGATAGCTGTGGCGAAACATAATGGATACTTGCATTGTTTATAGAAAACTGGTGAAGTAAAAACAAACGTATATCATTTTCTTTCCAATGAGTATCAACATTTGTTTCCAATAAATAAAATTCATACAACTGTTGCCACACATCTTTTTGTGTGCGTTGATGAACGAGCGTTTTATCATTAACTTTAAAAATAAAATAAGTAAACCACCGCGTTTTTTTTGTCATTACTTTTTCTTTAACCGGTAATTCATTTACCCTTCCGGTTTCGTATGCATTGCATCCATTTTGCATTGGGCACTCATTACAAAAAGGACTTACCGGCTTGCATAATGTTGCACCAAAATCCATCATTGCCTGGTTGTGTTGCGCAGAGTTTTTTTTATCCAGCACATCATTTGCTAAAGCCGCAAAAACTTTTTTTCCTTTGTTGCCATCAATGGGAGTAGTAATGCCAAAACATCGCGCCAGCACACGAAATACATTGCCATCAACAACGGCGTATGGCAAATGAAAAGCGAATGAAGCAATGGCAGCAGCCGTGTAAGAGCCAACACCTTGTAATGCTAAAATATCTTCATACCGGTCAGGAAATTTGCCGCTTAAACCATTACTAATAAATCGTGCGGTCGCCAATAAATTCCTGCATCGCGTATAATAACCTAAGCCTTCCCATAATTTAAAAACTTCTTCATCGGCAGCGTTTGCCAAATCAACAATAGAAGGATATTTTTTTATGAAGGCAGCATAATACTTCAATCCCATTGCAGCGCGTGTTTGCTGCAAAATAATTTCACTCAACCATATTTTATAAGCATCCTGCTCGCCTTTCCAGGGAAGTTCTCTCTTATTTTTTGTTGAGTGCCATTCGGCTAATTGGCAAGTAAATTGCTGTTTATCCATGAAAATAATCTATATTATAAATTATTGATTATTGATTTTTAATAAAGATTTGTCCGCATACATTTATAATTATACTTGGATTTTTTTACTAAAAAGATTTGAAACCAATGAGAAAGTCGGACCTAATAACCAACATATCTGATAAGACAGGAATTGCTAAAGTAGATGTTTTAGTTTCGTTGGAAACGATGCTGAAAGAGATTAAAGAAAGTTTGGCGAAAGGCGAAAACATTTACATTCGCGGCTTTGGAAGTTTCATTACCAAAAAGCGGGCAGCCAAGATTGGTCGAAATATAAAAAAGAATATTGCGGTTGAAATTCCGGAACATTTCATTCCGGCTTTTAAGCCATCCAAAGAATTTATTAACGAAGTAAAAGAAATGCATAGCAAACCAAGCAAGTAACTTTGCACGCACGAAAGCATTTTGATGAAACAAAAACAATTGATTGTTATAACGGGCGGCATTTTATTTTTTGCCAGCCTGTTTTTTTTTGGCAAAATGATCCCGCCTCATAAAAAAGAACCCGTTTTATCTACAGCTCATAACACCGATTCTTCATCCAACACTGAAGAAATTGCTACCACTCAAACGCTGTTAACTGCAGCTAAAGCAAAGCTTACACCTGCACAATTAAACCATGTTACCCAACTTGAAAACAGCGTTGTTAGAGGCGATGTAAAAGTGCAGCAAATAAAAGTGTACAACCAGTTAGCGTCATTTTGGGATGACAGTTTGCATCAGCATTTGCTGGGCGCTTATTACACCGGCGAAGCAGGTAAGTTGGAAAATTCTGAAAAAAAGCTCAACTTTGCAGCCCGTTTGATGTTAGATGATTTGATTGAGGAAGACAATTCTTCTAATCAGCATTGGTTAGCAACAAACGCAAAAGAGTTATTTGAAAGGAGTTTGGAATTAAATCCGGCAAATGATTCGGCAAAAATTGGAATTGGAGCCTGTTATATGTTTGGTAATATTTCCGATAACCCGATGCAGGGAATTATGAGCATCCGTCAGGTAGTTGAAAAAAATCCTGATAATTTGTACGGACAAATGATGCTGGGTTTGGGCGGCATTCGCAGCGGGCAGTTTGACAGAGCTATCGAACGGTTTAGTATCGTTGTAAATAAGCAGCCCGGCAACACAGAAGCGTTGTTGTATCTGGCAGAAACCTACGAGCGGAAAGGGGATAAAATAAACGCTGTAAAATGGTATCGCGAAGCAAAAAATAACATTGCGATACCGGAAGCGAAAACAGCTATAGATGAACGATTGAAAGCATTGCAATAAACATTTTTAATTATAAAAACATATTTTACGTATGCCTTGCGGAAAAAAAAGAAAACGTCATAAGATTGCTACTCACAAACGCAAAAAAAGATTAAGAAAAAATCGTCATAAGAAGAAAAACAAATAGCTTCTTCTCTGTAGCTAACTAACAAGCCGGAATTATAGTGTTCCGGTTTCTTTACTGATTGATTTATTGCTCCGGTTTTTTGTACGCAACTTTTCCTTCTCCTTATCATCTACCTTAAACAGCAGCAGAAATCACGCGTAATTACTTGTTGTACACGCAACTTTTAAGCTAAAGCTGTGTTGTTATCTGCTCCTTATTTTTTTATGTAAACAATTTAAAGTTGCAACATTTGTGAACAAAGATTTGATTATTAATGCAGCGCCAACCGGTGTTGAAATTGCGCTGCTTGAAGATAAAAAGCTGGTGGAACTGCATAATGAAAAAGCAGACGCCTCTTTTGCTGTAGGAGATTTATATCTTGGCAAAGTAAAAAAATTAATTCCCGGTTTAAACGCTGCTTTTGTTGACGTAGGTTTTGAAAAAGATGCCTTTCTTCACTATACCGATTTAAGTCCTTATGCCCGCTCATTGTTGAAGTTTACGCAGATGGCAATTAATAACAAAAACGAAGCGGAACTTGACTTTTCAAAATTTACTATTGAGCCTGAAATTATAAAAACGGGTAAAATAAACGAAGTGCTGGGCGGCAAGCCGAATGTATTGGTTCAGATATTAAAAGAACCCATTGCTGCTAAAGGACCTCGCTTAAGTTGCGAGCTATCGTTGCCGGGGCGATACATTGTAGTAACGCCGTTTAATGATGTAGTTGCAGTATCTAAAAAAATTCATTCTTCGGAAGAAAGAAAACGTTTGCAAAAAATTGTTGAATCTATCAAACCAAAAAACTTTGGTGTGATAGTACGCACCGCTGCCGAAGGAAAAAAAGCGGCTGAACTACACGAAGATGTAATGATGCTGGTAGAAACCTGGAAGAACATTCAAATTAATTTGCGTGACGCCGAAGCGCCTTGTAAAATTTTAAGCGAGCAGGATAAAACAACAAGCATTTTACGCGATTTATTGAACGAAGATTTCAACCGCATTGTAACTAACGATAAAAATATTTATAACGATACCAAAAGCTACATTGAAAAATTTGCACCCGATAAAGCCGATATTGTAACCTATTATAACAACGGCTTGCCTATTTACGATCATTTTGGTGTAAACAAACAAATAAAAGCTTCGTTTGGTAAAACCGTAAACCTTCCTAGCGGCGCTTATTTAATTATTGAACACACAGAAGCTTTGCATGTAATTGATGTAAACAGCGGTTACAAAAGTGTTGGCAACAGCCAGGAGGAAAATGCGCTGCAAACCAATTTAGAAGCGGCTGAAGAGATTGCAAGGCAACTGCGGCTGCGCGATATTGGAGGTATTATTGTGGTTGATTTTATTGACATGAAAAATCCTGAAAACAAAAAGAAAATTCAGGATGCCATGGAAGAATATATGCGTACCGACCGTGCGAAACATGCTGTTCTTGCTATTTCAAAATTTGGTATCATGCAGCTTACTCGCCAGCGTATGAGGCCTGAAGTAAACATCAATATCTTAGAAATTTGCCCAGCTTGCAATGGCACGGGCAAAATTGCACCAACCGTTTTATTGGTTGAAGAAATAGAAAAACGATTACACTATTTGGTAACGCACCAACATGAAAATATTACCATTTCGGTTCACCCTATTTTGTATTCTCATTTAACAAAAGGGTTTTGGTTTAATTCAATTCGCTACCAGTGGAACCGCAAATACAAAACGAAAATTGTAATTATCAAAAACAACGATTACTATCTTACCGAGTTTCATTTTTTTGATAGTAACGACGAAGAAATTAAACTATAAAAAAAGGAGTAAAACAAAAAGCAGCTTTTAAAAGCTGCTTTTTTTATAAGTATTGTATTTGCTTATCTAAACAAATCATCATCATTTTTACGATAATAAATCTTGTCTTCCATAAACTCTTGCGTAGCTAAAATAGCTGCATTCGGCATTTTTTCATAAGCTCTCGAAATTTCAATTTGCTCTTTGTTTTCATGTACTTCTTCCAAACTGTCGGTATGCGTAGCAAACTCTTCTAATTTGTTATGCAGCTCATCTTTCACAGCAATATTTATCTGGTTAGCCCGCTTGGCGATAACAGCGATAGATTCGTATAAATTGCCGGTTTTTGCTTTTATAGCAATTAAACTTTTTGTTTCAACAACACTTGCAACGTTATTGCCCAGTTGTCGCCTTAGCTTGCTCATCATGTAATGTTTTTATGTGATTGTTTGAAAGTGTTTTAAATTCTTCCATTTGCGGGCGCAAGTTACTTTGTGGAAAGCGATCTTCAAAATCTGATATTTCGGTGAGCACTCTTTCAAAACGTTCAGTTTGTTTACCTGCAATACTTGCCTCTGCATATTTATAATACGATTGTACCATTTCCAATTTATATTGATCACTTTTATCCGAATCGGGAAAATCATCCATCAACGAATTAAATGCAACAGCAGCCGATTTATAAAAGCTTAATTCATAGTATAACTTAGCAGCTTTGTATTCCTTCAGCTCTTCTTTTTCACGCATTTTAGCAATGATGTTTTCTGCATCCTTATTGCGTTCGCTTCCCGGATGCGAATTAATGAAAGCCTGCATAAGTGCAAGAGTTTTTGATGAGTTGGTTTGATCTAAATCTATCTTTGGAGATTGCTTATAAAAGCAATAAGCCCGCATGTATTCACACTCTTCAGAACGCTGTGCATTTGGAAAATTTTCGTTGTAGTTTTTAAATAAATTTTCAGCGTTCAGGTAATCTTTTTGATTATAGGCGCAGTACGCATATTTGTAATACATATCTTCAAAACGCGCCGTTCCTTTCACATATGGAAACAAACCTTCAAACAGTTGCGAAGCCTTATCCCACTTCTTTTGTAAATAATATTGCTCAGCCATTTTGTATTTATATTCCTTGTCTTTACTCTTATATACCTTGCCAAATTTTGAGGCGCAGGAAGAGAACAAAGCAAGCATTAGCAAAAGTTGAAAACACCATTTCATAAAGTGCACAAATTAGTTTTTACAGAGCAATAATAAACAGCATTGCTCCGCTTTCGGGACTTGTTAAGGTTAATTAAAAGATAAAGAATAATGGAGTAAAACAAAACGGTTTCAAACAAAAATATTAAACGATTGTTTATCATTTGCATCTCATGTACTGTTAGTTATTCTGTTATTTTTGTCGCCCAAATTTTTACTTTGATGAAACAACTATTTGTATTAATTGTTTTTGCTGCAAGCCTTGCCGGCACTGCATTTGCGCAAAGCGATCCCAAATCTATTCTTGATAATGTTAGTAACAAACTAAAAAGTTACAAAGGCATATCAGCCAATTTTACCTATACCACAAAAGATAAAAAAAATATAGCTCACGGCACTAAAAGCGGACAAATTCTGGTAAAAGGATCAAAATATTATTTAAAGCAGGGCGGCACTGAAATTTATAGCGATGGAACAAAAAACTGGAACTACAATAGCAGTGAAAAAGAAGTAACCGTTACGGATGCTGATGATGACAATCAGGCATTTTCGCCACAAAAATTTTTGAGTAATTTTTACGATAAAGATTTTACTTATAGCCTTCTTTCATCAGCCGGTAACATTTATAAAATTGCTTTAACGCCGGTTGATAAAAGAAAAAATTTTAAACAGGTAACTGTATTCATAGATAAAACAAAAGACCTTGTTACCAAAGCGCAGGTGCTGGATAAAGCCGATAATACCATTGAATTTTCGTTGAACGATGTAAACACCAGCGCTTCTATTCCCGACACTAAATTTACGTTTGATGCAAAAGCGCATCCTGGTGTAGAAGTAATTAATCAATGACAATTTTGTTTTGCTTGTTTTATAAAATGCTTTGGTTTTACAAAGCATTTTTTGTTTTGCTTCATTCTAACAACTCTTAACCAACAACAACCAACTCATTATCTTTGCGCTCCCAAAAATTACATTATGTTCAGAACGCATACTTGTGGCGAATTACGAATAGAAAACGTTGGCAACGAAGTAACGCTTGCCGGCTGGGTGCAAACCGTGCGCAAGTTTGGAGCAATTACGTTTGTTGATTTGCGCGACCGTTATGGCATTACCCAGTTGTTATTTGGAGAAGAATTAAATACTTTGTTGGATGAAAATCCATTAGGTCGTGAGTTTGTTTTACAAGCAAAGGGAACGGTACGAGAAAGAAGCAGTAAAAACAAACATATACCTACCGGCGATATTGAAATTGCAATAAATGATTATGCTGTTTTAAACAAATCATTAGTTCCTCCGTTCACGATACAAGATGATACAGATGGTGGCGATGATTTGCGCATGAAATACCGGTATCTCGATTTGCGCCGCAACATGGTAAAAAGAAATTTAGAGTTGCGATATGCAGTAAACCGCGCAGCACGAAATTATTTGCACGCGCAGGGTTTTATGGATATTGAAACTCCGTTTTTAATAAAATCAACCCCCGAAGGTGCGCGTGATTTTGTGGTTCCGTCGCGTATGAACGAAGGGCAATTTTATGCTTTGCCGCAAAGCCCGCAAACCTTCAAGCAACTTTTAATGGTAAGCGGCTACGATCGTTATTACCAAATTGTAAAATGCTTTCGCGATGAAGATTTGCGTGCCGACCGTCAGCCCGAATTTACACAGATAGATTGCGAGATGTCGTTCGTTGAACAGGAAGACATTTTGAATATGTTTGAAGGTTTGATAAAAGCCATTTTTAAAGAAGTAAAAGGGATTGATTATACTGAAACCATTGAGCGGATAACATGGGAAAATGCAATGTGGAATTATGGTAATGATAAGCCCGACATTCGTTTTGAACTGAAGATAAGTAACCTTAAAAAGCCCGCTTCTGTTTATACTTCAAAAGAAGATAATGCAGTATTAATAAACGGTGCCGATTTTAAAGTGTTTGATGAAGCAGAAACATTGTTAGCTATCGCGGTTCCCAACTGCGCCGATTATTCTCGTAAACAAACTGATGAACTGATGGAATGGGTAAAGCGCCCGCAAATTGGTATGAAAGGTTTAGCGTTTATTAAAGTCAATAATGATGGTACTTATAAAAGTTCGTTTGATAAATTTTATAACGAAGAAAGGCTCAAAGCCATAGCAGAAACTTGCGCTGCAAAAAAAGGCGATTTGGTATTGCTGCTTGCCGGTGCTGAAGAGCGCACACGAAAAGCGATGAGCGAATTGCGCTTGGAAATGGGTAAACGTTTAGGCTTGCGTAAAGCTGATGAATTCAGGCTGCTTTGGGTGCTTGACTTTCCCTTGTTTGAATATGCAGAAGAAGAGAACCGCTGGGTAGCGCGGCATCATCCGTTTACATCGCCAAAACCTTCCGATATTAAGGTAATGATTAACAACAATCCGGCAATTGAAAACAGGACAAAATACTTAGAACATCCTTATGCTAACATTAAAGCCAATGCGTATGATATGGTACTGAATGGCAATGAAATTGGGGGTGGCTCTATCAGAATTTATCAAAGAGAATTGCAGGAAAAAATGTTCACTGCCTTAGGAATGAGTAAAGAAGAAGCGCAACATAAATTTGGTTTTTTATTTGGCGCTTTTGAATATGGCGCACCGCCGCATGGCGGCATTGCGTTTGGGTTTGACCGGTTGTGTTCCATCCTTGGCGGCAGCGAAAGCATCCGCGATTTTATTGCGTTTCCAAAAAACAATTCGGGGAGAGATGTAATGCTGGATGCGCCTTCAACCATTGATGAAAAACAGTTGGTGGAATTGGGGATAAAGATTGATGCAAAGGAATAATGACTTTTTGTTTTACAGCAATTTTAAAAGAGAAGCAATCACTTCTCTTTTTTATTTTCATATCAGCCATTAAAACTTTTTCATTATTTTTCCATTCTTCTTCGATAAGTTGTGCCGTATGAAAAACTAATTTGTTTTTGCGAATTTGTAAACAGCAACTTATGAGTTTGACCGCATTATTAAACGAGTATTCTATCTCGCCCGGCTTCTACGATGAAATGTGGAATGCTCATGATGTACGTGAGCCGTATGCAAAAATTGTATCTGCCCTGCAAACGCTTGATTTGCCTGCCATGCAAAATAAAGACAAGCTGGCTGGCGAGTTATTTATGAACCAGGGCATCACGTTTACTGTATATGCCGATAATGCGGGCATAGAGCGCATTTTTCCATTTGATATTATTCCACGTATCATTACCGGCAGTGAGTGGCAGCACATTGAAAAAGGCATCACGCAAAGGCTTACTACTCTTAATTTGTTTTTAAAAGATATTTACAATGAGCAGAAAATTATAAAAGATAAAATCATTCCTGCAAAGCTCATTGCATCGTGCCCGCATTACGCGCGCGAAGTGCACCGTATTCAAGTGCCTCACGATATTTACATCCATATTTCGGGCATTGATTTAATTCGCGGCGATGACGGCAAATTTTATATTTTAGAAGATAACCTGCGCACTCCATCCGGCGTATCGTACATGCTTGAAAACCGCGAAGTAACCAAGCGCATTTTCCCCGATATGTTTGCCGGAAACTCGGTACGGCTCATCAGCAATTACCCTATTTTACTGCATCAGTTATTACTGTCGTTAGCACCGCAGCAAGTACACAATCCCCGTGTTGTTTTGCTTACACCCGGTATTTACAATTCGGCTTATTACGAGCACACATTCTTAGCACGTCAAATGGGCATTCCGCTGGTAGAAGGCAGAGATTTGGTAGTAGATCATCACAATGTGTACATGAAAACAACCAATGGCTTATCGCGTGTTCATGTTATTTACCGCAGGATTGATGATGAATATTTAGACCCGCTTACATTTCATCCCAATAGCGTATTGGGCGTACCTGGCTTGATGGATGCTTACCGCAAAGGCAACGTTGCTCTTGCCAATGCGGTAGGCAATGGCGTTGCAGACGATAAAGCCATTTATGCTTATGTTCCGCAAATGATAAAGTATTATTTGAACGAAGAACCAATTTTAAATAATGTTCCTACTTACCAAATGGAAAACAGGGACGAACGCGAGCATGTGTTTTCTAAAATCAACACTATGGTTGTAAAACGCACAAACCAAAGTGGTGGTTATGGAATGGTGATGGGTAATAGCATGCAGGAAGATGAATGGGAGAAAGCAAAAATGGAAATTGAAAAAGACCCGCGCAGCTTCATTGCGCAGCCTATTATTAAGCTGTCAACAGTGCCGTGTTTTATCAATGGAAAATTGCAGCCGCGCCATGTTGATTTACGCCCCTATGCGTTGTTTGGAACCGATGGTGTAAAAATTGTTCCCGGTGGCTTAACACGAGTTGCTTTGCGCGAAGGTTCGCTTGTGGTTAATTCATCGCAAGGCGGTGGCAGTAAGGATACATGGGTGATTGATTAGAAGCTGTCAGCAATAAACTGTCAGTAATCATTTATGTTGATAATTTAATCAGACTTATAACCAATGACACTTATGAAATACAATTTTATGTACCCAACTGCATCTCTATGGTTAAGCATCGTTGCAATTGTAAATCTGTTGTTTTTCTATTTTAAATGAAGGGAAAAAAGAATCACTCATTAACGCTTTGAAATTATTTAAGCAATATGCAAAGTTTAAAATTGACAATAATAATTCTATAACCAATAGCTGAAAGCTGATGGCGAATAGCTATAACCAACCTTACTTTTCATGACCAATATGCTTAGCAGAATTGCAGATTCTTTATTTTGGCTCAACCGTTATATGGAACGAACCGATAGCCTTGTGCGGCTGCTATCCATTCACTATATTCTATCGTTAGATAAGGGAGTGAATGCACCGCAAAGCTGGCGACCGGTGTTGGAAATTGCTACCTATATAAACAGCTCTGATATTGATGAAATTGAACACAATATGCCTGCTGTATTGCATAAAATAATTCTTGAAACAGAGAATCAAAATTCATTAAAAGTGATTCTGCATCGCGCCCGCGAAAATGCTCGTGGCGCACAGGATCATATCACCAAAGAAACCTGGGAAGAAGTCAATCAAATTTATCATTACATCAATCAACCTCAACTTCTTCACAAATTGGGCAACAACGAAGCGCTGGAAGTAATGGAAAACCTGGCGCAGCATTCGGTTTTGTTTGCAGGAATTATTGAGCTTACTATGCCGCGTGGCGCAGGCTGGAATTTTATGAGTTTAGGTAAATATATCGAGCGATGTTTTCATACCATCAACGTGTTGCAGAATGCACTTGCTGTAATTGACTTTGAAATTGAACACCCACACGATATTCTTCAATGGCGTCATCTTTTGCTTTCCTTATCGGGCTACGAATTGCATTTAAAAACTTACACCAACAACAACCACAACCAAAATCTTATGCACCAGGTGATATGGAATGAAAACTTTACACGCTCCATTTTATATTCGCTTAGCCGCATCAATATTTATTTAAAAAAAGTAATGGGCAAAGCGGATGAAAGCAAAGAAAGCCAGTCGCTCATTAACAGCCTTGGCAGGTTGTATAGCAGCATAAAATATAAAGAGCCTGAAAGCCTTACAGCAGAAAGCATTCAGCCGTTTTTAAAGGAAATACAAACTGAACTTTCTTTCTTTAGCACACAACTTGCACAGCAGTTTTTCTCTTACCATTAATTGAACATCATGTCGGTTTTTAAAATACATCACATCACGCGTTACGAGTACAATCGCCCGGTAAAAGAGAGCAATAACGAGATTAAAATTTATCCTTATCAGTATGCCGGTCAGGAAGTATTAAATCACGAATTAACCATCACTCACCAACCCAGCGTACAAACGTTTTTTGATTACTGGGGAAATAAAGCTGGTGTGTTTAGCGTGCTGTTGCCGCACACTCTTTTGGTTATCGAAAGCACGCTGGTTGTACGAACACTTGGCGCAAATGAAGTATCAATAAATAAAAACGGAATGTTTGGCGAACTTCAAAATGAAATGAATGAAAACCTTCAGTTATTAGAATTAGCAACGCCCGATTTTATTGTTAACGAAAATGCGATTGATAACATCATTCAACACATTCATCAACCTCAAAATACTGTAGCGCAAACTGTTGAAAATTGCGCAAATTATATCTTCCAAAATTTTAAGTATGTAAAAGGCATTACCGACGTGCAAACTACAGTGAATGAAATACTGGAAATAGGAGCCGGCGTTTGTCAGGATTTTGCTCACGTAATGCTTCAAATTTTGCGAACCTTACACATTCCCGGCAGGTATGTGAGCGGTTATATTTGTCCTAATAAAAACGGTATGCGTGGCGAAGGTGCAACTCATGCCTGGGTAGAAGCTTACTTGCCGCACCAGGGCTGGGCTGGCATTGACCCAACCAACAATGTTTGGGTAACCAACCGGCATGTGAAACTGGCTGTGGGAAGGCATTTTAAAGATTGCAGCCCGGTGAAAGGAACGTTTAAAGGACCGGCAAAACAAAAGTTGAGTGTGTATGTTTCGGTGAGTTATGAAGATGGGCAGACGTATGAAGATGTAAACAATGTTCCGGTAAGTAAACATGCTTCTGATGAAGCTGAAGATGCTATGCTGGAAAGTTTTGCAGCGCAGCAGCAGTAATTTAATGTGTGATGTTAGATGCGCAGGATTAGGATGTGTTTTGTTTTGCAGCGCGGAAATACAATCTCACATCTTACATTGTTTTACTTTTGCCCTTTATGAAAACAGAACTTATCATTTATAAAATTCTTTCTTTTTTGTTGCTGCCGGTGGCGGCTTTTTTTGGCTTGGTTTGCCTGATGGGCTTGCTTACGGCTATCAATAATCCTTCTATGCTCATCAGTGTGTTTTTATTTGCCTGTATGGTAATTTATATTATTGCTTCCTTTGTTTTTCTTATGAAAGGAATTGACAGTAACAAACGTTGCAAACCTGCGTTGCGCGATTTAATTCGCATTAATGGTGTAATTACATTTATCTTTTTTTTGCTGGCTGCTGTTTCATTTATCACCATTAAAGCACAGCCTTCTTTATTGTATGAAGGAATGAAGCAATGGACAAATACTGCTACTCTTCCATCGGGTGTAACAGCATCGGATTTGCAAACGGCAATGGCTTCGCTCATCAACTTTTTTATCGTGTTAAGCTTTATTCTTCTTGTTCATGTTTTCATTACGTTCCATTTAATGCGGAAGTATAACTTTGCGTTTGAGCCGGAAAATATGAATATTGATTTGTGATTTTTAATTGATGATCTGTAAAGAAAATAAGATATTATTAGTATTGTGTAGATAACGTTTTTGCTTGTTTTAAAACTATATTTCATGCAACCTGTTTTGTATAAATACCTGGCACTTTATAAAAATTTGAACATTCCGGGCATTGGCAATTTTGAAATCAACCAAACATCGCCGGCATTGCAGTTTACCGATAAGCAGTTTCAGCCGCCCGCAAGTAGTATTGTTTTTACGCAAGTGGTTTATCCTACCAACAATCATTTTTATACATTTTTATCGCGTGAGTGGAATGTAGATAAAGCCATTGCTATTCGCAGGTATAAAGAAGACGTGGAAGGCTTAATGGAACAACTGAAAACCGGAATTGCGTGCGAGTTGCCGGGTATTGGTACGCTTCGCAAAACCGATGGCAGCAATGTTGTTTTTACTGCAGCCGAACCAACGTTTTGTTTTTACTCCGTTTTGCCGGCCGAGCGTGTCATTCGCAAACATGCACAACATACTGTTTTGGTTGGCGAGCGTGAGCATATAAAAGAATATACATCGCCTGATGCAGTTAGTGAAACTGTTTATGATGAAGAACCGGCAAAAGAAAAATGGAAAACGTATGCTTTGGTAATAGCCATTGTTGCTGTGTTGATGATTGTGTTATATTATGCTACGCACAGGTGAATTGATGAGTTGATTATAACTTGCACGGAGACTTTTTTATGAAGCCGATTACGTTTTGTTTTACTGCATTTTTCTTGCTGATAACTTCATGTAAGAATGGAACTTCAGTAAAAGAAAAAACACCTTCCAACAAAATACTACAACAACAAAAGATATTCGACACAACCAAATGGGAAGCCAACACAATTGATACTTTCAACTATTCAAATCTGCCGTATTGGAATGAAAAGATGGATAGGTTTGATACGGCGTATGTTGATACATTTTCTGTTGATGGATGTAAGTTTAGGTTTGTAAATCCATTGACCAATGTTGGCAAAGAATATTTGGATGCTTCTGTTTATTTAGAAAAAGAAATCAAAAACAAATGGATATTTAATGGTTTTTATTTAGGACAAGGTAATCACATTCGGGGCTTTCAGCATTCCAGAGATATAAATCATGATGGTTTTGTTGACATTACCCAAAATCAAAAATGGAAACAACAAGTATACTTTTTCAATCCTAAAAACAAAAACTTTGATGTAGATACAACCAGGGATAATGAAAATTACATTAATGCGGAATGGGAGCTACTTGACACTGCAAGAAATATCTTTTGTGATTTCAATGACTTTAAGCAAATGTGTAATGATATTCATTCAACCCTTTATACATATAATGGATTTGTAAAACAAGATCTGTATGATCTAGAACTTTATAATTGCACTAAAACTGATAATGACACCCATTTAGTTACAAAATTGATTATAAGTAAAATCTTCCCTCGTAAATATTATGACCCAACAATTTTTTTTTCAAAGGATTCTTTAATTGCGATTCAAGAAATAAAGCTTTCTCATCCAATTGATCTTGACAAAAATTATGATTCTCCAGGTTACTTCGATTATGTAAAATTTTGGAAAGAGCGTTATAAAAAACTATTAAGCTACGAATGATAACAGCTTTTGTTTTCATTAAAAAATCACAAATCAATATCCATATTTCCCCTTCCATAAACTTTTTAAAAAGCGGCGCATTTCTTCTTCTCTCACATTATTGCCCGGCTTGTAAAATGCAATGCCAGCAAGCTTTTCAGGGAGATATTCCTGCTCTGCAAAGTTGCCTTCAAACGAATGCGCATACTTGTAGTCTTTGCCATAATTCATGTCTTTCATTAAGCCGGTTGGCGCGTTGCGAATGGGAAGCGGTACAGGCAAATCGCCCCACTTACTCACTGCTTCCAAAGCATTGCCAATGGCTTCATAGGAAGCATTGCTTTTTACAGACGACGCTAAATAAACAGCGCATTGCGAAAGAATAATGCGAGATTCAGGATAACCGATTTTATTCACGGCATCAAACGTTGCATTGGCAAGCAATAAAGCGTTTGGATTTGCATTGCCAATGTCTTCGCTGGCGAATATCAGCATACGCCGCGCAATGAAGGTTACTTCTTCGCCGCCTTCAATCATTCGGGCTAACCAATATACCGCGCCATTCGGATCGCTGCCACGCATACTTTTAATAAATGCGCTGATAATGTCGTAATGCTGTTCGCCCTGCTTATCGTATAATGCAACTCTTTTTTGAGCTATTTGCATTACCGCATCATCAGTGATGGTTAGGTTTTCTTTTGTTCCAAAATAATTAACAACCAACTCTAATAAGTTCAGCAGCTTTCGTGCATCGCCGCCTGAAATGTTTAGTAAAGCAGATGTTTCTTTTAATTCAATTTTTTTTGTTCCTAAAACAACATCTGTTGTAATGGCATGATGAAGCAACTGCATCAAATCTTCTTCATTCAATGCTTTTAAAACGTACACCTGGCAACGGCTTAGCAAAGCGGAATTTACTTCAAAAGATGGATTCTCTGTGGTGGCTCCGATTAATGTTATAGTTCCCCTCTCAACAGCACCCAACAACGCATCTTGCTGTCCTTTATTAAAACGATGTATTTCATCAATAAATAAAACAGAGCCGGCTTGCAGCTTTGCACTTTCAATCACTTCGCGTATTTCTTTTACACCACTGCTGATGGCGCTTAACTGATAGAAGGGAACTTGCAATGTATGTGCTATGATATTGGCAATTGTGGTTTTACCAACACCTGGCGGTCCCCACAAAATCATAGATGGAATATGACCACTTTCAATGGCTGTACGAAGGATGCTGGCAGTGCCGGTAAGATGTTTTTGCCCAACCAACTCATCTAAAGTGGTAGGTCGTAATCGTTCCGCCAATGGAGTGTTTGCGTTCATAAGAGAATGTCTGAACTTAGATAATTAAGATGTTCGGAATGTTTGGGATAAGAAAAGGCAATTGTAAAGAAAATAAATCCACTTCTTTTCAAATTTTATGTCTTGCCGGTTCATGAGTCTGTATCACATCAATATCAAGCATTTCATTCATACCGATTCAGACATTGTTCAAAATAAAAATGTCCCGCCGGGAACGGCGGGACCGATATTTACTAACCCATCCATGAACAAAGCTGTACGTGCATGGATAATGTTTGCCGCTTAGCGGTATTGCTTAGCAATACTCTTCAAAAGCAGCGATAAGATTGCGGGCTATCACTTGTGCTGGGCGTCCTTCTATCTGGTGGCGCTCAATCATGTACACAAGTTGCCCGTCTTTAAACAATGCGAATGCCGGTGATGACGGCGGATAAGGTAACAGATGCTCACGCACTTTGTTTACGGCATCAACATCAAAACCTGCAAATACGGTTTTTAGGTTATCAGGACGTTTGGTACTATTATGTACTGCCATCAACACACCCGGACGAGCCGCTCCCGCAGCACATCCGCACACCGAATTTACCATTACCAATGTAGTGCCCTCACTTTCTAAACTGGCATCAACATCATTTGCTGTATTCATTTCTTCAAACCCGTTGTCGGTCAATTCAGCCTTCATGGGATAAACTATTTCTATCGGATACATTTATTTTCTCTCCTTTCGGCAAAAATAAGCAAAACATAAAAACAAGCAATAAAACACTTCATTTCAGCCAATTTGGCTTTTTTTAAACACTTAAATAGACAATCTGACGCAAAAACAGTATAATTTTGCCATCTCATCAGGAAAATTTGGGTGGTATGCTGTTTGAAAGATAGTGTTATTCGTAAAAAAATAAAAATTCAAATAGCTATGACACTTTTAAAGCAAAATTACAGCAACGCAAACAACATTTTTGATGAGTTGTTTAACACCGTTCCAGCCTGGAACAGAACCTTGAATGTACCGCCGGTGAACATTCATGAAAATGAAAATGGCTATCATATCGAACTTCAGGTTCCTGGATTGCAGAAAGAAGATTTCAAGATTAACGTAGAAAAAGGATTGCTGACTATTTCCTACGAAAAGAAATCAGAAGACGAAAAAAAGAATTACAAAACGCACCGCAGAGAGTTTTCAGTTTCATCGTTCAAGCGTAGTTTTTTGTTAGATGAAAAAGTAAATGCAGATGAAATTAAAGCAAAATATGATGCTGGTGTTTTACAGGTATTCCTTCCTAAAAAAGAAGAAGTGAAGGTATCACCAAAGCAAATAGAAATTCAGTAAGATTTTTTCATAAGAGTTGGTTTTTGGTTTATAAACCCCCATGTTTCCACACGGGGGTTTTTTATTTAAACAGTTTGCTATCTAATAACTCAAACAGCCGCAGATAAAATGAGAGAACGCAACGCACTGTTTGCTGGATTTTTATTTTAAATCTTTTATTTCTTTAAATATTGTTTCTGCTACTAATTGATTGCCTGTGTCGTTTAAATGAACGCCATCAACGGTAAGTACACCTCTGTCCACATCGTTGGTGTTATGTTCCTGCTCATAATTTTCAAACAAAGTACGCAAGTCGCAAACCGGAATATGTAAGCTGTCGCCAATGCTTTTTATAATGGCTGTGTATTTATTTAGATCCCCATCCTGCTGGTTCACGTAATTCTTTTTTTCTCCAATGGTAGCAGGTGTTACTAAAATTACTTTTGCATTGGCAGCTTGTATTTTTTTAATGACAGCCCGATAAAATTTTTCAAACTTATCGGCATCTGTCCCGGTACCGGAAGTACTCTTGTGCCATACATCATTTACACCAACATAAATGATAACAATGTCGGGCGACTGGCTTAACACATCGTCTTCCAAACGCAGGTACAAATCATACACTTTGTTGCCTCCAATGCCCGCCCCTATTAAGTTGTAACCGGTATCGCCTTCTTTTTGCAACATGTCTTTCATCACTGTAATATATCCTTTTGGCTGAATACCCATTTGCGTTATTGAATCGCCAAAGAAGACAACCTTTTTTGTTTTATCGCGTTTAAATCCAAGCATAATTAATAAACCAAAGAAAGTAAATACAAGCCATAATTTATTCGCCATAAAAAATGTATTTATGTAAGAAAAAAAAGAAATGGCAAATACATCACGCCTTAAAAGTGTATCATTTACTTTTTACTTACGAAAGCAAATGTGGTTGTTCGGAGTAAACTTTCCAAACAAATTCACTAAATAGTTTACTCGCTCATGCAAACCATTTTCGGGTGAACTTAAAAGCATCATTTATAAAACGATTAGTGAATATAAATTTTGCTGGCATGTGTTTTTAAAACGTCTTTAAAAAAACATCTTATTTCTTTTTTAGAGTTGAAACCAACACGTAATTCTAAACGCAGTTATTAAATGCTTGGTTTATTTCAATGATTTATAATTAAGTAATAAACATACATCTCCATTAACTTTTAAAAAGAGAACAAATATCTCATTAGGAACTATTACTTTTGCAGCCTTTTTACATTCATCATGCCGTAACATGACACTAGCCCGGTGATGAAGGGCGAAATGGAATGTTGCTTTTAAAAAGTTAAGCAGCACACATGAAACTTAGTCAATTCAAGTTTGATCTTCCTCTTAATCTAATCGCTCAAACCCCTGCCAAACGCCGCGAAGACAGCCGTCTGATGGTGGTTCACCGCAAGACGGGTAACATTGAAAACAAACACTTCAGAGACATTTTAGACTATTATGACGACAAAGATGTTTTTGTAGTTAACAACACCAAAGTATTTCCTGCGCGCATGTATGGGCGCAAAGAAAAAACAGGAGCCAAGATAGAAGTATTCCTTCTTCGCGAATTAAACAAACCCAATAAATTATGGGATGTAATTGTTGATCCTGCCCGCAAAATTCGCGTGGGTAATAAATTATATTTTGGCGATAACGATGAGCTGGTTGCAGAAGTGATTGATAACACCACCAGCCGCGGACGAACCATCCGCTTTTTGTGGGACAGCGATGAGGAGAGCTTTAAAAAAATGCTTGAATTTTTAGGCGAAACACCGTTACCAAAATACATTAAGCGCAAGCCAGATGAAGAAGACAGAGAACGCTTTCAAACCGTATATGCCAAGCATGAAGGTGCCGTTGCGCCACCTACAGCAGGCTTGCATTTTAGTAAAGAGTTAATTAAGCGTTGCGAGATAAAAGGAATCCGTTTTGCCGAAGTTACATTGCATACTGGTTTAGGCACTTTTCGCCCGATAGAAGTGGAAGATTTAAGCAAGCATAAAATGGATGCGGAGTATTACCGCATTGAAGAAGAGGCTTGCGATATTGTAAATAAAGCAAAAGAAACCGGTCATAAAATTTGTTCAATTGGCACTACAACCATGCGTGCTATGGAAACCAGTTTTACGGCTCAAAAATTATTGAAACCAAGTGAGGGCTGGACGAATATTTTTATTCATCCACCCTATAAATTCAATATTGCTGATAGCTTAATTACCAATCTGCACTTGCCAAAAACAAGTTTGTTGATTATGGTTACAGCATTTGCCGGTTACGACTTAACAATGGAAGCTTATAAAAAAGCGATTAAAGATAAATATCGCTTCTTCAGCTATGGAGATGCTATGTTGTTAATATAGTTTTTTTAACCGCGAAGGCAGGAAGTTGCATAAAGTTTTTGTATCTTCTTTCTTCAAATTTGGCTGTGGTTCTTCGCCTGCTTGGTGTTGTTATAAAAAATATCATTCAATAAAAAAGCCGGTTTAGCACCGGCTTTTATTTGCAACAAAGAATCGTTTGATAATTAAAAAAAAACTGCAATATTATCGCAGGGACGAAAAAGTAAAAAGAAAACTAAGCTGTTTTCAATGTTGTTTTCTTAGCCAGCTTGCTTTTTAAGTTGGCTGCTTTGTTTTTATGAATCACACCTTTTTTTGCCAGTTTATCAATCATCGAAATGGTAAGCGGCAGCTTCTCATTGTAAGCGGCTTCATCAGTTAAAGAACGTATATCCCGAATAGCATTACGAGTGGTTTTACCGTAGTAACGGTTTCTATCTCTGCGTTTTGCCGCCTGGCGCATATCCTTCTGCGTTGCTTTATGGTTTGCCATAAATAAATGTATTATCCTCAAAATTTTTGGGATTGCAAAAGTATGGGTTCTTGTTTATTTGTTGAAATTTTATTTTGTTATGATTTGTGAAAAAGAAAATGTAGTAAAGATACCCTTGCTTTATGCAGAAAGTAGTAGTTGCACTTGCTTTCTAATTGGATGATGTTATATTTTATTTGGATTCTGTTATGTTTGTTTACAAAAAATTATGAGTTCTTCTTAAACGCAATTGGTCGTTTCATGTTTTTTAATCCACGATATTTGCACCGTTCTCTCAGTTATTTTTTGCTGCTATATTCTGCAATTCAATTACAATAAATAATCGCTTTTGTCATGAAAGATTTTTCATACATCACAAGTTCACACCCGGCTTTTATCGAAAATTTATATAACGATTATATTTCCAATCCTGATAGCGTTGATCCGGAAATGAAGAAGTTTTTTGAAGGTTTTGATTTTGCCATCTCTTCATCAAAAAACGGACATACAAACAGCAATGGCGCCGCCACTGCTGTTAAAGAAGTACCGGTTGCAACCGATAACTGGCGGCAGGAAATTAAAATTTACCGCCTTATTTTAGGCTATCGCAACAAAGGGCATTTATTAGCAAAAACAAACCCCATTCGTGAACGTAAAGACAGAGGCGCTAACCTTGGCCTGGGCTTTTTTGGTTTGAGTGAAGAAGACCTTAATAAAACGTTTAATGCAGGAGAAATTATCGGGCTTGGCTCAACAACACTGCGAAATATTTTACAGCATTTACAAAACGCTTATGCTTTGCATGTTGGTATAGAATTCAAATACATAAGCGACCAAAAAAAAGTGGACTGGCTCACTAACGAAATGGAGCGCAATTTTACGAAACCATTACCGTTGGAAAAGAAAAAAAGAATCTTACAAAAGCTGAATGAAGGCGTCATTTTCGAAAAATTTCTACACACAAAATATGTTGGGCAGAAAAGGTTTTCGCTCGAAGGTGGCGAAACAACCATCCCGGCTTTAGATACCATCATTTCAACAGCAGCTGATAACAACGTACAGGAAGTAGTAATTGGCATGGCGCACCGCGGCAGGCTGAATATACTTGCCAACACATTAGGCAAAACTTATGAGCAAATTTTTAGCGAATTTGAAGGCACAGCCCGCATGGACCAAACAATGGGCAGCGGAGATGTAAAATATCACCTGGGTTTTGGCTCTGAAATTACAACAGCCAATAAAAAGAAAATCCATGTAAAGCTAATGCCAAACCCTTCGCATTTAGAAGCCGTTAACCCGGTTGTAGAAGGTTTTGCAAGAGCCAAAGCCGATTTGCTTTATGAGCATCAGTACGATAAAATTCTTCCGATATTAATTCATGGTGATGCGTCTGTTGCAGGGCAGGGCATTGTGTATGAAGTGTTGCAGATGAGCGACCTTGAAGGGTACTCAACCGGCGGTACCATTCATTTTGTAATCAACAACCAGATTGGTTTTACTACCGACTTTGATGATGCCCGAAGCGCCAATTATTGTACCTCTATTGCAGCCATGGTGCAGGCTCCCGTGCTGCATGTGAATGGCGACGACCCTGAAGCGGTAGTAAAATGTTCTGACATTGCAACGCGTTATCGTCAGGAGTTTAAGGAAGATATTTTTATAGACATGGTTTGCTATCGCAGGCATGGTCATAATGAAGGCGACGACCCAAAATATACGCAGCCGCATTTGTACGAACTGATTGAAAAACATCCTAACCCGCGCGAAGTTTATATTACTTATTTAAAAGAACATGGTGAAGCAGATGCGCAGGATTTGGCAAAAGAAATGGAGCAAAAATTCTGGAGCGATTTGCAGGAGCGTTTAGATGAAATTAAACAGCATCCTTTACCTTATAAATTTCAGCAGCCGGAAAAATGGTGGCTCAATTTGCGGAAAGCAACGGCTGCCGATTTTGAACATTCGCCAGATACTTCTATCTCAGAAGAATCTTTTAAAATATTGTTTGATGGCATTATGAAATTGCCCGAAAACTTTAAGCCGCTTCGTAAAGTGGAGAAGCTGTTGCAGGATAAAATTAAACTGTTTGAAGGGGAACAAAAAGCCGATTGGGCAACCGGCGAATTGCTGGCTTATGCTTCGCTGTTAACGCAAGGTGTGAATGTAAGAATGAGCGGACAAGATGTGCGGCGCGGCACGTTCAGCCATCGTCATGCAGTGCTGCGCGATGAAGTAAACGATGCTTCTTATAACCGCTTGGATCACATCACCGAAGGACAAAAAAAATTCGCTATTTATAATTCTTTTTTGAGTGAATATGGTGTGCTGGGTTTTGAATATGGGTATGCTTTGGCAAACCCAAATGCTTTGGTTTTATGGGAAGCCCAGTTTGGCGATTTTGCTAACGGCGCACAAACCACGATTGACCAGTTCATATCAGCAGGCGAACAAAAATGGAGCCGTATGAATGGTTTAACCATGCTGTTGCCGCATGGCTACGAAGGGCAAGGACCTGAACACAGCAGCGCACGCATAGAGCGATTTTTACAAATGTGTGCAGAGTTGAATATGGTTATTACCAACGTAACTACCGCCGCTAACTTTTTTCATTTGTTAAGAAGACAAGTAACCTGGTTGTTTCGCAAGCCTTTAATTAATTTTTCGCCAAAGGCATATTTACGTTATCCGGGAAGCTATAGCCATGTAAGTGAGTTTACATCCGGCGGCTTTAAAGAAGTTATTGATGATGCTTTTGTTACTGATGCGGCTGCCATAACAAAAGTGCTGTTTTGCAGCGGTAAATTGTATTTTGAACTGGCAGAAAAGAGAGTAAAAGAAAACCATAAAGATGTGGCTATTGTTCGTGTTGAACAATTGTACCCGTTGCCCGAAAAGCAGTTACAACAATTGTATAAAAAATATAACAAAGCCATTTGGTTTTGGGTGCAGGAAGAGCCTTTAAATATGGGTGCCGCAAGTTTTTTACAAATGAATTTAAAGAGCTTGAATTATGGCGTTATCAGCCGTAATATGAGTGCAGCAACGGCTTCTGGCTATTCAAAAGTTCATGCAAGCGAACAGGCAGAAATTATTGATACGGCGTTTAGCATTTAATAGAAATGACAACACAGTTATCTGATACAGATGAGCACACCGAATTTATCATTACAACAATAAAAAAAATTGTTGCGCGGTATGATGAACAGGCAAACATAATTTTATTCGGTAGTCGTGCGCGTGGCGACTGGCACCAAGAAAGCGATTGGGATTTTATGATACTAAGCAGTTTGCCCGAAGGCAATGATGCAAAAGAAAAAATCAGGAAAGATATTTATGGAGAAATTGAACTGGAAACCTTCGACAATATTTTCATTTTAATGCACAATAAAGAAGTTTGGAACAGTAAATACAAGATAACGCCATTGTATTATAATATAGCTGAAGAAGGAGTGCTCGTATCATGACGCGTGATGAGTACGTTTCATACCGCATGAGCCGCGCAAAGCAATCGGTAAATGTGGCTCAAAAAGTATTACATGATGGTTTTGTAGAAGATGCCGTGAACCGGATTTATTACGCCGTTTATTATGCTGTTTCGGCTTGGTTGTACACAAAAAAGTTTTTCTGAAAACGCATTTGGGAATGAAAGCATTGTTTAATAAAGAGTTTGTAAAAAACGGTTTGATAATGCATGAGCAATCGCAAATTTATTCTACCATTTTTGCAAAACGATTTGAAGCCGATTATGAAGATTCTTTTGCCATAGATATAACACAGGTTGAGCAACATCTGTCTGATGCAAAAACATTTATTTTGCTGATTGAAAACATTATAAATACGACTACTCAAAATGATTGACATAAATGTGCCCGCCGTAGGCGAATCCATCAATGAAGTAACACTTTTAAAATGGGTGAAGAAAGATGGCGACTATGTAAACCGCGACGAAGTAATAGCTGAATTAGAAAGCGAAAAAGCCACCTTTGAAGTAAATGCTGAACAAGCCGGTATTTTAAAAACAGCAGCTAATGAAGGCGATACCTTAACCATTGGTGCATTGCTGGCAAGCATTAACGAAAACGGCAAAGCCAATGGTGCAGCCGCTGAATCATCTACGCGGCAACCGGTTGCCGCGCCGCAGCCTGAAACTATTGCCCCGCCTGCTTTTCAGCCTGCTACTATAACATCATCCGAAACAAAACCCGTAGCCGTTGGCAAAGGTAAAATTGAAATGAAAGTGCCAACTGTTGGTGAATCTATCAACGAAGTAACGCTGCTAAAATGGATAAAAAAAGATGGTGATTTTGTAAAGCGCGATGAAGTGATTGCCGAATTAGAAAGCGAGAAGGCAACCTTTGAATTGAACGCAGAAGAAAGCGGTGAATTAAAGACAAGCGCAAAGGAAGGCGATGTATTAAAAATAGGCGATGTTGTTGCCGTTATTAACACAGATGTAGCTTCGCCAGCGGCTGAAAGAAAGAGTGAGCAGCAAGCCTCTGCACCGCAATCCGCAATTGTTGTTCAGGCGCCGGTACAACAAAAACAAACTTTAGGCGAAGCGCCGGTTGCCAATATATCTAACGATGTTAAAGCAACGCCTTTGGCATCGGTGATGATGGCTGATAAAAAAGTAAATCCATCTTCCGTTATTCCATCCGGCTCGAATGGAAAAATATTGCGGCACGATGTGCTGGAAGCCTTGCAGAATCCGGGCAAGACGGCGTTTAATGGTGAGCAGTTGAACAGCCGCAATGAACGAAAAGAAAAGATGAGCAACCTGCGCAAAACCATTAGCCGGAGGTTGGTGGAAGCGAAGAATACAACCGCCATGCTTACCACTTTTAATGAGGTGGACATGACGCGTATTATGGACATCCGCAAGCAATATAAAGACAAGTTTAAAGAACAGCACGGCGTGAACCTTGGCTTTATGAGCTTCTTTGCAAAAGCCTGCGCCATCGCATTAAACGAATGGCCTGCCGTGAATGCTTACATCGACAGCGATTCTATTATTTATCATGATTATGCCGATATTAGTATTGCCGTAAGTACGCCACGCGGCTTAACTGTTCCGGTGATGCGCAATATAGAAAGCATGAGCATGGCTGACATTGAAAAGAAAGTAATTGAACTTGCCGGCAAAGCACGCGATGGTAAACTAACAATGGAAGAACTGCAAGGCGGCACGTTTACCATCACAAACGGCGGGGTGTTTGGAAGCTTAATGAGCACGCCTATTATCAACCTTCCGCAAAGCGCTATTTTAGGAATGCATAAAATACAGGAACGACCGATGGCGATAAACGGGCAAGTGGTAATTAAGCCAATGATGTATGTGGCATTGAGCTATGACCATCGGATTGTTGATGGAAGAGAAAGTGTAAGCTTTCTGGTTCGTGTGAAAGAATTATTGGAAAACCCTGAATTGCTATTATTTGGAAAAGACCCGGTGAAAACATTATTGGAATTGTAATGTTGTGATTTGCTTTTAACTTTAGTTAATTTGTACCAAAGAACATTTTACCATAAAAACAAACGTTATCATAAAAAAGCTGTCTCCTCCTTATAAAGAGACAGCTTTTTGTTTTACTTCATTTTTGTTCTTTACCGAGTAATGCAAAATTATTTTAAAAGCTATTTCAACACTGCGGTACAACTTATCTCTTCATACAATGGCTTAACGCCGCTGACTATCTATCTAAAAAACTACTTTTCACAACATAAAAAACATGGCTCGAAAGATAGAAAATGGATTGCCCATTTTTGTTATTGTTACTATCGTTTAGGCTTTGCTGCAAAAGAAATAAGCACTGAAGAACGATTGTTAATTGCCATTTTTTTATGCAGTGAAAAAAAAGAAAACTGGCTTTTGATTTACGATGAAGAATGGCAGGCTGCCTGGAATGAAGACATTTATCAACGCATACAATTTATTCAAACAAAACATGCGTTTGTTTTTACCGATATTTTTTACAACAACAATTGGTTAAGTAAAGGCATTGATGTTGTTGGTTTTAATCAATCTCATCTTATTCAACCCGATTTGTTTATCAGATTACGACCCGATAAAATACAAACAGTAATTGATAAACTTCATCAACACAACACATCATTCGAACCCATAAGTGAAACTTGTTTGGCACTGGATAATTCAACGAAAATTGATGCTATTATTGACATCAACAGAGATGCGGTTGTTCAGGATTTTTCTTCGCAACAAATTTCTTCGTTCTTCTCTTTACTGAGTTTAGCCCTGCACCCAAAAGTATGGGATTGCTGTTCGGCAAGCGGTGGAAAATCTATTTTGTTTTACGACTATTTTAAAACCGTTCAACTCACCGTTTCAGATGTAAGAAGTTCTATCCTTCACAATCTCCATAAACGTTTCAGGGAAGCCGGAATCAAAAACTATCAATCTTTCGTTGCAGATATTTCCTCACCACAATTTGCAGTAAAACAAAACTATGAGCTGGTAATTTGCGATGCGCCTTGCACGGGTTCGGGCACTTGGAGCCGCACGCCGGAACAGTTGTATTTTTTTACTGAAGAAAAACTAAATCATTACACACAACTGCAAAAAAAAATTACAGCAACTGTTGTAAATGCAGTAAAACAAAAAGGTTATTTTTTATACATCACTTGTTCTGTTTTTAAACAGGAAAATGAAGATATGGTTGAACACATACTACAACAAAGCAAGCTGATATTACTAAAAGAAAAAGTAATAAATGGCTATGATAAAAAAGCGGATACAATGTTTGCGGCGCTGTTCATCAATCAATAAAAATGAAGCTTTGTTTTTTTGTTTAATGATACGAAATGAGGTTTAGTTTAATGCCATAACTATCTGCCGTATAGCCGGGTGTGATGCTGCCGAGCGGCTGCCAAACCCAATACGTAAACTCTTTATAAATTAAACCAATGCCTTTTGCATACACCTCTGCCGAATACAAATTGCTTTGATAATAATTAGGATCGAACGGTTGAACAGTGGGCGGAACATTAACGCCCAAAATAGTGATGGTGCTATCAATGCTGCCAGCTAAAACAGCATAAGGCATGTTGATGTTTTGATATTCATATTGCCAGCCGGATAAATAACTTAACGTATCTGCCGATGTGCTGATAAAACTATTGCCTTGCCACCTGTTGCCCGCTGTGATGGGCGCGGCAAGCTTGATGTACCGAAGATTGTTAGCATCTACAACTTCAATGGAGTTGTTGGCTGGCGTGATGTAGTAATCGGAACTGTAAACAAAAGGTTGTTGTTGCAGGGTATCGGTTAGATAACGGTGAACGATGTAAGAAGTGCGACCTGCATTATCCTGAAACGTATTTGTAATGCTATCTTTAGCAATGTAGCTGTTTACTTTTATAACAGTTCCAAACGATAAATAAAGTGTTGAATCGAGACGGTAAATAAAACTTTTTCCGGGTTGTAGCGGGCAATAATCGTTTACGGAAGAAAGCGGCAATGTTTGTGATTGCTTTGTGCATCCAAACAAAACAATTATCAGTGTCATGCACGATAATACTCTCACCAGCCGCATACAGTTGTTTCGATAAAAACGTGGAAAGCAAAGCAATATTGCAAAAATAAAAAAGGAGACTGCGCTATTGCAATCTCCTTTGGTAAACATTAATAACCTTTTTTGGCAACTTCGTCTTCAATGGCTTGTTTGGCTTTTGCTTCGCTAAGTATGGCAGCCATTTTATTGCCTTTGCCATCATGCCCGTTAGCAATGTAGCCGCCTTTTACAGTTTTGGTAATCACTGCATCTTCCATCGGTACATTTTTTTCTTTTGTTTTAAGACAGTATGCCTTAATCATTTTTGCTTTGTCCATAGTATCTGTTGTTTGAGGTTAGTAAAAATACGTTTTCTCTTTTTGTTATGTGATTCAAAGGTCAATAATCGTGCTTTTTTGCTAATAAGCGAAAAAAATTTATTGGCAGGTCAGTTGGTTGAAGGCATTTTTTCTTTGCAGATGTTTAGAGTTCCCTTTTTTTACGTGTTTAGTACTAGTATACCGGTAAATCAATAAAAAGTATCAGCAAGGTGATTCCACATCTTTTCCTTAAAAAAAATTTAATCTTTTTCGATTTGTTATTAAAAGCTTTTAATTGTTGGCGATAACCCGGCTGTTTAGCTTCGCACCATCAAAGCAAATTCTTAAAACTAAGCAGTTCGCTTGTTGTTCACCTAAAACCAATCTTAAAACCATTTCATCAATCTTTATCGTAGCTAATTAAAACAGGATAACAAATATTTCATCATTATTTAAAATCACTTGAATGGAAAAAACAAATGTCGCCGTTGAAGAACACATGTCTTTAAACGGAATGCGCCGGAGAAAATTTTTAGGTATATTAGGAGGTACAGCATCGGTTGCCGCAGTAGTTGCAGCTTGTAATAAAAACAGCAGTAATAACTCGCCCTACGATGGTGCTGTTGTAGAAGCCGATGGTACTGTTAACCTCGGCAGAGGAGATGTTGGCATTTTAAATTATGCATACGCTTTGGAGCAGTTGGAAGCGGCTTTTTACACCCAGGTTGTTACTGCATCATCATCTGCTTTTAGTGCTGCCGAATTAAGTTTACTAACCGACATCAGAGACCATGAAGTAGCGCACCGCGAATTTTTCAAAGCCGCTTTATCAACCAAAGCCATTCCGGCACTTACTGTAAATTTTTCAGCTATTAATTTTACCGACAGAGGAAGCGTGCTTGGTACTGCAAAAACGTTTGAAGACCTTGGCGTTTCGGCGTATAATGGCGCCGGCAAATTAATTGTAAGCCCCGACTATTTATTGCTTGCCGGTAAGATAGTTTCGGTAGAAGCGCGCCATGCAGCGTTCATCAGAGACCTTTTAAATTACGGCTCTTTCGCCGCTTCGGATGTGGTAAACGCAATGTCTGGTTTGGATGCCATCAACGATCCTCCTACCGTGTTAGCCGCAGCTTCTGCATTCCTCACTACCAAAGTATCAGGCAGTAATTTGCCAACCATGTAATCCTATTTTTTTATCAGGAAAAATAATAACAATGAATTTACCGAATATTTTATCAGAAATAGAAACTATCGACCCGGAAGTGTACGACCGTTTGGATACACGCAGGGCTTCTCTCCGCTCCTTTTCAGGCATTGGAAAAAAAATTGCACTTACATCGTTGCCGTTTGTTTTGGGTGGCTTATTTAAAAAAGCCTACGGGCAAACAAGCAGTCTTCCCTCGGTGGTTGATATTTTAAATTATGCCTTAACGCTTGAGTTTTTAGAATCGGAATTTTATAAAACAGCCGTTGGCACAGCAGGCTTGATAGCATCTTCTGAAACCGCATCGTTCACTTCCATCCGCGACCATGAAGTAGCGCATGTTGCCGACCTCCAGGCAACTATTACTTCACTGGGCGGAACGCCAACTGCAAAGCCATCATTCGATTTTACAGCAGGCGGAATGTTTGCCGATGTGTTTACCAATTACGATACTTTTCTTGCTGTATCGCAAACGTTTGAAGACACTGGTGTAAGAGCTTATAAAGGTCAGGCGAATAACGCCAATTTAATGGCAAACAAAGCTGTATTAAATGCGGCTTTACAAATTCATTCGGTAGAAGCGCGCCATGCTTCACACGTGCGCTATGTGCGTCGCATTCGCAACAGCGATACTACTATTAAAGGCTGGATAACCGGCAACACGCCAACAGTAGCTGCAGTTGCGGCTTCTTATGCAGGCGAAGACAATACAGTGCAAGGTGGCGTAACAATTACAACACTTAGCGGCGTATCGGGTATGGTTAGCGCAAGCGCAGCTACCGAAGCTTTTGATGAGCCGTTAACCATGGCACAGGTGCTGGCAATTGTAACGCCTTTTATTAAATGATGTTTTGTTTCATAGTAATAAAAATGCGCTTCTGAAAAAAGCGCATTTTTTTTGGGTTGATTTGTTTTTATAACGAAAATAAAATGAAGTAAATAAAAACCGTTTTTATTAAGATGATGTAAGCATGCAGCGATATTGTTTTTTCAATTTCTTTAGTATTCGCAATCTTGTAAAAGCTCTACATTTGCCACCTTTTCATTTCATCACATAAAATTAAATTGTTGTGTTATTTTCCCTTTTTCGTTTACAATTTCCAGCTTGTAAAACAAAAAGCAACTAACATTATAAATTGTTACCGAAGGTTGCACTCACTTTTACTTTCGGTTATTATTTTACCCGTATGAACATAAAATTTGTTTTTCTCTTTGTATTCGTCGCCTGCTTCTGCTTTATCACTTATTCACAAACATTACCTGCTAATTTTTCTAATGTTACTTCGGCTTCCGTTACCGATGCACAGCTATCGTCCTTAGTAAAACAAATGACGGCTGCTGGTTACCAGCCCGAACAGTTTTTTGAAGTGGCGGTTGCCCGCGGCATGAATGTAACAGAAGCAAAAACGGTGCAGGATAGAATTACCAAACTGGCGTCATCGTCTTTAACCAATAATCTCAATAACGCACAATTCAATAACGCACCAGATACCGGAGCGGCACGAAAATTAAATGGAGATACTTCTCAAACGCAGCCTCAAAAACAAACGCTAACCACAACACAATCGCAGTTATACGGGGCTGATATTTTTAATAACAGCAACTTAAGTTTTGAGCCTAACCTTCGCATTGCCACGCCAAGAAATTATATTATTGGTCCCGACGATGAATTAGTTATTATCATTTCCGGCTACCAGGAATATAACAATCGTTTTAAAGTAAACCCCGAAGGTTTTATTTCCATACCGAATGTAGGTGTTGTTTATGTGGCTGGTTTAACTTTTGAAGAAGCCTCAAAACGCATTACCGATAAATTAACAGCCAATGGCTATTCTAACATTCGCACCGGTCTTACAAAAGTAAACATTACGCTGGGCGCTATCCGTAGCATAAAAGTTACGTTGCTGGGTGAGGTTAGAAAACCCGGCACTTACACGTTGCCTTCACTGGCTACGGTGTTTAATGCTTTATATGCTTCGGGCGGACCGAGTGAAAGAGGTTCGTTTAGAAACATTGAAGTAATAAGAAGTAATAAAGTAATTGATACGTTAGACATTTACAGCTTTTTAAACAGCGGCGATTTAAGCAAAAATATTTTGCTTGCCGACCAGGATATTATTCGCATTCCGGTTTATACCAGGCGTGTAACCCTGAAAGGCTCTTTTAAACGCAACGGTATTTTTGAAGTAGCCAATAAAGAAACCCTTCAGGATATTATCCGCTTCGCCGGAGGCTTTACCGATAATGCCGCCGCTGATTTTATTTCTGCCATACAACTTACCAGCACACAACGCAAAGTGGTTGATATACCTGAAAACGAGTTTGCTACTTTCGTTCCGCGCAACGCCGACCAATACACAGTTGACAGTATTTTAAACCGCTACGAAAACCGGGTGCAAATTGCAGGCGCCGTGTTTGCGCCCGGTGTATATGCCTGGCAAAAAGGATTAACAGTAAAAGATTTGGTACAGAAAGCAAAAGGCGCGAGAGAAGAAGCATATTTGGCGCAAGGTTACATCAGAAGATTGGGAAGCGATAACACTCCGCAATCTGTTGATTTTAGTGTAGCGGATGCTTTATCCGGTAAAGCGAACATTGTTTTACAAAGAGAAGATTCGGTGGTGCTTTTATCTAACTTCGATTTGCGCCAGCATTTCTCCGTTATGGTAGATGGAGCTGTTGCAAAACCCGACAGCATCAGGTATGTTGACAATCTTACTTTACAGAATGCTATTTTACAGGCGGGCGGTTTTACGATTGCAGCCAGTAACAAAATTGAAATATCAAGACGAACCAAAAACGGCAATCCTTTAGACACCGGCGCTGCCATTTCGGAAATTATTGAAGTAGAATACGACTCCTCTTTTTTTAATGGAAGAAATGCCATTAAATTAGAACCTTATGATAGAATATTAGTAAAAACAAACCCTTCTTTTATTTTGCCGCAGGAGGTGTATGTAAATGGTGAAATATTGTACCCGGGTAAGTACGCATTGCAAACCAAAACCGAAACCGCGTCTTCGTTAATCATGCGCAGTGGCGGCTTACTGCCTACTGCCAATGCAGGCTCTGCCTATATTTTACGGCTTCGCGATAATGCTTCGGAAGTAGAAAGAAGGCGGCATTTGGAAGCCATTACCAGCAACGATAAAGATGTTTATATTACAAACGATATGTTGAGTTCTTATGATAAACTCATTCTGGATTTAAATACGATCCGGTACCATCCAAACACCTTACAGGATGTTGTTTTAAAGCCTGGCGATGTGTTGGTAATTAACCAGCTTAACAACAATGTGAAGGTAAGCGGGCAGGTGTACAATCCTTCTATTTCGGTGTATGAGCAGGGCAAGTCGGTACTGTATTATATCAATCGTGCCGGTGGTTATGCGCCGTACAGCAAAAAGAAAAGCACATTGGTATTATATCCGAACGGTGAAGCAAAAAAAATTAGGCATTTTTTATTTTTTCGGAACCTGCCACGTATCGAGCCAGGTTCCGAAGTAATAGTGCCGAAAGAACAGGTAAGAGACAGAAGGCGCTTAACTGCTGCAGAAATTGTTGGCATAACGGGAAGTGTTGCATCATTAGCAGCGGTGGTGATAGCGATATTTAATTTTACAAAATAGTTTTTCTTTTACAATAAAAACAAACGGGAATAACCACATTTATAACTATGGCTGTCAATAATCAAACGTTTAGCTTCCGGCGCATGGTTACAAATGCCACAGTGGTTATTACATATCTTTTACGTAAGTGGTTACTCATTGTTATCATCGCAGTTTTGGGCGCGCTGGCTGGTGTTTTGTATGCTTACTTAAGCAAACCCAAATACACAGGAGAATTAAATTTTGTATTGTCGGATAACAGTTCGCAAGGAAGTTTAACAAGCCTGGCAAGCCAGTTTGGATTGGATTTAAGCGGTTCGGGCAACGATGTATTTTCACAGGATAATGTGATGGTGCTGATGTCGTCGCGAAAAATATTATCACGCGCTTTATTTAAAAATCTGCCTGATACAAAACAGTCTCTTATCAATTTATATGTTCAAACGGAAAAGCTTGACAAGAAGTGGAAGAATGATGAGCACTTGCAAAATGCTTATCCTTTCCCGCAGGATTATAACCAGTTAACACCTTTGCAGGACAGCCTTTTTAAGGAGCTCTATCTTACCCTAAATAAAAACATTTTTAAAATTCAACAGCCCGATAAAAAAGTAAACGTTTTTCAGGTAACCACCACTTATTACAATGAGTTGTTTGCTTGTTATCTTACCAAATATCTGGTTGAAGAAGCCTCTGCTTTTTATATCGAAACAAAAACCAGTATCGCCCGTCAAAATTTAAAAATGATAAGCCATGAAGCCGATAGCCTGCGCACAAGGCTTGGCAGTAACATAACCTCTACGGCTGCGGCAGCCGACCAAACGCTGAACTTAAATTTGAATTACCAGGTTGGCAGGGTACCCATTCAAAAAAGCCAGGCCGATGCCGCTGTAACACAGGCAGCTTATACGGAAGTAATAAAAAATTTAGAGATAGCAAAAATAACGCTGGCAAAAGCTTACCCGATTTATACAATTATTGATGAGCCATCGCTTCCGCTAAAAAAAGAAAAGATGGGCAGGCTATTGGGTGCTATTTTATTTGGCGGAATGGCCGGTTTGCTGATGGTAGTTTTTTATACATCAAAATATTATCTCGGCAACAAAGAGTAAGAGAAGCATGAACAGAATCACAACACTGTCGAAAGGGATTACTCAATCAAAGCTGTTTCAAAATTATGTTTATCTTTCCATTTACCAGGTAGTGAACTTTTTAGTTCCGCTCGTTATTATTCCTTTTGTTATTAAATACACGGGCGTAAACAATTTTGGAAATATCGCATTCTCGTATGCTTTTATCAATTATTTTACGGTACTAACCGATTATGGTTTTAATATGTCGGCTACCCGAACCATTTCTCTTAACAGAAGTAACAGGAAAAAAGTAAACCGCGTTTATTCTACCATAATGGTAACAAAATTAATTTTTTGTATTGTTGCTTTTTTTGTTTTCTGTTGTTTATTATTAATCCCTTTTTTTCAAAAAAATTATCTCTTGCATCTTTTAAGTTTTACGTTGGTAATAGCACAAGTGCTTACGCCGGTTTGGCTTTTTCAAGGGCTTGAAGACATGAAATATTTAGCTATTGCCAATACCATCTCCAAAGTATTATTTGCCTTGTTTATTATACTTCTTATAAAAAAACCATCAGATTATTTGTACGTAAATTTTCTTCAGGGTTTAGGAGGGATTATTGCAGCTGTTATCTGCAACATAATAGTTCTTACAAAACTGAAAGTAAAAATTGTAAGTGTTACAACCAGTGAAATCGCACACGAAATAAAAGATGGTTGGGTGTTGTTTTTATCGTCGCTGGCGGTGAACATTTATGTGATTTCAAACGCTTTTATTTTAGGGTTGTTTGCTTCTCCTGTACAGTTAGGATATTATAGTGTTGCTGAAAGAGTTTACTTTGCCTTGAAACAATTTGGAAGCGTGTTTTCGCAAGTCATCTATCCAAAAGTTTGTGTGCTTGCCAATCAATCAATGAGTGCATTAAAAAAGTTTCAACGGAAAGTGTTTGTTCCGTTTGTGCTTTTTTTGTTTCTTAATTGTTTGGTCATTTTCTTTTTAGCGCCTTTCATTTGCCGCTATTTTTTGAAACAAGATAATGTTTATGAAGTGTTATTGATCAGGATATTTTGCATAGTGCCATTGATTGTTGCTTTTGATATTCCTTCATTTCAGGCACTGCTGGCACTGAATAAAAAAAGATATTATGGTTCAATTCTTATAAGCGGCTGTGCGTTGAACATAACTTTAAACCTGCTGCTTGCCAATTTTTTTGGTGCAACAGGCACTGTACTTTCAGTGCTGATAACAGAATTGTTCATTACCGTAAGTTTAATTACTGGTTTTAATAAAGTAGCCTCTGTTGACAAAGCAATATTACAGGCATTATAAGAGGGCCTTTGGATCATTTATAAAGACGTAGTAAAACCTATACCAAGCGTATGTCTTTTTATTTCATTGTTTTTGCTGTTATCTGTTTACTCTCGTTATTATCATTATTAGGTAATAAACAGAAAAAAATATCAGCGATTGTTATTGCTGTACTGCTTATTTTAATAGCAGGTTTCCGGCAGCCTGGTATTGACAGAGATTCGTTGAACTACGATTATTTTTTTAATAGGGTTAGCACTCCGGTTGCCTACTTCACTCAATTTTCTCAATATTACTTTTTTGAAGCAGGATACTATCTTGTTCCCTCTATTTTAAAAACGGTTTTTGGCGCAGGCGTGCTATGGTTCTTTTTGTTTTTTGCACTGTTAGGCGTATGGCTAAAATTTAAAGCAATATGGAAACTTACCGAGTTTCAAATGCTTTCAGTCTTGGTTTATTTTTGCCACTTTTTTATTCTTCATGATATGACGCAAATACGTGAAGGCGTTGCATCGGGCATTTTATTGCTTTGCGTTGTTCAGATAGAACAGAAAAATTTCGCAAAATTTATTTTGTTATTGTTGGTAGGTGTTTTCTTTCATTATTCGGCTCTTATTTTTCTTCCATTTTACTTCTTAAATCCGCATAGGTTAAACAAAAAACTTTTTTTCGGCATTCTTCTCATCCCTCATTTACTCTATGCTCTTAAAATTAATTTCTTAACCATTTTAATCGCTTTACACATAGGCATTATTTCAGAAAAGCTATCGCTGTACAACGATCTGCTCGATGCCGGTATTTTTACTGATATCAATGTTTATAATTCTGTATTTATCATTGAAACATTTTTTTGTGCGTTCCTGATTTGGAAGAGTGATTTTTTTTACACTAAAAACAAATATGCCATTTTGCTGATTCAGATTTTCACCATCGCTTTAGCTTCGTGGATGCTGTTTTCAACTATACCGGTTATTGCCTTCAGGTCGTACGGCTACTTAGGTATTGTAGAAATTATATTGGTACCATTTGTTTTATATTACATCGAAGAACAATCCATTGCGGTTGCATTTACTTTGATATTTGGATTGGTATCGTTATTTATTGATGTTGTTCATAACGAGCTTGTACAACCTTATCAAATGGTAATAAGGCAAACCGATAATGGAAGGCAAAACAGACACAACTTTGAAGGCTAATAAAAAAACAGTAATGAGGAAGAAAATAACCGTAATATTTTTATTATGCCTGCAGCATCATTATTGTTTTTCGCAGCAAAAAATAACGCTCATCAACAACTCAAAAAGCGATTATCAGATTGTTATACCAGCAAATGCAACACTTATTGAAAAACAAGCTGCTGATACTCTGCAAAACTATCTGTTTCGTATATCAGGCTGCTTATTACCAGTTACAAATGAGGCCCCAAATACAAACGCAAAGCAACTGATTGTTGGCAATGCCGGTGCATTGCAAAACATCAATACAACAGACTTGCATGATGATGGAATTTTAATTAAAACTATCAATTCGGCAATTGTTTTTGAAGGAGGTAGCCGCAAAGGTATTTTATACAGTGTATATACTTTTCTCGATTCGATGCTCAATTGTAAAATGTATGCTTATGATGTGGTGCAAATTCCAAAAGCGAAAACCATTGTTTTACCGGCTACAATCAATATAAAACAAAACCCTGCCTTTGAGTACCGGATGAGCGGTTTTATTAACTTAACCACCGCTTACTGCGATTTTAACAAGCAGAATTATTTTTACGAAGACTGGGGTTTATGGGTTCATTCGTTTGAAGTGCTGGTGCCACCAAAAACCTACTTCACCACGCATCCCGAATATTTTGCTTTGGTAGATGGTAAACGAAACCCGGCGCAGCTTTGTTTAAGCAATCCCGATGTTTTACAAATTGTAATTACCAATCTTCAAAGTAAAATAAAAGAACATCCCGAATTAAAATACTGGAGTGTAAGCCAGAACGATAACCAATTGTATTGCCAATGCGATGCTTGTAAAAAGAAGGATGCCGAGCAAGACAGTCATCAAGGCTCAATTTTATATTTTGTAAATGGAGTGGCTGCCAATTTTCCCGATAAAACCATTACAACATTAGCGTATCTCTACTCACAGAAACCGCCGAAATCTTTACAGCCTGCATCTAACGTTATGATAATGCTTTGCAATATTTATGGGGATAGAAGCAGACCTATTATGGCATACGGAGCTAACCAGTTTGATACTGATTTGCACGGCTGGCAATTGCTGACAAAAAACATTTTTGCGTGGGAATATGTAGCTCAGTTTTCGCACTCCATGTCGCCCTTTCCTAATTTGTATATTTTGCAACCGAATGTGCAATATTTTAAAGAAAGAAAAATCCGTTATCTTTTTGAAGAAGGGTTTGTAAATCAGCTTTCGGAGTTTTCAGAATTAAGAACTTATTTACTATCAAAATTAATGTGGAATGAAAATGCAGATGTAATAACCCTCATGCACAATTTCATCACCGCTTATTACGGAAATAATAGCGGGCAGTACATTGAACAATACATTAACCTGCTTAACGCAAACAGCCTGAAAAGTGATGCGAAACTTTATATTTTTGGTGCACCTGCAGACCAGAGAAATACATATTTAACACAAGATGCCATCAACAGTTACAAAGCGATTTTTCAAAAAGCTTTATCAGGGTTAAATGAAAACGACATTTATTATAAACGTGTTGCCAAAGAATATTTATCTGTTTTATTTGCCGACTTAGATGTGAATGGTGCGCACAAAACAGCCAACAGCGACAAGGATATGATTGATAAAATAGCATTGAAAAATAAACTGGACAATTGGTATTCGCTTACTAAAAAGCTTAACATCGCGTATATAAGCGAAGATTATAAAAGTGTTGACGAATACTATCAAAAAACATCTCAGCTCTTACATCAGTAAGGTTTCAAAATGAAAAATGATTGTGTTTGAAATGAATGAAACAATTACAATACTTCTTGGAACGTACAATGGTGAAAAATATGTAAGTCATCAAATAAAAAGCATCATCAATCAAACTTATACCAATTGGCGATTATTGATTAGAGATGACAACTCAACCGACAACACCATAGCTGTTGTAAACAAGTACCAAGCGCAATACCCCGATAAAATTAAAGTGATAGAAAACAACGGAAGCAACAGGGGTAGCTTATACAATTTTAAAACATTGTTACAGGCGGCTGCAGGTGCGAATTATATTATGTTTTGCGACCAGGACGATGAATGGATAAAAAATAAAATAGAAATAACTTTATCAAAAATGTTGGAGTTGGAAAAACAATACGGTGCTAATTATCCGCTTCTGATTTTTACCAATTTTCAGTATGTGGATGAAGGCATGAACGTAATTGAATCAAAAAAAAACTTTGAAATCAACCGCATAAAAAATTTTGGCTTTCCACAATTGCTGGTGCAAAACCCGGTGTATGGCTGCACTACTTTGATGAACAAATCGCTTGCAGATAAAGTTGGTATTATACCACCACAGGCAGATTTTCATGACCACTGGGTTGCGCTTGTTGCTGCGGCTTTTGGCAAGCTTTATTATGTAAAGGAAAAAACAGTTTTATACCGTCAGCACCAAAGCAATGTATCGGGCAACTGGAACAACGATTCTTTTAAGAAAAGAATACAGCGAATAATAATAAACCGGAAGAACATTACGGAAGCAAAGGCAAAGCATAGAATGCTGCTTTGCTTTAAAGATAAATATGGCAACGGTTTACGTAAAAGTGATGAGGATGCGCTAAACAATTTTCTTTGTTTTTACAGCAAAAAAAAACTTCGCTGCCTTGTAAAATGTATCATAAATAGTGTAAGAAGCCAGACGCTTACGCAATCTTTGTTATTGTATGCAACCATCTTTTTTAGTAAAGAATAAGCACCTTGTTTTAAATCATCCCTATAAATTAAATAAGCGCAAAGAAGAATATGAAAGTGTTATTGAACGGCTCTATGTACAGCAAGAAAACAGCCGGCGTTGGCATCTGGATTAAAGAAGGATATAAAAAGCTAACGGAACAGAATATGATCCATGCCGACAGCGTGATGTATGCCTATTCATCTGATGGTTTAGCAAATACGAATAAAGTAAAACAAATAAAACTGCCCTTTTTGCTTGAAAGTGCATTAAAAAAAACACTATCGCTGCATCGCATTATTTGGAATGTTTTTTTTCTTCCGCTCATCGCCCGCAAATACGATCTGGTATTTTCTTTTTCCAGTCATGGCAGCCCGTTTATAAAAAACCAGATCATCACCATACACGATTTAATTTGCATGGCATTTCCTAAGCAGCATAAAACACAGTATTTCTATTTTAAATACCTGATGCCATCTATTGTAAAATCGTGTAAAAAAATTGTTACTGTATCGGAATACACAAAAGGGGAAGTCATCAAATACTACAACGTAGCGCCCGAAAAAATACAGGTTATCAATAGTGCTGCCGACCATATAAAAAAAGTGGAATCATTTGACATTCCGGCTAAAGAAAAACCGATTTTGGAATGGCTCACGGGTAGAAAGTTTTTTCTTACCGTAGGCGCTTCTTACAAACATAAAAATATTGAACGGATAATTGCTGCCATAAAAATGTTGAACAATGACGATATGTTGATTGTTGTTGGCTCTGGCAATGCGTATTATAATGCAATAAAAGAAAACTATGCAGATGAAAAAATTCATTTTTTAGAATACGTGAGCCTGCCATTGCTTGGTTACTTGTATGCGCATTGTGTGGCAAATGTGTATGTAAGTTTATACGAAGGCATGGGTTTGCCGCCTTATGAAGCGGCTGTATATAACACGGTAACCATCGCATCAAACGTTACGGCTATACCCGAAATTTATGGCGATGCTGTGTATTCTGTCAATCCTCTGAACACAGAAGAAATATGCGATGCCTTAGCTTTATTCAGCTATGGTAAAATTGATAAAGAACAGTACAGAAGCCGGTTTCCTGCTTTGCTTCAAAAATATACCTGGATGAACATGGCAACAAAATTAGCAGCTCTTATTAACAGTGAAACCGGGAGATAAAATTCATAAAAATCAATAGCAGGAAGCGAGTATAAATGTCTGTATCACTATTTTCAAATCCCTACATTTGCGCGCTAATTGTATGAAACAGGTATGATATATCGAAGTAAAGCTCCTCTTCGTATCGGCTTGGCAGGAGGAGGAACCGATGTTAGCCCGTATTGCGATTTATATGGCGGCGCCATTCTTAATGCAACCATTTCGTTGTACGCTTATGCTACTATTGAAACCCTTGATGAGCCGCAAATTATTTTAGAAGCCATCGACAGAGGGGAGCGATACGCTTATCCGATGACTGACTTCCTTTCAATTGATGGCAATTTAAGTTTGGCAAAAGGCGCTTACAACCGTATTGTAAAAGAATACGGCAAACTGCCCTGCGGTTGTAAACTTACCACCTATGTTGATGCTCCTGCCGGAAGCGGACTGGGCACATCGTCCACCTTAATGGTGGCTATTGTGGGTGTTTTTACCGAATGGTTGCGGCTGCCGCTGGGCGAGTACGACATTGCTCATTTAGCCTATGAAATTGAAAGAGAAGATTTAAACATGGCAGGCGGTAAACAAGACCAGTATGCTGCTACCTTTGGCGGTGTTAATTTTATGGAGTTTTACGAAGGGAACCAGGTTATTGTTAACCCTCTGCGCATTAAGCCGCAGTACCTGCACGAACTGGGCAACAACCTGCTGCTTTTTTTTACCGCTACCAGCCGGCTTTCTTCTGCAATAATTGAAGTACAATCCGAAAACGTAAAGAACAACAACCAGCAATCGGTAGAAGCGATGCACCAGTTAAAAGAACAGGCGCGCATGATGAAAGAAGCGTTGTTGAAAGGAAAGATACACGACATTGGCGCAATACTCGATTATGGCTTCCGGTATAAAAAGCAAATGGCTGCCGGTATTTCGAACGATAAGCTGGATGAAATTTATGAAACGGCATTGGCAGCAGGTGCTACAGGCGGCAAAATATCAGGTGCAGGCGGAGGCGGCTTTATGATGTTTTATTGTCCCCGCAACACCAATTATAATGTAAAAGAAGCACTGAAGCATTTTGGCGGTGATTTCCGCCAGTTTCAATTTGCTGAAAGCGGGCTAACAACCTGGAGTATTTAAGCGTATGGAATGTATCGTTCTAGCAGGTGGTTTAGGCACAAGGCTTCGCGGTATAATTGGCGAACAGCCAAAGTGCATGGCGCCTGTTAACGGCGCTCCATTTCTGCATTACCTGTTTACCTTTTTACAACAGCAAGGCTGTACCCGTGTGATTCTTTCGTTGGGTTATAAATATGAAGTGGTGCTGCAATGGTTGCAGGCAGCCAACCGGCTTTTTTCTGTTGATTATGTTATTGAACAAGAACCATTAGGAACGGGTGGCGGGATTCTACTGGCGATGGAAGAAGCAAATACAGATAATGTATTGGTACTAAATGGAGATACGATGATGATGGCAGATTTAAAAGCTTTATTTTCTTTTCATAAAGAAAACAAAGCTAATGTTACCATAGCTCTCAAAACAATGCACCGCTTCAACAGGTACGGCACGGTAAGCATGAATGATAACAATACCATTATTGCAGTAAAAGAAAAAGGTTATTGTGAGGAAGGGCTTATCAATGCAGGTGTGTATGCAATTAACAAAGCTGCTTTTTTAGAAAAACATTTGCCTCCAAAATTTTCGTTTGAAAAAGAATATCTTGAAAAACAAGTAGAAGAAGGAACCGTAAAAGGCTATATAACCGATGGCTATTTTATTGACATCGGCGTGCCCTCCGATTACCAAAAAGCACAAACCGAGTTCGCCGGTATGTTTTAAAATTTCTTCACTGCGCCTTTTGTTTTTACTTCAATTTTATCATACCGAATAGTAATGAAAACAAACACTAATCTCAATAGTAATTACTTTTGCCCTCCTCCTAATTTATGACTACTCATATGAAGGTAAGCGGTTCAATTGTATTGTATAAAAACGATGAAACGGTTTCAACAGCCATTCAATCATTTCTCAATACACCATTGCCTGTAAAACTATTTTTAATAGATAATTCTCCAACCAACTCCTTACAAACAACATTAAAAAACCTGTTGCAGGATGAGCGTATTGAATACGTTTTCAACAATGCAAACATTGGTTACGGCGCAGGGCATAATATCGCTATGCGCAAAAGTATCGCATCAGGTTATTCCTATCATTTTATAATGAATCCTGATGTTGAGTTCGCTTCCGATACCGTTATAACCATTTGCAATTTTCTGCAAACCAATGCAGGCGTGGGTTTGGTAATGCCAAAAGTTATTTACCCCGATGGTAATTTGCAGTATGTATGCAAACTGCTTCCTACGCCTACTAATTTTTTTGTAAAACGATTTTTACCACGCCTGTACTCGCACACGCAGCGCGACAGGTTTGAAATGCGGATGTCGAGCTATAACGAAATTATGGATGTGCCTTTTCTTTCGGGTTGTTTTATGGCGCTGCGCAAAGAAGCAATAGAGCAATGCGGCATGTTTGACGAACGTTATTTTATGTATGCCGAAGACATTGATTTAACACGTCGCATTCATCAAAAATTCCGGACTGTATTTTATCCGCATGTGTCTATCATTCACGGCTACGAAGCGGCATCGTACAAAAGCCTTAAAATGTTCCTCATTCTGTTTGTCAACATTAGCCGCTACTTTTTTAAATGGGGCTGGTTTTGGGATAAAGACAGAAAAAAAATTAATAACAAAGTACTGGCTTCTTTACATAAACAAAGCAAAACTGTTATTGCCAGATGAATATATTGTTAACAGGCGCTTCCGGCTTTGTTGGGCAACATTTTTTACAAAGCAACAATAACAATGATCGGGTTGTTACGGCATCAGTCAGAGACAATCAACCAATTCCTGATTTATCTGGTATTGATGTAATCGTTCATCTTGGTGGCAAAGCTCACGAAATGAAACCCATACCCGATGAAGTTTATTTTAACGCCAATGCCGGGGTTACCAAACAGTTAGCCATCGCTGCTAAAGCCGCTGGTGTAAACCATTTTATTTATGCCAGTTCAGTAAAAGTGTACGGCAATATAGTAAGCGAAACTATAAATGAAAACACACCCTGCGAGCCAGACGATGCCTATGGAAAAAGCAAGCTGCTGGCAGAGCAATATTTACAACAATTGATGGATGAAACGTTTGCGGTTTCTATCATTCGCCCGCCGTTGGTATATGGCTCGGGCGTAAAGGGCAATATGCTGAAGCTGTTACAACTGGCGCAAAAAAATATACCCTTACCTTTCGGCAATATTCATAACAAACGAAGCTTGGTGTTCATTGGAAATCTTATTGCTTTGATTGATAAATTGATTACAACAAAAGCTGCCGGCATCTTCATTGCCGGTGATGCTGAACCTGTTTCTACTACTCGTTTGGTTGAGCTAATAAGAAAATTTTCTCACAAAAAAACAAACCTTATTTACATACCATTATGGATGCAGAACATAATAAAAAAACTGCGTTATCCCTTATACATCCGGCTGTTTGGTTCATTTGTAATAGATAACTCATTCACAAATCAAAAGCTCAATTTTCAGCCTCCCTATTCTACAGAAAATGGTATTGAGGAAATGGTATCATGGTTTAAAACAGTACAGCAATGAATAATTTTTTTTCGATAGAAACATTCATCAACACAAACATTACCGGCAGAAGCGAAAGTTTGTTTGCGAAAGATTTACTGCGGTATCATAACGAAATAAAAAACGAGATTGAAAATAAATCTGTGTTGGTGATTGGCGGTGCCGGAACCATTGGTTCGTCTTTTATAAAAACCCTGTTGCGATACAAGCCTGCCAAGCTTATTGTAATTGATATAAATGAAAACGGTTTAACCGAACTGGTAAGAGATTGCCGCAGCCATAACGATATTTCGTTGCCGCCGAATTTTAAATCGTATCCTGTTAATTATGGTGATGCGGTATTTAAAAAAATTTTTGAAACCGAAGCTCCGTTTCATATTGTTGCCAACTTTGCTGCACACAAGCATGTGCGCAGCGAGAAAGATGTGTTTTCTATCGAAGCCATGATAGAAAATAATGTATTAAAAGCAAAAGCATTATTGGATGTATTGGTGCAAAATCCGCCTGAACATTTCTTTTGTGTTTCTACCGATAAAGCCGCTAATCCGGTGAACATTATGGGCGCCAGCAAAAAGTTGATGGAAGAAGTAATAGTTGCGTATTCCGATATGATTAACATATCAACAGCCCGCTTTGCCAACGTAGCCTTTTCCAATGGCAGCCTGCCTGCCGGGTTTATTGAACGCATGTTTAAGCGCCAGCCGCTCTCTTGCCCCAGCGATGTTGCCCGCTATTTTGTTTCGCCACCCGAATCGGGTGAAATTTGTTTGCTGGCTTGTGTTTTAGGTAAGCCGGGCGATATTTTTTTTCCTAAATTAAATTCTGAAAAAGACTTAGTTAGTTTTAAAGACATTGCGTTACGGTTTTTATTTGCTATGAATTTGCAAGCCGTCATCTGCCATTCGGAAGAAGAAGCGCGGCAAAAAGCCGCATCACTATCAGGTAACACTTCAGAATATCCGGTTTATTTTTTCAAAAGCGAAACATCGGGCGAAAAACTGTACGAAGAATTTTATACCGATGAAGAAGTGCTGGATATGAATACATTTACTTCTGTTGGTGTAATTAAAAACGCTCCGCGAAGAACAAAAGAAGAACTTGATGCCATCATCAGCAACCTTATAAAACTGTTTGAAAAGCCGGTAACAAAAGCAGATGTAGTAATGGTTTTAAACAAGCTGCTGCCAGGCTTTGCTCACATTGAAACGGGAATGAGCCTCGACCAAAAAATGTAGTATGTACCCTGCAATAAAACGTTTTTTTGATTTTGTTTTTTCTTTCCTTGCAGTTTTGATTGTGTTGCCCTTTATGCTTCCCATCATCATCATTTTAAAATTTACCGGCGAAGGTTACATCTGGTATCTGCAAAAAAGAATCGGTTATAAAAACCAATACTTCAACATCATCAAATTTGCAACGATGCTAAAAAACAGCCCGAACATAGGAACCGGTTTTATAACATTGCGTAACGATCCAAGATTATTACCTCTTGGTAAATTTTTACGCATCACGAAATTGAACGAGCTGCCTCAAATACTAAATGTTTTAAAAGGCGATATGAGTTTTGTAGGACCACGTCCTTTGGTTGATAAAACCTTTGCTGCATACCCTGAAAACATACGTTACCAGGTGTACAATTCAAAGCCCGGCATAACGGGAATTGGTTCTATTATTTTTAGAGATGAAGAGCATTTGGTTAGCGCTTCCGGCGTAACTCCGCAAACATTTTACGATACTGTAATTGCACCTTACAAAGGCGAACTGGAAATATGGTACAACCAACACAAAAGTTTTATTACCGATCTTAAAATTTTATTCATTACGTTTTGGGTGATTTTGTTTTCTAAAAGCAACATTGTACACAAGGCTTTTCCATCGCTTCCCAAATGGACATATCAAAAATGAAAAATGAACATTTACTTTAAAAAAAGTTTACACAAACGAAAAGAGTAAATACAACTGGCGATGAAAAATATTCATGTAATGTTTGTTTTTACATCAAAAAAGAAATAAGAATTTAGAAAGCTTGCAATAATTATGAAACACACCATACAATCGCGCATCAGCGAATCAATTGAAACAAAACAAAAACTACTGAGCAACGAAGCGTTATTACAAACAATAGAAGACGTTACAAAAACAGTTATTCAAGCCCTGCAAAATGGCAATAAAATTTTATTTTGTGGTAATGGAGGAAGTGCTGCGGATGCCCAGCATCTGGCTGCCGAATTTAGCGGGCGCTTTTATTTAAACCGGAAAGCGTTGCCTGCTGAAGCATTGCATTGCAACACATCTTATCTTACAGCTGTGGCTAACGATTATAGCTACGATGTAGTGTACGCGCGGCTTGTAGAAGGTATTGGCATAAAAGGCGATGTTTTGATCGGCTTATCAACCAGCGGTAATTCAACCAACATTATAAAAGCGTTTGATGCTGCAAAAACAAACGAAATGATAACCGTTGCCTTTACTGGTGAAAGCGGCGGTAAAATGAAAGAGATAGCCGATTATTTAATTCATATTCCATCATCAATTACGCCACGCATACAAGAAGCGCACATACTTGTTGGTCATATAATTTGTGAGATAGCGGAAGCGGAATATTTTAAATAAAATCTATCCCGGAATGCGGGAAATATAAGATTCTATTTCTTTAATCTGATCTACTACCTGCTTGGTTTTGGGCTTGCAGGCTTTGGCTTTGCGGAAGAAATCTTTGGCAGCGCGGAACTCTCTTTTGTTTAAAAAAATCTGGCACATACTTAAGTAAGCAACGGCTTCGCTTTCTTTATCAGGAATGCCTAACCGGATGGCTGCACGAATGTAGCTCTCACCGCTTTTAAAATCGCCTTTTTGTAATGCCATCATGCCCAACTGCAACTTGTTAGCACCTTCGGCTTCGGGCATGGGCGAACCTAATGCAGAACTCTTTTTTAAATGCTTTTCAGCAGTGTCAAAATCCTGCTTCATCATAGCGATGTTTCCCTTTAAAGTATAGTAAGTGGAACGGATGGGTTTGAATAATAAAGCCGGAAACCAAATGGAGTTAATTATTCTTTCCACTTCCTGCATATCGCCTTTCTCCATCGGCTCTTGCACCAGCCGTAACGGACCAATAAAAAAATGACTGAACAAACCGATGACAGCAATAAGATACAAAACAAAAGAGGGCCAAAAACCACTGGTAATGTTTACAATAATCGCCAATACCAAAGCCACCAGGCTTAACGGAAACCGATACTTTATAATCAGGTTATAAAACTTCATGCTTTCTTTTTAAAAGAGCGCAAAGATAACAACCTGAAAGTGAATGGCGGGTGGTGAATTATAAAGGCGAAACGCTAAAACTTATCATCATCCACTTCTATCCAATAGCCTTCCGGATCCTGAAAATAAATTTGTTTAATGCCATCCGGGCGTACTTGCGGATCTTTGGTTGTATGCGCCCAATTGCCGTAGTTTATGCTCATTGCATCTAAGTGCTTAGCAAAATTTTCTACCGAAGGCACACTGAAAGCCAGATGAATATTGATATCGTGTGGAATTACTTCTTTCGCGCCTTGCACAACGTGCAGTTCCGAATGTTCAGCAATTTTAAACCAAACATGTTTGTTATCATGAAAAGGCTCTGGTATTTCCTGAAGCTGCATAACCTTCCGGTAGAAGTCGGCACTCTTCTGCAAGTCAACAACAAAAATGGTAGTATGGTTAAAATGGGGCGTTGTGGCAGATTGAGCCCATAAAAAAGTGCTGAAAGCGGAACAAAAGAAAAGGCATAAAAACAAACGCATGTTCTTCATAAGTGGAGATGTTTAAAGCGCGAAAGATAAGAAATATTACATTTGCGCTGCCTGCTGAACATTGGTCCCGTAGTTCAATGGATAGAATAGGAGTTTCCTAAACTTTAGATACAAGTTCGATTCTTGTCGGGACCACACTACGCAAACTGTTTTTTTAATTCACTTTCCGGTTTTTGTTTGTAAAATCAATCTTTTTTAAAAAGAAAACAACTTCCTTTTTAGCACGTTACTTTTTTTTGTTTGATGACTGTAATTACCAGAAGTCATTAAAAGAAAAAACATCTTACAAACTCATTTTGTTATTCTTAAAGAAAACAAGCTACTCATACTTCGCAATTTATTGGTATTGTATTGCAGTAAAAACAATCTCTTTATAATCATCTTTTTCAAACAAAACACCAAGGGTTTTATCATCCACTCTTGTAATATCTGAATAAGCACTGAAGCTGCTTTTGTTTGCGGCTTCACTTTTTGCAACTGTTATATTTTCATACCACGACTTACCATCATCATTACTAAGTCTTAGGGTGAGGTTGTTTCTTTTACTCGTATCTGCACAGGTTTATCACGCTGCAACACCCTGTTAGAAGCGTAAATTTTGGCTACCTGTAATTGTGCATAAGCCAATAAAGGAAATATAACCAATAGCGCCGGCAATCGCTTCATAACTGTTCTGTATATTCTTTTAGAATCTCGCTGCAGTACCATTTTTGCCGTGGCAGGTGAAAAGGACCTTTAAATAAATTTCTTTTTGCAGTTTGTGCAAGGCTGCCATCTCTATGCAGGTACACAAACCACTCACCATTGTTTTTATCATAAAAAATGTTGGTAAGAATAGTCGTTTACTTGTTCACGCCGGTTTGCATATTTTCATTTCCCGTCATCAGGTAAGCCAGCAAGGTAGCAATGATAGCTTCGTTGTGCGGCTACCGGTTTTTGGTTTTCAATGTTATGGTAATGTAATGTTTGTTTTTATAGCAAGAACCTTCGTTATAAAACCCGCAGAGTGTATTATCCCACCTAATTTGCAACGCATAATCTGCCATCTTTTTGCCAATGGCTAATACTTTTCTAACAAGCCATCTTTGGCAACGTATTTCATCTGCTGTGAAATGCTGTCGCGCTGAGAAGTTTGCGCTGATAAAAAAGAGTAAATAAAAACATAGTGCCCGATAGAAATATCAATTTCATCTCACTTATTTTTTTATAAATAACCAGAAATTTGTTTATGTGGAGTTATGCCTTCAAGGTTTATACAATTATTTTTTGTTCAATTCATTATCCGCCGCTAACACCAAAAACAAATAATCGGTTGTACCGCCGCCAAGCACATATTCGCCCTGCTGCCATAAGAATGGAAAAGGAAGCAACTCGGGAAAATCAGGACGAATGAGTGCAGTGCCTGATGCAACGCCTCCGGGAATGTACGACCAGTCGGCACGATTAAAGCCATACGCCGGAATCATAGAATGAGCGCCAATACCAGAGGCAAAAGATGCCGTGTTACTGCCCGGATGACAGCCTAAAATAAAGTTCATAGCAGCCAGCATATATTGATCGGAAACAATATCCGGAAAGCCTTTGTGTAAAAAATATTGCTTGTAGCCAAAATGCTGAATGTCCCAGCCAGCACCCCAAATGTTTGGCTTGTAAGGCATACCGTACGGTGTTTGTTTACCTTGTGCCTGTATTGTATCGTACAATATTTTTACCGCCGAAGTGATGGTATTGGTTAAGTTGGCATTGTTTATCAAAGGCAACACACGACCCAATACCCAGCCCGTATTATCTATGCGTTTTGCAATCGCATCTTTATTATTAATTAAAAAATCAGCATATTGTTTTTCTTTTGTTGTGAGGTACAATTCTGTTGCTAACTCAACACGCTGTAGCGGATATTTTTCTTTGGTGTTCGCCCATACTTCACGGGCTATGTTCAGGCAATCGGCTGCCATAGTATCGTTGTAGCTTTTCATTACCCGGCTGGCGGCGGCTAAAGTTGCGGCAACTTCCAGAGACCTGCCAGGGTTATCTTCTGTAAAAACCCATCTGTCATCGGGCGAATGGGGCAAACCAACTACTGGCGGCGCTCCTTTTGTTTTTACATCATTATAAAACATATTGTCGGTAATGTTAGCTGCATCGCCGAGTGTAGTATATTGCCGCATGGTTGGCTCGATAATGCCGCGGTAAAATCTGCCCATACTTTGATAACCACCAACAATAGAAAGCAAGCCGTGTTCAATTTGCTGCAATACATCGGGCTTGCCATCGGGCTGCTGTATTTCTACTACATGCGTTTGCTGGTTGATGGTTGTGTTGTCATAATTTACATGAAAGGCTTCGTAAGCCAGCGTTAACCCGTACACAGTTTCGGCTTGCGATTCAACACGCAAATCAAAATCGCCTGCATCGTGCCAGGCACCTGCCTGTAAGCCGGGAACCGTTTCGCCCGATTTGTATTGGGTAAGTGTTGATGAGCCTTGTATATAGCCATCAAAATGATTGGAATCTGTGGGCGCCATTCGTGCGTCATCCATGTGGCAGAAGCCATGCCACACGCGATACTTATCGTTCACGCGCATGTGGCACATCTGCACCGGAAGAAAATATTCAAGTGTGGGCTGCCATACGTTTTTCGCATAAACGCTGTCGCTTATTTGGAATGGCAGGGTTGTATCGCTGCCATATTTTATAACATACATGCCAGGCTTTTTTACCTGCGTAAAATCAAACTGCAAATAATGATAACGAAGAAAATTGCCCCAGTCTTTTGGCGTTGATTGTAATACGGTTTGGAAGCCGCCGTTTTCGTTGATGCGAAGTAAGGAAGCTGTTGAACGTTTCGTGTCTTTGGCATCCAATTCTATCACAGCTATTTTTTGTTGCGCCGGATGATAACCTACCTGCGATACCTGCACTACCGGCGATGATTGCCATCCTTCAACCGCATGTGGCGTTACCAGCCATTTAATAGCGCCTTTTGTTTTTCCTTTTTGAAGAAGGGAACGAACCACAAACCAACCATTGTTTTGTTTGCCTCTTCCATCTAACAACTGAAGCCCGTTTCCATTCAAATTTTCAATCGCCATTCTTTGCTTATCACTTTCCGGCGCAATGGTTAATTGGTTGCCTGCCGCCATCGGCGTTACCTGTGTTTCGCCATCCTCATCTATATAATTTTGCTCATTCGCCTGTTGCGGAAAAATACCAAACTGATTGTCCATATAATAAGACTTTCCAAATAAAACAGAAGGCAATAATTCAAAGTTAAAGCCCACTTTTCCAATCCAGTTATCCGGCAATGCGCTATCTAAATCAACAATAATTGTAAAGCCTTTTCCGGCTGGCTCAACGCGGGTGGTATAACTGAAATGTAAATCGGGATAAATAACCGGGTTAAACCCTTTTCGGTTAATGTCTTCATTCGGATATTCCATGTGTACGCTGATGGCGCCCGTGGCTTTGTTAACCATGCGCGTGCCTACTTTGGGTATGGGCTGCCACTGACCTGGTGTTGGATTTAACCGAATGTCGCCATTGGTTGCTACGCGCTGCCCGTTTTGTATCACACCTACGCCGCCCTGATGACCTTCGGGATAAAAATCGTGCGCCAGCATAACATTCACACCTCCGTATTCTAAATACTCAAGGTTGTTGAGATGCATACCCTGTGCGGGTTTGGGCGTTTGCGATAAGGCATGTAAAGAAATGATACTAAAAAAAACAATCAGGAGCTTATTCATATTACAGGTTGCCATTTGTTATTAATACAAGTTTTGTTGGTTTGTTATTGCTGCAATTTTACTTCATCGCGCGTAAGTGTTTGCGGCAGGTTGTAAATTTCATTTACGTGCTGCTTTGTGTTGTTATTGTAAATAAAATCTGTCCATACTAAAAACCAGGTCCATGCGGGTTGCGCTTTTAAAATGGCAACGCTCGGAAGCTCGCCACATTCAGTCAGGGCTATAATTTTGCCGTTGGCAAGCTGAAGCAAATCGTTATAATCTTTTTGTTCATAATCCATGTGATAAATATCGGCGCCCAACACATCTGCATAACTGTTACCCGGATAAAAATCTTTATAAACATAGGCTTCATCGGCTGGTATATCGCGCGGACCGTTAGCGCCCCATACCCAAATAAGATTATTCAAATGAAAATGATCCGTGTATCTGTCGTACATCATCTTCCAAAGTTTTTGAATGCCATCTTTACCAGGCTTGTTTCCCCACCAAAACCAAACGCCGTTCATCTCGTGGTAAGGTCGCCATAAAATGGGTATGTGTGCGCTATCCAACTGTTGTAAATAACTGGCAACAACATCTATTTGCGCCAGCCATTTTTTATTCAAATCTGTTCCGGGCGTTGTTAGTTCTTTCCATTGGTCGTCAGTAAGTTTTCCTTGTATGCTTTCCTTCCAGCCAAACGGCGGATTGTCTGTTGGCCTGCCCTGGTGCCACATCAATGTAACAATATAGCCAGCCTTATATTTTTGGATCGCTTCATCAACAACCGACTGCCCTTTGTCGGTGGTGCCGCGCCATATAAAATCCGATCCCCATACCGCAGGATATTTTCCGGTAATGGCTTTTACAGTGTCGCAAAAACGCTCATCGCCATGCTGACCGCTTAGTATCTGTTTGCCCTTAATGCTGTATAAGTAAGCCAGCAATTTTTTGGCTTCCGGAGAAGCCTTTTTATTAACCGGTTGAAAAGGTTGCGCGAATGTGTTGGTTATAAAAATGAACATTGCAATAAGAGCGGTTGTAAATTTCATAATGGCTGTGATTAATGTATGTTTTGTTTCTATTTACTGGTGCTGTTGCGTGTATAAGATTGTATTTTATAACTCAATGCGCCTGTTGCAAACCCGTTCACCATTTTATATTATTCAATGCTAAATAATTTTTGATGTAAAAACAAACCATCTTATAAAATTGTAAGTAAGGGTTTGTTTTTACAATAGTACCGATATAATTACTGAAGTTATTTTTTTATAACGGACTTTTTTGATGCTTCAACAACTCAATACATCAAAAATAAAAATTCTAAAAAGCATCGGCTATGCAAAGTAAACTTTACTGCAAGTACATTAGTTGCTTTATAAGAACCGATAACATTTAAAATAGGTTGTACGTACTTATTAAATTCATGAGTTATCGAAGTGGTTACGCCACTGCTGTATATTGTGCTTCTGTACCTACCTTTGAATAAAAATAAACCTATATTATATGCTACCGATAGGAACACCGGCGCCCAACTTCACACTATACACCACGCCCGATCAAAAAATTTCATTAAATCAATTAAAAGGAAAGAAAGTTATCCTTGCATTTTATCCTGCCGACTGGAGCCCTGTGTGCGGCGACCAGATGGCTTTGTACAACGAAATGCTGAAGATGTTTCATAAACAAAATGCAGAGCTGATAGGTATTTCCGTGGATAGCAAATGGTGCCATCTTGCTTTTAGCCAGGATAGGAAATTGCACTTTCCCTTACTGTCCGATTTTGAACCAAAAGGCGCCGTGGCAAAGCTGTACGATGTGTATGATGAAGCCGAAGGCGAGTGTTTACGCGCTTTGTATGTGATAGATGAAGAAGGCATTATCCGCTGGAATTATTTATCGCCAACCGGCATCAATCCTGGTGCAGATGGTATATTGTATGCATTAGATGAAATGAATGCAGTAAAAACAAACGCATAAATTTTTATAGAAAAATCATGTCAAAATTAAAACCGGCAGTTAACAGCAACGATCATGTACAAGGCAATGCCCATGCAGCTATCCAACTGGTGGAGTATGGCGATTATGAATGTCCTTATTGCGGTCGTGCTTATTCCATCATCAAACACATTCAAAAAAAGATGGGCAACGGGTTACAGTTTGTGTTTCGAAATTTTCCATTGACAGAAATTCATCCACATGCCACTAATGCCGCCATTGCAACCGAAGCGGCGGCAGAGCAAAATAAATTTTGGGAGATGCACGATATTATTTATGAACACCAAAGCCGTATGGAAGATGAAGATTTAATAACGTATGCAAAACAAATTGGTTTGGATGTAAAGCAGTTTGAAGCCGATTTTGAAAAAGAAACGATCCGGCAAAAAGTAGAAGCCGATTTTGAAAGCGGCGTTCGCAGCGGCGTAAATGGTACGCCATCATTTTTTATAAATGGTGAAAAATACGAAGGAAGCTGGGACGAAAATTCGTTACTGGAATATTTAAAAACAGGAACGGAGTAAGCCTTTTACAACGTTTGTTTTTATACGCTTTTTATTATTAAATTTGTTGCAAACGAACACGCGTTTCTATTTTATAACCTTACCGATTCTGCCATGATTAACGCTTTACAACAAGGTGATACACTTGTTTTCCAACAAATTTATAACAACTATTGCGATGCCGTTTACGCTTATTTTAAAAATAAAACAAACCCTGAAGATGCGCCCGATTTAATGCAAACAACGTTTTTAAAGTTATGGCAATACCGCACATCGGTATCTCAAAATTATACCATCGAACAACAGTTGTTTCATATTGCCAAAACGGTTTTTATAGATTATCTGCGAAAAGAAAACAAGCGTGCCCATTTGCAAAAACAAATGCGCATTCATGCCGAAACAATTTCCAATTCCGCTCCTTCTTTATCCTATTCTGTCGCCTCTCAATTAACGGTGGTTTTATCATTCATGCCCGAGTTGCGCCGCAAAGTATTTCAGTTAATCCGTTTACAAGGTTACTCTTATAAAGAAACCGCACAACTGCTTTCCATCTCTGTAAAAGCGGTAGATAATCATCTTACCAAAGCAGTAAAGCAACTGCGAAACGGCATTGTAATAAGCCTGTTGTTATTTGTTCTTTTTTATTAAGATACTGCTTACAATAAATTAACTGAACCTAAAGTTCACAGAGCTGCACTAAGAAAAATAAAAATTCTTTGTGTTGTTTTTTTCTTTCCCCTTGGTGGTTTCTTTACCTTACAAATTGAAACATCTTCAAATTATTTTTTTCCGAACGTTTGTTTTTACTGCAAAAACAAAAACGCTTTTTTGCACTTTTCCCAAAAATTTTTTTATGAAAAAAAGGAATTTGTTTCTCTCCTGCGTATTCATTGCTTTTGACGAATAAAAAGCATGATAACAGAAGAACAGATCGCCCGCTTTTTTAAAAAAGAATGTACGGCTGAAGAAGCCGAACAAGTAGCTGCATGGCTAAACTCGCATCTTGAACTGGCAGATAAATACTTAGATAATGAAGAATACAACGCACTTAAACAAACCGAACATTTATCGGAAGAAACAAAAGTAAAAGTGTGGCATTACCTTCATCAAAACATCAGGAAACAAAAAACAATATGGCTCAAACGCAGTGCTGTTGCGGCTTTCGTAGCAGGTTGCATTATGGTTAGCTTACTTCTTTTTACAAAAAACAAAACAACATCTCCTTCAATCGCTTCTTATAAAAATGAAACAAAAACAAATGTTTCGCTTACCGATACCGAATACAATTACACCCGCACCACACGCCGCATTGCCTTAAAAGATGGTTCTGTTGTTTCCTTATCTCCGCAATCATTTATTTGGTTTCATACACCTTTTTCCGGCACGCAGCGCGATGTTTATTTAAGTGGCGAAGCCCGCTTTGAAGTAGCGAAAAACAAACAAAAACCGTTTATCGTTTATAGCGGATCTTTTACTACAACAGCATTAGGAACAGAGTTTATTGTAAAGCAGAAAAACGGAAACATGAATGTGCGGTTGCTGCATGGAAAAGTAGTGATAAAAAACATTGATAACAGCATCCGCAACTGGAAGAATATTTATTTGTTGCCCGGGCAGCAAATGATGTATGAAGCAACAAATGAGCTTGCCACGGTGAGCGATATAAAAGATAAAAAAGCTGTTTCTGTAAACGAAGCCATTACAAAAAACAATACCCAGTCTGAAACAATTGACAGCATAATGTTTACTGCAACGGCTATGGAGGATGTGTTGCAAAAGCTGCGCGGCTATTATGCTGTAAACATTCAGTTTAACCCTTCTGACATGAAACATATTTCTTTTACAGGTGTTATTGCAAAGAAAGACGGCGTTGAAAACATATTAAAAGTAATTACGCAGATGAACGGGCTTTCGGTTGAAAAAAAAGACAGCGGTTTTATCATTTCAAAATATAAAAACGAACAATAAAAAACCACGCTTTATGAATTGGCTACACACAAAAAACAATGGGAAACTAAAATGGCTGTTACTGCTGTTTGTGATGCTGGTACAGCTTCGCGCGCAGGCGCAGGAAAGCACGGCAACCTTTACCGGAACGGTGTTAAACGAAAAAGGCGATGCGTTGGCAGGCGTAACGGTGCTTGCCTCGCGTATCTCTGCAAATGAAACGTTTACCGCCATCACCAACGATCAGGGAATGTTTACATTTCAACGGTTAAAAGTAGGCAGCCGGTATTCATTCACATCAACGTATGTAAGTTACGAAACCAATGTGGTAGCGGCTTTCATGGTAAAGGCCGGCACCAATTCGTTGTTGATAAAATTATCTTCATCAAGCAATACGCTCGACCAGGTTGTGGTGATTGGTTATGGTACGCAAAAACGTGAAACCGTTACCGGCTCTATTGCTACCGTACGCGCTGAAGATTTTAATAAAGGCGTTATCTCCGATCCGCTTACTTTAATCAGTGGCAAAGTGGCTGGCTTAGCCATTACACGACCCAACGGCAGCGACCCGAACTCAACTGCCGACTTCTCTTTACGCGGTGCTGTTTCGGTTGAAGGAACATCGCAACCCCTTGTGGTGATAGATGGTGTGCCGGGCGGCGATATTAACACCATTGCACCCGCCGATATTGCTTCCATTGATGTGCTGCGCGATGGCTCGGCAGCGGCTATTTATGGTTCGCGTGCTACCGGCGGTGTTATTATTGTTACCACCAAAAAAGGCACTGCAGGACCTGTAAAAGTGAATTATAATGGTTACATCTCAACCGAAACAATTGCCAAAAAATACGATGTGCTTTCGGGAAATCAATACAGCACCGCCGGTGGTCCGAATGATAAAGGCGCCAACACCGATTGGCTTAAAGCGCTCTCCAAAACACCCGTAAATCACGGTCATAATTTATCGTTCAGTGGCGGCAATGGGCGCACGTCTTATAATGCTTCGCTTAACTATCAAAACTATGGTGGAATAGATTTGGTAACCAGCCGCGAATTTGTAAATGCTACCGTGCGCATGGATACAAGAGCTTTGAATGATAAGCTTGGTTTTTCTATTTTGTTGGCGAACAGTTTCGATAATAAAAACTTGGCTTCGGCTTCATCATATTATGGCTTTGGTCAGGCGTTAAATATCAATCCTACCTATCCGATTTACAATCCTGACGGAACATTTTTTGAAACGCCCCAGGTACAAAACCAATGGAATCCGGTTGCCAACACCGTTTACAATACCAGCAACCAAAAAGAAAAACGTTTGCTGGGTACGGCAAGATTGTCGTATTCTATTTTGCCTTCTTTAAAAGCAAACGTGTCGTATTCGTTAAACAAAATCGATTTTTTAAACGGCTATTATACCAACAGCAATTTATCGTACGAACGAACGAGCGGCTTAAACGGGCAGGCATCCCGTAACGAACAAAATACAACCGATAACATTTTAGAAACCACACTGGAATGGAATAAAAGAATTAACAACCACAGCTTTGATGTAATAGCCGGCTATTCTTACCAGGATGAATTTATAGAAGGTTTTGGTGCAGGCAGTAATAATTTTACCACCAACAATTATTTATACAACAACTTAGGCGCAGGCTCTGCTTTGTACAACCTCGATCCGAATGCGCAAAGAGGTGGTGTTTACATCAACAGTTCTGCCAGCGAGTGGACGTTGCTTTCTTACTTTGGAAGAATTATTTATAATTATAAAGAGAAATATTTATTCAATGCCAGCATCCGGCGCGAGGGTGCTTCCAAGTTGGGTGCTGATAACAAATGGGGTAATTTCCCGGGTATTTCCGGCGGATGGATTGTGTCAAAAGAAAACTTTATGCAAGGCATAAAAAGCATTCAGAGTTTAAAGTTGCGCGCGGGCTATGGCATTACCGGCAACCAGGGTTCGTTGCAGCCTTATCAGTCGCTGGCAACCATCGGTCCGTATCCATACGCAACCAACCAGGCTTATGTTGGCACACCCTCAAACGGTAGTTGGATTGTAGCTTACGGCCCGAACATTAATCCCAATCCTAACCTGCGGTGGGAAACAAAATATGAGCTTGATTTAGGTGTTGATTTTACTTTGTTTCATTCCGGCTGGTTAAGCGGCTCGCTCGATTATTACAGCCGCAACATTAAAAATTTAATTGGCAATTATAATGCGCAGGTACCATCGCAAATTTGGACACTCATTTTTGCCAATGCCGGCAACATGACCAACAAAGGCGTGGAGTTATCTTTAAATGCAAAAATTGTAAGGCAAAAAAACTTTGCCTGGAATGCTAATTTTGTAAGCGCTTACAATCAAAACAAAATTGTATCGGTATCCAACAACCAGTTTTTTGGAACCGCGCACGACATTACCGACATTGGCGTGGGAACTATACAACGCATGGCGCCGGGGCAGCCGGTAAATGTGTTTTACGGAAAAGTGTTTGCAGGCTTTACACCCGATAGTTTATGGCTGTTTAAAAACAGCGCGGGCAAGCCTGTAACCGAAGACCAGATAGGCGATAACGATTACAAATATTTAGGCAACAGTGTGCCAAAATATAATCTTGGCTTAACCAATAACTTCGCCTTCCATAGTTTTGATTTATCGTTTTTACTGCGTAGCGCATTATCGTTTAAAGCAGTAAATACAAAGCGCATCTTTCACGAAAACATCACCTTGCTTGGCTCGCAAAACTTGTTTACTTCGGCATTAACATCACCCGTAAAAGGCGATCCTACATTTTCAAGCTATTATCTTGAAAACGGTAATTATGTAAAGCTTGATAACCTCTCTCTTGGCTATACCTTGCCATTGCATAAAAACAATTATTTACAGCGCGTTCGCATTGCGGCAACAGCAACTAACCTGCTTATCATTACTAAATTTTCGGGTATGGATCCGGAGCTTGGCGTTAGCTCGTTTAACAATGCAGGCGTGGAATTGAATAATTATTATTATCCACGCACACGCAGCTTTACTTTCAGCATCAACGCAGATTTTTAAACTTATAAATTGATTTGTTGTGAAAAAAAATAAATGGATATCTACACTTTGCGCAACGCTTTTTTTATCAGGGTTTGTTTTTATTAACTCCTGTACCAAAAAGCTTGATGAACACGTGTACAGTTCTGAAACAACCAATAATTATTATGCTACCGCCGACCAGGTAACGGCGGCTTATGTGCAGCCTTATAGCTTTTTGCAAACGCTTATTTACAGTGTTCATTTTGCAGTGGAAGAATTTCCGACTGATGAAGCTGTAGCCACCGTAAAAGCAGGACAAGGTTATGAAAACGGTCAGTGGATTCGGTTTCATCAACATACATGGACATCGGGCGAGGATTTTCTTCAGTATGAATGGAGCAATATGTTTCAGGGCATCGGGTATTGCAACAATTTTATAGATGCGATGCAGAACAGAGACGTAAGCAAATTCAATCTTCCGGTAAGTAAAGACCAGATGATTGCTGAAACCAAATTGATGCGTGCCATGTATTATTATTGGGCGATGAACGATTTTGGCAACATACCCATTGTTGATCATCTTGGCATACAAAGCCCTCCTACAAAATCGCGGGCAGAAGTGTTTTCTTTTATTGAACAAGACATTAAAAACAACATAAATAAGTTAGGCGAAAAAGGCGATCCTACCTGGTACGGGCACTTCACCAAAACTGCAGCTCATGCTTTGCTGGCAAAGTTGTATCTGAATGCCGAAGTATTTACCGGAACCGCACGCTGGGACGATTGTATTACCCAGTGCGATTCTATTATCAATTCGGGTTTGTACAGTTTGGATTCAACCTGGCAAACACCTTTTTATGTAAACAACCAAACCAGCAACGAAAATATTTGGGTGGTGCCGTTTGATGCACAGTATGCACCGGGCTTTAACGCATCGCAACAACAAACGTATGGCGCGTTAAAAGATAAATTTTATTTTGTTGATTATCCGTGGGGTAAAATTGTTACGCAGGAATCGTTTTACGATTTGTATAGTGCCGATGATAAGCGCATCAACCAATGGCTGGTGGGTCCGCAATATTATGATAATGGCGATACGGTATTAGGCTGGTACGATCAGGACAGCAAACCATTTGTTATTTACCCTCATATTGATTTGCTCAACAACCCTAATGGCGGTTACGGGCAAGGTGTGTGTAACGAAAAATACCAGATACAACAAGGCAGTTCCAGCAATCTTGTACAATCGAATATGAGCAATGATTTAGTGGTATTCCGACTTACAGATATGATGATGATGAAAGCCGAATGCCTTATGCGAAAAGCCGGCGGAAGCACGCCGCAAACAGCCGTTGATTTGGTAAACAGCGCACGAGCGCGCGACTTTAACGCCGGCGCATCTGATGCCAGTTATACAACCGCAACATTAACGTTGGACGAGTTATTAAACGAGCGCGGGCGCGAATTTTCATATGAAATGAAACGCCGTGAAGATTTGATCCGGTTTGGAAAGTTTGAACAAGCCTGGTGGGAGAAAGAGGCTGATGGTGATAAGCACCGCGAAATCTATCCGGTGCCACGAAACATCTTAACCGTGAATCCGGCGCTAAAGCAAAATCCGGGATACGAATAATTAAATATCAAACAAAAATGGGCAAAAACAAACGGGTTTGTTTTTGCCCATTTATCGTGCAAACGTTTATCTTACCATTCTATTTTTATAACGCTTATGCTTACCATTTTTCTTCGAAGATTTTGTTTTGCCGCTTTTATTATCATAACATTTTTTTCGTGTAAAAACAAAAATGAATCTACCACAGACTACAGCGGTTGGACAAAAGCAACCGGCAATTCTGATGGCAATAAATATTCTTCCTTAACACAAATTGATACAAGCAATGTAGGCGGGTTACAGGTTGCGTGGGAGTTTCATACCGGTGACATGGATACGGCTGCGCATTCGCAAATTCAATGCAATCCAATCGTGGTGAACAATGTGATGTACGTTACTTCGCCCATGCTGAAAGTGTTTGCCATAGATGCAGCAACAGGCAGGCAAAAATGGATGTACTCGCCTTACGATACCATTGCTGAAGATAAGAATGGACATTTTAATTTGAACAACAACCGGGGCGTAACATACTGGAGCGATGGCAAAGATGACAAACGCATTTTTTATGGTGCAGGTTCTTCCATAATTTGTCTGGATGCCACTACAGGCAAGGTCATAACCAGCTTTGGTAATGGCGGAAAAGTTGACTTGCACGATGGCTTGCAACTGGAAGGCGGCGTGAAAGATTTGTTTGTAACGCAAACATCGCCGCCCTCTGTTTACAAAGATTTATTGCTTTGCGGAACTAGAGTAAGCGAAGGCATGGATGCGGCTCCCGGCGACATCCGGGCTTACGACACCAGAAACGGAAAATTGGTGTGGCAGTTTCATACCATTCCGCATCCCGGCGAGGCAGGCTATGAAACATGGGAAGATAAAAATGCATACAAATATACCGGCGGCGCCAACAACTGGATGGGCATGACGATAGACCAGCAGCGCGGCATTGCTTACATTCCCATTGGTTCGGCATCAATGGATTTTTATGGTGGTAAAAGAAGAGGCTCCAACTTGTTTGCCGATTGTATGTTGGCGCTGGATGCTGCAACCGGAAAACAAAAATGGCATTTTCAATACCTGCATCACGATACATGGGATTACGACCCGTCTTCAGCGCCGGTATTGTTAACCGTTAATCATGATGGAAAGAAGATTGATGCCGTTGCGCAAACCACCAAAACGGGTTTTGTTTTTTTGTTTGACCGCGACAATGGAGCTCCTCTTTTTCCTGTGAAAGAAACACCCGTTGATACCGTTACCGATTTGGCAGGTGAGAAGTTATGGCCTACACAACCCATTCCGCAAAAGCCCGCGCCGTTTGTACGGCAGGCATTAACGCAGCAAGATGTAAATCCAAACTTATCGAAGAAAGAATACGATTCGGTAAAACAATTGTTGGGTGTTGTTCATACCGGCAGAATGTTTATGCCGCAATCAAAAACCGGAACCATTATTTTTCCGGGTTTTGATGGTGGTGCTGAATATGGCGGACCTGCCGTTGACCCTGAGACCGGCGTTTTATATACCAACGATAACCAGATGGCGTGGATACTGCAAATGTTTGACATTAACCCTGCCGAGCATGAGGAAACATTTGCGCAGGCAGGCCCTCGTTTGTACAAAGCCAACTGCATGGCTTGCCACGGACCGGATAGACAGGGCGGCGGCAATTATCCTTCCATTGTAAACATCAATCAAAAACTAAATAAAGACCAGTTTATCTCTTTCATCAATGTTGGCAGAAGAATGATGCCCGCATTTCAATATTTACCTGAAATAGACAAAGAAGCCATCGCATCATATGTGTTGAATTTGAAAAATGAGCAAAACCAAAAGTATCAATCGAAGCTTACGGCAGTTGACTCATTTAGAGCATTGCCTTACGAAATTTCGGGTTACAATAAATTTTATACAAGGAGCGGGCAGCCGGGTTTGTCGCCACCCTGGGGTGTGTTGAATGCGATTGATTTGAACAGCGGAGAATACCAGTGGAAACAGCCGTTTGGTGAAAACCAATTTACCGGAGCTCCTGCCAACACAGGCTGCGAAAACTATGGCGGACCCGTAGTTACAAGGGGCGGTTTGTTATTAATAGGTGCCACAAAAGATGGTATGTTCAGAGCTTATAACAAACGAACCGGCAAATTGTTATGGCAAACAAAATTGCCGGCTGCTGCGTTTGCCACACCAGCCACTTACGGGGTAAATGGAAAACAGTTTATAGTAATTGCCTGCGGTGGCGGAAAGCTGGGAACAAAGTCTGGCGATAGCTATGTGGCGTTTGCATTGCCGGAGAAAGCGCAGGCGGAAAAGCAATAAATGTTTGTATGATTTTGTTTTTAGACAAACAGGCAGCTCCTACGGAGCATGTTTGTTTTTGTACATTTTTTCGCTACAAACAGGTAGCTCCTACGGAGCATTAAGAAAATTTGTTTACGATTCTATCTACAAACAGGTAGCTCCTACGGAGCATGGAAAAATTTGATTACAATTCTATCTACAAACAGGAGCATAATAAAATTGGGCCGGAGGAAGTAAAAGCGTTGTAAATAAAAATATTATTTGATCTTATTCTATCTATAAAAAAGGAGCATAATAAAATATGGCCGAAGGAAACAAAGGAGATTAAAAGAAATTTTTTTATGTGATTTATTTTTTGCTACTACAAACAGGTAGCTCCCACGGAGCATGGAAAAATTTAAATGCGTATGGTGGATATAACAGGAAGTTTCTTCAAAGCAATTGCATCATTTATTTTCTCCCAACAAATAGAAAATGATATATGATAAAGATATTTGAAGGTGTACACAAACTCATTCAGCTCCATAGGAGCTACCTGTTTGTAGTAAATATGTGCAAAACCAAACCTGCTCCGTAGGAGCTGCCTGTTTGTAGCATTTGTAAGTTACACAATTTCATTTCTTGTGCCGTAGCCACTACCTGTAATAAATCAACGATTTCTATGGCAAACACATACACTCAACTTTACATTCATTTTGTCTTCGCTGTAAAATACAGAGAGGCGGTTATCCATTCTTCATGGGAAGAAGAATTGCACAAATACATTACCGGTATTATTCAAAACAACGGTCATAAACTCATCGCCATTAATTCGGCCACAGATCATATTCATGCATTCATTGGTTTGAATCCAAAACAATCTATTTCAGAACTTATGAGATTGGTAAAAGGCGACAGTTCTGAATTGATCAATCGAAAAAAATTGACAAAAACAAAGTTTCAGTGGCAGGAAGGGTATGGCGCTTTCAGCAACAGTTATTCTCAAATCAATGATGTGGTGAAATACATCAACAATCAAAAAGAACATCACCATAAAAAAACTTTCCTCGAAGAATACAATACCATGCTAAAAGCTTATGCCATTGCATACAACGAAAGTTATATTTTTCATGAACCATTGCAAGAGTCAATGGTTGGTTGAATTGTATCACAACTAAATAAAATCAATAAATGGGGTTCAATAACGATAGCAGCGGCCAAGTTGCCATCAACACCAATGGCATTGCACAACATACTTACGATGCCATAGTAATTGGCAGCGGTATTAGTGGTGGCTGGGCTGCTAAAGAACTATGCGAAAAAGGGTTAAAAACAATAGTGCTGGAACGTGGCAGAAACGTTGAGCACGTTAAAGATTATCCCACTGCTACCACCGATTTGTGGAAGTTTAAATATCGCAATTCGGCATTATCAAAAAAGACGTTGGATGAAAATCCGATTGCTGCGCGTTGCTATGCGTTTACTGAAGCCACTGAACACTTTTTTGTAAAAGATAACGAGCACCCGTATGTGCAAGACAAGCCTTTCGATTGGATACGCGGTTACCAGGTAGGCGGCAAGAGTTTGATATGGGGAAGATGGACGCAACGCTGGAGCGACCTTGACTTTGAAGCCAATGCAAAAGAAGGCATAGGCGTGGATTGGGCGATCCGTTACAAAGACATTGCGCCCTGGTATTCTTACGTTGAGAAATTTGTTGGCATTAGCGGAAACAGGGATGGCATTCCGCATTTGCCCGATGGCGAATTTATGCCGCCAATGGAACTTAACGCGCTGGAAAAACATCTTCAAAACAGCATAAAAGAAAACTATACCGACAGACAAGTAATTACTTCCCGAACGGCGAATATTACAAAAGGCATTAACGGAAGAAGTCCTTGTCAATACCGTAATATGTGTGCGAGAGGTTGCCCGTATGGCGCTTATTTCAGTTCCAATTCTTCCACTCTGCCTGCGGCAAAAGCAACAGGCAACCTAACGCTGCAACCCTTTGCCATAGCGCATTCTATCATTTACGATGAAACATCGCAGAAAGCAAAAGGTGTACGTGTAATTGATGCAAATACAAAGCAAACAACAGAATATTTTGCGAAGATAATTTTCGTCAATGCAGGTACATTAAATACAACATTGCTTCTCCTCAATTCAACATCAAACCGTTTTCCGAATGGTTTTGGCAACGATAGCGGCGCGCTCGGTCATTACCTTATGGATCATAATTACCGGGGTCATATAGAAGGCGTATTTGAAGGTTTGCAGGATGTGTATTATTATGGCAGAAAGCCCACTGGCGTTTATATTCCGCGCTTCCGGAATGTGGGCAATGATAAACGCACCGATTTCATTCGTGGCTATTCCATTGCAGCGGGCTGTTATCGTGCCACAGGCATTGAAACGAATGCAATAGGTGCGGCTTATAAAGAAGGCTTGAGCGAGGCTGGAAACTGGGGCATTTGGATGAATGCAATGGGCGAATGTTTGCCTTATGAAGATAATAAAGTATGGCTTGATAAAGATAAGCGGGATGAATGGGGAATGCCGTTGCTGCACATTAGCAGCGAATATAAAAGTAATGAAGCCATCATGCTGAAAGACGCACTGGCAGAGGCTTCCGGCATGTTAGAGAAAGCCGGCTTCACGAATATTGAAGCGTACGACAGCAAGCAGTCGCCAGGGTCAGACATTCACGAAATGGGAACTGCGCGCATGGGGAAAGACCCGAAGACATCGGTGTTGAACGGCAATAACCAGGTATGGGCATCTCCAAACGTTTTTGTTACCGATGGCGCTTGTATGGCTTCCTCTGCATGTCAAAATCCATCGCTTACTTACATGGCATTAACGGCACGCGCCGCAAGTTTTGCAGTGAATGAATTAAAGAAAGGAAACCTGTAAACTTCATTTATCTTACTATATATTCCTTACTACAATTATTAATAAATGATGCCATCGAAAATTACAGTGATTGGCAGTTCTAACACCGACATGGTGATTAAAACCCATACGCTTCCTTTGCCCGGACAAACCGTTTTAGGCGGCAGTTTTTTTATGAATGCCGGTGGTAAAGGCGCCAACCAGGCAGTAGCAGCCGCGCGCTTAAACGGTAACGTAACATTCATTGCAAAAGTGGGTAACGATGTGTTTGGAAAGAATGCAACAGAAAGTTTTGAAAAAGAAAACATCAATACCAAATATGTGTTTACAGATGATGCGAACGCTTCGGGTGTTGCCTTGATAACGGTAGATGCAAATGGTGAAAATTGTATTGCTGTTGCATCGGGCGCAAACGCAACAGTAAGCATAGCTGATATAAATAAAGCAAAAGCTGCGATTGAAGAAGCAGACGTTATTTTAGTGCAGTTAGAAATCCCGTTGCCAACGGTTGAGTATGTGGTAACATTAGCTGCTCAATATAATAAAACGATCATTCTAAATCCCGCGCCGGCAGCGGCTTTGAGTGATAATGCTTATACGAAATTATCTTTCTTTACTCCGAATGAAATTGAAGCGCAGTTATTAAGTGGCATTGCTGTGCTTGATGCTTCATCAGCCAAAGAAGCTGCGCATTATTTTATAAACAAAGGCGTGAAAAATGTAATCATCACCATGGGTAAAGAAGGCGTATTTTGGTGTGATAAAAACAAATGCAAAATTGTACCCTCACCTCTTGTAAATGCAATGGATACAACAGCAGCAGGCGATGTATTTAATGGAGCATTGGCAGTTGCTTTAGCCGAAGGAAAAGAGATAAAGGAAGCCATCACATTTGCCAATTATTCGGCAGCTTTATCTGTTACAAAATTAGGCGCGCAGGCATCCGCACCGCATCGCGATCAGGTAGAAATGTTCCTGCAGTCATCACCTCAATCATAATAAAAACAAACTATGTTCATCATACAAAACTATAGTGCTGCGGTTTTCTTTTGCATCATTACTATGGTGTGCTGGGGCTCGTGGGCAAACACGCAAAAGTTAGCTTTATCTACCTGGCGTTTTGAATTGTTTTACTGGGATTATGTGATTGGCATTTTGTTGCTGTCGTTGTTATTTGCATTCACGCTGGGCAGTTATGGTAATGCAGGAAGAAGTTTTATAAACGACTTACAGCAAGCTGCCGCAAGTAATATGGTAAGCGCGTTGGTGGGCGGTGTTGTTTTTAATGCAGCTAACATTTTGTTGGGTGCCGCCATTACTATTGCAGGGCTTTCGGTTGCCTTTCCCATAGGTATTGGCATCGCTTTGATTTTGGGTGTATTTGTAAATTATCTCGCTGCGCAAAAAGGCAATCCCGTCTTTTTGTTCAGCGGCGTTTTGCTGGTGATGATTGCCATTGTTTTAAATGCAATTGCTTACCGAAAAAAAGGAAACAGCAACGCTGTTACCACCAAAGGCATTCTTATTTCTATCGTGGCGGGTGTGCTGATGTCGTTCTTTTATCGCTTCATTGCAGCTTCGATGGACATTAATAATTTTGAGCAGCCAGCTGTTGGTAAGATGACGCCATATACGGCTGTGGTTATCTTTTCAATTGGTATTTTTATTTCTAATTTTTTATTCAATACTATTATGATGCGCAAGCCCTTAAGTGGCGCGCCGGTGAGTTACAAACAATATTTTTCAGGCAATTTTAAAACGCATTGTATTGGCTTACTGGGTGGCATTATATGGGGCGTTGGCAACTCTTTTAATCTGATTGCTTCCGACAAAGCCGGGCCTGCTATTTCGTATGGCTTAGGGCAAGGTGCAACGCTGGTAGCGGCTGCCTGGGGAGTATTTATCTGGAAAGAATTTTCGCCATTTACAACAACCACAAAGCAATTGATAACAGCTATGTTTTTGTTCTTCATTTTTGGTATCGGATTACTTATTTATGCTGGTTTATAGCGTTGCCGTATAAGTTGCAAAAACAAAAACATGTAAGTAAAAACATCATCGCTTGCGATTAAAACTTTTTTATGAAACAACTTATTGCAGTTTGTTTTTACTTCATTTTTATTCAATCGATGTTCGCACAAAAAACATCATCGCCAACACCCGTTATTTTTGATACGGATATGGGTCCGGATTATGATGATGCCGGCGCCATTACCCTTCTTCATGCGTTTGCAGACAGTGGAACCATAAACATATTAGCCACCATTGCAAGTACAAAATATGAAGGCGTTGCAGCGGTACTAAACGTTTTTAATACTTACTTCAAAAAGCCCAATTTGCCCATTGGCGTACCATCGGGGTATGCAGTTGAACAACGCGATTGGCAGCACTGGACAGATACGCTTATTGCCAACTATCCGCATCGAATAAAAAAGAACAGCGAAGCAGAGAATGCGGTAAGCTTATACAGAAAATTATTAGCAAAACAAAAAGATAACAGCGTTACTATTATTACGGTTGGCTTCTTAACCAACATTGCTAATTTGCTTCAATCAAAGCCTGATGCTTATTCTCCTTTAAATGGTATTGAACTGGTAAAAAAGAAAGTTAAGCAACTGGTGTCGATGGGAGGCAAATTCCCCGAAGGAAAAGAATTTAATGTGTTTAAAGATATTAAAGCTTCACAATACGCATTCGCACATTTTCCAAAGCCTGTTGTATTTAGCGGTTTTGAAATTGGAAAAGAAATTAAATGCGGCTTGCCGCTCATTCATAACAATGCCATACAAAACGATCCGGTAAAAGATGTGTTCCGGATTTCGATACCGCAAGCGAAGGAAGACAGCGCGGGAAGAATGAGTTGGGATGAAGTAACCACGCTGATTGCAATAACCGGATACAAGCCTTTTTATAACACACAGAAAGGAAACATTGTAATAGCTGATGACGGCAGCAATACATGGAATAACAAAGGCAAAAACCAGTTGTATTTAATTGATAAAAATTCTGCTTTATTGATGCAAAAAAAGATTGATGAATTGATGATGCATCAACCAGGAGAATGATATGAGCTATAAAGATCTATTCTGCCAAATGCTTGTTGATTAACTCGTATAGCTTGTTTCCATCACTGGCTCTGGGCGGATTAAAATCAATGTATTTCCCATTTCTATCAAGCAAAAAAAGCTGTGGTATTATTTCAATATTATATGCTTTTGTAAACGCTTCGCTACTACCCTTCCATAACAATAAACCTGGTGGTTTCACTTTTAAAATGCCATTTTTTATCCACACCTGCCGCGATTGATCTACGGATACAGTTAGCAATTGGAAATCTTTATTGGCTTTTAGCTTTTGCTCAACTGCTTTCATGTAAGGCATCTCTGCCACGCAAGGTGCACACCAGCTCGCCCATACATCTATGAGAATGATTTTACCTTTAAAACTTTCTAATGAATACTTACGCCCTGCCGTATCCAACAGTAAAAAATCAGGAGCGTCTATTCCAACTAAGCGCGAATAAACAAGACTTTTCGTTTCCTTGTATTGCTTATTAAAATCCTTAAGAAAAGCTTTGTCATTGATCATAGTTTCCAAGATGGCAATTGAAGAATCGCTAATCTTTGCTTCGCTAATACTTTCTTCTTTGTAATGAAAGAGTATCTCATATAAAACTTGTGAAGCAATCAACTCCTTTAATTTGTTTTCAATATTTTTTGATTTGATATAATTGACAGCGTAGCTACCTAAATCCATCTCCTTGAACTGATTCGAGTCTGCGCTATTTAATGCATTTATATAACCGTTTCTAAAGAAATATTTCCAAAGTCGGTTATAAAATTCAAAATTCATATCAGCATAAGAAAAGCTAAGCGGCATGCGGGTTTCCACTTCATTTTGCCAAAAAACCCGCTGATTACCGGAACGAATTAAATGAGTGTAATCCATTGCTGCTAAAATTGAATAAGCATATGAATTCATGCTGTCTGCATTCATGAAACTATGCAGTGATTGGTAGTTTCGGCTTTGATCAATATTTTGTAAGAAAAATTTCTTTCGTAACGAATCAGAAAACTTTCTAAAGCTATTAAGAACAGGCGCTAAAGAATCAATTGGTTGATTCCTCCTAACATTATTATCGAAATAGTTACCATAAACATTGCTCTTTGTTATTGTGTCTAAATAATGATTGATAAAATAATCATCGCCTGTAACTGTAAATGTATTTTTAAACAAACTATCGTTTCCAGCATTAAAGCTAATATCCGATTTTGCATTTGTAGAAACATAAAGCCATTTATGATAAACATGGTACGTTATTAAAATATTCTTTGCATTAGCAAAATGGAAATTTTTGCTGAAAAGCTTATTCTTCTTTACAACCGCACTGTCCTTTATAAAATTTATACCCGAATAATAATCGAAAAAAATAACACTATCGCCAGTTCCATTTTTAATATTTCCAGTAATTTTTTGAGCATCTGCGGCAATATGACAGAAGAAGAAAATATTGAATGCAAGCAATTTTGTAAAACAAATAAACCTATTGTTCATAAAAACAATTGATTCATTAAATATACGGCAACTTAAAACACATTCGCCATGTGCGGTGTGGTTTCTTTTCCCATCAGCTCAACAAATTTTCTTTCGCTGATAATGTAGCCGTTGCCACGCGCGCAAAAATGAACACGTAGGTTTTCAATGCTCATCGGGTTGCCTTCCGGTATATCGGCAATGTTAGAATGGTTAATGTCGTGCCCGTCAATAATCACATTCAAGCCGCTGCCAATTACTTCCATATCATCGCCTTTGCTTAATATCATAGCCGTATCTTCTCCCAAGCCAACACCAATGCAACCGGGGTTAGAAGCCACTGCCTGCGCCAATCTTACAAAACGACCGCGCTTTTCAAAATGCGAATCGAAAATTACTTTATCGGTAAAGCGCAAGCCCGTAGCCAGCTTTACTTCGCTTTTTAAATGCGCACGAAACGGGTTGCCTTCGTATATCATAGTGCTGCCCATGCTCATGGCACCGGCAGAGGTTCCGGCAATTATAAATTCATCGGTAAAATAACGGTTGTGCAATATTTTTAAAAATTCTGTGCCTCCGAAAGTAGCTGTCAGCCGCATTTGATTTCCACCTGTCAGCATGATGCCATCGCAACGCTCTAAACGATTCAGGTACTCTTTTTTAACAGCGTCTTCCCGCGTGCGGATGTGCATTACACCCACATTCTTACAACCGATAACAGCAAAGGCTTTCAGGTAATTATCGCCTACTTCGGAAGGTATGGTAGATGCAGTTGTAATCACTTCAATGTGCTTATCGTTACCGCCAATTTCTTCTACAATACGGCGCAAAATTCCAAGCTCAAAAAAGTTAAGATTGTTTTTATGAATATCGCCTCTTTCTGTTATTGTGCCTTTGTCTTCAGCACCACCAATGGCTATCAATTTTCCAGTCGGTATCAGCATGTTTTTTAATTTAGTTTCGGCAGGCAATCGGCAGAGATAATGAACGATGATTAACAAATATAGGTGATGATTTTGGTTTGTTTTTATTTATGAAGTATTATAACCCTTCAGATTAAAATACATGAAGTAAAATGTATCGCCAAACCGAATAATGCAATAAATTGAGCCGGTGAATATGATATTCTTAACGCAATGATGAATTTTAAAAGATAAGTTAGCAATCATAAATATTATCTCACACCTCATTGCTTATAGCTGAAAAACGAATAAAAACAAACCAAAATCATCATCTATGAAAATCATCGAAATCAAAGTATTACGCGGACCTAACTACTGGAGCATCCGTCGCGGCAAGCTGATACAAATGAAGCTCGATTTAGAAGAGATGGAGCAACGCCCCACCAATACCATTGAAGGCTTTTCTGAACGCATTGAAAAGCTGTTGCCCAGCATGTACGAGCATCGTTGCAGTGAAGGCCATGAAGGCGGTTTTTTTCTTCGTGTAAAAGATGGCACCTGGATGGGGCATGTGATAGAACACATTGCTTTGGAGCTGCAAACCTTAGCTGGCATGGATTGCGGCTTTGGTCGCACCCGCGGTACGGGCAAGGAAGGTGAGTATTTTGTAGTGTTTGATTACATGGAAGAAGAAGCCGGCCTGTATGCTGCCCGCGCTGCCGTAAAGGTTGCGCAGGCTTTAATAGATAACATAAATTATGTGTTGGAAGAAGATGTACAAAAGCTGCGTGAAATAAGAGAAGATACAAGGCTTGGACCATCAACTGGTTCCATTGTGGAAGAAGCGGCAAAGCGTGGCATTCCTTATATCAGATTGAACGGACAAAGCCTGGTGCAGTTGGGTTATGGCGTTCATCAAAAAAGAATACGGGCAACGGTTGCTTCCACAACAAGCAACATTGCGGTAGATATTGCGGGCGATAAAGAAGAAACCAAACGCTTGCTCGGTGAAGCCGAAATACCGGTGCCGCGCGGCACAACCGTAAGAGATGAAGAGGGTTTAAAAGCCGCCATTGACCGCTATGGCTATCCGCTGGTGATAAAACCTATTGATGGCAATCATGGTAAAGGAAATACAACCAATATTCTATCGTATGACATGGCAGTAACGGCTATGATCAATGCGCAGCGATACAGCCGCAGCGTCATCGTTGAAAAATTTATTACAGGTGTTGATTTTAGAATATTGGTCATTAATTATAAATTTATTTGCGCTGCCTTACGCACACCCGCGTCTGTGATTGGTGATGGTGAACACAACATTCAATATCTCATTGATGAAGTAAATAAAGACCCTCGACGTGGTTACGGTCACGAGAAAGTATTAACCCAAATTACCATCGATAACGATACTCATAAAATGCTTGCCGAAAAAGGCTACAACTTAGACACAGTGCCACTCACCGGCGAAATTGTTTTACTAAAATCAACCGCCAATTTATCAACCGGCGGCACGTCAACCGATGTTACCGATGAAGTGCATCCCGTGAATATTTTTATGGCGGAACGCATTGCAAAAATTATTGGTTTGGATATTTGCGGTATTGATGTAATGGCGCCCGATTTAGAACGCCCGATTACAGAAAGCGGTGGTGCTGTGTTAGAAGTGAATGCCGCACCCGGCTTTCGTATGCATGTAGAACCTGCGGTTGGTATTCCGCGCAATGCAGCCGAACCGGTAGTAAATATGCTGTTCCCCGACCGTGGCAATGGACGTATTCCTATCATCGCAATTACAGGCACCAATGGTAAAACTACCACCACAAGATTAACGGCTCATATCTGCAAAGCAGCCGGTAAAAAAGTAGGCTACACCACCAGCGATGGCGTGTATATTCAAAACCAAATGATGATGAAAGGCGACTGCACCGGACCGGTAAGCGCACAGTTTGTTTTGCGCGACCCAACCATTGATTTTGCGGTGCTGGAAAGTGCGCGTGGCGGCATTTTGCGCAACGGTCTTGCATTTGAGCATTGCGATATTGCCATTGTTACCAACATTACGGCAGACCACATTGGTTTGAGTGGCATCAACTCGTTAGAACAAATGGCAAGAGTAAAAAGCGTAGTGCCCGAAACTGTGTACCCGCGTGGCTTTGCCATACTCAACGCAGAAGATGATTTGGTTTATAAAATGAGGGAAAATATAGAGTGCAATGTAGCTTTATTCAGTATGGACGAAAACAATCCCCGCATACAACGGCATTGTAAAAAGGGCGGTTATGCTGCTGTGTATGAGAATGGCTATGTATCTATTTTAAAAGGAACATGGAAGATACGTGTACTGCATGTGCGTGATATTCCCATCACGTATGAAGGCAAGGCGATACATAACATTATGAACACGCTGCCTGCCATTCTTGCAACGTATATTTTTAAAGAAATTTCAATTGAAGACATACGCACCGGCTTGCAAACCTTTATTCCTTCGCCATCGCAAACACCGGGACGTTTAAATTTATTCCAATTTAAAAACTTCCAGTTTCTTGTTGACTTTGCGCATAACCCTGCGGGCTTGCGTTTGCTGGGCGATTTTCAAAGTAAATTAAATGGCTCGCCCAAGGTGGGCATTATCAGCGGCACCGGCGACAGAAGAGATGAAGACATTAGGGAATTGGGAAAATTGTCCGCTGATTTTTTTGATGAAATTATTATCCGCTGCGATAAAAATTTACGCGGCAGAACCGCAGAAGAAATCGTTGGTCTTTTGCAAGATGGCATTAATGAAGCAAAACAAAAAGACATCCCCGTAAAAGTAATTTACAACGAGCGCGATGCTATTATGTATGCGCACGATAATGCAAAGCACGGCTCTATCATTACCATCATGTGCGATGTAGTAGCCGAAGCATTGGATATGGTGAAAGGCTTGAAGGAGAAGGAGGATGCGGGCGGGTGAGAGAATAATGTTTTTAAAGTCATTACTGAGTGCATGTTTAACTGAACATCTATTTATAGAATGGAAATATTAAAAAATCACATAAAAAATTTAATATGGTACACTATTCTACCAATATCAATATTTCTGCTTTTCAAAAAAGCATTGATAATTTTTTAAAAGCATTTTTAGTTGATCCAATCTTTTCGACTTGTTATCCATCCAATTGGGTTTATGATATTGCTACGCTTACAATTGCAATGATTATAGCAATACCAATTATCAAAAAAACAAAAAAAGGTGCATATATACCTTTCAAATGGTATTGTATTGCTATTACTTGTATGACTGCGTATTTATTTTATCGAATTGCTGGTGAACCATTTGATTTTATGGGTTTTAGTTTTGATAATAAAATTAAGCTTTTAGATAGCATTGCATTTATTCAACTTATTATTTTATGTAGCGTTTTGCTTTCTAAATTGAAAGGGAAACCTTTACAAGTATCACAAAAAATTGGTTTTGAAGTTGATGAAGCTATCGAAATAAAGGAGAATAATGACTTACTTAACCGGCATAAGTTTATAAAAAAAATAGCAGAAAAAATAAGGAATACCACTTCAAAAAATGGTTCTTTTCCTATAGGCGTTGTAGCAGCATGGGGCGCGGGGAAAACAACATTCTTGAATACACTGAAATCGGAGTTTACTGATCCAAATGCTTTTGTTCTTGTTGATTTTAATGTATGGAAATGTAATGATACAAGTTTAATTATCGAAACTCTATTTAAGCTTTTAAGAGAACAGCTAAAAGCAGATAGCTTTACTATTGGAAAGAAACTTCAACATTATGCCACTGACTTATTGAAGGAAACAAACAATGAAGGACTGAAAAGTATAGCTAATCTTACAGAAGTATTTTCGCAAAATCCAAATATTGAAGAACAATACGATTTAATAAACGACGAACTAAAAAGGATAAATAAGAAAATTATAATTTTAATTGATGATATTGATAGGTTAGACAAAAAAGAAATTTATGAAGTAATCAGGTTAATACGAAACACTGCTAATTTTACAAATACCTTTTTTATAGATGCTTATGATAGAAATTACATTTTAAATTCTATTGAAGAAATCAATCCTTATCAATCACATTTATTTTTAGAAAAAATATTTCAGGTAGAATTCGCTTTACCTCTTATTGACAATAGAATTTTACAGACGGAAATAACTAACAGACTTTGGTTGTTTTTAAGCGAAAAGAGTAAAAGTGGCTATAAAGAATTGACAGAACAAAACTTCGTATTAGAGCGTGTTGACATCTGAAGGTAATGATAGAATTGGTACAGTTGTTTAGGAGGAGAAAGAAACGAGCGGATGAGACGTTATGAGATAAGTGAAGAGCAATGGGAAGCGATTAAAGAGAAGCTGCCTTGCCAGCCCGGTTATCAGGGCAGAATGACTGATAACCGTTTGTTTATTAATGCAGTCATGTATGTAGCCAAATGCGGCATTCCCTGGCGGGACCTGCCGGAGCGGTTCGGCAACTGGAACACGGTTTATGTGCGTTTCAGAAGATGGGCTAAGGCAGGTATATGGCAAAAGATATTCAAAGACTTGGCAGACAAAGATGTCAAAACGCTGCTCATTGACTCAACCGCTGTTAGAGTACACCAGCATGCAGCCGGTGCTTTAAAAAAATAAGGAAACAGGCAAAGTGGATGATCAGGCAATTGGCAGGTCGAGAGGTGGACTGACAACAAAGATTCACTTAAGCACAGATGAGAAGGGAAGAATTAAAGCGATGGTACTAACAGGCGGACAAAGGGCAGATGTAAAAGCGTCTTTGGATCTGATGGGGGCAATGAAGCCGGAAAGAGTAATAGCCGACAAAGCATACGATGCAGACTGGCTTCTGCATTATCTGGACAGTGAAGGCATTGAGGCTGTCATACCACCAAAGAGAAGCCGGTTACAGCAAAGAGATATGGACTACATCGCTTATAAACAAAGAAACGTCATTGAACGGACAATTAACAAACTCAAACAGTATCGTAAAATCGCTACACGCTATGAAAAAACGACTCTTTCCTTCCTCTCACTTTCTTTGCTGGCTGCCACTTTTATCAACCTAAATCTATAGATGTCAACACAACCTAAAAGAATGAGTGTTGTTGTATCTTTTTACTACAGCAATTATTCACTATAAAAACAAAACTTTCTTTTTCCTTTTAGATTTACTCTGTTCAAATTTATAGTTCTTTATAAAATAATCTATCAATATAATGCAGATACCTTCTTCACCACCTTCGTTAGACAAGTTTTGGAATCTTAAAAAGGAAGAAGCTTTTCAAGAGCTTTCGTGTCCTGAAAATGGGTTATCAACTGCTGAAGCAAGCACCCGGCTGCAACAATACGGCTACAATACATTTAAAGCCCGTTCTTCTTCATCGTCTATACTTCTATTTCTACTACAATTTAAAAGTCCCATCACCCTGTTGCTTATTGGAGCTGCTTTACTATCTATGGGTTTAGGAGATTTTGCAGATGCTATTATCATCCTCATTATTATTCTGGTAAGCAGTTTTCTTGGTTTCTGGCAGGAAAAAGGCGCCGCAAATGCCGTTGCTGAATTACTAAAGATGGTGCAGATAAAATGCCGTATCAGAAGAGATGGAAAAGAAAGCGAGTTGCCGGTTGAAAATGTAGTTCCGGGTGATGTAATTATTTTATCGGCAGGCGATGTGATACCGGGCGACAGTTTATTATTAGATTCCAAAGAACTTTTTATAGATGAAGCCGCCTTCACCGGCGAAACTTATCCCGTTGAAAAAAATGCCGGAATTGTTGCCGCCGATGCGCCGCTGAATAAAAGAAGCAATTCTCTTTTTATGGGTTCGCATGTTATCAGCGGAAAGGCAAGCGCAGTGGTGATTAAAACCGGAAAAGCAACAGAATTTGGAAAGATATCTGACCGGCTTGGCGCCAAAGTTCCGGAAACAGATTTTGAAAAAGGCATCCGGCGCTTTGGCTATATGCTAATGGAAATAACATTGGTTCTTGTCATTATCATTTTCGCTATCAATATCCTCTTACATAAACCTGTATTGGATTCTTTTTTGTTTTCTCTTGCCTTAGCAGTAGGTCTTACACCGCAACTGCTGCCAGCCATCATCAGCGTAAATCTTTCTGTTGGCGCAAGAACAATGGCAAAGCAACAAGTGATTGTCAAGCGTCTTTCCTCTATCGAAAATTTTGGCAGCATGAATGTTCTTTGTTCCGATAAAACAGGAACTATTACAGCGGGGAAAGTAACACTAAAAGATGCGCTGGATATCGAAGGAAATCATTCCGACAAAACATTACAATTTGCATGGTTAAATGCTTCGATGCAGCAAGGCTTTACTAACCCGATTGATGCAGCGATTTGCTCTACTTATAAAGGCAATACCAACGGTTTTTCTGTTCAGTGCGAAATACCTTATGATTTTATCCGTAAACGGCTAACAATACAGGTAAAAAATGAAAAGGAAAATTACGCCATCACAAAAGGAGCGCTCAATGCCATCATTACAATTTGTGATCTGGCTGAAACAGCCAGCGGACAAGTAATACCAATGAAAGACCAGCTTGAAGAAATCAACAATCAATATAAAAAATTAAGCGCCGATGGTTACCGTGTGTTGGGCGTGGCTTATAAAAACGGTAGCAACGAAACAGATTTTACCCGTGCAGATGAACAGAATATGACCTTTTTGGGGTTTATTACTTTTTACGATCCGCCTAAAAAAGATGTAAATAAAACAATTGAAAATCTGCGTAAATTAGGTGTGCAACTGAAGCTGATAACAGGTGATAATGCATTGGTGGCAGATAACGTTGCTAAGCAAATAGGATTTGAAAACCCTGTTATACTTACCGGACTTCAGATGCGGAACATGAGTGACAGGGCTTTGCTGCATCAAGCCATTCTCACAGACGTTTTTGCCGAAGTAGAACCCAATCAAAAAGAAAGAATTATTGTATTTTTAAAAAAATCAGGGAACGTTGTTGGCTTTATGGGTGATGGCATTAACGACGCGCCAGCGCTCCATGCTGCTGATGTAGGTATTTCTGTTGACACAGCGGTGGATGTTGCTAAAGAAGCCGCCGATATTGTTTTATTGAACCAGGATTTGCAGGTGCTTGCAACCGGCATTGTTGCCGGTCGCAAAACCTTTACCAATACCATGAAGTATATTTTCATGGCAACCAGCGCCAACTTCGGCAATATGTTTAGTATGGCAGGCGCTTCTTTGTTTTTGCCTTTTCTTCCCTTGTTGCCGAAGCAAATATTACTCACAAATTTGTTGACTGACTTTCCTGAAATGACCATCGCTTCTGACCACGTTGATGCCATTGCAGTTGATAAGCCTCACCGGTGGGATATTAAGTTTATACAACGCTTCATGATCGTCTTTGGTTTATTAAGTTCCCTGTTTGATTATCTTACGTTTGGCGTATTGCTTTTTTTTATTAAAGCAAAGGAAAGCGTTTTTCAAACAGGCTGGTTTGTAGAATCTGTAATTTCTGCCACACTAATTGTATTGGTGATACGAACAAGGTTGCCATTTTTTAAAAGCTTACCCGGAAGATATTTAGCCATTGCTACGGGTGCTATTGTAGTGTTTGTTATAGCGCTTCCCTTTCTGCCTTTTGCAAGTTTGTTCGGGTTTGTGCAATTGCCTTTAGCTTTCTATGGCTGGATGCTTTTGATAATAACGGCATATATTATTTCTGCAGAAATTGTTAAACAATGGTTTTACCGCAGACTAAAAAATCAGGTTTAAAACAAGCGATGGCGAAATACCTATAACAGCTATAAGTAATTAATAACCTCCGTTCTATCATAAACAAATTATTCCATGAAAAATTTACTGCAAATTTCATTTGTTACCATTGCAGAAATGATATTTGTTGGAGACGGCTTTGTTTGAAAGCGGAAATAATTATCCGCAAGAACCACAGGCGCAACATGCATACACATACGTGCATACACATAAGAGATCCTGACGAAACAAAAAGTGTAATTAAAGCAATCGTTACCTGCTTAGAAAAAGAGGATACAATAAAAGGAGTATAAACATCAAATTATAACGCCCTGGAGTTATCAGATAAACACATCAGCAACCGATCAACACTTTTTTAAAAAATCAAATCAGCGTTTAGAAAAATAATCTCTTACAAAAGCATGTTCCTGGTTCTCAGTCATTTTATCAGCCGCAATGGTTTCAATTTTTATATTAGAAAAGCGAAGATCCGCTTTTAAAATATTCAGTAGTTCAATCTTTGCATTGGTAGGACCAAACAAGAGTACATCATCGTAATTCAGGATGGATTTACCTAAGTTTTTGTAATATTCAGATTCTTCTTGCTGCTCTTTGTTGTGCATGTGTTTTTCACTTTTCTCAATACTTTTTTCTTTTACTGCATGTGTAAACTCTGATACTACATGTTTGGTAGTAACCGGATCGGTATCTTCAATGATGTGAGCGTTTGCATGATCCATCCAGATGCCTACATTTTTTGATGTTGTCATTGTAGTTTTATTTATGCTTGAATTTGTTTTTATTACAACCAAAGTATTTCTGAAATTAATGAAATGCCTTTCATTTCAACCTTCACTTTACCGTATCTGTAACCTTCCATTTCCAGTTAAGGATTTCCGGCAGGTCTTTACCATGTTTGTGCACATACAGCTTGTGCTCAATCAGCTTGTCGTGTAATTTTTGTTTTAAATAATCTCCTTTGCTGCCTAACTGTGGCAAACGGTCAATCACATCCATCACCAAATGAAAACGGTCAATTTCATTTTGAACCCGCAAATCAAATGGAGTGGTAATGGTGCCTTCTTCTTTATAACCTCTCACATGTAAATTTCTATTGTACCTGCGATAAGTAAGACGGTGAACCAGCCAAGGATAACCATGAAAATTAAAGATGATGTGTTTGTCTTCAGTGAATATCGAATTATAGTCTTGGTCGCTTAATCCATGCGGATGTTCGGAGGCAGATTGAAGTTTCATCAAATCAACCACGTTAACTACTCTTATTTTTATTTCAGGTAAATGCTCGCGCAAAATAGAAACAGCCGCTAATAACTCAAGCGTTGATGTATCGCCGCAGCAAGCCATGATAACATCGGGATCAGAACCCTGGTCGTTGCTCGCCCATTGCCAGATGCCAATGCCTTCGGTGCAATGGATAATGGCAGCTTCCATGCTAAGCCATTGCGGCAATGGATGCTTGCCTGCTACCACCACATTTACATAATGCCTGCTGCGCAAACAATGATCGAAAACCGACAACAAACAGTTAGCATCGGGTGGTAAATAAACCCTTACAACATCTGCTTTTTTATTGATGACATGATCGAGAAAACCCGGATCCTGATGGGTGAAACCATTGTGATCCTGCTGCCAAACGTGTGAGGCAAGCAAGTAGTTAAGCGATGCAATTTTTTGCCGCCAGGGTAGCTCTGAAGTTACTTTCAGCCATTTGGCATGTTGGCTGAACATAGAATCAACAATGCGAATGAAAGCTTCATAACTGTTGAACATACCGTGGCGGCCGGTGAGCAAATAACCTTCAAGCCAGCCCTGGCACTGATGTTCACTTAACATCGAATCTATTACTTCTCCTTCAGGGGCAAGAAATTCATCGCTGGTTTCTTCCCTGGCTTCCCATTGGCGAGCCGTAACTTCGAAGACTGATCCTAACAAATTAGAAATCGTTTCATCAGGACCAAACACACGAAAGTTGTGTTGCTTTTGATTGAGCTTGATAACATCCCGAATAAATTTTCCAAGTACTACCGTATCCTGCCCTAATATTAAACCTGGCGAAGTAACATTAATAGCATGAACCCGGAAATCAGGCATCACCAGGTCATGCAATAAAACTCCGCCGTTGGTGTGCAAATTGGCACCCATTCTACGATGGCCTTTCGGCGCCAGCTCTGCCAGTTCTGGCAATAACGTTCCGTTTTCATCAAACAATTCCTCTGCCTTGTAGCTCTTCATCCAGTTCTCTAATTGTTGCACATGTTCCGGATGATCGGTATCTACAAGGATGGGCACCTGGTGCGAACGGAAAGTTCCTTCATTAGGCAATCCATCTACTTCTTTTGGGCCAGTCCATCCTTTTGGCGACCGAAAAATAATCATTGGCCATCGCGGGCGGGTTGTGTCATTTTTATCATGCGCGTTGGTTTTTATCCGATGAATTTCTTCAACGGCTTTGTCCATAACAGATGCCATTAGTTGGTGCATCGTTTCAGGATCATTGCCTTCTACAAAATAAGGAACCCATCCGCAGCCGGTATAAAATTGTTCTAATTCATCATGCTCTATACGAGCTAATACCGTTGGATTGCTGATTTTATAACCATTCAAATGAAGGATGGGCAGTACAACTCCATCAGTAATGGGATTGAGAAATTTATTGGAATGCCAGGCAGTTGCCAAGGGTCCTGTTTCCGCTTCGCCATCGCCTATCACACAGGCTACAATAAGACCTGGATTATCGAAAGCTGCCCCAAAAGCATGGCTTAACGAATAACCCAACTCGCCACCTTCATGAATGGAGCCTGGCGTTGTAGGCGCCACATGACTTGAGATGCCACCAGGAAACGAAAACTGGGTGAACAGTTTTTTTATTCCTTCTTCATCTTGTGTAATGTTTGGATATACCTCACTCCAGGTGCCTTCTAAATAAACATTACCAACTATGGCAGGACCACCATGACCCGGACCGGCGATATAAAACATATCGAGGTCATACTTATTTATAATCCTGTTTAGGTGTACATAAATAAAATTCTGTCCCGGTGTAGTGCCCCAATGCCCGACCACCAACGGCTTTACATGATCTAATTTCAACTTTTCTTTCAGCAGAGGATTGTCGTACAAATAAATTTGACCAACTGACAAATAATTGGCAGCACGCCAATAGGCGTTTATTTTATATAGCAATTCGGAGGATAAGGTTTCACCATCACTGGTTATAATTTTTGCTTCCATAATATTTTATTTTTTTTTATTTTTTTTTGATTTTTATAGCCAAATACTGTTTGTACGACCATCATTTTATCCTTTTATTTTCATCGTGGTTTTACTTCATTTTACTTTCAACATACTTGCATTAATGGCTACAACAATGGTACTTACCGTCATTAAAACAGCACCTGCTGCCGGACTCAGTAAGATACCTTCTTTGTATAAAACACCGGCTGCCAATGGCAAAGCAATCAAATTATAACCAGTTGCCCGGATTGTTTGTTTTTACTTCATTTTCCAAGCCTTTTAAAAATGGTAATCCGCCATAGAAAAACACAACCGTTGACAAAGCAAACAGAGTATATTTTGAACCCCAAAACTGCCAGTTAACGCCAACAAAACATTGTATCATAACGGATAGCAATATGATGGGAATAGTAAGTATCAATACTAGATAAAACCGCTTTTTAAAGTCCATTATCATCATAGCATGATGGTTATGACCAGCCACACCCATCGGAGCATTTCCTTGTATGGAGTGATCCATTTTGCTATGATCCAAGTGTGGTTTATTTTGATGCTGATGCTCCATTTTCTTTTACATTCTATTACTTCATCACATGGCAGCAATGCAGGCAGAACAGCAGCTCACAGCTTACTACCTGTGTATTAAAGCAACATGCATAAACTTATTTAGAAACTCTCTATCAACAAATTCAACATCACCACCGTTCTTCAGAACTTCCTCAATGGTTTCATCCACAAGATCAGTAAACAGAGTGCCAGCGGGTGTATTCTTTATAAGGTCAATTTTTTTATTGTAAGCATTAACAACCGGATAGGTGTAGTTTCTTTCTACAATAAGAAGTTCGCCTTTTTTTTGTTTGGCAACCTGTAATACATCACTGGCGCCAACAGCTAACTTTCTATTGAACGAAGCCTCATATAGCTTTTGGAGGAAACCCATTGCTTTTACTTTATTCCAGTCGGCTATATATGGCAGCAGTATTCCTTTTATTTGCTCATCCGACATGCAGCCTGAACCGCTGCAAATAACCTCGCTAATGCGGTTGTTATTTTTTGTAATCTCTTTGTATTGATTCAAAATTTCAGTAGTTCCTATTACAAACAAAGGGCATGAAAAAGAGGAAAGAATAATTGACAATTTTCTATCAACTTGTTTTAAAAAAATTTGTGTGGAAAAATTTGTTGTATCGCTTTGCTCGTTTGAAACCCTACGATTACTTATAATAGTGCTGAATATTCCATTTAAACTTAAACAGATTCTTGATGAATATTCGTCAATGGCCAGCACAAGAAACGACTTCAAATCTATCTTACAATTAACAAGAGAGCGGATGTTATAAGATTGACTGATCATCACCGTTTCGGTGAGTGGTAGATCAAGATAAAAAACTTTATCCGCTTCAGCCGTTACATAAATGGCAAGACTTTTTTTATGTGTGCTGAAATTAATATTGCTGATAACAGTATCCAATCTCTCCAAAACTTCCTTCTTTCCGGAAACAAAAAAATCGCTGCTCACCTGTAATTCAGCCTGCTGTTGTAAACCCGTTAATTTAGAAGCAAGATCTGCTTTGCGAAACATCTTAGGCTCAAAAGGCATAAACATAGATATAACCGGCAAGTAGCTTGCGGATATAACTTCAGGTGAGGGCGCCTGTTTGTTTTTATTCCAGTTCAGTATCATGCGAGTTTTTTCGATAGTTAAAAAACAAGTTTCTTATTGCTTTTCTTAGAAACTTCCTTCATGGATTTCTTTACATCTTTTTCAATTTTAATAATCAGATCAGTGTTATTATCGGTGAGTACTTTTTCAACAGCAACAATCAGCTTGTGCTTAATCGCTTTAGCTTCATTTTTTTTCATTTTACTTTATTAAAAATCGCAAATGATATTTTACGATGCCATAAAGGTCAGTTCAATCGTTCAGGAAAGTGTTACACAATTCTGTAAATTAGTTACATCATTTATTCATTTTTATTAAGAACTTGATACAATTGCGCAAGCGGTTCTTAGCTATTTGTAAGAGAACGTTTACTGATAGAAGAGCCGCTATCAATGGCAATAGAATTGGGTTAAAATGAATGTTTGAGTTTTTTGTTCAATCGTTTTATACAGTGTTGCTAACGCACAGGAGATTGATGAATAAGGTGCAGGAAAGAATATTTTTAATATTGGTTGTAAGGTAATATCTATTAAACTTTATAACTGTCATTCTTTATATTTCGAAAACGTTTACAGGAAAAATAGCTTCCGGTTTATAAAATTCTTTACTGTGTTTTACCTCATCCATAGTGATGTTTAATACAACTTTAGAATTATCCCATTGCACTTCTTTTACATGGCTAACCGCTATCAGCACTTTCTTTCCGCCAAACCAATTGTGCGTGTCTAAAACAAAAAACAAAAGTTGCCAGGTTTTATCGTCTATAATAAAATCGCTTACATGCCCGATTTCTCCATCTATGGCATGAACATGATAACCTGTAATTGCCTGTGTGCTTCTCAAATGCGGATCATCATCTTTTTGTTTTTTAATGTTATCATCTTCTGTGAGTGATGTGTTATCAGCTATGGAAACTGTTGGGTAGGCCATGCTCCAAACGCCTCCGCAATAAAAACCATCATCCCAATAATTTTTCCACGGGTAGTATGTAAATAATTCGAGTTCGTGCTGGCGGTACACAGGTTTATCAGTATCAATATCCGGACTGTTTCTTACCTGATCTTTTGTAAGATTTACAGGGAATGATTCTGTATCATACGACTCCTTTATAATGGCAACAGGTGAAATAAGAACTTCGCGATAAGATAGCCAATTGCCTGTTTTTACAATCAGGTAACGGATGACCCATTGTTGATCATCGAAATAAAAATCTTTTACTTTTCCAACCTCACCGTCTGTAGCCTCTAACCTGAAGCCAACCAGGCTTTTAATATTGCGTTGCATAGTTTGCTTCAGTTTATAGTACACTCATATTTTCTGTACTGACAGGTGTTAACAGCTTGCTTTTTTTATCTGTCATTTCCGGCAAAATTAATACTGGAATATGGGTATGAAAAACCATGTCTTTTGTTTCGCTTTTTGTAAATAACCTTTCTATCCATTCATGCTTATGCGACTTCATTAGCAACATATCAACCGGTTGTACGTTCATAAAATCATTAAGACCATCACTGATGTTTTTATTAACAGGAAATTGAAATGTTGTATTGATTATTGTAAGCCCGGCTCTTAACCTGTGCGGCACATTTACCTCTTCCAATAACTTCTCATAATCATCTTTCACAATTCGAACAACATAAAGCTTTGATCTAAAAAAATCGGTGATCCATTGAATACTGTCTATGGGCTGTATTGTTATATCTAAAAAAACATCGCTGGCATATAAAATGGTTGTAGGCTTGAAAAACATAGCTTTTTCCGGAATGATGATTACCGGTATGTTTGAATCTTTAATGAGTGAAGTTGTTGTGCTGCCAAACACCTGTTTAAGATTATTACCGCTGCCCGTTATGCCAACAATAATAAGATCAGCTTCTTTTTCATTTGCTATAGCAAGAATTGATTTTTCAGCCTTTCCTTCATCGCAAACAATTTGTATGTTCAATCTTTCGCCATCGGTAATTGTATTAGCCTCATCGCTTAGTTTACTTTCGGTTTGCATCATAACATCGTAGCGCGATACCTGTACATTTATCGCGGCTATGGCGTGAGAAACCTCGTAAGCAGTAAACAAAATAATGTTTGCATTCATGGCTTTGGCAAGCTGCACTCCATACAAAGAAGCATTCCTGGATGCCTTAGAAAAATCAGTTGCGATTAAGATTGTTTTCATATTTTTTATATAAATAGCAATGGGTGTTCAATAACAGGTTTACCAGTTACAATTATGTAAGACAATAAGCATTGTAACTCCTTTACAAGTAATTTTGCAAAGCGGATTCTATTATTTTTATTGGTAATTAAATTATAACCTTATTTCATAGTCTGTAGGTACCATCTCTAATGTTGATGGTTTATCAGTAACATTAATTAATTCTAAATCGCACGACATTGTTATTTCTTCACCAATCATAATGCCGCCAGCTTCTATCAGTTTATTCCAAACCAGTCCCCAATCGGTTCTATTAAACGTTCCCTTGATTGTAAAGCCAGCTTTTTCATTTGCCCATGGGTCGTTTACGATGCCTCCAAAACGAACATTTAATTTTACGTTATGAGTGATTCCTTTGATTGTTAATTCGCCCCACAACTCATGATTTCCATCATTATCAGCTTCTCCGATAGTGCTGGAAGTAAAGTTTATTTGTTTGTGATTTTGCACATCCAAAAAATCTTTGCTTGTTAAATGTTCATCTCTGTTCGCGTCTCCAGTGCTTATTGAAGAAGCGTCTATCCACAAATCAATTGTGGCAGTGGTAAAATCTTTGAACGTTGTACGGATACTTGCACCAAAAGTTTTAAATGTACCTTTCAGATGAGAGATCATTAAATGCGTTACTTTAAAGGAAATTTCGCTGTGTGTATGGTCAATAGACCATGTTGTTTCGTTTGTCATTGTGATTGTATTTTAATAAGATTCTTTTGCCGGTATGTTTGTTTTTATTGCATTAATTTCTGTGTTTCTTTTTTACTTTCCTGGCGAAGAAGTGCGAATAAACTCCTGTAAATGTTGGCAATCCAAACGAAAGAAAATCCCGCTATCGTGTAACCTTGCCAATCGATAATGAGCAGTTTTTAACGAGTAAAAAAAAGAACTGAAACGGTTACACAATTGCTCAGGCAAAACACACACGTAAATAGATAAAAAGCTTTCTTCGGATTAAAGATTTACTCTGCAAATTGCTATCAACACAATAGTTTCTCCGCTCCTTAAAAACTTCTTCTTTCGTAATAGTCCAGGCAATTCAGGCTATGGGGATTGCCAATAAAAACAGCCACAAAACCTGCCGATAAATTTCTATAAAAACAAATTAGAAAGTATCATAAAAGAAAAAGTATGTTGTAAGATTGACATCAATTTTATAATTGAATTAAAAACAAAAACGGGAGAGATGCTCCCGTTTTCAAATCAATCTGCAAAAGCATAATCGTATTCAACAACCAGGTTATTTTTTACATCAAAAACTCCCGGAGCCTTCCATGCAATTTTCCCTGCTTCATCTTTTTGGTAGGCAGAATCAACAATGCCTGATAAGGTAACTGTATTGCCCAAAACTTCAACTTCAATTTCATTTGCGTCAATCGACCAATTGCGGTTAAGTGCATTTTTTATATGCTTCTTTTCAATCACGTCATGCGCGTCAGGCTTTATCTTAATGTTGTTGGTTACACCTTTTACACCAAATAGGTTTTTTACGGTGTTTTGTGCTGATTCTTTTTGATAGTTCCAGTCAAGTTCTCCATCTATCGTAACCCAACCGCCTTCAACTTTTACTTTTACTTTATCGCCTGGAATGATTCCATTCATTTTAAATGCATTTATAACTTCGGTAGCAATTTCGCTGTCGTCTCTTGTAGCCATCAAGCTAAAAAATTTAATCTCAATTTTTTCTACAACGGCTTTTACGCCAGCTACACTTTTAGCTGCATCTTCCGCCTCTATTTTTTTTGTATAACTGTCAACCGTTCCCGTCAGTGTAATAACGCCATCTATTGCTGTTACGCCAATTTGAGCGGCGGTTAATAAAGGTTCCCAATTAATGGCATCCTGTACGTCTTTTTGTAATTCCTTATTACTTTTCATTTCTATTGTTTTCTGTGAAAGAACTTTCACGCTGTAAAGGTCAAATCTTTCTGTACTATGATTGTTACACGATTATAGGAAAAGGTTACATCATTTATCTATTTCAGGTATGGAATAATAAAGCAGCTTGCGTATTGATTTCGTTTAAGATGATATATATTTTTTATGGTTGATGTTTACAAGAAAGAGGTTAAAAACATCTACTGATAGCCGCTTTTTATAACAGTGGATATCATTTTAAACTGCTCGTTGGCATGAAAGCAATGTTTAGCATGAGCCGGAACGATGATTCCTTCACCTAAACGAAGCACATATTTTTTATCGTTAATAATCACTTCGGCAATCCCGTCGATAACTTGAATGAACGTATCGAATGGAGACGTTTTCTCTGCCAGTTCTTCACCGGCATCAAATGAAGAAACGGTGATATTGCCTGTTGTTTTTTTGATAATGGTTTTGCTTAAAACTGCGTTCGGCACGTATTCAATAATCTCAACAACAATGTGTACTCTGGATTTTTCCAGCTCCTTTCCGTTCGTATCTATAGTTATGTCTTTGCTTTTCATCAGGCTTTTATTTGGAAAGTAAAGATGGATAGATTAAAACAAAGAAGTATTACACAACTTTGGATATTAGTTGCATGATTTACAGATTTAAAAAGAAGAAAAATGTATGAAAAAGGATTTACAGATTTTCATGCGCTGTGAGACGTTTGTGTTTCATTTTTTTGAAAAAAGAAGGAGTTAATCCTGTTACCTTTTTAAACTGGTTGGATAAGTGAGCAACACTGCTATAATGAAGTTTCCAGGCGATTTCGGTAAGGGTAAGTTCGTTGTAAAGCAGCATTTCTTTTGCCCGTTCTATCTTATGGGCAATAATAAAATGTTCAATGGTAATACCTTTTACTTCAGAAAAAAGATTTGATAAATAGTTATAATCATACGCCAGTTTTTTACTTAAGAAATCGGAAAAATTAGTAACCGGCGGCTCATCGCTGTAATGAATCATTTCGACAACGATGTTTTTTATTTTTTCAATGAGCATACTTTTTTTGTCTTCCATTAATTCAAGACCAAACTTCAGCAAAGCCAGCTTAAGTAAACGCTGCTTTTTTACCGAAAGCTTTTCCATGATTTCCACTTCACCAAGTTCCAAAACAGTAGAATGAAGTCCGAGATTTTCCAGCTCGGATTTCACTATTATTTTGCATCGGATGCTCACCATGTTTTTTATTAAAAGCTTCACAGGTATGAGTTTCAAAAATTAATCGAAAGGTGAGACTATTATTTTATTTTTCTATTTTATTATTATTCAAAGCGTAAATATTGTTTACACGTAACACTTCTGGCTGAACTGATGTTATAATTAGGTTACCAATGCCGCTTTTACTATCTTATTTTTTCAATTAGATAATCTTTTTAAAATATTACCTATTGTAGAAATCTAATTGTGTTGTATTCGTAATCAACCAAAAAACGATGAACATAAGAAGCAGTTAGTGCTTACTATTAGAAGAACAATTCATAAATAAAAAAACTTCAACCAATTTGTTGCAATGATGCAATCGCAAGGATGTAAATTAATCAAAGGCAGAAGCATCTTATTTATTGATGATAAGAAAGTCAAAATTAAAGGAAGTGAAGTTGGTTATCCGTTTACAGCGATTGAACAAACTCTGTATGCGTTGAATCAAATTAAAACAGGCGTGAATTTTTTAAACAAATATTGCAAAAACAGGCGTTGAAATCTTCGCCACATGCTATTAATAAGCAACCGGTTACTGCAGATACAAACTTAATCGCCAATCTGTTGAAGCAAGATGTTTCCAAAACGGTTGATGCTTTACTAAAACCTGAACAAATACAAGAACAGATGAGATTTTGACTGCTGGTGAAGAAAAAAGCAAAGTAGAAAAAGTGTGCCTTGCATTTATGATTTGAATATAACGATGTTCACTGCAATAACCAAAAGCAGGCAAACAAAAGAAAACATAGAATGCGGAGAAGGAAAACAAAGCTGCAACCATCAGCAGCTTTGTAAAAGCATAATTGAAAAATATGACCTCAATAAGTAGCCTTAATTAAACAATAAAAATTCAATAAAATGCGGGAACATAAAAAGCCCTGCTTTCACAGGGCTGTTGTACGTTAAATAAAACTTACGTTCCACAATAAAAAGTTTTAGCCGCATAATTTGAAAGAAAAGGCTTATTATAAATTGCATTACTCAATAACAACTTTAAGGTTAATTATCTTCTTATTGTTTTCTTGCTGCGTAATGGTTACATGGTAAAGACCTTGCGCTACCTTGCTAAGCGGTACTTTGTACGTAGCAGCGCCACCCGGATGAGTAATTGTTTTCGCAATGATTTGTTTGCCATCGCTGGCATATAAGGCTATCAAATATCTTCCGGCCGGTGAGTGGCTGAAATTTACTTTCATCAATTGATTGATAACCGGATTGGGATATACACTTACGGTTAAAATTTCGGTTGCTTTGGTAACTTTTACAACATTTGTGTATTTATATCTTCCGTTCAAATCAATCATTCTAACGCGATAATAATTGTCTCCTTCTAAAGGCTTCTGATCCAGAAAATCATACGCATCATTTATCAGGTTATTACCATGCGATGGCGTACTGCCAATTTTTGAAAATACACTGCCACCGTCAACTGATCTTTCAATATCGTAACTGACGGTTCCATTTTCATTCGATACTTTCCATTGCACCGCAACACCATCGTTTTCCAAATCTGCATTAATGCGTACAAGTGTAACCGGCAGTACCGTTGCTTCAAATACAACAGCAAATCTGTCTGTTGCTTGGGAAGCTGCATCCTGCGTTAACTCAAAGTTGTAGTTAGCCGAGCCATTTGTTGGTATAGCGGTAGATGCATGTAGATAGTTATCCAGTAAATAAGGCTGTGGCGCGCTTGCCAAGCCCTTGGAGTTTACAGTGATCTGGTACTTCTTTGCTGATGTTTTCCAAAGCCGCAGTGGCAGCGTATCTCCTGGTGCCGGCATCGTCCATTTATCTTTGATCAGGTAATTGTTATCCTCGTAAAAAGACAAATTCTCGTTCACGTTTTGCGGTTTATAAACGTCCTCATCAGGCAAAGCTTCTTTACTGAAAGAAGGATCGAAAACGGCTGTTGTTCCATCCATAAAAACATGACTGCTATCGCCGGAGTAAAGATAAAGGTGCACGGAAGGCAAAGGCATTTGCCGGAATCCATTGATGCCACTGCTCATATTTTTATTACTCTCTTTAAATGTGATTGTTCCGGTGTTGCCAATGGTTTTAACCAGAATAGCCTGTCCGCTTTGCACCCAGGCATTTGTAGTAGTATCGTTATAAGAAGTTGTTGCGCCCGGATCCAGCGGAGTAGCAGTATAATTGTCGCTGCCATCAATATACACCCAGCCACCTACCTTATTAATGGAGGGGTCTATCGTGTAAAAGCCGTTAGTAATTCCATTCAGCCCAACCTTCCTAAAATCTACGGCGGATGCATATGGGTTAGCCACACCAGCAAAAGCACCGGCAACATTGGTAAGGGTATCGGTTACATTTCCGTTATGCAATGCGCCTTTGCTGCGCAGGGTAGTAATGTTAGATGGAGTGCTATACGTGTTGGTCTGCAGTTGGGGAGGCACCGAACGGTCGCCCCTAACAAAAAGCATGTAAGCCGCGTTATGACTGAAATGTGTTAAATCTGTATTTAAAGGGTTTGTAAACAAACCATTGCTGGTATACGAATACAAAGAATAAATAGAAGAAGCGGGTATGCCATCATCGTAGCCGGTAGCAGCAGGCGGGTTTGAACCCGGCTTTGTAATTACGGTACCATAACCAGGATTTGGGTTTACAAGTGTGCCGTATGTAGCTGTAGCTCCTTCCTGCCACGCCTGTTTAATCGTTTGGTCATTCGCACTATCGGCTGTTGTAGGCGGACCTAATAAGCGCCAGGCACGCCGGCTTCTCAAGTATCGTTCGGCTATCACCCTGCCATTTACCGCATTGCCCGTATTTACATCATTATGGGTAAGATCGGCGATACGCGCCGTTTTAAATGCTGTTGACCGTAACGTTAACAACCCGTCTCCTGCATTAAAAACAGTGTTGCTGATGTTGCCAAAATTCACCGAATCAAGTATTGTAACCATGGTTATCGGCTCATCAGTAGTAATCACTGCGCCATTGCTGTTGGTAAGTTGTATTGAACTTATTTTAAACCTGCCGGTAAGGGTTTGTGCAGCCGTTCCGCTCAAAACAAGCGTTCCGCTATCGGCGCTGATGGCAACCGAATCTCCATGATTAATAAAGCCTGCCTGCTCGTAAAATTTATTTTTATAAAGAAAGAAAGAGGCGCCCGGCGCAACAATAGTAGAACCGCTTGCCGTATTATCTCCGTAGAGGCTTACGATGCCGCTGATGTAGTTTTGGGCAAAAGCAGATGAGCCAATGACTCCTGTAAATGCAGCTGCCAATAATAATTTTTTCATGATATTGTTTCTTTATCTGTTAACAGGAAAATTAATTTTTCTGCATCGCAAAAAAGCACTGCTTTCTACAAATGGATGGCTCTAAAGCATAGGAAACTACCAACTGTCTCTTATTCTGTAACCGTTGTTATATGCTGATTACCTGCTTTTGTTTGTTACCACTTCTGCAGGTAACTTCTGTGCGGTAGCTTGTTCTAATTGCGATAGCCGTTTGGCAAGTGCATCAATGGTTTCCTGCTGGCGGCGGTTGTTTGCTACTTCTTTTTTTAATTCTATAATTTCCTGCTGCTGCGCTTTCACGGCTTCAGTAAGCACGGCGGTAAGTTTTGCATAGTCTATGCTTTTGTAGCCTTGTGCATCGGTAGCTACTACTTCAGGAATTATTTTTTCTACATCCTGCGCAATAAAGCCAATTTGTTTATCTTTTGTAAACCCTCTGTCTGTAAACTCAGCTGTTCTCCATTGCCAGCTTACGCCCTGCAACTTCAATACGGTATTGAGCGAGTAAGGCAGCGGTTGAATATTTTGCTTGAACCGAACATCGCTAACCTGGGTAATAAAGCCGGTAGAAGTAATATTGCCGGTGGCTACAACGTTGCCGGTAACCAAAACATTTCCGTTTACTTGTAACTTTTGGGCAGGCAAGGAAGTGCCAATGCCTATATTGCCGCCTTTTAATATTACCATCGCATCGCTGGTGTTGCTTGTAGAAGTACCATTGCCAACGGTAAAGAGCCGGTCAGCCGGAATCCAGGCGGTAGTAGAAAGCGGGATATAAGAGGTATTAAAACCACCGATTACAGTTTCGTAACCCGATAAAGCTTTAGGACCATAGCCTACAGTAGTTGAATATGCGCCGCTGGCAATGTCAACCGCACCTATAGCAGTAGAAGCCCTCCCGCTGGCTGTTGTATTTATCCCTAATGCAGTAGAAGCGGTTCCGCTGGCAATTGGGCCTTCCCCCATTGCAAATGAATAGTCGCCTTGTGCTTGCGTGGATGCCCCCGCCGCCAGAGAAGCATTGCCGCTCGCAGTAGTAGTATTACCGATTGCAGTAGAGTTATCTGCGCTGGCGACAGTGCTGCTGCCCATAGCAACTGAATAATCGGCTTGTGCCTGCGTTGATAGCCCTGCTGCTAATGAACCTATACCGCTGGCTGTTGAGTTGTTGCCAATAGCCATAGAGTTATCGGCGCTAGCTGTTGAGTTGATGCCAGTAGCCATAGAGTTATTGCCGCTGGCAGTAGTGGCATTACCCAGGGCAGATGAGTAAATCCCTTTTGCCTGCGTGGAATTCCCTGCCGATAGTGAACCTGCACCGCTGGCGGTTGTACTTAATCCCATAGCCGTGGACTGATCGCCGCTGGCAGTTGTACTAGCACCTAAGGCAATGGAAGCTAAACCGCTGGCTACTGCGCCAGAGCCTAAAGCAACCGAATAGGCACCTTGGGCTTGAGAAGCAAATCCTGCTGCCAGAGAAGCTTCGCCACTGGCTGTTGTACTTTCTCCGAAAGCTGTACTAAAATCGTTCGTAGCCGATGTGTTTGTTCCTGTTGTAAAAGAACCTTCGCCGCTGGCTATTGTATTTTCTCCGAAAGCTGTAGAATAGTCTTGACTGGCTGTTGTGTTACTTCCTATGGCAAAAGAACCTTCGCCGCTGGCTGTTGTGTTTTCACCCATAGTAACAGCCGTATATCCTGTAGCATTGGTGTAATCGCCCATAGCAAACGAATAATAACCTATGGCATTGGTATAAACACCTGCTGATGTTGCACCTTCTCCATTGGCTGTTGTGCCATATCCTAAAGCTGTAGATGCATTGCCGGTTGCTTTTGAATCTAAGCCGGAAGCAAATGAGTAAGTGCCAATGCTGTCTTTATCCCAATTGGTGCTGATTACATAACCAGCCCGAAAAGCTGCTTTATCGGAATACCACATCATTCGCCTGCCGGTGCCGCTAAGGGGCACACCGTTAGGCGAGCCGGTTATATCGCCGGCTGCACTAAACAGCACGCTGCTGTCCACAACATGCAGGCGCGCCAACGGTGTGCTGGTGCCAATGCCCACATTGCTGGTTGTATCGCTGTTAAAAATGCTGGTACCGTTTGCTATCCAAAACCTGTCATTGCCACTGCCTAACGGCATCCAGCCGCTGTCGCGGTGCATGTACAGCATCGAATCAGTGGTGTTAAACACCATCAGCCCTTTAGCAGGGTTAGCAATTAAACGCATCGAATCGGCCGACATACGCGGCGGCAAAAAGCCTTTGGTGCTTCCTGATATTTGCAACATGGCACTGCTATCGGGCGCGCTGCTGCTGCCTACATTAATTTGCGCCTGTGCTGCAGTGGTTATGAGCAAAATAATGCAAAAAAGAATGGAGAATGATTTCATAAATATTAATTGGATGGATTTGGAGACTATTGATAAGCAGTGTAATGATAATACCGGAAATGTGCAATGAAACGGATCGTTTGTAAGTGTGTGTATGTTGTAAAACTAAGTGTCTCCCGCGCTAAACCAATAGAAATTAGCATTAAAAAAAAATTATAAAAAGATATAAAACCCCTTAAAAACAAAGACTGTATTTTATCTTAGAAAAGTAACGCTTTTAAAACAATGGTTGCCCGCAGATTGCCGCAGAATGAATACAAATAATCTGCGCTCGTCAGCGTAATGTTCGGAAAAAACTTCAAAATGCGTCATCCCTTTATCTTATCAGCACCTGTTTCAAAACAGAAACCAGATTACCCTGAAGTGTGCATCAATCAGGATGAAAATAAAACCGCTTTATAAACCCTTTTTCTTTTTCAAACTTCAGGCCCGTAAGCAAGCTTCTTAACATGACACCCGGCGTAAACAAAATGCGGGCGCTGCTGATATTGCTGGCAGTTACTGCTTCCGAGGCATCTTCGCCGGTGCTGCTGAGGCTTAGCCGGAAATTGCCCGGATCGCCAAGGCGAACAATATTGCCATTGGCTAAAAAACTATTGCCTGCACGGCGGCATACAGCACCGCCCAAATATCGGCACCGCTTACCGTGCTGGTTGCTCAATTACGGTTGTAATTTTGTCAATGCCCTGTACATCCTGATTTACAATAGTGGTATAATATTGTTTTTACCGCCACCTTTTACGCCCGGCTGACCTTTAGCAACCACTTTGTACCTTACTGCCATAAATAAACAGTGTTATTGTTTAATGAATAAATAGAATGATTTGAACTGCAGGAATAACGTTGACAGGGTTTTAAACCCTGTCAACGTTTACGTTAATACCGTAATACCGAGACCCTGAATGTGCCTGCTCCCGGATTGATCATCGTACCTGTATTATTGTAGCATTTAATAATTACCGTATTAGCAGCCGAAACATATGCTGTATAAATGCCGGATGCTGCTGCGTTGGCAGAAGGAATACCTACAACTACAGGGTCTCCCAAAACTGCTCCCGTTACCGTAATAGTTGCTGTAGATGTTGTGTTAGGTCCTGTAGTAAATGTTAACGAAGCTGTAGCCGTAAGTGTTTTAGTAAGCGTATAGCGCGTAGTGCCTGTTGTTGCAAAATAATTAGTGCCATCGTACTCTACTGCGCCATCTTCGGGTGTGGATAGGGTGGTGCCGGCAGAAGATGTTAGTTTAAGTGGAGCCGTACCGGCAGTTGTTGTGCCGGCCTTTAGTTGTAAAGCAGCGGTAGGTGATGTTGTGCCAATGCCTATACTGCCTCCAGACGTGATGCGCATTCTTTCGTTATTGTTTGCACCCAGCACTACATCACTTGAATTATAAGTTCCTATTGCAAATGGTGCGTTAGAACCATTGATAGAAAGCAGTGTAGTGGCACTCGTCATGCTGTTGCCTAATATGGTTTCAGTATAACTGCTACCATGGGCTCGTAAAGTAACCGACCCGCCGTTATTAGCAGAGTTATTGACGCTTAAAATGGTGCGGTCAGCGGTAGCCGTAGTATAAAAAGATGATACTGTGGTACCTCCAGTACCTGCCACATCAAATTTGTCGGCGGGGGAAGTGGTACCAATGCCTATATTACCTGTACCGGTGATGCGCATTCTTTCGTTGGTGCTTTGGTTGCCGCCGCCGGTTAGAAACACAACGTTTTTGGCACTGGCGGTGCCGATGAGCATATTTTGGCTTTGCGCATACAGGTAAGCATCATCGGCTGCACCAAAATTATTGGTATTGTTTGTACTGCTGTTGATGCCTAAATCTACATAGTTGTTATTTTCATCTCCATTGTCAGCCGTTGCTACCACATCTGAACTGGCATTGCCGCCTGCATTGCGGTTTTGAATATTTAACTGGAGATAGTTGTTGATGTTTCCTTTACCGCTGATAACATTAAAAGAGTTCGTAGTACCAGCATCTACCAACAGCTTTTCTATGTTGCCAGAAGTTTGAGAAGGCGCACTGCCGATGGCTACATTACCTAAGCTGTCAAGCAACATCGTTTGCGTGTTGTTGGTGCGGAATTTAAGACTTGTATTGTCTGTAGTACCCAGAAAGTTAGTACCTGAAGTGGTTCCTGCATTTCCGGTGGTTGACCAAGCCGTTGATAATGACAGCGTTGACAAAGGCAGTTTTCTTACCAATCCGCTTGTGATGGTTAACAAGCTATCTGAGGATGTATTGGTTCCGGTTTGCACGCCAATCAGGGTTAAGGGGTTGGAAGAAGCAACTACATGCAAAGCCGTAGAGGGAGAAGTCGTACCGATGCCTATACCGGTGCTGGTGATGCGCATTCTTTCGTTGGTGCTTTGGGTGCCGCCGCCGGTTAGAAAGACTACGTTTTTATTTGCACTTGCTGTTCCGATCAGCATATTCTGAGTCTGCGCATACAGGTAGGCATCATCGGCTGCTCCAAAGCTATTGGAAGTGTTTCCACTGCTATTGATACCTAAATCCACATAATTGCTGCCCTCATCTCCATTATCTGCCGTTGCTACTAAATCTGAACTGGCATTGGTGCCTGAGTTCCGGTTCTGGATATTTAACTGAAGATAATTATTGATACTTCCCTTACCGGAAATGACATTAAAGGAACTGGTCGTGGCTGCATCTACCAACAATTTTTCGCGATTGCCATTTGAAAAACTCTCTGAGCCGATACCAACCGACATGCTTGTATTGCTTTTATCGCCGAGGATAATCGTATTGTCTGATGCCGTATTCGCATTGTAACCGATGGCAGTTGAATTGGCTCCCGTAACCGATGACGAAGCACCAAAAGCAGAGGAATTGGTATTTGTAGAAGACGCTGAAGATCCTACTGCAATTGTATTAGTTGCATTGGTACTGCTTGAAGCGTTACCAATTGCAATAGAGTTTGTATTTCCCGAATAAGCATTATAACCAAGAGCAACTGAATAATCTCCGGCTGCCTGTGTTTTAGGACTACCCGGTCCGCTTCCGATAGCTATAGCATATTGCCCGTTTACGTATGTATTATTACCGATGCCGATGGCAGCGTTATTATTCGTTTGTGCTGTATTTCCTATCGCTATAGAATTTGAATTATTGATATTGCTGCTGGTTCCGATGGCAATAGAATTGGAGCTATTGTTGGTAACAGCGGCACCATATCCTACACCAATGTTGTTAGAGCCCGATGCATTGTTTTGCAATGCGCCATAGCCTATAGCGGTATTGTAAGTGCCGGAGGTATTATTATAAAGTGCATGGTAACCGATACCTGTACTTTGTGTAGCCGTAGTGCCATTACTATTACCGGCTAAACTGCCCAGAAAAGTGTTTGCGGCATCTAACCGGCCCATCAGCTGGCTGTTTACTTTAAATATTAGAGGGTCAGTATTAATGGTTCCTAAAAAGTAATTATTGGTTAATGTATTGGTATTACCAACCAACGACCATGCATTGCTGGAAGAAACAGTTAAAGATGAGGAAGCAATCTTTTTTACTATACTTCCCGATATAGTCAATACACTGTCTGTGCTGGTTCCAGTCTGTACACCATTTAATGTCAATGGGTTGCTAGCTGCCGATACATGCAATGCTGTTAACGGTGCATTGGTACCTATTCCTACATTACCGGTGCCGGTGATGCGCATTCTTTCGTTGGTGCTTTGGGTGCCGCCGCCAGTCAGGAACACGACGTTTTTATTTGCACTTGCTGTTCCGATTAGCATGTTCTGGCTCTGCGCATACAGGTAGGCATCATCGGCAGCACCAAAGCTATTGGAAGTGTTTCCACTGCTATTGATACCTAAATCTACATAATTGTTATTTTCGTCTCCATTGTCTGCCGTTGCAACTACATCTGAGCTGGCATTAGAGCCTGCATTCCTGTTCTGGATATTTAACTGCAAGTAGTTATTGATACTTCCTTTTCCGCTGATGACATTGAATGAATTGGTAGTGCCCGCATCTACCAATAGCTTTTCTATGTTTCCCGAGGTTTGAGAAGGCGCGCTGCCAATGGCTACATTGCCTAAGCTGTCAAGCAACATTCCCTGGATATTATTGGTGCGAAAGCGAAGGCTTGAATTGTCGGCCGTTCCCAAAAAATTAGTTCCTGAAGTAATCCCGCTGTTGCCGGTAGTGCCCCAGGTGCTGGTGGTAGTGGCTTTGTTGTTAAACGTTGTCCAGTCTGCATTGGAAAGCAAGCCTGCCGTTACAACCGAAGCAGAAGCCAGCGGGATGTTTAAGGTATGAGCGGAGCCGGAAGAGCTCCATGCCGGAGCCGTTCCCGAAGTGCCGGGCGTTGCAAAGGTTTGCGTTGTTGAGGTAAGACCGTTGAGCGAAGTAATGGCACTACTGATATAAGTGGGTGTAATATTCACCCAATTACTGCCATTGTATTGCAATAACTGATTGACTGAAGGTGTGGTAATGGTTGCATCTTTAAGGTTACTGATTCCTAACGATACCGCACCGGTAGCCGAGTTAACACTGGTAACAGGAAAAGAAATCGGTTGTGTAATGGCTGACGTTACTCTGCCTTTTGCATCAACCGTAAAATAAGGATAAGACGTTCCGGTATTGTTTCCATAACTATTAGCCGTTACACCTGAGGCAGCTAAGCTCGGATTGGGATAAGCGCCTGTCAGGTCACCGCCTGCCGTACCGGTAGGTGCTGCCGAAGAAAATGCAGAAAGGGGTAGCTTCCTTACCAACCCGCTGGTGATGGTAAGCAAACTATCAGCGGAAGTGTTTGTTCCTGTCTGCACGCCATTCAGCGTTAGCGGATTGGTGCCAACGACATGTAATGCCGTGGAGGGTGTTGATGTGCCAATGCCTACATTACCTGCGAAATAATTGTTTTTCGTATTTGCCTGGTACATGCCCCAGCTATTGGTAACACCGGTTAAAGATTGATTTGATAAGTAGATATCATACATATTGGTAACCGTTCCTCCGGTAGTAGGCGGAGAAAGGAATAAACCATACAGATTGGTTATGGTTCCCGCAGCATAAAACGGATTTAATTTTATACCGTACACATTGCTGGTCGTTCCGCTACTGCTGGCAGAAATAGTATGTCCGTATTCGATACCTGCACCAGCTAATGTGGTCAAAGTTCCGTTACCTTCAGTTATAGTAGAAGAAGCTTGGCGGCGACCAATAAAATAACCGCCATAGATATCAGCATTGGAAGAAATGCCATTGTTAACGCCAACAATAGCTGACCCACTCACGCCCCTGATTTGCTGAGTATTGGACGATGAAGTTAAGTTAACACGCATTTGCCCTTGTGAGGCAATTCTTGGTGTGTCCGCAGATATAAGTGATGTTGTCCAATCACTTCGTAATCCTGCATTTGTATTATTGACACTGTTTGTAAAACCGGATAACGAATCACCAACAAACAATCCGCCGGCACTATCTAAGTGCATCCTATAAAAATTATTGGTTTTAAAAGTCAAATCATGGTTGTCGGTTGTTCCTATAAAGTTGATAGCTGAGTTGGTATTACTGTTACCGGTTAGAGACCAGCCGCTTTGGCCGGCTGCTAATGGCACCCAGCCACTGTCGCGGTGCATATATAGCAACGAATCGGTTGTATTAAATACAATTAATCCTTTGGCTGGCTTTACAATCAGGTACATACTGTCGTGGCTCATACGCGGTGGTAAAAAGCCTTTGGTGTTACCAGAAACCTGCAGCATTGCACTACTATCAGGCGCACTACTGCTGCCTACATTTATTTGTGCATTGGCTGAAGCAGTAGCTAACAGAATTACTAACAGGAGAATAATTGGATGTTTCATAAAATATTTATTGGATAGATACAATGAACCAAGTGATCTTTTAAGAGATTGCAAAAGTTACTTTTATAATGTGCTAATTGACAGGTTGCAATAAACGAGATGTGATTTGATATCGTATAGCTATCAAAGTTTCATTCTAAAACCTAATAAAAACAAATCCTTGCTGTCGGTGTTAAAAGGCAGAATTAAATATTCCTTCTCATCACATATCCCTACTAATTAGCAGTATAAAGTCTTCATAAAAGCAATAATAATTTTGCTTAATCTTTCAAAATTACACATACAGCTTAGCTTCTATCATTAAAATACCTTAACGGGGAATTAAAGTATTTTAATGATAGAAGCAGTTTAATAATTTTAAAATAGATTTTGTATGGATGACGTTAAAAGGAGCTGTCAGCGAAAGGAAGAAGTAAATAAGAATGTTACTTGTAAATAAATACAAATGCAAGAACATAACAACTCTTTATTCAACCGATTTGCACGACAGCCAATAGCAAGTTATCGAAGGTTATGTGAAAGACAAAAAAAACTTGAGCATAGTTACAGAGTTGTTTTTATTGCTATTTTTTATTTGGTAAAGATAGGTTGCCAGTGGCGGATGCTGCCGCGTCCTGCATAGCATACGGTTTATTTTTACTTCAGTCGGTGGAAGCAGGAAGAAATATTATTCAGACATTACTGATATAATGATTTATTTTACTGATATCAATGGTTAGAACATTGTTCTTATCGGTATAGGTAATGTCTTCAAAGCGTCCGTTAGCAATAATATCATTGGAGCCAAAAGAAGCTCTTGCAAAAACGTTTTGTGATGAAATATCATCTGAGCCTTCAATTACAACAAGGATCTCACCATGTGCATCGGCAATATCCTCTATTGAAAATATAGAAAGGGGGCTTTCGTCATCAATAATGTGTACAATTGTCCAGGTAAGTAAAAGCATGGCAATATTTTCCCGTTCCAGCTTTAAATTGTGAAAGACGTTTTTCTTAACTCCGTCCGATTCTATACGTAACATCAATATTAATTCAGCACCAACTTTTAATAATTGATTTCGCTTGATGTTTGCGATTCTCAACATCAGCGCAGAACCTCCTTTGTATGGTCCAATCAATACTTTATTTGAAAAAATAATTTTTGAGTGAGATTTGGAAAACCTGGAATAAAGCAGCCCTGTTATAATGGCAAAGAGGAACAAACCTACAACAGCTTCAATGGCTGCCAGTGAGGTAGAGCGAATAGATACAGGAATGGTGCTTGTGAAATATCCGGTGCAAAGTGTTTGGGCGGAAAAGTAAAATACTTTAAAAAAAACGTCGCCTGATGACTCATTGATACCCGAAAGACCTGTAGCCCCAATAAGAATGTAGAGGAATGTAAAAATAGTATTGGTTAGCAGGTAAAAGCAAAATATGGTCAGTACAAAGCCAAACGAACTAAGTGATAACAGCAGGTTATGAATTTCTGCAGCTTTAAAGAATGATATTCCTTTTACTTTAAAATTCAAGGTGCCGTTAGGATGGATAATTTTTGAATAAACCTTGTGTTTGTCGCCCTTTTTTTTCACATTCAAATTTTTAATTAATTTTTAAATATGTAAAGAAATATTTTTTTTTAGTTTTACTTCTATAAAATATGAATCCATGTTTCACCTACTTTACACCAGCAAAGCGGTTAATCCATTTAAAGACGATGAACTTCAAAAATTATTGGAGTTGGCACGTTTCAAGAATTCTCAAAAAACAATTACCGGTATGTTATTGTACTGCAACAGTCATTTTATTCAGTTACTTGAAGGTGATGAAAATGACTTGTCAGAACTTTTTGAAATTATTTCTTCAGACGATCGACATACTGATGTTAAAAAGGTTTTGGAAGGTAACGTTGAGAAACCACAGTTTCCTGATTGGTCAATGGGTTATAAATACCTTACACCACAACAATTAACAAACTTAGATAAACACGAGAACATAGATGTTTCCGCTTTTATACGCAAAACCCAACCGTATAAACTATTAAAATTACTGTCTGGCAAATCCTGGAACTAAGACAATTTATTAGTTATGTTTTAGTTAGTTTCCGCCTTTGTTGGTGTACTTCACCCCAGTTGTTGGGGCTTTATATATATAAGTATAAAAAAAGCTATATCTCTATTCTGGCGTAAGCGTCTCGCTTGCGCCTTTCACGTTAAAAACAATAAACAACCAACCTACCTCCAACATCATAAGTGTTCGAAACATGATTTCCGGCAGAAAAAGATAGTAACAGCCACAATCTGTTATTCTAAATCTATCAAGATACAATTGTTTTTCATCGCAGCATTACCAAAGTTACATCAAGGCGCAACGAACGGATGTGCTGTATATCATCCGTTCTTGATTTCTTTTGCTCCTTTTTTCTATCAAGATAAAAAAGGAGGAGAAGAGACAACTGTATCGTAAACAGCTTCATAAGGTTTCGAATACTTGTAGCTTGGATAATATTGCCATGGTTCGTCTTTTTATTGGTTATAATAAAACTTAAAAAAGCAGTAAACAAGCCGGAAAGAAGAGGGTTTTATTGGCAAGTGTAAAAGTAACGGATGCGGGAATATGAACCTCTGTTTACTCCTTTATTAATCGGCAAATGATGTTTTATTATTTGTCAAAATCAGTAAGGAATAAAGGCGCAGTCGCCAATGCTTAGATTGCATCTGTGGGGACTTCTGCGTTAATCCTAACGACTTCTCTTCATAATACGCAACTACAAATTTTCAAAACGAGTCTACTATGCAAAAGTTCATTTCTACAAGGTAGGTAAGATAAGTGCGGAGAAAGAGGGATTCGAACCCTCGTTACAGTTGCCCGTAAAACGGTTTTCGAGACCGTCCCATTCAACCGCTCTGGCATCTCTCCGGTTAGGTTAAATCATCACATAAAAAAACCCGCCAATGCGGGATGTTTTTTCAGCGGAGAGCGAGGGATTCGAACCCCCGGACCTGTTACAGTCAACGGTTTTCAAGACCGCCGCGTTCGACCACTCTGCCAGCTCTCCGGATGCAAAATAATAGTGTGGTTAGGTATCTACCAAAAATTAAATGCACATTCAAAAAATCTTCTACCAAACCGTTGTTAAATACTTGTGTTAAAGCGGCTTGCATTTACTTTTATTCTTTATTTGTTTTATGAAACGGCTGTTGTGGTGGCTTCTTTTATTGTTTGTTTTGATAATGCATCAAAAAGCGGTTGCACAAAACCCTGCTTGTGATGTTCGCATCAGCTTGCTTACCTGTGCGCCCGGGCAAGAGTTGTATTCAACGTTTGGCCATACCGCTTTGCGTATACAAGATAGTGTTGGTGGAACTGATTTGGTTTACAATTACGGCACATTCTGGTTTGAAGACCCACAATTTTATACAAAGTTTGTTCGTGGCAAACTCGATTACTCTTTATCGGTTGACAAATTTCCCGATTTCATGTACGAGTATCAATACTTTCAGCGCAGCGTTTGGGAGCAGGAACTGAATTTATCTTGTACACAAAAACAGCAAATCCTTACCGCTCTCAACATCAACCTGCAAGGTGCAAACCGTAAGTATAAATACGATTTTATTTACGATAATTGCACCACCCGCGTTCGCGATATAATATTTCATTCCTTGCCCGGCAGTAGTATAAAAAATAAACTCGTTCCCGAAGGCACAACTGCCCGCAATCTCATACACAGTTATCTTGATAAAGGTGGCGAACCCTGGAGTAAATTAGGCATTGATATTTTGTTGGGAGCGAAGCTGGATAAGCCTGTTGATAATAATGTCGCCATGTTTTTGCCCGATTATTTATTGAAAGGGATAGACAGTGCAACCATCAACAACACGCAAACTGTGGTAAAACAAAAACAAGTGTTGCTAAACATGGCAACACCCATCGAAGCAACGGGCAACTATGTTCCGCTTATCCTGTTTGCCGTCATTTGCAGCTTCATTGCTTCGCTTTATTTTTTACCAAATCAACGTGTGAAAACAGTTTGCCGTTTTGTAGATTCTTTTCTTTTGTATCTCACGGGTTTGCTGGGTTTGCTTTTGCTATTTATGTGGTGGGGAACTGAGCATAGGATGACGAAAGACAATTATAATTTGCTGTGGGCGTTGCCAACCAACATTGTTGCCGTTTTGTTTTTATGGCGCCAGCCAAAATGGTTACGCAATTATTTTTATTTTGCTTTTACCCTTACTGTTTTGCTGTTAATTGGCTGGTGGTGGCTGCCGCAGGAACTCAACATTTCTCTTGTGCCGTTTGTGTTTTTAATGCTATATCGGTATGGCAGTCTTGCTGTAAAAACAAAAGCCGCATAATGCCAACATTCACGTATCAAAACAAGAAAGTAAATTATCAAAAAGAAGGCAATGGCTTTCCAGTTGTTTTCATTCATGGCTTTGCTGAAGATAGCGAAGTATGGAAATACCAGCTTTCTTTTTTAAAAGATAAATACAGTCTTATTATTCCGGATTTGCCAGGCAGCGGGCACTCGGAAATGCTTCAACCGATTGATGATGAAAACGTAACCATCGGTGCTTATGCCGATTGTATTTTTGCTTTATTGCAATATGAAAACATCAGTGCCTGTGCGGTGTTCGGGCATAGTATGGGAGGATATATTACATTAGCGTTAGCCGAAAAATATCCTGCCATCATCAAAGGCTTTGGTTTTGTTCATTCCACTGCTTTTGGAGATAGTGAAGAAAAGAAAGCCATTCGTTTAAAAGGGATCAGCACAATTGAACAATACGGAAGTTATCAGTTTATAAAAACAACATTGGCAGGTTTGTTTTCGCTTCACTTTAAACAAAACCATTGGGATGAAATCAATGTACTCATAGAAAAAGGAAAGAGCTTTACCAAAGCCGCCTTACAACAATATTATAAAGCTATGATGCTGCGCGATGATAAAACAATGGTATTACAAAACAGCATTGTGCCGGTGTTGTTTATAATGGGTAAAGAAGACAAAGCAACGCCGTTGAATGATGGGTTGCAACAAGCTCATCTTCCTTCCGTATCTTACATTTATATTTTGGATAACGCAGCGCACATGGGCATGTGGGAGAGAAAGGAGGAAGTGAATAAATGTTTGTTGGAATTTATACAAGATGTTGTTTGAAAGAAAGACATCATAGTAAGAAGAGCATTTAAAATGGTTGACAAAAAAGCAATAAAAGAAAGATTTAAAAATTCCATAAGAAGAGGAACAGGCGAAGCTTACCTGATTATGAAAAGCAATCCGACAGTTGATTTTTCATCTGCTATTATTAAATCATCAGTTAACAATTATGCTTATAGCGGACAATTAGAAGGCAGCAGGGCATTGTATTTATCAGAGCTTACTTCACTTTCAAAACATCAGAATAAAATTCGTGCAGCTATTTTGAAAGCACTTGCTAAGGAGCAAAAAGATACCTGGGCATTAGTTCAGCTTTTTGACCTTGCCAAGAGATACGCACAACAAGGCGATAAAGAAGCAAGAGATGGTATTTATAACAGATTTTTACACCAACCCATTGATGGTTCAGATTGGGTTGGATATTCAGACATATTAGAACTTGACGGATTTAGCGGGCTTTTATTTATTGCAGAAAAGTATGGACAATGGCTTGAAAAAGATCAGGAAAATTGGCAGGACGGTTCTATTATTTATGAATTTCAAGAGAAGAACCCCGAATTGAAAGTTAGGCAACAACTTGAGAACGCAAGTAAAGAAAATCGGTTTATAAAAATTTACCTCGACAACATCGATCGGACAGAAAAAGAAAGAGAAGATACTCATCGGCAGCCGCCTATTATAAATTATATAACCGTAACTGAAAAAATAAATAGCAAAATAAGGAACCCTTTATCTCCACTTACAGCTAAGCAATTATCAGAGACTGACATAAAAAAACTTGCTGATGATTTTTTGAAAGAAACAGACAGGCTAAAGCTTGAAAAATATATGAGGATATTTAGTCTTATTAAGTATCCTTATAACTACTTTTCCATTTTAGAAATAGTGAAAGGAAAAAATAAAAAAAATGATCGTCTTGTTGAATTTGCGTCTGATGCACTAAAATATTTTTCAGGTGATGATATTCGTCAACTTGCAATTGAGCGTTTAAGTGATACAACACGTCCTTCTGATTATTTGGGTTTATTGATTTCAAATTATAAAAAAGGACACAATAAACTTTTAACCACAATAGCAAAAAATTGTAAAGACGGAGATGCTGTTCATGAAATTGTTTATGGTTACGTTGATATTTACAGAGCTAATAAAACAAAAGAATGTAAAGAGCCTTTAGAAGCGATATATGAAAAATTGACATGTGGCATTCATCGAATGGACATTGTGAAAATATTGATAGACAATAAAGTGTTATCAAACGAAATAAGAGAAGAAATAAGATATGATTGTGATGAAGAAATCAGACGCCTTATTTCTGAAACTTAAACTTATGGTAAACCGTAAATGAAAAACATTACCTGCATATTGCTGTTTTTATTTGTTGCAAACCTGTGCCATGCCACGCACATTGTTGGCGGCGAAGTGTTTTATCAATATATAAGCAGCGATGCGGCTGGTAACAGCACGTACAAAGTATCCATGCGATTGTTTAGAGATTGCAATGTGGCTTGTGGTGATGGTACCAATGTAGCTTGCCTGCCTAAGCAAACAGTAATTGCAGTATATGAAAATGGAAATACAAACGATTTTGTTACCGAACTGTATTTACCCTTGACAAACGATTCAACGCTTTCTTTAAATCCTTCCCTTCTTGGTGATTATCCGCCTTGTATTACAACCAAACCTCCACTCTGTTACGAGGTAAAAACATACTCTACAACCGTTACACTTCCTGATAATGATGTAGGTTATCTTTTAGCTTACGAGAACTGCTGTCGTGCCACAACTCTAAATGTTCTGAATGATAACCAGCATTCTCAACAAGGCTTACCCGGTGTAACGTACGATTGTTATATTCCAGGCAAGACTTTATTACCAACAGGGCATAATTCAACGGCTGTTTTCAATTTAAAAAAGCCCGATTTAATTTGTTACAACAGTCGCTTCACCTTGGATTATGGTGCAACCGACCCTGATCCAGGCGATTCGGTTTCATTTGCTTTTCAACCGGCTTTTACTTCGGGCGCTTTGTTTGCCGGCGCTAACGATACACAGCCCGCTGAAACTCCGCCGTACAGTTTTGTTTCATACAATACAAACAAACAGTTTTCTGGTAATTCACCGCTTGGGAGTACCGTTTCCATCAATCCGGTTACCGGGCAAATCAGCGGTATTTCGCCCGCGGCAGGCTTGTATGTGGTAAGTGTTGTTGTGTATGAATGGAGAAACAAAGTAAACATTGCGCAGCACCGTAAAGATTTTATCCTTCGTGTTGAGGATTGCAACATTCCGCAGGCGGCGTTAAACGCTTCTTATATTACCTGCAATGGGTTTAATCTTACTTTTTTCAACGAATCTACCTCGGCAAATATCAATTCATATTACTGGAATTTTGGCGATCCTTCCACGCCCGCCGATACATCGGTAAAACCTACTGCAACTTATATATATCCTAAGGCGGGAACGTACCACGTAACGCTGATTACCAACAAAGGCGGCGAATGTTCGGATACAGCTACAACAGAGGCGAATGTGTTTCCGGGCTTTGTTGCTAACTTTTCAGTAAGCGGAAGCTGCCTGCAAAATGCGTTTGTTTTTACTGATAAAAGCACTACGCTGTACGGCGTAGTAAATGGCTGGAGCTGGAATTTTGGCGATCCAACATCAACAGCCGATACATCTCATTTGCAAAATCCATCTGCTTACAAATACAGCGATACCGGAACCATAACCGCGCAGTTAATTGTGAGCAATTCAAAAGGTTGCGTTGATACGCTTGTAAAAGAAGTAACCATTTATGATAAGCCTCTTATCACGATGCCTTTTCATGATACGCTGATTTGTAACATCGACCAGTTGCAGCTATCTGCTTCTACCGATGTAAGTACGGCTGTTTATAATTGGACACCCGCCACAAACATTAGAAACGCTAACACATCAAACCCGGTTGTAAACCCGCAAAGCACCACTACTTACTACGTGAATGTAAACGCAGGAAGCGGTTGCGTGAACGAAGATTCTGTTCGTGTGAATGTAATAGATCAGGTAACGTTGTTGCTACCAAAAGATACCACGATATGTTTAACGGATACTGTGCAGCTTAACCCGGTTACTAACGCGCTGCAATTTGCATGGTCGCCCTCAACCACACTCAACGATAGTACAGTTAAAAACCCGCTGGCAGTACCCGTTGCTAACACCACGTATCACTTAAAAGCCAATGTAGGAAAGTGTTTCAGCAATGGCGATGTTACCGTAAATACTGCGCCTTATCCGGTGGCAAATGCAGGCACGGCGTTGCCGGTTTGCTTCGGTTCTACCACAAAATTAAATGCTTCTTACACGGGCACAAACTTTAGCTGGACGCCGGTAAATTCGTTGGTAAATTATAATACGCTAACACCAACGGCCGGCCCGCAACAAACTACGGTTTATACGTTTACGGCTTTTTATCAACCGGCTGGCAACTGCCCTAAACCAGTAACCGATACGGTAACCGTTGTAGTGATACCGCCTGTTCAGGTATTTGCCGGAAACGATACTAACATTGTTACAGGGCAGCCTTTGCAATTGCAGGCAACGGGCGCAAACACGTATCAATGGTCGCCGGCAACTGGCATGAACAACAGCAATATTGCTAATCCTGTTGTAACGTTGCCTGATGAAGTTGAGGAAGTAACGTATGAAGTGAAAGGCACAACCACGCAGGGTTGTACGAGTGTTGATTCCATTAATGTGTATCAATTTAAAACGATACCTCAAATTTTTGTACCTTCTGCTTTTACGCCCGATGGCGATGGCATTAACGATATTTTAAAACCCATTGTTGCGGGTATAAAACGGTTTGAAAATTTTAGCGTGTACAATCGTTTGGGGCAGTTGCTGTACACAACAGCATCGGAAGGGCAAGGCTGGGATGGAAATTATAAAGGCGCGCGCCAGCCGCCCGGTACTTATGTTTATGTTGCTGCTGCAATTGATTATTTAAACCGGCATCTCGTAAAAAAAGGAACGGTGGTGTTGATAAGATAGAGCAATCGATAAAGATGGCAGCCTTTATTCTGTTTCTTCAAAACAAAGTCTTATAAATTTGTGCATTCAAATACTGTTTATGTTGTAAAAACAAACAAACTCAATTATTGTAATCGCACAAAATCTTAGCACAAACCATTGCTCAACAATAAAAAAATATTACTCGGCATTACAGGCGGCATCGCGGCTTACAAAGCCGTTACAGTAGTGCGTTTGCTGGTAAAAGCCGGTGCGGAAGTAAAAGTAATTCTTACCCCTTCTGCCAAAAGTTTTGTGTCGCCGCTGGTTCTTTCAACATTATCAAAAAATAAGGTTTTTATTGAGTTGTTTGAAGAAGAAACCTGGGCGAACCATGTACAGTTAGGAAGATGGGCAGATGCGATGCTGATAGCACCTTTAAGCTGCAACACGTTGAGCAAAATGGCAAACGGAGCCTGCGATAATTTGTTATTGGCAACATATTTATCTGCAACCTGCCCGGTTGTTGTTGCGCCTGCTATGGATGAAGATATGTGGCATCATCCTTCAACAAAAAAAAACATTGAAACCTTGCAATTGTTCGGTAACAAAATTATAAGCGTTGGTAACGGAGAGCTTGCCAGCGGTTTGTTTGGTGAAGGAAGAATGCGTGAGCCTGAAGAGATTGTGCAATATTTAAATGCGTTTGTTTTTACTTCAAAAAAATTGGCTGGGAAAAAAGTTTTAATCACAGCCGGACCTACTTATGAACCGATTGATCCTGTACGTTTTATTGCCAATCATTCGTCGGGTAAAATGGGTTTTGCTTTGGCTGAACATTGTTGTAATGAAGGTGCAGAAGTTACATTAGTTGCGGGCCCGGTAAACATTCAGCCGCCAAAAAATGTTCATGTTATTTCGGTAACAACTGCCGATGAAATGTACAATGCCTGCATCAATCATTTCCAAAATTCAAACATCGCTATTCTTGCGGCTGCCGTTGCCGATTATACGCCATCCAATCCTTCATTACAAAAAATAAAAAAATATTCAGACGAGCTTATCATTTCATTAACCAAAACAAAAGATATTTTGCGTTCATTAGGAGAACGAAAAAATGAACAGCAAATCCTGGTTGGCTTTGCTTTGGAAACGCACAATGAAAAAGAATTTGCCAAACAAAAACTGCAAACGAAAAGGGCGGATTTTATCGTTTTAAATTCAATGCAGGATGAAGGCGCAACGTTTGGAGGGGATACCAACAAAGTAACCATTTTCGATACGGCAGGCAATGAATATCCATCCCTTTTATTATCAAAAAAAGAAATCTCAAAATTTATTGTAGATGTTATTTGTAATGAAGAAAATAATAAAAAATAGTATAGCTGTTTGGCTCCTGGTACTAACTGCGCCCCAATTGAAAGCGCAAGAGTTGCAGGCAAAAGTAACCGTGCTATCGCAGCAGTTGCCAACATCGGTAAGCAGGCAACGTTTTACTACGCTGGCAACGCAACTAACCAATCTTATCAACAACCGGCAATGGACAAAAGATGAGTTTACACAGCAGGAAAAAATTGAGTGTAATTTTTTGATAAACCTCACCATAAACTCGCCATCTGATCCTGACGTATTTAGCGGAACACTTACCGTACAATCGGCACGACCGGTTTTTAATTCGTCTTACAAATCGCCCATCATTAATTTTCAGGATGCCGATATCGCATTTAAATATGTTGAGTTTCAGCCGGTAGAATTTAATGAAAACCGTGTTGCGGGTAATGATCCGTTAACCGCAAATGTTACAGCCATAATTGCGTATTATGTATATATGATTTTAGGGTTTGATTATGATACATTTTCGCCAAAAGGCGGCAACCCTTATTTTGTTGAAGCGCAAAACATTGTAAACAATGCGCCTGAAACCCGCGGCATCAGTGGCTGGCAGGCGTTCGACGGGCAGCGCAACCGTTACTGGCTGGTAAACAACATGACCAATACAAGGTATAATGTGATAAACGATATTATTTACAAATATTATCGCACAGGCTTAGATAAAATGTATGAAGATGCCAACGCATCGCAACAAAATATGTTGGCAACCCTAACGCAGTTGCAAACCTTTAACCGTGAAAACCCGAATACGATGGTGCTTCAGTTTTTTTTGCAAAGCAAGTACAGCGAACTGTCTGGTATGTTTAAAAAAGCATCGCCGGATGTACGCAGTCAGGCGGTTCAAATATTGGTTGAGTTAGATCCTTCCAATGCGGATAAATACAGGAATGATTTACGATGAAAAAGATTGTATCGCTTCTTTTTTTTATAGTGTTTTTTTTATCCTGTTCTCACAAAGATGAAATACCGCCCGATATTTTTTCTATAAACACAATGAAGAAGGTGGTGTGGGATTTAGAAGTGGCGGAGCAAACCGCTTCAGAAAAATTTATAATGCAAAAAGATTCATTACAAATGGAAGCCACTTCATTATATCAGCAAGTGTTTGCAAAATACAAAACCAATAAAGCAACGTTTTATAAAAGCATGTCGTACTATGAAGCGCATCCTGATGTATTGAAAGTGTTATTCGATTCGGTAAATAATTACGGAACCCGCCAAAAAGCTGAAGCCTATAAAAAATTGTATTAACAGCTGTTTGTATTTCTAAGGTAAAGCAACCAACCGGAAGGAAAGAAAAGAAGCAACACAATGGGTTCTTTTTTTAAGTGCAACTCTGTGTATGCTCTTACTTGGTGGTTCAGGCAATTTATTATAAACAGCTTCTGGTTTGTTTTTACTGCAATTTCTTTCCAATCTTAAAATTTTCTCAATCCTTTGTCTGTCTCTTCTTTTTATAATACCTTCGCAGCCCTGTTTTATAAACAGGATATTACCCGTAAGGTTCAACAAGCGTCCCGTCGGTTCGGGAACACCAGCAGGGTGTAATCTTTAATTAGGTTATTGTAATATGCCAAAAGTAAAAACAAACTCCAGCGCCAAGAAGCGCTTTAAAGTAACAGGCTCCGGCGAAATCACATTTCAGAAAGCTTTTAAACGCCACATTCTTACAAAAAAATCAACCAAACGTAAACGTTCAATGCGCTTGAAAGGCGTTGTGGGTGCGGCAAACAAAGATTTTGTTATGCGCCTTTTGCGTTTGAAGTAAAGTGTGAGCCTTGAAAAGCAACAAATACCAAAAATTAAGTAAACAAATTTATCAATCATCTTTTTCAGATTGAATGCCAAAATCTGCATGTTGAATCTGAAATATTAAATAATCAATCATGCCACGTTCAGTAAATGCTGTTGCATCACGTGCAAGAAGAAAACGAATTTTAAACCAGGCGAAAGGCTTTTACGGCAAACGTAAAAACGTTTATACCGTTGCCAAAAATATTGTTGAAAAAGGGATGACTTACAGCTACGTAGGTCGCAAACTAAAGAAGCGTGAATACCGCCAGCTTTGGATTGCCCGTATTAATGCGGCAGTACGTGCAGAAGGCTTAACGTATAGCCAGTTTATTGATAAATTAAACAAGAAAGGAATTGAATTGAACCGTAAAGTTTTGGCAGATATGGCCATGAACGAGCCTGCAAGTTTTACAGCTTTACTTAATTCAGTAAAATAAATTTGATGTATTTTTTATTAAAAAAGGAAACAGAATGTTCTGTTTCCTTTTTGTTTTTATGATAGAAGATAAATGTTTATGCAAATGGCTTCAGCACTACTTTTACGCAATCTTCCTTTTTATCGTTAAAAATTTCAAAGCCATGTGGCGCTTCACTTAGCGGCAATTTATGAGTGATGATATCATTCAGCACCACTTTCTTTTGCACTACCAAATCAATCAGCTGGTCTATCAATTCATGAGCCCAGGCTTGCCCCATCCTTAAAGTGATGCCTTTATCAAAAAACTGGGCGATAGGGAAGTTATCGTAATTATATCCATACACGCCAACAATAGAAATAACACCGCCGCGGCGTACCGCGCTGCCAGCCATTTTCAAAGCATTGATAGTTCCTTTTTCAGCACGTATTAAAGTAGCCGCTTTGTCTAACACGGATCGATGCGCTTCCATACCCACCGCATCTACTACAACGTCGGCGCCGCGTCCGTTCGTCATCGAGCGGATTTTTTCTATAGCATCCTCATCATTTGCATTAATTACTTCTACGTTGTTTAAAATTTTTGCTTTTGCAAGGCGGTATTCTTCCACATCCAAAGCAATTACGCGGCTGGCGCCTTTTATCCATGCAGCTTTTTGCGCCATCAAACCAACAGGTCCGCAACCAAACACCACTACCGTTTCGCCGCCTTTCATATCCGCCCACTCAATAGCTGAATACCCGGTTGGCCAAATGTCGGTAAGAAACAGCACTTCATCATCTGTTAAACTATCGGGTACTTTACGAGGGCCTACATTTGCATACGGTACACGCACGTATTCTGCCTGTCCGCCATCGTAACCGCCATACAAATCGGTATAGCCAAATAAAGCACCGCCTTTTTCTTTCAATAAGCCGCCTTCAGGTCCATAATTTTTGTTTGAGTTTTCGCAATGATCGTGAAGCTGATGCGAACAAAACCAGCAATGACCGCACGCAATAGGAAACGGAACCACCACGCGATCACCTTTTCGTAAATTGGTAACGCCTGAACCAATTTCAACCACTTCGCCCATAAATTCATGGCCCATCGTCATTGGTTTTGGCTGTGGCAGCATGCCATTGTAAATGTGCAGGTCGCTGCCGCAAATAGCAGTAGAAGTTACTTTAATTATGGCATCGGTTGATTCCTGGATAGTGGGATCAGGAACGGTATCAACACTAACCGTTTTGGGTTTGTGAAACACAAGTGCTTTCATAGATTATAAGTTTTGTAAAAAAGCATATAAAATCATTCCAGTTCTCTATCCTCACTTTTAAAAACAATTAACGATGCGCTATAACCGCTGCTACTATTGCGTTTAGGGTTACTGATGCAATTGGTTTTATTCGTTATTTGGGTGTTATTTATGCAGCCCAACTTTTTATTGTATAGTTTTTGATTAACTTTATCATCTTCAAAAAAACAGAAGCTACCGGGCAAAAAAAAAGGAAATGGTATGATTAACAAACAATCAAAAAAAGTTACAGGCTGTGTGCTGGCAGGCTTGCTTACCGGCATCTTGATTGGTTATTTTATTGGCATCAATCAAAGCAAAAGTGATGATAGGTTTTTATCGCAATGGATAAAAGAAGATGGTAACTACGAAGATGGCAATGTGTTTGGCTACGAAACCGGTTTGCCTGATAATTATCACGAAAAAATAAAGGGCGAAAAAAAGACAAAGCAAAAAGTAAAACGTGATAGTGAAAAATAATTTTTGTTCTATTTCCATTTCTGTTTCTATATTCGCTTTGCAAATGAACAAGTACATAACATATAATAATTGGTGGTGGCTTTCAATCCTCAATCGGGGCTTGTAGCGGCGCGCGCCAATACCTTTTTACAATAGTAAAAAGCCCTGACAATGTCGGGGCTTTTTTATTTACTCTATTTTATTTATGAAGAAGATTGCAATAGAAACCACTTATAAAAAAATTCTCTCGGATGTGTTTACGCCGGTTGGAATTTACCTGCGCCTGCGGGATCGTTTCAGAGATACCATTTTGCTGGAAAGCGCCGATTCCAACGCTGCAGAAAATAGTTCTTCTTTTATTTGCATCAACGCCATTGGCGGCATTGAAATTAGTAATTATAACGAGATAGAATGTAAGTTTCCCACACAAAAAGCAGAAAAAAAACTGTTACAAAACAGCCAGGATGTGCCGGATATTATCTGGAATTTTATGCAGCAGTTTGATGTAAAAGAAATAGATGAAAAAGCTGCAAAAGTTGCACAAAGTTTATTTGGATATACTACGTTTGATGCGGTGCAGTTTTTTGAAACGGTGCAATTAAAATCGAAACATACAAAGCCACAAATTCCGCTGATGCGGTACCGGTTGTATCAGTATGTGATTGCTATTAACCATTTCAAAAACGAAATGGTTATCTGCGAAAACAAAATACACAATTTACCTTCGGAAATGGATGTGGTAACATCGTTAATCCGCAATAAAGATGTTCCTGTTTTTCCCTTTCATGTTCAAGGAAATGAAACCTCAAACCTTACCGATGAAGAGCACATTGCCATGGTAAAACGGGGCATACAAAGCAGCTTGCGCGGCGATGTATTTCAGATTGTACTGAGCCGCCGTTTTCAGCAAGGGTTTACAGGTGATGAGTTCAATGTTTATCGCGCTTTGCGCAGCATCAATCCATCACCGTATTTATTTTATTTCGATTATGGCGATTATAAATTAATGGGTAGCAGCCCCGAATCTGAATTGATCATAAAAAACGGCAGAGCTATTATTCATCCTATTGCCGGCACAACAAAACGAACGGGCAATGAAGAAGAAGACAAGCTATTAACAGAAGCCTTGTTAAATGATGCAAAAGAAAACGCAGAGCATACCATGCTGGTTGATTTGGCGCGCAACGATTTAAGCCGCCATTGCAGCGATGTGAAAGTAAACTTTTACAAGCAGGTGCAGTATTACTCGCATGTCATTCATTTGGTGAGTGAAGTAAGTGGTAAAGTAAAAGAAAACACCAATCCATTTTTATTATTAGCCACTACGTTTCCTGCCGGTACATTAAGCGGCGCGCCTAAGTTTAAAGCGATGGAATTAATTGATAAATATGAAGACACAGCGCGTAGTTACTATGGTGGTTGCATTGGCTCGGTAGGGTTTGATGGCAGCTGCAACCAGGCTATTATGATTCGTACTTTTTTAAGTAAGGAAAACACGCTTACTTATCAAGCCGGCGGTGGTATTGTAGCTGCAAGCGAGCCGCAAAACGAGCTGCAGGAAGTAACCAATAAATTAGGTGCTTTAAAGAAAGCGATTCAGCTTGCTGAAACTATTTTATAATATTCCCTTCTGCACTTGTGGAGAAGGGTTAGGGCAATCAAAATTCAAGTAACAATAAATTTCCGCCACGGCGGATTGAGGCTTATGAAAATTTTAGTGTTCGATAATTACGATTCGTTTACTTATAACCTGGTTCATCTGGTTGAAAAAATTTTAAACCGGAAAGTAGATGTTTTTCGCAACGATAAAATACCATTGGAGCAAATTAACGAGTATGATAAAATCATTCTTTCACCAGGTCCGGGCATACCCGAAGAAGCTGGTTTGTTATTGCCGTTAATAAAAGAGTATGCTGCCCGCAAAAGCATACTGGGCGTGTGTTTAGGGCATCAGGCGATTGGCGAGGCTTTTGGCGGAACGCTTACCAATTTAACAAGTGTATTTCATGGTGTGGCTACAAGCTGTAAGCTATCAGGTATCAGCAGTAAGCTTTTTAAAGGCTTGCCTCAATGTTTGGAAATCGGTCGTTATCATTCATGGATAGTGGATAAAAAAAACTTCCCTGAAGAACTGGAAATTACAGCCGAAGATGACAATGGTTTTATCATGGGCTTGCAACACAAAACGTATGATGTGCAAGGCGTGCAGTTTCATCCTGAAAGTGTACTGACACCAATGGGAGAGAAGATTATAAGAAATTGGCTACAAGCATAACAATAACAAATGAAAAAGCTTTTACAATACCTGTTTGAACACAAAACGCTTTCTTATCAGCAAGCAAAAGATACGCTCGTTGCCATTTCAAATAGCGCTTATAACGATACGGAAGTAACCGCTTTTATCACTATATTTCTTATGCGAAGTATTACCATAGAAGAGCTGCAGGGCTTTCGCGATGCGCTGCTGGAGCTGTGCGTAAAAGTAGATTTGAATCCATATAAAACTATGGATATTGTTGGCACCGGCGGCGATGGAAAAAATACTTTCAACATTTCAACACTGGCTTGTTTTATCGTAGCAGGAGCGGGGCAGAAGGTAGCCAAACACGGCAATTATGGCGCAACATCAATAAGTGGTGCAAGCAATGTGATGGAGAATTTAGGATACTCTTTTTCATCTGATAATAACAAATTAAAACGCGAAGTGGAAGAAGCCAATATTTGTTTTATGCACGCGCCTTTGTTTCATCCGGCATTGAAAACAGTAGCGCCGATTCGTAAAAATTTTGGCTTGCGTACATTCTTTAACATGCTGGGACCTATGGTAAATCCGGCGCAGCCAACTTATCAGCTGGTAGGTGTTTACAACTTAGAAATGGCGAGAATTTATAATTATTTATTACAGCAAAAAGGAACTCCGTTTACCATTATTCACAGCTTGGATGGCTATGATGAAATTTCGTTAACAAACGATACAAAAGTAATAACCAGCAAAGGAGATTTTTTATATACACCGGAAGAATTAGGCAAGCGAATGGTAGAGCCACAGGACATTTACGGCGGCAATACAACAGAAGAAGCCGCGAAGCTGTTTACAAAAATTATTAAAGGCGAAGGCTCATGGGCGCAAACAGCTGTAGCGCTTGCCAATGCCGCTATGGCACTGCATTGCACAGGAAATTATAGCAGCTATAACGATGCTTACAAAGCAGCCGTTGAGAGTTTGGAAAGTGGCGGCGCATACCATTGTTTGGAAACATTAATTAGGATGCAATAAGATGAACATACTGGAAAAAATAATAGGGGATAAACACAAAGAAGTGGAGCAAAAGAAAACCCTTATCTCGGTTGAAGTGTATGAGCAGATGCCTTTGTTTAACGATAAAAAAAAATCATTACAGCAATCGTTGCTTAAAAAAAATTCAACCGGCATTATTGCCGAATTTAAACGAAAGTCTCCATCAAAAGGTATTATCAATTCAAATGCAGATGTAACCAATGTTACAACCGCTTATAACCAACATGCGGCAGGCATATCGGTGCTTACCGATGAGCTTTATTTTGGCGGCACAAACGATGATTTAATAACGGCGCAAAAGGCAACAAATATTCCACTGCTGCGTAAAGATTTTATTGTTGATGAATACCAGTTGTATGAAGCCTGCGGCATTGGTGCCGATGTGATTTTATTGATTGCTGCATGCCTTACAAAACAGCAGGTGAAGAAGTTTGCGCATAAGGCAAAAGAGCTTAATTTAGAAGTGTTGCTGGAAGTGCATAACGAAGAAGAACTTGACCATATTTGTGAAGACGTAACAATGGTTGGCGTAAACAACCGCAACCTCAAAACATTTGTGGTTGACATTAATACCTCTTTGTATTTAATCAATAAATTGCCCAAAGAAATGCCTGCCGTTGCAGAAAGCGGCATCAGCAATGTAAATACCATCGTAACTTTACGCAGCGCAGGTTTCGCCGGTTTTTTAATGGGTGAGAACTTTATGAAACATGCCGATCCTTCGATTGCTTTTACTCAATTTATAACAGCGTTAAAACAAACAGAATGAGAGTAAAAGTATGCGGTATCACAAAGGCTTTGCAGGCGCAGCAGGTTGGCGAAGCAGGTGCCGATTTTGTCGGGTTTATTTTTTATCCGCCATCTTCACGATATGTTTTTAAAAGTATGCCCGCCAACGAAATTAAAAAGCTGCGCAGCATTAATAAAGTAGGCGTTTTTGTAAATGCTGATATCAATGTTGTGCTCCGGACAATTGATGATTGCGGCTTGTATCTGGTGCAGCTTCACGGCAACGAATCGCCTCGCTATTGCGAAAAAATTTCTCAGTATATCACTGTTATCAAAGCCTTTCGTGTAAAGGACGGTGATAACATTTCCTGGAAAATAAAAGACTATCACGATGTGGCAGATATGTTTATGTTCGATACGGAAAGCACAAGTTTTGGCGGCACAGGAAAAAAATTTGATTGGCAGATGTTGAAAGATGCAAACATCAGCAAGTCTTTCTTTTTAAGCGGTGGTATTGCACCCGAAGACGTTGATGCAATACAGCAATTTCAGCAACAAGATGTAGCGAAAGACTTATTTGCAATAGACATTAACAGCCGGTTTGAAATATCGCCGGGCATGAAAAATATTGATAAATTAAAGCAATTTATAACCAGCGTAAAAGGCAGCTGAGATGTAAAAAAACGAATGAAAAAATACAGATCAGGTTACAAGCATTTGCAACTCCGTTCAGGCATCGTTGTGTCACTCACTTGTACGCTTTGTCTTCTATTCGGGCTATCTCTTAAACACAGGGTTTATATAAAAAACAAGTAATTATATTTTATGAGTAAGTTAACCTCTCATTCAGAAAATAATTCAATCATTATCCGCGAAGCAACGCTGGAAGATGTTCCGCAAATGCTCCATATTTATAATGACGTGATATTACATACTACCGCTGTTTATAACTACGATCCGCACACATTGCAAATGCGTACCGAATGGTTTCAAACCAAGCAACAGCAAGGCTTTCCGGTATTTGTAGCAGAGGAAAATAAAACGATTGCCGGCTTTAGTTCCATCGGTCCTTTTCGAGCCTGGCAGGCTTATAAATATACGGTTGAAAACTCGGTGTATGTAAAAGCTGATTGCAGAGGCAAAGGCATTAGTAAGTTATTGATGCAACCGTTAATTGATGCTGCCAAACGGTTAAGCTTACATGCCATCGTTGCAGGCATTGATGCTACCAATGAAGTGAGTATTTCATTGCATAAGCAGTTTGGTTTTATTGAAGTGGCGCATTTTAAAGAAGTAGGTTATAAGTTCAATCGCTGGCTAGATTTAAAGTTTTTAGAGTTAATTGTTTAAGGTATCCTGATTTTAAATTTATCATTCTTTGTTTTTAATTATATCATGATTAACATCACATCATTCAATAACAAAGGCACTTACAAGCAGCCGAACATCTTTGGTTATTATGGCGATTTTGGCGGCGCTTACATTCCTGAAATGTTGTATCCCAATGTGGAAGAACTAAAGAACCGTTATTTGGAAATTATGTATGAACATAGTTTCCAGCAAGAGTTTCAGGCATTACTTAAAGATTATGTTGGCAGACCCACGCCTTTGTTTTTAGCACAGCGGTTAAGTAAAAAATACAACACTGACGTTTACTTAAAACGCGAAGATTTAAACCATACCGGCGCACATAAAATTAACAATGCGATAGGGCAGGTTTTGCTGGCGCAGCGCCTTGGTAAAAAGCGCATCATTGCAGAAACCGGTGCGGGTCAGCATGGTGTGGCAACTGCAACCGTATGTGCTTTAAAAGGCATTGAATGCGTTGTTTACATGGGTGAGGTTGATATTGAACGGCAATCACCCAACGTTGCTCGTATGAAGATGTTGGGCGCAAAAGTAGTTCCGGCAACAAGTGGCAGCAAAACGCTGAAAGACGCCACCAATGAAGCGATACGTGCCTGGATTAACGATCCTTTGGATACGCATTATGTTATTGGCAGCGTGGTAGGTCCGCATCCTTATCCCGATATGGTGGCACGCTTTCAAAGTATCATCAGCGAAGAAATACGCTGGCAGTTAAAAGAACATACCGGCAAGGAGTTGCCAACGCATGTTATTGCTTGCGTTGGCGGTGGCAGTAATGCCGCTGGTGCGTTCTATCATTTTTTGGATGAAGACAGTGTAAAAATTATTGCCGTAGAAGCTGCCGGTCATGGCATTAACAGCGGCATGAGCGCCGCTACTACACAGCTCGGCAAACCTGGCGTTTTGCATGGCAGTAAAAGTTTGGTAATGCAAACGGCAGACGGTCAGGTAGTAGAGCCACACAGCATTTCAGCCGGTTTGGATTATCCTGGCATCGGTCCGATGCACGCTCATTTATACACGAGCGGGCGAGGTACATTTTTAAGTGCAACTGACGACGAATCATTACAGGCAGGCTTTCAATTGGCAAAGCTTGAAGGCATTATTCCGGCATTGGAAAGCGCCCATGCCTTGTGCGCTTTGGATCAATTAAAACTAAACTCAAAAGATGTTGTGGTGATGTGTTTAAGCGGGCGCGGCGATAAAGATTTAAACACGTATATGAAAGCAATGCAGCCCCAACCCTAAATGGAGTAAATACAAACGACCCTGTTTAAAAGAAAAAAATGAGTTTATTAAAAGAGGTTTTCAAATGCTCCACTTTAGGAACGGGGGGGCATAACATTCTCAACGTTTATTGCACAGCGGGTTATCCGCACTTAAACAGCACCCTTGAAGTAATGAAGGCGTTGCAAAACAATGGTGCTGATATCATCGAAGTTGGGATGCCTTACAGCGATCCTCTGGCAGATGGGCCAATCATTCAAATGAGCAACAGCATTGCATTACGCAATGGAATGACGATAGCAGAATTGTTCGCTCAACTGAAAGATTTCCGCAATACTTCAAATGCTGGCGATGCCATTCGCATACCTGTAATTTTAATGGGTTATATGAACCCGATTTTGCAATATGGATTTGAAAAATTTTGTAAGGGAGCCGCCGAACTGCCGGTAGATAGTTTAATACTGCCCGATCTTCCGGAATACGAATATCAAACAATGTATGGCGACATTATTAAGCGATACGGACTTGACTTTATTTTTTTAATTACACCGGAAACATCCGAAGAAAGAATACGGAGATTGGATGCATTGAGCACTGGTTTTTTATATGCCGTTTCTTCTTCATCTATTACCGGCAGCGAAAAAGATTTTACGGCGGTAGAAAACTATTTACAACGATTACAAAACATGAATTTAAAAAATCCAATACTGGTTGGTTTTGGTATAAAAGATAAAGCTACTTTTCAGTCAGCCTGCAAGTATGCAAATGGTGCAATCATCGGCACAGCTTATATTAAAGCGATAGAAAATTCAACGGATATTCAAGCAGATACAAAGCGTTTTTTGCAAGGTATTCTTCAAGAATAGTTTATTATTACAACTCCTATTTAGTTACTGCAAACATGAAGTTTATTAAGCTTGCTATTATCAGTATTGTTGTTTTGTTTCTTATTCTTACATCGCTTGGCTTGTTGTTACCATCAACGGTACGAGTAACGCGCAATATCAATATTCATGCACCTCACGACACTCTGCACCGCTACATTGGCGATGTAAAAAACTGGTCTTTTTGGATGGAAGGAATAGAAGGTGATAAAATACAATTTGCAGCACCGCAAACCAGTGGAAAAGGCGTTGTTGCTACCATTGATAAAGAGCGAATCTATCTTGTAAAAGATACAAAAGATACCATAGAAACCATATGGCAAAACAATAAGAAAAGCCATCAGCTATGTGTTTTCCAATTGTTTTTTGACACTTCAACAAACACAACAAATGTGAACTGGTATTTTGAGCAAAAACTAAGATGGTACCCATGGGAGCGATTGCCGGCAATAGCCAATGATAAAATTTTAGGACCGTTTATGGAGCACAGCTTAGACAAGCTGAAAGAAGTAACTGAAAGAAATAAAAACTAATCAACCAATCCATTAATAACATCAAATACTTTGTTCAATTCATCTTCGGTAATGCAATACGGCGGCATAACATAAACCGTATTTCCAAGTGGTCGTAAATAAACACCTTGCTGCAGGCATTTGTTTGTTATTGTTGCACTGATATTATTGAGATACTCATCTTTTCCTTCATTAATTTCAAAAGCTAAAATTGTTCCCAATACACGCAAATTCTTTATAGTTTGCTTGCTTTGTAATCGTTGTAAAAACAAACGGTTTTGTTTTTCAATCCACGATATTTTTTCTAAACAATTATTTTGAAACCACAAATCTAAACTTGCTAAAGCTGCCGTACAAGCCAATGGATTTGCAGTAAAGGAATGCCCGTGAAAAAAGGTTTTCAGTTTATCATCATTTACAAAAGCTTCATATATTTTTTGTGTGCAGGCTGTAACGCCAAGCGCCATTGTACCGCCGGTTAAGCCTTTGCTTAAACAGATAATGTCGGGCTTGCATTGCATGTATTCCGAGGCAAATAATTTACCTGTTCTTCCAAAGCCTGTCATCACTTCATCGGCAATACAAATAATGTTTTTACTTTGCACAAACTGTAGCAAATCATTCATCCAAAACGCATCATACATCTTCATTCCGCCGGCTCCCTGCACCAAGGGTTCATAAATAAAAGCGGCAATTTCGTGGGCATGTTTTTCTATGTTTGTTTTTACTTCATTATTATTATTTTTATCCGGCGCATCAATAAAAATCACTTCAAATAAAAACGCATGAAACGCTACTGTAAACACGCTTCTGTCGCTTACACTCATAGCCCCGAATGTATCACCATGATAGGAGTTTGTAAATGCAAGAATTTTTGTTTTTAACTTTTCGCTTCCCTCTTCTGATTTGTTGTTCCACCAATATTGAATCGCCATTTTTATGGCTACTTCTGTTGACGTAGAGCCATTATCGCTATAAAATATTTTTGAAAAATTAGCGGGTAAAATTTGCAGTAACCGCTCTGCCAACTCAACGGCAGGCAAATGCGTGAAACCCGCAAAAATTACCTGCTCAAGCTGTAAGGCTTGCTGGTAAAGCTTTTCAGCAATATAAGGATGTGCATGACCATGAAGCGTAACCCACCAACTGCTAATGGCATCTATATAAACGTTATTGTTATCATCAAATAAAAGTGTGTTACTTCCATGCGTGATGGCAATAGGCAAAGGCATCTTTTTTTGCTGTGTAAACGGGTGCCAGATTACTTGCTTATCGCGTTCAGATAATGTCATGCGGCGAAGGTAAAAGAACTAACGGCAATGCGTTTTGCTCTTCCATTGTCGAACTCTTTCATATCTTCCTCTGTTAATTATAGACTGTCATAATAATCATTTATCACCTCATAAATCTGTTCTAACAGTGCATCATCTCTGTTTCCATAATGTGTCCTTTCAATAAATATAAAAATTGATTCGCCTTTTTCCCTGTCCCTGATCGCATCTTCATTTCCTATCTTTGGCACTTAATTTTTAAACCATGAGCATGGATTTACAAAAACCTATCATTGGTTTTTCAAGCGGCGATATAAACGGCATTGGTCTTGAAATTATCATTAAAACTTTAAATGATAATTACATTCTCGATATGTGTGTGCCGGTTATTTTCGCCAGCCAGAAAAGCCTTTTGTTTTATAAGAAAACGTTGCCCGATACCAGTTTTAATTTTCAGGTGATAAAAGATTTTACACGATTGCAGCAAAAACAAATCAACCTGATACAAAGCTGGGAAGATGACGTGCAGATAGAACCCGGACGTTTAACAGATAACGGAGGTAAATATGCCTGGCGTTCCTTACAACAAGCCGCGCAAGCTTTAAAAGACGGGCATATTCATGGGCTTGTAACGGCACCCATTCACAAGAAAAATATACAAAGCGAAGAATTTAATTACAGCGGGCATACACCCTTCCTGAAGTCGTTTTTTGAGATGGAAGAAGTGGTGATGATATTGGCTGCCGATAACATGCGCGTGGCTCCTTTAACCGAGCATGTGCCTGTTGCTGAAATAGTGAAATACATTACTAAGGAAAACATTTTACGCAAGCTTAAAATATTAAATTATAGCCTGCAAAAAGATTTTGATATTACGAAACCCAAGATAGCGGTGCTTGGTTTAAACCCACATGCCGGTGATGAAGGTTTGATTGGCAGCGAAGAAGAAACGGTTATTAAACCGGCTATCAAAGAAGCAAAGCAAAATAACATGATGGTGTATGGACCGTTCAGCGCCGATGCGTTTTTTGCACGCGGTAGCTATGAAAAATTCGATGCTGTGCTGGCTATGTATCACGACCAGGGATTGATTCCTTTTAAATCATTAGCCATCGGCGATACGGTGAATTATACAGCCGGTTTACCTGCCGTGCGCACCAGCCCCGACCATGGCACTGCCTTTGATATTGCGGGCAAAGCCATTGCAGATGCGTCTTCTATGATGTCGGCTACCTTTCATTGTATCGACATTATACGCCGCAGAAATAATTATGAGGAGGCGCATAGCAATCCGCTTCGCCGCATGAGCCAGCGCATTCTTGCCAATGCGGAAGATGAAAGAGTGGAAGGAAATTTATGATAGAAGACATTGTAACATACTTTACTGATGTCTCTTCCAAACAAATACAACAGCTTTCGGCATTAGAGGAAGTTTATAATAATTGGAACAGCAAAATCAATGTCATCTCCCGAAAAGACATTGAGGCGTTATATGAAAAGCATGTGTTGCATTCACTAAGCATTGCGGCTGTTGTTGCATTTACTGCTGGTACAAACATTATTGATATTGGAACTGGCGGCGGCTTTCCGGGAATACCTTTGGCTATCTTTTTTCCCGATGCTCAATTTCATTTGGTGGATAGCATTGCAAAGAAGTTAACGGTAGTGAAAGAAGTAGCCGCGGCTATCGGCTTAAGCAATATTAGCACTCAACACATACGAGCCGAAGAAATAAAAAACCGCAAGTTTGATTTTGCTGTATCTCGTGCCGTAGCTCCTTTGCAGGACTTATGGAAATGGAGTAAGCCCTTACTTAAAAAAGGGAATGCACAACAATTAGCCAACGGCTTGATTTGTTTAAAGGGCGGCGACTTAGCAAAAGAAATTCAGGAGAGCCGAACACGACCGTATGTGTGGGAGATTGAAAAGATTTTTAAAAAAGAGTTTTTTAAAGAAAAGTATATTCTTCATATTCCGGCATAACAGCTTCATAATATTCTCTACGATTTCATATTAATAAACTGCAAGGGCACGTTCAGGTTCTCGGTTTTTAATTTCGCAATCACATCCTGCAAATCATCAATCTTTTTGCTTGTTACGCGCACCACATCATCCATAATTTGCGCCTGCACTTTCAGTCCGCTGTCTTTAATAATCTTTACAATTTTCTTTGCATCTTCCTGTTGTAAACCGTTAGTTACAGGCACTTCTTTTTTTACCACTTTGCCGCTTGGGAAGGCATCCTTATCAAAATTAAAAGCAGCCGCATCAATGCCTTGTTTCATGCTGCGGCTAATGATAACATCAATCACCTGCTTCATCTTCATATCACTTTCCACTTCTAAATTCAAAACATAATCTTTCTTGTTTAAATCAATTACCACAGGTGAATTTTTGAAATCAAAACGGTTGTTAATTTCTTTTTTTACAACGTTAATTGCATTGTCTAATGTTTGCAAATCAACCTTGCTTACAATATCGAATGATGGCATAGCGTAATGTATTTTTTAATGAAAATGATATGTAATATTTATAAAAGGCAAAGGTTAGCTTTCTTCCTTCTGTTTCCAAATTGTTTCGGGATAAGAAATGTTGATTAAAAACAAACCTTGCGGCGGCACTGAGAAATCGGCTTTACCGCAATCTTTCGCTTCGAGAATGCTTATAAAATCATCTATCTGAATAATACTTCTGCCTGCCTTCAGCATCGTGCCTGTTAAGCCACGAACCATGCCGCGTAGAAAACGGTTAGCTGTGATGTAAAAAATAAGCTCATCATTAAGCCATTTCCATTCAGCTTTATGCACATTGCAAAGAAAGGTTTTTACCTGCGTATTGCGTTTGGAAAAAGAAGTGTAATCGTGATAAGACGGTAATAAAGAAGCTGCTTTATTTAATATTTCAATGTCCAGTTGATAAGGATAATAAAAAGCCCTGTCAAATAAAAAAGAGTTTTTCTTTTGATAGATATGATATTGGTAAGAGCGGGATGCTGCATCAAACCTGCAATGCGCATTGTTATTAACTTCTGCTATTTTTTTTATAACGATGTCATTGGGCAAAATGGCATTGAGTTGATAAATTGTTTTCCAGTTGTCAATTGTTATATCCGCATCAAAATGAAAAAAGTTTTGCAGCGCATGAACGCCTGCATCTGTGCGCGAGGAAGTGGTGAGATAAATGTTTTGCCTGAATACAATAAATAAAGCTTTTTCAACCTCCGACTGAACAGTAACTGCACTTTCCTGCTTTTGAAAGCCACTATAATTTGTGCCTTTATAAGAGACTTCTAAAAAGTATCGTGGCATTATAATTTAACGAAGCAGAGCTTTAAAACGGTTTTTGTAATAAGTATCAATCAACGTGTTTTGCAATTGCGCATAATTGCCATAATCATAAACAAACGGGTAAACTGCATCGTAAAAACCATAACGGTTTTCATCCGATAAAAATAAATTGCCAAGGTCTTTTACCTGATCGGTTGAAATACATTTATCACGCAAACTTTTGTGAACCGCATTTAAAATATCATCCTGACTGGTAAACGATATAATTTTCTTTTTTAGCTTATCTGCATCACTGTTGCTAAACATTTTGTTGCAGCTTGTGTTCACTTGCGAATGACTTTCCGGACTTACGTTGTTTGCTGTTGCCGTATTCAACACGGCGGGCTGCGAAGTGCTTGTAGTTGTGTTGTTATTGTTATTAAAAAAAGGGTTGTTTACTTTTCCTTTTGCACTATCTGTTGCTGCGGCTTTAGCTTCTGTAATTTCCCCGTTTGATGAAGGAATAAAAGCATGAATGGTATCTTTAGATGTATTGTCTAAAAAGGTTAAATCGGTGCCGTTATTAGTTGTTTTTTCAGATGATTTGATGATCTGATTTGATGAATCAGTCATCTTTTTATTTGCTGCTATGCTATCGCTGTTGGCACTGTATTTTTTTATAAGACTGTCAACAACAGAAGGCGTTTGATACGATGGTAAAGATGTTTGCAAAGCCGCGCTGGTATTGTCTTTTATAGCTTTGTTATCAGCTGTTGTTTTTACTGTATCTTTTATCATATTCGGCGTGGCTGGTATTGTTGTTTTTGCAGATGAATCGATAGTTATAGCACGTTGTTGGTTTAATGTAGAATCATTAATAGCAGATGCCAGCATGTTGCCAAAAGCGTTGCTGGTGTTGTTGATTGTTTTGGCAGCATTGTCATTACTGGCAGCGGCTTGGTTGCCATTCATTACTATATCGGTAGTTTGAAAATTGAACAAGCCCCAACCTTTTTCGTTAAAATTTTTTAGCGCAAAGCCAAGATCTTTTCCTGCAATCGAAACATTGAAATTTTCTTCAGGATATAAGTTTTTAGGAAAGCCGATTTGTAATAAAATAGTACCATCGTTCAGCTTTGGAAGAATGAGATAACCAATAGATGAAGAGCTATAATTTTTGCTGTTATACTTTACATAAAATGGCTGTTGATTATCTGCCTGAATATATATAAAATGATATTGCTGCGCAACGCCATGTAGTGATGCTAACATCAGAGAAAATAACAAAAGCCACCGTTTATAAACACCTTTCAACATCCTTTTTATTTATTCGCAAAAATAAAATTTAAAATGCTAGTAGCATAACAAGTTTACTCAACCACTTTTTCAATATGCACAAGCCTTCCATCGGTGCTCATACCTTCAAGCACAACCCGGAAAGCATCACTAACATCATTGTTATAAAAACTAAATTTCAATTTGTGGTTTTCTAACGAGGTTATAATAGTTGGTGACCAGAATAAAGTACTGCGCACATCTTCGGCTTCATTACGCGGGTCGATGGTTCCATAGTTTGGCGAGTAAAATTGCTTTACTGCGGTATAACCAATCACCATTTTGTAAGGCATTCCTTTTCCTTTTTCAACAGGTCTGTCACCGCCTTTTTTTGTATAAACCGCAATAGCTCCGTTGGCACCATTGAAGCCTCCCATAAACGGCGGACGAAACACTTTTACATAAGCTACGTCCGACATTGACATATTGCTTAACAAGCCAACATCTGCCGGCATTTCATCAAGATAAAGGGTTGGCGAACCGCCCCGCCAGCTCATGCTGACATTACTGCCGTTAGCCGTGATTTGCAAACCCGCAACTTTGCCCTGTAAATAACTAAAAACGCTGGGATAACTGTTTGCAAAAGCTTCATTGGTTAAATCAAACTGGTAAGCATCGCCGCTTTGAAACAAGCCGCTTGCATATCGCTCATCCAATAATTTCAACGGCGATTTAGCCTTTGTGGTAACAGTAACGCCTTGCAGTGTTGTGCCTTTTAATAACTCGTTCAAACGTGCTTGTTGATCGGCTAAAAAACGCAAACGCGCATAACCCGAAGTATCTAACAAAGCCAGTTTGTTTTTATCAAAGGCAATGTGTTTTTGAGCAGGCATCATGCTGTTCATAAATCGCACTTCACTCATATCGGCAAAGGCTTTGTTGGTAAACTGATAAAAGATTTTTGTTGAATCGAAAAGTACAATGTTAGGGTCTTCAAACGCACCATCGGGTTTAATGTTGGAACTTATCACCTGTCGGGAAGAATCTTTTGCCTGAAGGATAGCGAGCAATGCACCTGCAGAGCGAAGCTGCGTGCTATTAGCGCCATAAACTTTACCCGAAAAGGTAAGATACTTTTTTTCTGCAGGATAATTAATTTCGGGCATCTCACCTTTTACAATCGCTTCCCAGTTAAACCTGCGCCAGCCGTGCGTGAGCATCACCAGATCGAGGTGCTGCGCAACGCTATCACTGTTGTTTGAAAAATAATACTGCGGCTTATAAATTGCGCCTTTTACATCGCTCGACAATAGCAATTGCGAAATGATATTATTGCCGCTATCAACGCCGATGCCTTTATCGGTAACGGCAAGAGAGAGATTTCCAACAACCGAATCAGGCATACTGATTTCAATCGTATTCAATCCTCTTTTACTCAAACCTAAAGTGGTGAAACCCACTTCAGGAGTAAATACTGCATCGTTATTATTTACAAAGCAAATACGCTCTGCCACTGGCTTCCAGTCGCTGCTAAACAATGTAATTTGCAACACGCCGGTTACTAAAGCAGTGGTAGGTATAGAGCCGCCAATACTGTTGGTTTGTTGCAAATTAGCATTTGCCAAGTACACCAATTGCTGGTGCATGGTAGCAACAATGTGCATCTGCTTCATATTATCGGGCACATTGTCTGTGCGGCGAATAACGAATATTTTTTTACCTGTTGATGATCCTATTTCAAGGCTTGCGCCGCTCTCATTTGCTGCAGGCAAAACGGTGGTGTGAACGTTGTTTTGTTCATCATACCATCTGGCAGTGTAAGTATCGCCTTTTGCATAGGTAATACGAACGCTTCCCATGCCATCATGTTCTGTTTTTATATTGTCAACCACATCACCTTTGCTATTAATAACAACACCTTTTGTTTTTACTGGTCTTCCATATTGGTCGTTCGCAAAAAAAGCGATGCGCGAAGGCAAACCTTCTATTGCATCGCCACCTTCAGGAAAGAAGTGAAGCGAAGGAACAACCGTTAGTTTAGTAATAATTTTTGGTGTTATTTTTTTTGCAACCGGAATGTTTTTTTCAAACAAAAAAGAGGTATCAAAATTCATCATCCAAGTGGTATATGCTTTTACATGAACGGCACTGCTGCTGATGCTGTCAGGAATAATAAACTCGCCTGCAGCACCAAACTGAATGATGGGAAATACAGAATGCGCAAGCAGGTTTCCGGAGGCATCATACCAATCAGTATAAAAATTTTTGCTGATACCGGAAGGCAGCACGCCAGCCATCAGGTAAGCCTTAAACAATATAGTTTCACCAGCTGCATAAGCAGGCTTATCAAATTGAATGTAAATACGTTCCGGCTGATACTTATCGGCATAAACAGCTAATGTAGTATCTATACGTTGCGCAAAAGAACTATGAAAACAAAAACAAGAAAAACAAAAAAGAAGTATTGAAAAGAATCGCTTCATATTTATAGTCAAACTGGTGTTCAAATTAAGAACATAAAACCATATTGAAAGAGAACCTTAACATATTGGCAACGATGAAGGCGTAATATATTTTTATTATCATCGGATAAATACGTTCAATCGCAAATAAGAAAAGAGTTTTTAATAATGATTGACAGAATATTTTTGGGTGATGATTTGCATATAAAAAATAAACATCACCATTATGAAAAAATTAATTTTGATTTTTAGTATTAGCATGTTAGCAGCCTGTGGCTCGGGCGGCAGCACAACTACATCTTCTGATTCAGCAGCACCGCATGACACCACTAATGCTGTAGTTCCAAACTTACCAGATACTTCAATTATCAGGAAAGATTCGAACCATATAACGGGAGATAAAACCGACCCGCGAAAAGACAGTATGTTAAGATAATAACCCGATTGAATTTGTTAAGTATCATTAAAGGAATTACCTCATTTTGTTTGTTGAAAAATGATCCCCTGCAATTAGTTTAAAATTTTTTTAAGAAGCCGGGTTACCTAATTGCAGTTCTGGTATTAATATGTAAATAGACACAAAAACAAATGATGAAAAAACTTTTAGTTGTATTAGCAATCGGCGCTTTTGCAGCCTGCAACAATGGAACTTCAACAAGCAATACAACAGATTCAACGATAAATTCAGTTGACTCTGCCGGAAAAGCTACCAAAAGTAATATTGATTCAACAGTTAGCGCACAAAAAGATTCTTTAAATACGCTGAGAAAAGATGTAAAAGCAAATGTTGATTCATCTGTGAAAATGACAAAAGACTCTTTGAAAGGTAAAAAATAATTACAGTTTTTCTTTCCTGCTTGCCGAAAGAAACAACGCAACTTTTTTATATGGCAAGCAATCGTTAGAGGCCGTCCTTATTCTTAAGGAGGGCTTTTTTATTTGATATTGTTAATGGTCAATTTTGATATTGAAATACAATTTACAAGTAAAAACAAACAAGGGTTATATAAACTCATACCCAATGTCTTTCCGATAGTACATGCCATCAAAATAAATATCTTTCAAAACATCCAACGAATGGTCAACCGCTTCGCCAATAGTATCGCCGTAGGAAGACACTGCCAACACGCGCCCTCCATTGGTAACAATGTTTTCGCCTTCGCCTTTTGTGCCTGCATGAAAAATAAGCGAGCCGTGCGATTTATAAGTATCGAATTGAATTGGTTTGTTTTTGTCATAATTTCCCGGATAACCTTTGCTCACCGCCATTACAGTAGCGCAACAACGCTCATCGTATTGAATAGTAATATCGTGTAAGGTTTTATTTTCAATGGCGGTAAACAATTGGACCAAATCATTTTTCAAACGCGGCATTACCACTTCAGTTTCAGGGTCGCCCATACGGCAGTTGTATTCAATTAAAAACGGTTCATCGTGTACATTTATCAACCCAAAAAAGATAAAACCTTTATACACCAATTGCTCTTTGCGCAAACCATCAATAGTAGGTTGAATGATTTTTTGTTCTACTTTTTGCATGAACTCATCCGTAACAAAAGGAACAGGGCTTACGCAACCCATGCCGCCCGTGTTTGGTCCGGTATCGCCTTCGCCAATGCGTTTGTAATCTTTTGCATGACCAATCATTTTATATTCATTGCCATCCGTTATTACAAACACGCTCGCTTCAATTCCTTCTAAATATTGTTCAATCACAACCTTGGAGGATGCATCGCCAAACTGTTTTCGCACAATCATATCTTCAAAAGCATGTAGTGCTTCTTCGGTGGTACTGCAAATGACAACACCTTTGCCAGCCGCCAATCCATCGGCTTTTAAAACAATAGGCAAGTTGTGTTGTTTAATGTACTGAATGCCTGTTGCATAACTACCTTCATCAAACTCCTCATACGCCGCCGTTGGAATGCGATGCCGTTGCATAAAGCGTTTTGAAAACGCCTTGCTCCCTTCTAATTTTGCGGCTTCTTTTGAAGGCCCTATCACAATGCCTTTCCATGTTTGTTTTTGCTGAAAATAATCATAGATGCCCCTCACCAACGGCTCTTCGGGACCAACAACAAGCATGTGAATTTTATTGTCTTTGCAAAACCCATCAATGCTTGCAAAATCGTTTGCATTGATGTTAATGTTAGTGCCGCATTGCGCTGTGCCACCATTTCCTGGCGCAATAAATAAGTGTGTGCAAAGCGGGCTTTGTTCTATCTTCCAAGCAAGTGCGTGTTCGCGACCGCCGGAGCCGAGTAAAAGAATGTTCATAAATAAATGAATAAAGGTTGCGAAAGTAAAATTTACATCGTAACTATTTTTTCCTGTACTTTGAGCAGCACATAATTTATTCTCAAAATGACTACTGCTTCCAACACCGTAAAGCATCCACGGGGCTTGTATGTTTTGTTTTTTACCGAAATGTGGGAACGCTTCGGTTTTTATTTGATGATTGGAATTTTCTTTTTGTATTTGCATGATACGGTGGGGCATGGAGGAAGAGGTTTGGATACTGCAGCCGCTATCAGTATTGTAGGCACTTATGTGGCATTGATTTACTTAACACCCTTCATGGGCGGTTTGATTGCCGACCGGTATTTGGGTTATATTAAATCTATCTTTCTCGGTGGCGGTTTATTGGCTTTGGGTTATTTTCTTATCGCCTTAAACGGAAGTGATGCCGTTATGTACTCAGGTTTGTTTTGTGCCATTGTTGGCAACGGTTTTTTCAAGCCCAACATCAGCACTTTATTGGGAAATATTTACAATCGGCCCGACTTAAAACCCCAAAAAGATATTGCCTACAATATCTTTTATATGGGTATAAATATTGGCGCGTTTATATGCAATTTTGTGGCTGCATACCTGCATAATAAATACCAGGATAACAATGGCTGGGGAATTGCTTTTTCTGCTGCCGGCTTTGGAATGGTGCTGGGTTTGATATTGTTTGCCTTTGGATTGAAATATGTAAAACATGCTGATGTTATAAAACCGGTTCAGGAAGGTGATATGCCCCTTTCAAAAATATTTATCAATGTTTTTTTTCCCGCTATCATTGCCGGTGTTATTGGTTGGTTTATTCCCGGAAATCTGTTAGGCTCCGACTCTAACGACGCTTTTATTTTTGCCTGTATTCCCATCATCATTTTTTACTTCAGTTTATGGTATCGTGCAAAAGGTTTTGAAAAAAAACGCATCAGCACACTATTAATTTTATTTGGTGTTTCTATCATCTTCTGGAATATCTACAATCAAAACTCAACAGCATTAACTATATGGGCGCAAACTTATACAGATCGTGAAGCGCCCAAAGCTATTCAGCCTGCATTGAAGCCGTTTGGATTCTTAGAATCTGTAAGCACAAAACCCACGGAAATACCAGTAGTTGATAAACAGTTTCGTGCGCAATCTGATGCCAATGGAAAAGTAATGACTAAACAAGGAACTGATTTATATTTTCAAAACTTACAGAAAGAAAAATACCCACCACAAGGGCACAATTTAAGATTGATTTCAACAGAAATTTATCAATCTATCAATCCATTCTGGATTATTGTATTAACTCCTTTGGTGGTTGCTTTTTTTGGCTGGATGAAGAATAGAGGCACCGAATTATCAACGCCAAGTAAATTTGCCTGGGGAACTTTAATTGCAGGCTTGTCTTCTGTTGTAATGGTGCTTGCCTGTTTATCAACCGATATATACTTTAACAAAGTTTCGAGCGGGTGGATATTCAGTAGTTATGGCGTGTTTACCATCAGTGAATTATTTGTAAGCCCGGTTGGTTTATCGCTTGTTTCTAAAGTAGCACCCCGCAGATTAACGGCGTTAATGATGGGCGGCTGGTTTATTACTACATCACTGGGCGGAAAAATTTCAGGCATTCTTGCGGGCTTTTGGGATCAGTTTGATAACAAAGCTATTTTCTTTGCCATCAGTGCTGTGGCAGCCATTGTTGCCTGCTTTTTATTGTTGCCCCTTACCAAGCGTTTAAATACAATTGTTGTAGAAGCGGCTGCTTCGGACGATTAATATAAAACCAAACCAACATGAGTATAAAATAAAACCTTATCCCTGCTATGATTGTACTTGCTATCCTGCTGCTGATTGTAATCATTGTATTGCTGCTAAATTTTAAAAGTAACAACAAGGACCAATTGCGGAGATTGGAACATGAAATAAGGGAGTTGAAGAAGCTACTGCAAACACCTGTTGAGTCAGCAAAATCGCCTGTTGAAGAAGTGAAGCCTGTTATTTCAACACTACAAAAAAAGGAAGATTATTGGGAAACTGGTTTTGAAGTAGTGAAAGAAGCCCCGCCATCGTTTAAAAAAGAAGAATGGCTGCCGAAAGAAACATTGCCAAAAGAAACAGCCGCATTTGTACAGCCGGAAACAAATAGCTCAAAAGACGAAACGAGCACTTCTTCAATTCCTGTTTTGCCTCTGCAGCCGCCACCTCCTTTGAAGCCGCGCAAGCCATCTTTTTTTGAGCGCAATCCCGATTTGGAAAAATTCATTGGCGAAAACCTGGTGTCTAAAATCGGCATTGCAATCCTGGTATTAGCCATTGCTTATTTTGTAAAATATGCCATTGATAGCGAATGGATAGGAACCGTTGGCAGAGTAGCTATTGGCGTTGCTTGCGGCGGCATTTTAATTCTTCTGGCTCACCGGCTTCGCGCCGGTTATCATGCCTTTAGTTCGGTGCTTGCTGGTGGCGGTTTGGCGGTGTTGTATTTTACCATCACGCTTGCGTTTCAGCAATACCATTTGTTTTCGCAAACAGCAGCCTTTGCCGGTATGATTGTTATTACTCTCTTTGCGGTGTTACTGGCTTTGCTTTACAACCGGCAGGAGCTTGCGGCAATTGCTTTAACCGGCGGTTTTGCGGCGCCCTTTTTAGTTAGCACCGGAAGCGGCAATTACATTACGCTGTTCATTTATCTGATTGTTTTAAACACTGGATTGTTGCTCATCGCTTATCGCAAAGCATGGCGTGTAGTAAATACAATGGCGTTTGTTTTTACCGTTATTTTATTCGCTTCCTGGTTGTACTCTTTGCCTTATGATGAAAAAGAAACTACTTATGCCAATGGATTTGTTTTTGCCGCTATTTTTTATGTTTTGTTTCTGGTTATCAACATTGCCAACAACATCAAAGAAAACAAGCAGTTTCTCGCTTTCGATTTCTCTATTTTATTATTGAATACAGGTTTGTTTTTCAGCGCTGGTTTGTATTGCTTGCACGGCATGAATGCAGCTGCATACAATGGATTGTTCAGTGCGGCGATGGGCGTTTTCAACTTAGGTCTTTCTTATTTTTTATTTAGAAAACAAAACCTCGATAAAAACATTCTGTACCTGCTCATTGGCGTTACGCTTACGTTTGTTTCGCTTACCGCGCCGCTGCAATTGCACGGGCATTTTATTACATTGTTCTGGGCATCCGAAGCCGTGTTGTTAGCCTGGTTATATCTGAAATCAAAAATCAGTATTCTTCAATATGCATCGCTTATTATTTATGTGTGTATGTTGCTTTCGCTGATCGGCGACTGGAATAACGTTTATAATGTGTTTTCTATTTTTTCAAACTACAAACCGGCTGTTCCCATTGTCTTCAATCGCGGTTTGATTACAGGTTGTTATGTGGCTGCAGCTTCTTATTTCCTTTATTTTTTGCTTCGTAAAAATGAAAGCAGGCTGCTGTTTATAAGGGCTTCTTTTTTCCGCATCGCGGCGCTCATTATTGTATTCATTGACGGTAATATTGAGATCAATTATCAGTTCAATTATTATTATCCGTTTGCTGATATTTCTTTGATATACCAGGAGTTATACTCGTTTGTTTTTGTCCTTATTTTATTATTCGTGAATGAAAAAATAAAGAAGACAGCCGTTAGCCAAAAAGCGCAAATCATTTTGCTAATAAGTTCTGCTCTTGTTTATTTTTTATTGCTTCCCCAAACGGTTGATGTGTTGCAAACGTTGCTTGCACAAGTGAATAAAACACCGGTTTATTTGTTCACTGCACATTGGCTCGTTGCTATATTGGCCGCCCTTATTTTGTATCGGTTGATAAAAGCAGCATGGGTTGAAAATAAAGGGCAAAACAAAACGCTTGCCTGGTTGTTGAGCATTGCTGTTGTTGTGTTTTTAAGCGCAGAAGTGTATCTCATCACGCTGCAATTATTTTATACAAACAAACAAGGTGAAGAAGTGATCAACCGCGTATTTATAAAAGCCGTGTTGCCGGTATTGTGGGGATTGTGTTCGTTTGCTTTTATGTGGCTGGGCATGAAGTACAAATACAAAACACTCCGCATTGTATCGCTTTCTTTGTTTTTGTTTACTTTGCTTAAGCTGTTTTTATACGACATTAGCAACATTCCGGTGGCAGGCAAAATCATAGCTTTCTTTTGTCTTGGCGTGCTGCTGCTCATCATTTCTTTCATGTATCAGCGGCTGAAAAAAATAATTATTGAAGATGAAGCGAAGCAGCGTGTATAAACTTTTGTTTTTGCTCATTTTTTGGCTTCTGTGCCATTCAGTTCATGCGCAGGACAACTTTACCTATAAAGCAACGCTGGATTCAATAAGTGGAAGTGGCTTTTATAATATTTCGCTTTCTCCGAACATCATTGCAAAATGCAAAAACAATTTGGAAGATGTGCGCATTAAAGACAATAAGGGCAAAGAAGCGCCATATCTTTTATATACCGAATCAGCGCGGCCGAATGAAGACGCTTTTACCGAGTTTCCCATTTCGTATTCCGAAAACCGGCTGGCGGTTATTATCAATAACATACTGCCAAGCAGTCTCGACAAGTTGTTTTTGTTGATTAAAAACAGCGAGGCGCAACGTACCGCAACGCTCAGCGGCAGTGATGATACACTGCATTGGTTCATCATTAAAGAAAACATTGTTTTACAAAAAGAATATCCTGCCGGTAACGATGTGTTTGTACAGTCGGTGCAATTTCCATCCAGTAACTATAAATATTTCCGCATAACGATGGAGGGCAAACATTTGCTGCCGCTGAACATTGTAAAAGCCGGTGTGTACCGGCACAGCTTTACCAGCAATGTATATGATTCTTTGCCTTTGCCGATGGCGGTACAAAAAGACAGTTCCGACAAGCGGAGCTATGTTTATTTACGTTTTGAAGACAACTATAAAATTGATAAACTGGTTCTTTTTTTTACCGGCGCAAAGTATTACAAACGCAACGTAGTTGTATATGACAAAAATACCATCACCGCACCGCTTACACAAGATACCATATCTTCTGAAAGGCTTGCCCCCATTGAATTGGGTGCAAAAACAAACCGGCTGCTTTTAGTGATAAACAACGAGGACAATGCGCCGCTTTTTCTTCAAAAAGCAATGGCTTTCGGGCTACATACTTCGATAACGGCTTATCTTGAAAAAGATGTGCAGTATTCAGTTTATTTTGGTGACGCATCTGCCTTTGCGCCGTCTTACGATTTGCAATATTTCAGCGATAGTATCGGCAGCAACATTCATCCGCTGACAATAAAAATGATAGAGAAAATAAGCGGTGCTTCTCATAAAAAAAGTGAAAAAAGCTTTGTTGGAAAAGGGCTGCTGTGGACAATCATTCTTGTTGTATTGTTGCTCTTAATTTATTTTTCAATTGCCATGATAAAGGACATCAATAACAAAAACAAAACAGGTGCTCATTTATAACATCACCCTAAAAATTAATTGGACAATTCAACAAAAATGGCTTGCCTGGATGAAAGAAATTTATATTACAACCATTATGAACACAGGTTGTTTTATTAGCCACCAATGGGTTAGATTGTTAGATATTGATGAAGAAGAAGGACCCACTTACGCGCTTCAATTGTATGCCGAAAGCAGGAAAATGTACAATGTTTTTTTAGAAACCTATTTGCCCCATACAGAAATTATGCACTATGAAAAATGGGGTAACGATGTTTTATTTTTTAGCACTTTGATGGAAATAATGGAATAAAAACAAACAATAAAAAACCGGAAATATCAAATAGCCGTAACCCTTGCCCCTGCTGCATTTTAGAAAGATGAGCAAAAGAAAACCCAATGCCATAAAGCGTTTCAGAGAGGAAGAAAAAGAAAATTTTGTAAAGAAGATTGGCAGCCAATTGCAAAACCCGCATCCCGCGCGGCTTTCAGCCGTTTTGATTATAATGCCTTTTTAAGTAAAAATATTTTGCCGGTTGAGAAAAGCCAATAAATTTGCCGCCATATTATCATTTCATTTAAACTAAAAAACATGAACAAAGCTGAATTGGTTGCCAAGCTTGCCGACGATGCGGGCCTCACAAAAGCCCAGGCAAATGCGGCATTAGATTCTTTTACAGAAACAATTGCCAAAACACTAAAAAGCGGCGATAAAGTAACGCTGGTTGGTTTTGGCACCTTCTCCGTTTCTAAACGCCAGGCACGTACCGGACGCAACCCGCAAACAGGCGAAGCCATTAAAATTAAAGCCAAAAAAGTAGCCCGTTTTAAAGCCGGTAAAGAGTTGTCTGCCAAAATATAATTACGGCTTGCTAACAACTTTGTAAACAAGCAGAAGTATATAAATAAATGCTTCTGCTTTTTTTACTGTTATTTTTGCAACTTATTTTTTACACCATCATCAATTTTATAATTATGGGAAGAGGCGATAAAAAAACTAAAAAAGGCAAGATTTTCAAAGGTTCGTTTGGTAAATCGCGCCCTGCTAAAGCAGTTAAAAAAGCGGCTCCAAAAGAAGCGTAACAATGCAAGCTATTATCAGCCTGCAGGCGCATGGGTTATGTGTTTGCAGGCTTTTTTTATGGTGCTAACCTAACCTTTTTCCAACTATCATCGGCTTGTAAACTGTATTTGATTCTATCATGTAAACGGTTACTTCTGCCTTGCCAGAACTCAATGCTGACGGGCTTTACACGATAACCGCCCCAATGCTCCGGTCGTGCAATTCCCTCTTTCATTCCGGCGGTGTATTTTTCTACATTATCTTCCAGAATGCGCCGGTTTTCAATTACTTCACTTTGCGGCGATGACAGGGCGCCGATGCGACTGCCAGCCGGCCGACTGTTGAAATATTCATCGCTTTCTTCATCGCTCGTTTTTTCTACATTGCCTTGTATGCGGATTTGCCGCTCCAGTTCTTTCCAAAAAAATACCAGTGCTGCTTTTGAATGAAAAGCCAATGCTTTTCCTTTTGCACTGTTGTAATTGGTAAAAAAAACAAAGCCTCTATCGTCATAATTCTTCAACAAAACAATCCGTGCCGATGGCATTCCATCAGGTTCAACGGTTGCGAGCGTCATTGCATTTACTTCGTCAATATCGCTTGCAACAGCTTCATTCCACCAGCGCGTAAACTGCTTTATAGCATGATCTGCAACATCTTCTTCATTCAAAGTTGTAAGGCGATAATCTTTGCGGAGGTCAGCAATATCAGGTCGTATCATACAACAAAAATAAGCTCAAACAGTAACAGACATTGCAACACCATAAACGTTTTGAATGATTGAAACCCTTATTTTTAGCGCAATTCTAACTCATGGCTTTTAACGTGCAAACCTTCCGAACCCGGGCAATAACAGCTGTTGTTTTTGTTGTAGTTATGCTATTGGGTTTGCTTATTAATACATACACTTTCTTCCTTCTTTTTTCCATCATTCATTTTGGTTGCTGGGTTGAATATGAAAAACTTATTGGTAAAATTGATGAAGGTTATCAACGCATTTCTTTCGTTCATAAATATGGTTTCATGTTGCTTGGATGGAGCTTTTTATTGATGATGATGAATGATGTTTTATTGATAGAAACCGGCAAATGGCTGATGATAATAATGATGTTGGTTTTACTCATCAGCCAGCTCATTCACTGGCGTTTGTTTTTATTTAAAAATGTAGCTTACCCATTGCTGGGTTTGCTTTATATTTCGGTAAGCTGGATGCTGATGATCAACCTGCGGAACCAACACTTTTTGTTTTTACACAATAATAAAATAATACCCGTTATTCTTATTGCTTCGATATGGATAAACGATACGATGGCTTACCTTGTTGGCTCGTTTATAGGTAAAACTCCGTTAAGTTCCATCTCACCAAAAAAAACATGGGAAGGCACAGTGGGCGGGGCTTTGCTGGCAGTGCTGGTGGTTACATTGGCAGGTTATTTTGCTTTTCGTTTGCCACTATTTGCAGTGCTACTAATTTCATTGATTGCATCGGTTGCAGGCACGTTTGGCGATTTGTTGGAGAGCAAATTAAAACGTCTTGCCGGTGTGAAAGATAGCGGTCAGATTATGCCCGGGCATGGTGGCTTTTTAGACCGTTTTGATTCTTTATTATTGGCAACGCCGTTTGTATGGCTATATCTGTTTTTTGCTTTATAATTACGCTGTATTCTAACACTTATCTTTGCTGCTTCATCATTGTTTTTGCTGAATGAAAATTCATAAAGAAGGTTACCGTTCCATTGCCATCGCTGCTTTGTTGTTTGGTATCATCAACCTGTTTTCTTTTCATTATCTCGGTATCAATTACGAATGGCTGGCGTTGGTTGTTTTTATTGTTACATTGGTTTTGTTTTTATTCATTATTTCTTTTTTTCGTTTGCCCAATCGTTTGTTATCGGTTCACGATAATCAAATTATCTGCCCTGCCGATGGTAAGGTTGTAGTGATTGAAGAGGTGATGGAAGAAGAATATTTTAAAGATAGAAGAATACAGGTGAGCATTTTTATGAGCCCGGCTAATGTGCATGTAAACCGAAATCCTATCAGCGGCGATGTGTTATACAGCCGGTATCATAAAGGAAAATATTTGGTAGCGTGGCATCCGAAATCTTCTACCGAAAACGAACGGCATAGTGTGGTAATTGAAAATGAAAACGGTGAGTTATTGGTAAAGCAGATTGCCGGTGCGCTTGCCAAACGCATTGTGAACTACCTGAAACCTGGTGTTGATGTAAACCAGGGGGCTGAAATGGGTTTTATTAAATTTGGAAGCCGTGTAGATGTATTGTTGCCGCTTCATGCAAACATAGAAGTGCAACTAAACCAAAAAGTAAAAGGCGGCGTAACGGTGCTGGCAACGTGGTAGGAGTAGCTGATTGTACTTTGTAGTATGTATTAAGTATTACAATTTTTCTATATCTCGTTTTGTGTCTCTGTGGTTTAATTTCTCAATTGATGGTAATGCGTATAAGTGAGTAACACAATGATCTTCAATCGAAAAATTGAGCAGTGGTAATATAGAAAGATCTTAAAAAATTAAGAACTGCTGATGTTTAACAGCCTCTTCAATACATAATATCATACTACTTTATACCTGATACAAAAGTTAAGTAGAAAATTATAACTTTCTAATCTTCTCAAACATTTATTTTTGTTCTGTTCACATCATTAATCATCTTAAATTTTTTGTAAGCAGCAAGGATGAACAATACTTACACCGACCTCGTTCACCAAACGTTTCATTTTCCTCAGGAAGGCTTTGATGTTGGTGATAACGGCTACCTCGAATTTAACGGACTGAACCTGAAACACATTATCGAAAAGTATGGAACGCCTTTAAAGCTAACTTATCTTCCCAGGATTGGTCAGCAAATAAAAAAGGCGAAAAAAATGTTCGAGCACGCTTTTAAAAAGCACAAATATGAAGGCGAATATTTTTATTGTTACTGCACCAAAAGCTCGCATTTTTCTTTTATTGTGGAAGAAACGCTGAAGCACGATATTCATCTCGAAACATCGTATGCTTACGACATTGAAATCATCAATCGTTTGTATCAGCGAAAAAAAATCAATAAAGAAACATTTATTATTTGCAATGGCTTTAAGCAAAAGCCCTACATCTCGCGCATTGCAAAACTTATTAACTCGGGTTTTAAAAACGTAATTCCAATACTGGATAATAAAGATGAACTGCAGGCTTATAAACGCAGCGTGCGACAGCCTTTTAAATTGGGCATTCGCGTAGCGGCAGAAGAAGAGCCAAGCTTTCCTTTTTATACCTCGCGCCTTGGCATTCGCCCGAGAGATATTCTTGAATTTTATGTTGATGAAATTGAAGGTTATGAAAATAAGTTTCAATTAAAAATGCTTCACATTTTTTTAAATAAAGGCATAAAAGATGACATCTATTATTGGAGCGAACTGAATAAAATTATCAACCTGTACTGCCAGTTAAAAAAGATTTGCCCTGAGCTGGATTCTATCAACATTGGCGGCGGTTTCCCCATCAAACATTCGCTGGGCTTTGAGTATGATTACCAGTTTATGATTAATGAAATTGTAAGCAATATAAAAAAGGCTTGCAAGCGCACCGGTGTGCCGATGCCAAATATTTACACTGAGTTTGGCAGCTATACGGTTGGCGAAAGCATGGCGCATATCTACAGCGTAATTGGTCAGAAGGCGCAGAACGACAGAGAAAACTGGTACATGATAGATTCTTCGTTCATCACTACATTGCCCGATACCTGGGGCATAGGAGAGAAGTTTTTATTGCTGCCGATAAACAAATGGGACAACGATTACCAGCGTGTTGTTTTAGGGGGATTAACTTGCGATAGCCACGATTATTACGATTCGGAAGAGCATATTAATGAAGTGTTTTTACCTAAAATACAAAGCGCCGATCCGAAGGAAGCGCAGCAAAATAAAGAGCCGTTGTATGTTGGCTTTTTTCATACCGGCGCGTATCAGGATCAGATTAGTGGCTACGGCGGCATTAAGCATTGCTTAATTCCCTCGCCCAAGCATGTGATTGTGGAATACGACAAAAATGATAAGCTTATAGATTGGTTGTATGCAAAAGAACAAACAGCGCAAAGTATGCTGAAGATATTAGGGTATTTGTAAGAGATACAAGTAAGGTTTAAAACAAGCTTATTTTTTGCTTGCCCGAATAAGTGAATGGCACGTTTACAAAAATGCCTGCTTTGCCAACGCGTGTAACGCCTTTTATATCAACTTGTATCTCCTGGCTAAACAAAGCGTTTAATGAATTTTTATAGATGTTGCGCATATCAACCTGCACTTTGGAAGGCAACGAAAACTCGGAACGCCTTGCAATGTGCATACTGGTATCCAGCACATATTTGCCAAGAAAATTTTTATTTACGAAGATGTCGCAATCCACATGCTTTAAATCAACTCCAAAGCTGTTGGGATTGAAATAAATAAGATTCATGGATAGGGTAGATCGCTCAAACCCCAGGCTATCTACTGAAAAATTTTTTACACCGCGATAATCAAAACCTTGTGGCTTTTTGCAGGAAAAAAGGAGTAAAAGAAAAAAGGCGCAAAACAAAAAACGCATACATCAATTTAGGTGCAAAATAAAACACATGATTACTGCAACAGATAGTTTCATCCATACAAAATGCTAATGTTTTTTATTGATAGTTGCATTGATAAAAGGCTACATGAAGCTTACTAAAATAATGCAATAAAAACAAACATAGCTTAAACCTGAAACTTGCACTTCTGAACCCTACTTTTCAATCCGCTTTTGATACACTGCCCGAACCATTGATATGGCTGTTAACGGATGCGCCGCCTTTGTACCGAACATCGCCGGAACCGTTTACATGAAGGTTTAATTGCTTGGTTGCATATACATCAGCATTGCCGCTACCATTGATGGTGATGCTGGCATTGTCAGCAGTTAAACCAAAGCATTTAATATCTCCGGAACCGGAAACAGAAAAGTCTGCATCGTTTGTTTTTCCGTTAAACGAAACATCACCGCTGCCGCTGGTATGACTTTCCACAGCAGGCGCATCAATTTTCGCTTCAATGTTGCCAGAACCGCTTAATTCAAATATCATTTTATCGTGGTTGGATAATGTGTTTTCCGAAGTAATGTTGCCGCTACCGTCAGATGATACATTGGTAAAAAGGGGCGCAGAAACAAGAACCTCGAAATGCTTGTTGGAACGCAGGTTGTAGCCTTTTTTTATATGTATTTTCAAGGTGTTGCCATCCGTTTCGGTAAGCACATAAGGCAACAAATTTTCATCGCCTCTTACCACTACTTTGTAGTCGGAAGATTGTGTAAGAACAACATCAGTTGGTCCCGAAGCTGCTATGTTTTTAAAATCGCTTACCTGGCGGTTTTCGGTAGATAAATTTCCGTTGCCATCCATACGTTCGCCGCCAATAAAATCGCAGGAAAAGAAAAGGATAGATGATGCAATGAGAAGCAGTAGTTGTTTCATAAAATTTGATTTAATAAAAAAAGAATGGTTGCAATAAAAATAAAGAAAAAACAATTACACGTTTGCTTTCTTGTTTCTTGCATCTTGTTACTTGCATCTTGTTACTTGCATCTTGTTACTTGCATCTTGATTCTTGTTACTTCTCTCCTCACTCTTTCATCTCCGCATAATACTGATGAAAATACGGAATGGTTTCAATGCCTTTATAAAAATTGGCAAGATCGAATTTTTCGTTCGGACTATGCAAATTATCGCTATCCAAACCGAAGCCTAAAAACACGGTTTTAATCTTTAAAATACTTTCAAACAAAGAAGTAATGGGAATGCTTCCGCCACCGCGCACTGGCACCGTAGGCTTGCCAAAGCTCGCTTCTATTGCCTTAGCGGCGGCTTTGTATTCAATGCTGTCAATCGGCGTAACATACGGGTCGCCGCCATGATGTTCTTCGGCTTTAATGGTAATACAATCCGGCGCTATTTTGTATAAATAATCAATTAATAACTTCGTTATCTCTTTATGTTTTTGAGCCGGCACCAAGCGGCAGCTAATCTTTGCAAATGCTTTTGATGGCAGCACTGTTTTCGATCCCTCGCCAGTGTAGCCGCCCCAAATTCCGTTCACTTCTAAGGTAGGTCGGATACCGGTTCTTTCGTTTGTTGTATAGCCCTTCTCGCCCCACAATTCTTTCACACCAAGGTCGTGTTTGTATTCTTCTTCATCGTAAGGCGCTTCCGCCATTTTCTCTCTTTCTTCTTTCGAAGCTTCAACCACAGCATCATAAAAATTGGGTATGGTAATGTGGTTGTTTTCATCATGCAAACCAGTAATCATTTGCGCCAATATTGTTATGGGGTTGGCAACCGCGCCGCCATACACACCGCTATGCAGGTCTCGGTTGGCGCCAGTTATTTCTACCTGAATATAGCTTAATCCACGTACGCCGGTATCAATACTTGGTGTTTCCAAACTCAGCATGGAGGTATCGCTTATCAATACCACATCGGCTTTCAGCATCTCTTTTTTTTCTTCTAAAAATAAGGCAAGATTTGGCGAGCCTACTTCTTCTTCACCCTCAATTATAAACTTGATGTTAAGCGGCAGCGTGTTTGTTTTTACTAAGGTTTCAAATGCTTTAATGTGCATGTAAAACTGCCCTTTATCATCAGCCGAGCCGCGTGCATAAATTTTATCATCTTTTATCACCGGCTCAAAAGGTCCGCTGTTCCAAAGCTCCAGCGGGTCGGGCGGCTGCACATCATAATGCCCGTAAACAAGCACAGTAGGTTTTGTTTTATCGATAATTTTTTCGCCGTAAACAACCGGATGACCCATGGTAGGAAAAACAGAAACAGCATCGGCGCCGGCCTCCTGTAAACGTTGCTGTACGGCTTCTGCGCAAGTGAGCATATCTTCTTTGTGTTCGCTGCGTGCGCTTACACTCGGGATGCGCAACATGGCTAACAACTCATCTAAAAAGCGTTGTTTGTGTTGGGTAAGATACTCTTGCCAAGCTTGCATAAATGATGTGTTTGTTGTATGCAAATATAGAATTGTATAAACTTGGATGAATGGTATGTTTTGAATTTATGTAAGATTGATTGAACAAAGACATTGTGCAACAAGTGCAGATATTTTTTAGTTTGTCTATATGGTTAACCCTGTTAGAAACAGGCTATTGTTTTTTACAAACAGCACCTGGTTGCCTGATCAATTATTTTCGGAACGTTGATCAGCCGCGGCGAACGCAACAAACAATCAACCGGAGCGATATAGCTTGTTTCACAAAACTGTGTTTTCTTTTACTTCAAAAATTATTTTTCACTTCGTGCAACGGTTGGATGTGTTGTACAATCAACAAGAAAGCAAAGCATGAATATACAAGCGTTGGTAACTGCCTGTTTAAAAGGAAATGCGCACGCGCAAAAGCAACTGTACGATGCTTTTGCTGCGCAGATGATGGGCGTTTGCTATCGCTATACCAAATCGGTTGAAGACGCGGAAGATGTATTGCAGGATGGGTTTATTAAAGTGTTTCAATACTTAAAACAATATGAAGGAAGCGGCGAATTAGGAGCCTGGATTAGAAGAATTATGGTGAACACTGCGTTGGCATCGCTAAAGAAAAATGCGGCTTACAACAGCGATATGCTGATTGAAGAAGAACACATGCACCTGGTGAGCGATGAAAACCCCGACATTAACATTCAAACAAAAGAATTGATTGACATGATACGGCAGTTACCGGCGGGTTACCAAACCGTATTTAATTTGTATGCCATTGATGGTTATACACATGCAGAAATAGGGAAGATGTTGGGCATTGGCGAAGGCACCAGCCGCAGCCAGTACATGCGTGCCCGCATACTATTAATAAACTGGCTGAAAAAACAGCCGGGCGAACATAAAACATCATCGTATGCCTGAAGAGAGTTTTGAAGAAAAGGCTCGCAATATGGCAGAGCAGTTTTCAATGGAGCCGCAGCCCCTTGTGTGGCAGCGTGTGAAAGCGGCTATTGCGCCCAAAAGCAGGCGCAGAGCGGCTTTCTGGTGGTGGCTTATGCCATTATGCGTGGCTGGCGGTTTGGGTTTTTGGTTGCTGAATAGTTATAAACCGTTGCAAAAGAAAGAGGCGGATGTAACACAAAATTCAATAGCAAAAACAAATTCAAATACAACCGGAAAGGTTAACAAACCAAATTCAAATACAAACCATAAAACAGGTAATCATTCAACTGTAAATAACAAACAAAACATCGCATCCGGTCAAAAGAAAAAAGCAGATTTGTTTCAACAAAACAATCAATCGGGCAATGAAAAAAAGGATGCAAAACAAAAAAAGGAAGTGATGTTATTTCAACCCCAAACTCATTTTGCCATTAATAAAAATGTGGTAAAAGAAAACGATGTAAATAAAGAAAAGAAAGCAACTGTGGTTCAACCCCAAACCAGTTTTGTAAACGATACAAATGCGCTGGCTGATTCATCAAAAAACGATTTGCAAAAAGATGAAACGGAAGCAACTGATACACTAAAAACAACGGCAGCAATTGCAATAAAAACAAACGATTCGTTAGCCAAAAAAACAGATTCGGCAAGTGTTGTTATAAAGCCTGAAAAACAAAAAAAGAATGACTGGCAAATAGGAATGGTTGCAGAAGCAGGCGCCACATCCTGGGGTAATGGTTTGTTTGGTAATAGCGCAGCAAGTTTATTTTCTGCATCTAATAACCCTAATCCGCAAACTAATAATAACAGCGGCGGCTCATTTGCTGTAGTTAATCAGCATAAAAAAACAGGTATTGACGCTGCGCTTGGAGTTACAGTTCATAAAAACATTTCAAAACGATTATTTTTTACCGGTGAGCTTACTTATCGTTATCAGCAATTCGGTATTCAGCAAATCCTGTTTAACTTGGCATCTGCTGTGGAGAATCCTCACATCTACAACAACATAAGTTATCATCTTCACTTTGCCAATATGTACACAGGCATTGGTGTATCCATCTTTCATAAAAAACAAACATTGGTAGCGTTGCAAGCCGGTGTTGATAATAGCTGGCTGATAACAATGCAGCAAAAACAAACCCATACGTCAGATTCATTGAAAAGCCTTACTACACACAACTTTCAACGCTGGCAGCCATTCATTAACATTGCCATTCCTGTAAATATATACGCAAATAAAAAGGTGCGCTGGCAGCTAACACCTTTCTTCCGTTCAGGCTTGCGAAGCTTTCAAAAAAGTAACAGCTCTTATAGCAATAACCACCTTGTTTCGGCAGGCATGGGTATAATTTATTTTTTTAAATGAAGGTGCAACGGTTGTTGTTTTTTATCAATCAGTAAAATATAAAACTGTTTTTATGAAAACGCTTTTTATTCTCCTTTCCTTAGTTTCAGTAAGTTTTATTTTCAACAGTTGTTTGAAAGATGCCAAGCTTGAAAAGTACACGTACTATGTGCCTGTGTATGCACTTAAAACCGAAGTGCAAGCCAACATAAAAAGCAGCGAGCCGCAAAGCATTTTATCGCCGGGAAAACTGTATGTGCAAGGGGCTTATATTTATTTGAGTGAAGCCGGAAAAGGCATTCACATTATTGATTACAGTGTGCCTTCATCGCCAAAAAATATAGCTTTTATTCCTATTCCCGGCAATGTTGATTTGGCTGTAAAAGGCAATTATTTATATGCCGATGAATACGCCGATTTGTTAACCATTGACATTACCAATCCTTTAACGGCAAAGCTGGTTGATGTAAAAGAAAACGCGTTTCAAAATTATTATTATGGTAGCGATAGCAATCACATCATTGCTTCGTGGCAGCGTGTGGATACACTGATAAAAAGCAATGATCCAATCATCAATCATCCATACCCGATTTTCGAAACCTTTGCAGCTCCTTCTGCTTCAAAGGCGAACACTACCAGCACTGGCGGCTCTACTTCGCGATTTACTATACTTAACAATCACTTATACACCGTTTCCAACAACACTTTGCTCGTGTTTACTATTGCAAAAGCAAACCAACCTGCATTTGTTCAAAACATCTCTGCCAATGCTGAAATTATTGAGACCATTTATCCTTTTAAAAACAATCTTTTTCTTGGATGTAAAAGCGGCGTATTAATTTATGATGCAAGCAATGCTGATAATCCTGTTGCTGCCGGCAGCTTTGGACATATAACAGAATGCGACCCTGTAATTGCAGAAGATAATGTGGCTTATGCAACACTGCGCAGTGGCGGCTCTTGTATGGGTGAAAATAATGAATTAGAGGTTCTGAATACAATAAACATCAGCAATCCAACTTTAATAAAAACGTACTCGTTTACCAACCCGCGCGGGCTGGCGAAAGAAGGAGATAATTTGTTTATCTGCGATGGGCAGGATGGCTTGAAAATACTGAATGCGGCTGACGCCAACAACATCACGCTTACAAAAACGATTTCAGGTTTTGAAGCTAACGATGTGATTGTAAACAACGGTATTGCTATTGTTGTTGCTACCAATGGTTTGTATTTTATTGATTATAACAACATAAATAGCGCACGTGTTGTGGGCAAATTATAAGATGAACAAAAAACTAATTATTTTATCAAAGAAGGGTTTGTTTTTAATGCACTTTTTTACTTGTTTAATGATGTGTTTTGCTGTGATGGCTGATGCACAATCAAACGTTACTTACACAACAACTGTTGAAGCGGGATTAATAAAAGGCAGCAACGATAAAAGTGGAGTTTATTTTTTTACCAATGGCATTTCTTATAAAAATATAACGGCTGGCATTGGTGTTGGGATTGATGGATATGTATATTGTTCGGTGCCTTTGTTTTTAGATGTAAAAAAACAATTCGGGCATCATAAAATAAAACCGTTTGTAGGCGCCTCAGCAGGAATTAATATTCAATATCTGACTACCGAACAAAAAAATTCATATAATCCCTTTTATCAAAACCCAGGCTTTAACAATGGCTTTTTCACAAAAGCATCGGTTGGCGTTTCCATGCCGGTTTATCATAAACTTCGTATGTTTGTTAATGCAGGTTATAGCTACAAAACAACATCGGTAACATACTCTTCTTATCCTCTTATGATTTTATCATCTGGCATGCAACAAAACACAACAACAGATATTTATCACTTCAACCGCTGGTTTGTATCCATCGCTTTATGGTTGTAACTGGTTTATGAATTGCTAACTTCTCTTTCACAAACATCTTCTAAAACAATCATCCAAAAACATTCTATTGTTCTACATTTGCCGCAACGAAAGCAAACGTTTTATCGTTTAAAAAAGAAGCTGGAAGCTTTTATTTGTAAGTTGTTTTTACTACAAATTACCGCTTTTTCAACTGATAAAAGTGCCAGATAAACAGCTATCCATGCAAGAAGAAAAAACAACACCCGCTTCTACTTTCACCCGGTTACAAAACCGCTATCGTTTGGTGATTATGAACGATGACACGTATGAAGAAATCACTACGTTCAAACTTACGCGAACCAGTGTTTATGTTGGATTGTGCACGTTGTTTGTGTTACTGATTGGTTTAACAATTTCGATGTTTATGCTTACACCTTTAAAATATTATATACCCGGTTATGGCAATGGCAGGCAAAGCAAAAGCGAGCTGCAGGTGCTGAAAATGAAAACCGATTCGCTGCAGCAAGCCATTCAATACAAGGATCAATATCTGAACGATATTCGCAAAGTGCTTACGGGCAGCTCCAACCTGGTAAAAGATACAACCTCTATCAAAGTGCCCCAAACGGATATTTCCAACGATTAACGAAATAATGGATAAACAGCCGCAAAACCGCAATGTGTTGATGCAATATTTTACTTTTGCCTGGCAGTTGATTGCTGGTTTAGGCCTGGCCGTTTATTTAGGAATTGTAATAGACAAACAGTTGAAAACCGCAATGCCATTGCTGGTTTGGATTTTACCTTTGCTGGTGCTTACGGGCATGATGATAAAAGTGATAAAAGACACAACAAAGAAGTAAACACATGACAAAACATAAATTGAGCAACACCTATCTTCCGCTGGTTTTTATATTTGTAGCAGTAAATGCGCTGTGTGTTATTTTTAACAACAAGCTGGATGAATGGCATATTAATCACCTTGTTGTGCAAGGCGCTAATTTGCTTTTGTTTTTGCTTATGTTTGGCAGCGCCTACATACACATAAAAGCCTTTTATAAACCCAACCCGCAGGCGTTTTTGCGAAGCGTGTTAAGCGCTACCGTTTTAAAATTATTTGTTATTGCCGGCGCCGCTGTTTTATATTTATTAATTGCAGGCGAACAAAAAAACACGTATGCAATTTTAGCGGGAATGTTGTTATATGTAGTATATACAACGGTTGAAATGCGCGGCATTTTTAAAATGAATAAGCAGGCAAACAATGGCGCGGCATCATGAGCAGCCTCTGCAAACTTTAGCTGATTTTTTGCCCGATGGCAGCTACGCTTATGTAGCTGATTATCTTCAGCGTTACAAAGTTCATCTTACCATTACAAAAGCGCGAAGCAGCCTGTTAGGCGATTATCGCAATGCGCATCAAAACAAAAATCATCGCATTTCAATAAATGGAAATCTCAATCAATACTCTTTTCTCATCACATTATTACACGAGCTTGCGCATCTTCTCACATTTGAAAAATATAAGCATTCAGTAGCGGCTCATGGCAAAGAATGGAAGGTTATTTACGGTAGCCTGCTGGCTGCATTTGTTCAGCACAATATTTTTCCTCACGATATTAAAATTGCGTTATTGCAATCTCTCCAAAACCCTGCTGCCAGCAGTTGTGCAGAAGAAGATTTAATGCGAATATTACGCCATTACGATACTAAAAAAGAAGGCGTTTTTTTATTAGAGCAATTGCCCGAAAATGCAAGCTTCCAAACTAAAGACGGCAGACAGTTTATAAAAGGAAACCGGCTGCGCAAACGTTATCGCTGTAAGGAAATTGCTACCGGCATTTTGTATTTATTTAGCCCTGTTTATGAAGTGAAACCGGTTTGATGGAACACAGATAGCACGGACTTTGTTCACAGAAATTTTGGATTTGATTTTAAAATACAAACACAGTTTTATGTACCAAACTGCATCGCTCCGATTAGTCGTCTGTTGCAATCATAAATTTGTTTTTTTTCTCTTTTAAGTAAAGAGAAGAAAGAATCATTTTTGTACATTCTTAAAATAATTGAACTTTTAAGCAAGTGCTATTTTTATCCACAAAGCCGCCAGGAAAAACATCTTTCTGAACTTTCATTTCTTCGGCCTTCACAGTTCAAAAATCCAATTTTTTGCAATCTATCAAAAATGAACAAAAACAAATCAATGCAAAAACAAACGTTGAAGGTTATTCATCACAAATCATAATTCTTAAATCCGAAATCATAAATTATTTACTCGTCATCTTTACTACCGGCACAATCATTTCTTCCAAACTCACGCCGCCATGCTGAAACGTATTGCGGTAATAATTTACAAAGTAGTTGTAATTGTTGGGGTAGCACAAAAAGCCGTCTTCCTTTGCAAAAATGAAGGATGAATTTACATTGGGAACTGGCAAACCTGCATCGCGCGGGTCGCGAAAAGAAAGCACATCTCTTGATTCATAATTCAAATTTCTGCCGTGTTTGTAACGAAGGTTGGTGGTGGTTTGTTTGTCGCCAATTACTTTGTAAGGCGTCTTTACGCGCACACTGCCATGGTCGGTTGCCAGCACAATATTTATTTTTTTATCAGCAATTTTTTTTAACGCCTGGTACAAGGCGCTGTGCTCAAACCAACTGCGCGTAATGCTGCGATAACTTACTTCATCGCTGGCTAATTCTTTCAGCACTTCCATTTCGGTGCGGGCATGGCTAAGCATGTCAACAAAATTATAAACCACAACATTCAAATCGTTGCGCAATAAATTGTGTATGTTATTTACGAATTGCTGACCATCGTTGTAATGCACCACTTTGGTGTAACTGCATTTAATATCATCTCTTTTTAATCGCTTTAACTGACCTTTAAAAAACTCTTCTTCAAACAAATTTTTGCCACCTTCTTCATCGTCATTTTTCCATTGTACTGGAAACTGTTTTTCTATATCAATAGGCAACAAGCCTGCAAGTATAGCATTGCGGCAGTATTGTGTTGCTGTTGGCAAAATGCTGTAAAAAGTATCTTCTTCCAGCACCCGGAAATGTTCTGAAAATATAGGCTGTATGGCTTTCCACTGATCAAAGCGAAGGTTATCAATAATCAGGAAAAAAGTAGGCGTTCCTTTTTCTAAAGTCGGCAATACTTTTTCAGTAAACAAAGTATGACTCATCACCGGAACATCCTTTGTTTTTTTATTAATCCACGATGCATAATTTTTTGAAATAAATTTAAAAAACTCTGTGTTCGCTTCGCTTTTTTGTGTTTGAAAAACTTCCTGCATTTCGGGGCTGTCGCTTTTCTCCATTTCCAATTCCCAATACGTTAGTTTTTTATATATGTCCATCCATTCGTTATAGTCCGGATTGCTGTTCAAAGCCATAAATAAATTGCGAAACTGTAGCTGGTATTGCTGCGTTGTTTTTTCGGCGACCAGCCTTCGGTTATCCAATATTTTTTTTAGTGAATGCAGCACCTGGTTTGGGTTTACGGGCTTTATCAGGTAATCGGTAATCTGGCTGCCGATGGCTTCCTCCATCAAATTTTCAGTTTCATTTTTGGTAATCATCACCACAGGAACAGTTGGGTTTATTTCTTTAATTTTCGCCAGCGTTTCCAAGCCGGTTATGCCCGGCATACTTTCATCTAACAGCACTACATCTACGGCGTTTTCTCTTACATAATCAACCGCTTCAAAGCCATTGGTGAAGGTTTGCACTTCATAGCCTTTGCTTTCTAAAAACAAGCGTTGCGATTGCAGATTTTCTATCTCATCATCTGCCCAAAGTATTTTTCCTAAAGCCATGGTTGTCATGTTTTGTGTAACGGTTAAAAGTAAGCGAGATGTGATAGTGATGGATAAAAAGTTTTGGTAAAGTAGAAGGAAGTATGATGTGAGATAATAAATGTATGAAGTAAGCAACCGCTACCATTCAACACCGGCGTACAGCTCCGATAAAGGGAAAGGGATAATTTATACATGAAATAAAAACAACATCTTCCATCAAACTAAACTCTTGCAACAACCAGGTGTTATTAGATTGTTTGGTGTAATGTTCGACTTTCACAGAAAGCGAATCAATTAAAATGTATTCCTGCAATGTTTTTATTAGAACGATACAGTAAAAATTTCTCACCACGGTCATAAGACTTCGTTGAGGGAGATAACACTTCAACAATCACTACAGGATTAAGCGCAATGTCAATGTTTTCATCATAAGATTCTAATTTGCCGCAAACAATTGCAGCATCAGGATAAGTGTAAAAAGTATTAGCTGGTACATGAATTCGCAAATCGCTGCCAAAAACATCACACGATTTCCCTTTTAAAAAAACTTCCTACTTCGATGATAAAGTTCTTTTGCAATCGGTTATGATTAAAGCCTGCGCCTACCATGGCAAAAATCTCACCCTTATAATATTCGTGCTTTTCAAAAGATTCTCTTTCAAGAGCTAAATATTCTTCCGGCGTATAAAACTTCGTAGGCGGCTGTATCATAGTAAATTGTATTCATTTCAAAGTTCAGCCATTTAAAATAACTTCTTTCAAAAACCGTTTTTAAACTTATCTTAATAACTCTCAGCCGCATTTATAATATTTTTACCCCATTAAAATTTTTGTTTTGAAGAGATTTGTTTTTGCTGGTATTGCTTCTTTGTTTTTCTTTCATTCATTGGCGCAAACCAAAACGGCTAATGATAACGGCTACCAAATAACAGCAACAGTTACGCCTTTTTCTCATGTTCAATTATACCTCGGTTCTTATTACGGTAAGTACAAAACGCTGGCAGATTCTGCTATGGCAGATGGCAACGGAACGGCTGTTTTTAAAGGCGCAAAAAAATTAGACAAAGGCATTTATTTTTTAGTGAGTCCGCAAAAAAGTATTTTGTTTGAAATATTGATGGATGACAAGCAGCATTTTACTGTAAAAGCCGATACATTGCATGTGGACAATCTCGTTTTTACCGGCTCGGAAGAGAACACGCAATTTCAGAATTACACTAAGTTTTTATCGCAGCACATTCCGGCAATTAATGCGTTAAAATCATCCTTGCAAGGAACAAAAACAAAAGGTGATTCTGTCAGGATAAACGCCGATTTGCAAAAAGAAGATGATGCGTTAACTGCTTACCGTGAAAACACCATAAAAAACGATTCGGCTTCAATGCTGGCCCTTTTTTTTAAAACCATGAAACGCCCTGAAGTGCCTGCTAATATTAAACCCAACTCTGCACAGGCGTTCTATTATACACGCGATCATTTTTGGGATGATGTTCCGTTTGATGACAGCCGTTTGCTGCACACGCCGTTCTTCGATCCGAAGATTGATGAATATTTTAAAAATTATGTTTCGCCGCAGTCCGACAGCGTTAGCCAGGAAGTTAATTACATGCTGCTTTCCTCTCGCACCAACAAGGATATGTTTCAATATTTGCTGGGAAAGTTTACCGATAAATACATCAATCCTGAAATCATGGGTCAGGATAAAGTGTTTTTGTTTTTGTTTGAAAATTATTTTTCAAAAGGAGATACTGCCTGGCTAAAACCCGATCAGCGCAAATACATTTTTAACCGCGCTTATAGCCTGATGGCAAACCAGATTGGCGAACCAGCGCCGCAATTGGATTTGACGGATACGCTGGGTAAAACGCATTCATTATACAGCGTAAAAGCACCGTTTACTTTTATTGTGTTTTGGGATCCCAATTGCAGTCATTGTAAAATAGAAGTGCCGCGGGTAGATAGTATTTATAAAGCCAAATGGAAGAAAGATGGAGTGAAGGTTTTTGCCGTGAACACGGCAGATGCGGCGGTAAAAGAATGGAAAGTATTTTTGAACGAACATCACCTGCAGGACTGGACAAATGTATATCAAACCAAAGAAGCCAAAACTGCTGATGAAACGGCAAACCGCGCTAACTATCGCCAGTTGTACGACGTGTATCAAACGCCAACGATGTACCTGCTTGATAAGGACAAACACATACTGGCAAAGGGTTTAAGCCTGCTTCAGTTTGATGAAGTGATGAACCATCAGTCGAAGACGGAAGTGAAATAAAAGGAGCAAGAGACAAGTTTCAAGAATACCAAAATACAACAAATACAAAACTGATAGCTAACCACTAACACATGAAAACAATCCTCCTTTTCTTTTGCCTTTTTTTTACTGTTACTCAAATTCATTCGCAAACATTATTTACTTATGGCGGCAAAGCGGTAAGTAAAAATGAGTTTTTGAAAGCCTTTGATAAGAACCCTTCTGCTGATACAACAAGCCGAAAAAAATTGCTAAAAAGTTATCTCGATTTGTACATCAAATACAAACTGAAAGTACAGGCGGCTTTAGATGAAAAATTGAACGAAACGGATGAATACAAAAGCGAAGCGGATAACTTTAAAATGGACTTGGCAGAGACAGCCATCAATAACGAAGCGAACATGAACAGCCTTGTTCGCGAAGCGTTTTCGCGAAGCCAAAAAGATGTTGAACTGGCTCAAGTGTATATTCCTTTCGATAAAAATGACGATACAACAGATGCGTTTGCTAAAATTAATGAGGCGTATAGTTTCTTAAAAAACGGCAGATCGTTTACCGATGTTGTAAAGCAATTTGTATTTGATTCTGCAATAAAAACAAACGGCGGAAACATCGGTTTTATTACCTCTTTTACGTTGCCTTATGAAGCTGAAAATATCGTTTATAATCTAAAGCCGGGAGAATATGCAAAGCCTTATCATAGTCGCATCGGCTATCATATTTTTAAAGAGATCAGTGAGCGCCCGGCATTGGGTAAACGTAAAATTCAAAACATCTTATTCGCCATTTCACCAACTGCTTCTGATGGCGAAAAATTAAGAACTAAACACGAAGCAGATTCGGTTTATAATCTCATCCAAAAAGGCGCTTCTTTCGCTGAGTTACAAGCAATGTTCAACCCCAGAAAAAGAAACAACCAAACTACAACAGAAGTGAGTGTGGGGCAATACAGCACCGACTTTGAGCAGGCGGTATTTACCTTGCAAAAAGAAGGTGATATATCTAAACCTTTCCTAACCGCTTATGGTTATAACATTGTAAAATTGATTGAAAAAGAAAACGCTGTTGTCGATACAAATGATATTACCATAAAAGCCGCCATGCAGGAAAAAATAAAAGGAGACAACAGGCTTGCTGTTGCAAAGCAAAGCCTTCAAAAAAAATGGATAATTGCAACCGGCTACATGCCCGCCGTTTATAATAAAGATGAGCTATGGAAGTTTACGGATAGTGCATTAAAAAATAACGATGTTGCCCGTTTGGCGAGCATGAGTAGAAGCACAATTTTGTTTTCGTTTATTCATAAAAAAATTAAGGCGGGCGATTGGGTTCAATTTGTTCAAATGAAAATTAGTGAAGGCAATACAAAACTTAATTATGAACTATTAATGCGGCAGTTCATCAACTATGCAACTATTAATGATTACAAACAAAACATCGAAGAATTTCATCCAGAATTAAAAGACCAGCTGAATGAATTTAATGATGCCAATTTGTTGTTTGCCGCGATGGACAAACACGTTTGGAGCAAAGCTTCGCAGGATACAACAGGCTTATTGCAATATTACAAAATGCACAAAGAAAACTATAAGTGGATGCCGGGTGCAAGCGCCATTACGGTAACAGCTAATAATAAAGAAGTAGCGAACGAATTAGCGCAAAAAATAAAGGAACGCCCTGCTGATTGGCGGACTATTGTAGATTCGTATGGAAGCCTTGCACAAGCCGATAGCAGCCGCTTTGAGAAAGAGCAATTAGTGGGAAAGAATTCTTCTGATATTCTCCAAAATTCTTTAACTGAAATTGTGCCGGTGAACGGTGGCAATGGATACTCGTTTTCGTATATACTATCTGTTTACAGGCAACCTGAACAGCGCAGTTTTGAAGAAGCCAAAGGCATGGTAATTAACGATTATCAGCAGGTGATGGAAGACAAATGGATAGCCCAACTTAAAAAGAAATATCCTGTAAAAATAAATGAGATTGTATTTAACAGCATTCAATAAAACAAAAAAGCGTTTCATTTTTGAAACGCTTTTTATTTCTTACACATTAGTATTTATTCGGCTTCTGCAACCACTTCTTTCACTTCAGGAATCATGCGTTTCATCATGCCTTCAATGCCGGCTTTCAACGTAATCATCGAAGAAGGGCAACCGCTACAACTGCCTTGCAGCATAAGGTTCACAGTGCCATCGGTGTAGCTTTTAAACTGTATCGCACCACCATCCATTTCAACAGCGGGCTTTACATAATTATCAAGTAATTCTTTAATTCTTTTTACTACATCATCATCATCCGCAGCTACAGTGTTGCTTGCCTCCTGCTTTATTTTCGCCACTTCATCATCGTTCACAACAACGCCGCCATTCTCTAAATATTCTTTCAAAAATTCTTTAATGGAAGGAATCACATCCTGCCAGTCTTCGGTATCAGATGTCTTAGTAAGCGTTACAAAATTGCTTGCTATAAAAACGCTTTTTATAAACGGAAATGAGAACAACTCTTTCGCCAGCGGCGAAGGCCATGCATTCATTTCATCCTGAAAATCTATACTCTTACCCGGGTACAACAGCTTGTTAGCAACAAACTTCATTGTTTCAGGATTGGGCGTCATTTCTGTGTAAATGCTGATAACGGAATTGCCTGTTTTTATCATATCAATTCATTTTTATTCTTACTTGGAATTAAGCAACAATTTACCAATTTAAAATCATTGTAAAAACAAAATTAATAAAAAAGAAATGGTGGCAGGAAAGGATAACAATTTGTTACGGGGAAATGACAAAGAAAGCTGCAAGCCGTAAGCCGTAAGCTTTGAGGTATTACTTGCGAGCTATGAGTTGCAACCTACAAGCGGGAAAGAATGAGTAATAATGAAATATCTAACATTCAATGCTTGCAGTTAACAGCTCACAGTTGGTAGCTGAAAGCTTATAGCTTTTCTTTTATCTTCGCGGCTTATGATTACATACGACAGATTTGTTTTAGAGAATGGATTGCGGGTGCTGGTACACAGAGATATAACAACCCCGATGGCAGTAGTAAACGTGATGTATGATGTGGGCGCACGCGATGAAAGCCCTAATAAAACAGGCTTTGCGCACTTGTTTGAACACCTGATGTTTGGCGGCAGTATGAACATAAAAGATTATGATGAGCCATTGCAAAAAGCCGGCGGTGAAAACAATGCTTATACAACCAACGACCTTACGAATTATTATTGCCAGCTGCCTGCTCAAAATTTAGAAACCGCATTTTGGCTGGAGAGTGATCGCATGTTAAGTCTTGCATTTTCAAAAAGGAGTTTGGAAGTGCAACGCAAGGTAGTAAGTGAAGAATTTAAAGAACATTATATTAACAAACCTTACGGTGACGCATGGCATAAAATGCGTGAGCTGGCTTACACTACGCATCCTTATCGGTGGATGACAATTGGGAAAAACTTACAACACATTGAAGACGCAAAGCTTGAAGATGTAAAGCAGTTTTTCTTTCAGCATTACACGCCTGCCAATGCAATTTTGGTGGTTGCCGGAAATGTAACAATAGAACAAGTAAAAGCACTTACCGGCAAATGGTTTGAACCCATTGCAGCGGGAGAAAAATACAGCCGTAATGTGCAGCAAGAACCAAAGCAAACCGCAGCGCGCATGTTGGATGTTTATGCCGATGTGCCGTTAGATGCGTTGTATAAAACCTGGCACATGCCTGCTCGGTTGGATGCCGGTTATTATGCTACTGAACTGGTAACGGAAATATTTGGCGGTGGTCAATCATCAAGGTTATATCAAAGTTTAGTAAAAGAAAAGCAGTTGTTTTCTAACATTGATTGCTACCATTTCGGCAGTACCGATACAGGATTGCTGGCGATAGAAGGCAAGCTGGTAAAAGGCAGAAAGATGGAAGATGCGGAACGTGCGATTGACATAGAGTTAGAGGAGATAACATCATCGCTGGTAAGCGAAACAGAGTTGCGAAAAGTAAAGAATAAAACCGAGAGCAGCATTGCGTTTGAAGACATGACAGTTATGAATCGCGCTAATAGTTTGGCGTATTATGAATTGCTTGGCAAAGCCGATTTAATGAACGAAGAATTGGGCAAATATCAAACCGTTACGGCTGAAGATATTTTGGAAAACAGCAGAATTATTTTTGATAAAAATAACAGTAATACATTACGGTATTATAGCAGGAATTAAAAGTATGAATTGCATAAAAGAATGAAACTGTGGTACTCACAAAAAACAAGTATTTGAAGCCATTGAAGCAATGCAAGAAGAACGATTTATACATTTTGATGCAGAGTGATTAAAGAACTGATTTATTGTAAAGAATTGAGCATGGATTAGAAGCTATAAAGAACTAAGACAGATATTATACAAGAATTGTCGTGTAATTTATGTTTACAATGATGATCTAACAAGTATTGTATAGCTCATCATCAATCCAGAGAGATGTAAAATATTGATAGCTTACTGCAATTTTAAGTTTTATCTTTCTTCCACAATAAACTTCCATCGCCATAACTTAAAAAGCGAAAATCATTGTGTAAAGCATAATCATAAATCTTCTTCCAGTCATCACCAACAATAGCGGCAATAAGCAATAATAAAGTTGATTGCGGCTGATGGAAATTTGTTATCAAACCATCAGCCATTTGTAGTTCGTAGCCAGGTATGATAATAATTTGTGTTTGGGTGATAATTTTTTGAAGTTTATTTTTTTTCATCCAACGTAATAGTGCCTGCAAAGCATCAAAAGCAGAAATGCCTTTTGGTAAATCATAAACTTCCCACTGGAGTAAAAACAAACTTCCGGGCGTTGCGTTTTCTTTTATTATTGTTTTTACACCAAGCCAGTAAAGGCTTTCAATTGTACGCAAAGATGTGGTTCCAACGGCTATAATTTTTTCAGGTAATTTCTTCAATAAACATTCAATAAATCCAACCGAAACATCAATCCATTCAGCATGCATCTTATGTTCTGCAACCGTCTCTGTTTTTACCGGTTTAAAAGTTCCGGCACCTACATGAAGCGTTATAAAATAAGGGTCAATGCTTTTCTTTTTTAAATCGGTAAACAAATCATCTGTAAAATGCAAGCCTGCTGTTGGCGCTGCTACCGATCCTTCTTGTTTGGCGTAAATAGTTTGGTAACGCTCTGTATCTTCATCTTCAGCTTCTCTGTTTAAATAAGGCGGCAACGGGATGTTTCCAAATAAGTGCAAAATTTCTGCAAAGCTTACCTCATCATCATTCCAGCTAAATTGGATTAAAAACAAACCCTCTATTTTTGCTAATTTTTTTGCGCTTAAAACTATTTGCCGTTTGCCATTTTCTTTCCTGTTTACCAACAGTTCTTCTTTCCATTTTTTGGCTCTGCCAACCAAACATTTCCATTGCACACTTCCGCGCTGCATCATGGCGGTTGTAACATCTTTATACTCATCGGCAGGTTCTAAACAAAACAATTCAATGGTGCTTCCGGTAGGTTTTGCAAACAGCAATCTTGCGTAGGTAACTTTTGTATTGTTGAAAATGAGTAAGCAGTTGTGCGGTAAAAATTTTGGAAGTTTTTTATAGATAGATTGCTCTATGTTTCCATCCTTGTAAATAAGCAGCTTACTTTCATCGCGTTGCGGCAAAGGATGCTTAGCCACACTATCTTCCGGCAAGTTGTAATAAAAATCTTTTATTAATAAATCTTCTTTTTTAATCATTGCTATGCACAGGTTTTCCACAGCTAAATCACAGATACAATTTAATTTCTTTTATAAGATCAGTCTATAAACCAATGGCAGTAAGGCTTTCAGCATTGTTCACAATGGGTGGATAAAATAAGACCTCTCTTTTTAAAATCCAAAGTGGTAAAAAGTGTTATTTTGTGTCAATAAATAGTATTTCAAAAATCAATGACTGGTTTTCTAGGTGAATATGAATCTACGCTCGATCTCAAAGGTCGTTTCCTGCTTCCAAGCAATTTTAAAAAGCAATTGCCTGAAGGAGAAAACAGCTTTGTGCTTTGTCGTGGCACCGAAAAATGTTTATGGTTATATCCTTCTTCCAGTTGGAAACCCATTTACGAAAAATTAAGCCGGTTAAACGATTTTGACCCCAAAGTAAGGGAATTCCGGCGGTTCTTTTTAGGAAGTGCAAGTGAGGTGGAATTAGACAGCGCAGGCAGAATGCTGATACCGCCAACATTGAAAGAATATGCAGGTTTACAAAAAGATATAACGCTGTCGTCTGCCACCAACAAACTTGAAATTTGGGATATGTTGAAATACAAACAGCTCATTGAATCGTTAAGCGTCAACTTCAGCGATAATGCCAAGAGTGTGATGGTAGATTATAATGTTACAATCTGATGAAAGAGGCAACATCATATCATTCCTCCCAAGCGCCCTCTCCAACGGTGGAGAAGGCGGGTGATGAGGTTAACGCTTATCATGTTCCGGTTTTATACAGCGAAACATTGGAAGTGTTGCAAATAAAAAAGGATGGCGTGTATGTGGATTGCACTTTTGGCGGCGGCGGGCATAGCAAAGGTATTTTGGAACAATTGAATAAAGAAGGGAAGCTCTTTGCATTTGATCAGGATGAAGATGCACAGAGCAATGTGCCGCAAGATGAACGTGTTGTTTTTATACCCAATAATTTTCGTTATCTGCAACGGTTTTTGCGGTTGCATAAAATTGAAAAGGTAGATGGCATACTGGCGGATTTAGGCGTAAGCAGTCATCAGTTTAATGAAAGTGAGCGTGGTTTTTCTATTCGGTTTCGAGGACCGCTGGATATGAGAATGGACAAGCGGCAAAATACAACGGCGGCTGATGTTTTGAAAAATTACAGTGAGAAACAGCTGCATAAGATGTTTGAAATGTGGGGCGAAGTAACCAATGCAAAAACGTTGGCGAAGCACATTGCTGAACATCGTAACAACAGCTCTTTTACAACAATTGAGTCTTTTATGTCTTCACTGCAACCGGTGGTGAAGGGGGCACCTAACAAATATTTCGCGCAGGTGTTTCAAGCATTGCGTATTGAAGTAAACGATGAAATGGGAGCGCTGAAAGAGTTGTTGCAGCAATCAACAGATATGCTAAAAAAAGGAGGGCGCATCGCTATCATTACGTTTCATTCGGGCGAAGACAGACTGGTAAAAAACTTTTTCAAAAACGGTTCATTTGAAGAAGAAAGAGATGAGAACCCTTTCATCAATACAGAAAGAAAAAAGGAGTTTCTCATCATTACAAAAAAACCAACAGTACCAACGGAAAATGAAGTAAAACAAAACAGCAGAAGCAGGAGTGCAAAGCTGCGTGTGGCAGAGAAATTATAACCTCATCCCAACCCTTCTCCACAGATGGAGAAGGGCAAAACAAAAACAAATGGCAGGGAAAAAAATAAAAGCATCCGTAAGGCAAATCATCAACTACGGTTGGGTGGTAAAAAATATTCCTTTCTTTTTATTCCTTGCGGTGCTTGCGGTGCTGTACATCGCCAATGGTCATTACGCCGATAAAACCATTCGCAACATCAACGCAACATCCAATGAGTTAAAGGAATTGCAGTATGAATATAAAACTGCCAAAAGTGAATTGATGTATAAAAGCCGCGAAGCCGAGATGGTGCAGGCCGCCGCACCGCTGGGTTTAAAAATATCACCCGAATTGCCAATGCACATTGCAATTGATAATACCAAAGAAGATAAAGATAAATGAAGCCCGCCTCCACCATAGAAGTAAAACGCGACATCCTCTGGAGGGTGTACCTGTGTTTTATTGTGTTGGTAATTGTTTGTTTTTGCATCATTGGTAAGGCTTTCAACATTCAGGAAGTGCAGGGTAACAGCTGGCGCGCCATGAGTGATAGTCTTCATCAAAAAATTGAAGAAGTAGAAGCCGAGCGCGGAACCATTTACAGCGAAGACGGGCAAATGTTAAGCACCAGCATTCCGCAGTTTGATATTTATATTGATTTTGGCGCTGAAGGATTACGCGAAAAAAGCGGTAGAAATTTTAGAGAGAATGTAGATTCATTAAGTTATTATTTGGCTAACTTATTTAACGATAAAACCAAAGCCGATTACAAACGCATTTTAAACGAAGGCTATAAACAAAAAGACCGTTATTTTTTACTGCATAAAAAAGTTGGCTTCCGCGATTATCAAAAGCTGCACACTTTTCCGCTGGTTCGGTTGGGCAGAAACAAAAGCGGCTTTATAGCCGAAGAGCGGAGCATTCGTTTAAATCCGTATCAAATGCTGGCTTATAGAACCATTGGTTTGCAAAGGCAGAATGCACAGAAGATTGGTTTGGAGCAAACGTACGATACCGTGCTGAAAGGCACAACCGGCAAGCGTTTGGTGCGTTCTATCGGCGGCGGCGTAACGGTTCCTGTTAATGAAGCGTTGGACATTGAACCCGAAGATGGCAAAGATGTTATCACCACATTGGATGTGCACATTCAGGAGATTACTGAGAATGCTTTACTAAACATAATGCAGCAAAGCGAAGCGCAAACAGGTACCTGCATTGTAATGGAAACAAGCACCGGAAAAATAAAAGCGATGGCGAACTTAGGTCGCCGTTCCGATGGCACTTACTGGGAAGATTATAATTATGCAATGCGAACCGCAGAGCCAGGCTCTACCATCAAACTGGCTACTTTATTATCTGTTTTAAGTGAAGGAAAAACAAACATCAACACTCCTGTTGAAGTGGGCAGCACTGGTGAAGGTTATGTTGGCGTGCGCGATGTAAATGAAGCAGAAACGATGCCCAAACCTGTGATGACGGTGGAAGAATGTTTTGCACATAGCTCCAATGTAGGGATGAGTAAAATTGCCTGGAACACATTCGCTTCGCAGCCTGCTAAATTTTCAAATTACTTACATCAGTTCCGATTAGATTCTGTTACCGGCATTGATTTATCAGGCGAAACCAAACCGCGTTTGCCACGCCTGAATAAAACAAATGAAGGGCTTCATGCAATGGTAACAATGAGTTTTGGTTATGCCATCCAGGTAAGTCCTTTGCAAACGCTTACATTATACAATGCCGTTGCAAACGGTGGTAAAATGATGAAGCCGTACCTCGTGAATAGCATTCAAAAAGACGGGACTATCATCAAACAATTCGAGCCGACTGTTTTGCGCGAAAGTATTTGCAGTCCATCTGTTATAAAAGCTGCAAGGCAATGTATGGAAGCGGTTACAACAATGGGAACCGGCAAGGTCGCCTTTCAAAATTGCGCTTACAAAGTAGCTGGTAAAACAGGTACTGCGCATGTTGCCGATGGATTTTATACTTACGATGATGGTGTGTATCAGGCATCTTTTGTTGGCTACTTTCCGGCAGAGGATCCGCAGTTTACCTGCATGGTAGTTATTAAAACAAAACCTCACGCACCGGTTCATTTCGGGGGTTTGTTAGCGGCTCCTGTTTTTAAAGAAATCTCGGATCGTTTGTACACCATGTATGTGCATCAAAACAACGAAGCTCAATATGCAGGCATCCATAAAAATGATAGTGTGAATTATTCCTACACCGCTTCAAAAGATGAGATGAACATCATTGAAAATACATTGAGGCTTCCTGTAGTTGGAATGAATGATAATAATGAATGGATTCATCTTTCAAAAGAGGCAACAGCATCGGTAGAACAGGGCGTAAAAATTTCATCTCTTCAAATGCCTTCCCTGCAAGGCATGGGCTTAAAAGATGCGGTTTATTTATGTGAGAACCTGGGCTTGAAAGTAAGCGCGAAAGGTGCAGGAAAAGTGGCAGCGCAATCGGTGGAAAGCGGCGCTTCCATCAGCAAAGGGCAGTTGGTAAAAATAGAATTGAATTAATAGGCTGAACCACGAAGCCGCAAAGGTTTATGAGGTTCACGAAGAAAATAATTATAAAACAAAGCTTTTATACCATTTCATTTCCTGGTGTGTTAGTGGTGCAAAAACAAACATGGCGAATCTTCAAAACATATTGTACAAAGTGCATTTGCAGGCGATTAATGGAAGCACAAATAAAGAAGTAAACGATGTGCAGATTGATTCGCGCAAAGTAACGGCGGGTTCTTTATTTATAGCGATCCGCGGCGCGGTGAGTGATGGTCATTCCTTTATTGATACAGCTATTGAACATGGCGCAACGATAGTTGTTTGTGAAGAAATGCCTGTGATGTTATTAGAAAACATCACGTATTTAAAAGCCAGCAATACGCAGGAAGCGGCGGCTTACATAGCGCATAATTTTTATGGCGAGCCATCAAATAAAATAAAATTAGTGGGTGTAACAGGAACGAATGGTAAAACAACCATTGCAACTGTTTTATTTAAATTGTTTTCAAAATTGAACTACACCTGCGGTTTAATCAGCACGGTGCAAAATCAGATTGGAAATGAAGTATTACCATCAACACACACTACTCCCGATGCAATTAGTTTAAACGCTTTATTAAAGCGTATGCTTGATGAAGGTTGCACACATGTGTTTATGGAATGCAGCAGCCATGCTATTCACCAACATCGCATTACAGGCTTGCAATTTACAGGTGCCTTGTTCAGCAACATTACCCATGATCATCTGGATTATCATAAAACATTTGATGAGTACATCCGTGTAAAAAAATCTTTCTTCGATCATTTGCCTTCATCTGCATTTGCTATTTCCAATCTGGATGATAAACGTGGCGCCGTAATGCTGCAAAATACGGCCGCTCAAAAATATTATTACAGCCTTAAAAATCTGGCTGATTTTAAGGGTAAGATTTTAGAGAATGCACTGACCGGTTTGATAATGACAGTAAATGAAAAAGAAGTGCATTTCCGCTTAATTGGTGAGTTTAATGCCTATAATTTATTGGCAGTGTATGGAGCTGCTATTTGCCTTGGCGAAAATCGCGATGAAGTGCTTCGCGTATTAAGTGCATTGCAAGGAGCGGAAGGAAGGTTTGATTACATCGTTAGCCACAACAACATCATTGGTATAGTTGATTATGCCCACACGCCCGATGCATTAGAAAATGTACTATCTACTATAAAAAAATTGCGTAAAGGATACGAGCAGGTAATCACTGTTGTGGGTTGTGGCGGCGATAGAGATAAAACAAAACGCCCTGTGATGGCGCAGGTTGCGTGCGAGTTGAGTGATAAAGTGATATTAACAAGCGACAACCCGCGTAGTGAAAACCCCGAAAATATTATAAACGATATGAAGCAAGGCTTAAACAGCGCTGCAAAACGAAAAAGCCAGGCAATTATTGATAGAAAAGGTGCCATACAAACTGCGGTGGAAATTGCCAACAAAGAAGACATCATTTTGGTGGCTGGAAAAGGTCATGAAAAGTATCAGGATATTAAAGGCGTAAAGTACAGTTTTGATGACAAAGCGGTGTTGAAAGCTTGTTTTGAATTATTGAATAAATGAGTTGACAGATATAAGATGACGGATGACAGAATGATGTTTTATCTGTCATCCGTCAACCAACAACTGTCATCTAAAATAAAAAGATGCTATACTATTTATTTAACTGGCTGGGAAAAGAATTTCATTTGAGCGGTGCAGGACTGTTTCAGTTTATCACGTTCCGCGCAGTGATGTCAGTTATTATATCTCTTCTTATAGCAACATTATATGGCAAACGATTAATTAATCTTTTAAAACGCAATCAGATTGGTGAAACCGTACGCGACCTTGGCTTGGCTGGCGAGCAGCAAAAAAAAGGCACGCCAACAATGGGCGGCATCATCATTTTGCTTTCGATATTAATTCCGGTATTGTTGTTTGCCGACCTTGATAAAGTATATATCCGGTTGATGATTTTATGCACGATATGGCTTGGCTTTATTGGCTTTTTGGATGATTATTTTAAATTAAAAGCAAGAAGATCTGCGCAACAAAAAGGTGAAAAATATCAGAAGAAAGACAGCGACGGGCTTGCGGGCATATCAAAAATTGTTGGTCAGATTGGGTTAGGAATCATCATTGGCGTAACGCTGTATTTCAACAGCGCCGTTGTTGTTGAAAGAGAGATTATCAGTGAGAATGGTGTTGAAAGAGGCATCCATGAAGGCGAAAAAACATTGAACGAAATTACAAGAGTGCGAGATGGAAAAGCAGTTCGTTTTGCAAGAGTAAAAACGCCCATCACTACCATTCCATTTGTAAAAACACATGAGTTTAATTACAGCAAGCTAATAAGCTGGATAGGCCCGGGTGCCGAAAAATATACATGGATTCCTTACATTTTAATCATCACATTTATTATTACCGCCGTATCCAATGGAGCCAACTTAACGGATGGGTTGGATGGATTGGCTGCCGGCGTGAGTGCCATTATCGGCGCGGGTTTGGGCGTATTCGTGTATGTAAGCGGCAACTATCTTTTGGCTGATTATCTTAACATTATGTACATACCCAACCTTGCGGAGTTATCCATTTTTGTTGGTGCGCTGGTAGGCGCCTGTGTTGGCTTTATGTGGTACAATGCCTTCCCTGCACAAGTGTTTATGGGCGATACAGGAAGTCTTGCATTGGGTGGCATCATCGCTTCGTTAGCTGTGATTGTAAGAAAAGAGTTATTAGTACCTATTTTTTGCGGTGTGTTCTTGGTTGAAAACCTAAGTGTGGTGTTGCAGGTGAGTTATTTTAAATACACAAAAAAAAAATACGGGGAAGGCAAGCGTATTTTTTTGATGAGCCCTTTGCATCATCATTATCAAAAAAAAGGGTTTCATGAAAGCAAGATTGCAATACGCTTTTGGATTGTAACAATTTTGTGCGTGTTGCTTTCGATAGTAACGCTGAAGATACGATAAGACCTCTTCTAAGCCTTCTTCACAAACGGGGAAGGACAAGAAAAAAGATGCTAAAAAGTCTAAAGTAATAAGGTTCCGCCTTAGGCCGAACGATGCTTAACCGGAGTTATAAATGTTGGCTACCAAAAGAAAACATTCGAAATAAATGACCGACAGTAAAACATACAACGAAGTGCAAACATCCGTGGTTCATAATCCCTGGTCAGTAGTGATTTTGGGTGCCGGTGAAAGCGGTGTCGGCGCAGCTTTGCTTGGCAAACAGAAAGGTTATAAAGTGTTTGTAAGCGATGGCGGAATAATAAAAGAAAACTATAAAAATGAACTAACCAATAATGAAATTGATTGGGAAGAAAACCATCATTCGGAAGAAAGAATTTTAAACGTAGATGAAGTAATTAAAAGCCCCGGCATTCCTGAAAAAATTGAAATCGTAAAAAAAATTAGAAACAAAGGCATTCCGGTAATTAGTGAGATTGAACTTGCCTTTCGCTTTACAGGCGACAGCAAAATTGTTGCTATCACCGGTAGTAACGGCAAGAGTACAACAACATCCATGCTGTATCACATCTGCAAAACGGCAGGGTTAGATTGTGCAATTGTTGGCAATATCGGTTACTCCTTTGCAAAGCAGGTTGCGGAAAATCCGAAGCCGTTATACATCGCTGAAATTTCTTCTTTTCAGTTGGATGATATCGTTGATTTCAGAGCGCACATCGCCATTTTACTAAACATTACAGAAGACCATTTAGACCGATACAATTACAGCTTTGACAATTACATCAGCAGCAAATTCAAGATCATAAATAAACAAACCCCTGATGATTACTTCATTTACAACCTGGACGATGAAGTGATTATGAAGAAATTAGAAAGCGTTTTAATAACCAGTAAATTATTGCCATTTTCTATGAAACAAGAACCAAAAAAAGGAGCTTTTGTAAAAGGCGACCAAATTATGATGAAAGCGAATGAAGAGAGAGTTAGTATGAACATTTACAACTTCGCTGCAAAAGGAAAACACAATCAATCAAACACAATGGCGGCAGGCATCGCAGCGCTTACAATGGATATTCGCAAGGAGAATATAAGAGAAGCGGTGGAAAGTTTTGAAACGCTGGAACACCGCATGGAGCCGGTAGCTGTAGTGCGTGGTGTTGAGTTTATAAACGACAGCAAAGCCACCAATGTAAACAGCACCTGGTTTGCATTAGAAAGCATGGCGAAGCCAATTATTTTAATATTGGGCGGCGTTGATAAAGGCAACGATTATTCGGCAATTGAAGACTTGGTACGCGAAAAAGTAAAGACGATTGTTTGCCTTGGAATTGATAATAAAAAGATACATGAAGCGTTTGATAAAATTGTTCAGGTTGTGGATACTGCATCGGCAGTTGATGCAGTAAAACAATCGTTTGAAGCTGCCGACAAAGGAGATGTGGTTCTATTAAGTCCGGCTTGCGCTTCGTTTGATTTGTTTAAAAATTATGAAGACAGGGGCAAGCAATTTAAAGATGCCGTGAAAGCCTTGTAATTAGTTTTTATTATGGCAAATTTATTAAGTTTACAACAACCTTTCTTCCGCCACTTAAGCAGCAAGGCAAAAGGCGATAAATACATTTGGAGTTGCGTACTATTGCTGGCTTTGGCATCGGTGCTTGTAGTGTATAGCGCCACCGGCTCGCTGGCTTATAAAATGTACAAAGGCAATACAGAAGTATATCTTTTCAAGCAGCTTTCTTTCATTGTTATCGGGCTGCTCATTATTTATTTTTTGCATCGTATCAACTATACAATTTTTTCAAGAGTAGCATTGATACTGTATCTTATTTCCATACCGCTTCTTATTTATACTTTATTTTTTGGCGCACAAATTAATGAAGGCAGCCGATGGATAAAGCTGCCTGTCATCAATATGACATTTCAAACCAGCGACTTTGCGAAAGTGGCTTTGTTCATGTATTTATCAAGGCAATTAAGCCGAAAGCAGGAAGTGATTAAAGACTTTTCAAAAGGGTTTGTTCCGTTAATTGTTCCTATTGCGCTAACTTGTATTTTAATCATGCCCGCTAACCTTTCCAACGCATTATTAACAGGCGCAACCTCATTAATATTATTGTTCATCGGTCGTGTTCACATCAAACATCTTTTATTATTCATCGGTGTGGCTTTGTTACCGGTCTTATTAATTATTTCTATAGCAGTAACTACTTACACCGGTAAAACAAACGACGGTATAAAAGAATTGCATAAAAACAAAGTATCCGAAAAACTTACTTCGTTAGGAAGATTTGGAACCTGGGTTAGTCGTGTGCAGGATTTTATTTATGCAAAAGATGATGCGATTCCTTACCAGGTTCAGCAGGCAAACATCGCCATCGCCAACGGCAGTCTGTTGTATGGACTGGGTCCTGGTAAAAGCCGACAGCGTAACTTTTTACCACAGGCGTATAACGATTTTATTTACTCCATTATCATTGAAGAATACGGCTTGATAGGTGGCGCGTTCATTATTTTTATTTACATGGTTTTTTTATTTCGGTGTATAAATATTTTTAAGAGATGCCCTTATGCGTTTGGCGCTTTTCTCGCGCTGGGCTTAAGTTTTAGCATGGTGATACAAGCCCTTGCAAACATGGCGGTAAACGTAAACTTAACTCCGGTTACAGGCGTTACACTGCCATTAGTAAGTATGGGCGGAAGTTCGTTTTTATTTACCTGTGCGGCTATCGGTATAATTTTAAGCGTGGCAAGAAATGTTGAGCAATTGGAAGGAAAAAAAGTACAACCGTTAGCAGAACAAACGAACATGCCAACGGATGAAAAATCAATAAAAACAAAACCTGCGTTTGCATAATAGTTCAGCGGAAGATTTTATTTTAACATGACAGAATCAATAGACCTTGCAAATAACAAAAGCCTTCGTTTTATCGTAGCGGGCGGTGGCACAGGAGGTCATATTTTTCCTGCCATTGCTATTGCCAATGCAATAAAAAAGTTGCAGCCTTCCTCACAGTTTTTGTTTATTGGTGCGAAAGGGAAAATGGAGATGGATAAAGTGCCGCAGGCAGGTTACCATATTGAAGGTATTGACATTGCTGGCTTCAACAGAGGCTCGCTTTTCAAGAATATTACACTACCTTTTAAATTGATAAAAAGCTTTTTTCGGGTTAGTAAAATTGTAAAGCGGTTTCAGCCTAATGCAGTGGTTGGTGTTGGCGGCTATTCTTCATTTCCGGTGTTGCGTTATGCACAGCGAAAGGGCATTCCAACCTTCATTCACGAAAGCAATTCGTTCGCTGGTAAAAGCAATATTTTATTAGGAAAAAAAGCAACTAAAATTTTTGTGGCTTCTTATGGTATGGAGAAATTTTTTTCATCCGAAAAAATTGTTGTGTCGGGCAACCCGATTAGAAAATCCATTGCTCACATCAACATCTCACAACGCGATGCGTTAACGTTTTTCGGATTGGAAAATGATAAGAAAACCATACTCGCAATCGGTGGGAGTTTAGGGGCGCGAAGCATTAATGAAGTGCTTGCTTATCATGTATCCGAGTTGGCATCGTTAAATGCGCAACTGATATGGCAAACCGGCAAAACTACGGCTGCTATGTACTTGCAAAGAGGTAAAGGAAAATCGTTTGTTTGGGTGAGCGATTTTATACAGGATATGGACAAAGCCTATGCGGCGGCTGATGTTGTGATTTCACGATCGGGTGCCATGTCGGTAGCCGAATTATGCGCAGCGCAAAAAGCGGTTGTTTTTGTTCCGTTTCCTTATGCAGCCGAAAATCATCAAAGTGCAAACGCGCAATATCTGGTTGATAAAAATGCAGCATTAGTAGTGAAGGATAATGAAACACGAGGCAAGTTATTCAGCACGGTTACCAACCTTTTATTTGATGATAACAGGCAACAGCAATTGAGAGCTAATATTGCAAAGCTTGCGGTTACAAACGCCGATGAAGTAATTGCGCAACAAATTTTACAATGCTTATAAAATGCTGGTTTCAATGAACCAAACCAATCAACTATCATCAACATTGCTTCCGCCTGATGTAAAAATAAATTCTGTTTATTTTATCGGCATCGGCGGCATTGGCATGAGTGCATTGGCGCGTTATTTTAAAAGCAAAGGCGTAACAGTAAACGGCTACGATAAAACGCCAACGCCACTTACAGACGAATTGGAAAAATCAGGCATTGCCATTCATTTTGAAGATAATATCAACCTCATTCCTAAAAACGTTGATGTGGTGGTTTACACGCCTGCCATTCCTAAAAATCACAAAGAATTTATTTATTATAAAGAGAACAATTATACGGTTGTAAAACGCAGCGATATATTGCAGTGGGTTACACAAAATTCATTCAATATTTGTATTGCCGGAACGCATGGAAAAACGACTATAACTACAATGACGGCGCATCTTTTGCGCGACAGCGGATATGGCTCAAACGCTTTCCTGGGGGGCATTTCAACTAACTATAATACCAACTTTTGGAGTAGTAACAACAATGTAGTTGTAGTGGAAGCCGATGAGTACGATCGCTCATTTTTAAAACTCGTTCCCGATATAGCAGTAGTTACTGCTATGGACCCAGATCATCTTGATATTTATGGCACACCTGAAGAAGTTGAGAATGCGTTTATACAGTTTACAAAAAAACTAAAGCCTGACGGTTTTTTATTAACTAAATATGGGTTGCATCGCAGTAGTGAATTGAATGCTGCAACATATCTTACTTATCATTTTAGTGATGATAGAGCAGATGTGTTTGTAAGAAATTTAGAAGTAAAAATGGGATCTTACCATTATGATATTGTGAGCAAAAACTGGTCGGTGAAGGATGTTGTTTTGCACATGGGCGGATTACACAATATAGAGAACAGCATTGTTGCTATTACTATTGCAAAACAGTTAAATATTGATGACAAAAAAATAAAAACGGCGGTTGCTAACTTCCTGGGCGTAAAACGAAGATTTGAATATATTATTAAAAATGAAAAGCACATTTTTATTGACGATTATGCGCATCATCCCGAAGAATTAAGAGCTTTAATAACAGGCGTTCGCAGCTTGTATAAAGAACCATTAACCATCGTATTTCAGCCGCATTTATTTAGCAGAACAAAAGATTTATATAAAGAATTTGGCGAGGTGCTAAGTCTTGCAGATGAAGTTATTTTATTGCCCATTTATCCCGCACGGGAACTGCCAATGCAGGGCGTAACCAACGAGTTGATTTTTCATCAGATTACAATTAAAAACAAACGGATTTTATCAAAAGAAGTTTTGTTGCAGGTGATTGCGCAAGAGCAGCCAAAATTACTGGCGCTGTGCGGCGCCGGCGACATTGATACATTGGTGAGCCCTGTAAAAAACAGCTTGTTATAACATGTTAAAACAACGCATCATAGTAACTCTTTGGTGCCTGCTTGCCATTGCAGTAGGGGGTTTGCTAATTGCTGCGGTGCAACACAAAAAACATTCTGTTTGCAGTGCTGTAAAAGTAGAAATTGAAGATAGCGAAGGACATCCGTTTGTAGATGAGAAGGACATTGAAAGTATTTTAAAAAAGAACGGTGCTGAAATTGGCATAAAAACAAATGTCATCAATTTAAGAGCACTTGAAAGCATTATAAAAAAAGATGCATGGGTACAAAATGCAGAGTTGTATTTTGATAACAACGAAGTGTTACAGGTGAAGATAAAGGAGCGCAAGCCGATAGCCAGAATTTTTACTGTAAGCGGCTCTTCTTTTTATATCGATTCGGCTGGAAAACGGTTGCCGTTGAGCAACGATTATACGGCGCATGTTCCCGTGTTTACTTCTTTTTCGTCTGATAAAAAGCATCTTTCAAAACCGGATAGTTTGTTGTTGAATGATGTAAAAAATATAGCCAGGCTTGTACAACAAGATTCGTTTTGGAATGCACAGGTTTCGCAAGTGGTTATCACATCACAAAGCAGCTTTAACATCATTCCGGTTGTGGGTAATCAAACAATAATTTTAGGCAGCGCAGATAGTTTAGAATCGAAATTCAACAGGCTTTTTGCATTTTATAAGCAGGTGTGGGCGAAGAGCGGTTTTGAAAAATATGAAACCATAAATGTATCGTTTTCCAATCAGGTGGTGGCAACAAGGCGGGGTGAGCCGAAGCCTTATGTAGATTCAGTTTTAGCACAACGCATAGTAACTGCAATGCGTTCCGGCACTGATATTTTAAAGGACTCATCTTTGCTTTTTCGCCAGGTAGATGCAATGCAAAAAAAGCTGCGCGATTCAACGCTTCAACCACAATTTCAAGCCTCTGTTGATACCGTTGTAATTGTAAAAAAGAAGAATAAAAACAAACATGTCATAGCTGCAAAGCCAATTATAAAAAATGTAAGCCAAAAACAGTAACACAGTAAAAAGGTTGTTATGCCAAAAGGAGCAATAGCCGATTAAATCTTATATATGTGAAGAAATAAAATCGTAGCATATAAATGTACACTCTATACTTTTTTGCAAAGAAATAATGTTGTATTTGCATGTTACAATTTCTTAAACAATAAAGGCAAAAGAAGAATCCTGTATCCTTGCTAATTACTTTTTTGATGTTGTGTTTTAGCAGCAAACCACAGATTACTTATATCAATTTTGCACAACTAATAACAATGTCCTTGTTATTGATGTTGCAATGCTGTGAAGAGAATGTATAGCCTCATGCAATTAAAATTGGAAATGAGAAAACAACTAAAGCACGAACATATATGAACGTAAATGAAGCGCCAATTATAGTAGGATTAGACATTGGCACAACCAAAATTGCTGCAATTGCCGGGCGTAAAAACGAAGCCGGTAAGCTTGAAATTTTAGGCTTTGGCAGAGCCAACAGTAACGGCGTACAACATGGTCAGGTGTTGAATATCGACCAAACTATCAAAGCTATTCAGCAGGCATTGATGAACTGTTATGAAAGCAACCCCGATCTTGAAATTAAAGAAGTGTATGTGGGTGTTGCGGGTCATCATATTAAAAGCTTGCAAACCCGCGGCGACATTGTAAGGCAAGACAGCGAAACGGAAATAAAAAAAGAAGAAATCGACCAGTTAATCGAGAATCAGCGCAAAACATTCATACCAGCCGGCGACCAGATTATTGAAGTAATTCCACAGGATTTTCATGTAGATAATTTTCAAAACATCAAAGACCCGGTTGGTTATAACGGTGTAAAAGTTGGCGCCAATTTTCACATCATTACCGGCGATAGAAACGCTATCAGAAACATCAACCGTGCCATTGAAAGAAGTCATTTAAAAACAAAAGATCTGGTGTTGCAGCCACTCGCTTCTGCAGCGGCTGTAATGAGCGATATCGATATGGAAGCTGGCGTTGCCATTTTAGATATCGGCGGTGGCACAAGCGATCTTGCTATTTTTTATGATGGCATTTTAAAACACACGGCTGTTATTCCTTTCGGCGGCGAAAACATTACCAACGATATCCGTTTAGGATTGGGTGTTTTAAAAAGCCAGGCAGAAGCAATGAAGATGCAATTTGGCAGTGCGCTGGCGAACGAAGCGCAAGACAATGCTTACATTACCATACCTGGAATTAAAGGAATGCCTGCAAAAGAAATCAGTGTAAAAAATCTTGCGAATATCATACAAGCGCGCATGAGCGAGATACTTGATTTTGTAACGTATCATTTAAAACAAATCGGTCTTGAACGTATGTTGAATGGCGGCATTATTCTTACAGGCGGCGGCTCGCAATTAAAACATTTAATGCAGCTTACCGAATACACTACCGGCTTAAATGCACGCATTGGTTTGCCTAACGAACACTTAGCTCCTAACCATATTGATGAGTTAAAAAAACCTATGTATGCAACTTGCATAGGCTTGATATTAAAAGGGTATAGCGACTATGAAAGTCAAAAGAAAGAATTTGATACTTCATTTATACGCGTTACCGATATTCCGCAAATATTAAAGAAAGAAGAGCCTTCGTTTCAAAAAGAAACAGTTGCAGTGGCGGCATCGCCTGCTGTTGATATAAGCAAACGGAAAAAAGGCTTAAACTCATTCTGGGACAAATTTAAAGATAGTATCATCGACCTTTTTAAAGAAGAAGGCGATATGGAAATGAAGTAACGGATAGTGAGTTATGAATGTTGAATTATACACCAAATACTCATCATTCACTACTCGCATTTCACATCTCACAAATTTTAAAAACAACTAAAACAAAAAGCATAATGATTCATTTTGATATTCCAAAACAAAAATCTTCTATCATTAAAGTATTGGGTGTAGGCGGCGGTGGCAGCAATGCTGTAAACTTTATGTTTGGTGAAGACATTGAAGGTGTTGATTTTATTATTTGTAACACCGACGCAAAAGCCTTAGAGCAAAGCAAGATTCCGAATAAAATTCAATTAGGACCGCATCTTACACAAGGGCTTGGTGCGGGTGCTAACCCGGAAGTGGGCAAGCAGGCAACCGAAGAATCTTTAGAAGAAATCAAACGCATTCTGGAAGTGAATACGCGCATGGCTTTTATCTGTGCGGGCATGGGCGGCGGAACCGGAACCGGCGGCGCTCCCATCATTGCAAAAATTTGTCGCGATCTTGGCATCTTAACCGTTGCCATTGTAACCACACCGTTTCCGTTTGAAGGTCCACGCCGCAATGCGCAAGCCGAAAACGGCATTAAACAATTAGAGCCGTATGTAGATACCTTGCTTGTTATCAGCAACGATAAATTGCGGATGCAATACGGCAATTTAAAAATGCGTGATGCGTTTGGAAAAGCCGATAATGTACTGGCAACAGCAGCTAAATGTATCACCGATATTATAAATAGTCGCGGACATATTATTGTTGATTTCGCCGATGTATGCACGGTAATGAAAAACGGCGGCGTGGCTATTTTAGGAAGCTCTTCAGTAGGTGGTGAAAACCGTGCCCAGCGTGCAATTGAAGAAGCTTTGAACTCGCCGTTGTTGAATGATAACGACATTAGCGGAGCGAAATGGATTTTAATCAACATCAACAGTGCGGAAGGCGATAATGAATGCACAATGGATGAGTTGGAAATCATTAACAATCATCTTCGTTCGCAAGCCGGTGAATTTTCAGATGTAATTGTGGGCATGGGTTACGACAATGCCTTGGAAGATAAGATCGGCATCACTTTAATTGCAACGGGCTTTGAACAAAAAGACCCCTTTGCAAAAGCAACCCAAGCTATAAAACAGCAACCTAAACAAGAGAAGGTATTAATGAGTTTGAGTGAAAACAATGAAGCGCCCAAACAGCCGGTTGTACAGGCAAAAGAAGAAAACCCGCTGATGCCAAAACTGTCTGAACCGGCGGTAGAAACAAAGCACTTTACGCCCCTATCGCAGCCAAAAATAATTGTACCTGCGGAAGAAGAAAATATGGTGTTGCGGGTTGATTTTATACAAGAGCCAAAGCCTGTTCAAAAGCCGCAAATTGTTGCCGATAAGCCCGAGCATTTGCGTATGGAATATAAAGAAAAGCCAGTAGTGCAAACAGTTCAGCAACAGCCTGTGCAACCGGTTTATCATACACCCAATACTGGTAGCTTTTTAAACAAGCCAGCCAACATTTATGCTGAAGCTGCCAAGCCGCAAATACTGCCGCAGAAAGACTTTCAGCCGCAACAGCAACAAACGTATGTTCAGCAACCGGCACAACCTACGCAACCTGTGCCACCGGTTGAACAAGTTGTTCAACAGCCAAAAACAACCCAACCTTTTATGGGCGAAACTGAAGAAGATGTGCAGTTAGAATTGGTGATTAAACCAACAGCAGGAACGCCATCTGTTCAACCACAACTGAACAACGATTACAATGTTGAATCGAATGAAGAAATGGAAAAGAAAGTGCGTGCACAGCAACGTGTAGCCAAGCTGCGCAATTTATCGTTCAATATGAACAATGCAGAGGTAAACAGCGAGTTTGACAGCGTGCCTGCTTATGTGCGCCGCAATATGGAATTGTATGGCAACAGCGTTACTTCCGGCGCCGAAAATTATTACAGTAAAATAACAGTGAATAAAGATGGCAGTAAAGAAGCGAATCTTTCTACCCTGAATACATTTTTAGATGGCAAAAAACCGGATTAGCATTTAGTAAACTTCGTGTTTTTAGTTGTATCTCCCCGGTGGTTTTCTATCGGGGAGTTTTGTTTTATATTGTTTGATAATCCTTAATGCAAGCTGTTTTTATCAGCGTACTCTATAAATGATCGAATCAGGAAACTTCTTTCCATTAATATAATTCCCGAAAAATTCAATTTTGTTGAAGATGGAAGATGTTTTAATTGTAGAACGTAGAGCACGTAATAACTCATCACTCGTATCTTTTACAGTAACATTATCCAATGTAAGATGAATATTGTTTTTATGAATAAGACTTTGCAACAGTGAATAAAAATCTCTTGTACCCTTTTCTTTAAGATGAGGGATACCAAAAACCAATTCCCATTCATTTCTTTCTTCGTGAAACATCCAGTAAGCTATAGGACATTTATAGATTGAGTTGTCTAAAAGTTTTAATAATTCTTTTCCTTCTTCAAACTTATTGTTCACCAATATTGTTGTATCCATCTTAATACTCCTCCATATTTTTGTGTGGTTGCTAAATAAAGTTGAGTTGCTTCTGCTTTTGTAAAAGTTTTATATCTGCTTGATTCATTCCAATCTTTTACGATTCTCCAATTAGTATCAAAGTTACTGTCTCTTGTCGCTTCTGTATTTTTAGCAGTTTCTACACCTGCTGTTTTTAATAAGATAAATAGATCATGGGTATAAAAATTATTTAAAAAACTCCTTTCAGGTATTGTTTGCTTACGAATGTTTTTCAAAATACAAGATTTCAAAGCAAATTCTAAAGCATATCCTGCTAAATAATATGCACCATTATAATAACGGTTATCCAGTAATAATTTGGCTTCCTTAATTCGTTGTCTGGTTAATGATTCAATTTCAGTTTTAGTCATGATATTATCGGAACAATATTATTATAACTTTGATTATCCACAAAATCAAGGACAACATTCCTTATAGCCAGTTACTTAAACCTAATATTCAAATCTTCTTTTTATCTTTCGCCATGAAAGGAATCTGCAAATGAAATGTCTATTTCTTATTACTTGTTTATTCACCTTTTGCTTTTTATTTGCGCAAAAGAAAAATGCGGCTTTTCAGCTTCCCATTCATAAAACAACATCACTCATAAACATTGATGGAATCGGAGATGAGCCGGCGTGGCGCGAGGCAACCCCAGCCAGCAATTTTTTTATGGTGCTGCCAATGGATACCAGCCATGCACAAGTAAAAACAAACGTAAAAGTAACGTATGATGACAAGTATTTTTATTTGCTTGCCGTGTGTTACAAAGCGGTTGCCGGGGTGAACATGGTAGAATCGCTGCACCGCGATTTTTCATTTGCAAAGAATGATAATTTTCTTCTTTTTATAGATCCGTTTGAAGATGGTACTACCGGCTTTTCTTTTGGTGCAAACGCTAATGGCGCGCAGTGGGACGGCACAATGTACCAGGGCGGCAGTGTGGATTTAAACTGGGATAACAAGTGGCTTTCTGCTGTGAAAAATGATAGTACAAAATGGGTGTTTGAAGCTGCCATTCCCTTTAAAACTTTACGCTATAAAAAAGATTTGCTTCACTGGGGAATTAACTTTAGCCGCAACGATTTAAAAACAACCGAGAAAAGTAGCTGGGCGCCGGTTCCACGTCAATTTCCAACAGCATCATTAGCTTATACCGGCACCCTGCTTTGGGATGCAGCACCGCCCGAACCACACAGCAATGTTTCTATCATTCCTTATTTTTTAACCAGCACAAATAAAGATTTTACTACAAAAAAAGCATCGGGCATTTTAGGAAGAGAAGGTGTTGATGCAAAGATTACTTTTTCAACCGCTATGAACCTTGACCTTACGGTGCATCCCGATTTTTCTCAGGTTGAAGTAGATCAGCAATTAATTAATTTAAGCCGGTACGAATTATTCTTTCCGGAAAAGCGGCAGTTCTTTTTAGAAAACGGCGACCTGTTTGGCAACTTTGGTTACGCTGATATTCGTCCGTTTTTTTCAAGAAGAATCGGCTTGAATGTGCCTATCAACGGGGGCTTGCGGCTGAGTGGAAAACTCAACAAAACCTTGCGCATTGGTGTAATGGATATGGAAACGGCGGGCAATGGTAACGAAGGTATGCCCGCTGAAAACTATGCCGTTGTTTCGTTGCAGCAAAAAGTGTTCAAACGCTCGAACATAGGCTTTATTTACATTGATAAAACATCGGTTGATTATCACCCTTTTTATAACGACAGTATTAAAAATATCGCCACGCGATACAACCGCAACCTGGGGCTTGAATATAACCTGGCTTCAGCCAATAATGTGTTTACAGGCAAAGCTTTGTTTTTAAAGTCTTTTACGCCGGGCAAAAGCGGCAGCGATTTTACGCAAGCCGCCAACCTGCAATACAGCGGTCGCAAATGGCTTGTGTACGGGCAGTACGAATATGTTGGGAAGAATTACAATGCGGAAGTAGGTTATATACCGCGCACTAATTTTATAAAGCTAAACCCACAAATTACCCGTTACTTTTTTCCGAAGCAGGGCATTATTTTAACGCATGGTCCGCAACTAACCATGAACTATTTTTTCGATACCAGACTTCATGGAACCGATCATGAAGATGTGTTTGCCTGGTTGTTCGCCTTTCGCAACAAAAGCACATTATCGGTGCAGGCGCAAAACGATTATGTGCGATTACTTCAACCTTTCGATCCCACCAATACCGGCAAAGATTCACTGCCGGCAGGCAGCATTCATCGTTATAATTTAATAGGTTTCGATTATGCCTCGCAGCCGCAGCACAAGTTTACTTACACAGCCTCTTTACGCTATGGAACGTACTACGATAACGGGCATTTGTTTACGGCAGGCAGCAGTGTAGGTTATCGTTTTCAGCCGTATGTAAACATCACTATGAACGCCACTTACAGCAATTTAATGTTGCCGCAACCCTGGGGCAACAAACACTTTTGGCTCATTGGTCCGCGTATTGATGTTACGTTCACCAACACGCTGTTTTTTACAACGTACATTCAATACAATCAGCAGGCAAATAATATCAATATTAATTCGCGTTTTCAGTGGCGATACAAGCCTGCTTCCGACTTGTTTATTGTTTATACCGATAATTATTTTTCAACTCCTTTTGCAACTAAAACAAGAGCATTGGTTATTAAATTAAATTATTGGTGGAACCCTTAAAATGAAAACAAATTATACTGATTTGAAAGGGGTTTGCATAAATACAAAATACATTTTTTTGTTACCAGCTTTTGTAACTCCGGTTTAGCCCTGTTGCGTCGCACTCTTGTACGCTTTGTAAATAATTGAACATTTATGCGAGTGCAATAATGAAGTAAAAACAAACCTAAAAAATGAACTTATAAAACAGAGTAAAAACAAACATAAAAATTAAAAAATTTTATAAAACAGAGTAAAAACAAAGCATCATTTTTATCGCTTCACAAGATATGTAGTAGGCAGTTTTAATACAATCACGCACATCTCAAACATCTTTACATTTAAGTTCAGTCCATCACTTAAACAGTGTTTACAATCCACATTATTCTTGTGCCATCATTAAACAAAAAAGGCTGCACAAATGCGCAGCCTTTCGCTATAAAATAAACAATCCATTACTGACCTCCATTATCATCATTGTTATTATCGTTACTGTTATCGTCTCCACTTAAATTAAGCGGATAACCATAGGTTTCATCATAGCCCGGGTAAATACCTTCCAGCTTTACAGTTCCCGTAGCATTTGCCAGAATAGAATTTAAATCTTCAACCGTTTTTACTTCATGACCATTCACGCTCATAATAATAAACCCTTCCTGAATACGGCTGTTTTTTAATGCGCCGGTGCCTAATTTTTTTACTTGTACACCACCGCCAATGTTGTTCTTTTTTGCAGCAGCCGCATCCACAGTTGCCAGTTCGCCACCCAGCCTGTCGCCGAGGGTTTCAGCCTTTACCTGCGCATACGTGCCCGATTTATTTTTTAATGTAACAGGTACCGTTTTTTCACTGCCATTCCTTACAAACGTAACATCAATTTTATCGCTGGGTTTGTAACGGGATAATTGCTCCTGCAACTCTGCGCTGCTGTTTATATTAGCGCCATTTATTTTCGTAATAAAATCGCCTTTTTTAATACCTGCCTGAATAGCGGCGCCATCATCGGCAACACCAGTTACAAAAATGCCATCGCCATCTTTTACACCCATTGCTTTTTTCTGCTGATCGCTGATTCCTTCAGGTGCATAAGACAAGCCCAAATAACCTCTTTGCACAGCACCATACTTAATTAAATCGTTCACCGTTTTGCGAACAATATTAACCGGAATAGCATACGAATAACCTGCATAAGAACCCGTTGGAGATGCGATAGCAGAGTTAATTCCAATCAGTTCACCATTGGTGTTTACAAGAGGACCGCCACTGTTTCCTGGGTTTACGGCTGCGTCGGTTTGAATGAATGATTCAACCGGTGATTTACTTCTGTTGATACCAATAGAACGTGATTTTGCACTTATAATGCCTGCAGTAACTGTTACATCCAAATTAAGCGGGTAACCAATTGCCAACACCCACTGACCGAGCTTTACATCATCACTGTTGCCATACACCATATAAGGCAGGTTTTTACCGGCGTCAATTTTTATAACAGCCAAATCAGTGCTCGGGTCGGTACCAATTACGGTTCCTTTGTACGATTTTCTGTTCGATAACGTAACGTTCACTTCATCGGCACCATCCACCACATGGTTGTTGGTAACAATGTAGCCATCATCGCTTATCAAAGCGCCACTACCGCTTGCCATTTGTTCCGGAATGGTTTGTACACGCGGACCGTTGAAGAAATCACCAAAAGGATCATCGTTACCAAAGAAGTCGGAAAACGGGCTTTTTCCTTTTGGAAGATTGTTGGTAACCTGGCGGGCTTTTGTTTTTGTTTTAATATGCACAACGGCAGGTGTTGCCGAAGATGCAGCAGCTGTAAAATCTACCGTGCTGCCTGGCGTTTTATCGCCAAAGAAACGGGCATAATTTACCGGAAGTTTGCCATTAGATGTTTGAATGTCGGAGTAATCGTTCTGAATATATTTACCATAACCCCAAACACTCAAAACGGCTGTGGCGGCACTAATCAATACCACTAAAAATACATTTTTGAGTTTCATTTGTTTTTTTTATTTAGATTTAATGATGCAAAACCTGTTCCCTTTCGATAGCAAATAAACAACACTGTTTAATCCTTTATTGATAGCGGTTTTCCAATTAACATAAGTTTGACGAAGGCTGTCGTAGTTGCTAACTTCTTACAAAGTTCGCAGAAAATTTGACGCGAACGGATAAAGAAAATATTAAAAAGATGAGAAGCTGTCATGTCAAAAAATTAAGGGCTGCTTTTCTTTATTTGCTAACATTGCTTCTTAAACTTTGATTGCTATGACACCTTCTTCCACCCATCCTGTTGTTTGCTTTGGAGAAACTTTGTGGGACTTTTTGCCTGACGGAAAACAATCGGGCGGCGCACCTATGAACGTGGCTTACCATTTAGGAAAATTAGGCAAAAACCCGGCAGTAATTTCACGTGTTGGCAACGATGAATTAGGTAAAGAACTGTTAGGGGTGATGAAGGAAAAACAGATTAACACAAACTATGTTCAGATTGATGATACATTACCTACAAGCACCGTAGTGGCGCGTTTGAAAGACAATCATGAAATGGTGTACGACATTGTGCAGAACGTTGCCTGGGATAATATTATGTTTGATGAAGCCGTGCGGAAGATTGTAAGCGAAGCAGATTATTTTGTGTTTGGAACTCTAGCTGCAAGAAGCGCGAGAACGAGAGCTACTTTGTTTCAACTGATTGAAAATGCAAAAACAAAAGTGCTCGATATTAATTTACGCGCCCCGTATTACAGCAGAGAGCTGATAGAAACCATGCTTGCAAATGCTGATATTGCAAAGCTGAATGAGGCAGAACTTAAGTTGATTACAGACTGGTTTCATCCTTACCAAAACGATGAAAATGCTATTAATTTCTTACAGAAAAAATTTAATATTCATATTGTTATTGTAACAAAAGGCGCAGAAGGCGCATTGTTAAAAGTTGGCAATACGTTGCACCGCCATGAAGGCTATCAGGTTAAAGTTGCCGATACCGTTGGCAGCGGCGATTCATTTTTAGCTGGCGTTATTTTTCAGTTGCTGGATGGTATTCCTTACAAGCATGTTTTAGATTTTGCCAATAAATTAGGTGCGTTTGTTACTACCCAAAAAGGCGGTTGTCCGGTATATCAATTGAATGAAGTAACAACAAGTAGTTTTGTGAGAAGAAAAATGTAAAAAAACCTGTTAAACGACGATAAGGAAACATAAACAAAATTGCACTTGATGCACCAATGTTTATGGTTTTCTTTTACTGCAATTTGTTTGTTCAACTGTGTTTACAATTTCTGTTGTGTTATCAGGCACCCAGGTAAAAATTTACTTATCCTCTAAGTATCGAAGAGCGATTCTTTTTTCGCAAAGCGTAAAAAAACAAAACCATTCTATCATAACACCAATGCCTGACCAGCATTATAAAATGGAGTAAAAGAAAACGCTACTTCCGGTTTTTATTTGCCTCTTATACATTCTTATTCATCCACTTCACACGGGTTCAAACAATTATAAAACCGTACAGCAAGTGTTCGTTATCGAACACTTTGTTTTTATTTAATTGCTGAAAGTATTGCCCCTGTTGCGTTTCAGCGTTGGCATAAGCGTTGGGAAATTGTAAATGGTTACTGTATAATGCTGAATTAAAACATCATTCGCTATTCACATTTCACCATTCACAACTCACAACAATGCTGAAGAATTTTCTCACCATCGCCTGGCGCAATTTGTTTCGTAACAAAGGGTTTTCTTTTATCAATGTTTCAGGACTTGCCATTGGCATGGCAAGTGCCATTTTAATTTTGTTATGGATACAAAATGAAATGAGCTTTGATAGGTTTCATGAAAAGATAAATCGTATTTATACGGTTAATAACCGCGATAAATTTAATGGAGAATTGTGGGCATGGGGTAACACGCCGAAGATATTAGGCCCCACCCTAAAGCTTGATTACCGGAACGATGTAGCCGATGTTGTGAGAAGTAGTGAAACCACGTTCCTGCTTTCGGTGGGCGAAAAACATCTGAACGCGAAGGGCAATTTTACAGATTCCGGCTTTCTGAATGTGTTTAGCTTCCCGCTGCTGCAAGGCAATAACAGCAAGGCTTTAAGCGAGGTGAACGATATTGTGATTACGAAAAAATTAGCCAATAAATTATTTGGTACCGATAACGCAATTGGTAAAATTATAAAGATAGACAGCAGCGATAATTTTAAGGTAACGGGCGTATTGAAAGATCTGCCTAACAACACCTCATTTGATTTTGAATATTTGCTGCCCTGGTCGTATATGAAAAAGTTAGGGCAAGATGATCCTTACTGGGGAAACAATTCGGTTAAAACCTTTGTTTTATTAAAGCCGGGTGTAAGTAAAAGTGCCTTTGATGCGAAGATTAAAAACGTTACGATTGACCATACTAAAAACAGCGATAAATCTACTACACAATTATTTATTTATCCACTTCGCGACAGGTGGCTGTATGGGAAATCAGAGAACGGAAAGTATGTAGGCGGCCGCATAGAAATGGTAAAACTGTTCGCCATTATTGCTGTTTTTATTTTGCTCATTGCCTGCATCAACTTTATGAATTTAAGTACAGCGCGTAGCGAAAAACGCGCAAAAGAAGTAGGCATCCGCAAAGTGGTTGGCGCACAAAAAAGTTCGCTGGTGGCACAGTTTATTGGTGAAAGCATATTGCTTTCTTTTATTGCCGGAGTGTTCGCTGTTATTTTTGTTCAGCTTTGTTTGCCCTCTTTCAATACATTGGTTGGTAAAGAACTTTCTATTAGTTATGGCAACCCTTTGTTCTGGCTGTTTTTTATTTCGTTTATTGTTTTTACCGGTTTTATTGCGGGCAGTTATCCTGCCTTTTATTTATCGTCTTATCAGCCTGTAAAAGTATTGAAAGGCACTTTCAAAGCTTCGCATACTTTGGTAACGCCGCGTAAGGTGTTGGTGGTGCTGCAATTCACATTTGCCATTGCTTTAATCATCTGCACCATCATTGTTGAGCACCAGATACAATATGCACAAAACCGCGATACGGGATATAACAGAGATCAGTTGGTTTATACCTCGATGCAGGGCGATATTAATAAACATTTCGATGCAATAAAAGATGAACTACTGAGCACCGGTGCTGCTATAGCCGTTACCAAATCGATGAGCCCGATTACGCAGCACTACAGCGATAGCTGGGGCATGAGCTGGGCAGGCAGCACAGAAGCAGATGGCAAAATCGATTTTGTTATGATGGGTTCGGATGCCGATTTTGTGAAAACAATGGGCACTACCTTGTTAAAGGGCAGAGACATTGACATTAAAAATTATCCTGCCGATTCTACTGCCATGCTTTTGAATGAAACAGCAGTAAAAATCATGCGTTTAAAAACCCCGATTGGAACCATCATAAACTCGCAGGATAAAAAATGGTATGTGGTAGGTGTGCTAAAAGATTTTATTTATGAATCGCCGTACGATAAAGTGCAGCAGCTTGTAGTGATGGGACCAGCCTCCTGGTTTAATGTGATGCATTTCAAACTCAATCCTCAAAAATCTACTGCAGAGGCTTTGCAATTGGCAGAGCATGTATTTAAAAAATACAACCCGCAATATCCGTTCGATTACAAGTTTGCTGATGAAGCCTACGCTTTAAAATTTCAGGAAGAAAAACGCACCGGCACACTGGCTGCTTTATTTGCAGGCTTAACCATTTTTATTTCCTGTTTGGGATTGTTTGGTCTGGCAACCTACATGGCCGAAAACCGCATAAAAGAAATTGGTGTTCGTAAAGTGCTGGGCGCATCAGTTACTAATATCACCACCTTGTTGTCAAAAGATTTTTTAACGCTTGTAATTATCTCTTTTGTTATTGCATCACCCATTGCGTGGTGGGCGATGAGTAAGTGGCTATCTTCTTATAACTATCGCATCAATATTGAATGGTGGGTATTTGCAGGCGCAGGTTTGTTGTCGGTTATCATTGCGTTGGTAACAGTAAGTTATCAAAGCATCAAAGCAGCCATTGCCAATCCGGTAAAGAGTTTACGAACGGAATAACCTCATCCCTAACCCTTCTCCACAGGTGGAGAAGGGAAAAAGATTATTAGAGCATCACAATTCATAAATCAAAAGTTATGTTTAGAAATTATTTCACAATCGCATGGCGGAATCTTGTTAAAAGCAAAGTGTATTCTCTTATCAATGTGCTTGGTTTGGCAGCAGGCATGGCAGTAGCTTTACTCATTGCCTTATGGATATGGGACGAGCTTACATTTGATGATTATCATGTAAACCACAAGCAGCTTGCACAGGTAATGACAACGTTTATAGGCAACGATGGGGATATGAACACAAACCCTGCTATTGCCATACCGATAGGAGATGAGTTGCGTAATAAGTATGGTTCCGACCTTAAAAAAGTGTCTCTTGCGTCATGGAACTTCGGGCATATATTGGCTGTGGGCGATAAGAAAATTACGGGTGAAGGCATGTGGGTAGAAGCCAATTTTCCTTCTATGTTTTCTTTACAAATGAAAGAAGGTAACATTCACGCATTAAATGATCCATCTTCTGTTTTATTAAGCGCTTCTCTTGCCAAGTCTTTGTTCGGCGATGCCGACCCAATGAACAAAGCCATTAAGCTGGATAATAAAGAAAGCTACAAAATAGCAGGTGTTTTTGAAGACCTGCCGCACAATACAACTTTACACGAAGCCAAATTGTTTTTGCCATGGAAGAAATACCTTACCACAGAAGGCTGGCTGAAAGATGCCCAAACGCAATGGAACAATCATTCCTTCCAGGCATTTGTGCAAATGGCTGATGGGAGAAACGTAGATAGGTTATCGGATAAGCTTAAGAACACCGCAATGGTGCATAAAAACGCTGCTACTGAAGGCAGAGAAGCGCTGTTGTTGCAACCTATGGATAAGTGGCGGTTGTACAGCGAATTTAAAAACGGAAAAGCCATCGGTGGGCGCATCCAGTTTGTATCGTTGTTTGCCATTATCGGCATATTTGTGTTACTGCTTGCCTGCATCAACTTCATGAATTTAAGCACGGCACGTAGCGAAAAGCGGGCAAAAGAAGTGGGCATCCGCAAAACAGTAGGTTCCTTCAGGGCGCAACTGATTGCGCAGTTTTTAAGCGAATCTATTTTGGTTGCGTTTGTTTCTTTTCTTTTTTCTTTATTGCTTGTGGTTTTATTAATGCCGCTGTTTAACAGGCTGGCAGATAAAAATATCTCGCTGCCCTGGAGCAGCTCCGTGTTCTGGCTGTTAGCGTTTTCTTTTACACTGATTACAGGTTTGATTGCCGGCAGTTACCCGGCATTTTACCTTTCTAAATTTGAACCTGTACAGGTGTTGAAAGGCACTTTCCGCGCAGGCAGGTTTGCTTCCCTGCCGCGCAAGGTTTTGGTGGTTGTGCAGTTTACTTTTTCAATTGCTTTAATCATCGGGACAATCATTGTGTTTAAGCAAATACAATTTGCCAAAAACAGGCCTGTTAATTATAGCCGCGAAGGATTGATATCAGTGCCCATGACTACGCCTGATTTGTATGGTCATTACGATGCGCTGCGTAGCGATTTAGTTGCAACAGGCGTGGTAGATAATATGGCAGAATCTTCCAGCCCTACCACCGATGTTAATTCTAACCAAATTAGCTTCAACTGGGAAGGCAAAGACCCCAATTCTTTACCCACTTTTGGCACCATTGGCGTTACTCAGGACTTTGGTAAAACCATCGGCTGGCAAATAAAACAAGGCCGAGATTTTTCGAAGGAGTTTGCTACCGATACCTTAAGTATGATATTGAACGAAGCGGCTGTAAAACTGGTTGGAATGAAAAGCGATATCGTAGGTAAAACAATTCAGTTTAACGATAAGAAATATACAGTGGTTGGCGTTGTGAAAGATATGATTATGCAGTCGCCCTACATGCCGGTTACGCCTACTGTTTTTACGTGCGACCCCAATTGGGCAAATATTGTTACTCTTCGTATAAAAACAGGCGTGCCTTTGCAGGATGCGCTTAGTAAGGTAGAAACCGTATTCAAAAAATACAATCCCGGTTCGCCTTTCGATTTCAAGTTTAACGATGAAGAATATGCAAAGAAATTTTCTGATGAACAACGCATTGGTAACCTCGCCAGTTTCTTTACCATACTTGCCATTTTCATTTCCTGCTTGGGTTTGTTTGGTTTGGCTTCTTTTGTGGCAGAACAACGCAAAAAAGAAATTGGTGTTCGTAAAGTATTAGGAGCATCTGTTTTCAATCTCTGGCAAATGCTGTCTAAAGAGTTTGCGCTGCTGGTAATTATTTCCTGCGCTGTAGCTATCCCGTTAGCCTGGTTTTATTTAAACAATTGGTTGCATCAATATCAATACAAAACCAATCTATCCTGGTGGGTATTTGCACTTTCCTGCTTGGGCGCCTTGTTCGTAACAATTATTACCGTCAGCTTCCAGGCAATAAAAGCAGCAATAGCAAACCCAGTGAAGAGTTTGAGAACGGAGTGAGACCTCATCCCTAACCCTTCTCCACTTGTGGAGAAGGGAAGAAGAACATCACAATTCATAAATCACAATTCATAAATCATCAGGCAATGTTTAAAAATTATTTTAAAACAGCATTTAGAAACTTAACAAAAAACAAGTTTTATACATCAATAAATATTATTGGTTTGGCGATAGGCCTTGCAACTTGTTTACTTATCTTTTTGTATGTAGTTGATGAATTGAATTATGATAACTATAATATAAATGCAAGCAGGATTTATCGTGTAAACAATGAAATAAAATTTAATGGCAACTACCTCGATCTTGCACAAGTACCTGCATTGATGGGATTAACAATGATGCATGAAATGCCGCAGGTGGAGCAATTCACGCGTATGAGTTGGTATGGAAGTTTCCTTGTAAAAAAAGGAAATGAAAATATAAAGGAAGGAAGAATTGGTTATGCAGATTCAACTTTGTTTGCTGTGTTTACTTTGCCTGTAATCGCAGGCAATGCAAAAACGGCTTTGAAAGATTACCATTCTGTGGTTATCACAGAAACGATTGCAAAAAAATATTTTAATAGGACAGATGTTGTTGGAAAAACAATGCTTATTAATGATACAGGAAATTATAAGATCACAGCAGTGATTAAAGACATTCCAAAGCAATCACATTTTCACTTTGATTTTTTTGTGCCTATGATGGAAAACTATGGTAGCAACGAAGATGCGTGGCTCAGTGAAAATTATACCACTTACATTCTTCTTAAAAAAAATGCAAATGCAAAACAAGTGGAAGCGCAACTAAATCCCTTTATGGATAGGCATGTTGCACCTCAGCTAAAAAGCATGGTGAATATAAGTGTTGATGATTTTAAAAAAGGTGGAGGCTATATAAAGGCAGACCTTACGCCATTAACAGCTATTCATCTACATTCTAATAAAACCGCAGAGCTGGAAGCCAACGGCAATGCGGAATATGTTTATATTTTTTCTGGTATTGCAATAATGATTTTACTGATCGCCTGTGTGAACTTTATGAATCTTTCCACAGCACGTTCTGCTAACCGCGCAAAAGAAGTAGGTGTAAGAAAGGTATTGGGTTCATCCAAAAAAAATCTCATTCAGCAATTTTTAACTGAATCATTTTTAATAAGTTTTATTGCACTGCTTATTGCCGTTTTTATAGCAAGTTTATTGCTTCCTTTTTTTAATCAGCTTGCGGGAAAAGACATTTCCGGTACCACTTTATTTCAGCCAGCTATACTGCTTTCATTAATTGCACTTGTGCTTATTGTTGGCTTGCTTGCGGGTAGTTATCCTGCATTTTTTCTTTCATCTTTTCAGCCGGTAGATGTGCTGAAAGGTAAGATGGCTGCTGGTTTTAAAAGATCATGGCTTCGCAATGCGCTGGTAGTCTTCCAGTTTGTAATTTCTATTGTACTAATTTTTGGGACAGTGGTTATTTATAACCAGCTTAATTATATCCATAATAAAGACATCGGTTTTAACCGCAACCAGGTAATTATTATTGATCATACCAATGCTTTAGGAGACCAGGTAACAAGCTTTAAAAATGAATTACTGCAAATAAGCGGCGTGCAAAATGCAACTATGAGCGGCTACCTTCCCGTGAATTATAACAGGAACAGCAATACGTATTTTACATCGCCCGCACTTGAACCAAGTACAGCAATAAGTATGCAGGCATGGGCGGTTGATGAAAATTACATTCCAACACTTGGCTTAAAAATTATGCAGGGAAGAAATTTTTCGCAACAGTTTCCAACAGATTCAACAGGTGTGATTATTAATGAAGCTGCTGCAAAATTTCTTGCAACAAAAAATTTTCTAAACAAAAAGCTTTATGCGCTAAAAGATAATCAAACAAAAGACCAGACCAGCTTTCACATTATTGGCATCATAAAAAATTTCAACTTCAGCTCACTGCGTGATGTAGTTACACCGTTAGCGTTATTTCCCGGGAAAGATAACGGTGGTATTTCCGTGCGGATTACTTCAACTAATGTTTCCAATTTAGTTGCACAGATAAAAAATAAATGGAAATCCATGGCTCCGTCGCAGCCTTTTGATTATTCTTTTATGGATGAAGACTTTAATAAATTATATACAACTGAACAACGCACCGGGCATATATTTATCACGTTTGCAGCTCTCGCTATTCTTATCGCATGCCTGGGTTTGTTTGGTCTGGTTACTTACGCCGCCGAACAGCGTGTAAGAGAAATAGGAGTAAGAAAAGTGTTGGGTGCTTCTGTAAGCAATATTGCAGGTATGTTGTCGAAAAATTTTTTAAAATTGGTAATTATATCTATTGTGATTGCAACGCCGGTTGCCTATTGGGCAATGAATAAATGGTTGCAAAATTTTGCATATAGAATTAATATCAGTTGGTGGATGTTTGTTATTGCAGGTGCTGCGGCGTTAATGATTGCATTATTAACCGTAAGCTTCCAGGCAATAAAAGCAGCGATCGCCAATCCGGTGAAGAGTTTGAGAAGTGAATAATTATTAGCTAACAAGTCATGGCCAACAGCCATTAGCTTAAATACATTTTATGTTTAAAAATTATTTCAAAACAGCATGGCGGCACTTAGTGCGTAACAAAACCTTTACGCTTATAAATATTGCAGGGTTGAGTTTAGGAATGGCTTGTGCAATGTTGACCATCCTGTTTGTTAACAGCGAAGTAAAATATGACCGGTTTCATCAAAACACTTCACAGCTCTACCGGCTTAGTACAACAGTTACTGACGCAGATAATAATAAACAAACATTTGGTACAACTGGCCAGGTACAAGGGCCGGCATTTAAAGCTGACATTCCAGAGATTGCTGATTATGTAAGGATACTCGGCATGAATGATGTCAACCTTATCGGTAATGGTAAATCACTTGCTATAAAGAATATCTATGCAGATAGTAACTTCTTTACAGTTTTTTCTTTCCCGCTTTTGCATGGAAGTTCTGCGCAGGCTTTAGTAAATCCTAATTCAATTGTATTATCGCAAAATACTGCTCTAAAATTTTTCGGCAGAGATGATGTTGTTGGGAAAACAGTTTAAATTGAAGAGGGTAATGGTGTCCAAAATTTGCTTGTAAGTGGTGTTGCAAAAAATGCGCCTTCTAATTCTTCCATCCAATTTGAGGCAGTTGTTCCCTTTAGTTATATGCAAAGAATGTTCACAGATGATAATTGGCTGAATCAATATCTCACCACATTTCTTTTATTAAAACCACATGCAAGCAGTAAAGAAGTTGAACGTAAGTTCTCAAAAGTTTTTGCGGAAAATGCGCAAAATCAACTTATAGAATCAGGATCAACTGCAAAACAATTTCAATTTGGATTAACGCCTATAACAGATATTCATTTAAACCCAATGAGTGTAACATCTGATGGAAGCGCTGATGAAGAAAGGGGTTTATCAAACACAAGCAGCATTACTTATTCTTATATATTAAGCGGCATTATTGCTTTTATCGTTTTAATGGCTTGTATCAATTTTATCAATCTAAATATTGCAATTGCTTCAAAACGTTCAAAGGAAATTGGTATTAAAAAAATAATTGGCAGCAGCCGCGCTAATATTGTATTTCAATTTTTAACTGAAGCATTTATTGTTTGCATTATCTCTTTCGTTTTTGCGCTTGTAATAAGCAATTTATTACTTCCAATATTTAACAATCTTTCGGGCAAATATTTTTCATTCAGAGATTTTTTAAATCCTGAATTTTTTATCTATGGAACTATTTTAATGACTGCCTGTATTCTTTTATCAGGGATGTATCCTGCGCTAAAACTTTCTTCCTTTAACCCTGTGCAGGCCCTACTAAAAAAGCAAAAATTAAGTGTGAAGAATTATTTAGGGAAAACACTTATTGTATTTCAATTTACGCTTGCAGTTGGGTTGATAATAGTTGCATGTGTGTATTTTAACCAAATGGAATTTATTTCAAATAAAGATTTAGGTTACAATCCGCATAATGTCATAAAAATTCACCTTCCGCCTCAAAGAATAAATGAAAGTGTTATAAGTGTCTTGAAAACTGAATTGACGAGAAATGTATCAATACAGGATGTAACGAATGGAACTGAAATGAATCCTTCTTCTGTGATTGCGAATGGAAAACAAATCTCGGCAAAAACAAATGGCATTGATGGAGATTATTTATCAGCGCTTGGAATTAGTTTAAAAGAAGGAAGAAATTTTTATGCAAAGAATTCTTCAGACTCCGCCAATTCAATACTTATAAATGAAACTTTTGCTAAGACTGCAAGTTTGTACAATCCTATCGGGCAGCACGTAACAGACTTAAATAATAATCACGCTAAAACAATTGTTGGTGTAATAAAAGATTATCACTATGCTTCTTTAAAAGAAAATATTCAACCTCAAATTCTTAGTTTAAATAGTGGTGAATATATACTTGTTAAAATAAAGACGGGTAAAGAGATACAAGCGCTTTCTACTGTAAACAGTAGTTTTAAAAACATATTTCCAGGTCATTTTTATAAATACCAATTTCTTGATGATGAAAATGCATCTGCTTATCAAACAGATGAACGATGGCAACAGATTATTATTTACGCATCGGTTATTGCAATCGTTATTTGTTGCATCGGTTTATTCGGATTAAGTGTTTTTGTAGCACAAAGCCGAACTAAGGAAATTGGTATTCGGAAAGTACTAGGCGCCAGTATAAGTGGCATTGCTGCCTTGCTAACAAAAGATTTTTTAAAACTGGTTATCATTTCAATATTTATTGCATCGCCACCTGCTTATTTAGTTATGAGCAAATGGCTACAAGGCTATGCTTATCGTGTTCAAATAAGCTGGTGGATTTTTTTAATCGCAGGAATGTTAGCAGTATTTATTGCCGTTATCACAATCAGCTTTCAGGCGATAAAAGCAGCAATAGCAAACCCGGTAAAGAGCTTGCGAACAGAATAGTGAACTAAAAACAAAGCATAAAAACCTTCAACTGTTTGTAGCTTCTTTTGCACTTACAAATCTATTTGCCAGTTATTAGTTTTAGTTTCTTTTGGGCGATGGTTTTTGTTTGATGAAGTGAAATAAGCAATAGCAATTTGTTTGTGGGATGAACGCAAGGTTTGTTTTTATGCCATTATTTTTCTTTCATCAGCCGAAGGTCCATACATGCCGGGAACCGGAATATTGAGCAATCGCAAATACACCGACAATTGCCCGCGATGATGGTAAACATGATTAAAAGCAAACGTGCGCAAAATTACTTTGCGTGGCAGTTGCAGCATCACTTGCTCGCCGCGCCGCAACGTCCAAACGGCATTCAGGGTTTCATCGCCTGCGGTTTCTAAAAGGCTTATAGCTTCTGCCAATTGCTTAGTAAACAGCTCAACAATTTGTTCGGTTGTGTCTCTGCTCTGCGACTTAAATATAACAGTTGCAAAATCAAATTCATTTGCAGAAATCACTCTTTCAAACCAAACCGTAAGCTCTGCAATATGCGTTGCCAAACGCCCGATGGTCATCGATTTTTCGTGCGGTCGCCACTCTAATTTATCGGTTGGAACGCGCTCAATCATCTTTCTTGTACTCATGGCTTCCTGGTTTAATTCAAGGATGAATAGTTCGCTGATTTGCATAAACAATAATTTTTGAAAATGAACAACCAATATCAAATGTCCGCCTTTCTTTTGATGCAAAATTCATCACGATAACAACTATTTTTACCGCTTAAAAATTCACATGCCCAAATTATTTATGCTGATATTAGGCGCCACCCCAAATGGCAGACATATTGAACAACATGATGTGTTTTTTGGTATTGCAGAAGATGTAAAAAGCCTGATTCCCGACATTGTAGAGTACTGGCCGGAAGCCAATGGAGATATTCATGTTGATGCCTGGCGCGAAGTGATTTTTGTGGATGGCTACGAAATAAAAATTGCAGCAAAAACAAACGTTTCAGATAATGAGCACGCAAATCAAACAAAACTGTTTTTCTTAAATCTTGGCGGATATAAACAAGGTGAATTTGAAGAGTATCATTACAAAATGTTAGCTGCCTGCAATAATAAAATGGAAGCCATCAGGCAGGCGAAACAAACAGCTTTTTATAAACACACCGGCTTTGCCGGCGCCACGTCTCACATTGATGATAAATATGGTGTTGATGTGGATGATGTGCATCAGATTGAAGATATTTTGCCTCTTCATCTAAAAGAAAAATTCTTTATCCAAATCAACAAGCAAACTGATAGGAAAGAAGACGAACTACACATTGGTTATTACAAATTAAGCAAGCTGTAAGTTTGTTTTTACTGCACTTATTTTTTCTCAACAATATTTGTTTTTACATCTTTTACGCCTTTCATTTTCTTTACCCTGTTCACTACATCTGCCGTGCAGCCGTTGCCTTCGCACTGCCCGGTAATGGTTGCCACACCGCTGTCAACAGTAGCATTTAAAGCAGCGCCGGCAAGGTCTTTTTTAAAACTGGTGTTGATGTTTTGCTGAATGTCCCTATCGGTTGGATGGTTGTTACAGGCAAATAAAAAACCGGAGATAAACAACATGGAAAACAGATAACAGTTGCGTTTCATAATGATGATAATTGAAAGGATAACGATTAAAAAACAGAAAGCAAAACACTTACCTGTTTTATCAATCCAATTTTAGTGTTTAAAAATAGGAAACATAAAGCTAAACAGCAGGCATAAAATTTAATAGTTGCGTTTCGGTTTATCTTATTTTGCAGTTTGATTTTAACGCAAAAAAGTAAAAGAAACCAACCACTTGCTATGTCATACAAACCGCGCCTCACGTTCTGGCAAATCATCAACATGAATGTAGGCTTTTTCGGTATTCAGTATAGTTTTGGATTGCAGCAAACGGCTATCAATCCGTTATATACTTTTCTTCATGCCAATCCCGAGCAATTGCCTTTACTCAATCTTGCCGGACCCATGACGGGCTTGCTTATTCAACCCGTTATTGGCGCGTTGAGCGATAACACCTGGTCGCCACGCTGGGGCAGGCGCAAACCTTTCTTTTTAACAGGCGCTGTTTTTTGCAGCTTGTGTTTGTTTTTATTTCCTTTTTGCACCGCATTGTGGATGGCGGTTACATTACTTTGGATGCTTGATGCCGCCAACAACACAGCCATGGAACCTTACAGAGCTTTTGTTGCCGATAAGCTGCCTGAAAGCCAGCATCCAACAGGTTTTTTAACGCAAAGTTTCTTCACAGGCTTTGGCATCACGCTGGCCAATATATCCCTCTATATTTTTGGCAGATTGATAAAAGGCGAAACGGCTGCGGGCATTCCTTATTGGGTGTTCGGTTCTTTTTTTGTTGGCGCAGTTTGTTCTATTTCATCCGTTGCATGGAGTGTTAGTAAAACGCCAGAGATACCGCCAACCGATGAGGAATTAGTAGAAATGCGCTCGCATAAGCGAGGCGTTTTTACGCCGTTTGTTGAAATAGCCGGAGCGATAAAAGATATGCCAAAGGTGATGCGCCAGCTGGGTTTGGTGTATTTGTTTCAATGGTATGCCATGTTTGTTTACTGGCAATTTATTTCGCACAGTATTGCGGCTTCGGTGTATCATACATCGGCACAACAAAACAAACAGTTGTACGAGCAAGCCGCGCAATGGACGGGTTTGGTAAATGGCTTTTATAATATCGTTACGTTTTTATCAGCCTTCGGTTTGGTGTGGCTTGCAAAAAAATACAGTGCCAAATGGGTTCATGCAACCTGCCTTTTAGTGGCTTCTGTTGCACTTTTTATTTTACCGCATATCGAAAACAAATACTTATTATTTGCACCGATGATTGGCTTTGGCGTTGCCTGGGCAAGCATGATGGGCGTGCCTTACATCATGGTAATTGCCAGCATTCCTAAACAACGATACGGCGTGTACATGGGCATCATTAATATGATGATTGTTGTGCCCATGATTTTACAAACACTCACGTTTGGTTTTATATATAAACATTTTTTAGGAAGCAATCCGCAAAGCGCAATTACGTTTGCGGGTGCTTTGTTATTCATCGCTTCCATCTGCACCACATTTATGTATTACCGCAAGCCTACGGAAACAGAATACAATGAGGCTGTTACCGTTCATGCGCAACCAACACCAGCAGATTAGCGGATGATAATTTGCAGTATACAATCTTCATGGTTTATAAAATGTAAAGGATAAAAAATAGAGGTAAAACAAAACCGAAATTCCGCAGGGATTGAATGTAATTAACTCGGATGCAATCCGGAGAAGACAACCAAACCAGCAAACACAACTCTGAAAGAGTTGAACGTACTTCATTGTGTATCTTCTTTTCTTTGCACCTTCGTGGTTCAATCGTTACTCAATAAAAACCTCAGCATGAACATCACTGAAGCCTATACCAGCCTTGTATTTGCGTTATCGGCAAAAAAAATTTTACCCAACGGAAAACACGATGATTTTTATCGCCGTTTTCTTTCTGCTGCGCAGGATGTAACCGATTTATACAACAGTCTTTACTATCATCATCCGCAACGCGATGTGGCTTTTAAACAGTTGATTGATGTAATTATTGATGCGTATATATCACGTTCAAAAGAACTAAAAGAACGAGATAAAAACAAACCTAAAGATTGGTTTTTAAGTAACGGGTTAGCTGGTATGAGTTTGTATGTAGATAGATTTTGCGGCTCTCTTAAAAACTTATCTGATAAGTTTTCTTATTTGCAAAGCTTAGGGATCAACACACTTCATTTGATGCCCGTTTTTGAAAGTCCTTCCACCGAAAGTGATGGCGGTTATGCGGTGTCGGATTTTAGAAAAACGGATGAGCGTTTCGGCACATTAAAAGACTTGCAAAACGTGCAGAAAAGGATGCAAAAAGAAGATATGTACCTGATGCTCGACATTGTTTTAAATCATACTTCGCGGCAGCACGAATGGGCGAGAAAGGCAAGGGAAGGCGATGCTTTTTACAAGGATTTTTACTACTTCTTTCCCGACCGCTCAATGCCGGATTGGTACGAGAAAACATTGCCCGACATCTTTCCCGAAAGCTCGCCCGGAAGTTTTAATTATGTGGAAGAATTGAACCAATGGGTAATGACGGTGTTTCATCATTATCAATGGGATTTGAATTACCGCAACCCTTTTGTATTGGTTACGATGATTGACACGGTTTTCTTTTATGCCAATTTGGGCGTTGATATTTTGCGCATTGATGCACCGGCTTTTATCTGGAAAGAATTGGGTACCACATGCCAAAACTTACCGCAGGCGCATACGTTGTTGCAGCTCATTAAACAATGCGTGTCGATAGCCACGCCGGGTGTGGCTTTGCTGGGCGAAGCCATTGTTGCCCCTCACCAGATTATGCGGTATTTTGGTACGGGAAATTATGTGGCGCGGGAATGCGATTTTGCTTACAACGCAACCGACATGGCTTTGCAATGGGATGCGCTGGCAACCGGTGATACGCGTGTGTTGCTGGCGGCGCAGCATGAACTGTTGAAAAAACCTTACGGCACATCGTGGATAACGTACACCCGCTGCCACGACGATATTGGGCTTGGCTTTGACGATTACATGATTGAAATGGCAGGCTTTCAACCTTACTATCATCGCAGGTTTTTAAAGGATTATTATTCAGGAAAATGGAATAATTCACCGGCGCGCGGCGCTTTGTTTTCGGTGAATGAAAAAACCGGCGATGCCCGCATCAGCGGCTCTTTAGCTTCGCTTTGCGGATTAGAAAAAGCAGTAAATGAAAACGATAAGGATGCCATAAAAGAATCTATCAATAAAATTATTTTAATGCAGGCGCATAGCTTTTTTATTGGCGGTTTGCCTATGATTTTTTATGGCGATGAAGTAGGTTATTTAAATGATTACAGCTATTTGAATGATGCCGCTAAAAGCTACGATAACCGTTGGATGCACAGGCCTGTTATTGATTGGAATAAAAACGCAAAGGCGGAAGAAAACGGCACCATCGAACAAGCTGTTTTTTCGGCAACACAAAAGCTGCTGCAAATAAGAAAAAAGCTGCCTGTAATTACGGATAAAAACAACCTTACCTGGCTTACACCGCACAACATTCATGTAAGCGGTTACATGCGTGCGTGGGATGAAAAACGGGTGTATTGTTTATTCAATTTTACGAATGAAAAATCTTATATAACATGGTATGCGTTTAAGGAACATGGGATGGTTCCTGAACATTTGTACGACCATTGGAGTGAACAAACTTTTTCGGTTGGAAATGATGATGAATACCTGGTTGTAAAGCCTTATCAATTTTGCATTTTAGAAGCGGTGTAATATTTAAAAATAAAGTAACGAATTAAGTATTTTAAACTCGTTCGCGCATGGTTCGTTCTTAAATAATCATCGTCATATCAAGCAAATCAATTCCTGTTTAAAGCAGTTTTCAAATTCTTTTTGTATAGTTGCTGAGCTAAATTTTATTATCTTCCAATCTTTATTGATTTGAATACAACATTATTACCTGTAAACTATGAAAAAAATATTCGTACTCATTCTTACTATAACTTTTATTCAAACTACTTTTTCGCAAACCGATTCTGTGAAGCTCATTCAGTTTTCTAATGGTTATAGTTTTCCGCTTGGCGTTGAAAATTGTGGCGATACCCGTTTGTTTATTGTACAAAAAGGCGGGCAAATTTTTATAGCCGATACAAGCGGTAAGCGGCTTGCTGTGCCTTTCTTAAACATTGCCGGTCGTGTAAATTCTACGGGCGATCAGGCAGGATTGTTGGGTTTGGCTTTCGATCCAAACTATGCAAGCACGGGTTCATTTTATGTTTATTATGTGAACGGAGCCGGCAACTCGCAAATCTCACAGTTTAAAGTAAGTAAAAACAATGCAAATGTTGCCGACAGCAACAGCGAGAAAAAAGTATTGGAAATTCCATTGCCTTCTAATGACCACATCGGCGGCTGCATTCGGTTTGGACCAGATGGTTTTTTATACATTGGTTTGGGTGATGGCAACAACAGTACAACCATTGGCGACCCGGATAACAACTCGCAAAATCCTTCTTTTTTTTTAGGTAAAATGCTACGCATAAATGTAAAGTTTAACGGCACTTACAGCATTCCAAGCACCAACCCGTTCAGGCATACGACTAATTATAAAAAAGAAATTTGGGCGCTGGGTTTGCGCAACCCCTGGCGGTTTAGTTTTGATGCACTTACAGGGTCGCTTTATATTGGCGACGTTGGTGAAGCAAAGTATGAAGAAGTTGATGTGCAGAATGCCGCCAGCAAAGGCGGAGAAAACTATGGCTGGCGCTGTTATGAAGCCGATTCCACTTACAATACCAGCAATTGTTCCGGAATGTCGTCTTACACATTTCCGGTTTATCAATACACGCATTCCGGTTCTCCTGTGCCCGACTGCGCCATCACGGGCGGCTTCGTGTATCGTGGATTAAAGTACCCCAATTTAAACGGTAAATATTTCTTTACCGATTTCTGCAGCGGCGTTTTAAGAACGCTAACTTTTCAAAACGGAACTGTAATAAAAAAAGATGAATTGAAAAGCGGAATTGTTTATGCACTTACTTCTTTTGGTGAAGATGTAAATCACGAATTGTATGCAGTAAGCTCTGCAGGCGGAAACATTTATCGTATTACTTCTGTTCCTCAATAAAATAAAATAATAACCATAACTATTTTTATAACCGAACAACTGCTCTCTTTCTTTTTGCAATAAATAAAAAAGTATGAGTTAGGTTTATACTTTATTGTTTTGTTTTTGCTTTAAAAATATGGATTGTTGTAGCATTGATTTCAGCAACTCAAAACCCAATCTTCATTTATCCAATACAAATAATTAAGTTCGCCAATGAACAAGATATCAATGTTTATGAAAAAAAGTATTGTTGTTATTGTTGCATTTTTCCCTTTCTTTTTATCGGCTCAAAACCTGATAACGCCGGAACTGCTGTGGAAGCTGGGAAGAGTAAACGCAATGGGTATTTCAAAAGATAAGCAATACATTGTTTATTCTGTTGCAACGCCTGATGTGGCGCAAAACAAAAGCATTACAAAAACCTATCGCTTATTAGTTAACGGCGGCAATGCTGAAGAGGTTACCAACGGCGATACGCTTGTTTTTGATCATCATATTTCGCCCGATGGAGAATGGAAAATCAGCGACAGCGAAGTAAAAATAATGAAGGTGTACGGCAGCGATTTTTATCCTGATCTTACAAAAAGCAATGTGCAGATTTATAACTCGCTTATGTACCGGCATTGGGATACCTGGGAAGATGGAAAATTCAGCCACATCTTCTTACAAAAAACAAACGATACGGCTAAGAAAGACCTTATGCAGGGCGAGCCTTACGATTGCCCGCAAAAGCCTTTTGGCGGTAATGAAGATTATCTATGGAACCCCGATGGAAAGCAAGTTTTGTATGTAACTAAAAAGAAACAGGGCACTGCGTATGCCATTAGTACCAATACTGATTTATATGAGTATAACATTGAAGAAGGCACAACAAAAAATGTAACCGAAGGAATGACGGGTTATGATGTGGCTCCTTCTTACAACAAAAAAGGTGAACTGGCTTGGTTAAGCATGAAGCGCGAAGGCTATGAAGCCGATAAGCAGGATTTGGTAGTATCGAACGGTAAAATAATAGTGAACCTAACAGGCAGCCGTGATGATATTCATGTAGAAAGTTTTAAGTGGGGCGATGATGATAAAACGTTATTTTTTATAGCACCTAAAGACGGTACGCTGCAACTGTTTTCTGTTAATTACCCTGGTTTAACGAGGATAGCGGTTGTAACAAAGCAACTTACAAAAGGCAATTTTGATATTAGTGGAATTATAGGGCAAAAAGAAAACACATTGTTTGTTACGCGAACCGATTTTAACCATGCTGCTGAAATTTATTCGGTTGATTTGAGTAACGGAAACATAAAGCAGTTTACCCATGTGAATGATGCTGTTTATAACCATCTTGCCCTTTGTACCTGGCAGAAAAAATATGTTGCCACAACCGATAATAAACAAATGCTGGTGTGGCTTGTGTTTCCGCCCGGCTTCGATTCTACAAAAAAGTACCCAACGCTTTTATATTGCCAGGGCGGTCCGCAAGCAGCACTCACACAATTCTATTCTTTCCGTTGGAATTTTCAATTGATTGCTTCCAACGGTTATATAATTGTTGCGCCCGACAGACGCGGTATGCCTGGCTTCGGAACAGGATGGAACGAACAGGTAAGCAAAGATTGGGGCGGGCAGGTTATCAACGATTATTTAAGTGCAATTGATGCAGTTTCCAAACAGCCTTATGTTGATACATCGCGCCGGGGCTGTGTAGGCGCCAGCTTTGGTGGCTTTAGTGTGTTTGCGCTGGAAGGGGTACACAATCATCGCTTTAAAACATTCATTGCGCATGATGGCGTGTTTGATTTTAGAAGCATGTACGGAACCACCGATGAACTATGGTTTGAGAACTGGGAAAAAGGCGGCGCTTACTGGGATAAAAACAATGCCGTTGCACAACGCTCGTTCAGCCAAAGCCCAAGCAATTTTGTTGATAAATGGAACACGCCGATAATGATTGTGCAGGGCGGCAAAGATTATCGTGTGCCGATTGAGCAAGGTCAGCAGGCTTTTCAGGCGGTGCAGTTAAAAGGAATTAAAAGCCGCTTTTTGTTTTTGCCGGATGAAAACCATTGGGTATTAAAAGCGCAGGACGCGATGGTTTGGCAACACGAATTTTTTAAATGGCTGGATGAAACTTTGAAGTAAAGAGTTTGTTTTAAAATGAAGTAAAACAAAAAGCATCGCTATTTAATTGTTTTGATAGCGATGCTTTTTGCATTAAAAACAAAAGCTCTTTCCCTTAACTTTTTTTCGCTTCAAATAACGTCCAGGGATAGGCTTTCATATCGGTTAAATATTTGCTCATCCAGGCGTATTGAGGATGCGCTTTATAAAATGGAGCACCAATAAAATCTTGCCCGCAGGGATGCCCTCTGCGCGCCCAAAACTGCATCTTCGCAGCCAGGTCAGATGTTGTAATTTTTCCCTGCACCGCACCCATGGGATAATAAGCCGCCATGTCCCATTCTTTAGCACCTTGCGCGTCTTCATCAATATGACCACAAATCACACAACGGTTGTTTGCGGTTTTACCCTGCAACGCATCTACATGATCGGCTTCAATTTGCTTGGCTGTTTCCACGTCAATCTTCCCTTTCATATCAGTGCAAACCAGCTTCTCCATGCGAAGTTTTCTAGCGTTGGGCGATGATGTTTTATTGTTTATATCAAACGTGGTTTCTTCTTTTATCAGCTTTGGATCAGATGGAAAATTAGAGCCGATGATTGCCGTGTCTTTGCTACGCCAAACCTTGTAATCTTTCAAGCCCAGTTCAAGCTTTGCTACTTCATTGGTTTTGGTATCGCCAATCAGCCAGTCGTTGGCATAGCCGCCGTTGTTGCCTGTAACAAATATTTTTATCACATCATCAATGCTGTTAGCATACTGCGCGGCTTTGCGGGCACGCATAAATTCGGGTATGCCGGTTGAATCAAACAAGTTAAACTGCGTAATGGTAGTTTCCGTAATTAAAATGCCGGCATCAGTCTCTAAAAAATCATCGCCGCTGTGAATAAAGCCAGGAATACAATCCATCAAAATATGATGACCCTTTTGGGGTACAATATCGGCAATTTCATTCCAGTGCTGACCAATAATGTACGATGCCCAGTTGTTGTGCCCCATTGCAATTTTGCCATCTTTTGTAAAGCTGCCGGTTGCAATAAATGCACTGCAATTGCCAGGTGCTTTGTTGTCACCACTATGCGCCAGTGCTGCGTTTTGTAAAGAAGGCACATAGTAATAACCCAGTTCTTCCAGGGCGTTAAAAGCCGTTACATCAAGGCTATCGTAATGTTTGTTTTTTGCGCGAAGACCTTCCACAATACCATTAATTTCATCCTTGTATTCTCTATCTAATTTGTTCCATAAAAAACTTTGTGCTGCACGCCGGTAAAAATTCCAGTCTTTGCCTGTTTCATGAGCGAATGTATAAGCCACGGCTTGCAAACTGGTATCAATTTCATTGGCTGCTAAATAGCCATGCTGATAACCGATGTCAGCCGGTGAGCCTTCGAGGTGCAGATAAATCCAGCCGTTTTTATCTTCACGGGAAGCTTTGGTAAGACGAGAATTAATTGAATCAGAAGATGTATTTTTATTTGAAGAAAGGCTGCCTGAATGGCAAGATGCTAATAAAAGAAAACCAGCACAAGCCGCACTTAAAAGCAATGTTTTCATGGGGATAATTTATGAAATGAAGATAAGGTGGATTATGAATTGATTGTCTGATTTCTCAATTAATCATGCAGTCTGTTATCATTTGACCGGCACACGCAACTTCAAACAGATTCTGGAAAAGAATTAATTATGTAAATCATTTCATTCTTTACTTGCTTTACAAATCAGGGTATTTTTTATCAGCTTTGCTCACAGGCAAGTTTAAGATTGAAGTAAAGTTGTTGTAGTTACCTAAAAGCAATGAGGCATAAATTATTGTATGATGTAGTATTGATGTAGTATAAAAGAAAACCTTTTCATCATTCGCTTTTAGTTTTGCTTGTCTTCTTACATATCTCTTGCTCTTATTTTATTTAAACACTCAAACGATTGCATACATGAAAAAAATCATGGTTCTTTTATTAATAACAGTACTGAACTGCGCTGTCTATGCACAGCAGAATAAAGTTGGCATTTTTGACGGGCATGGAGATGTAGGTACGAATATAAAGCCGGGTTCAGCCACTTACATTTCAGGAACACAGCAGTATGTTGTTTCCGGTGCCGGCTATAACGTATGGGCAGACCATGATGAATTTCAGTACGTGTACAAAAAGATGAGTGGTGATTTTATTCTTTATGCCAGAGCCGAATTTTTAGGTAACTGGGTTGATTATCACCGCAAAGTGGGCTGGATGATTCGCAAGAATTTGGATGGCAACTCACCGCATGTAAACGCTGTTGAACATGGCGATGGTTTAACTTCTCTGCAATTCAGAAGAACAGCAGGCGCACAAACGGAAGAGCATAAACTGAAAATTACCAAAGCCAACATTCTTCAGTTAGAAAGAAAGGGCGATACCTACATCATGAGAGCCGCTACTTATGGTCAGCTGTTTACGGTTGATTCTATTTCCGGCATTGATCTGGGCGATGATGTGTATGTTGGTTTGTTTGTTGGCTCGCATAATGCCGATGTTGTGGAAACCGGCGTGTTCAGTAACGTGCGTATTTCTGTTCCCGCCCCGGCAAGTTTAGTTCCTTATAAACAATATTTAGGCAGCAATCTGGAACTGTTGGATGTTGCCAGCGGTAAACGGGAAATTATTTATTCAGTGCCCAATTCCATCCAGGCACCCAACTGGACGCCCGATGGCAAAACATTAATTTATAACAGCGAAGGTTCAATCTATACATTCGATTTAACCAACCGCACACCACAGGTAGTAAACACAGGTGATGTAAAAAATAACAATAACGACCATGTTATTTCTTTTGATGGTAAAATGCTAGGTTTAAGCAGTGGCGTTCAAAGCTTGGGAGGCTCTATAAGCTATACGGTGCCTATCAGCGGCGGCACACCAAAACAAATTACGCCTATTGGTCCTTCCTATACACATGGATGGTCGCCGGACGGACAAAGCATTGTTTTTACAGGTCAGCGCAATAAAGAATTTGATATTTATAAAGTTCCTGCCGGTGGTGGAAAAGAAGTTCGGCTAACAACGGCGCCGGGTTTGGATGACGGACCAGAATATACACCGGATGGTAAATACATTTACTTTAATTCAGTTCGTTCAGGCTTAATGCAAGTGTGGCGAATGAAAGCCGATGGAAGCAATCAGGAACAGGTAACCAATGATAGTTTAAACAACTGGTTTCCGCATATATCTCCTGATGGAAAGTCTTTTGTTTTTATTTCATTTCTTACCAACGAAGTAAAGCCTGACGATCATCCTTTTTATAAACATGTATATTTACGGGTAATGCCCATAACCGGTGGCGAACCTAAAGTAATTGCTTACGTTTATGGTGGTCAGGGTACAATCAATACGCCATCCTGGTCGCCAGATAGTAAGCGTATTGCTTTTATCAGCAATACCGGCGATATCAATTTAAATAAATAAATGTTGTTAGTATAACAAAGGTGCGCTATAATAAAAAGCAGTGCTTCTTTTTATCTTATGAATTAAAGTTTGCTTTATGAAAACAAGACGTACTTTTTTGAAAGAAGCCTCCTTTTTTACTGCTGGCAGCTTGCTATTGTCAGATATATTGAAAGCAGGCCATCTTCCTAAGAAAAAAGATGTAGGTGTGCAGCTATATTCAGTGCGCAAAGAAATGCTGGACGATGCTTCCGGTACATTAGTAAAGCTGGCGAATATTGGTTATAAAGAAATTGAATCTGCCAAAAGTGATAAAGGCAATTATTATGGTTTGAAGCCGAAAGAAATTAAGCAAATTGTAAGCGATCATGGTATGACTTTACGCAGTGGTCATACGCACATTGATAACGACTGGCAGCAGTCAATTGATGAAGCCGCAGAAGCTGGTCAGCAGTATTTAATTTGCGCCACCTTGCCTTCATCCGGGCAAACCGTTGCCAACTATCAAAAAAGCGCAGAACTGTTTAATAAAGCAGGCGAGCAGTGTAAAAAATTGGGTATAACATTCGGTTATCATAACCACAAAGAAGAATTTGAGCAAGAGAACGGACAAGTGTTATATGATGTGTTGCTTGATCATGTGCAGCCTGATTTGGTAACGATGGAAATGGATCTCGGGTGGGTAATTGCCGCCGGTAAAGATCCACTCCTTTATTTTAAAAAATATCCCGGGCGCTTTCCGTTATGGCATTTGAAAGATATGGATTTAAAAGAAATGCATAGTGTAGAGTTTGGTAAAGGCGGCGTAAACATTGCGGGTATGTTTGAACATGCGAAAGAAGCGGGAATGAAATATTATTTTATCGAGCAGGAAGAATATGCGCATACGGCATTGGAAAGCCTTACCTACGATTACGATTATTTAGCTAAATCTAATAATAGGTTGTGATATAAAGTCTGCACGTATTAATACATCAAACGAATAAGAAATTTGCTTTTGTAAATATATGCGAATGAATTTTAAGCAGGAAGCCGCGAAGAAAGCAGTTACATTTATTAAGGATGGTGCTGCTGTTGGTTTGGGCATGGGTGCAACAATGGCTTACATGGTTGAGTATATTAAAGAAGAGCAGAAATGTGATGTACAATTGTATTCTTCTTCTGTTGCTACAAAAAACTTATTAAAGCAACAAGGTTTTTTGGTAAACGATATATCTACTGTATCAAGTATCGATATATATTTTGATGGTTGCGATCAGTTTGATAAAAATTTAAATGCTTTAAAAAGCGGTGGTGGCATTCACACAATTGAAAAATTATTTGCCTCGATGGCGAACGAATTTATATTAGTGGGAGATGAATCGAAATACGCCGAACAACTACAAACAACATTTCCCGTAGTGCTTGAAGTTATGCCACAGGCGATAACTTTTGTAATGGCAAAAATTCATGAGTTGTTTGATGTAACAAAAACAAGCATCCGGCATAAACCAACAACCAATGATATAGTTTTAACCGAACATGGCAATTACTTATTAGATATGTGGTTTGCCAAACTGCCACAACTTTCTCAATTGAATCCGCTGTTGAAAAGCATCACCGGCATTATAGAAACCTCTTTATTTTATAGCATGGCGACTAAGGCTGTGATTGCCGGCAACAAAGGCGTTAGCGTGATGGAAAAGTATAAACTTTCTACATCAGTTCACGAGTAAGCTTTAAACCCGTATTATTACTTAGCTTCCTTTTTGGAGTAAAAACAAACCAACATATTTTTATGAAATATATTCTTTACAGATTGTTTTTTTCTTTTAGTATTTTATTTTTTGTCAATGAGCTTTGGGCGCAAGCCAATGTAAAACAGGTAAAGCTTACAAAGTTTACGTTGCAGTCATCTGCTATTATTACGGCGCCTGGCAATGCAATATCTGTTGCTGATTATCAGCCGAAAGATTACTGGTTTCCGGTTACGGTTCCCTGCACGGTGCTTACCGGTTTGGTAGCCAATAACGTGTATCCCGATCCTTACATCGGCATGAACAATATGCTGATACCCGATGCTTCCGATTCTTTCAATCATCAATATCATTTAGAAAAATATAGCTTCCTGCCAAACGATCCTAATCCCTGGAAAAAGCCTTACTGGTATCGTACCCAATTCAATGTGCCGGCAACTGACAAAGGCAAGCATTTCCAGCTTATTTTTAAAGGCATTAATTACCGTGCAGATGTTTGGGTGAACGGAAAATTAATAGCCGATTCTTCACAAATGGTTGGCATGTTTGCCGAATATAGTTTGGACATTAGCCATGTAATACAGGCAGGAAGTGGCAACGCGCTGGCTGTAAAAATTTATCCCTTGGATTATCCCGGTTTGCCATCACATCCGCAGTTAGATGCGTTGGGAGATTTTTACCCGAATGGCGGACCCACCGGCGACATTGGTAAAAACGTAACGATGTTGAGTTCAATTGGCTGGGATTGGATTCCTGAAGTGCATGACAGGAACATGGGCATCTGGCTGCCAGTGTATCTGCGAACAAGCGGGCAGGTTACCATCAGCCACGCTTTTATTAAAACTGATTTACCTTCTTTGCCGGATACTAGTATGGCAAAACTGTCACTGAATCTTTCATTAGTTAATCACAGCAATCAGCAACAGAAAGGCGCATTACGCGTTACCATCAGCCCTGAAAATTTTAGAGGGAATACCATTTCTTTTACAAAGGATGCCACAGTAAATGCAAGTGAAAACAAAGAGATACAATTTTCTGCAAGTGATGTAAAAGAGTTAACGGTTAACCAGCCACATCTCTGGTGGCCCAACAATTATGGCGATGCCAATTTATACCGTATTCATTTGCAATATGCAAGCGGCAATCAGATTTCTGACGATACCTCTTTTCTTTTCGGGATCCGAACAGTAAGCTCTAAAGCGGTTGACGTAAATGGTTGGACACGCCGTGATTTTTATGTGAACGGAAAAAGAGTTCATCTGAATGGCGGCGCCTGGGTGCCGGATATGATGCTGAACCGCGACTCATTGCGTTACGACGATGAGTTGCATTTATGCAGAAACGCCAATGTTAATCTCGTTCGCATATGGGGCGGCGGTTTGGGTGAAACAGACGAATTTTATGATGCCGCCGACCGTTATGGAATGCTTGTGTGGCAGGACTTCTGGGTAACGGGCGATACACACGGCGAGTTTAAAGGCTCGGCAAATTATCCTTTGCAGACAAACGTGTTTATCAACAATATTGTAAGCACTATTTACCGCATTCGCAATCATGCAAGCCTATTGGTTTGGACGGGTGGCAATGAAGGTCATGCCCGAAAAGAATTGTATGATGCCATGCGCGACAACGTTTCTACGCTTGATGGCACGCGACCGTTTATACCTTCTTCGTCCGGCTTTGCCAAACAAGCACCGGGCTGGAAAGGTTCGTGGCCGGATGATAAACCGGCAGGCGTGTATAGCGGCGGACCTTACTCGTGGCAGGACGATGCGGAATATTATAAATTGGTAAACGGCGGTAAAGGCTGGGTATTTAAAGATGAAACCGGATTGCCTTCGCAGCCGCCTTATAATACATTGGCAAAGATTGTAGATAACCTTGTGCCCGACAGCAGTTTGCCTTATCCGCTGAATAATACCTGGGGTTATCATGATGCCTGTTCAGGCAACGGGCATTATGAAACGTATTATAAAGCGATGGCGCAACGCTATGGCGCACCGGAAAGCATGAAAGATTTTTCTTTAAAAATGCAATTGCTCAATGCAGGCGGTTACCGCGCCATTTTTGAAGCTGCAGGTCATAAATTAAATGAAACCGGAGGTGTGATGCTTTGGAAATTAAATGCAGCATTTCCGAGTGTAATCTGGCAGATTTATGATTGGTATCTGGAGCCTAACGCCGGTTATTATTTTATGAAAAGCGCCTGCGAACCTTTACATATACAATTGAATTTAGACGACTCTGCTGTAGCTGTTATTAATCGCACCTATCATCCTCAGCTTCAGGTTTCTTATCAGGCTGAAATAACAGACATCAATGGGAAATCTTTATATAAAAAAAGCGGACTTATCAATGCAGATACAACAAGCGAGAAAGAAATTTTATCTCTTTCTGATGTAATAAAAAATATAAAAGGTGTTTCTTTTGTTAGTCTTCAATTAATAGATAAAAACAAAAAGCCTGTATCAGAGAATGTGTATTGGATGTCGCCTCTACATGATTTTACTTCTTTGCATCAAATGCAGCCTGCTAACGTAAATGTAAAAGTTATAAAATCAGAAGTGATTGCAGGCGCTTATCAATGGACGATACAGCTTAGCAATACATCCAAACAACTTGCTTTTTTTATTAATCCTCAATTAATGAATGGCGACGAAGAAGTATTACCCAGCTTTTGGTCGGATAACTATGTTTCTATTCCGGCCGGCGAAGCGAAAATAATAACCGTAAGCTGCGCAGCAGATAAATTAAACAATACAGTTCCATCATTAAAAATTGAAGGATGGAATATAAAAGAACAGTCGCTTTCCTTGTCTTTACCAACAAATTCAGCAAGAAAATAAACTGATGTAGTGATGAAGGGCAGATTTTAACCTTTTTCAATACTTATTCAACATGTGATGTAGTGTTGATGTAGTATAAAAATAAAGAAACGGAGTGTGGATACATAGTTTTGTTTGAAAGTTCTAACCGATTGTCTATAACTAAATGCTATTCCATATGAAAGGTTCTTTTTTACTTTGTTTGCTTTTTTTACAGATTGTTTCTTTTGCGCAAAAAACGGTTGGTATTTTCGACAGTCATGAAGATATCGGTCATCCTAAATTAGCTGGCTCTGCCCGTTATGATGATGCTACACAGGAATACACCATTACCGGAGCGGGCTCTAATATCTGGTTCAACCGCGATGAATTTCAATTCGTTTACAAAAAGATAAGCGGCAATTTTATTGTAACCGCCGATTTTGCTTTTACAGGAGATACCGGTAATGCAATAGGTCATCGTAAAATCGGTTGGATGATACGCGAATCTACCGATGAAGGTGCCGCCAGCATGAATGCTTGTAAGCATATTGATGGATTGACGGTACTGCAATGGCGACCTTACCGCGGTATGTTTATGCGAGATCCCGAAGAAGAACTTTTTTATCCGAAACAAGGCGGACAAACGGTACAGCTTGAGCGCAAAGGCAAAGAAGTTACCATGCGCATTGCCCACCCGGGCGAGCCTTTACAAACCGTTGGCACGGCTGAAATAGATTTAAAAGATTCAGTATTGGTTGGCATTTATATCTGCTCTCATGATTCTGATCATGTAGCTTCTGCCAAAGTTTGGAATGTTCGCATTGATAAGCCGATTTATCACCCTTATACATCTAACCCACATGTTATTACGCCGCCTTTAAGAGATGAGTTGGGTTCGCGTATGGAAATCATGAATGTATTTGATGGCAAAAGAAAAGTGATACATGAAGGAACAGGCAGGTTTGAAGCACCCAACTGGATGCCCGACGGTCAACATTTATTGTTTAACGAAAAAGGTTCTTTATATACCATTCCTGTGAATGGCGGCACACCGGAAAAGCTAAATACAGGCGATGCTGCAACCATTAATAACGATCATGTTATTTCATTTGATGGAAAAATGCTTGCTATAAGCAACAGCCGCCCGGGTTTGTATGGCGGTGGCTCATCCGTTTATATTCTTCCGCTTACGGGTGGCACTCCCAAGCTGCTTACGCAACAAACACCTTCTTACCTGCATGGCTGGAACCCAAACAACAAAGAAGTTGCCTTTGTAGCGCAGCGCGATAGTTCTAAAATTTATAATCTCTACAAACAATCTATTAGCGGCGGAGCCGAAGTTGAAATTACACACAATACAAAAGGTCATGTGGATGGGCCTGAATATTCACCGGATGGTAAATATATTTATTACAATGCCAACCCAACCGGCACAATGCAGGTGTGGCGTATGAAGCCGGATGGTTCGGGCAAAGAGCAAATGACGTTCGATCAATATCATAACTGGTTTCCGCACCTTTCGCCTGATGGTAAATGGATTGCTTTTATTTCTTTCCCGATAGATATTGATCCTAATTCGCATCCTTCTTACGAAAGAGTGATGTTGCGATTAATGCCTGCATCGGGAGGCGCGCCCAAGGTAATTGCTTATTTATACGGAGGTCAGGGTACGATCAATGTAAACTCATGGTCGCCGGATAGCAAAAGCATTGCCTTTGTAAGCAATTCAGAAAAAGCGACACAGTAACGATTGTAAATATATGATTCTAAAAGAGTTTACCTGCTAACATCGCGGAAGGCTATTCTCTTGTAATGCACTTAATCGCACTTCAAATTTTAAATTATATACTTATGCCTAAGAGATGTACTATTCTTTTAAAAGGAAGTTTGTTTTTGCTCCTCTTTTGTATTTCAATGTATCACGCATCTGCACAAAAAACGGTTACAGGAAGAATCATTAACAGTGGCGACAGACAGCCGGTGCCAGGTGCCAGTGTGCAGGTAAGAAATACAAAAATTGCTACCCAAACCGGTAACGATGGCAACTTTTCGGTAAGGGTACCGGCTGATAGCAGCTCCATTATTATAACTGTTATTGGTTACGAACAATTAGAAATGCCCACTACTGGTAAAACATCTTTGGGTGATATTGGTATTAAATCGAGTATCGCCACATTAAACGATGTAGTGGTAACCGGCTATTCTTCGCAGCGTAAAAAAGACATTACCGGCTCTGTTGCAGTGGTAAATATCGCCAATGCAAAACAGGTTCCTTCAGGCAGTACAGAGTCTGTGTTGCAAGGGCAGGCTGCCGGTGTAACCGTTATTAATTCAGGCGCTCCGGGCGGCAATAGTGTGATACGCGTTCGCGGCATTACTTCTGTTGGTAGTTCCGATCCGTTGGTAATTGTAGATGGAACACCCGGTAGCTTACACGACTTAAACATTGATGATGTAGAATCTATCCAGGTATTGAAAGATGCCGGTGCTGCTTCCATCTACGGAGTGCGTGGCTCTAATGGTGTAATTATCGTTACTACAAAAAAAGGCAAATCGGGCAAAGTGCAATTGTCTTATACAACCTACTATGGCACGCAACGCCCGTTAAAACATGCTTTTAATTTGGCTAACCCAACGCAAACCGGCAATGCCTTATGGCAGGAATATTTAAATGATGGTCTTACACCTGCCGATAAGCAATATGGTAAAGGAACTACACCCGTAGTGCCAGATTATATCACACCTCCGGGTGCTAAAGAAGGTGATCCGGGAACCGATCCTTCAACGTATGCTTTATACACTAACCAAATTACAAAAGCTAACAAAGCAGGCACCGATTGGTTTCATGAAATATTCAAACCTGCGCCCATTATGAACCATAATATTTCAGCAAGCGGCGGCGGAGACAGATCATCGTATTATTTTTCATTCAATTATTTAGATCAGCAGGGCACACTGATTAATACATCTTTACAAAGATATTCTACCAGAATTAATACAACATTTAGCCTTTTGAATAATCATGTTCGCATAGGAGAGAACGCTTATATATTGTATAAACAAAACCCTGGCTATCTGAATCTTCCCGGCGTAAACAGCTCGAATCCAATCACAATGGCTTATTCTGCTCCTCCCATCATTCCGGTATATGACATAAGAGGAAATTTTGCGGGAACCGGTTCACAAGGTCTTGGTAATTCGCAGCAACCGGTAGCAGTTATGAACCGGCAAAAAAATAATCACAATAACGACTGGCAAATGAATGGGAATGTGTTTGCCGAAGTTGATTTTCTGCCGCATTTTACAGCGAGGACGAGCGTTGGCGGACAAGTAGATAATTTTTACCGGAATGCGTTTGTTTTTACTGCATATGAAAATGCAGAGAACAGCACCAACCCGAACAGCTATCTTGAAAATTATGGCTGGAACAGCAATCTAACCTGGACAAACACCATTCGCTATTCCAATCTGTTAGCACAAAAACACAATTTATCTGCCCTGATTGGAAGTGAGTACATCACTAATAATGGTCGTGCAGTAGGTGCAACAAGAGGCGGATACTTCATTACAGACCCAAGCACCTTAACGACAGACCCTAATTTATGGACGCTTAATTTTGGATCGCCTGCCGGGCAAACCAACTCGAATATTGTTAGTAACAATGGTTTGCAAACGCCGTATGCATCTTCGCTGTTTTCTCTTTTCGGACGCTTGGATTATGGCTTTAACGACAGGTATTTATTCAGTGCTACTGTACGTCGGGATGGTTCTTCTGTATTTGCGCCTGGCAAGCGATTTGGCGTGTTTCCCGCTTTCACAGCGGGCTGGCGCATTTCGCAAGAAAATTTTATGCAGCACATCAGTTGGCTGAACGATTTAAAAATTCGAGGTGGCTGGGGTAAATTGGGTTCCATTAGTAATATCACTCCAACCAATCCTTATACATTGTTTGGGCAAGCAGCCAATCAATCTTATTATGATATTAATGGCACCAGCACTTCATCGGCACCGGGTTTATACACCAGCCAATACGGCAATACCAATACAACCTGGGAGCGTGATATTCTTACCAATATTGGTCTTGATGCCAGTTTGTTTAAAAGTAAACTTGATTTGACTGTAGAATGGTATGAAAAGAAAATAAGCGGTCTTATCTTCCAGCCTTTAACCATCGGAACAGGCGGCGGTGCTGCCTTGCCTTACATTAACTCCGGCGATATATCTAACAAAGGCATTGACGCTTCTGCTACTTATCATGGTACGGTAAATAAAGACTTAAGGTTTGATGTTACCGGAACCTTTACTTCTTACAACAATAAAGTGTTGAGTTTGCCCGCCGGTGAGCAATATGTAAATATAAACAGTGGTAATACTACGTTTTCACGCTTGCAGCCAGGAGAGCCTGTTGGTGCTTTCTTTGGTTACCAGGTAATTGGTTTATTCCAAAGCCAGGCTGACGTTGCCAAATCGCCCACGCAGGACGCGGCAGCACCGGGACGGTTTAAGTATAAAGATGTAAACGGAGACGGAAAAATTGATGCGAACGACAGAACTTTCTTTGGTAATCCAAACCCTAAGTTCACAACAGGTTTAAACATCAACATTAGTTACAAGAGCTTTGATTTTGCTACGTTCTTTTATGCCTCTGTTGGTAATGATATCCTGAACAATGTACGCGGCTCTACCGATTTTCCGCAGCAATTTGGCAATGCCATGAGCACCAGAGTAGCCTTGCATTCGGCAACACTAATCAACACTGCAGGTCAGCCAACCAACATTTTAGATCCGCAGGCTCATGTAGCTGATCCAAATAGTACTGTTCCTATATTGGAAAGACAAGCCAACTTTAGTAATGCTACCGTATTAAATTCATACACCTTAGAAAAAGGAAGCTTTTTAAGAAACAAAAGCCTTACGCTGGGTTATACATTTCCTGCCAAAGCATTGGAACGCTTGCACATTGACAGGTTTAGAATTTATATACAGGCTATCAATTTGTTTACGGTAACAAAATACTCAGGTCTTGATCCTGAAATAGGCGGTTCTAACACTCTTTTTGGTATTGATGGCAGCAATTATCCAAACAACCAGAAAACATTTTATGCAGGATTAAACATTGCCATTCATTAATCTCTTTAAAAAAAACGATATGAAAAAAAATCGCTTACAAATTATAATTGCTGTTGCTGTTTTATTTACTACGATTATTATTTATGCGTGTAACAAAGACCTGAATAAGCAACCGCAGGGTTATCTGCTTCCTTCTAATGTGGCAAATAAAACAGGTGTTGATTTGTTGTTGATAGGCGCCTATGCCTTATTAGATGGAGAGAATCTTCCCGGTGCGGGCAATGCTTATGGAAGTGCTGGTTCTAACTGGATATATGGCAGCATCTGTGCCGATGATTCTTATAAAGGTTCAGTGCCAAGCGATCAGCCGGATGCAACTTCCGTTGAATCGTGGTCGTTAGCGCAGGCAACTACGGCGTATGTAAATCAAAAATGGACGGTTCTTTATACGGGCATTCAGCGTTGCAACGATGTAATCCGCAACATGCGGCTGGCTAAAGATATTTCGCCGGCAGATACAGCCGAATTAACTGGCGAGGCGCGTTTTCTTAGGGGGTATTATCATTTTGATGGCAAGAAAATCTTCAACAATTTCCCTTATGTTGATGAGTCGGTTTCGTTTTTAAATAACAATCTTGCTGTTTCCAATAGTGCTGATATCTGGCCAAATATCGAAGCCGACCTGCAATATGCCGTAGCTAATTTACCTGAAACACAACCTAATATTGGACGTGTAAACAAATGGGCAGCCATGTCGCTACTGGCTAAGGCATATATGTTTGAACACAAGTACATGCAGGCTAAAGCATTATTAGACCAGGTAATAACAAGCGGCGTAACATCAGGCGGCGTAAAATATGCTTTGGTAAATTATGAAAGCAATTTTAATGCGCAGCAAAAAAATGGTCCTGAATCGGTTTTTGCCTGCCAGATGTCTGTAAACGATGGTTCCTCTACTGCTAACGATGGCGGCAACGGAAATATGGGCGATGTATTGAATTATCCCAATGGCGCAGGTGCTCCCGGCGGCTGTTGCGGGTTTAATAATCCATCATGGAACCTTGTTAATTCCTATAAAACCGGGCCTGACGGCTTACCTCTTTTAGATGGCAGCTTTAACGACGGACAAAATGTAAGCGACACCAGCAATGCTTATTCAGGAACATTGGACCCTCGTATTGACTGGAACGTAGGAAGACCCGGCATTTCGTATTTAGATTGGGGCAACCACACAGTGGCATGGATACGCGACCCAACAAGCAACGGACGTTTTAGCCCGAAGAAAAATGTATATGCTAAAAGTCAGGCAGGCACTTATTCTTCAACGGCTACTGTGTTTTGGGGCGCTACGCAAATAACAGCCAACAATTATAACATCATCCGCTTTGCCGATGTGCTGTTATGGGATGCCGAATGCGAAATAGAAGTGGGTAGTTTAGATAAAGCAGAGGATTATGTAAATATGGTTCGTAACCGCGCCGCCGATCCAAGCGGATGGGTATATGCCAACGCTGCTTATAATGCGGCCACCGGGCAGTACGCACCGCAAACCACACCAGCCGCCAACTACAATGTTAAGCCTTACCCTGCCGGAGCCTTTACAGCCAACGGAGCCGATTATGCACACAATGCTGTACATTTTGAACGCAGGCTTGAATTAGCAATGGAAGGGCATCGGTTTTTTGATTTACAACGCTGGGATAATGGCACTGGCTCAATGGCTAACATTCTTAACGCTTATGTGGCAAAAGAAAAGACGAGGTATTCTTTTTATTACATCGTAAACACCGCTGTATTTAAAAAAGGCATCAATGAATACTTTGCTATTCCGCAGGTACAGATAGATGCCGAAAACGCAGCCGGCAAACAAAACTTAAAACAAAATCCGGGGTATAACTAAAACATATTTCACAAGCAGTCTATAGCAGAGCATTTCTATGTTCTGCTTTTTTAAATCAATAAATCTCTTGCCTTATTGTTATAAAATAAATAAAAACAAAAGCAATTTTCAATAATTTGCCTCTAATTTAGTCAGCGATTGTTTACTTATCAGAATGTCCTATGAAAGCCAGACTATTAACTGTCTTTTTTTGCTTTGCATTCCGTTTTGCTTTTTGTCAAAACACCATTGGTATTCCCGACATCATTAATTATTTTAAAGAAACTTACAATGCGGGAACGCAGAACCGTGGTATTGTGCAGGATAAAAATGGCATTGTTTACTTTGCCAACCAGGAAGGTTTGTTAAGCTTTGATGGCGCTTACTGGAAAACGTATCCTCTGCCAAACAAAACCATTATCCGGTCGGTTGTTATTGGTAAAGACAATAAAATTTATGTAGGCGGACAAGATGATTTTGGCTATTTCACGCCCGATAAAAATGGTAAGCTGGTATTTAAATCTTTAAAAACATTTCTTCCGAAAAAAGATTTTTTCTGCACCGATATCTGGAATACGGTGGCTTATGGCGATGATATTTTTTTCAGATCAAAAGAAAAAATTTATCAGTGGGACAATCATACCGTATCTGTTTATCCGGCTGCTGCAGAATGGGATTTCTTAGGCGAAGCCAACCATCAGTTAATTGCACAGGATTCACACAATGGCTTACTTCAATTTTCAAATGGTTTATGGCAGCCGATGCTGAAAGATGCTTCCTGGCCGGATAAATTTATTATCAGCAGCGTTTCCCCTTTTGGTAAAGACAGTTCGTTTGTTACTACCATCAACACCGGCTTTTATATACTTGCCAACAATCATCTTTCAAAGTTCAAATTTGCTGGCAATGATCCTTTTGTTAATCAGCGAATTTTAACCGCTACGCCCATAACCAAAGACTGGCTGGCGGTAGGAACCAATCTTGCGGGATGTTATATCATTAATAAGCGGGGCGAAGTCATTCAGAATATCTCACGAAAAGAAGGCTTGCAGATTAACAATATCCTGTATCTTTTTGTTGATGCCAGGCAGAACTTATGGATTGGACTTGATAACGGCATCGACTTTATTGCATACAACAATGCCATCAAACATATTTATCCGGAGAAACTGAATGAAGGCGAAGGTTATGCTTCTTTGATCTATAAAAACAAATTGTATGTTGGCACATCAAACGGGTTGTACAATGTGCCGCTTTCTGATAAAAAAGATTTGAGTTACGTGAACGGAGAATTTACTTCCATACCTGATACAAAAGGCTCTGCCTGGGGATTGTATGAAGTGAACAACCACTTGTTAATGGCGCATCATGACGGCGCTTATCAGGTAGAAGATAATAAAGTATTACCTATAAACACACATACCTCGTACTTTAATTTTCTTCCGTTTTATTCTGTTCTTCCTTCTGCACTTATTATTGCCGGAGATGAAAGCGGGCTTGATTTTATGGAGTATAAAAACAACTCCTTTATCTCTAAAGGCAACCTGCCGGGCTTCAATGAATTTTGCCAATATGCTGCCATTGATAATAACAACATTATTTGGGTAGCGCATCCATACCGCGGTGTTTACAAGATAGATGTTGCAGATCCGCTGCATACGCAAAGTAAATTGTATACAAATAAAAACGGATTGCCATCGTACCTCAACAATCATTTGTTTAAAGTAAAAAACCGAATTGTAATCACTACTGAAAAAGGCGTATATGAGTACAATAGCAGGAAAGATATTTTTGAACCTTCAGAATATTACAAGCCATATTTCGGCAACAAAAACATACGCTGTTTACAGGAAGATCCAAAAGGAAACATTTGGTTTATAGAAGATAAAAACCTGGGTGTTATTGATTTCTCTGAAGAGAAAGGAAAAGTGATTTATTTCCCGGAATTGAATGAAAAGATGGTGAGAGGGTTCGAGTATATTTATCCTTATAACGAACAGAATATTTTTGTGGGCGCCGAGAAAGGTTTTTACCACATTAACTATGAAGATTATAAAAAGAATATCTACCCTATAGTAGTAAGAATTAGTGCTGTAAAGGCTTTGAGTAACAGCGATACACTTCTTTTCGGTGGTTATTATGGCGATGTCAATACAGTGTTAAGCCAATCATCCGGTGCCGTTCCCCACCTGGCTAACGAATGGAATTCACTGCATTTCGATTATTCATCACCTTCCTACGGCAGCACAAACAGTGTTGATTACAGTTATTATTTAAAAGGCTTTGATAAAGAGTGGTCTTCATGGTCGAAGCGGGCAGAAAAAGATTACACCAATTTGCCGGCCGGCAACTATACGTTTGGCGTTAAAGCAAAAAATAACTTAAGCGGAGACTCGAACACTGCCACGTATTCGTTTGTGGTTTTGCCGCCGTGGTATCAAACTACGCTGGCTTATATAATTTATAGTTTGTTATTCTTGGCGGCTGTGTACTTAACGTATCGCTATCAAACCAAAATGTTGCAAAAGCAGCAACGCAGTCACGAAGAAGAACGAAAAAGGTTACAGTACCTGCATCAGTTGGAAATAGAAAAATCGGACAAAGAAATTATTAAATTAAAGAATGAAAAGTTAGAATTTGAACTGGAATGTAAAAACTCCGAGCTTGCTTCAACGGCTTTGCATTTAATGCAAAAAGGCGAATTGTTATCAAACGTAAAAGATGAACTGCTGCGCATTAAAAAAACATCTTCCAACAGGCCGGATGATGATTTTAAAAAGATCATCAGCATACTAAAAGAAGAAAACAAATTAGATAAAGATTGGGAACAATTTGCTGTTCATTTCGATACTGTGCATACCGGCTTTATTAAAATGCTGAAACAAAAATACCCGCATGTAAGCGCGCACGAGTTAAAGCTGTGCGCGTATTTACGGATGAATTTATCGAGCAAAGAAATTGCGCAATTAGAAAACATTTCTGTACGCGGCGTAGAGATAAGCCGTTACCGCTTGCGCAAAAAATTACAAATACCCACCGAAACGAATTTGTTTGATTTTTTGTTGCAGTTGAGTTATGACGACCAGGAACGAGTTTAATTTCATAATGCCCTTCAATAGGATATTATTTACAATCTGATTTCTTCCACTTATAAAGAGAAGGCAGCATCATTGCGGGAATTGAAGCAAAGTGTGGAAGGTATAAGATTTTTAATCTGTGTACTGATAAGGGTTTGTTTTTATTACAAAAACAAGAGTGTAACCAGTTTGCATTTCTTCGGTAGGCGTAAAGTTTTTTTCAGCAAAGTTCAGGTAAGGTGAAGAAAGCATGAGTGGGAAAAATAAAAAAAGTAGTAGTTAGATTTGCGCAATTATGTAATGAACAACAGCGAATAACAAGCGATGAAAATGAAGTAGCTAAGAAGTTTGAAGAGGAGAGTGAGTTTCGAATACATTTGTGTTGGTGGCAAGCTTTTGACAAATAAAAAAGCTGGTTTGTTTTTACTCACTTTTTCAGATTAACAAGGCTAATAAGCCACGTTTGTTTTTACTCCACTTTTGTTGCTGCAGCAAACTTAGGCACGCTCGTGCTGATTTCTATGACTATAGCAAATAGTTTTTCAAATTATTTTCAGGCAGCTTTTATGTAGTTATCAACATAAGGTTTTTCATTCTTCACTACCGCAAAAGCTCTTAATACCAGTTTGTTTTTGATAGCATTGAGTATACTCATGGCAGGTTTGCCTTCCTGTTTCTTTCGTTCATAATAATCTTTAAATTCTTTGTGATTTTTGATGGAAGTAAGTGCGCACATATGCAATAATCGTTTCAGTTCTTTGTTTGCCATTTTATGAACATGATGTTTACCTTTTACACTGATACCGCTTTGATAATCGAAGGGAACCACACCTGCATAACAGGCCAGTTGTTTACCACTGCTGCACATGGTAAACATGTTGGAGCAACAGATAAGATATACAGCCGTTATATGACCGATGCCTGGTATGGGGTATTGAGTAATTTATAGGTTTTATAAACAACGGCATCCTGCTTCAATACATCTTTTATTTTTTGTTCCACTTGTTTACAGGATTGGCGGAGCCCTTTTAAAGCAGGCTGTAAAAGCTTCTTTAATTCAATAGTATTACTAGCTGATATACTAACTTGTTCAAGCTCTTTTAATGCTGTTTCAAAACTTCTTGTCTGTACAATGATTTTGTTTCTTACAGTTAGTAAATCTTTAAGCGGCATTACCGCACAATGCAGTGCCGGTGTAGGTTTCAGGCGGTCAGAATTACGCACTGCATAGAGTGCAAGCCTTCTGCTATCTACTTTATCATTCTTACCTCTTGCAATACCTAAACTCCACTTTACCTGAGCTGCATTTTCAATACACACATCAATATTTAATGATGAAAAAAACTGCCACAGTAACCGGTGGTAGATGCCGGTGTTTTCAATAACAATAATGGTTTGTTCAGATAAAGGCACATTTAAATCTGTTAACCATTTCTTCATCTGTTGTAAACCCTGCAGGGTGTTGTTAAACTGTTTCCATAACATATTTGAATAAAAAGTCTGCTCATGAATAATGAAAGCAACATCAAGTGTATGTTTGGATACATCAATACCGATAAAATACTTTTTTGTCATAGCTTAGCTTTTAGAAGTTTAAAATGCTAACCAGGATTGCCTCTGATTTCTAGTCCTTGATAATGGGTCTTGCAGCCCTAATTTCTATATGAATATTGAAGGCAATAAAGGTGGCGGCAGATTGTATCAGCCCATGGGTCATAAACCCTACACAGCGCTTAATGAGCTGCCGCCACCGGTTAGTTGTTATACATAAATTAACGTGGATTATAAAAGAAAAAAGTAGCAAAAAAGAAAAGTAATAATAATAGTAGTAAATCATCACTATATTCATAATGCAAGTCTAAAGGACACAGCAAAGCAGCAATTTTAGTTCTTCACTCATCTTTGGTTATCGGCTTGACTCAGCTCTGACCGAGCATTTGTTTTTACTTGTTTCTTTTGTGCTATTTTTAGCTTCTGGTGCCGGGCTGACAAAACCAGCATCATGCCGCCACAAAGCCTCGCAACGTTAGCGGCAATAGTTGACATTTATCTCAAAGCCAAGTTATACAAATGACAATTTCAAAAAATATTTAAAAACGACTGTTCTAATTCATAAAACAAATAGTATGGACACTACCATATATTCCAAGATTAAAAAAATAAGCCCACTATTTATAGTGGCAGACCTTGACCGTTCTGTTGAATTTTATATAAAGAAATTGGGCTTTGATGTGGATTTTCGTTACGAAGACTTTTATTTAGGCATTATTTAAGATGGCTTTTCAATCCATCTTAAATTGTGTAAATCATTGTAAAAATAATCTTAACAACAAATGCTCTAAAACTAACAAATATGAAAAAGGCACTTTTGCTATTAAATCTTATATTAAGCTTTATGGGTGTTGGCCAGGTTTGGCAAGTGCAGCTTTCATCTTATCCACTTTGGGCTTATGTGGGAACAAATGAACTCCATAATTATCATATTGCCTGGTGGCATAGCATTTGGATTCCGTTGTTTATTCCAGCAGGACTTTCAATAATATGTACAATAGCACTGTTCTGGTTACGACCACCTGCTGTAACTCGTTCATTAGTTTGGAATGCTATTATAATATTATTGATTACATATGGGCTTACGTTTATCTGGTGGGGACCTTTAATGGCATTAATAGGAGCAACTCCTCAGGAATTTCAAGACGTTTTTAACTGGGCGCCACTCTTAGGAAAGATAGGACTGCAGACTAAAACCCAAAAACAATTATTTGATTTACTCATCACCACGCATTGGTTGCGTGCTGCTCTTCTCTCTGCTTATGGTATTTTAATATTCCGGATGACTGTAGTTGGTTTTGACTTAAAAAAACCAATTCTTAAGTTTAAGCCAGCGGTTTAACAATGCTAGTCGCTAACAGGCTATTTTGTGCAAGCGGGGCAACAAACAAGCCATCAGCATTTGTTCTTTATTTATCATTAGTTCCAGCGTGGCCTGTATTGCCAAGCAGTAGAGTATGTTTTGTACTTTAGTTCTTTATTCGGCTTCCGGCTCGGGCTAACGAAACATAGAATGCCGCCATCAACGCCAAGCAGTGAGCCGTTAGCGCAAGTCTGGCAGATTCTACGTTGCAAATAAACCCATCAACTTTTGAACTTTTAAAGACACTAAGTTTGGACTTTTGAAGAAAGCATGCTGAGGATTTTATGTTGAATTTTGCATTGTAAAATTTTTATACAATGGAAAATAAAGAAACAGCATTAAGCAATGCGTACATCATCACAGGACCAACTTCTGGAATAGGCTATGCCACAGCATTGGAACTTGCCAAATATGGTACGGTTGTTCTTGTTGGGCGAAATCTTGAAAAACTCGAGCAATTACAGAAAACTATAAAAGAAAAGGGCGGAAATGCGGTATCGGTAGTGTGCGACATCTCAGATATTACAAGTGTGAGGCATGCTGCACAACAAATCATAGCTCTTAGGCTTCCGATAGTTGGGCTGCTCAACAATGCGGGAATTATGCAGATGAAAGCAACAAAGAGCGCTCAGGGATGGGATATGACATTCGCTACGAATCATCTCGGCGCATTTATATTGACCGAAGCTCTTGTGCCTCATCTTCCCGACGGAGCAAACGTAGTATTTATTGCTTCCGCTGTTGAAGACCCCCAACGCAAACCCGCAAAAGTTACAGGAATGCGTGGGGCTCGTTATATCTCTGCGGAAGCAAGTGCGCGGGGTGAGTGGAAACAAGGCGGTTCCAAATTAGCAGGCGCAGACGCATACGCTACTTCAAAGCAGTGTGTTATTGCCTCCACAATGGTTTTTGCACGGGAAACCCCGAGATTACATTTCAACGCTGTAGAGCCGGGAATAACTGCAGGGACTGGTCTTGGTGGTGACGCCAATGCTTTTTTACGTTTCCTGTTTGGTAGGGTCATTACTTTATTTCCTCCTTTCGCCCAATACCGAAGTACACCACAAAAAGCAGCAAGGGTCATCACAAAAATTCTGACCGATGAATCAGGTAAGACTGGTGTTTACTATGACGAAAAAGGTGAGCCAATGCTTGCATCAGAACAAGTGCAAGATACAAAGTTTCAAGACCGTGTTGTTGCCGAAACACGTGCCTTGTTAGCCAAGGTGTAAAGTATAACTAAATTTGAAAACTTCTAATGCAAGCTATTAAAACAGAAGATACTGAAATTTCTCCCGAGCATTTTATTGCTGAACATTTTTTTGTGTACGTTGTAAAAGGAACAATGAACCTGTTTGACGGAAGCGAACACCAGGCATTGAAACCAAGGGAATGTTGTATTGCCCGTAAGAACCGATTGGGACGTTTTAATAAGATAAAAGAGAATAATGAATTGGAAAAAGTAATCTTTGCTCTTGATGAAAAGTTTCTCAAAACGTTTCAGGAAAAACATAAAAAAACTGCAACGAAATTCTACTCTACAGATACGTTTATAAAACTAAAAGCGAACGAATTGCTGCCCTGTTTTATTCATTCGCTAACGCCTTATTACAATCATGGAAAAATAAGCGAGGCATTTACCGATGTTAAGTGTGAAGAACTACTTATTATTTTGTTACAAGCCCAACCTGAATTAGCAGGTTTATTTTTTTATTATGGCATACCTGAAAAGATAAACATTGAAGAATTTATGAACCGAAATTTCAAATTCAATGTAAGCATTGAACGGTTTGCTTATTTGACAGGAAGAAGTTTATCTGCTTTCAAAAGAGATTTCAACACTACATTCAGAAATACACCCAATCGATGGTTGGTACAAAAACGCCTGCAGGAAGCATATTTCCTTCTCGACAAAAACAATAAAAAACCATCCGAAATTTATTTGGAATTAGGTTTTGAAGCCTTGCCGCACTTTTCATTTGCTTTCAAAAAGCAATTCGGGCTGACAGCAACCGAGCTTACAGAGCGAAATAAAAATACAAGCCGCTAGCCGGAGTTTGGCGCGGAGGTGCTTGACAACGAATGCCGGGCAATTGGAATACTATTTAACTTTAGCAAAAGCCAAGCTAACCGAACACGTAATGCTCCACCGGCAGACAAGCCTTTCAACGTTACTTGCAATCTTTTGACAAGTAAAAAAAGCTGGTTTGTTTTTACTCACTTTTTCAGGTTAACAAGTGCTGAGTAGCTACGTTTGTTTTTACTCCACTTTTGTTTTTGCATCACTCGCAGGCACACTTATGTTGACAAACTAAAGCAGCAACTTTTGTTCTGTTCTCATCTTCGGTTCATGGCTGACGAATCTTTGTTTGAACATCGGTTGTTACTTATTTCTTTTGTGCTATTTTTATCTTCAGTTACAGGCTGACTGAACCGGCATTGCGCCGCCACCAAGCCCTGAACGTTGTGCGAAATGCTATTGCCAACTATACTTACAAGTGACATGGATACATTTTAAATTTTATCACAATGGCAACAGAAGGAACAAAAGAAAATCCGTGGAAGTTAAAAACTCCACCATTAACATCTGACTACGAGATGTATAAAGATGTGAAAGACGGCAAAGATGTTATTATGTGCATTGTTGGAAAGACGACACTTATTTATGACGCAAAATGTTTGACTGACTTACAAACAATGCTAAAAATGCATGGCGATTGGATAGAACTTGGAAGTGCAGACGAACAAAAACCAGCAAAAGAAGGAACGGTTGAGGCTTGGGGGCGTTCCGAAAAAAATCCAAATGGCGGCTGGTATGGACTAAAGAAAGGACTTCGTGGACGATTTGGAATGTATATTCCGCCACTAATGGAAAAACTTGGACTTGCAGAAGTTACACACGATGCAAAAGGAAATAAAATGAAAGCGATGTAATAAATAACTCAACAGAAAGAAGGTCGAACGCACAACAGCCCGCTTGGCAATAGGCACGCTGACGTGGGAACAATCGGATGCAAATCAATATCAGCAATAGTTCCAGCTCAACATTATAAAGTAAGCTTTACTTGTTATCTTTATATTTAGTAACAATATTTGGCTTTAATTCAGGCTTGACTAATTTAAATTTCCAGCATGGCACCAAGTCCTGCCGTTTATAGAAATGCTATTTAGACACACTAAAATATTCTAAAAGAATATCACAACACATGACTAAAGATTATCCTGGTGAACAGTGGGAAACAGCAGAGTTTGACTTTGACTTTACAAATGACTGTCGTATAGAAGTCTCTAACTGGGGACGACTAAGAACTTTCAACAAAGTTTCAAACGGCAACATTATTAATGGCTCAATGATTAATGGCTACCGCATTATTCGGCTCAAACTTTACAAACCAAGAGACAAGAAAACCCAGGAAAAGTTTGACTATTTGCAGCAACAGGTTTTGAAGGTGGCAAAAACAATAAAATTAATAAAGGAAGGGAACGAAAACAACGGAACAATTAACGAAACAACCGAGTTGTTGAATGGTTTAAAAAAGAACCTAAGTAAAAAATTTCAGGCTGATTTAAGGAAAAGAACAATCAATTACCAATCGCTTATTCACCGGCTTGTGGCTACCTATTTTCTTACAAAGCCAACGGATAAACAAACAATTGTTGCGCATCTTGACTATAACAAAGTAAACAATAAAGCCAGTAACTTAAAATGGATGACGCCGGAAGAAAACTATAAACATCAACAAAACAGTCCGTATGTAATAAAAGAAAAACAGGAAAGGCAACACAGGCGAAAGGAGGATTCAAGAGCTACCAAGCTAACGGTAACAAAAGTAATGCTGCTGAAAAAAATGCTTAATCAAGGCAAGCCAATCAAACAGCTTGTAAAACAATTTAAAGTTACCGACACGCAAATATTTAGAATTAAGCGTGGTGAAAACTGGGCAGATATTGCAGCGGCAAACTGATAACGAACAGGCAGCACATGCTTCTAAGAGGAGCTTTGTTACTTATCTTGTCTTCGGCTTATTTTATAATTCTGTATAGTTATTCTTAAACATTTTTTCATTTCTTTTTACTGCAAATATGCTGTGGTTCAACTTCGCATTAGCATCTTGTTAAATAGTAACAGACAATACAAAGTATCTAAGCAAACTCTATTGCCGTTGTTGAAATTCTTCTCAAGCAACGTAATGTATTCAGGTAGCAACACAACCTGCCGGGTTGTTACACATAGCAGGTTGTGTGCGCTGTTCGTTACACCAAATTCTGCTTAATATAGTTATAGCTTTTGGTAATGCTGTCAAACGGATTGCCGGGCGTTTTGTCCTGCTCAACAAAAAAGTATTTCATGCCCGCTTTATCGGTATGTTTGAAGATTTCCTTAAAGTCAATAGTACCGCTTCCAACTTCTGCAAACGATTTTTCGGGCGTTTTATCCATATCTTTTACATGCCATAGCGGGAACCGGCCGGGATGCTCGTTAAATATCTTCATCGGGTCTTGTCCGGCTTTGGTAATCCAGTACAAATCCATTTCCATTTTAACCAAGTTCTTATCGGTTTGGTTCAGCAATATATCGTAAGGATATTTATCTTCCTGCTTGTCAAATTCAAAGGCGTGGTTATGATAGCAAAACTGAATGCCTGCTTTTTTGCAAACTTCACCTGCCTTATTAAAATCATCGGCTACCTGTTTGTAATGATCCAATCCTTTGCGTTCGTTATCGGAAAGATAAGCGCATACCATGTACGACAAGCCTAAGGCAGAGGCATCATCCACAGCTTTTTGCCAGTCGTGCAGCAACGTACCTTTTACATCAGCGCCGTTTTGTTGTTCTTCGCCTAACCGGTAATGCCCGCTGCGCAATGTTAAACCGTTTTGTTTTGCCAGTTTTGCAAAAGCAGCGACATCCATACCATAAAAAGTCTCAGTTCCTGTGTAAGTTGCCGTTTCAATAGAGTTATAACCAATTTGCGCCACTTTCGCTAAGGTGCCGGCAGGGTCTGCCTGCATGACATCGCGCACGGTGTACAACTGCAATCCAATGGCAGATTTGTCGAACTTAAAAGAAGAACGAGAGAAAAGGATACCTGCCGAAAGCAAAGAGGTAGATTTGAGGAAGTCTCTTCTGGAAGTCATCGTTATTTGATTTAATTTTTAAAGTTAGAAAAGAAAAAAATGAATATCTGCTTATAAAAGTAAAAGAAGTTTGGCGAATAAAAACCATTTGAGCTACATCATTACTACATCATTGCTGAAATAGGTTTTTTAGTACAACATTTCGTTTTTATTTGTTGTAATTTTTCAAAAAGTTTTGCCATGAAAAGATGTGTTCTTTTTTTGTGTTTTGTATTTTGTACGCATGTTGTTTGTCTTGCTTTCGATTCTTCTTCTCATCCAACGCTTGCTATTGGCGCTTCGGCTCCACATTTTAATTTGCCTGGTGTAGATGGTAAAAATTACACCCTCAATTCATTTGCAAAAGCTTCTGTTTTAGCTATTGTTTTTACCTGTAATCATTGCCCAACCGCCCAGGCTTATGAAGACAGAATTATTAAACTGACTGCTGATTATGCAAACAAAGGCGTTGCGGTGATAGCCATTATGCCCAATGATCCGAAGTCTATTAATTTAGATGAACTCGGATATACCGATGTAAGTGATTCTTTCGAAGAAATGAAAATACGGGCAAAAGAAAAAGGCTTCAACTTTCCGTATTTATACGATGGCGAAACCGAAACAATATCAAGGGCTTACGGGCCCATTGCTACACCTCATATTTTTATATTCGATAAAGAAAGAAAGCTGCGTTACAGCGGTCGTATTGATGATGTGGAAAAGCCCACTAAAACACCGCACACAATGGATGCACGCAATGCCATTGAAGCCTTGTTAGCCAATAAAGAAGTGCCGGTAACAACAACCAAAGTATTTGGCTGCTCTATAAAATGGGCAGAAAAAAGTAACTGGATAGATAAAGCAACCGCCAACTGGAGCAAAGAGCCGGTAAGCCTTGATACTATTGGTGTTGAAGGCATAAAAGAGTTGAGTAAAAACAAATCTGATAAACTGCGGGTTATTAATGTTTGGGCAACCTGGTGCGGACCTTGCGTGGCAGAGTTTTCCGACTTTATTACAATGAACCGAATGTATCGTCGCAGAGCTTTTGAATTTGTGAGTATAAGCGCTGACGACCCCGACAATAAAGCCAAAGTGTTGAAGTTTTTGCAAAAAGAACAGGCATCAACAACAAATTATTTATTCAATATTGATGATAAATACAAACTGATAGAAGCCATAGATCCTAAATGGGAGGGTGCATTGCCTTACACGTTAATTGTTGAGCCGGGCGGAAAAATTGTTTATGCAAAAGGTGGTGCCATTAATGCCGCCGATGTAAAAAAGAAAATTGTGGATGATCCTTACATTGGCAGGTATTATTAGCGTTATGCAATAAATTTTCAATGCTAAAATGTACTGTTTGTTTTTGCTGCATTATATTGTAATAAGAATATAATTTTAAGATGAATTAATAATACAATGTTATAAACGCTTCCCGACAAAATATAAATTAGTAGGCTTGATAAAGAGGGATAATATTTTATACAAAATCATTTCTATTGTATTGGATTACTTATTTCAATTGCAGTTAGTAAATACACAACCACCTAAAAAATTAAATTATCTACCGCAATTCAGTAAGCTATATGCCTGCGGTATTATTATAGAAATAACTTTGTTTGTATAGATTGGGTTTCCTTTGTAACCACAACCTAATTTATACAAGCAGAATTATTAAATGAATATGATATCTTGGTTCTCTTTCACATACTTTCAAACATTACTGCTTTATACCCGCCTTCATAAAAGAATAATTGTAAAGAAAAAAGCTTTCTTCTTTACAATTATTCTTTTCATTATTACGGCATCCTGTTCGCAAGCGCAAACTTATCAGGACAGCAGCAGCAATGGCGAAGCTGGAACACTAACTTTGCAACAGTGCATTAATTATGGTTTGCAGCATCAGCCTTTGCTTCAGCAGGCTCTAATTAATCAGTCTATCACCAACGCAACCAATGCAATCAATAAGGCAGGCAGGTATCCGCAACTGTCTGCTACCGCTGGCATCACGCATTATGTGCAGTTGCCAACCAACTATTCCAATATCAATGGCAACCCGACAGCTATTCAAACAGGCATTGGCAATACATCTATTCCAGGCATTGCCGTGTCGCAAACCATTTTTAATCCTACACTTATTTATTATTCAAGGCTGGCACCTTATTATGTAAAGCAATCGCAGGAAATAACCGACAGTACAAAAATCAACACGTTTGTATTGGTAAGCAAATCGTTTTACAGCCTGCTGTTAACGTTGCAACAAATTAATGTTATAAAAGAAGATACCGTGCGTCTTGCGCAAAATGTAAGAGATGCTTATCATCAATATATTGGCGGTATTGTAGATGAAACCGATTATGAAGAAGCCACCATTTCGCTAAACAATTCTTTAGCCCAGCTTAAGCAGGCAAACGAAAATATAGTGCCGCAATATGCAGCGTTAAAACAGGCAATGGGCTATCCGCCGGAAAAGCAATTTAATATTGGTTTTGATTCGGCGCAAATGATGAAGGATATTGATGTTGATACCACGAAGCCATTACAATATGAGCACCGCATAGAATACCGGGTATATAAAACCGGTATAGACATTCAGCATCAGCTTACTAATTATTATCATCTGGCTGCATTGCCTACCGTGTCTGCATTTTACAATTACAACTATGAATTTGCCAACAGCAGCTTTTCTAAATTGTATAGAAAAGGGTATCCTTATTCTTTGGTTGGCTTATCGGTAAGCGTACCTATCTTCAATGGTTTTTCGCGTGTTGAAAATCTGCGAAGGTCAAGGCTGGAGGAAGATTTTTTAAGCTGGAACCTGGTAAGCCTGAAATCAGAAATTTATACAGAATATACATCATCGCTTGCGGCTTATAAAAGCAATTTATACAATCTGCATATTTCAGAGAGTAATGTTGCACTGGCAAAGCGTGTTTACTTTGTGGTTACGCTTCAGTATAAGCAGGGCATTGTTGCTTATCTGAATGTAATTACTGCCGAATCGAATTTAATATCGTCTCAAATCAGTTATTTAAATTCTTTATTCCAGCTGCTTTTGAGCAAAATAGATTTGGAAAGAGCGATGGGTGATGTTAACTATTAATTTTTGAGTTCATAAAAAACACAATGAAATTATTTTTTACTTTTTTCGTCTTTGCCTGCGCAGGTTTTATTTCGTGCGGTAAAAACAAACCTGCGCCTACAGGCTCGCCCGAAGTGCCGGTTAACTTATATGAAGCGAAAGCACAGCCTGTTTTGTATTACGATCAGTATCCTTCCACAACGCAGGCGTTAAGCCAGGTAAATATAGTTGCGCAGGTACAGGGTTATATTACCGCCATTTATGCAAAAGATGGCAGCGATGTAAAAAAAGGGCAAGTGCTGTACGAGATAGACCGGCGCTTGTTTCAATCAGCTTACGAGTCGGCATTAGCCAATCTGAAAGTGGCGCAAGGCAACCAGCAACAGGCGCAGCAAGATGCCGACCGCTATGTTTATTTGAACAATTATCATGCGGTAGCAAAGCAGTTGTACGATCATGCCGTCATCGCTCTGCAAAATTCAAAAAACGAAGTGGAAGCCGCGCAGCAATCAGTAAACAGTGCAAAAACAAACCTCGGTTATTCTGTTATTACTGCTCCTTTTAGCGGCACCATTGGTTTTAGCCAGGTAAAGTTGGGCAATGTGGTTACAGTAGGCGCTACCGTGCTGAACACTATTTCTACCAACGATCCAATGGCTGTTGATTTTGTAGTAAATGAAAAGCAACTGCCGCATTTTGAAAATATACAGAATGGAAAAGAAAAAGTGCCCGATTCGTTGTTTACGATACTGATGCCCGATAATTCATTATATCCGTACCAGGGAAAAATATCAGTGATTGACAGAGCGGTTGATCCGCAAACAGGTTCTATAAGAGTAAGGCTTGTGTTTCCCAACTTAAAGCATGAATTAAAAGCCGGAATGAGTTGTGTGGTGCGCGTACACAACCAGGATACGCAACCGCAGATAGTATTACCGGCTAAAGCCGTAGTGGAACAGATGGGTGAATATTTTGTGTATATAGCAAAAGACACTATCATTCATAACCAAAAAGACAGCTCTGATTTAAAAACAAAATCACAACCCGATTCATCCCATATTCCAAAGCAGGTAGCGGTTGAAAAGAAAGTGCAGGTTGGGCAAACGATAGGAGCCAACATGGTGATAAAAAGTGGTGTTGAAGAAGGAGATAAAGTAGTGGTGGATGGTGTACAAACCTTGCATAATGGTGCAAGAATTACCACCGCCAACAAAGTAGCACCCTCTGGCGGCAAAGGAGGAAAAGGATAATAAGGCAATTTTCAAAACGATGATTTCATGATTGCTAATACGTTTATTAAAAGACCTGTAACCGCCATAGTAATTTCAATTGTACTGGTGATAACGGGCATCGTTAGCATTCTTGTTTTACCCATTGACCAATATCCTGATATTACACCGCCGGTGGTGCAGGTAAACGGGCAGTTTACCGGTGCCGATGCCCAAACGGTTGAACAAACAGTTGCTACACCTATTGAGCAGCAGGTAAACGGAACGCCAGGCATGGAATACATGCAGAGCAACAGCACCAATAATGGTTTGATGCAGCTAAACATTACCTTCAAGATAGGTACCGACATTGATGTGGCAGCACTTGATGTTCAAAACCGCGTGAGCATTGCAACACCTTTGTTGCCTTCGGTGGTAAGTCGTTTAGGGTTAACCGTGCGTGCTGTAAACCCAAGTATGCTAATGATGGTTGCCATTTATGCACCCCACAGTACACACAACATTACCTTTCTGGATAACTATACAAACATATTTATTCAGGATGCTTTACTGCGTGTGCCCGGCGTAGGCAGCATCAGCCGTTTTACTGATGATTTTAGTATGCGCATCTGGATGAACCCCGATAAAATGGCTGGCTACAGCCTAACACCTACCGATATAATTAATGCGCTCAATACTCAAAACGTGCAGGTGGCTGCAGGCACGGCAGGCGTACCGCCGCAACCATCAACACAAACGTATGAGTTGGGTATTTTGGTGAACGGACGGTTAAGTAAAGTTTCGGAATTTGAAAATATCATAGTAAAAACAAACCCTGCTACCGGCGAGCTTGTGTATTTAAAAGATGTGGCAAGGGTTGAATTGGGCAAGTTTACTTTTTCAAGCAATTCGTTTGTAGATGGTCATCGCGCTTCTTATCTTCAAATTTACCAGGCGCCTGGCAGCAATGCTTTACAAACGGCAAAAGGTGTGTACGATGAGCTGGCGAAGCTAAAACAAACCTTCCCTTCAGATGTTGATTACAGCGTGCCTTTTGAGGCGGTAACCGTTGTAAAAGTTTCTATGAACGATGTAGTAGGAACCTTATTAAAAACATTGGGGCTGGTGGCTGTTGTAGTGTTTTTGTTTTTACAAAACTGGCGTTCTACTTTAATACCGGTGCTGGCAATTCCGGTTTCAATTTTTGGAACATTCTGCTTTTTTATTCCTTTGGGTTTTACCATTAATACCTTAACCATGTTTGGTTTTGTATTAGCAATTGGTATTGTGGTAGATGATGCCATTATTGTGGTAGAAGCCGTGCAGCATTATATTGACGAAGAAGGCATGACAGCCAAAGAAGGCACCTACCAGGCTATGAAAGATATTTCTGCGCCGGTGGTTGCCATTGCTTTGATTCTTGCAGCCGTATTTGTGCCCGTTGGTTTTATTCCCGGCATTGTGGGCAGGTTGTATCAACAGTTTGCCATCACCATCGCTATATCAGTTATTATATCGGCGTTCATCGCCTTATCGTTAACGCCGGCTCTATGCACATTGCTGTTGAAGCCAACGCAAATAAAAGAAGAGGCTAAAGGTCTCAACAAATTCTTCTTTAAATTCAATAGATGGTTTGAAAAGATAACGGCAAACTATACAAACGGAGTTAAAAGAAGTATTGATAAATCGAAGTACATTGTTATTCTTTTAGTATGCCTTTGTATAGGTGCATTTTTTTTGTTTCGGGCAAAGCCAACCGGTTTTATTCCTTCGGAAGATGAAGGTAACCTGTATGTTACTTACCAGTTGCCGCCAGCATCATCAACATCCGCATCGGTTGATGTAATGAGCAGGCTTATGCACGTTGTAGGTGCAACACCTGGAGTTGCGCATTATGCTGCCTTATCAGGATTGAACGTAGTAACCAATGCCAGCAATTCAAACAACGGAACTATTTATTGCCAGCTGGCGCCCTGGGATGAACGTAATAAAAGCAGTGAACAAGTGCCGGGCATCATCGGCGTTTTACAAAAACGTATTAGTCAAGCAGGTATCAAAGAAGCCAATGTTGAAGTAATACAGCCATCGCCATTGCCTGGCGTTGGTACAACGGTTGGTTTTAGTATGCAGATAGAGCAGCGCAGCTCAACCGATAACCTGCAGGATTTTCAGAATGTGATTAACAGGTTTATAAGTGAAGCAAATAAAAACCCTGCCATAACAAAAGCCTATACTTTTTACAGTGCGCATACACCCAACTATACCCTTACTGTTGACCGTGAAAAATGCGAAAAATTAGGAGTGCAGGTGGGCGATGTTTTTACCACCCTTCAGGCTTTTATGGGAAGTTTATACATTAATGATTTTACCACTTATAACCGCACTTTTCATGTAGTAGTACAGGCCGATACTGCATTCCGCACAATGGTTTCCGACATCAATAAATATTATGTCCGCAATAGTGAAGGCACAATGGTTCCATTGGGTACGGTTATCAGTTATGCTCCCACCGATGCCGCGCCATTAATATCGCATTTTAATATTTTTAGAACAGCTGAAGTGGATGGCTCGTCATCGCCGGGTTATAGCAATACCGAAACCTTAGATGCTTTGCAGCAAGTGGCAGCAAAGGTTCTTCCCGAAGGATACAGTTTTGAGTTTTCGGGATTGAGTTATGAAGAAGTAAAAGCAGGCTCTTCCACCATTTATATTTTCCTGTTTTCTATCACGTTTGTGTTTTTGTTTTTAGCAGCTTTATACGAAAGCTGGTCGGTGCCCTTTTCTGTGCTGTTAGCAGTACCCGTTGGTGCTTTCGGAGCCATAGTTGCGCTGATTTTAGTGCCAGGTATTACTGATAATGTGTATGCTCAAATTGGTTTAATTACGCTCATCGGTTTAGCCGCTAAGAATGCCATTTTAATTGTTGAATTTGCTAAAGTAAGAGTGGATAGAGGAGAAGATCTATTAAAGTCAACGCTCGATGCGGTAAGTCTTCGCTTACGTCCGATTATTATGACTTCCCTTGCTTTTATTTTAGGCGTACTTCCGCTTGTGCTGGCAACGGGTGCAGGGGCTGTAGCCCGCAGAACCATTGGTTTTACAGTGCTGGGCGGTATGGTTGCCGCATCAACAATTGCTATTTTTATTGTGCCGGTTTTGTTTGTGTTGATTACCCGTTTATCGTACGGTAAAGAAAAACTGGAGTATTTAAAAACACATCATGACGCCTTGATGGAAAAAGCGAAAAAAGTAGAAGAGCAAAATATTGATCCTGAATTAGAATATGAAATCAATAAATCCCGCGAACTGAATAAACCGGCACAGGCATGATTGCAAACACCTTTATCAAGCGTCCGGTAACGGCTATTGTTATCTCCATTGTGCTCATCATTGCAGGATTAATTTGCATGGATAATCTTGCTGTTGACCAATATCCGAACATCTCTCCGCCAAGCGTTTCTCTTAATGGTTCTTACACAGGTGCGGACGCGCAAACGGTTGAGCAAACCGTAATCACGCCTATTGAAGAACAGGTAAATGGAACGCCTGGCATGGAATACATGCAAAGTACCAGCACCAATAGTGGCGGCGCCAGTTTGCGGGTAACGTTTAATATTGGTACCAACGTACAAATTGCTGCATTGAATGTGCAAAACCGTTTAGGCATTGCAAAGCCGTTGTTGCCTTCGGTGGTAAGCAGGCTGGGTTTAACGGTTCGCGCAAGCAATCCCGATCAGCTTATGCTTGTTGCTATTTATTCTCCCAAAGCAACTCATGACATAACCTTTCTTGATAACTATACCAACACGTTTATTGAAGATGCTGTTCTTCGTGTGCCGGGTGTGGGCGATGTATCTGCACGCGCCGACCAGTTTAGTATGCGCATTTGGATGAACCCTAATAAAATGGCGTCCTATAACTTAACGCCTGCTGATGTTACAGCAGCTTTAAACTCTCAAAACGTATATGTGGCAGCGGGTTCGGTTGGTGCGCCGCCGCAGCCCTTATCGCAGGCTTATGAAACAGGCATTTTGGTAAACGGCATGTTGAATAAAGCTTCCGATTACGAAAAAATCATAGTAAAAACAAACCCTGCAACAGGGCAAATGGTTTACCTGAAAGACATTGCAAGGGTGGTATTGGGCAAGTTTACTTTTGCCAGTAATTCGTTTGTAGATGGTCATCGTTGTTCTATCATACAAATTTATCAATCGCCCGGCAGCAATGCTTTGCAAACGGCAGATAATGTTTACAACACGCTGAACAATTTAAAAAAATCATTCCCTGCCGATGTAGATTATATCGTTCCTTTCGAGTCGATAACCATCATCCGGGTTTCCATGCAGGAAGTAATGGGAACGCTGTTAAAAGCATTGGGATTGGTGGCTTTGGTGGTGTTTTTATTCCTGCAAAACTGGCGTTCTACAATCATCCCGATTGTTGCCATCCCGGTTTCTATTTTAGCCACCTTTTGTTTTTTTATTCCCCTGCATTTTACTATCAATACCTTAACCATGTTTGGTTTTGTACTGGCTATTGGTATTGTGGTAGATGATGCTATTATTGTGGTAGAAGCCGTTCAGCATTATATTGATGAGCAACACATGTCGCCCAAAGAAGCCACCTACCATGCAATGCAGGAAATATCTGCACCCATTGTTGCCATTGCTTTGATTTTGGCTTCAGTATTTGTGCCGGTGGGCTTTATTCCCGGCATTGTGGGCAGGTTGTATCAACAGTTTGCCATTACCATTGCTATATCAGTTATCATCTCTGCTTTTGTAGCTTTATCATTAACTCCTGCGCTTTGCACATTACTGTTACGACCCTCTCATCACAACAAAGAAAACTGGTTTGATGCTTTTTTTAACTGGTTCAATAATGGGTTTGATAAACTGACCAGCAACTATTCAAACGGTGTAAAAAGAAGCATTCAATACTCAAAGCTGGTTGTGATTATACTGCTTTGCATTTGTGCAGGTACTTTCTTTTTATTCAAAACAAAACCATCGGGTTTTGTTCCCTCCGAAGATGGCGGCAGGTTATTCATTACTTACTCTTTGGCTGATGCATCTTCCACGGCACAATCGGTAAATGTGATGGAAAAATTAATGAAAGTAGTAAGCGCAACACCGGGCATATTGCATTACACGGCTTCATCCGGATTTAATATTTTAAACGGAGGCGCCACGTCAAACAGCGGCTCTATGTTTCTTATGCTTCAGCCCTGGGATAAACGTAAAACCAAAACTACCATGATGCCCGGAATTATGGATGAATTGAAAAAACGAATTGCTAAAGCAGGCGTTAAAAATGCAAGCGTGGTGGTTATTCAGCCGCCGCCGATACGAGGCATTGGCATTGCGGCAGGCTTTAGTATGCAGATAGAAGAAGGCAGCTCAACCGATGATATTTATGCGTTTGAAAAAGCGATTAATAAGTTTGTGGCAGTTGCTAAAAAGAATCCTGCTGCATCAACAGCCTTTTGTTATTTCTCTGCGCATACACCCAGTTTTAATGTTACGGTGGACAGAGAAAAATGCGAGAAAATGGGAGTTAATATCTCTGATGTTTTTTCAACCATGCAAGCCTTTATGGGCAGCTTGCTTGTAAACAATTTCACTTTATACAACCGCACGTATCATGTAGTGGTGCAGGCTGATACTGCTTACCGCGCACTCGTTTACGACATCAATAAATATTATGTGCGCAACTCTGTTGATTCAATGGTGCCGTTAAGTACGCTAATCACTTATCAGCCTACTATTGCGCCGCCGTTAATTAATCATTTTAATATTTTTCGCTCTGCAGAAGTAGATGGTTCCATTCCGGAAGGGTATAGCAGCGGGCAATCGTTAGATGCCTTGAGAGCCGCAGCAGCAAAGGCTTTGCCACGAGGTTATACTTACGAATTTTCAGGGTTAAGTTATGAAGAAATAAAAGCCGGCTCTATCACCATTTATATTTTCATGTTTTCTATCTTGTTTGTGTTTTTGTTTTTAGCGGCTTTATATGAAAGCTGGTCCGTGCCTTTTTCAGTGTTGCTTGCCGTGCCGGTTAGTGCCTTCGGAGCCATACTTGCGCTAACCTTATCGTCATCGCTCACCAACAATGTGTATGCACAAATTGGTTTGATAACGTTAATTGGTTTATCGGCAAAAAATGCAATTTTAATTGTTGAATTTGCCAAGATAAGAGTTGACCAGGGAGAAGACCTGATAGACTCGACACTTGATGCAGTTCGTTTGCGTTTGCGACCGATTATCATGACATCGCTGGCTTTTATTTTAGGGGTATTGCCGCTGGCTTTGGCAAAAGGTGCGGGGGCTGCCTCACGAAATACCATTGGTGTAACGGTGCTGGGTGGAATGATTGCATCATCAACCCTGTCTATTTTTATTGTGCCGGTTTTGTTTGTATTGTTCACACGCTTCTCGTACGGTAAAAAGCAATTGGATTGGCTGAAAGCGCACCGCGAAGAATTGTTGGAGAAAGCCAGGAAAGTGGAAGAAACCAATATCGACCCTGAATTAGAGTATGATATTGCACAAGCCCATGCCGAAAACAAAGCAGACCGTAAAAGAGTAGAAGATGAAAATAGCAGTAAATAAAAACGAGGTTATTTAAGATAGAAATGCTACGATTGTTTTACATGTCTCAATTACTTTCTAATACAGAAAGTGAAAAGCATTGATTTTAGTGAATTGTAGCGATTTTAGTACTTAAATAATAATACTGTCTGCTAATGTTAAAACCAAAACCACTAATGTTTTTATGTGTACGAGTTAATGGGTATCGCTGCAACTAATAATTTGATAACGCTACATCATTCTGAGATAAGCAAGACTTTACTATTTGCCGCATTCACTTATAATCGTACCCATACAATCTCATTTTACTCTATCAGCACTTTTACTCTTTTTATTCCGCTTCCTTGCATTATCTGCACATAATACAAACCCTTAGCAAGCGTTGGCAAGCTGATAGCTGTCGTTCCCCAAACACCTTTTAAATTCTTTTCAAAAACTACTGTACCATTTGCATTGATCAATTGTAATGTAATGGCAGGTTGTGTCACACTTACATTCAGTATTCTGTTTGTGATTATAATTGGATAAATTTTTATAGTGTTATCTGCATCCGGCGAAATCTTAATAATTGAAGAATACTTTATAGTTCCATTATCATCTTCAATGGCAAGTCGGTAAAATGTTGGAACGGTTGTTATAAAATGATGTTGAAACACATAAAAGTTACCGCTTACCTTTCCTGATGCTGTAATGTGCCCTGCACGACTATAATTATTTCCATCAATGCTGTACTCTATATAAAACCGCGAAGTATTTTGTTCATTTGCAGTTGTCCATCTTGCCTCGTTGTAATTGCTGAAATGCGTAACGGTAAAGCTGTTCAGGATAAGAGGCAAAACAGTTCCACCGCTGGCTACTACTTTATAAGCCGTATTGGAAGCTTCCGAAACTGCATACAAAGTTCCGTCTTCACCCTCGCCAAACGCTGAAATATAATTTTGCAGGCCGGTTTGTGTAGAAGAATCGAATCTTCCCTTTCCATTGGGCCATAAAAGAAAAACCCTACCCGAATAAAACTCCGCTGCAATATAATAACCGTTGAAATTATTATAGTCCGGGCCTCGGTAAACATACCCTCCGATTATAGCAATAGGCGGTGGATTTGCAGGATGAACATATGCAAATACAGGTGGTATATAATCAACCGGCGGATCGGGTGAGCAAGGTGCAACTCCGAGGGTGTGTATGTATCCTTCATAGCACCGCCATCCAAAGTTATTATGTCCTGTGCTGCCTGCAGGCCGGTAATCAATTTCTTCCTCTGTCGATTGCCCTACATCGCCAATCCACAAATTTCCGTTGGCTCTGTCAAAGCTCCAGCGAAAAGGGTTTCGCAGTCCTAAATTCCAAACTTCACCTGCAATAGTACCGCTTCCCACATAAGGATTATCAGAAGGAATAGCATAAGCCGGATGCCCTGCAGGACCCGCATGATCAACATCAATGCGAAGCATTTTACCCAGCAGCACTGTTCCGGTTTGTGCATTGTTAGGCGGATCATTGGCGCTGCCACCATCACCAGTGGCAAAATATAAATAGCCATCGGTTCCAAAATTTAATTTGCCGCCATTGTGATTGGCATTTGTAGGATGAGGAATGGTAATGATAATAGTGCCAGTTGAAGGATCGCCAGTACTGGAATTTCCGGAGGTGGTTTGATACCTGCTTACTTCAACATTTCCGCTTGTATTTGTATAATAAACAAAAAAGTAGCGGTTGGAGGTTCCGTTAAAACCCGGATGAAAAGCCATGCTTAGCAATCCGCGTTCGCCACCCGTACTGATAATAGATGAAAGGTTAATAAAGTCGGAGAGAATGGTTCCGTTCCAAACTTTAATAATGCCACCTTGCTGCACAATAAACAAGCGGTTGGTTCCATCGTGTGCATTAACAATATCAGAGGGCGCTGAAAGCCCGCTTATAATTTGATGGTAACTGATGGTTGGTGGTTGTGCGTGAAGATGTAAAAAACTTAAAAAGCATACACTTAAAAGAATGCTATGGCGAACAATGGTGTACAATTTTTTCATAAGAGCCAGCTTGAATTGTTTTTTGCACAAAATCAATGCCTGACGTTTACATTACCATAAGCTATTTCTTTTAACGATGAATCTCCTGCCAATGCCTTTGCAATAATAAAAACTGTTTTTTATGTCCGCATTGTTATTCTTCACCAATGCGATATTATAAAAAGTATAAATGATCGTGAACACACGGTGCCATCAGTTTGCCTTTTTATTCCCACACTGTAAAAACTTCAAACGCTGTGAAATAACGCTTCGGTCTTTTGGTTACCAATTCATCAGGCAAAATTTTCATTCATTATGATTATTGATGTTTCTGCTGCCCTGGTGTGTGTCTCACGCACCCGAATAACAGCTATTAAAAGGTTCGTGAAGACACAAACCTTGGCACCACGAACCTTGGCATCCTTCCTATCGCAAGCGTCCCGCGCTTGTGCATATTATCTTCGAGCGTCCGCTCTCTCGACAACTCCTACTCAGCATAGTTTATCAAAAATAATCAAGCTACCCTACTCACTGTAGCTTATCACTTCCAAACATAAGGTATCTTTGCAACCTCTGAATACTACCAAATGAATGCAATTGGCGAAAGACTAAAGAAGTTGTTTAACCGGATTCCACGGCGGCATACGGCAGATAATGTAAAGGAAATTTACGGCATACTGGACGAGTATGAAGAACTGTTGCAAACGATGGAAGCAGAGGCTGGTTATGAGCAGAAGGTAGCCCCTTTTTTTGAAGCCCTCGACCCCATTCGGGCAACGATCAAAAAGTCGAACGAAAACAAAGCATCTAAAAAACTAAAAGATACATTGTTTGATGAAGGTTCCGGGGCACTAAAAGATACCCTGCAACAATTGATGCAACTTTAAAAGAATACCTCAACTTGGCGAACTTTCTAAAACTCCGCTGCAATAGTGAGTCCCCACGCGCCGGAATAACAGCCATTAAAAGGTTCGTGAATACACGATCCTCGACAACCTCAATACCTTTCATTACTGTTCCAACTCTTTACTTCCGTCTATAAACTAAAATGAATAACCGGAATCGTTACAAGGAAATGACTAATAAAGGCACCAATCGGCAAGAATAATCTACTGATATAGAATGTAAACCCCGCAAACAGTGCGGAAATAGTGAATTGTTTACTTTCCGATACAAAAAGTAATAAGAATTGAAAGTCAATTAGTTGATAAGCGAAGGTACAAGCAAGGTACAAATGAAGTAAAAAGTAGAAAGAATAACCCCGCTTTTCGGTATTTTGCCGTTAGTAAATTAGCTGCAAAACAAATCAACAAATTTGCCACCATCGTAAAAGAGCAGTTTCAAAAAATTATTGACGATAAAGTAAAGAAACAATAAACCAAAAACACCATGATTATACCTGCAAAAAAAGAATTGACCTTGCAATTTAACATTGAAAAAGTAAAGCAATGTATCAATCAGATTATTTCAACGAAGCCTGGAAGATTTCAAGTTTTTGACAAGAATAATGTTTTTAATACCTACTGCTTCGCCTCTATGAGTAAGTATGCAGGTATCATCAACGTTACATTAACGAAAACAGATGATGAAAAGACACTGGCTTTGTTTGAAGCTACACCGATGGTCGGCAGTTATCAGGACATTGCAACATTGACTACAATACTGGACGAGTTTTTACAAATTTTATCAAAGGCTTTGACCGGCGAACCTGTTACCGAACAATTCATAGCAGCTAATACAAAGGGTTGTCTTTCCTCAATTATTTTCTTACTCTTCGTTTCGGTAGCTGTTTTGATCTCTTGTAATAAAGGCTCAAATAATTCACCAACCGTTGCAGATGGCACACTTCAATACAAAATAAATGATACGTTGGTTACAATGCAGAATGTAAATGTCGGTGCTGGGCAATATGTTATATTTTCCAAACAGCTACAAGGGTCTTTTTTTCAAAATGCAAGCTATCGTTTAGAAGCACAGACCGGCGTAAATAACGCTATTGCCTTTGCAATAGGAACTGACAGTTTAAAAGCTCAAAATTATGTCGTTGATACAAGCACTTTACGTTTAACGGGGTTACCCACTACACTTGTATTTATGGCTAACATTTCGACTCTATATTATTCGAGCGATTATTTAAAAATCAACATCACTTCTTATACAAATGGGTTTATCAGCGGCAGCTTTTCAGGTAAACTTTCACCGTTGCCATTGAGTTTTGATACAAGAGGAACTACAATTATAACTGATGGAGTTTTCAGAAACATTAAGTGCGTTTACTGAATGCAGCAATTGCACAGGAATGCCGGTAGGCGCTTTAGTGAGGAGTTGCGTAATAATGCCGAAATATGCAAAAAAATGGGGGCTTTCTGAAACTTCTTTGGATAGATACATCACAAATGCAAAGAAAGCAGCCGGTGAATTGTAACCGGCTGCTGTGTGTTTGCTTACTTGCCAACGAAGTGCTCATTTTTATAAGCAATTGCGTTTTGCTCCCATTCTTCCTCACGCGCTAAATCACCAAAATAATGCGAATTATGTTCGTGCTCTCTTCGTTTATCAAAGTCGTAATAATCTAAAATTCGTTGAAGCTCTTCTGGGTTGTTATGGATATAACTGCACCGCTCGTAATCCAAAAGAGCATGTGTATCATCGTGGTCTATGAAGTGAAAGAAATCAATAAGATTGTCTAACATATCAGCCGCTTTTTCTTGAAAATGTTGAGGAAGCAATGAAAGAACGCCTGGCTTTGCAAGTAAGATTAACATTTGCTGCAACAGGTTTTTGTATTCCCAAAGCCGCGAGCCCCAATCGTTATAACCTTCGTCATCTTTTCTTAACAGCTCATATAGCTGTGTGCTTACCGAATCGGTCATTTCCTGAAATGGCTTTATTTTTTCTGATATAGAACGGCTGCTGATTTTTGCTGCTCGCAGGATAACAGCTTGTTTGATCATCTTTTGTACTGCTTTGTAATCGGGCGTTTGATTTGACATTGTTGATACTGATTGTGTGTTTAAATAATAGTTTGAATCTTTGTTTTAAATTGTTAGAGGATAGATTGATGTAAGAAGGGGTTTGAAATAACATGAATGCTTATACTTATTCATCTGGCTCGTGCTCAAAGGCGTGAACCAACATAGCGCAGGCCGAAAACAGTTGGCACATCCGAATGCTGTTACTAACGACCTCCCGGACGTCAATAAACGTATGGTAAAGCTCCTTATCAGGCAGATTCTTTCGGATCTCTGCTAAATCACGCGCACGGTCAATGTAACCGTCCATTGCGTGGCATAGCTGGTCAAACATAGTATGTATGTCTGCCCCGCTTTGAAAGATTGTGCTGATAAGCCATAAAGGGTCTTCCAGTTTTTTAACGTCTATAACAAAGTTGCCATCACCCATAGGAATGTAAACCTTCGTTTGCCCGGCGTTCTCCGCCTTGTTTTCTTTTTTCGTTTTCATGTATTAAAATTTATTTTGTGTTTAAAAGAGGAGCTTGCCAAGAATAGCGGCCCCTATAATTGTTTTTTTGCTCTCCTTTGGCGCAACTGCCAAATATTTTACATTCGTTTATTAATATTTTGCGTGGTAATAAGAGCCGCCAAGAATAGCGGCTCGCTTTTACTATAACCAACTAAAAACTTTACTTAATTGTCAGCGTAAGCAACACTGTTTACGACTGTTTGAAGTGAGGCGCGAACCTGTTTTGACAATCTGAAATGCTGTGCTATCTGGTCAAGGCTTGCCGTTTTGTTCTTGAGCCTTACCACTATCTTTTCATACACTTTTGAATCTTGATTCAACCAAGGTCTTTCGGACATTGTGGTAGTTGTGTTGCTGCCGGTTCCCACGTGCGTTTCTATCACACCATGCGTAGCAGCGTTAGCATCATCATCGCCATCAAGGTTAAGCCCTAAAACGGCAGCTAATGCGTAACGGCGCATGTAAGAGATAACCGAGCCTTGCGCCTGTGGATCATTCTTGGTAGGATTCATAAAATAATCGCTCTGCATGTATTCACCACTTTCACCGTGCATCAACATTGTTACCAATCCATTCGTGCCGGTTGGGAATTGAGTGAACGATAAACCGCTTTTGTGCAGCGGTTCTTTAATGGCTTTTAGAATGGTGGGTAACGGGCAATAAGCGGAATTGAAAAATGGGTTGGTTGCGTTCTTTGGAATGCTGTTAATGTGAGTGTGAAAGGTATCAAGCGCTTTGGCAATGTTTGAAATGGAAGAACTCTTTTCCATAAATTTGTGTTTGTAAGTGAATTAATGTTTGTACGTTGATTCTTTTGCTTTTGTTAGCCCTTGTATTGCAAGTACAAGGGCTTTTATTTTATCTCCAATGTTTAGCGAAATACAAAGGTTTGGTATCGTTCAAAAACTGGTTTCTGGTAGCGATGGCAAGTGCTTTTTGTCCTTCCTTATCGCTCTTTTTGATGATGCTGATTTTCTGTTGTGCCTGTTGCATGGCTGGTAAGATGTTAGAATAAAGCAATGGTTTGTTGAATAGCAGGTGTGTAAAGTGTTGCCGAAATTTCCTGAATGGCTGTTGTGCCGAACACAGGCAAAGCGGCTTTGTATAGTTGCCAAGTAATATTTTCATATTCACGAATAGAAGTATTGCGTGCTTCAATCAATTTTTCAATCTGGTTAATGTAGTATTGGGCTACTACTTCGTAATAGCTTGCTTGAGGGTTCATTTTGTTGATTTGTTCCTGATGCTCAACGACAGCGTTTTGTAACGTTTGAATTTTATTAAGCAACAATGTTGCTTCGTTGTGTCTTGTAATTCTTGTTTCGATGGTTTGTGAAAGTGTCGTTGTAGTTGTCATAGTATCTTTTGATTTTGTTAGCACAAAGATAATGGTTACTATACTACTGTACTATGTTACGATGGTTAATGCTTTGTTAATATAGTAATATAATAGTACACTTGCTAAATATTACTATACTATATTTGTGTTATGGCAAAAGGAATTAAAGGGTCGGGCCCAACTGAAGATGTTCCTCAGCGAACCTCAATTATTATTAAACCTTCAATCATCTATAAACTAAAATTTATCGCATTGAAGGATAAGACATCGCAAACCGCTATTATTGATGGTTTGCTTGCCGATTATGTAGCGAAGTGGGAGAAGAAAAACGGTGAAATAAGTCTTTGACGCTTTCAACTTCTATTGAGCATTTAAGGTGCCAAGATAGCGGTGTGCAGAAATTTGAGAACGTTGTAAAGCAATTATCACACAAAAGACTTCCTTATAAGACATTGATAAATAATGTCGTAATTTTAGTCTTTAAAATAATCGCAATTAATATTAATTTCCAATGCTGATGAAGCGGATAATATTATGGCAAACACTTGATCTTGTTGAATGTATAGAGTGTTTTGCGGACGGTGAAATTGCTTTTGTAACATACGAAAGAAAAAAGTAAATTTTAAACTGTTTAACTTTAGCCATCATCAAAAATGATGGCTAATTTTTTATATCCGTTCGCCCTTTTGCTACGTAGTTGCCATAATATTTACCCATTTTAAATTGCTTATTCTTCTAACTGTAAAAACATGGATTTTCAAACCTCTCTTGAAAAGCAACTGAATATTTATAATGATCTTCTTTTAGATATTCTTTCCTGGCAAACCACCATTATAGAGTTAAAGGCAGGAGAGCTTGCAGAAAAAAACAATATAACAGTTCAAGAAGCAATGGATGCTTTAGTAGAAAATAAAACCATCCACCGCGAAAAAATCATGGAAGAAATTTATTTGAAATACAGCAATCTCCCCGATTCCATTAATGACATTCTAAAGCCCGGCGAAGACAATTCATGATTTTTTGTTGATTTTTTGTTGTACCTGCCAGCCTGTTACAGCAACAGAAAATTCTTTTGCATTCATACCAACTTCCACTTTGGCACTTTTCATTAACTTTTGTAGCTTTTTTACTTCCCGCGTGTTTTCGTGTATCGCTTCCAACTGCCGGTTATCCTGCATCACATGCACATTCACGGCATCCATTATTCTATCTGTATTCAACCTGGGCATTTTGAAAGTGGGATAAGTATTGACAATGCCATTGATCACAGATGCAGGAATCCTGCCTTCATGGATGGCTTTTATAGTAGGATGATAAAGCGCATTTGTTTTGGCATCGGTTACCGCTTCACCTTCATCCAGCCATGCTGCGATGGTGTCTCTGCCTGCCGGTTCGCCTTTGCGGTCTAATTTGGAAATATTGCTCGTTGCATCGCGGCGAACGTTGGTAGTACCTTCAGCGAACTTTACCTGGTTTTGTTGTGCTTCCAGCGATTTGACAAGTCCATAACCGGCTGCCAATGCGCCTACGATTGTGGCAATGCCTGCAATAACGTTGAATGGCCCTCCTTTGGCAATCTGCGCAGCCGCACCGGTAACCGCTACTAACAATTGTGAGGCTTGTAAAGCGGCGTTAATGGCCATCTGGCGGCGCGCTGCGTTTTCTTGCTGTAAGATTAACTGCTTCTGCTTATCTTCCTCTTGTTTTAGGTAAGAAGCGTTACCACGTTGGGCAATGATTTCAGCTTCCTGCACCCTTCTATCCTGTAATGCAATTGAACGATCTAATGCCTTTTGTTCGGCTTCATTCGCGGCCGACCAGGCCTGCACGATAGAATTCGCAACTTGCCCTGCAAGCGCGGCATAATCAGCGAGTTTTTGTAATTTTTGCGCAGTTTGATTGTTCGCGGTTTTCTTTTCACCCGCTGCAAGAGCGTCAAGCTGTTTTTGCAGGTCAGCCGCTTTTTTTTGTAAGTCCTCGTATTGTTTATTTAACGCCTCATTTTCCGGATCACTGATTATAGAAGTATCCGTAACCTCCGGTGCTTGCTGCGGTAATGGTACGCCACCAGGTGTTTGAGTGGGTGCCTGTGGCTTGGGTCGCTGCGAGCTGATTGTGGATTGGCTTTGCCTTAATGCGATAGCGGCTTGTTGCTGTTGAATTTCAAGCAGTTCATTGTGTAAACGCTTTGCAGTTTCATCATCCGATATTTTAGTAAGCTGTTTTTGGTAGCTCTCATAATTGATTTTGCCAGTCAGATAAGCATTCGTTATCTGCGTTAATTTTTGCGTGGAAGCATAGCTTAATGCGTTGTTTTGCCGGTCGGTAACTTCATCAATATTACCTAATATACCCTGAAATGCTTTAGCTGATAAATCCTGTTTCTGATTCGCTGTGGCAATAACAAGATCATCGTGCATCTTGCCGTACAAATCAATATAGCCTTGCTTTGCTTTTTGATAAGCTTGCTGTGTAACAGGAGAGTTAGGATTGCCAAACAAACCATCAGCCATGTCTTTGTCCAGCCCAGCCAAAGCATTATTGCGGCCTATCTCAATATCACGCGCTTGCTTTTGGTACTGCAAGTCAATTTCTGCTGCTTGGCGGTCAAATTCATCCCGGATATTGGCAACATTTTTACCAGCCTCATCAAACTGCTGGTTGGTAAGCTCGTCATCTAATTTTTGCCGTGCGGCGCGAACTTTATCAAAGTAATCGCCAAGCTCTTTTTTAAGTTCATCATCATTTAAAATTCCCAAATATTGCTTTAAAATATCGCGTTGCGGTTCAGTGATTTTGTTTTTAGGAATGTTATTGATTTCAACCAATCCTTTTTGATATTCGGCTGCAATAGCGGCGCGGATGGTATCATCATCGGTGAAGGTTTTTTTGGTTATTTCAGCAATTTTAGTTTTTAATTCCGCTAATTTTTGTGCGAAGACATTTTCAACATCTTTTGTTTTCTTGTCTAACTTATCCTTCGTTTTATCATCATCAACAATCGCATCCACCAAGGCTCCGGCACCAACAAGATTGACAATATTTTTGTTGTTATCTTGATAGTCTTTTATCCTTTTGTTTGACGCATCCAACGCTTTCTGGGTTCTCTCTTGTATTATTTTAATATTTCCTTCCTGCACGTCCTTATCAGTAAAAACATCTGCACCATACAGGGTTGCTGAGGTATGTCCTTTGAGTTGCTTGGCTTGCTGTATTTCACGTGAGGCGGCGGCAACAATCTTTTGCTGTTGCGTTTCTTCATCTAAAATCTTTCCTGCATTTTCCTCTATTTTATTCTTAGCCGCCATTGCTTCTGCATTTTTATAAATGCTTTTGGTCAAATCATCATAAGCTCCTTTGGCCTGACCAAGTAATATTTGCTCAGTGGTATAGTTTTTAAAGGTTTCGGGAAATTCTTTATTTAATTCTTTCGCCGCTTTTACTCTTTCCTGCTCAGAAAGCGTTACGTTTTGAGTAGCGCTGTACAGGATTTGTAAATCAGAAATGGTATTGCCAGCGTTTTTGTTCGCTTCCTGCATGATGTCGTTGTAATCCTGCGCAAACTGGTTGACCTTATGCTGCTCGTTGCTGTAATCAATCAGTTTGGCTACCAGTAAACCAACGCCAACGATAATAGCGCCAATGCCGGTGGCAACCAATGCTGCTGCCCATGCTTCGGTGGCAATGGTGGCTTCTTCTTCTGCTACGGTTGCGGCAACGGTCGAAACGCCAAGCAATTTCTTTGCAGCTGCATAAGCGTTGGTTACAAGAATATTCAATTCGGTCCTGATGATACTTTTTTCATTGAGCAGAAGGTTAAGTTGCTCGATACCTTGTACTAAGTTCATCACAGCAAGCAATTTGCGTTGCGCTTCGGCTGCGCTTTCGCTTTTCACGCCAAAGAGTTCCATTGCACCCAAATAGGTTTGAAAACCCGCGGCACCGGCACGGATCGCGCTCACACCAAAATCAATGGAACGGCTGGAAGATGCCAAAATGCGGATCTGCGCTTGTATTACTTCGTACTGGTGCATCAGCTTACCCGTTTCCACCTGCTGATCCCTGTATTGCTTTGTATTGGCTAAACCCTGATCCTCCATCTGTGCCAGCGCATTGCGGGCGTTCATAATCTGCGTACGAAGAGAAACGTATTTTGGTGCAGCATCATCAACCGCTTTGGTGGCAGAGTTAAACAAGGTAGTATATTCAGCCAGCACGGCATTACCGGCTCTTACAGCTCCCGACAGTTCGTTGAATTCCTGTGTGCCTGGTTCCAGTTGCAGGAGCTTATCTTTAAGCACATCAACCGTTTTGCTGATCTGCTCAAATTCACCCTTTGAATTGATTACCGCTTCATCCAGCCGCTGCATTTCCTCGGCAGCGAGTAAAGGACCTGCGGAGCCAAATGTTTTATCAAAGGATTGTTTTAAGCCTTGCAGCTTGCTCATCACAGCGTTATCATTCAGCACAATAGAAATAGGCTTGCCGGTGGTTTCCTGAAACTTTTGCGCCACAGCCTGCGTTCTGGCGTAGGCATCCTGTAAGGTCTTGTGCTGTGCAACCTGTTTATCAAACTGGTCACTGTTGGTTTTGAGTGAAGTGTAAAGCTTATCGTTCTCGCCTGAGAGGCTTTTAATCTGGTCAGTCAGTTTCTTGGCTTCAACGCTCGTCTCTTTTTCAGTATCAGACATAGCACCAAGTTGTGCCTCCAACCTGTTTAACTTATCATTGTTGAGGTCGAATTGCTTTGATTGCTCTTGGATTGTCTTGGAAAGATTATCTGTGTTTTCCCTCAGCTTTTGCGTTGCTGCAATGGTGGCATCAATCCCTTTGACAAATGCCGTTGCATCGAAGTCGGCGGAATAAAGAATCCGCTCGTTGTTGTCATCTGCCATTTTATTTTATTTTACTTATTAAAGAATCGTTTTCTGTTATATAAAAATTATCAAACATTCTGCAGCACCGGTTGTTTTTATGCAATGCAGATGCTTGTGCTTACTTGCCCAAGTCTCAAATTCACCTAGTGTTAACCGATTTGATAAGATGTTACCTGAAAAAACATCCCGGTTAATATAATCCGCGCCATTAAAAATCCACATAGCCGGCGTGTACTCAGCCGGCTTTTTGCCGGCCATATAACTTTTCAGGAATTCGATCTTAGATTTTCTGTCCATCTGAACAATGTTTTGTTACTCTCTTACAATTTTGATTACAACATTTTCTATCAAAGGCTTGGCAAGAATATGGTTCTGCCAGTCCGCCTGGGAAAGCTTTAAGGTCTTAGAATTATAAATGCCATTCCGCACAATCCATATCCTTGAATTAACAGTTAACTGTTTACCTTCTGACAGGCCTTTGAGCAAATCTATTTTTTGCTTTCTGTTCATGTTATTATTCATCGTTGCCTTTTAACCGGTTAATAATTTCATCTAATTGCTCATCGCTCATTTTCTCGAAGTCAATCCTGTTTTCTTTCTTGTCTATCAAACCTAAATCCCTGGCTATAATGTTCGGGTTGAGAAAGCCTGCTGCGGCGCCGGTAAACTTCTGTTCAAAAATGATTTCCTCTATACACGTAATGACCGGAGAAAAATCTTGCTTATCATCGCCAAGGCTCTTCTTAAACTGCTTAAAATAATCTGTGTTGCAGTTAAGATAACGACACAGTCCGTGCATAGTAAATGCCCTCATCTTTGGCAGTTCGATTGTGTTGGAAGGAAAGATGATCTCTCCGGTTTTCTCGTCCTTATAAGGCTTGCTATAAGACTTGGCTTGCTGCGCTTCCATCAGCGGGTTATCTATACACCACTGAAAAAATTCGTAAGCAGCTTCCAAAAGAAGTTCAGGCGATGCAAAGAGTTTATCCCTGCCGTGCTTGCTGCGAAGCTTCCAAAACTGGTTCTCTAATGGTGCACTCATGTTAATTCTGCTTTAGTTGTTTTTGCTGTAAATGATTGATACCATTCTACGAAGCTTGGCATGTCAGTAACTACGATGTACACGCCGCCTGATGCTTCTATCCTGCTTTGTTCCTCCACCTGGTATTTACTTACTCTGTCTTTCGTTGCGCTGCATTTAATTTCAATTTTTACCGGCTTGCCATCAATGATAGCGTCAAGGTCCGCAGTACCACGATTTGTATTACTGCGTGTATATTGCAGCTTGCCGTTTATCTTCCTTGCAACGCCGGTTGTATTGATACGGTTGCAGTAGTGGCCATTGTATTTTAACCAATCGTAAACGGCTGTAGTAAGCCCGCTTGTGGTAGCATCACTGTAAGGCAACGTCTTCATTCCATCACCGCCTGACAGCTTATAAAAGTCGGGGTGATGCTGTTGGATGAACTCTAATTTCTTTTGTCTTAATTGTTGTTTCCAGTTCATTGATTTAATGGTTTTAAGGTGCCTGCGGTAAAACAATCTTCGGCACATTTTGAATACTTAATTTCCTCATTCATAAAAGCAGAATTGGTATTTATGATGTCTTTTATAGTTTGTAGTAAGTGATTATCATTCAAACCTCCAAGTGTGTAAGCCACTTGCTGAACAGTTGCCCAACGACTTCCCACTTGCACGGTTTGCAGTTTCTTCAGTTCACTTTTGATCAGGTTGCTTCCTGTGTTGTCGTTTATCAGTTTCGGAGTTGTTTGACGAATCGCAGGTTTGGATTTGCTCTTAAAACGCTTGATAAGTAATGGTTTTGGGTTTTCCCTGATAAGCATGTTGCTATCGTAAGAAACAAAGCGCAAATCATTAACGTTTCTACCCTTTGTTGTGTCTGCTTTTATTCCATAATCCAACAGTATATTGAAACAGTGTTCTGCATATTCGTTTAGCTTGTATGGCTCTGAAATGAGAGCCAGCGCATAGAAACCTTTACCACTGCAAGAAAGTCCAGAGAATGCAATAAAATCGAGGCTAAAAACGCATTGCTTTAACTCCTCAACATCGTAATCCAAAATGTCATTGTAATCAAAGTCCAATTGCATAATACCAGTTCTGTTGATTTCTTCAATGGATCCTTTCTTTTTTGATTTCAATAAACCAGCTGGTGTAAAACATTGCATCGTTTGTTTTAAAACCGCTTGCTCTGATTTGCTTACCTGTTCCGTTCTGATTTTTATAATTGTATCAAGGTCATTAGCCATGCCGTTTACCCACTTGCCTTTGGGGTAACTTGTTGTGTCTTCGGGATACACTTTATAATAAAAGTTGTGAGGCACAGCAAAGCGTGTCAGCAATATCTCCCGATATGTTGTAATGGCGCCTTGGTTGTCGGCCGCACATTCATAAAATGATATTTTTTCATCTAACCACATAGAAAAATAAATGTTTTTTGATGCTTCACCTGTTTCACTTGCTTCACTTTTTAACCTGGTGCATTGCAATTAGTGAAACAGGTGAAAGAAGTGAAACACGAAACAAACTTTTTTTATTCGCGACTTATACCGAAGGCTGCTGTTCCACCTCCGAGCCTGATTCTGGTAAATCCTTTGCTTTCCAGTCTTTGGCTGAATTTGTTTTTGCTTACGGCTCTGTAGCCATCCTCATTGCAAAAAAGCTTGTAACTGCTGTATAAATCTTTTACTGTTTCTGTCTTGACAGGAGAAGCTTTATAATTCCATTCTTCAACAAACAAAGCCACGCTGTCGGATTGACGCTTAAAATCGTTCAGTGCTTTTTGTGATTCTTCGGACTCAGAAAAGTTCTTGTTCTTTACAATGCGTTCCACACCTTTCAGCAACCAGTTAAAAACGCCTGTCAACTCGGTTTTGATAATTCGGTTTGCCAATTCCGTATCTCTTTCTTTTTCTGAAATTGTAACATCAAATGGTATGATCAGCCACCTGCGGAAATAAGCTTCTGTTTGTTCTGTTTCTTTGGGTAGTTCATTGGCATTGATGATAAACTTTGCATTGTTATAAAGTGTAAAGGACTTGCCATAGGGCTCCCGCGCCTGTAGGGGTTCACGGCTGATTAAGGCTTTGAATGTGTCGGGATTTAATTCGGTTCCCTTTTCGCTGCTATAATTCAGCAGCACATTGGTAAGCTTGGCCCTGTTGTATTCGTGGGCAAACAAGCCAAGGGAATAAGTAAGCACATTCTGCCTTCCAAGGAGTGCGGTAATAATATTGAAGAATACGCTTTTGCCATTGGCGCCGCTGCCTGTAAGCATCAGCATTTTTTCAAGATTGAGCTTGGTAAAGATGTAACCCGAAAACTCCTGCAACAGCAGGCGGCCGTTTTCGTCAGGTAGAACTTTATTCATGTATTGATCGAATTCATAGCAAGTAGCTGATGCATCATAGCTGAATGGCAATTGATACGTTAAAAAATCGTCTGCCTGAAAATATCGAAGCTTCCAGCCTGTAACTGTAAATTCAAACGTGCCGTTCTGGAGGTTGATCAGAATCTTTTCTTCGTCCGGTTCGGGTTGCGGCAAATGTGCATCGCTTAAAAACTGTTTCAGCAGCTTCTCTTTAAAATCACAGTAACGAGCTTCATAATCCGGGCAGCCCATTTTCATAGCGCACTTGCCTAAAAACATTTTCACGTCCTCTTTATCCATCTGATGCCAATACGCACCGTTATAGATATAGACATAATCGAAGGATTTACAAAGATTCCATCGCTTGGTTTCGGCTGTTTCAAGCAGTTTTTTTATGACGCCAACGATTATATGCTTTTGCTTTACGTCGTCATCAGGAGGCAGTTTTAAATAGTCTCTGAAGTTGACTGTCTCAATTTCAGCCAGCAGGCTCTTTAATACTTCACTATGCTTTTTAATAGAAAGCTGTGGTTCAAATGCTGGTTCTGGTTCTGGTGGTTGCTTCTCTGATAGTTTACCTTCAAAGGCGCTTACTGTCAACACGGGAGGTTTGCTCTTTACACCGTTCTTTGTACCAGAATATGTATCTTCGTTATCATTTCCTTTAATATTATCAGTAGTCGCTGTTCTCATCGGCTACTTTTTTTTGTCGTTACATAGGTGGTTGCTTCGGCTTCCGTTTCCGCCAAAGTTTTTCTTCTGCCTTGCTTTAACCAGGCATCAATTTCGGATTTTAAAAACCTCAGCTTTTTACAGCTTTTATGTACGGGAATTGTACCAGCGTTAACCCAGCCGTAAACAGTCGCTTTACTCGGTTTATCTGGGTGGTATTGGCAAAGTTCGTTCAGATCATACCATCGTTCTGTTTCGGTGGGTGGCTCTGCTTTTTGCTGTAATAGCCTTTTTATTTCGCTTACATCATTGCTAAGATGAACAAAGGCTTTCGGGAGCGTTTCAAGTGTTAATGTTTCCATTTGCTTACAGTTTTTTATAAACTTTCGGCAAACGTATTTGGCTTTAAAGCCGGTTTAAAGAAGTTAGTAATGTTAGTATATGTTTCGTAATATTCGTAATGGATTAGTAAACTGATTTACTAAAATTACTCCTCAATGTAGCTGTATTATATCCTTCAAAGTAATCTCCTAAAAGGGCTGCATATTTGCTTTGTTTTCCGTGAATTTTGCCAGACACGTTTTTATAATACTTGTAAAAAACTGCCTCAATGGTGGCCTTTGTTGGTGCATCTTTAATTTTAAAAAGTGTTTCAGGACTTGTTTTAAATTCAAATGCAGCTTTCAAATAATCATTCAATTCCTGCTCTGTTAAATACCCTTTATCAACCAATCCGGTTTTGAAATGCTTGTAAATAACGTCCGGAGCAATTGTATCAAAGTTGTTTTTAAAATTTGGTTGTTTCTGGTCCGTTCTTTCTACCAATGCCTTTATGGGCTCCTCTTTATTGTCCCGCAATAATGGAGTATGAACTTTGATTGCCTCAATCCATCTTGCCAAATCGTAATACATGGCTTTTTCCTCTTTTTTCATAAGTCGGCGCTTAGGGTAATATTGCTGATAGTCCAAAGCCTTTTCGGTTTCAAACTCGATAAAATCATTTATTGTATTATTTGCATCATCACTTAGAAATTCCTCCAGCTTCATGGCAACCAAAATCTTCAATTCTTGTTCGTTGCGGGTGTCAATTCTTACTGCTTTGTAATGCCTGTTTATTACCTCTTTTCCTGCTACCAAGGCCGTTTCCCTTTGCGCTTCATCTTCAACCCAATAAGTCAGCAATGCCTCAACAGAGGCTGTAGCTGCTCTTACATCTGCTCTTAATAATTCCTTTTCCATGTTTAAAATTGTAATTGAATTTTATCGGCCGCCTCGCGTTTGGTTTGATCTACAATCTTTGCGTAAATCTGGGTGGTTTTCAATTCGCGGTGTCCGAGCATCTTTGATACGGTGTAAATGTCCGTTCCCTTACTTAGCTGTAGTGTGGCGAACGTATGCCTGAAGCAGTGAAATGTTATATCCTTTGTTATACCGGCTGCACCAAGCCATTGATAAAGCTGTTTGTTTTCATAAGCCGAATACGTAAGCCCTTCAAATACTTTATCAGTTGCCTGTTTTGGTTCGCCCAGTAAGCTGTAAGCCTGTTCAGAAATGGGTAATACTTCAATCCCTTGTGTTTTTTGCTGTGTGAAATGTATAAAATAACCTTGCCCTTTTATGTGTTCCAGTTCACCCCAAACCAGCTTTATTATATCGGAATGTCTTAAACCTGTGAGCGCTGAAAATAAGGCCGCACGTTTTATTAAAGGGTTGTTGCAATCGGTCTTTACAAGTCTGTTCAGTTCCTCAATAGTTAAAAAGTTCCTTCGCGTTTCGGCTATCTTAATAGGTTCAATCTTCGCGTTTAGGTCGGTTTGTAAATAACCATCTTTGTATGCCTGTTTCAGTGCCGCTTTCAACTTATTGAAATAAGAAACAGCTGAATTTTGTGAAAGGGTTGTTTTGCTGCTTTTATTGCTTTTTGTAGTAAGTAAATATTCTTTGAAGTCGTTGCAAATGGTTTCGTCAAGATCAGCAAACTTTAAATTTCCCTTTGTAAATTTTTCAAGGTAGTTGTAAGCCGAAATCCAGTTATCGTGATTTGATGCTTTCCGCTTGTCGGCCAACTTTTTAAAGTAAGTAGCAAAGTTTTGTTCACCCTTTTCTTTAATCTTTAGTTGCTGCTTTTCATGGTCGGTGTAAATTTCCGGCTTATCCAAAACGTTTTGCCGCTTTTGCCTTATGTGGTTTGCCGTCTTTAGGTTGTTTTCATTGCTTGCTTTCTCGTCTGGGTTCAGCTTTATTTTTTTGGGGTTGCCTTTCCTGTCTAGTACCGGCACAATCCGTTTTTTTTCTTTGCCGGCTGCATCCGTGTAAATCTGTTCCAGTGTCTCGTGCTCATTAAACACAAACAGGTTTAAGAACTCCCTCCGAGTAAGTTCGCCGGTTTCGGGGTTTATGATAGGTGGGTAAAAGTCAAGGTACAGGCTTTGCCGGTTGCCTGAAATGTGCTTATGCCTTAATGTTACTTTGGTTGCCATTATGCTTTAATGTTTATAATGCGTTTAGAATTTTATCAACTTCGGTCTTTGGTACAAAGGCAAACCAACCTTTATAAAAAGTGGGTATGTTATACTTTGTAATCAGGCTTCGCAAGGCTGTTTGCGAAATGCCGTATTTTTTACGAACATCTGCTATGTTGTAACATTCACTTTCTACAAATTCTACCGCCTGCTTTGGTCCCTCAATTACAGATTTCGGCTTGTCAAACAGGTTATCCAGGTCTGCACGTCTTACAATGGTTTTCTTCAATAGAATATTTGTAGCCTTTAGCCTGTTGGTGTTTATCAGTTTATAAACATTCTGTCTTGAGCAACCAATTAGTTTAGATACCTGGGTAACTGTCAGAAAGTCCTTTGCTTTTAAATCTTCAGTTGGTTTGTTTTTTATTCGTTGGGTTTCATGGTTGCTCACTGCAATTTTAGTAGCCTTTTGCTTTGCCTTGTAAGCACGTTTTGAACAGTTATCACTACAATACTGTGTAACTGTGGTCCGCGCAGTAAACTCATTGCCGCAATACTTACAAATCCTGGTTATCTTAATGTTTGAACTCATCGGCTAATTTGTTACATGATGTTTCAAAGTGTGTAAAAGTGTAAACTTTGTAAACTAAATAACAGGTCTTTTTGTACCTCAACTGTTCAAAGGTACAAATAAGGTACAAATAATCCATAAACAAACAGGTAGAAAAACAAAACAAAACAAATACATTTGCAATAAAAAAGCTCTGTAAAACAAGGCTTTGTATTAAGTTGCTGTAAAATTGTTATCCGTTTGTTTTGTTTAGTTACTTTCCGATACAAAACTTCGAGAAAATATAATCCAACTGGTCTTCATTTGTAACCTCTCCTGTGATGTTGCCAATGGCATGTAAGCAGGTTTTGATGTCGGAAGCAATCAAATCCAAAGGGGTGTTTTGCGCAAACCCTTGTTTGATGTTTTGAATTGATAACAACACATTTTGTAAAGCCTCCACATGCCTTGCATTGGTAACAATAACATCGGGCATTGCAACTTGTTTATTGACAACAGAAGCATACAATTCATCTTTTAATACTTCTATGTTTTGCTTGTACAAAGCTGAAATAAAAAGAAGCGGCGCACTAATATCTTGAAACTTGTTCTCATCACTAAAATCCGCCTCCGCTTTGTTGCCAAGGGCTATAACCTTCGCTCCCGATTGTTTTATTTCATTCAACTTTTGTAACAATTCTTCTTTCCGCATTTCAGTTACATCAAATAAATATAACACAACATCCGCCTTGCGCATAATGTGTAAACTTCGTTTCATACCCATGCTCTCTATCACATCATCGGTATGCTCTCTGATGCCTGCGGTATCAACCAATCGGAACAAAACACCCTTTATGTTAATGGTTTCTTCAATTGTATCGCGCGTGGTACCTGCAATCTCGCTAACAATGGCTCTGTCTTCATTCAGCAAAGTGTTCAGCAATGTGCTTTTGCCTGCGTTAGGTTTGCCGATAATGGCAACCTGCACACCATTTTTTATTACATTGCCCAACACAAACGATTGTAATAAATGCTTTACTTTTTCTTTTGCTTCAGTTAGTAATTTTATCAACCGGCTTCGGTCGGCAAACTCAACATCCTCTTCCGAAAAATCAAGTTCCAGTTCTATCAGCGACGAAAAAGTAAGCAATTCTTCCCGTATCTCTTTCAGCATCTGTGTAAAACCACTGCGCATGTTATGCAGCGCCGTTCTGCGGCTTGCTTCCGTATTGCTGGCGATCAAATCGGCAACCGCTTCGGCTTGCGATAAATTCATTTTTTTATTCAGAAATGCACGCTGTGTAAATTCGCCTGCTTTAGCTGCGCGCGCACCAAGTTTCGCCAACACATAAAGAATATTATTTTGGATGAAAGGAGAGCCATGACATGATATTTCTACCACATCTTCGCCCGTGTACGAAGCCGGTGCTTTGTATAAACCAATCACCACTTCATCTAATTTATTTCCTTCAAACCACAATGAACCCACATGCAACGTATGCGATGGTTGCCCTGATATTTTTTTAGAAGGAAACAAAACATCTGCAATTTCGATAGCTTTCTTTCCGCTTATTCTTATCACACCAATAGCGCCGGTTCCCTGCGGTGTTGCCAGGGCGGCAATGGTATCACTCCAGCCCGATAATTTGCTTCTCATAAGTTCAAAAATAAATCAATGGTGGCAAGAGGAAATGTAAAAACAAACAGGCTTTTCTTTTTCTGCTGCTTCTTTCCTGGGTATTCTTAAAACCAAGTGAAAAAATGTTTTAACTTTTTTTTCAAAACCGAAAACTCTTTCACACAAATCTTTCGTATAGCTGTTTGTTAACCATTCTCTACATTAAAACCTAATGAGTATGCCACAAGTACAAGATCTTCTTCAGGAAGAGGAAGAAACAAAAACCCCGATTACTAATTTACCACGAAGAAATTTTTTATTGAAGGTGCTGGGTGCCACGGCTATTACAGCTGTAGCTGCATCATGCACCAAATCTTTAACTGGTGTGGATGCCGCCAGCCAATCGGCACGCATTGGCGGGTTTAAAGATTTAGCCACCGGCAGTATTGACCTGGGCAGTGGCGATTATGCCGTTTTAAATTACGCTTATCTGCTGGAACAATTGGAAGCGCAATTTTACATTATGGTATCGGACAACTGTTATGGTACCGCCACAGACTGGGAACGAAAGAGGCTTGCGCAAATACGCAACCATGAAATTGCGCACCGCGAATTTTTTAAAACCGCACTGGGCACTTATGCCATTCCCGAAATTACTTTCAATTTAAGCAGTGTTCAGTTTTCAAGCCGCGAAAGTGTATTGACCACGGCACGCACTTTTGAAGACCTTGGCGTAGCGGCATACAATGGCGCAGGGCAATACATTTCTAACCCTGCGTATCTTACGCTTGCCGGAAAAATTGTTTCGGTTGAAGCCCGCCATGCAGGTTATATCAGAGACTTGCTGGTTCCTGCTTCCTTCGCATCTTCCGATGTAGTAAACGCAATGGGTTTGGATAGAGCCTTCCATCCAACAATGGTATTGAAAGCGGCAAGTCCTTTCCTTCCTGCCAATACAACCATCAACACAAGCAAAGCACCCTGGTAATCATTCATTATTCAAAAACAATTTTATGAACATCAATCAATTACTTACCGAAATAGAACAGGTAGATCCTGAAGTTTATGATCGTTTAGATAACCGCCGCAGTGCTATGCAATCATTTGCCAAAGTTAGCGGCCGCATTGCACTAACAGCTGTTCCTCTCATGTTGGGCGGCATGTTTAAAAAGGCTTATGCCGGCAATATGAAAACACCCATTATTGACATTCTCAATTTTGCGCTGACACTTGAATATCTTGAATCGGAATTTTACAAAACAGCATTAAAAACAAAGCATCTTATTCCTGGCGGTGTGCCCAGCGAAGGATTTAACGAAATTTTTGAACACGAGTACCGGCATGTTGATTTTTTAAGAAGCACTATCACATCATTAGGTGGAAAGCCGATTCAAAAACCTTCGTTTGATTTTACTGCAGGCGGTGCTTTTCCAACTGTATTTTCAAGTTATGATACGTTTCTTGCTGTATCGCAAACCTTTGAAGATACAGGCGTAAGGGCTTATAAAGGGCAGGCAGCGAACCTTATTTCCAGCCATGAAATTCTTACCGCAGCCTTACGAATTCATTCGGTTGAAGCGCGACATGCTTCTTTCATCAGGCAATTGCGTAGCGAAAAGTATATGGACGAAAGAATTCGCCCGTGGATAACCGGCAATTCAACTGCTGGCATTGGCGCAGCCGTTGCGCCCAATTATGCTGGTGAAGATCAAACAATCCAGGCAGGAATAAATATCGTAGGTATAGACGGGTATCCTATTTCTTTCGATGATGCAACCGAAGCATTCGATGAAATACTTACCATGCAGCAAGTGCTGGCGATAGTGAAACCTTTTATTGTGTAATTAATTTTTTTCAGTTAATAGTACGTCGGGGCACTTGTCTAAGTGCCCCTTTTTATTTTACAAAGCGTATAATTTAACCAACTCAATGATTTCCGTTTTGTGCCGTATCGTTACTTTGCGCTTCTTTTTAAAACCATAATTATGGAATATAGCAAAATGATTTCTGTTACCGGCTTAAGCGGTTTGTACGAATTAATGGGCAGCAAAACAGATGGCGCTATTGTGCGTTCGCTGGAGGATGGTTCAACCAAATTCGTATCGGCACGCGTACACAATTTTTCGCATTTGGAAAGCATTGAAGTGTACACCAACCAGGATAATGTAAACCTTGCCGAAGTGTTTAAAGCCATGCAGGAAAGCAGCGAATTATTACCGTCAGAAAAAGATGCCAAAGCTATAAAAGCGTATTTTGAAAAAGTGTATCCTGATATTGATTTTGAGCGCGTGTATGCCAGCGATATGAAGAAAATGATACGCTGGTTTTCTGTTTTAAAAAATTACAATGTTGATATTAAGCTTCGTAGTGAAGATGAAGAAAGCAATGAAACTGAAAGCGACCCTGTGCAAGCTTCGGATGAAGCATAAAGAAGCTATAAGTTACAAGCCTCAAGGGCAAAAAGTAATAAAAGAAAGAGCTGCTATTTGTTAGCTGCAAGCTTCAAGTGTATAATATAAATTATCTTCTTTAAACTCTTTTTTTACCGCAGCCTGTAGCTGGTAGTTGTCAGCTTTTTCAATTAAAATTTATAAACATGACACTCAACGCAGATATACAAAAGTTACCACGGCATTTTATTCCTCAAAATTTTAAAGTTACAACGTGGGAAGAGTTAGAGCCTTATTGTAAAGAATTATTAGATAGAAAAATTGATAGCCGCGAAGACCTTGAACAATGGCTGCATAACATTAGTGAATTGGAAGCTGTAGTAAGTGAAGATGCCTGCTGGCGGCAAATAAAAATGACGTGCGACACCACCGATAAATTGTTGGAAGAAGCGTTTGCTTTCTTTTGCATGGAGATACAACCCAAACTGCAGCCTTATGCCGATGCGTTGAATAAAAAACTCATCGCATCGCCGTTTACACAACAACTTGATGGGCAAAAGTATTTTACTTATCTGCGCAATGTGCGTAAAAGCATCGAACTGTTTCGCGAAGCCAACATTCCGTTGCAAGCCGAGTTAAGCGTGATGCAACAGCAATATGGCGTGGTTACCGGTGCAATGACGGTTGAAGTAAATGAACAGGAATATACACTGCAACAGGCTGCTAAATTTTTAGAAAATCATGATCGTTCGCTGCGCGAAGAAGTGTATAAAAAAATACAGGAACGCCGGTTACAGGATAAAGATAAACTTGATGATTTATACACGCAATTGGTTCATAAACGCGATGAAGTTGCGCACAACGCAGGGTTTGAAAACTATCGCGATTATAAGTTTGTTGAATTAGGAAGATTTGATTATACCAAAGAAGATTGCTTCCAGTTTCACAAAGCGGTAAAACTTCATGTGTTGCCATTGGTGGCAAAAATCAATCAAATAAAAAAAGAAAAATTAGAGGTTGATACGTTGCGCCCGTGGGATACAGAAGCCGAGCCGGAAGGCGTGCAGCCTTTGCACCCGTTTGAAAGCAGCAAAGAATTATTGAATAAAACAGAAAAGTGTTTTACAGAGCTCAATCCTTTCTTTGCAGGCTGTTTACAAAAAATGAATGAGTTAGGTCATTTAGATTTAGAAAGCCGTAAGGGCAAAGCGCCCGGTGGCTATAATTGCCCGTTGGCAGAAAGCGGTGCGCCATTTATTTTTATGAACGCTGCAGGGCAAATGGGCGACGTTACAACAATGGTACATGAGGGCGGACATGCAGTGCATTCGTTTCTTGCGCATCATCTTGAATTGAGTGCTTTTAAAGAGTACCCGATGGAAATTGCAGAAGTGGCAAGCATGAGTATGGAATTATTTACCATGAACCACTGGGATGCTTTTTTTGATGATAAAGAAGAATTAAAGCGCGCCAAAGAGCACCAGCTGGAGCGTGTAATTACCATCTTTCCATGGATAGCTACCATAGATAAATTTCAACATTGGGTGTATGAACATCCGCAGCATACGGTAAAAGAAAGAACAGAAGCGTGGATGAATATCCTGAATGAATTTTCTACCGATACGGTTGATTTTACAGGTCTTGAAAAGTACCGTGAAAATAGCTGGCAGCGGCAGCTTCACCTCTTTGAAGTTCCGTTTTATTATATTGAATACGGCATTGCCCAATTGGGTGCTATTGGCTTGTGGAAACAATATATTGAAAATCCAAAGCAAGCTTTGCAGAATTATGTAAATGCGTTAAGCCTGGGCGGAACACAAACATTGCCGCAATTATATGAAGCCGCCGGCTTACAATTTGATTTATCTCCGGCGCACATTCAATCTTTAATGGAGTTTGTGAAGAAACAAATGGAACAGTTATAAATGATTGTATTAGGGTATTAGGTAGTAAATCTTATGACTTCGGTTATATGTTTCATTACCCACTACACAATACATATTATTTAATACAACAAATATGAATTTACCTGGTAATCTCATCTGGCTAATTTTTGGCGGCTTTTTATCAGCACTTGGTTATGCGGTTGCCGGGTTTGTTTTTTGTTGTACCATCATTGGTATTCCTTTCGGCATTCAATGTTTTAAAATAGCTGGTTTTGTTTTACTTCCTTTTGGCAAAACAGTAATTTCAACGTCAGGCAGCGCAGGTTGTTTGTTTACTCTATTCAATATAATCTGGATATTTAGCGGTGGTTTATACACGGCATTCATTCATGTTGTTTTTGGGGCTCTTCTTTTTATTACTATTATTGGTATTCCCTTCGCACGCAAGCATTTTCAATTGGCAGCTTTATCTTTAGCTCCATTTGGAAAAGATATAGTACATACATGAAGTCAACCTTAAATTTTACTGTTTCATTACAGCTAAACTTAAAATTTATTTTCGCCCCATTCATTTATTTTATACTATTTTGCAGCCTTCACGATAATAATGATTTTGTAATGGCGAAAAAGCAATTGTTTACTCTTGAATATCCCGTAAGATGTTCGCCGCAGATTTTATACGAATTTTTAGTAACTCCTTCCGGCTTGGGCGAGTGGTTTGCTGATAAAGTGGATGAGCGTGATAGTATTTTCATTTTTAGCTGGAACGGTTCAATCGAAAAAGCAGAACAAACAGAACGCGAGCAGGATAAATTTGTAAAATACCGCTGGCTTACGGCTCCCAAAGAAGAGTATTTTGAATTTCGTATCGAAAAAACGGAAATTACCAACCAAACCATTTTGGTGATAAAAGATTTTGCAGAAAAAAGCGACATCAAAGACCAAAGCCAGCTTTGGGAATCGCAGGTAAAAGATTTATTTCACCGGTTAGGAAATTAGTTTTGTGAATGGTAAATTGTCAATTATGAATGTAATCAGATTTACTCTTTCATTTTCTTTTCATTGTTAAATTGCCCTCTTTCTTCTCTCCATTATTCTGCCTTGCACAAGTAAGCTTTACATTTGTGTTTGTTATTGTAAACAGGCATGATAAAGAAGCTTGATATCCTAATCATTAAGGCTTTTATTGGTCCTTTCTTAGCAACGTTTTTAATTGCTTTGTTTGTACTTATTATGCAGTTTTTTTGGCTGTATATTGATGACATTGTAGGCAAGGGTTTCGATTTTTTTTACCATTATGCGTTTAGTGGGTGCCGTAGGTGCAACCGTTGTGCCGCTTGCCTTACCGTTGGCTTTATTGTTATCTTCTATAATGACATTTGGTAACCTTGGCGAAAGCTTTGAGTTGGTTGCTATAAAATCGGCTGGTATCTCTTTGCTTCGGTTTATGCGCCCGTTGTTAATTGTTGCTATCTTCATTAGCGGTGTCGCCTTTCTGTTTGAAAACAATATCATTCCGTATGCCAATTTAAAGCTTGATGCATTGAAGTGGGATATGGTTGCCACTAAGCCTGCATTTGATATTAAAGAAGGTGTTTTTTACGATAAGCTGGAAGGATATGTTATTAAATTAGGCAAGAAAGATAAAGACGATAGTACCATATATAATGTGCTGATTTATGAGCGCAACCCCGGCTTGCAGGATAATTTGATGATTGCCAAAAGCGGAATTATGCGCGTTACCGCCGACAAGCACTTTATGGAATTTAAACTACGCGACGGATGGCGTTATGAAGAAGCGCGGCACGCGCTATAATCCTAACACAGAATTTATAAGGTTAGGTTTTAAGGAGTACACAAAACTATTTGATTTGGCTTCGTTTGCCATGAACAAAACCGATGATAGTTTATTTAAATACAGCCCAAAAATGTTAAGCGTTCGGCAACTGAATGTTGCCATCGATTCGCTGGAAAATACCGACAAATATTTTCATGACAGATCGGAACGTGAGCTTCGCCCTTCGCTTCTTTTTTTAAAATATAAAGATAGCGCCTGGGCGCCGTCTTCCTTCGCTGCAACTGTTGCAGCGAAGGATACAAGTAAAACAAAACCTACCCGCCCGGGAAGCAATACGGCTATTATCGACAGAGCTTTGACCCAAATTAATTCTGCCGCAAACATTACCAAATTAGAGGCAGCCGATTATAAAGACAGGATTGAATCGCTCCGTAAGCATTGGGTGGAATGGCATCGCAAGTTTACGCTTTCGGTTGCGTGCATTGTGCTGTTTATGATAGGTGCGCCGTTAGGTTCCATCATACGCAAAGGTGGTTTGGGCACACCGCTTATTTTTGCTATTATATTCTTTGTTGTGTTTCATTTGCTTAATACCTTCGGAGAGAAATTTGCAAAGCAAGGCGTTACGTCGCCATTAACCGGCATGTGGCTTTCAACAATGGTGTTAATACCCATAGGCTTTTTTCTTACAGTAAAAGCTATGAAAGATTCGCAGTTGTTTAACCGGGAAGTGTACAGCCGGTTCTTTAAAAATTTAGGTGCTTTTTTTACTCATCTTCAATTTGCAAAAAAATAAAAACTATGACTAACGAACTAACTAAAAGCCGCCGCGAATTTATAAAAACAACAGGTAAAGCGGGCATTGCTGCAGGGCTGGCGGCTACTGTTTTACCCTCGTTTGCAAAAAGCTTTGGAAAGGACGCTGCCCACACCTTTTGAGCAATCGCCTTTGCCGTATTCTTACAACACATTAGAGCCCGTAATTGATGCGCAAACTATGGAGTTGCATTACTCCAAACATGCTGCTGCTTACGCCAAAAATTTAAAAGAAGCCCTATCTGCCGAAAACGTAAACACGCAAACTACTTCACTGGAACAAGTGCTGGCGAATGTATCTAAATACTCTGCCAAAATGCGCAACAATGGGGGCGGGCATTATAACCACGAGCTATTTTGGAAAACGATGCAATCGCCATCATCCACCGTTATGCCTTCGGGTAAATTGATGGATGCCATCAACGCAAATTTTTCATCGTTCGCTGCATTTAAAAACGAATTTAATGAGGCTGCCAAAACCAGGTTTGGAAGCGGTTGGGCATGGTTGGTTTTTACGAATGACAAAAAATTAATCATTGGTTCAACACCCAACCAGGATAATCCTTTAATGGATGTAAGCGCTTTAAAAGGAATGCCTGTTTTTGGTTTGGATGTATGGGAACATGCGTATTATCTGCATTATCAAAACCGGCGACCTGATTATATTAGCGAGTGGTGGAAAGTTGTAAACTGGCAATTCATTCAACAGCGTTTTGAAGCGATGGTATAAGTTGTTTTTATTGATATTTGTTGCCGGTTATTTCATGTTTGTTTTTGCTTCATTCTTGCTTTTTATATTCTCTTGTACTTCAAATCGTATTTTTAATCGTTTGTTTTTATTGTATGTTTTTCGTTCGATAACACATTTGCCAGCGTCCAAATAAGCTTTTTTTGTAGTGGCTGTTGCCTCACGTTGCAATCATCTTTTATACAAATGGCGCAGCCTTGCGGCGGGATGCAGCCATCGGTATGCACAAACAATTTCAAAAGCATCATTAAATTGCGAAGTAATGCAGTTGCGCAACTTCTCAACATCAACATGCGCTTCGTTTACCATAAAATAATAAGGCACGGTTAAGTGGCAATCTACATGCAATAAACTGCCGTATTTAATAACACGAAGATTGTGAATATCAACCCAGTTTTTATTCCGGTTATCATTTAGCATTTTTACCATCTGCGATAGCAATTGCATGTCAGCTTCGTCCATAATGCCAGCCAGCGAAGTGCGTATAATAGTATAACCGTTGTATAAAATTACTCCGCTTAACACAATAGCAAGCGCTTTGTCGAGCCAGTATTGTTTTGTGTAGATGATAATAAATAAACCAACAATAATAGCTACTGTTGAATACGTATCAATTTGCAAGTGTTTGCCGCTCGATTGCAGCGCTACAGATTTGGTTTGCTTTCCTTTTTTAATGCAATAATATCCTGCGAAATAATTAATGATGCCGGTAATGGCAATCAGTATCAAACCAGTGTCTAACTTACCGATAGCAGCAGTTGGAATAAAAAAATTCCGGATCGTTTGATAGAGAATTACAAGACCTGCCGAAACAATCAACCCACCTTCAACAGCAGCCGAAATAAACTCGGCTTTACCATGCCCGTAAGGATGATCACGGTCGCTGGGCTTTGCAGCAATGTATAAACTGTACAAGCCAATAAAACCCGCAACCACATTAACAATGCTTTCCAAAGCATCGGTAAGTATGGCAAGTGATCCGGTAATGAAATAAGCAAGAATTTTTATAGCAAACAACACAACCGAAAGTGCAGTTATCCATTTCTGCACACTAAAATTTTGCCTGGCAGTTTGCAAGATGATTGTGGTTTACAAGTAGCGTACAAAAGTATTTTCAAATATTGATTTCAAGTTGGTTATTATTTGCTTTTGGTAAACAGATTTAAGCGATGGAACTTGCTTCTCCAATTGGCTTGGTAAGTATGGCTTCATTCACTTTGTTTTGTCTTGATGTTACTTCTTCAAATGTCTTGTCGTAATCTTTTCTGATTGTATTCATCATTCTATCCCAAAATAAAAAGTACAATCCGTAATTGCCGGTAAAATATTGATGATGCTGATTGTGATTAACAGAAGTATTCACCCATCGGCCAAACCAATGCTTGGAAAATCCTTTCGGGTACAATTCCCAACCTAAATGTCCATACACATTGTACAGTATCATAAATGCAAAAAATACAAAGAGATGCAAGGTGGTTAAGGGAATAGCAAACAGCAGCACCGCAAAAATTCCTGCTTCTACTATCGCTTCTAACGGATAAAAAGCGAATGCAGCCCAAGGGGAAGGGTTGGTAGATTTATGATGAAGTAAATGAAAATAAGGAAACAGTTTGCGATGGTGCATCAGGCGGTGCGTCCAATAAAAATAAGTATCATGGATGAAAAACATAAGCGGAAAAGCAAGCCAGAAATAAACAGTACTGTGTTGTTTTGTGTAAAGGTAAAGTTGAGTATAATTTTTTATTGAGGTTAACAAGAGGAAAGAAGGCACAGCAGCAAAAATAAAAATGGTAAGAATTGAGTAACCCATTTCGCGCTGGTAATCTTTATTTTTTGGAAACTTGTTTTGAATTTTTTTATATGCTATTTTATGTCGCAGCCATTTATACAAAATTATCCAGCAGGTGCCTGCAACCAGCCAGTAGCGCAAGGCAATGGTAAGAAGAAAACCAATGTAAGAATGAATAATAAGCATAAAACAAATTTATTAATTGCAGGAACGACCCACTGTTAATTTTAGCATTGCAAAGATGAATAAAAACAAATGGTTAATGACTGTGAACAACTTTATGGTTTGTTTTTACTCGTCTTTTTTAATAAAGAAATATAAATAAATAATGAACAAATGAGTGATTGATGCTGCGATTTATCTGCAATAAAAGAAAAGCAAAAACAAGTTGGTTGCAATTTTAATTTTTGAGCAGAATACAGCTAATTTTGCACCTTATTTTTAAAATAGTTTCATGCCAGAGCAACCGCAACAAAACCAGTTAAACATTGAGCTTTCTGACGAGATAGCAGAAGGCACTTATGCCAACCTTGCCGTTATCACTCATAGCCATGCCGAGTTTGTGATAGACTTTGTAAACGTGATGCCGGGTACGCCTAAAAGCCGCGTAAAATCGCGCATTATTTTTACGCCTATGCACGCCAAACGTTTTATGAAAGCGTTGCAGGAAAATGTGGAAAGATACGAAGCTGCGCATGGTAAAATTAAAGACCTTGAACAGGTTGATATTCCTTTAAATTTTGGCGGCCCCACAGCGCAGGCATGAGTAAAAGAAAAAGGTTGTTTGAATTGATTTTATTCGGCCTGGCGAAGAATGCGCAATGTGTTTTCATCTTTCTTTCCATTGAAAAATTTTTGCAACAGAGCTTCAAAAACAGGATTTGCATCGGGCAATGATGAAAACAACGTCAAACATGATTGTAGCTTCAAATTATCCGGGCTTCCAAAAATAATATGCGCATTGTTGTGCTGAAGAGACAATAAGGCTTCGCAAATATTCAATAACCTTTTCCCTATCACCGGATGCTGTAAAAAAGCTGCTGCTTCTTCTTTGTTTTTAATGGCATAATATCGCGACGTTTCGCTAAAACCCAGGCCTTGTATCTGCGGAAAAATATACCACATCCAATGAGTTCGCTTTCTTCCATTTTTTATTTCAGATAAAGCGGTTTCATAATCTCTTTCCTGCGCATCCACGAAGCGTTTGAGATTGTGATTGTCGTTCATAAAGATGTTATTTTATAGATCGTTTTTTGTGTTTTTCCATTCTTTTTTCTCTGTTCGTCATCTCACCAACTTCAATGTTTGATGGATGTAATGCATCATGCAAAATAGTGATGGTTTCTTTTTTAAAATCGCTGTCTTGTGCAGTAGGTATATTTATAAATTGTTGCGGATTTCTATCAACTAATGGAAACCAGCTGCTTTGTATTTGAACCATTATTTTATGACCTTTTAAAAACGTATGCGCCACATCGTTTAGTTGTAGCCTTACTTTAGTTGGTATGCCCAGAGCAAATGATTCGGGCTTCTCAAAGTTGTTCCTAAACTTACCTCGCAACACTTCTGCCCGTACCAGTTGCTGCGTGCTGCCTGCATCGGGCAATACATCAATTACTTTTACAATAAAATCGGCATCTGTACTGTTCAATGTTACAAATAAGTTGGCGGTGATGGGTCCTAATAGCGTTATATCATTTACCAATTCATCACTTTCATAATACACTACATCCGCTCTTTTTGAGGCAAAGGTTTGATCGGCAGCCATGTATTCATTCAGCCGGTCAACGCTGCGTTCATCAATATAAGGAACAGGATCAGCCGGGTCAGAAATATAATCATCTTTACCTTCTGTTTTTCCTTTTCGCAAAAGCAATTGATGGTTGTTATTCAGCCACCAGGTAGCTTTTTTTATTTCTTTCGGCGGCCAGGCAGTAAAGGTTTCCCATTTGTTGCTGCCGGTAATAAAAACAGTGGCTTTGCCTGCAGCAAAATTTCCTTTGTTTTTTAAATAATGATTGAAGAAATCCAGTTCCATCTGCTGGAAAGGCGCATTTAAATCTTCTCCAAAATCATAACCAACAAAACGTGTCCATCTTCTTGCTTCCCATGCGCCATGCGTCCACGGAGCCATTACCAAACGATTGTCGTTGTGTTTGTTTTTTTGCTCAATGGTTTTATAGGTATTTAAGGCACCCCACATATCTTCTGCATCAAACCAGCCGCCAACTACCAGCGTAGCAGGCTTTATATTTTGCAGGTGCGCACGAATGTTCCGTGCCTGCCAGTAAGCATCTTTCGTGCTGTGTTCCAGATATTCATTCCATATTTTAGCCCTGTGGTGATAGTACAAATCGTTATAGTTGTGCAAAGCCCCATTCTTTAAATAAAAACCATAAACATCATTTATCAAGAGGCTATCATTAACCAATGGATCCACTTGGCGCGGCGCATCTCTCGGTGCATCAAAAGAGTTTTCAAAATCGAAATTGTCCATCAAAAAAAACGCACCGCGATGGTAAGCATCATCTCCTTCAAACTCATCAGTAACAGGCGCTTGCGGCGATACCGCCTTGATGGCAGGATGCGCGTTTGGCAACGAAGCGGTGGCATAAAAACCAGGGTACGAAATACCATACAAACCTGCTGTTCCATTGTTGTGGCTGATGTTTTTTAATAGCCAGTCAATGGTATCATACGTGTCGCTGCTTTGATCGGTTTGGGTTTTGTTTTTCTTTTTATCAATAGCAGGTGTCATTTCCTGAAACTGCCCTTCACTCATGTGTTTGCCTCGTACATCCTGGTAAACAAAAATGTATTTTTCTTTTACGAAAAGAGAATTGGGGCCAATATCTTTTGCATAATTGTTTTCACCGTAAGGTGCAACTGAATAAGGCGTTCTGTTTATAAGGAAGGGATACGATTGTGAAGTATCTTTTGGCAGGTAAATGCTGGTAAACAACCGCACGCCATCGCGCATGGAGATGTACGCTTCTTTCTTTGTATAATTTTCTCTGACGTTAGTTGAATCTGTTTGAGTAAAAGACTGTAAGGCTAATAAAATAAACCCGAACGATAATAGAAATTTCATGGAGTTAAAGGTAAGTGTGAATTGCAGAATTGCAGGCTGCGACTATAAATTTATCATGCTGCCACGTTATTCACCAACTGCCAAACAATCATAATAACTAAGGTTGTTAATTGTGGAATGATGCGCAGCATAAGGTTTGCATTTTTAGGTTTTCTTTTACTTCAATAATAACCACACAAACGAAGCCGCTATACTTCCTGAAAGTGGCGCCAGCACTGGAATCCAGCTATACTGCCAATCGCTGTCGCGTTTGTTTTTAATGGGCAATAACGAGTGTATTATGCGAGGTCCTAAATCACGCACAGGGTTGATGGCATAACCCGTTGGCCCGCCCAGGCTCAAGCCAATGCTTAACACCACCAATGCCACCGGCAAAGCATCCAAAGCTCCCAAACTGTTGGATGGCGAAACGATGAATAAAACAGCCAGAATAAAAATAAAAGTGCCGGTAAATTCGGTTACAAAATTGTGCGCCGCACTGCGAATGGAGGGCGCGGTTGCAAACACGCCCAATTTCAAATCGGCATCGGCGGTTTCATCGAAATGTTGTTTATAGCAAAGCCAAACAATGAAAGCGCCGGCCATTGCGCCCAGCAGTTGGGCAATGCAATATTGCAGCACCAAACGCCATGAAAATTTACCAACAACAGCAAGTGCAAGAGTTACCGCCGGGTTAAGATGTGCGCCGCTGGCTTTACTTGAAATAAATACGCCCGTAAACACAGCCATCGCCCACCCGAAAGTAATGGCAATTAAGCCGCCGTTGTTGCCTTTGGTTTTGTGCAAAACAACGTTGGCAACCACGCCATCGCCCAGCGTAACCAGTACGGCAGTGCCAATAAATTCGCTGATGAAAGGTGACATGTTGTTTGTTTTTTTTCTATGAACAAGTTTGTTGAAGAAGATAATTTTATGAAGATAAAAAGGTTATTGCAACGGTAATAAATATTGTAATGCCAGCTGATTAAATTCAACAATCTGCTGATCCATCCATTGTTTGTTTTTATGCAATATCTCCATCATTTGTTTTGCAACCGCTGGGGCTGCAGCCCTTGCTGCGTCAGCATTCAGGAAGAGTAACCTTATTCGCCTTGCAAGAACATCTTCTACTGTCATCGCCATTTCTTTTTCAATAAAATAAACAATGTCATTTTCAGAAAGATGAACATTAGTTTGCAGAAAATCGTGTTCATAAATCTTCTTATCATCATCCGTTCCACCAATGCGCAAGGTTTGTGTGATACACTTTTTTTGCGGCAATCCGGCAACATCCGCAATTCTCCAAATTACATCTTCTGCCATCTTCCGGTAGGTTGTCCATTTGCCACCGCTTACGGTTATAAGCTTTGATTCTGAAATTAGAATTGTATGATCCCTTCTTAACACAGCAGTTGAAGAAACATCTTTTTGTTTTATTAAAGGACGAAGACCGGCGAACGCGCTTAACACATCGTTTTTAGTTATTGTTTTCGATAAATATTTATTTGCATGATGAATGATAAAATCAATTTCTTCAGGCAATGGCTTCGGTTCTATTTCAATAGTTGGAACCGGCGTATCGGTTGTGCCTACAATAATTTTATTGTGCCAGGGTACGGCAAATAAAACACGACCATCATCGGTTTTAGGAATCATCATGGCGGCATTGCCGGGGAAAAATTCTTTTTCAACAACAATATGAACGCCCTGCGATGGCGCAATTAATTTATTTTTTGATGGCTTATCCATTTCCATTACGGCATCGGCAAATACGCCGGTAGCATTAATAATTGCTTTAGCATTTACTGCGTGAGATGTGTTGTTGATAGTATCGTAAAAACAAACTCCGGTTATTTTGTTTTTTGTTTTGATGAACGATGTTGCGGCGCAATAATTCAACAAGGTTGCGCCTTTTGCAGCGGCGGTTTTTGCCAATTCTATCGCCAGTCTTGTATCATCAAACTGACCATCAAAATATAAAATGCCGCCTTTTAGTTTTGTTGCATTAATTCCGGGTAATTGTTGCAGCGTTTGTTGTTTGTTCAGCCATTTTGTTTTGCCAACCGATAGCTTGCCTGCCAGCAAATCGTACACTTTCAAACCGATGCCATAAAACCATTTGTCCCGCCAGGTGTAAGCGGGCACTATAAAAGGTAAAACAGTTGTAACATGCGGTGCATTGCGCAATAAATAAGCTCTTTCGCGCAACGCTTCTTTTACTAATTTGATATTGCCCTGCGCCAGATAACGCACACCGCCATGCACTAATTTTGTTGATTTGCCCGATGTGCCTTTACCCCAATCAAACTGTTCAATCAGCAATGTTTTATAGCCTCGGGAAGCCGCGTCCACAGCGCATCCTAAGCCGGTAGCTCCTCCGCCAATGATAACTATATCCCAGTTTTTTGTTTGCTCAAGTTGGGTAAGCATTCGGCTTCTGTTCATCATTTTTATTCATCTTACTAATTCTAACATTTATCCGGTAATTATTGCCTGTCATCTGCCCAAACCTGCGCCGCTTTAATGGCTCTCTGCCATTGTTTGGACAGATGATTTCGCTGTGTATCGTCAATGCCGGGATGATAAATTTTATCTATCTGCCACTGCTGTTGTATTTCTTCCAAACTACCCCAGTAACCTATTGCTAAACCCGCTAAATAAGCCGCGCCTAACGCTGTGGTTTCTGTTGTTTTTGGTTTAATGACTTTTGTGTTTACAACATCGCTTTGAAACTGCATGAGCATATTGTTTACAGTTGCGCCACCATCTACGCGAAGCTCCTGAATAGCGATGCCCGCATCTGCCTGCATGGCATTCAACACATCCATTGTTTGGAAGGCAATGCTTTCAAGGCAAGCCCTTGCAATGTGCGCCGCCGTAGTGCCGCGTGTGATGCCTACGATGGTGCCGCGCGCCTGCCCATTCCAATACGGCGCGCCCAGCCCCGTGAATGCAGGAACTATATACACGCCATCGGTTGAAGATACTTGCGCTGCAAGCGTTTCCACTTCGGAAGACGAGCGGATAATTTGTAAACCATCGCGCAGCCATTGCACTACAGCGCCGGCAATAAACACGCTGCCTTCCAAAGCATACATTGTTTTTCCGTTTATCTGCCATGCAATGGTGGTAAGTAAATTGTTGCTGGAAGGAACGGCTATTTCGCCTGTATTCATCAACATAAAACAACCCGTTCCATACGTGTTTTTTACGGTGCCGGGCTGGGTACACATTTGCCCGAACAACGCCGCCTGCTGATCGCCGGCAATGCCTGCAACCGGCAAACTTTGCGCAGTTATAATATGTTGTGTGTAGCCATAAATTTCACTGCTGCTGCGCACCTCGGGCAACATATTTTTTGGTATTTCAAACAACTGCAAAAGATCTTCATCCCAGCTTACGGTATGAATATTAAACAACATGGTGCGGCTGGCATTGGTAACATCGGTTGCATAAACGGTTCCATCAGTTAGCTTCCAAAGCAGCCAGCTATCAACGTTTCCAAAACATAACTCGCCCCCTTTTGCTTTTTCTTTTACTCCATTTACATTATCCAATATCCATTTTATTTTGGTAGCCGAAAAATAAGCATCTATCACTAAGCCGGTTTTGTTTTGAATGGTTTTTGCATGTCCGTTTGTTTTTAATTCATCGCAAAAAGAAACCGTTCTTCTGTCTTGCCAAACAATTGCATTGTAAACCGGCTGCCCTGTTTTTCTATCCCATACAATTGTTGTTTCGCGCTGGTTAGTAATGCCGATGGCGGCAATATCCTTTACCGTTAAGCCAGCTTTGGTAACGGCTTCTGCAGCCACGCCCAGTTGCGTACTCCAAATTTCATTGGGGTCGTGTTCCACCCAGCCTGGTTGCGGGTAGTGTTGTGTAAATTCTTTTTGTGAGACGGAAACTATAGCGCCTTCTTTATTAAAAACAATGGCGCGTGAACTGGTAGTACCCTGATCGAAAGATAAAATAAATTGTGGCATAATGATAAGCAATGAGAGAATGAAAATAAGGTTTTGGTTTGAATTGGATGGATGAAGAAATATTCGGTCAAGTAAAGAAAAAAAGCCGGTTGATTTTGTTGTCAACCGGCTGTATCATACAATTTTTGTATTGACTTAATGCATTAAACTCAAAGCTTTTTCCAGTTGTTTATCTCCTGCCGTTTGAAAGTCGGTTAAATTAAAAGGCACAGGATAATCGGGCGGAAAACCTTTGCCTTCATAAATATTGCCATTAATGTATTTAAACGTGCTTGACGATGTGTAAACAAACGTAAAATTAGCCGCTGTAAACTGTCCGCCGTTTAAAATTTCGTTAGCGGTAAGCGGGCCATTAGCGCCCCAGGTTAGTTCGCCAACAGTATGTCCGTTTGGTAACGAATGTATTGCCATTGCTGTTAGCTCTGCCATGCTGGTACTCCAAATATCGGTAAGCGCTACAATAGGTACAGTTACTGCTTTTGCGCCGGTTTGCGGTGTTACAATAGCATCTGCCCAGGGCGTATAATCCAATCTGCCATTGCCGCTTTTGTACCGCGTGTAACCAATTTTTTGTTTGCTGCTTATCATGTTGCCAACCAAAAAATTCAAGTCCTGAATGCTGCCGCCGGGGTTGCCGCGAACATCAACCACAACGCCTTTAAAATTAGAGGGCGGGTTGTGCAGATAAGTGATAAAAAACTGCAAAGCTCTTTTTACACCGTTATTATTTGCTGCATTGTAGGACGTTTTTAAATTAAATTGATTGAAGCCGAGATACAATACCTGACCATTGCCGATGGTGCCGGCTATGGCTTCAGTAGTATCTTTACCTTCTAATAAGTTGACTGAATCAATGCCACCAACAATAGAAGTGGAATCTAAATAATAGTTGGCATCATACCCATAAAAAACATAACGCTGCCGTATAATGCCTGCCCGTAGTTTTCTATCGTAAGCTGGCGATACGGAAGAATCGGCAACAGGGTCTCCGAAACTAAGGTTGTAATGCGAATCAATCAATCCATCTGTCATCTGCCTAAAGTAGCTGATGCTTTTACGAACATCGCTGCTATCATTAATGTTCAGGCTTGCAAACATGGGTTTATAAATGGTGTACATTCTATCCCAGTTGGTGGTATCAATCGCCCAAAACACATAGTTATTATTCATGCCATTCCAGTACGATTCAAACACATCGCTCATCGAGCCGCCCACATAGTTTTCAGGCACTTCAACATTGGTAAAATCTTTTCTGCAGGAAAAGAAAAACAAAGCCAAACAAAGAGCCGGTAACAGCCATAACTTTTTATTCATATCTGATAAATGTATAAGTTTTAAAAAGATGATTTGTTATTTCCAAAGTGATACATCACACCGGCATTCACGCCATACGTTGTGTTATAACGCGGCACCTGGTTGGTTTCATATTTTTTTTGCTGATCGGTAAAGCCATACAACAACCTTCCTTCGGCAAACACATTAATATTGCTGGTAACATCGTAACCAATGCCCAAGCCCGCTACCCAGCCAACTTCAAAACGGTTGTCTTTCCGGCTGTCGAAAGTATATTTTTGGTTATAGCTATACGGGTTGTTGTAATCGTAAATAGAATTGGCAGAAGTGTTGTTGTCAACATTATCAAGTATAGCCGGCATTACACCTTTTATGGTTGAAGACATCCAATAGCCACCATACAAACCCGCATTGGCAAAGCCTTTCAGCCGCTCGCCGCCAAACATAAAATGCGCCATCAGCGGCAGTTGCACGTAATTGTTGTAATTATTTTGATAAACGCCTGCAAAAAAAGCAGAACGTTCCTGCAGGTAATTTTTCTGTATAAAAGTCGGGTCGGCAGCAATGGCAAACCAATTTGTAATTTGATACTGAACGGGTATGCCAACTGTAAAAGAACTTAACGGTTTGTAATTAGTGAACGCACGATTGGCATTGTTGGTTGTCAAACAATTTTTATTGTAGCCGCCTTCAACTCCTACTGAAAACTGCGCATGTAAACTGGCATAAAAACAAAGGCAACAGGCTGCCATTAATCCATACCTCCACTTCTTTTTTTTACCGGACGAAAATAGAATCATTGTTTATAAAAGTTTTGTTTATAAATCAGCAAAAGCCACACCGCTATTGCAAAGTAATAACGAACAATATAGGTAAATGGTGTATGTAATTGAATATAAATAGATAAGTGAGATGTTATAATAGATAAATGCTTTTCAATTGTGTGTTTACTTTTTTCTTAAATAGAATGAATAAGGATGTCAACTTTTCGGAAACGGTTGGTTCGACTTCGGCTATTATTTTCTTTTGATATAAAGATGCTCTTTATTTTTTGAAGCCTGACAATATTTTGGAATGAGCTTATCAAAAAACTTCAATCCGATAAGAATAAATTACCTCAATAGCAGATGAAGCTAAGCGTTGGATTAGCTCAACTTCATCGCTTGTTTTCATACGTTTGTTTTTATTGTTTTTTATCATTCCGGTATTGAAATTAGTTATTTACGATAGAATGTTTTAATACTTACAACTCTGGTTTCACTGGAAGCCATTCCTCTTGCCATCTTCATTCAAATGTCGGTAAATAAAAACAGCCAGGATATTGAAATTATCCGGGAAGATGTTAGCGAAATAAAAGATGATATTGAAGAGATGAAGGAAGATATGGATGAATTGCAGGAGACAGAAAAGAAGATATGACAAAAAAATGAGGTAAAAGAAAACGAAGCGCTCACAGCCTTACAATCTATCCTGATAAAACTTCAGGAAGAAATTGAGGCGTTGAAAAAGAAATAGTTGTTTTCTTTTATTAATAAAAATAAAACGTCATCACTTCAAAGCATTTTCCAGCTTCACTACAAACAACTCTGCAGGCACATCGCCGGGTTCCAAAGAAGACAAATCAACCACAAAATCTTTTCCTTCTTTTTTAAATGGAACAAATTTGCCATTACCCAAAATGCTTGCCTTTGTTGCGGAAGAAAGCGTTGTATTTTTAATGCGGATTTTGGGTGAGTAAGAAGGCACAACGCAATACAATGTATTCCCCTTTTTAGTGAAAAAATATTCAACGTGCGCTGCATCTTTTTTCGGCTGTACCAGCTTGGCGGCACTGTAACCCGCCATAAAACTTTTATCGCTTTTTTGCGGTTGTTTTCCTTCGCTCCATTGGTAAGATTGTTTCCACGCGGTTGTGCCGTAAATGGCTTCACCATTAGTATTTAGCCAGTTGCCCATGTCAATCAGGCGCTGTTGCATTATCACAGGTATTCTGCCATCAGCCGTAGGTCCAATGTCTAATAATAAATTGCCTCCTCTCGATACAATATCAATCAGCATTAAAATTAAATCGTGGCTGCTTTTATAATCGTTCAATTGCTCGTTGCGGTTGTATCCGTATGAATGTCCTATGCCCTGGCTTTCTTCCCATACCGCATCGGCGTTCATACCGCTTCCATATTCAGATGTGGCGTACAGGCAACCATTGTATTTTCCTTTTGTATTATTGCCCCAGCGGTCATCAACCACTACTTCATTTTTTACCGGCGATTCGTTAAACAACCACGCTAATAATTCAGGGCTTCGCCATGCAGTGTCTGATAAATCCCATTCGCCATCCGAAAAAATAATGGAAGGTTTATACTTTGTAACAAGGTCTTTAAACTGCGGAAACATGTGTTCTGCCACAAACCGTTTTTTATCCTGCAGCCAAAGTGGATTGTACCATTCGTACAACGAGTAATAATAACCCATTTTTAAACCGGCATCGCGCACCGCATTGGTTAAATCGCCCAGCAAATCTCTGTGCGGCGTGCCCGTTACCGCATTCCAGGGACGTTGCCAGTCTCTGTCGGCTTCTGCACTGTTCCAAAGGCAATATCCTTCGTGATGTTTTGAAGTAAGCACTACATATTTAGCACCCGATTTTTTAAACACTTCCGCCCATTGCTGCGGGTTAAACATCGAAGCTGTAAATTGTTTTTCAAACTGTGGATATTGAAAATCCTTGCCGTAATTTTTATCGTGAAAAGAAGTGAACTTAACATCGCCATCTTCAATATGATGCCAATACCATTCGGCATAACTATCGCCGCTGTTTTCAATTACCGGCGCGTAAGACGGTACAGAATACACACCCCAATGAATAAAAATGCCAAACTTATCTTGTTGAAACCAGGCAGGTATGCCGCGCTTGTTGAGAGACGCCCAATTGGCTTCGTATGGTTGCGCCATAGCTGTGAAAGTAAGCAGGGAAACAGTAAGCAGTGCCATTATTTTTTTCATGAAGATGCAGGCGTTTTTGGAAAAAGAGAAAGGGGTAAAGCTAATGAAAAAGAGATTAGCTATAATTGGTTTGTAAAGTGTTCATAACATCTTTATTCAATTCCCTTTCTGTAATCTTCGCCGCTTTTTATATCATCAATTTCTGCATCGCAGGCAAGCTCATTATTACATTCTTTAAAGAAAGCGTATGTGCGCCATCCTCTTTCATTCTTTGCAGTGTGGCTTTAATTTCATCTTCCTTTATTAAAAGCTGAACGTCAAGTATAGCGCCGCTTCCGCTACTATTTTTCTTTGTAAAAACAAAAATACCTCCACTTCTCGGCTGTTCGTTTTTAGTAAGATGATAACACCGGACAAACGTATGTACGTTGCCCGATTTTCCTTTTAATTCAATCTTATTATTGAAGTCAGTCATAAACACATTTTACACAAGTAAAAAAGATGGTTTTCTTTTACTTCAAAATTTATTCAAGCTCAAATTACATTACAAAGGCATGATTTTTATTTACTAAACCAATATGGAATACTCTGAAATTATTGGTCTTGTTGCAGGCATCTTAACATCAGCATCCCAGTTACCACAACTGATAAAAATCATAAAAGAAAAAGAAGCCAAAAACCTTTCATTGGGTATGATGATAACGTTGCTGGTTGGCGTAAGTTTATGGATATATTATGGCTTTATGAAGAAGGACACGCCTATAATTGTAACCAATATTTTTTCGGATGCTGTAAATGCTGCGTTGCTGTTTTTTAGTATTAAATACAAGAAAAAAGAAGACTTGCTTTGATAGTATTTACAGAATAAATAAATAAACAACTTTTTGTTTTACTCATTTTTCGTTTCTTTTTTATCGCCTTCTTTTTCAAACGTCTTTTCCGTTCCTTTTATTAACGACGATAAAGGTCCTTCCATGTGTTCCTGCGGGTCGGTGGTGTTTAAAGTTTCGGCATCAGGTTTCACAGCCGCATCTTCATTGCCTTTTTGTTTGTTTTGTTCGTATTTTTCAGTAGCCATAATAAGTAATTTTGGTGTGATAAATAACAAATCATTTGCCACGATTAAGGAATGAATTTTATAAACAGCAATACAAAATGCAGTTTTATGTTACCAGCAGTTGTAACTCCGGTTAAGCATCGTTGTGTCACTCACTTGTACGCCTTGTCAATAATTGAACATTGTATGACGCATGGTTAGCATTTATTTCCATGCATTCCTGATAAACCGCAGCCAATTGCCATACATAATATTTTCAATGTCGTTATCAGTATAACTTCTTTGCTTTAATAACAAAGGTATCTTTTGCAAATCCGTAATGGTTTCCAAATCATACGGACATTGTTCACGCCCGAAAGCGCCATCCAAATCACTACCAATAGCAACATGCAAAGCGTTTCCGGTAAGGTTGCAAATATGGTCAATATGATCAACCACTGTATTCAAATTACAATTCATTTCTTCCGGTGTTGATGCGCCGCGAACCCAATGTGGCACCAGCATCCAGGCATCTAACGCAACACCAATAACAGCATTTCTTTCTGCTAATGCCATTATCATTTCATCGCTCAACTGACGGTTATGATTTACCAATGCGCGGCAGTTGTGATGGCTTGCCCACACATTGCCTTTAAATAAATTCAGCGCATCCCAAAACGCATCATCGCACAAATGCGTAGCGTCTAAAATCATGTTCAGTCGCTCCATTTCTTTTACTAATTCTTTGCCTTGCGCATTCAGTTTGCCCTCTGCATCGGTGCCGTTGGCATATCTTCCTTCGCCATAATGTGCAAGCCCAACAGCACGCAAACCATACCCGTAAGCGCGTTCAACATGCTGCACAGTTATCAACGAATCGGCACCTTCCAAACTTAATAGATAACCAATCGGTTTGTTTTCATTTGGTTCATCGTTCATCCAAATGGAAAGATGTTTTTCTAAAGATGAATAGTCTTTTATCATTACCATTTCACCTTCATCTTCCATCGCTTTGTACCACGCCAGTTGTCCTCCGGTTTGCGCCCAGGCTTGTTGCGCTGAAAACCAGCCGGGCAAAGGGTTTGAAGGTGATACATAACGTGCAATTTGTGTTGCTACTATAAGACCGATATTGCCCTTGCGAAGTTCTGGCAGAGATACGGTTGCCTTGCCTCTGTCTGGCTTATCGGTCATGTTTTTTTCTCTTTCATTAATAGATGAAACAGGTTGCCGCAAATCGCGGTTCCATTCCATTGCATTCATGCTTACATCGAGATGCGCATCAATAATAAAAGGAAATGGTTTCAAGTTGAATTTTGTATTTGTGATGAGATAACAAAAGAGTTTAGTGATGATGGGTTTTGATGTTTTTATTTAGCTTGATTTTTAATAAGGCGTACAAGTGAGTGACACAACGATGCTCAACCGGAGCGTTGCAGTTTGATACACAAAATTGTATTTTATATTCTTTGTTTTCATTTCATTTTTCACCGCTCACTGTTCACTTCAAATGTTGATGCTTCTATCCCGTGCAACTACTTTCCAACTGTCAACAATCGTGTTATTTTTTACCACATAAGCTTTATCGTACAAGGCTACAGTGGGGCAAATATGAACGGGAACACCATACATCACATCGCCTGTTTGATAAGAGTGATTGAGAGGCACTTTTAGCACCAGATGTTCTTCACTTTGTGATACCGGAACCGCATCGGGTGCATTTAAAAAATTAACGCGTGGCAATGGGTTTTCGGCAGCAACCGATTTATGGCCAAGGTCAACACAAATTGTTTCTTCATCAATGATAGAAATTACTCTTGACACTAACAAAGCCGCATATAAAAACGGTTCATCGGGCAAGGAATGATGATAGCCCCAATCCCAAAAAACAAACGTTCCGGGGCTGCATTCCTCATCCTTTTTTTGTGCATGAACGGGAAAGGTAGGCGTGCCACCTGCAATAATTTTTATAGGATGATTGAATAGCTGCAAGGCTTGCCTGTAAAGCGTTTCAACGTTTGCAAAAGCGGCATCGCTTTTTTGTTTTCGAAGTATAAAATCGCTATCCCTTATATGACCATCATAAGCATGTAAACCTTCAAAATGAAGTGATGACAATCCGTTTATCAATTGAATGAGCGGAAAGGCTTTGTCTGCTCCGATGCCGGTTCGGTTCATGCCAACATTTATATCTATAAACACCGATAACACAATATTGTTTTGATGACAAATATCAGCAAGCTGACGCGCAATTTTTTCATCATTCACCAGGCATGAAAAATGAGTTTGCGGGTATGTTTTTATCAATAAAAACAAACGTTGTATTTTGGGACCCACAGGTTGGTAAGCGAGCAGCACATCGGGCGCTTTTATCATTGCTAACATTTCAGCTTCAGCAATTGTGGCGCATTTAAATTTGGAGATGCCGGCAGCCATCATCATAGCGCACACTTCAGCTATTTTATTGGTTTTTACATGCGGCCGCAAACGGTTTACATCGCCTGCTATTTCTTTTGCCATGGCAATGTTTTTTTCTATTCGTTCCGGATAAATCACCAACGCCGGCGAATCGTATTCATCAATGTTATTTATGAAAAACCAATCATCCATAAATCAATTTTAGAATTTCAAATCTGCTTTTTAAAAAAAACAATAAAAAATAAATTCTTTATACCAACTCAAACATTGCTTCAATTTCAACCGGAATGTTTTCGGGCAACGTGCCAACACCGATGGCGCTGCGCACACCAATGCCGTTATCATTTCCCCAAACAGATGCAAACAACTCACTGCAACCGTTGATAACATAAGGATGTTGTAAAAAATCGGGTGTGCCATTTACCATGCCCAATACTTTTATTACCCGCTTTATTTTATTGAACGAGCCCAGGTTTGCGCGAATGGTAGAGAGGATTGTTAAGCCTACTTGTTGTGCCGCCTGCTTGGCTGCATCTTTGTCCATAGTTTCACCAACACGACCGATGATAAGGCTACCATCTGACTTCACCGGACCATGACCGGATACATACAAATGTTTACCATCCTGCAGGCAAGGTTTGTAAACGCCTTTTGGCGACGGTGCAGGTGGTAAAATAAAACCCAATGTTTCAAATTGTGCATCGGCATCATGTTGTGGTATCATGGTTTTCTGTTTGGTTAAATAGATGAAAAATTGCTTTAAAAATAGTTTGGCAAACGAGCAGATAAATGTACGCGCAATTAGCAAGCAATGAAAAGGAACTTATATTTTGATGGTGTTGGTTACTGCACATCTTTCACGCAACGAAAGCCAATGGTTCCTGCTCTGTCAATTCCCGGTGCCAGCAACAAATACTTGCCATGCTGTTGTAGTTTTTGCGCTTGTGGAAAATACCATTCCGATGTTTGCGCATGATAATAGCTGCCGCCTTTTACAATGGCTGATCGCGTGTGATCATCGTTGTATTCGTCCGTCCACTGCCACACATTGCCCACCAAATCTTTAACGCCAAACGGGCTGGCTCCTTTGGCATAAGCCGTAACCAAAGTTGGCTCACGCATGAGGCGGTTGGTGTCAGCCGGCGGTATCATAGTGCTGTCATAATTGTTGCCCCAGGGATAGGTTCTGTTATCCATGCCTTGTGCAGCATATTGCCATTCCCATTCGTGCGGCAATCGCTTGCCGGCCCAGGCAGCATAAGCGCGCGCATCTTCTAATGAAATCCAGGTTACAGGCTTATCGTCCCAGCCGGCTGGATACTTGTTGTTTGTCCAGTCTTTTAAAAAGTTGTAATCATCTTTTGGATGATAATGAGTAGCATTTAAAAACTGCCTGAATTGCTTGTTGGTAACAGGGTATTCATCTATATAAAACAAAGGAATATTCATGGTGTGTGTATGCGAACGTTGCGGATGATTTTCCCACGGATATTGCACACCCACCGCAGTAGGCAATTCATTGCCTTCTATCATCACGCCTTCTGTTGAAAACGTATAGTTGTTAGTTGCCGGAATCAGTATCATGGTTTCCGGTTTTTTAACAGCAGGCTTTGTTTTTACAATGGCTATAAGCCTTTGTGGCAATGGCTTCCAGACGCTTGAGTAAGATTGCAAAGAGTGTTTGGCAAAGGTTTTCATTTGCTGTAAAAAAGAACCGAATGCAGGATTTGTTTTTGTATCTTCTGTTACCAGCAACGCACTAAAGCCATTGCCTTCTATATTGAAAAAAAGCGTGGCTTTGCTACCATTACAAACGGGCTTTAATTCAATGCCATTCCAAATATCGTAATAGTGGCAAAACGGCTTATAGTTCAATGTAATTTGCGCGCCGTTTTTGTTTGTGTTGTCCCTGTTCACAAACGTATAAACGATTGCTTTTTTATCAGGAAATTCAGAAGCAAACACGCCGCTTTGTAACACTTTACTGTGCGGCTCCCAGCCTGCATTGCTCCAAGCATCCGGAAACTGTTTATAAATAGTTTTGATGCGCTTAATAGCGTTGGCATACCGCGCAGGAATTTCGTTCCAGATGCCCCAAACATTTTCCCATGAATTGTAACCAACGCCGTTAAAAAATGCGTATTGTAAATCATCGGTTTTATCAATCGCCCACCGGTCGGTAATGTGAACCTGATGTCGCGGCTCCAGCCATTTGTAAAGGCTTACAGCGGGCACATAATTAAATCGCTGTGTATCCCAGCTTATCCAATAATAACCCCAGCTCAATACATTCCATTCCAGCATTTTCAAATCCGATACATTCAGTTCCGGCTGCCATGCCAACGGATAATTGAGCTCATCGCAAGCCTGTTTAAAACTTTCTGTTACGCCATTCATCGTGTCGCCGTTCATGCCATCCGCGCCTAAGTCTTTCATTTCTTTTACCAGCGCCAAAGCCATCGCTTCATCTATCGGCCGTGTGCCATGGTCCCAAATCATAATCGGGAAAAAAACCTTCACACCGCGCCGGTGAAAATCGCGTATCATTTGCTTAATTGCTTCTTTGCCACCGGGCATGGCAGCCACTAAATCAAACTGGTTTCTATTGTCAACACCAATATTCGGATAAGTAGGCCAAATCAATACTGCATCAATACCGCCATAGCGTTTTATTAAATCGTTCAAATACTTGTCTACCGTGTATTTGCCGCTAACGGCATCAAAAAAATAACGGTCGTGCGCCATCATCTGCACATAAGCAAAAGCGGCTTTCATCCACGCAAATTGAGGGCGTTTGTATGCGTCATCATGATAATTTATTTTTTGTTTTTCTGCTCCGCGATATTGTTTCAATGTGTCCAGCCATTTATCTCTTTCTGTTTGGTTAAAAGGTGGTGCAATTAACTCGCCCAATGCGCCTTGCAATCGAATTTGCTGCGCTGAAAGATTGATAAAAAATGCAGTAAAAGAAAAAATGAAAATGACTTTCATGTATGTATGATTTCACATGATTGTAAAGATTAGCTTTTTAAATAGAAGACGTTTTTTTCTTATTGGCAAGCACCTTATCAAAAGCAAAATTTATTGATTTACGCCTGCTTCCCAGCCTGTTTCTTTTAATGCAGGATCATTTTCTTTTTTCAAAAAATCGGCTTCTGATAACGAAGCGGCATCCCAGTTTACAATCGCTTCATCAGGCACTATATCAACTGGTGTATGCCATGAAGTGGATGTTTCGTTATATGCCAGATTCGATTGCAAGCTATAGCATGAAATCAGCGACCAGCGCGGGTTTTCGGATAAGTTGGCTTCGGAACGATGCAATGTATTGGGATGAAAAAAGAGCGCATCGCCAGCTTCTATTTCGGTATAAATTAAATTCATTGTTTTTAATGCATTGTTCACCATTGTTATGTCGGCGCCTACTTGCTCACCGGCGAAACCATGGTTCACCCTTCCCATTTTGTGCGAGCCTTCAATCACCTGCAAACAACCGTTTTCTTTATTAGCAGGTGTTAAAGCAATCATCACGCTAATCAGTTCATCAGGAAACATAAACTGGTTTTTGTACCAGTAGCCATAATCCTGGTGCCATTCCCAGGCGCCGCCAACGCGAGGTTCTTTTTGCATCAGCTTGGAATGAAAATGACAAACCGCTGCTTTATCGCCCAACAACTGCTGTACGGCGCTTATCATTTTTTCGCTACGCGTTAAATAACCAAACACATCTTTGCCTGGTGTAAACCATAAGGATAGCTTTGTTTTTTTTCCGGTTTGATCATTTAAATCAAGCGCATTTTTTTTCATGGCATCATCCTGCAAAGCGGTGTTATAAAGCTTGTCGGTTTCCTGTTGTGTACAAAATTGTTTAACTACAACATAGCCCAGATTGTGATACGAATTGATTTGTTCAGGAGATAAAATGGATGACAGCATATCGTTTGTTTTTGTTACAGCGAAGTTGATACTATTTTATAACGTTGCCTATATTTTGTCTTTCTATTAATTATGCATTCCAACCGTTACCTCTTTTTTCTTTTAGGCACAAACAATACTGCGTCGGCAACTACATTTTTATTTGTGTTGTTTGATGTGGCGATAACAATGGATGATTGATTGCCTTTTTCAAAATATTCATCATTAACAAACACCCATTCGCCGCTGGTTTGCCCTTCAATGCTTTTCGGCTGCTTTATAAAAACAGGTTTTGTTTTACTGCCTTTTTGAATCATGATGTTTTCTCCGTTTGCAGTGCTGTCGGTCACCGGTAAATACATATACAACTGATAAGTTCCGGCAGTTATAATATCCGGAGTAAACGTTACAGATTGTGGTATTTTAGACAGCGTTGACAAAAGGAAAGAAGCGCCATAGCCACCGCTGACTTTTCTTTGCCAATCGCCTTTTATTATTACGTGCAAACTATCATCGTTGTCAACTATAATTTCTGGCGTACTATCATCAGCCAACGGTTTTTGTAAAAGGGTTTGTTGTAGCTTTTTTACCGGTACCTGCTGCACACTTTGGTTCGCATCAATCGCAATGCAGGCAGCCGTTGCGCACGATTGTGCAAGCACCATAAACACAGGCTCCATACGGATGGAACCGTAAGCAATATGACTGGCGCTTAAACAAACCGGCACATACAAATTTTTGCAGTCAGCCGCTTTTGGTATGAGCGCACGATAAGAAACCGGGTACGGGCCAAAGCCACCTTTCTGTACATCGCCTTCATTCTTAACCATCCCATGTTTTACTAACCTCTCGCAGTTGTGCGAGTCCATAGTGTAAGCTGCCAAACCCACACCATCACTCACTTTCAGCCTGCCTTCGCAGTTGGCTTGTGTCATTACATAATCGCCTGTCATGCGCCGGCTTTCGCGAATGTAAAGCTGTGGGCTGAAGTGTTCGTTATCTTGAAATTCATCCCGCGGATAACCCCATTGCTGCATTTCATCACGCAAAGGTTTGGGCACTCTTGCGTCGTTACCAATAAACCATAGTAAACCTTTTGTGTATGTTTCATGTTTTTGAACGATGCGTTTTCTTTCGTCATAGTCTGCATCCGGATAGTTATAATTTTCGCCGATCATATCGGTTGAAAAACCGCCGCGATTGTTAATGTCTGTCTTATCGTTTGGCATCATGCCAAAGAAAAAATAATCGTTCAAAGTGGTTTTATTTGGTTGCGCTTTCATTAAACGCAACAACAGTTCATACCACGTGGAATCGTAACCTGCGGGTTTTGTTATTGCTATTTTATTTTTTGAATTGTTGGTTAAGCAAATGCGATAATTATAAGCCTGAATTTGTTGGTTTCCGGTTCCGTTTGGCAACAGTTTATTATTAGTGATTCCCCAGAGTAAACCGCTCGTTGAATCGCCTTCTTTTTTATAAGGGTCAATACCATCGGGAAACTGGTGTTTATCTAACAACTGCACTCCATTCCAGGTTTCATTGTATGTGCTGTTGTCTTCTCTTCCGGTTGTATAGGATACACCTGCCCGTGCCATTAAATCGCCTTCGTAACTGCAATCAATAAATATTTTTGCAGTGATGGTTTTCTTTTCTTTTGCAGAGGTGCGATTGCTGTTTTCTAACACAATATTTTTTATCCAGCCGTTTGTTTTTGCCGATTTTATAACACGGTATTGATACATTACAGGAACATGAGCCTCTTTTATATAATCATTAAAAATTGCTTCGGCAACATGCGGCTCGAATATCCATTGTTCAAACTTTCCATAACGCCTGCCCATGCGCCTGTAAAAATTTAGTGCTAAGCCTGTAATGGCATATTTGTTACCAATGTCTGTATAGCCTAAACCGCCGGAAGTGAGGCCGCCCAGGTGTTTGCCAGGCTCTATCAAAATTACTTTCTTGCCCATTTTAGCAACGGTGTAAGCCGCTATCACGCCGGCAGATGTGCCGCCGTACACACATACATCATACTGTGCTGAAGCTTGTAATGAAGCCAAAAGAAGAACAATGATAGCAAGTGTTTTCATAAAATAAGTGCCGGCAAGTAGGAGAAAATATATAATAACAAACAGATGAATTTTTAAATGCCGAACTGCCGTAGATGATGGTCTAAGTGCATGTAAATAAAACGTCGCCACTGGTTTGTTCGTAATGGACCTAACATAGGGTGATTGCCATAAATTTCTTCTTTGTAATTGGTTATTTTATTCACCGATTGAATAAGCCCATTTCTAAGTTCTTCAAAAGTAGTTTGGTCTTCTATCGGCTTCACATATTTCGGATTAGTTTTAATGCCTTTCGGTATGCCTTTCATGAGTTGCAAAACAAGTGTTTGCAAAAAACGTTGCTTCAATGTTGGTTTGTTATCGTTGCTGTTTGGTTTCAATATTTCACCGTTTATTTTGGCGCAGTGAAACATCATTTCGGTTACCGTCATTGTTCCCCACAAGCCTTTACCATCGGGTGTTATCGCCATGATGCGGGCGATAACCTGCGGCTGACTATATTCATTTAAAACGGCTTTTTTCATAAATCGAATGTAAGGAAATTATAGCGGGAATCATTGAACGGAATTTGACAATCAACCCTCATAAAAAATAACAAAACCAACAACCGCCCACAATAATAATTATATAACAAGCTTACTTATGCAATATTTTTTTTACTTTACCGACTTATTTTATCTAAAAAACTTGTCGTATGTCAACTGAACAAAACGCATCTTCCCGCAGAAAATTTTTACAACAAATTGGTGCTACCAGCTTGCTTGCCGCAGTAGCGCCCTTGAGCAGCATGGCTGCAAATGAAAAGGCAGAAGAACGCACCTTATTTTATGAAAAAAAGATTTCAGCAACCGATAAAATTCGCATAGCCGTAATCGGTTTCGGCATACAAGGTCATTACGATTTAGCAACCGCCCTTAAAGTGCCCGGTGTAGAGCTGGCGGGCATTTGCGATCTTTACACAGGCAGGCTTCAGAACGCAAAAGAGTTGTATGGCAACGATGTGTTTACCACGCGCAACTACCATGAAATTTTAGATAAAAAAGATGTTGATGCGGTGATTATCGCTACTGCCGATTGCTGGCATGCACGCATTACAAAAGAGGCATTGCAAAAAGGAAAAGCAGTGTATTGCGAAAAGCCAATGGTATATAACATAAGCGAAGGACAAAGCGTTGTGGATACGCAAAAGAAAACAGGCAAAGTTTTGCAGGTGGGCAGCCAGAGAGTAAGCAGCATTGCCTTTGCAAAAGCTAAAGAACTATTAGCAGCCGGTGAAATAGGAAAGCTGAATATGGTAAATGCAGTGTACGACAGGCAAGGTGCAATTGGTGCATGGGAATACACGATACCGCCTGATGCATCGCCGGAAACTACAGATTGGGATAAGTATATTGAAGGATTAAATAAAATGCCTTTTGATGAAAAAAAGTTTTTTTGGTGGCGCGCTTACCGCGAGGTAGGAACTGGTGTTGCAGGCGATTTGTTTATTCATTTGTTAAGCGGAACGCATTTTATAACGAATTCAAAAGGTCCTGAAAAAATATTCAGCAGCGGGCAGCTTTGTTACTGGAAAGATGGCAGAAACATGCCCGATGTGATGACGGGTATTATGCAATACGGAGATACGCCGGAACATCCGCCGTTTCAGTTAACCTTGCAGGTGAATTTTATAAGCGGAACAGGTGGTGAAGAAAGCACACGGTTTATTGGTTCGGAAGGTGTGATGGTGGTAACCGACAATAATTTGACGGTGCATCATAGCCTTCTGCCTGAAGCACCTGGTTTTGGCGGCTACGATTCTGTATTTACTTTTCCCAAACAAATGCAGCAGGATATGCAAAAAGCGTATGATGCTAAATGGTCAGTGGCACAAAAAACACGTCCTCAAAAAGCCGATGTAAATTTCAAAGCACCGGAAGGATACAGCGACCATCTGGATCACTTTACTAACTTTTTTGATTCGATAAGAATGGGTAAACCGGTTGTGGAAGATGCGGTGTTCGGCTTTCGTGCGGCGGCTCCGGCATTATCGTGCAACGAAAGTTATTTTCAAAAGAAAATCATTAATTGGGACCCGGTAAATATGAAGCTGGTGTAACTTCTTCTTTTTACAAAGCAATCTTGTTTTTTGTTTATTCAAAATAAGATTGCTTTGTTGTTTTGCAAAGGATCGGTCCGTCTCTTTTAATTTCAAATCTTATTTAATCGCTTTTTATTTTCCTTTTATGAAAGTCTTCAACATTGCGTTTGTTTTTATTTTTATTGTATTTGCCGGGTTGCAATACAACGATCCTGATCCTTATGTTTGGATGCCCATTTATTTATACGGCGCCGCATTTTGCTGGCTTGCCTTCCGTAATAAATTTTATCCGAAGGCATACATTTTTGGTAGCATTGTTTGCGGCATTTACGCTTTGTACAAAGCGTTTGATGAAAATGGTTTGATAGATTGGCTAACCAAACACAACGCGCAAAATATTGCCGAAACAATGAAGGCAGAAAAGCCCTGGATTGAAGAAACCCGCGAATTTTTTGGTTTGTTGATTGTGATTTCGGTGTTGATGATTAACTATTTTTATGGCAAATGGAAGATGCGCAAAATGAATACTGCCGCTGTTTAGTTTAATAACTTTTTATAAACATCCGTGTTCAACAAACCAATGGTTTGTCGTCTATAACAAACTCTTTATTTTTTCTATCACTTTGTCAAATACATTGCCGTCTTGTCCGCCCGCAATAGCTGCCGTTTGATTGCCGCCGCCACCACCTTTAATCAACGGAGCAACCATATCTTTAATAATTTTATTCGCGTCAAAGCCTTTGCCAGCAAGGATTTCGGCTATTGCAACAGCAACGGTTGCTTTACCGCTGATGTTAGCGCAAAGCGTAACAAAGCCATTTGTTTTTTTAGATAATTCGATAGATAATTTCTTCAACGCATCAGCACTGCCTACATCAACTGTTTCGCCAATAAATGATGTGTTATGAATGATGATGGTTTTTTTTGTCAACTCGTCACCCAAATTGTTTAGCAGTTTTGCTTCCTGCGATTCTGATTTCTTTTTTATTTCGTTCAATTCTGCCAGCACATTTTCAATGCTTTTGCTTAATTGCTTTGGATTTTTTAAAACGGCTTTGGCAGCATTCAATTCATTCAATTGTTCATCAACAAAATCTTCTGCCGCTTTGCCGGTTACGGCTTCTATACGGCGAACGCCGGCTGCAATGGCACTTTCACTTTTAATTTTAAAAAAGCCCAGTTCGCCGGTGCTGCCAACATGGGTTCCACCACAGAGTTCGATAGAATAGTTCGGGTCAATAGTAACTACTCTTACCCTGTCGCCATACTTCTCGCCAAACAATGCCATAGCACCGGTTTGCGCCGCATCTTCTTTGCTCATCCATTGAATGACCACCGGAATATTCTCTCTAATTTTTTTATTTACGATGGTTTGTATTTGTTCCATTTCTTCGCCTGTGACTTTGGCAAAATGCGAGAAATCAAAACGCAGATAATCATCCGTTACCAAAGAACCTTTTTGCGCAACGTGAGTTCCTAAAACCTGTCGCAGTGCAGCATGCAGCAAATGCGTGGCGCTGTGATGCGATGCGATGTGGTGCCTTCTTTCCTTTGCAACCGTGGCAATTATTTCTTCACTCAATTCATCGGGAATGGTTTCGGCAATATGAATAATTAAATCGTTTTCTTTTTTGGTGTCAACAATCTTCACCCCTTGCCCCTCTCCACGGGTGGAGAGGGGAATAAGAAAACCCTGATCGCCAACCTGTCCGCCGCTTTCAGCATAAAAAGGAGTTTTGTTTAAAACAATCTGATAAAGCTCTTTGCCTTTTGTTTTTACTTTCCTGTATTTTAAAATGCCGGCTTCCGTTTCTAAAGTATCATAACCAACGAATTCCGTTTTGTTGTTATCGTTTATAACAATCCAATCTTCAGTATCTAAAGCGGTGGCAGCGCGGGAGCGGGACTTTTGTTTTTGGAGTTCTTGTTGAAAACCGGTTTTATCAACCCCCCAGCCCATTTCTTTTGCGATTAATTCAGTTAAGTCAAAAGGAAAACCATCCTGATCAGATAACGAAAAAGCAAATTTTCCATCTATTATCAAAGCGGGCGGTAAATTTCTTATTTCATTGATAAAATCCTCTTTGGAAAATATCTCTTGGTTATAACTATTAAGCAAATGAGAATCTAAACTTTTGTGAATAACTCCTTCATAATATTCTTGAATTCTATTAAGACCAGATACTTTGAATGTTTCATGCTGATTAATAAAATTAGCGAGAGAAACATACTCTTTAAATTCCTCATCATTAAGTTGATAAGTTGATGATAGTTTGTTAATGTAATATTTCAATCTTTTCCATTTTTCAAAATATTCATTGACTCTGATTAAACCATTACCTAAGGTTCTCAAAAACGCCTCTTCTTCTTCTTTCACCACTCTACTTACAAAGTCAACCTGCTGTTCTAATTCAGGAAATACATGTTCAAATTGCTTTGCCAATAAAGGCATCAATTGAAAAAGCAAGGGTTGTTTATAATCCAGATAAGAATAATAATAGCGAACGGCTCTGCGCAAAATTCTTCTGATTACATAACCGGCACCGGTGTTGGATGGCAATTGCCCATCAGCAATTGTAAATGCTATAGCACGAATGTGATCGGCAATTACACGAAATGATACCTCAACCCCCTGCCCCTTCTCCACTGATGGAGAAGGGGAGTAAGTGCGACCCGTTATTTTTTCTATCTCCTTTATGGTTCCGGTAAATACATCCGTATCGTAATTGCTTTGCTTGTTTTGTATCACACGCACCAAACGTTCGAAGCCCATTCCGGTGTCAACATGTTTTGCCGGCAATGGTTCAAGCGTTCCATCTTTCAGGCGGTTGAACTGCATAAATACAATGTTCCAAATCTCAATCACCTGCGGATTGTCTCTATTTACTAAAGCCGCGCCGGGCGTGGCTTTTCGCTCTTCTTCACTGCGGCTGTCAAAGTGAATTTCAGTGCAAGGTCCGCATGGGCCGGTGTCACCCATTTCCCAAAAATTGTCCTTTTTATTCCCCAGTAAAATACGGTCATCAAGCACATAGTTTTTCCATTCATTATATGCTTCCTTATCTCTTTCTAAACCCTCCTGCTCATCGCCCTGAAAAATGGTTACATACAAACGGTCTTTCTCTAATTTATACACTTCGGTAAGTAGCTCCCAACTCCAGGCAATGGCTTCCCGCTTAAAATAATCGCCAAAGCTCCAGTTGCCCAGCATCTCGAACATGGTGTGGTGGTAAGTATCAACGCCAACCTCTTCCAAATCGTTGTGCTTACCGCTTACCCGCAAACATTTTTGTGTATCGGCAACGCGTTTATATTCCGCAATTTTGTTCCCCAAAAAATAATCTTTAAACTGGTTCATACCCGCATTGGTAAACAGCAATGTTGGATCGTTTTTAATTACAATCGGGGCTGAAGGAACAATAAGATGTTCTTTGCTTTTGAAGAAATCTAAAAACTGCTGGCGTATCTCCGATGATGTCATAAGAAAATATATCGTTTAAAATGCCGTTATCTTTGAACGCATTGTAAACGGGCGGCAAAAATAGGAATTAGAGATGAGCTATAGGCTTTTTTAGCTGCGGGCTATGAGCCTTTGAAAAGCATTTTTATTTTATCTGCGAAATAATGAACTGCTGATAAAAGTAGATTTATTGATAAGGCTCGCCGCTCTTAGCTCATGGCTCGCAGCTTTTCAGCAACTATGAAAAAAATCAAATACTTCTATAATACACAAACACTTCGATACGAAAAATTAGTAACGCCATTGCGCGTAAAACTGCTTCGCCTTTTTGGTTTTCTGGCAACGGTTGCTGTATCGGCAGTCATTATTGTTGCTATTGCATTTCGGTATATCGATTCTCCCAAAGAAAAACTATTGCAGCAGAGAAACGATGATATGCATGATGATTATGCTTTGCTGAACAAACAGATGCTGCAATTGCAGCAGCAGATGAAAGAGCTTGAAAACAGGGATAACAATGTGTATCGTTCCATTTTTGAAGCGCAACCTGTGCACGATAGTGCGCGGCTAAAAGAAATGGAAAAAAATAAAGAGATTAAGCTGGTTGAAAGTATGAGCGGGGACGAGTTGGTAAAAAGCATTACAAGCCAGGTAAATGAGCTTTCGATGCTGATTTCTTTTCAGCAAAAAAGCTATACCGACATTGAAGGCATGATTAAAAACAAAGAAAAATTATTGGCTGCTATTCCTGCCATTCAACCGGTAAGTAATAAAGATTTAACACGTATTGCATCGGGCTTTGGTTATCGGATTGATCCTGTTTATAAAGTAACGAAATTGCATGCGGGGCTCGACTTTGCAGCACCTATCGGTACGCCAATTTATGCCACAGCAAATGGAGTGGTAACCGAAGCGGATTTTAATGAAGGCGGATATGGCAATCATGTTGTTATCAGCCATGGTTATGGTTACGAAACGTTGTATGGGCACATGGTAAAAATGAAAGCAAGAGTAGGACAAAAAATAAAGCGTGGAGAAGTGATTGGCTACGTGGGGAGCACAGGAAAAAGCACAGGCCCGCATTGCCACTACGAAGTGCATAAAAACGGAACACCGGTTGACCCTGTTTATTTTTTTTATAACGATTTAACGCCTGAACAATACGACAGATTACTAAAATTAGCGGCGGCAAGCAACCAAAGCTTCGATTAAAATGAAATACTGTTTATTTATCGGTTTGTAAAGTGAAAATAGGAGTGTAACCCCAGTCACCATCCTGCAAAGTATATTTTACAATGTAGTATAAGGTAGGCGCAGTTTGAGTGTCTTCGGTTGAATATTGAATAGCTGTAGTAGAGGTATCCAAACCATTTGTTTTGTAAATACTGCACAAATTGGTTCGTGATACGCCTCTTAAAATTTCGAGCGACTTTATATCTTTTTGGAATGATGTGGTAAAGCCAACTGTAATTTGATTATTGCTTTCCTGCGCTTTAAAATTTTGTATAGAAATGTTATTACCGGTAAAAGAAATAGAGGAGGACGTTTGGATAGAAGCCGCCAAAGGAGACGATAGGTTTTCTTTTGAACAAGATAAAAAAATGACGCAGATAAGAAAAAAGGATGATAGTGAATTTTTCATGAAATTGAGATTAATATTGAATTAATATAAGATTAAAAACTACTTAAAATAATTCGAGAATCGTACCAATTTCAATCAAAAACCGAAGTCATTGATTTTCAATTAAATTTTAATTTGGTAAAAGAATGTTAGTTGTTATTCTTTCTTATAATGGGAAAAGATATGAGAACCCAATTGAAGTTGCTTTTTTTTATCTTCGCAACCTTTGTTAATAAAAACCAGTAGAAAATAAATTAAACGAACAAAGAACAATGGAGGAACAAACAGTGTTAATTATTATAGCGATTGTTATTTCACTTATTGCAGGCATAATTGCCGGTAAATTCATTTTTGCAAGAGATACCAAAAAGCAGATAGAAGAAGCCGATGCCAGGGCACAAAGTATTATAAAAGAAGCCGAATTGCGCGAAGAAACTATTAAGAAAGAAAAGCAATTGGAAGCCAAAGAAAAATTCGTTCAACTTCAGGCAGAGCACGACAAATTAGTGTTGGAACGAAACCGTAAAATGAATGATGCAGAAGGTCGCATTAAACAAAAAGAAAACAGCATTAATCAAAAGGAAAGCAATCTTGATAAACAAGTAAAAGAAAACGAAGTCATTAAAGACAATCTGAATAAACAAATTGAGATTGTAAGCAGCAAGCGCACAGAGCTTGAAAAGCACCAGGAAGAGCACATCCGCCGTTTGGAAAAAGTTGCAGGGCTTACCGCTGATGAAGCCAAAGCGCAATTGGTAGAAGGTTTAAAGCAGGAAGCACATACGCAGGCTTTGGCTTTGCAACAGGAAATTATTGAAGATGCCAAATTGAAGGCGAATAAAGAAGCGCGTAAAATTATTATTCAATCTATCCAGCGCACTGGTGCGGAGCAAACCATTGAAAACACAGTTACGGTTTTCAACCTTGAAAGTGATGAAATAAAAGGACAAATTATTGGACGTGAAGGCAGAAACATCAGAGCCATAGAAGCCGCTACCGGCGTGGATTTGATTGTGGATGATACACCCGAAGCCATTGTACTTTCCTCATTCGATCCGCTTCGTCGGGAAGTGGCGCGTTTGTCGTTGCAACGGTTAATTGCCGATGGTCGCATTCATCCTGCCCGCATCGAAGAAGTGGTTGAAAAAACGCGGAAGCAGTTGGAAGATCAGGTAATAGAAATTGGTGAGCGAACTGTAATTGAACTGGGTATTCATGGCTTGCATAAAGAACTGGTTCGCATTGTTGGTAAAATGCGCTTTCGTTCTTCTTATGGACAAAATTTATTAATGCACAGCCGCGAAGTAGCCAACTTGTGCGGTATTATGGCTGCCGAATTAGGGCTTAACCCAAAACTTGCCAAACGCGCCGGTTTGCTGCATGATATAGGTAAAGTGCCTGATGAAGAAACTGAATTGAGCCATGCTTTACTTGGAGCTAAACTGGCAGAAAAATATGGTGAAAATCCCGCTGTGGTAAACGCCATTGGTGCGCACCACGATGAGATGGAAATGCAATTTGTTATTTCGCCGGTTGTACAAGCCTGCGATGCCATCAGTGGTGCACGACCTGGCGCCAGGCGTGAAATTATGCAGCAATATTTACAACGCATAAAAGACCTTGAAGCGTTGGCTGTATCATATCCTGGTGTTGAAAAAGCCTATGCCATTCAAGCCGGCCGAGAGCTTCGGGTAATTGTTGAAGCTGATAAAGTAACAGACATGGACAGCGATAAATTGAGCTTTGAAATCGCTCAAAAAATTCAAACCGAAATGACGTATCCCGGCCAGATAAAAGTAACCGTCATTCGCGAGAAGCGTGCTGTGAACGTGGCGAGATAATGGCGTAAAAGAAAACGCAAGTTTGTTTTTGCTAACCTGTCAGGTTTATAATCTGACAGGTTTGTTTTTGCAGCATATTGATTGGATAAATATAATTGGCTCCTCAATTATTGTTTAGAAAAAGCAAGATGTTTTACCAACTCATCAATAAAAGGATGTTGGCTTTTGTACAAGTTTGTTTTTGCTTCACTTATTGTAAACCAACCGGCATTATCGGTTTCAGGAAACGATTGCATATTGCCGGAGCGTGGCGGCCATTCCATTTGAAACAGATTTGATTTTATAAACGGCGTTTCAAAATATTCATTCACTGCCCAGGCACTTATCTTTTTCCCGCTTTTTATTTTTACTGATGTTAAGGGAATAAAGATTTTGGATGAAATAACATTTCCGGTTTCTTCTTCAAACTCACGCAGGGCAACGGTTAATGCGTCTTCTCCATCTTCATACTCGCCTTTTGGAATTGACCAAACACCAGTATTTTTTTTAGTAAAAAAAGGACCGCCGGGATGCACAAGTAATATTTTCAAAAGGTTGTTTTCATCGTAATGATAAACAACAAGACCTGCGCTTTTTTTTGCCATAAAAACAAACTAAAATATTTACGACATACGTGTAATGTCAGCACCTAAATTATTCAGACGAACATCAATATTTTGATAGCCTCTGTCAATCTGCTCAATGTTTTGAATGATGCTATCGCCTTCTGCGCTCATCGCCGCAATAAGCAATGCAACACCCGCGCGAATGTCAGGGCTACTCATGGTAATGCCATGCAATACATATTTCCGTCCTAAGCCTACAACTGTTGCCCTGTGCGGATCGCAGAGAATAATTCGTGCGCCCATTTCAGCTAATTTATCTACAAAAAACAAACGGCTTTCAAACATTTTTTGATGAATTAAAACAGTGCCGATCGCCTGCGTTGCTATTACTAACAATATGCTCAATAAATCTGGCGTTAAGCCAGGCCAGGGATGATCGGAAAGGGTTAAAATACTGCCATCTAAAAAAGGTTGTATCTCGTAAACTTCTTGTGCCGGAATAAAAATATCATCATTAATAAATTCTAATTGAATGCCTAATTGTTTAAACTTATCAGGAATAATTCCCAGATGGTTGATACCTGCATTTTTTATAGTCAGTTCGCTTTGCGTCATGGCTGCCAAACCAATAAAACTGCCTACTTCAATCATGTCGGGCAGCATGGTATGCTCGGTACCATGCAATATTGTTACGCCTTCAATAATAAGCAGGTTGCTGCCAATGCCTTTTATGTTGGCGCCCATGCGGTTTAGCATAGCGCAAAGTTGCTGCAGGTAAGGTTCGCAGGCAGCATTGTATATTGTGGTTATGCCTTCCGCCATCACGGCTGCCATCACAATATTTGCGGTGCCTGTTACAGAAGGTTCATCAAGCAACATGTATGTGCCTTTCAGTTGCGGTGCCAACAATTGCATTACATTGTTTCCTTCATCAAAATCGAATGCAGCGCCTAATTTTTGAAAGCCGGTGATGTGCGTGTCCAATCTTCTTCTTCCAATTTTATCACCGCCGGGTTTGGGTATAAAGGCTTTGCCAAAACGCGCCAGCATGGGTCCGGCGATCATTACCGAGCCGCGCAGTCGCCCGCTTTTTTTCCGAAACGTTTCCGAGCCTAAATAATCAGGGTCAATATTGTCTGCCTCAAATATGCATACATCCGGCGAAATGCGTTCCACCTTCACACCAATGTCTGCCATTAGCTCTATCTGCAGGTTCACATCGGTAATGTCGGGTATATTATAAATCTTTACTTTTTCTTTTGTTAGAAGAACTGCAGAAATGATTTGTAATGCTTCGTTTTTTGCACCTTGTGGCGTGATGTTGCCTCCTAATTTTACACTGCCTTTTACTTTGAATGAACCCATAGACATTGTTGTTTGAAACGAAAATAAAAAAAGCCAACATACCGTTGGCTTTCCTAAAAACAAATTGAGTTAATTATAAAAACCGCTTTTTAAAATTGTTTTGATTTCTATTGTTGTTATTACGGTTGCCGTTATTATTGTTATTGCGATTGCTGTTGTTGTTATTGCTGCGTCCTGAAGCGTTATAATTGTTATTGCGATTGTTATTGTCGCTACGGTTACCGTTGTTTTTGTTATTATTACTATTATTGCTTCTGCCCGAAAATACACGTTTAGCAGTAGGGCGGTAATCATCACTTTCAAATGCCGGCGCCCGATGTTTTATAAACGGTGTATTACTAAATTCAAGCTCGCCTTTTGTCATTGTATTTAATTCACTTCTTATAGCATCATCATGCACCAGTTCTTTATGCCAGTTGCTGTACGAAAGCTTCATATAATAAGCAATGGAATTTGCAAAACCGGCCTTCTTTTCAGGGTTGGTTTCCGCCAAAGCCTTATCAACAATCATCTCTAAATTTTTACCCAAATGAGAATATTTAGGATACCGTTTGGGATAACCCATTGGGTCAGGCTTGGCTTTGTACGTTTCTTTTCTGGGAATAGGATAAGGGCTGTCCACATCTAATTTAAAATCGGAAATAAAAAACAGATGATCCCACAGCATGTGCCTGAAATCTTCTACATTTTTAAGATGCGGATTTAAAAAACCCATCAGTTCAATAACTACGCGCGTTTGCTGCTGGCGTTCTTCTTTATCGGGTATAGCTAAAAGGTGTTCTACCATTTTCTGAATATGCCTGCCATATTCACGCATACTTAAATAATTTCTTGCTGTGTTGTATTCCATAAAATTGTAAGTTAGCAAATCTAACTTTATTTTTATAAATAGATAAAGGGTTTGCGTTAATTATTCTTTCAAAATTACTCAAGCAAAGCCTTTACCACCGGCGATTTTACATCGTGGTAAAACAAAAACGTCCAGTCGTTTTCTTTACCTTCCTGCCACCATTGCTGGCGTAGCTGCATACACTTTTTCCCATTAAAATCGTACTTGGCAACAAAGCGGCTTTTCATTTGTTGCAGTTGCGGTGCATCGTCACCACCAAAAAAAATAATGTCATCATTTTCTTTTATCCAAAACACCTGGTGATAGGGACTATGACCGGCTGTTATTTCGTAATGAATATAATCATCAATTACGCCATTGCCATCCAGGAATGTTACTTGAGGATGATTGATAAGTGGCGATAATTCTTCCGCCATATAAGATGGGAAACCTGCATCCAGTGCTGATTCCAGCTCTTTTTCCTGAATAAAATATGTGGCATTTGGAAAAGAAAGAAAGTAATTGCCAAGTGCATCTTTTTTGGTAATGCCTCCAGCATGATCTTTATGTAAATGACTCATCAAAACCTTAGTAATGCTGTCCGGATCAATGCCGGCTGCTTTTAAATTTTGGTGCAATTGCAATTCACTCTTTTTATAAAAACCCAATCCTGCATCCAATAGCAAAATGTCTTTTTGGGTAATCACAACAAAGGGTTGCACTTCAACCAATAAACTTCCGGCAGCACGACTTTGCAGGTCGTCATCTTCTAAATCAAACGGCACAAAAATTTTTGTTTTATCAATGGTAAAAGCGCCTTCAGAAAGAGGAATAATTTGCATGAACGAAAAGTAAGAGTTTGTAAAATTACATGTGATATTTTACTGATAAATGTTAATCAATACATCAGATGGTGTTTAACAGAGAATGAAAATTAGTTTCCTTTTTCTTTTCAATAATTCTAACTTTGCGTTGCTTTTTAAAAAACACATAAACAATTATCAGCATGAGCACAGTAAAAGTTGCCATTAATGGTTTCGGTCGCATTGGCCGCCTTGTATTCCGCCAGATTTATAACATGGAAGGGATAGAGGTAGTTGCCATAAACGATTTAACAACGCCTAAAGTATTAGCCCATCTTTTAAAATACGATAGTGCACATGGTCGCTTCAAAGGCGGTGATGTAACCTTCGGCGAAAACTCAATTTCTGTAAATGGCGAGGAAGTAAAAATATATGTACAGAAAGATCCATCACAAATTCCATGGGGAGAGCACAGTGTGGATGTGGTGATAGAAAGCACTGGCTTTTTTACCGATAAAGCCAAAGCAGAAGCACACTTGAAGGCAGGCGCAAAACGTGTAGTGATTTCAGCACCAGCTACTGGCGAAATGAAAACAATTGTATTTAATGTAAACCACAATATTTTGGATGGCAGTGAAACCATCATTAGCTGCGCATCCTGCACTACCAATTGTTTGGCGCCAATGGCAAAAGCATTGAACGATGCCTTTACCATTGAAGTAGGTAGCATGACTACTATTCATGCCTATACCAATGACCAAAATACATTAGATGCGCCACATGCAAAAGGCGATTTACGCAGAGCACGTGCAGCTGCTGCCAACATTGTTCCCAACAGCACAGGTGCTGCCAAAGCCATAGGTTTGGTTTTGCCCGAATTAAAAGGCAAGCTGGATGGCGGCGCACAGCGGGTTCCGGTTATCACAGGTTCGGTTACCGAGTTGACAGCGCTTTGCAGTAAAAAAACCAGTGTTGAAGAAGTAAACGACATAATGAAGAAAGCCAGCAATGAAAGTTTTGGTTATAACGTAGACGAAATTGTAAGCACCGATATTATTGGTATGCACTATGGTTCTTTGTTTGATTCTACTCAAACGAAAGTTATTTCGGCTGGTGATAAACAATTGGTGAAAGTGGTAAGCTGGTACGACAACGAAATGAGCTATGTTAGCCAACTGGTTCGCACCGTAAAGTACATGGCAGATTTGATAAACAAATAAGATTATGAAGTAAATAAAAACCGCAGTTCTCTTACGCTGCGGTTTTTTTATTTTTGTTGAATAAATACAAGGTTATGCAGGCAGAATTATTAAAGCGAATTACGATTATTCCGGGCTTAATGGGTGGAAAACCAACCATTCGGGGAATGCGGTTTCGGGTAAGTGATATTCTGGATTTACTTTCGAGTGGAATGTCTAACGAAGAAATTTTGGAAGATTTTCCTTACTTGGAAATCGAAGATATTCGGGCTTGTTTGCTTTATGCTTCTTTGAAATTAAAGAATACAATTATTATAAATGTTGCCTGACTGGGAAATTTGGTTGGATAATAATGCTGCGCCGATCATTGGTAAATGGCTGAAAGATGACTTTAACTTGCTTGTAAAATCCGCTTATAGCTTACAGATGCAAACGCACTCCGATTTTCAAATTTATCAAAAAGCAAAAGAAATTGGCAACGTTATCATCATTTCAAGAGATTCGGATATTGAAGATATTATCAACACTAATGGCTCGCCTCCTAAGTTAATCAATATTAAAATTGGTAACTGTACGAATCGTTTTCTTTACTCTATTCTCAAAATGCAAATAGAAAAAGCACTACGATTATTAACTGATTTTAATAAAGACATTGTGCAAATAGAAATTACCGACTAAAAAATAATAATTCATGAGCAAATTTTCCGACTACAATTTCTCCGGTAAAACCGCATTGATCCGTGTTGATTTTAATGTGCCGTTAAATGATAAATTTGAAATTACTGATGACAACCGGATGCGCGCTTCTATTCCTACTATCAAAAAAATTTTGAGTGATGGCGGCAGCGTAGTGTTGATGAGCCATCTCGGTCGCCCGAAAGACGGGCCTACTGATAAATATTCGTTGAAACACCTCGTGCCGCATCTGAGCGAATTACTGAACAATGCGCCGGTAAAATTTGCAGATGATTGCATCAGCGAACAGGCGGTGCAAATGGCGCACCACTTACAACCCGGTGAAGTATTATTACTTGAAAATCTTCGCTTTTATAAAGAAGAAGAAAAGGGCGACAAAGCTTTTGCAGAAAAATTAAGCAAGCTGGGCGATGTATATGTAAACGATGCTTTTGGAACAGCGCATCGCGCACACGCATCAACGGCGGTAATTGCACAGTTTTTTCCACCCGATAAAAGGATGTTTGGCTTGCTGATGGAAAGCGAAGTTGCGAGTGCCGAAAAAGTATTGCATGATTCGCAAAAGCCTTTCCTTGCTATCCTTGGTGGTGCTAAAGTCTCCGATAAAATTTTGATCATCGAAAACCTGTTGGAGAAAGCAACCGACATTATTATTGGTGGTGCCATGGCATATACGTTTATGAAAGCTAAAGGCGGCAAAATCGGCAACTCGCTTTGCGAAGAAGACAGGCTGGGAACAGCGAATGATTTATTAAAGAAAGCGGAAGAAAAAGGTGTTTGCATTCATTTGCCTGCCGATTCTGTGATTGCTGATAAGTTTGCTGCCGATGCTAATATCTCAAGTTCGTTAAGTACCAATATTCCCGATGGCTGGATGGGCTTAGACATTGGTATGATGGCTTGCGATAATTTTTCTAAAGTCATTCACAATTCAAAAACCATTTTGTGGAACGGACCGATGGGCGTATTTGAAATGGAATGTTTTCAGCATGGCACAAAAACCATCGCGACAGCTATTGCAGAAGCTACAGAAAAAGGTGCATTCTCTTTAGTTGGCGGCGGCGATAGTGTAGCGGCTGTTAACCAGTTTGGCTTCGCCGATAAAGTAAGCTATGTATCAACGGGCGGCGGCGCGATGCTGGAATATTTTGAAGGTAAAGAGCTTCCTGGCATTGCAGCGATTAACGAAAAATAAATAAAAAAGAGATAGTTTTTTTGCATAAGCAATTGTCTCAAAATAAAAGCCATCACTGGTATAAATTCTGTGATGGCTTTTAATGAAAGTTTACTTTTACAATCCGTAAGAAAGAGATATAGAGCGAAGTAAATACAAACCTCTTGTTATCATTCCCTCACTTCAAAAACATACTCACCCGAAGGCACGGCAATTATAGCAATACCATTATAAATTTTCATTGCGCGAGCTATTTGCAGTTTGTCATTTACATAAATTTTTGATGATGAAGTAGCCGGCAAATACACATTCGCTATAGCATTTACGGGAATCGTTACATGCAGATAAAAACGATTCGTTTCTTTTTTCCAATTAGTGGTGATCCATCCGTAAGGCGAATGAAAGCTTCCTTTTGCAAAGGTTAGATTGCCAACTGGCTGCGGGCGAATGCAGATGTGTTTGAAAGCAACTGAATTTTCTTCCTGTCCAATGCCTGCAATGCCACTATAAAACCATTCCATGATATGCCCCAGCATCAAATGATTGTTCGATACTTCTTCTAAAGCTGCCCACGATTCGGTTAACGCAGTGGCTCCTTTCTTAAGCTGAAAGCCATAACCCGCCACGTCATCGCGGTTGTTCATATCATAAATCAATTGCGAAGCGCCGCCTTCATCAAGAGCTTTTATCAGGAAATGAAAACCAATATCGCCTGCCGTCAGGGCTTTGTTATTGGCATAAATAGAATCCATTAAATTCTTCAATACCTCTTTTTTATTTGCATCATTTACCAAGCCAACTGCCAGCGGCATTGCCATCGCTGTTTGGCTGCCGGTAGCATATATGTTGGTTGATGAATTAAAAAATTTACTGTTGAAACTCATCCTGATTTTAGCTGCCAGTTGCTGGTAAGTTGCAACGTCTGCATCGTTGTGCAAGGCAGTTGCCATCTTGCAAAGCAGCGTTGCATCATAATAAAAAATGGCTGTTGCGGTAACGCCATTGAGTGTTAGTTGCGGCATACCCGGGGGGTTCGGTCCGTAATCATACCAATCGCCTAAGCCGTGCGATAAAATATCGTTGTTCGATTTGCTTTGCAGATATGCCACATACTTTTTTATCATTGGGTAAGCGCGCTGTAAAATGTCTTTATCGCCATACCAGGTATATAATAACCAGGGCAGAATTACCGAGCTGCTTCCCCATTCGGGCGAGTCTAAAAACCCGCCATCAAACACTACATATTCAGGAGCAATATCAGGCACAAACCCTTGCGGATATTGCGCATCCATCAAATCGAAAACAATTTGCCGGTACAGATTATAAATATCATAGTTGTAGTGGATGGAAGCGCCCATTAAATAATCCTGTTCCAGCCAGCCCAGCTTTTCGCGGTGTGGGCAATCGGTTATCACACTTTGCATATTGCTTTTAATCGCCCATTTGATTAATGTATCAATGCGATTGAACAAAGTATTTGAACAGGAAAACGAACCATTTGCAGGATTGGAATTTCTGCTGTGCAGCGATGTTAGTTTTAAGATTTGAGGCAACAAAGAATGGTTCGCACTTGTATCCGGCACCGCACCTTCCACCTGCACATATCTAAAGCCATAATAAGTAAATTTGGGTTGCCAGGTTTCTTCGCTATCGCTTTGTAAAGTATAAGAAAAATAATATGGGGAGCCGCTTGCTTTTTGATTTGCCAGTTCTTGTTCATTGATGAGTTCCGCAGGAATTAATTTTACAGTTTGTCCGCGTTTTCCTTTTAGTTTTATTTGAACAATTCCCGATGCATTCTGACCAAAATCGTACAGGTAAACATCCGGTTTAGGTTGAAGTATTTTTTTTATTGGGAACGAATCCATGATAGTAACGGGATAATCCTGTTCAGGAATCATTTTGCCGCGAGGTGGCGTTACCAACAAAGCCTGCTTCCAATTTGCATCGTTGAAGAGGGAAGTGTTCCAGCCATTTTGTTCCAATCTTGCATCATAATCTTCACCGCCATAAATACTGGTGAATGTGATGGGTGATGGAGATGTTTTCCATGATTGATCAGAAATAATATTTTTAGTTGTTCCATCTTCATAAATAATCTTCAGGTTGCAAATCATTTTCGGCATACCAAAAGCGGTAACAATTTTAAAATATCGTTCGCGGTTGATGTTGTAAAAACCATTGCCCACAATCATCCCGATTGTGTTAATGCCGTTAGTTATTTTTTGTGTTACATCGAACGTGTTATACAAAACGGTTTTGTCGAAATAAGCCCAGCCTGGCGCAAGAAAAGCAGTGCCGATTTTTTTTCCATTCATGCTTGCTTCGTATTGCCCCAACCCGGTAATAAAAAGAAGCGCCGACTTGATTTTTTTGCTAACCGTAAATTCTTTTCTAAACAAGGGAATTACCGGGCGCTGCAAGCATTTATTGCCGAGCAAAGACGCGTTGGGTTCATGAATACAAGGCGCAACCCGCATCGAATCGGGCAGGTCTTCATAGCCAATCCATTGCGCGCCGTTCCAATCTTTTTGCGAAAACAAACCCGTGGTTATTTGCTCATCGTTACTCCATGCCGATGGCTTGTTGTGTTCATCCCACACGCGCACTTTCCAGAAGTAAGTTTGGGCAGGCAATAACGGATTTCCATTGTATGTTACCAGTACACTTTGTTCAGATTTTACAATGTTGGATTGATAAACATCAAACTTGTTCTTTCCTAAATTTTCTATTGATGAAGCCATCACCAACTGGTAGGCAGTTTGGTGTGCACCGTTTTCTTTTGCTGCAATTTCCCAGCTAAAATGCAGGTTGTTCAAAGGGGCGCCAACCGGGTTGGTTTTGTTTTCACATAAGGCAGTAGCAATTTGTAACTGGCAAAATGCGGGACTGCTGCAAGCAACAGTAACAAGCAATACAATAATAATATTTCTAACCATTTTCATCCACTTTTTTATGTTGCAGGCAACTGAATAATAAACGTACTTCCTTCGCCTTCTTTACTTTCTACTTTAATAGTGCCGTTGTGTTCTTTTGTAATAATGTCGTAAGATAGTGATAGTCCTAATCCTGTTCCTTCACCAGTTGGCTTTGTGGTAAAAAAGGGTTGGAAAATTTTATCAATTACTTTTTGCGGGATGCCATTGCCATTGTCGGTTACGATGACCTCAACCCAACCCTTCTTCACGGGTGGAGAAGGGCTTTTAGTAGCGACGGTTACAAGAGGTTTGTAATTTTTGTCAGCCGTTTTCTTCTTTTCATTTACTGCATAAAACGCATTGTTGAATAAGTTGAGCAACACTCGTCCCATGTCTTGGGGAACGATGTTTATTTTACCAATACTCTCATCAAAATAGGTTTTAAAATCAGCAATGAAGTTTTTGTCTTTGGCACGTAATCCATGATAACTCAATCGTACATATTCATCGCATAAGGCATTGATGTCGATGTTTTCTTTTACTCCATTATTTTTTCTTGAATGTTGCAGCATGCCTTTCACAATGGCATCGGCTCGTTTACCATGATGGTTTATTTTTACTTCATTTTCTATCACATCATTTGCAATTGTTTTTACTTCATTCATGTTCCCATTATCAATTTCATCTTTTAATTCTTCAAGCAATTCTTTGTTCAATTCACTAAAGTTATTTACAAAGTTTAACGGGTTCTGTATCTCGTGCGCAATGCCAGCAGTCAGTTCGCCAAGGCTTGCCATTTTCTCGCTTTGTATTAGTTGCGCTTGTGTTGATTTTAGTTCGGTTAATGCATGGTTCGTCTGGTCTCTTTGTAACAGAATTTCCTGCTTTTGAATTTCTAACAGGCGATAAGCTTTGCGGCGCTGAATATTGTTGCGGTAAATAAAAATAAGTGTTGACAAAACCAGTATAATACCCGAAGCCAAAGCAAGAAGCAAGTAATTCTGTCGTTGAGTGTTAATTTTCTGTAGTTGTTTGTCTTTATTTAAAGATGTGATTTCTGATTGCTTTTTTTCAAGATCGTAATTAAACTGCGCCAGGTTACTTTTGTTGGTTACTTCATTATTGTTCATGCTATCTCGTAGTGTTATGTAAGTTGAATAATAAAAGAGTGCCTGCTGATAATTTTTTATTGCATTAAAAATATTGTACAAGGCTTCACTATTATCTCTCATATATTCTGTGCTGGCAGTAAGCACCGCATAATGGTAACCTTGTTTGCCATAATAAATGGCACTGTCGTAATGTTGCGTACCAAGATAAGCCCGACTTAAAATATTATCAATCCACGCAATGCCGGTTGAATCTTTTAATTGCGTGGCACTTTTCAAGGCACTGTACGCATAAATAAAACACAAGGAATTGTTGTGCAAACGCTGATATACATCTGCCATATTGCTTTTGTTCAGTTCTATATTAAATGAATCTTTTATCAGGGCGGATGCCTGATTGTAAAAATTCAACGCTTCTGTATAATGCCCTGTAACACGATATTTTTCGCCAAGATCATTCAACACAAACATCTTTGTCTGCATATCTCCAACAGCCTCACTTGTAAGCAAAGCTTTCTGCAGATTAACAAGCGATTTATTGTCATCACCTAACAATAAATAAATGATACCTATGTTTCTGTACGCAATCGGCATGTCCTCTTTATCATTGTACTTTTCAGCAACCTGCAGTGCTTTCAGGCTCCATTGAAGCGCAAGCGGATAGTTGATTTCAATACTTTTATAATAATCTACAAATGCAAGCTGCCCATAAATAATCAATTTCGGATTTAATGCGCTTTGTGCAATTGCATAAGCTTGTTTAAAAACTTTAATTGCGTCTTTACTTTGAGATGTATTGAACAGCGCTGAACCTAACGACCTGTATGCCCAAAACATAGCCGTTTTATCGCCGCTCTGTACTGCAAGCTGAATAGCTTGTTTTGATATAGAAGGTGCTTCGCTTACTTTAGCATTTAATGACTTCGCTGTAAGTGCCAAAGCTTGCCCGGCGGTAAAATTTAGTTTTTGCGATAAAGAGAAAGCTTCATTAAAAAAGCTGTCTTTTAAAGAAGGAGGTACATCTGAAAGAAAACAAAGCTGGTTCAAACGATTTACCCGAAAAGTGTCTTTTTGAGGATGCTGCCTCAATTGCTTTAATAGCTGCGATTTGCTTTGTGAAAAAACGGAACAACAGCAAACCATTAGTAGCATTATAAGAAATGTTTTTTTTATCATTCTGTTTTAATGGAAGTTGGATGATGAATTTCGCTCCTTCCTCTTCTATGCTTTAAGCTGTAATTGTTACGCATGTTCTTTGGTGAAAATGCCGTAAACTTTGATACAATACAATTCGTTTTGCTTTTAAAGATAGGGGTATAAAATAAAAAACCCGCTTCTGTTACAAAGCAGGTTGCATCAAATTGTTCTTTACTATTACCACAACTTCAACCACAGCTATTTACGCCCATGCTGGAATTCTTTACCAACACAAATTAATATTATATTGATGAAGAACACCAGCAAAAGCAAAAATAAATTTGTTTGATGCGCCGGCATTTTTTCAGCTCTGCCAAATGGATTTGTTTTACCCTTCGGGAGAAATGCCGGCGATTCAAACAGGATTTTATAGTTGGAAAACATAGGGCTAAGAGGTGGGAAGCGAAATAAAAAACGATGTTTCTTCGCCTTCCTTGCTTTTTACCTGTATTTTCCGTTATGTGCTTTGATAATATCGTAACTTAAGCTCAAACCCAGTCCGGTTCCCTGCCCGGTTAGTTTTGTGGTAGAGAATGGCTGAAACACTTTATCAATGATGTTTGATGGAAAACCATTACCGTTATCTTTTACAATGATTTCGACCTCACCCCAACTCTCTCCACGAGTGGAGAGGGAGCGTTTGGTTATTACAATTACAAGAGGTTGATAATTCCTTCTTTAATTAAAATAGCTTTAAACTCATCAATATTTACAACTTTGATAGAAGGAAAATCAATGCTTTTTAGAATATCAAAGTCCCGGTCGTTGGTTACCAAACAAGCTACGTTTGCTGCAAAAGCACAATCAACAAATTTATCGTCGTCTTGGTCATTTGTAATTAGCCGAAGGTTAAAATAAGCAACTATTAATTGTGCGGTTGAAAGTTCTATTAATGACCTAATTACATTCGCTGCAACTTCAGCACTCCAATGCGCGGCAAGTTGTTCTTCATACTCCGCCAATATATCGTTAGAGAAAGCAACACCGATCTTCTTTTCAATAATAGCCTGATACAACCAATGAAATTTAGACCTGCCAGAAACAGAAACCAAAAGAACATTTGTATCTATTACAGCAAGCAAGGGTTATGATTTTTGGTTTAACCATGACTCCATATCTGCATCGGTCAAACCTTTTTCGTCCCAAATTTCATCGGCTTGTACAATAGCTTTATTTGCATAAAACTTTGCTAATAAACTTTTAAGTTCTTCCAGATCTTCGCTTGAAAGATTTGTGCCGTAGAGTTTCATCAACTCAACCTGCGCATTGGTTAGCGGGAATTTTAACTCATTCATATTTAAAGGTAGTAAATCTATTATCATTTATTTTTTGGTACGATAAGCAGGGAAGTTAATCCATTGCATTTTATGCAGGCAATACAATTATAAACTCACTTCCTTTGCCTTCTTCGCTTTCTACTTTTAAAGTTCCGTTGTGTTCTTTGGTGATGATATGATTTATCTTTTCCCCACAGTTTCGTTTCGCTTTTAAAGATAAGCGTAAAAATAAAAAGCCTGTCTCTACAAAAAAGAAGTGCTTTTGTAAACAATATCAATAATTAAAACTTCTTCGCCATCGTTGGTGTTCTTCATCAACGAAATCTATATAGTAAAGCATGTTAGTGAAGAAAAACAACATGGGCGCTAACAAATGCTTTTTTTTATTCTATTTTGTAGTAGTGTATTTTACAAATACAGTATCTTTATTAATCTATATTTTCAAAACTAACTATTTAACTTATCACACATGAAAGCACCGTCACGCAGAACATTTTTAAAGACCGGAAGTATGGCTGTTGTAGCGGCAGCCGTTTTGCCCAAGTTCGCATTGGCATCCGCAAAAATTCACCAAGACTTAGGCTTACAGTTGTATTCCGTAAGGGATGATATGCATAAAGACCCATCAGGAACGTTGAAAAAACTTGCGGAGATGGGTTATAAAAGAGTGGAGCACGCAGACTATAACGACCGTAAATTTTACGGCTATTCAGCAACAGATTTTAAAAAGCTTTTGGATGGTCTTGGCTTGCTAATGCCGAGTGGTCATACAACGATGACAGTGGCAGATTACGATGCGGCAAAAGGTGATTTTACCGATAAATGGAAATACACGATTGACGATGCAGCTACCCTGGGGCAGAAATATGTGATAAGCCCTTATATGGAAGAAAGCATGCGTACGGATAAGGAAGCTTTAAAACGTTTTATGGATCAGTTTAATAAATGCGGAAAGCTTTGCCAGGCACAAGGAATGAAATTCGGGTACCATAATCATGAGTTTGAATTTACCACTAAAATAGACGGTAATACCCTTTACGACTTTATTATGAAAAATACAGATCCTGCAATAGTAGTACAACAATTAGACACAGGAAACTTATACGGACAAGGAACTACTGCAATTGAATTAATGAAACAATACCCTGGCAGATATATAATGATGCACATTAAAGATGAAATTAAAAGTTCGGGTAAAGGCGAAGTAGGTACCGGCTATGAGAGCACCTATTTAGGAAAGGGGTTAATACCTATACACGATACGCTGATTGAATCTGCCAAAGTCGGAATCAATTACGTTATCATCGAACATGAATCTTACCAGGGTACGCCGCCGCTTGACTGCATGAAAATTGATTTAGATACGATGAAGAAATGGGGTTACCAGGCTTAAGCTTCAAGTTGGCTAAATATGATCGGGGTCATTAAATTGATTGATAACATTTCAATCAAATACTTAGCGTAAGCGTTTACAATATTTTTCAGAGCCTTTGTTATTTTCCACCCTCTTTGGGGATATTGTTTCGCTTTTAAAGATAAGTATAAAAATAAAAAGCCCGTCTTTAGAAAAAGACAGGCTTACATAAACAATATCAATAAGCAAAACTTCTTTTTACGCCGTTTTTGGTCGTCTGACCATAAGTGTTAGGAAGATTTGTTAAGACCGTCATTGCGAGCTTGCGAAGCAATCTGAGGCTTCGCTTTTCATTAGGATTATTAGTCGCAAACCTGATTTTGTACTTACCAAAGACTGCTTCGTGCCTCGCAGTGAGGAACATTTACCTCTTTAACTTTTCTTCCCAAAAACTATGGTCAGGCGACTAACAAGGGCACAAAGGGCAGCAAAGGTTAAATTTACGTTGCCGGGCAGCATCTGACTATCAATCAGCCTTTTGTGTTGTTATATTTATATAAATATTGGGTTATGAGTTTACACATTGCCTTCAACAAAATTGCCAACCGAAACTATATCTGTTTACCCAAGATTGCCATTCTACTGCTTTTGGTTGGCGCAAATGCATGCACGAAAACTGAAAACCTGCCTGCCTGCACCGGCAACTGTGCTGATATTGTGTTTTCAGGAACCATGTTCGACCTGAGTGCCAATGCGCCATTGAAAGGCGATGACATAAAAATTTATCTGAACCCGTATGTAGCCGGTGCTCTTATACAACCCAATAATTATATTGTAGCAAGCGGAAAAACAGGCAGCGATGGAACCTTTACCTTTCATGCGCAGTACGATACTACAAAGTTTGCATCAGCTACATTAGAAGTGAACGCTACCATACCAGATGGTTATATCCAATACCCACAACAGATAGACCCGATGGCAGAATCGGGACCTTCTAATATAGACGCATTAATTTTTGATCCCACTGATCTTACTTCGTTCAGTCATTTGTCGTTTGTCTTGTTTCAAAAGACCTTATTGCAAATCCACATGCACCGAACCACGCCCATTTTATATGGCGGCTATTTGCTATTAGACTTGCGGGACAATAATGTGGTTGGCAGTGTTAATGGGTTAATAGAAACGGCGGCAAATAAAGATACAACTGTATCAGCTTATACAGGCGCTAATGTTTATACTATTATTACCGCTTCAAGAGAAATATCTGACACGAGTTATGCCTCTACCAAAGATTCAATCAAATGCACAAAAAATGGCCACAATGCCATTGATATTTATTACTGAATGGCTGTTGTAAAAGAGGTTGTTTAAATCCGGTATAATAAAATAAAGTCAGGATGGAATTTGGATGATAAATGTTGAACCTTCGCCTTCTTCGCTTTCTACTTTAATAGTGCCGTTATGTTCTTTTGTAATAATGTCGTAAGATAGTGATAGTCCTAATCCTGTTCCTTCACCAGTTGGCTTTGTGGTAAAGAAGGGTTGAAAGATTTTATCAATTATTTTTTGCGGGATGCCATTGCCATTGTCGGTTACGATGACCTCAACCCAACCCTTCTTCACGGGTGGAGAAGGGCTTTTAGTAGCGACGGTTACAAGAGGTTTGTAATTTTTGTCAGCCGTTTTCTTCTTTTCATTTACTGCATAAAACGCATTGTTGAATAAGTTGAGCAACACTCGTCCCATATCCTGCGGAACGATGTTTATTTTACCAATACTCTCATCGAAATAGGTTTTAAAATCGGCGTTGAAGTTTTTGTCTTTCGCCCGCAAACCATGATAGCTTAACCGTACATATTCATCGCACAACGCATTGATGTCGATGTTTTCTTTTACTCCATTATTTTTTCTTGAATGTTGCAACATGCCTTTTACAATGGCATCGGCTCGTTTACCATGATGGTTTATTTTTACTTCATTTTCTATCACATCATTTGCAATTGTTTTTACTTCATTCATGTTCCCTTTATCAATTTCTTCTTTTAATTCTTCCAGCAATTCTTTGTTCAATTCACTAAAGTTATTTACGAAGTTTAACGGGTTCTGTATCTCGTGTGCAATGCCAGCAGTCAGTTCGCCAAGGCTTGCCATTTTCTCACTTTGTATCAACTGCGCTTGCGTTGATTTAAGTTCCTCAAATGATTGGTTAAGTTCTTCGGTTTTTTGATTCAATTGATCTGTACGGTTCGTTACCTTTTGTTCGAGTAACAGGTTTTGTCGCTTTAGGTTACGGGAACGATAAGCAATGAAGGACGATACAGCAATAATAAAAACAAAAGCATACAACAAATACGCCCACCAGGTTTTCCACCAGGGTGGTGAGATAATAACCATGATGCTATCTTCCCGGGTTGCCCATACGCCATCGCTGTTAGCGGCTTTTACATGAAAGGTATAAGTGCCGGGAAAGAGATTGGTATAAGTGGCTGTACGCTGCGTGCCGGCTGCAATCCAGCCCTTATCGTAGCCATCCAGCTTACAGGCATATTGAACAGAGGATGTATTTTGATAGAGCAAACCAACATAGCTAAACGTTACCCTGTTTTCATTGTATCGAAGGTTGATGTTGTCTTTGCCCCATCTTACAATAGAGGAATCCTTGTCTTTGTTGCTGTTCTTTTGCGGCTCGTTAAAACTCACCGTTTCAATGTGCATGATGGGAACGGTGGTATCAGTGGTAAAATCATCAGGATTGAAACTTACAAAGCCATCTTTGCAACCATATAAGAATGTGCCTTCCTTCGTTTTATATAATTCATTACTGGAAAAGTACGGCTCAGCGGGCAACCCATCCGTCGCATTAATATGGTTAACATTGCCTGTGTTTATATTTACTATTGAAAAACCTCTTGGTGAAACAACCCACATATTATTATGGTTATCTTTTTGTATTCCCCAGCATCCATTATATAAAAGGCCATTGGCTTCACTATACTTTTTAATAGCATTCGTTTTTTTATTTACTGAAAATAACCCGCTTTCATATGTACCTGCCCATATTGCGTTTTCATCATCATACAGGCTTACAACAGAGAAGAAATCCGGAATTTTATTAAGGTAAGAAGTGAATGTATTTGTCTTCGGAACGAATTTATTCAGTCCTCCCGCATTAGTGCCCAACCATAAAATTCCTCCTGTATCTATGCACATAGCCACCACCCGTTGATCATCCAATGTATTATTTGCAGGTATTATGGTTGCATCGTTTTTTATAAATGGATAACGGGTAAAGTTTTGGGTATCCGCATTAAATCCGCATATGCCGTTACCGTATGTTCCTATCCAAATTTTTCCGGCATTATCCTGAACTATATTTGTTACATTACTTTCAGGCAATGAAAGAGAATCGTTATTCTTATGTCTGTAATTTTTTATTTGTTTACTTATCGGGTTATAGCAATATAAGCCAGATACGTTATTTTGTTGCCCATAAGCGCTAAACCAAACATTCCCATCCTTCGCCTGCATGACAGTATTTACATCAACATCTGTAACTTTTTTTTCAAAATGTATGTAAGTAAATGAATCAAGCTGCTTCTGCCAGTAATAAAGACCATGGTGACTGCCAACCCAAAAATTACCATTCATTGTTTCAGCAAAACAAAAAGTAGCTCCTCCTGCAAAAGAGTGTAGCCTATTGGGATTGTTATTATAAAGAACAAATGATGAACGGTTTTTGTTTACCCATTGTAAACCTTCCTGTTCAACACCAAACCATGGTAACCCGTAATTATCTAAACTTATATGGCTTAAATTATCAATGATACCATCAGTAGCATCATTCCAATTGGACTTGTAAACCGTATAACTACCGGTAGCTGTGTTGAAATAGGCAAGCCCACCCACCAACCAGCACCAAAAATTGGCATGTGTATCTTCACATATCCATCTGACAGAATTGCCAGTACTAAAATCGGGTTTGTCTTTAATATCAAAATCTGTAAACTTATTTTTTGAGGAATCAAAAAGTGTTAGCCCGTTAATAGTTGCAAACCAAATACGGTTTTTAGAATCAATAAAATCAGGTCCCGAGCCTTCATGGTTAAACAAGTTTGCAGAACCGGATGTTGATTGTGGGAAAACCTTCAGTTTTTTTGTAATTACATTGTACTCACACACTTCATCATTATCTTTAGAAATCTTACTCTCTAACCGAAACCACACATTTACGTGGTTAGCCGTGTCTTCATTTTCAAACCAGTGAATTGTTTGGCTTGTGGTGTCAAAATAATGTCCTTTGTATATTTTTTTTGCGGGATTATACTCAAAGAGGGCGTCGCGGGTTTCAATCCATAATTTATTTTGTGTATCTACAAAAGGATTATCAAATTGGAGTTCGTTAATATGCTGCCACCCTTTTTCTTTGTTGCCAAAAAGGGTTACATTCTTTGTGTCTTGGTTATATAAAGCCATCTTCTTCACACCGGGTTCATCATTGGGGTAAAAAAATATCCAAATATTCCCTTTTCTGTCATCCTGGAAATAAGTTACGCTATTGGCTGACTTAGCATTTTTCGAGATTAGTGAACTCAAATTCTCAATAGAATCCGTGGCGCGGTTATAAAAATAAAATCCGTTTAAAGTGCCAATCCATATATTGTTTCTTCTATTTTCATAAAATCTATTAACGACCTTAGACGGACCAACTGCGCCATTAAGATCATAGTTTTTAAAGCTATATCCATCATAACGTACCAGTCCGTTTACCGTGCCCATCCAGAAGTATCCTTCTTTATCTTTTAGTAAAGCTCTAATTGATCCCTCCGACAACCCTTCTTTAATACTAAGGTGATTGAAATGTAATTCGTTTTGAGCCTGGCAAACCAAAGTCTGCATTATAAGCAGCAGTATCAGTAATGGTCTCATAGCATTCTGGTTGGTATAGAAGAAAGTTTTACTTTTACGACCGACAAGATAGCCATTTTCATAACTTGTAATCATCAATTTCAAAAGCAAAATCTTTACAATCAACCATTTTGTTTTCCCTCTTTTCATTTCGCTACAAATCGATTTTCCAACAAATAACTGAATCCGCAATAATGACAGTCCTTATATTTGGAGTATCATTTGCTAACCATAATCAAACAATTTAAAAAATGAAAACAAGCAATCTTGCTCTCATTGTTATTCTCGGCTTAATCGTTTTGGTAGGCGGCTGCGTGGGCTGCGGTTCCATTTCGTTTCAAAAACAAGGCGTGGCTTTGGATGAAAATGTAAAAGCCAAATGGTCGGCTGTTGAAACGCAATACCAGCGCAGAAGCGATTTAATCCCCAACCTTGTCAGCACCGTAAAAGGCGAAGCCAACTTTGAACAAACCACCTTGGAAAATGTAATTAAAGCAAGAGCTTCCGCTACACAAATTCATGTTGACCCCAATAATTTAACACCCGAAAAAGTGCAACAGTTTCAGGCAGCGCAAGGCGAATTGTCGCAAGCATTGGGCAGGTTATTGGTGGTTACAGAAAATTACCCGAACCTTCGTGCAAACGATGCATTTCGCGGCTTGCAGGCGCAATTAGAAGGAACCGAAAACCGCATTGCCGTTGCCCGCAACGATTATAATGGGTCGGTGCAGGAATTTAATACCACCATCCGTTCGTTCCCGAATAACTTTTATGCGGGCTGGTTTCATTTTACACCAAAGCAGCCTTTTGCTGCCGATCCTGGTGCTTCAAAAGCGCCATCAGTAAATTTTGATAACAAATAAAAACGAATGCTTTGCATTTATTCAGGCAAAAACACAAAGCTTTTTTTACAAGCGAACAGCAGCACCGCATTGTGCACTCTATACAAACGGCAGAGCATAAAACCAGTGGTGAAGTGCGTGTATTTGTTGAAAGCAAATGCAGCTACATGGATGCACTTGACAGGGCAAAAGAAATATTTTTCAATTTAAAAATGGATAAAACAGCACTGCGCAATGCAGTGCTGTTTTATATTGCAGTAGAAGATAAACAAGTGGCTTTGTTTGCTGATGAAGGCATCCATCAAAAAACAGGCGATGCCTATTGGCAGCAAACTGTTGATGCCATGCTTCAACACTTCAGGCAACAAAAAATAGCGGATGGAATTGCGCACTCTATTGTAGAGATCGGAGATGCATTGCAACATCATTTTCCTTTTGATAAAGCCACCGATAAAAACGAACTGCCTGATGATATTGTATGGGGTAAATAATTCCATCTACCGGCTTTTATAAAACTCATTTCTTTTTAATGAACTCTTCTTTTATAAAACATTGTTTACTGCTGATACTGGTAACTTTTACCAGTGTTTCTTTGTTCGCCCAAAACATTCCTGCACGACCTAACCCGCCGCAATTAGTGAACGATTTTGCAAACGCTTTATCGCCCGAGCAAAAAGAAATTTTAGAGCAAAAATTGGTTGCGTTAGATGACAGCACCAGTAACCAAATTGCGATTGTGCTAATTAAAACATTGAACGACTATCCGATAGAAGATTATGCAAATAAGCTTTTTAGAAGCTGGGGCATAGGTAATAAAAAAACCAACAATGGTGTGCTGATTGTGGCTGCTATTGATGACCATCAGGTGCGCATTGAAGTGGGTTATGGTTTGGAAGGCGCTATACCCGATATTACTGCCAACAGCATTATCGAAAATGATATTGCACCGTCTTTTAAAACGCAAAATTACTACCAGGGCTTAAACTTAGCTACGAATGATGTAAGCAAAGCCGCAGCCGGTGAATATCATGTGCAGCGGCAGAGTAATAACGACAATAGCAACAGCGGTAGTGGTGGCGGCTCTTTAATTGGCATTATTGTCATCATCATCATTATCATTTTTATTTTTCGCAGAGGTGGCGGCAGTGGCGGTGGCGGAATGATGAGTCGCAGAGGGTATGGCGGCTTCGGTTCATTTATTTTGGGTAGTATGTTAGGCAACGCATTAGGTGGCGGTGGTCGCGGCTGGGGTGGTGGCGGTGGTGGTTTTGGAGGAGGCGGTGGTGGCGGCTTCGGTGGGTTTGGCGGCGGAAGCAGCGGTGGAGGCGGCGCGAGCGGAAGTTGGTAGCGTTAAGCTTTAAAAATCAAGTTATAAGTAGTAAGCTGCGAACTGTGAATTTAAGACGTTTGTTTTTGTTCCTTTTTCAATCGCTCACACTTGTAGATAAAAGCTTACATCTCATGGCTCACAGCTCACATCTTCCTATTACCTTTAACCTCCCTTTATAACGCGCTTCTTTTATCTCCACTTCAAAAATCTTAACTTTGTCCGCTATTAAAAAGCGTTAAATGACAATGTGGCTTCTTAAACACGCACAGCATTGTTTTTGAACGCTGCATACATTAAATTATATAACAACGAATTGTATTGATATGTTAGGTTTTTTAAGTAAGATTTTAGGCGGCAACAAATCCGAAAAAGATGTAAAACTGGTGCAGCCGGTGGTTGTAACAATCAACGGATTTTTTCAGCAATATCAAAGCTTGTCGAATGATGAACTGCGAAGCAAAACTGTTGAGTTTCGCGCTCGCGTTGATAGCCATTTGAAAACATCGGACGATGAAATAGCCAACCTTCAGCAAGAAGCGGAAAAGCTGGAAGAAAATGACATTCAAAACAAAGATGCCATTTATAAAGACATAGATAATATCCGAAAGGAACGCAACAAAAAGATAGAAGAAATTCTTACTGAAATTCTTCCGGAAGCTTTTGCTGTGGTAAAAGAAACCGCACGTCGTTTTAAAGAAAACACAGAGCTTGTTTCGGCCGCAACAGAACTTGATCGTGAGCTAAGTGTTAGCAAAGATTATATCCGTATTGAAGGCGATAATGCCATTTATAAAAACTCCTGGAATGCTGCCGGAAACATAACTACCTGGAACATGGTGCATTATGATGTGCAGTTAATTGGCGGCGTTGTATTGCACCAGGGAAAAATTGCAGAAATGGCAACCGGTGAAGGTAAAACATTGGTGTCAACATTACCTGCTTACCTCAATGCTTTAGCCGGTGAAGGCGTGCATATTGTAACGGTAAACGATTACTTATCCCGCCGCGATAGTGAATGGAACGGAACCTTGTTTGAATGGCTGGGCTTGCGGGTGGATTGTATTGATAAACATCAACCCAATACAGCGGAAAGACGCAATGCTTACCTCGCGGATATTACCTACGGCACCAACAATGAATTTGGCTTTGATTACCTGCGCGATAACATGGTGCATAATCCTGCCGAAATGGTGCAGCGCAAACATCATTACGCTATGGTGGATGAAGTAGACAGTGTGTTGATTGATGATGCACGTACGCCGTTGATTATTTCAGGACCGGTTGGGCACGATGGTACCACGCAACAGTTCTTCGATTTAAAACCGCGCATTGAACGCTTGGTAGAAGCCCAGCGCAGAGCCGTAAACACCTTTTTAAATGAAGCAAAAAAGAAAATTGCTGATGGCAACGATGATCCGAAAGACGGAGGCCTGGCATTATTTAGAGCCGGCAGAGGCTTGCCAAAAAATAATGCGCTGATTAAGTTTTTAAGCGAGCCGGGCATTCGTGTAAAACTACAGAAAGCAGAGAATTATTATCTCGCCGACCAGCAGCGTGAAATGCCAAAGGCAGATGAAGAATTGTACTTTTATATTGATGAAAAAAATAATTCGGTTGAGCTTACCGATAAAGGCATTGGAATGATTACCAAAGCCGGTGAAGACCCTAACTTTTTTGTGCTTCCCGATATTGGTGTTGACCTTGCTCAAATTGATAATAACGCAGCGGAAGATGCCGATGAAAAGCGTCATAAAAAAGAAATTATACTAAACGATTATGCCACCAAAGCTGATCGCATTCATACCGTTCAGCAACTTTTAAAAGCATACACTTTGTTTGATAAAGATGTTGAGTATGTGGTGATGGATGGCGCCGTAAAAATTGTGGATGAACAAACGGGTCGTATCCTTGATGGGCGCCGTTACAGCGATGGCTTGCATCAGGCGATTGAAGCAAAAGAAAACGTAAAAATTGAAGCGGCTACACAAACCTACGCTACAGTTACATTACAGAACTATTTCCGCATGTATCACAAACTTGCGGGCATGACAGGCACTGCCGAAACAGAAGCCGCAGAGCTTTGGGACATTTATAAATTAGACGTAGTTAACATTCCTACTAACGTAAAAGCTATCCGTACCGACGAGCAGGATTTGGTGTACAAAACACGCCGCGAAAAATATAGTGCCGTAATTGAAAAGATTGAAGAATTGCGCAATGCAGGTCGCCCGGTTCTGGTGGGTACAACATCGGTTGAAGTGAGCGAATTGTTATCGCGCATGCTTCGGCAAAAGGGAATCTCTCACAATGTATTAAACGCAAAGCAACACGCGCGGGAAGCACAAGTTGTAGCAGAAGCCGGTTTATCGGGCGCCATCACCATTGCCACCAACATGGCAGGTCGTGGTACTGATATTAAATTGGGCGAAGGTGTAAAGGAAGCCGGTGGTTTGGCTATTGTAGGTACAGAACGCCATGAAAGCCGCCGCGTGGACAGGCAGCTTCGCGGTCGTGCCGGTCGTCAGGGCGATCCGGGTTCTACACAATTTTTTGTTTCGCTGGAAGATGATTTGATGCGCATGTTTGGTAGCGAACGAATTGCCAAAGTGATGGACTTTGCCGGTTATAAAGAAGGCGAAGTGATACAACACAGCATGGTAACAAAAAGTATTGAACGCGCGCAAAAGAAAGTGGAAGAAAACAACTTTGGCATTCGCAAACGATTGTTAGAGTATGACGATGTAATGAACAAGCAACGCACCGTAATTTATGCAAAACGCAACCATGCTTTGTTTGGTGATCGTTTATCGCTGGACCTTGATAATGCGTTTTATGATGTTGCTGAATCGCTTGTAAATGGCTTTAAAGAAAGCAAGGATTGGGAAGGTTTTAAATTAGAAGTGATTGTAAATTTTGGATTGGATACTGCCATCACACAAGAACAATTTAACACCGAAAATGAGCAAAGCTTAACCGATAGTTTGTACAGCGAAGCGTTCGCCAACTATCAGGCTCATCGTACCGAAACTATGCACCAGTCATTACCGGTATTTCAAAATATCCGCAAAATTGGAGGCGCAAACGTAGAAAATATTGTGGTTCCTTTTACTGATGGAAGACGTGTTATTCAAGTGATTGCTAACTTAGATAAAAGCCTTGCTACCCATAATCTTGAGCTGGTACAATCGTTAGAAAAAACGGTTACGCTTGGCTTTATTGACGATGCATGGAAAGAGCATCTTCGTGCAATGGACGATTTAAAACAAAGTGTGCAAACGGCATATTATGAACAGAAAGACCCGTTGGTGATTTATAAAGGAGAAGCATACATGTTGTTCAGGCAAATGGATAGTGCAGTAAATAAAAACATTGTGAACTTCTTATGCCATTCTGAAATACCAGGCGAGCAACAAACTGCTCCTCCGCGCGAGGCTCGTGTGCAGCCAACCGACATGAGTAAGATGCGATCCAACAAAGCGCAGGTAGAAGCCGCAGGCAACGATTATGCAGCAAATGAAAACGATTACTACGAACCTACGTTGCCCACCAAACAAGAGCCGATAAAAGCAGGACCGAAAATTGGCAGAAACGATCCTTGCCCTTGCGGAAGCGGTAAAAAATTTAAAAACTGCCATGGTAAAGAAGCATAATTAAAACGCTATCTTTTAAAAATAAGAGAGCCTCATGCCGTAATTAGCATGAGGTTTGTTTTTACTCATTTCTTCCTCTTGCAAAAAAGATAAAAAGCAATAGCTTTTGTTTGCCAACATAAATTATTTTTCAATACTTCTTTTCAACAAATTCTTTACAAGTATTATTGTTCTGCAATGTGATTTCACGGCATAGTTTTTAATAAGAACCTCACAGTTATTATTAATGATAACCTATGAAAAATCTTCCTTAATAGGAAGAAGTGCCGGGAAGTTTTATTTCCGGCATTTTTATTTTTAATGAACAACACTTTTCTAAAAGAAAATTGGCTTGCCTTGTTGCGGAAAAATAATTTGTAAACCCAATGAATTTGCGTCTTTCACTTGTTCAATAATTCTTCTTTCATTATCGCCTTCAGGTTTTATGTGCGTAACAACAAGCGGTAAATTTATGATTGAATTACTGCTGCACAACAATGCCAGCCGGTTCATTTCCTGCATTAATAATTTAGGTGTAAGATGACCGAACAATTGCTTATCAGGTTGCTCGTTCGGGTAAGAGCATTCAATAAAAATTGCTTTTAACTGATGCCTTGTAATCAGCGGGGCAACAGTTTGCCAAATATGCTGTAACCTTTGCGAATGCTCTGTTGTATCGGCTCCGGTATCGCCAAAATATAACAAATAGCTGCTGTCTTTTCTTATTAAAAATGCGGTGCTTTGGTATGGGTTTGCATGACTTAAAATAAAAGGGGTTACAAACATTTGGGTTTCGGCAACCGGCACTTCATTGTCTTCTTTTACTTCGTTATAATGATATTTATTCAACGCTGGTTTATCGCCTTCATCGCCAAAATTTGCCCAGGTTTGCCAGGTAAATTCATGTTGCTTTATTTTGTCCAAACAAAATTTTGTTGCATAAATGGTTTTGTTTGTATCAGATGGAGAGTTGATGAGCAAGCCAGCAACATGATCGTAATGCGGATGCGAAAGGCAATACCCCTTTATATTTTGCCTGATAACTTCGGTTGCCGTTTTTTTAAATACGCCATTGGCGATGGTTTTGTTAATGCCTGTATACAAAGTGCCTGCATCAAGGCAAACAAAGTTGTTGGATGCAACAGGTGCAGCCATATAAGCCGATAAATTGCTTTCGTTTAAGCCACCTTCTGTTCCTAATGGAATTACTTTAAAAACCGGAGTTTGTTTTTGTGCATATATGCTTATAAAAGTTACAAAGAAGAAAGTGATGCTATATAAAAGTTTGCGTTTCATGGTTAGCAATTTAGGGATTTGGTTGTATGATTACAGGAAGCAACAATAAAGTAATATTCATAAGCAAAAACAAACTCCGTTACGATTAAGATTTAGAGCTACATTTTAATTTTTCTAAGCCTATTTTAATGTTACAAATAAACATCGTATTTTATTTTTGTGTTGTTGAAAAGAGTAATAATATCAAACGTTCCGGCCCGGAATCCAATATCAAAATACATTACTCAACTAATGCTTCTTGATGCGCCGGAAAACAATACGAAATAATATAGCAATGCGCCAAACTATTGTAAACATTGGGTTTGATGCAAGAAGGGTATGCATTTTATAAACTGCTTCGCTTAGACAGGAGGTAATTTTGCGCAGCCAATATAATGTTGGCGCCTGAATTATTTAAGCGTTGGATTTTGGATAGAAGCCGCCTCTTTCCAGAGGCAGCTTTTTTTATTTTTTAAGCAGGCTCTTTTTCTTTTACTGCAATTAAATCGGTAAGTTCAACATTCATGGGCAACAAGCCAATTTGTACAATGGCCCGCTTGCCGCGTATTTCTTTTACTTCGCCAACCTGGTGGTTTTTTTTCATCTTTACTTTGCTGCCTTCTCTTATTTCATCACCAGTTTCTTTGTATTTTTTATCCGTTTTTTTTGCCAGTTTGTTATTGGTTGTTTGATCATTCTTTTTAAACAACAGGTTTTGTATCTGCTTATAAATGTCTTCTTTGTTTTCGGCTTTTTTCCATTCCATAACAATCTGTTTCATCATGCGTTCGGTTTCTTTTACATCAGCAATTCTTTCTTCGGTGATACGGTTTTGCTGCTTGACAATTTCAACCTGCTGGCGGTGTTTTTCTTTATCAAATGTTGTTTTCATTTCATGTTTCAGCCTTTCATTTTCTTTCAATAATTGGTTCAGTTCTTTTTTTTCTTTATCTATGTGTTGAAGGTCTTGTTCGGTTCGGTTCAATAATTTATCCAATCGGAAATGATCTTCATCTACAAGGGTTCTTGCACGATTAATTAAATGCTGCGGCAAGCCAATTCGCTCCGCGATAGAAAACGTATAACTGCTGCCAGGTTTACCTACAATGAGCTTGTACAAAGGCTTTAAATTCACTTCATCAAAAGCCATCGCACCGTTAATAATTCCCTGCGTATGGTTCGCCATTACCTTCAAATTCAGGTAATGCGTAGTAACAATGCCAACCGCGTGTTTTCTCGCCAATTCTTCCAAAATTACTTCAGCAAAAGCGCCACCTAAATTAGGATCGCTGCCGCTACCCAATTCATCAATAAAAAATAAAGTTTTACCATTTGCATTTTCAATAAAATGCTTCATGTGAAGAAGATGCGATGAGTAAGTGCTTAACTCAAATTCAAGGTTTTGCGTATCGCCGATATGAATGAACAATTGCTTGAAAATGCCCATCTGCGATGTTGGATGAACCGGCACCAGCAAACCGCTTTGCAGCATCATTTGGTTTAAGCCAATTGTTTTCATGGTAACGGTTTTGCCACCCGCGTTTGGTCCGCTGATGATAAGGATGCGTTGTTTATCATCCAGTGTTATATTTACCGGTATGGTTTGTTTTTGCGCCTTTTTGTTGTATAAAAAAAGTAGTGGATGATAAGCCTCTTTCAAATCGGCAATCGCCTTATCAATTACAGTAGGATAATTGCCGTTAACATCAATAGCAAAGCGGGCTTTGGCTCTTATAAAATCAAATTCGCCTATTACTTCCAAATACGTTTGCAATAAAAAAGAATGGACCGACAAACGCCTGGTTAACTCGCGCAAAATGCGCACTATTTCTTTGCGTTCATCATTTTCTAACGAAAACACTTCGTTGTTTAGTTCGATGGTTTCTTCCGGTTCAATGTACGCTGTTTTACGACTATCACTTTCGCCATGTAAAATGCCTTTTACCTGTCGTTTGTATTCGCTGAACACAGCCACCACCCGGCGACCGTTGCTAAAGCTTTCATCAATGTCCGCCGTATATCCGCTTTTTGCCAGCTTTGCCACCACACGGTCAAACATGCGGCGTTGCTCGTTGCGCTTTTTGTACAAATTCAAACGGATGCGATGCAAAGCATCAGAGGCATTGTCTTTTACATTTCCACTTTCATCCAGCACTTCATCAATCAATGTAATGATGGCTTTCTCATAATGCTTTTCAACAATCACTTTATGCAGGGCCGGGTAAGCAGTTCTTCTGTCGGCATCAAACCATCGGAATATACTTTCTGCATTTTGTGTTAGCTTTTTGATTTCTAAAAACTGATCGCCGGTAAGCATACTTCCTTCAATGCCAAGCAGCTTAATATCGCGGTGAATATTAATGATAAAATCAATGGGAAAATATTGGCTTTGCAATTCCAACAACTTAAATTCATGGCTTTGCTGAAGCTCAATATCTATATATAATTTTTGCGTATGAATGCGAAGATCGCCCGCTTTGTTTTGCGCATATTCTGTTTTGCAATGCGCAGCCAGCAAGGTTTTTATTTTATCGAATTCCAATTGTGTAACGGCTGATTCGGGATATAGTTTCATTCAAATAAATAAGGATAATCTTATAAAAAATTAGCCTGCAAATTTCGTGAAATATTTAGTGAAATAGTAAGATGAAAAGCTTTGTTTGATACAATGAGAAGCTAAATTGTTGATTGATGCAATGATTTGAAAGATTATTTTAATCCAAATTTAATCCACCCTTTTTTTAACCTCCTTTACTTTTGCAATATAAAATCCAATATCATGAAACAGATTACTCAAAAAAGCTGGTTACGAACAGTGCTGGTAACTTGTTTAAACAATGCCACTGCGCAAACATTAGTAAAAGTGTCAGAACAATTCAGCAGCAGTTTGGAATATTATTTAGCCGGACGCTTTACCATAAAAGATTTAAATTAAGGTTACTTAAAAATAACCGTTCCAAAACTTTTAGTGATTTGTTCCTGCATCGCTTTTAATTCTTTATGTACCCGAATCAATTGCATTTGCTCATCTAAAGAAGTGCTGTTTTCCATATCGTTTTGGTTTTGTTCAAACATGCGTTTCAGTTTGCGCAGTTTGAAATAATGAATGCTTTTAAACACATCGTCGTGGCTGTTATCCTGGTTAAGAATATTTTTTTTATCTGAAAATTCATCCCATCGGTTGCTCAATTCAAAAGGAAACACAGTGATAGAAACCACCAGCTCTCTTACCTGCGCATCTTCATTGTACAATAACGTTTTTATTGTTGGCTGAAATCCTTGGCTGTATTGGGTTTGATAAATTTCATATAAACTATTTAGTTCCGGATTTTCAAATTCAAAACCTTCCAGTTCATCAAAAATATATTGCGCCATCGTGCGGTTTTCATCCCACTCGTTCAGGCCATATTCCATCAGCACCCGAAGCACGCTGCGTTCCTGTAAATCATCGCCGTTTACAATTAAATCAATGTTATCCTGCAGCAACGCAGCAGGTATGGCAGAAGGCACAACATTTTCAAACGGCGCTCTTTTTTCATCTTTACTTACCCGATCCCGTTTGTATTTATTAACCAGCGTTGTTAAACCCGTTTCATCAATCTTTAAAATGTTTGAGCATCGCCTTATGTATTCCTGCTGTTTGGTAAAGTCTTCCGCTTTATCAATTTTACTCAATGTTTCGGCGATGCTGTTTACAACATCGTTTTTTTTACTGATGTCGTTACCGCTATCGCGCAGCATCACTTCCAATTGAAATAAAATAAAGTCTTTTTTATTTGCTGCAATAAAATTTACAAACGCATCTTTCCCTAATTTTTTTACATAACTATCCGGGTCTTCATTGTCAGGAATCAGCACCAGCTTCACGTTCAGGCTTTCTTCCAAAGCCATATCCAAACCGCGCAACGCTGCTTTCACGCCGGCCGCATCGCCGTCATAAATTATTGTAAGATTTTTAGTATATTTTTTTATTACCCGGAGCTGTTCTGTGGTTAACGATGTGCCGCCGCTTGCCACTACGTTTTCAATACCAGATTGATGAAGACTAATTACATCGGTATAACCTTCCACCAACAAACATTCGTTTTGTTTATCAATGGCAGTGCGGGCAAAATAAGAGCCGTATAAGATTCGGCTTTTTACATACAATTCATTTTCCGGCGTATTAATGTATTTTGGCGCTTTGTCGGCTTTGCCAATAACACGCGCACCAAAACCTATAACTTTTCCGGTGTTGTTGTGAACAGGAAAAATAATGCGGTTGCGATAGTTATCAACCAAGGTTTCATCGCGGTTTATTACTAATCCTGTTCTCACTAACAGTTCAGGATTGTATTGCTGTTGCAGTGCAGCTTTTGCAAACGAATCGCGCGAAGAAGGGTTGTAACCCAAGCCGAATTTTTCAATAATTTCTGGTGTAAAACTGCGTTGCTGAATCAGATAACTTAGCGCAACGGCTTTGCCTTCCTCGCTTTGTAATAATTGTTCTGAAAAAAACTTTTGCCCAAAATTATTAATGATGTATAAACTTTCTGCAACCTGAAGCTGCTGCCGCTTTTCGTTGCTTACTTCTGTTTCTTCAACTTCAATATTGTATCGCGCAGCCAGCCATTTTAAAGCTTCTACATAACTGTATTTTTCATGCTCCATTAAAAATGTAATGGTGTTGCCGCTTTTGCCGCAACCAAAACATTTATAAATTTCTTTAGCCGGAGAAACGGTAAACGAAGGCGATTTTTCGCCATGAAAAGGGCACAAGCCAAGATAGTTGGCGCCGCGTTTTTTCAGCTTTACAAATTCGCCCACCACATCAATAATATCAACGCGATTGGTAATTTGCTGTATGGTTTGCGGCGTAATCATTTGCAGTAAAAACAAATGTAATTATAAATGTGAAATGTAACATTGTGAGATGTGTTTGCCCTTGCTTCGCTTGTTCCAAATGTCAATTCTGTTTTTCCTTCTTTTATTTGTTGGAAAACAGCTTCTACAAACTGCAATGCCTGATTGATGTTTGTTGATAGCGTTCAGATAGTCCTTAGTTATTTCGTCAGCTCTTACTATTTTATTGTAGCTGGTTACAATTTGTGTGGTGTTTTAAAAATGAAGTAAGTACAAATCATAAGCTCACGCGAAATCCGAAGAACACCCCGAAACGTTCTTTCGGATTTGCGGGAAGCGGCGTTGGCGATACGCGCCAGATAAAATCAACCCGAAAGAATTTTAAAATGTTATCAATGCCGGTGCCTACTTCCATGTATAATTTTCCATCTAACGATTTAAAAGGATAATTTCCTACAAAATTGATTTGTTTATTCGCATCACTTAAGTTGCCAACTACGCCTTTTACTTCCCAAAACTGCCGCAGTTTTAATTTTCGTGTAATGCTGGTATAACGGAACAAACCACTTCCAATATCATGTTCAAAATTAAAGCCTGCATAACGGTCGGTGATGTACTCAAAACGACGCATCAAATTGAATGAGTTGCGACTGTAATAATACCATTCATTGCCTGGCTGAATGGCAAGCAGCTGGTAAGGTAATGCGCCCCAAACTTTACCTGCAAAAAAGTTATAGTACAGTTCGCCATAGGGTGCTAATTTTAAGTAATCATGCACCGTAAAATCAACACGATTGTACTGGTAACCGCTGTTTAAAATATCTTTAAAACCATGCGTGAAAGTAAAATCAACAATCGGGTAATCGCTGCCCAATGTGTACCGGTCAAAATTTTCATCGTATGTTCTTTCCTGGTAAGCATAACGAAGATGCAATTGAACATCTGTGCTGTTTAGCGGCTCGCCATCTTTTACGGTAAACAAATTTTTTGGCGGAAGATTTAATAACGGTGTAAATTCCCGATTCGATAAATTAATACCAAAGCCAAGCCCATTGTGGCTTTCCGTATAAAATTCTATGCGTTTTGTTTCTATCAATTGATATTTAAAAGGGATGCGAGGCTTGCGTAATAAATACGCAAAAATGTTATCGCTGCTAATTTGATCGTAATACACCTGCCCGTTGTCCAAATCTTTTTTATAAAGAAAACGAATGTATTTACGTGGTGTTCTTGAAAACTGGTACATCGCTTCCGCTTCGCCTTTAAAAGCCTTATCCTGAAAGCCATAAGCCAGGTAGCCATGCAGATAAAGATGATCATTAAAACCACGATTGGTAGATACATCAAACCGCACACGGTTGCCTTCCCAATAGTTAGCAGTGTACCAATAATAATACGGACCAATGCGAATGTTGCCAATGTCTTTCACGCTTGTTGTAAAAAACGTAATGGCATTGCGGTAACGGATGTACGTCTTGTTTTTTTCGAGTGTATCCAGCACGGCATATACTGTTTTTTCGTTGTTGTTTAATGGTTCGTGGCGGCGTTGCTGCCAAAAAGAATCAGGCTTGTTTTGAGCATCGTTTAAAACTATAATATCCTCACTCGGTTTACTTTTGGCAAGCTCGTTGGTTACTGAAGTATCGTTAATAACAATGTTGCGATAGGTAGTTGTTTTTCTGCCTTTAAAGCTCATGTAATTTTTGCCTAAAGGCGAAAGATCAGCCACAAATTTATCTTTATATAAAAACCAAACGCTGTCGTTAATCAGCTTATATTCCTGAATAACAGTTAAGCCTGTTACATAATTAATATTGGCATCGGCAGACGGGCGAAGCGTTATTTTTTGTATCGCAAAACTGGTATCGTTCACCCAACAATCGCCGGTAAAAAATGTAGCGCCGGGATGTTTTGGCGTAAATAAAAAATGCACCAGCCGCTTCTTGTTTAAGTATTGCGTATCGCGCAGGGCAAAGTTGTAATACGCATCGCCGTTTTCGCTGAACGGGCTGGTAAAATATTTATCAAACACCGGAATGGTGTTATCGTACACATTCACATTTTGGTATGTGCTGCCCAAATTCCGGATAAGGCTTTGATTATCCAAACCATTGGTAATGGTGGCTTTTATAACTTCGCGTGTGCGGTAAGGCTGGCGTTGTTTATAAAATTTAGAAAGCGTTTCGGTAAGGTAAACAGGCAGGTAAGGCTTGTCTTCCGATGTAGAATCAACGTAGTTCAAAACAAAATCTAACTTCTTTAAAACGGGCGTATTGGATAGTTTGTTTTTATTCACATTTGCCAAATCCAATTCCAGCTTGTTATACACTTCATACGAATAATTGTTCCATTGCTGAATGTTGTTTTTCTTTTTGTTATTCATCACTTTATGCCAAAACCACAACGCGCGGTTGTATTTGCTATGCACGATTGCTTCGCTCGTTGGCGGCAACACGTTAAGCTGAATATTTAATGTAAAAGAATCTTTCAATTCTTTACATAAAAAGCCAACCGTTTTATAACCAACGCTGGAAATGAACAATGAATCGGAAGGAGTGATGCCGATTTTATAAAGAGAAAATTTGCCAAGCGAATCGGTTAATGTACCACGACCATCTTTCTTAAAAAAAACAGAAGCGAACGGTATGGGTTCATCGCTTTGTTTATCTGTAATAACGCCCGTGATGTTGTTAGATTGAGAATTAGCAGCGGTGCAAAAGATATGGATTATCATTATAAAAAAGAACTGCTTGCTCATCATAACTGTTGCGAATATAATTCATGCGCAGTTGTAAACTTGCTATCCACTCTGCATAAAAATGTTTTGTTATGCTATTGTTTAGCCACATTGGTAAAAACAAACCGCTATAAAAATATTGCATCAGTCGCCCGATATAAACTTTATATTTCGCTGAATGCCTTTGTATTTGGCTCGTTGTAAAGAGGAGTGTTTAAAAAGCTTCTTAAACGCTTCTTCACTCATCTCTTTCCATTCGCTGGTTGATAAGTTCAACACTTCGGGAACAGGCGTAAAGCGGGCTTCCCCGGTTGGTTTGCTAAACCGGTTCCAGGGACATACATCCTGGCAAACATCGCAGCCAAACATCCAGTTTTGAAATTTATTTTTCATCTCGTTTGGCAACAGCATTTCTTTTAACTCGATGGTGTAATAACTAATGCAACGGCTGCCATCAATTACTTTATCGGGCAGTATTGCATCGGTTGGGCACGCATCAATACAACGGGTGCAAGTGCCGCACCAGTCCTTCGCGTAAGCATCATCGGCATCCAGTTCAACATCAACAATAAGGGTTGCAATAAAAAAAAACGAGCCGCTTTGTTTATTAATCAAATTGCCGTTTTTGCCAACCCAGCCTACACCGCTTTTTTGCGCCCAGGCACGCTCCAGCACGGGAGCCGAATCGATAAAACCTCTGCCATTAATATCGCCAATTTCTTCGCGCAGTAAAAACAAAAGATGATTGAGTTTTTCTTTTATCACAGTATGATAATCGTTACCCCACGCATACTTTGAAATACGCGGAGCATCAGGCGCCTGTTTTTGTTCGGGATAATAATTGAGGAGCAAACAAATTACCGATTTAGCACCCGGCACTAACTTACAGGGATTGATGCGCAAATCGAAATGGTTTTCCATGTACTGCATCGTGCCATGCCGGTTGTTGTTGAGCCAGGTTTCCAGCCGGCGTGCATCATCGGTAAGCTCTTCTGCCTTTGCAATACCGCAATACTCAAAGCCCAGCCTGCGGGCTGAAATTTTAATGAAATTTGAATGTGCGGATTGATGTTTCAAAATAAAATTTCTCTATACTTGCGCTACCAAAAAAGAATTGTAAAAATACTGCTATGATACCTAAGCTTTTGATGATTGCTTTTGCAAGCCTGTTATTTAGCATTTGTTTATTTGCCCAGAAAAAAAAGAAAGGCGACATCGCTAACCGCGTTACCAGCCTATTCGGCGATGTAAAGCCGGAAGATTTTACGCCCACTGCTTACGCTGTTGATTCATCGGCAGAAGCGGTGTATTTGTTTGACGGCGGTACTTCTATTATTACAGCAAGTAAAGGATATGGATGGGATGTTATCCGTAAGGTGCATATCAAAATAAGAATCTTAAAAAAACCAGCTTTTCAATTGGCTACCGTGCGATTGCGTTTGTATGTTACTTCTGATTTTCAACAACAGGTAAGCGATTTAAAAGCGGCTACTTATAACATGGCAAACGGTTCTGTTGCGGTAACCAACATAAATAAAAACGATGTGTTTCAGGAGAAGCAAGACGATAAGCATATCGCTGTTAAGTTTACGTTTCCTAACGTTACCGAAGGCAGTATTATTGAATACAGCTATGCAGTAACAACGCCTGGCGCAAACAATCTTAACGGATGGCAATTTCAAAAAGAGTATCCGGTGTTATGGAGCGATTATGAAATTGTGTATCCAGTAATTTTTAATTACGTTCTTTTAAAACGCGGTTACCAGCCTTATGTGATAGATACGGTTACACTTACTTCGGGCAGCTTTTTATACAACCAGCAACGAGGAGAAGGTGTAGCAAAAACAAACGAAACTTTTACCATTAGTTCCCAGGTTGCCCATTGTATCTGGGCAATGAAAAACGTACCTGCCCTGAAAGAAGAACCGTTTACCACAACGCTCGAAAATCATATAGCCCAAGTTAATTTTCAGTTATCCAGCATACAGTATTCCGAAACCGATGTTACCAATTATATGCGTTCCTGGGCTGGCGTATCTGATACCTTAATTAAGGAAGATTATTATTTAGGCAAAGCTTATGTAACAGCAAATGGCTTTTTAAATGATGATATAAAAAGCGCGGTAGCCGGAGCTACAAACGAACTTGCACAAGCTAAAAAAATTTATGAATGGGTGCGGGATAACTATACAACAACCAGTACTCGCCCTTGGTTAGAACAGCCTTTGCGAAAAGTGTATCAATCAAAAAAAGGCAATACTGCAGAAGTGAATTCTATTTTATTAGTAATGCTAAAACAAGTTGGATTAGAAGCCTATCCTGTTTTGTTAAGCACAACTAACAATGGAAAAACAAACAAAGACTATCCATTGCTTGATGAATACAACACCACGATTTGCAATGTAAAAATTGGCGATAAAAATTATTTACTGGATGCCTCAAACAGCAAACTTGGTTTTAACCGGTTAGGCACTGAATGTTACAATGGATATGCAAGAGTTATCAATCCGGCAAACCCTGAACTGATTAATTTATCAGCCGATTCATTAAAAGAAAACAGCACTACCAGCGTGTTCATCGCCAACGGCGACAACCATAAAATGACTGCAAGTGTAACCAGTACAAAAGGCTATGAAGAATCGCTTTCGCTGCGCGATAAATTAATGAAAGTAGGAAAAGATGTTTTTTATAAAACCATAAAAAAATCGTTCAGTGATAACATTACGGTTAGCCATGAAAACATTGATAGTTTGCAATTGCTTGACATGCCTGTGGCAGTAAATTACGACTTAACAATTGACAATAATGATGAAGACATTCTTTATTTCAATCCTATGCTGGGCGATCAGCAAAAAGAAATTCCGTTTACTGCCGCAGAACGTTACTACCCTGTTGAAATGCCCTATTGCACCGATGACCTGTACGTGCTGAACATGGAAGTACCTGTGGGTTACACGGTGGATGAAATACCAAAGTCGGCACGTGTAAAATTGAATGATAATGAGGGCGTATTTGAATACATCATTGCGAAAAGCAGCGACCGCATTCAGCTGCGTTGCCGTGTGAAATTAGAAAAAGCAACGTATGAACCTGACGATTATCAAACGCTGCGCGATTTTTATAGCTATGTAGTAAAAAAAGAAGCCGAGCAGATAGTGTTTAAAAAAATAAAATAAAAAGAGATGAGAAGTTGGATTGTGATCGCATTTGTAATGTTTGGTTTTGCTGCCAATGCAACCGATTATCCTTATTCTACGATAGCTGATTCACTAAAAACAAACGCTGTTGCTGTTAAGCGATACGATGAAAAGCGAATTGAAATTATATCGCATGAAAAGGCGAAAATTTATACGCACTACGCAACTACTATTTTAAATGAAGCAGGCGATGCCTATGCAGGTTATACAAGCTGGTACAATAAGTTTAATTCAATCAATTACATCTCCGGCACATTGTACAATACCGATGGAAAAGAAATAAAGCACATAAAAACAAAAGATTGTAAAGACGAAAGTTATTATGATGGTTTTAGTTTGATGAGTGACGATAGAAAAAAGAAAGCCGATTTTTATTGCCGTGATTATCCATACACCGTTGAGTATGAAGAAGAAGATGAAATGAATGGTATTTTTTCGTTGGATTTTTGGATGCCGCAAAGCGATGAACATATTGCGGTTGCATTCAGCAAGCTTACGGTTGTTGTGCCGGCTAATTTTACTTTTCGTTACAAGCAACTTAACTATGACGGCGAACCTGTTATCACACAATCGGGCGATAAAAAAATATATACCTGGCAAATAAAAAACGTGCCTGCCAAAGTAAAAGAACCATTTGCACCGGCATGGAATGAATTGGTTACCTCAGTTTCTGTTGCGCCATCCGATTTTAAAATTGCAGGTTATGAAGGCAACATGAACTCCTGGAGCAGCTTTGGCATGTTTATGAACAAATTGTTGAAGGACAGAGATGTGTTGCCGGATGCATTAAAACAAAAAATACATGAACTTACCGATAACATAAAAAAGCCTGAAGAAAAAGTAGATGTATTGTATCAGTTTCTTCAGCAAAACACTCGCTACATCAGCGTTCAACTGGGCATTGGAGGCTGGCAGCCTTTCGATGCGAACTATGTGTACACAAACAAATACGGTGATTGTAAAGCATTATCCAATTACATGGTTGCCATGTTGAAAGAAGCTGGAATAAAAGCAAACTATGTGCTGATAGAAGCCGGCGCTTATGCCGATAATTTAGCAGCCGATTTTCCATCCAATCAATTCAATCATGCAACCGTTTGCGTGCCTTTGCAAAATGATACCATGTGGTTAGAATGCACCAACCAAACCATGCCTGCCAATTACATCAGCAATTTTACCGGCAACCGCCAGGCCATTTTAATTAATGAAAACGGCGGTCATGTAGTAAATACTCTTCATTATTCCTGCACCGATAATTTGCAGGTAAGAAATATAAATGCTGTGATAGACGACGGTGGTAAACTTAGTACAGAAGTTCGGTCGGTTTATAAATGTTTGGAGCAGGATGATGTTCACAACATGCTTCATTTTCAAACCAAAAAAGAGCAGTTAGAGCATTTAAAAAAAGAGTTTGATATTCCAACGTATGATGTTGCGTATTACAACTATACAGAAGAGCCATCTTCGAAGCCGGTTATTGAAGAAAATTTGAAAATTACGGCTGACAATTATGCTACCATCACAGGAAAACGAATGTTTATAATGCCCAACCTTCTTACAAAAAATAACTATAAGTTTTCAACCGATGATGACCGCAAATTTGATGTTTGCCTGCGCTATGGTTATACTTATATTGATACGATACACATACAACTGCCTGCCGGATATTCGTTAGAAGCAAAGCCAAAAGATGTGAGCATTCAAAACGATTTTGGAGAATATGCCATTCATTTTCTTTGGGGCGAAAATGAAATTGTTTGCCATCGCTTTTTTAAAAGGAATGAAGGCAGATTTTCACCGGCTTCGTATAACAGTTTGGTTTCTTTTTATAATGCTATTTACAAAGCCGATCATAGCCAGCTGGTGTTTGTAAAGAAAGGATAATCAATATAAAAACTTCCGCAGATTTTATGGAGTAAAAACAAACCTCCCGCAGGTTTGTTTTTACTCCACTTTTAAAAATCCAACCCCAGCGCCAAATACGAAACAGGGCTACCGCGAAATACGCCTTTCATGGGCCAGCCAATATCGTACTTTATAAAATAACCCAGCAGAGTTGTTCTTGCACCAAAACCATAACCACCGGCTAACGGACCTACGCCACCGGCTCTGATTTTTATAGAAACAGGTGTTGAAGCATCGCTATAATTTTCGCTTGGACGTGCGATATTTTTTACCGTTCCATCCCATGCCGTTCCTAAATCTATAAATTGTATCAATTGGAAATTTCTAACAAATGCATTGTTGATGGGCTTATTAAAGAAGGTTGAAAAAACCGGCAACCGAAACTCGCTGTTAATAATTAAATCGTTATTGCCGTTGGCTAAGTTTTGATTGTAGCCGCGCATGTTTACCGCCAGCGTTTGAAACGCATACGGCACTGTTGGGTTGGGCGGATTGGTATTGAATTTTGGAGTGAGTACCGGGCCATCCACGCCGCCCAGATAATAAATTACTTTAGCATCGCCCATCGAAAAATCGGCAGCCGCTCTGCCAGCCCAAATAAAGTTGCGATAAATAGGAACATAATATCGCACGTCGGCGCCTACGTTTAAAATGTGCTTTCCTTTTAAAGATGATTGACCAAGCGGCACCCAAAAATCGGTATATACTTTCCAACGCAAGCCATTCCAAATATTTTGCGCCGGAGCAATGGTGTTATCATACACATATTCCAGCCGCGTAATTAGTGTTTTGGCGGTTGAATCCTGTAACTTCAAAGCCGCCGGATAAGGGAACGGTTTTAGAACGCCTTTATCGGTTCTTACACCGGCTGTTAACCGCACACTTCTCACTTCATCAATTGGAAACGAAGCATTCGCCTGGTAAAGATTGGTAACCAAATTATTCGACAACATACTTTTATCCAACCCACTTGGATCAACGTTTCCGGGCTGATAAAATCCCTGAAAATCGTTTACATTACTGCGGTAATACGTCAGTCCCCAATCAATGCGTTTTCTGTAATTCTGGAATGAAAGAAAAGCGTCTTTATCTTTTATGCTGGTGCCAAACCGAAAGCCGCCAATCAGTTTAATGTCTTCCATTACATCACTCACGCCAACCCGAAACGCCCAGCTTAAATCTTGCCCGTTATCCAATCGTATGGGACCGCTGCCACCGCCATAAGGCTGGTATCGGTTAATTATAACATTGTTGGTAAAGCCTGCCAGCACATAATCGGCACTAAATTTCAATCCATAATTAAACAATCCTGCATTGGCAAGCACGCCGGTTTTGCGCGGCGCAACAGCAGTGGGTGTTCCCAGTGTTGTTGTAGTTGCAGTATCTTTTTTATCAGTGTCAAATTCGTTTTGAAAGAGGCTGTTTCTTTTGTTGTTTTGCGAGCTATCGGTTGGCTTTGCTATGGTTGATGCGGCTTTTGCCAACCGTTCCTGAATTAATAATTGCTTAATAAAATCAGTTGGTCTCGGGTTCACATTCCGGCGGCGTAATGCAAGAGAATCGGGTTTTAATTTATAAAGAAATTTATAGTCGCCTTCTCTTCGGATTTCACTTACCTGCCCGTTGTTTCCGGCGATGCGCGTTTCCAACAAACTGCTTTGATAATTGGTAATCGGGAATGTATAAGTCGAATCTTTATACACCTGAAAATAACTTACGCTATCCGGTTTGGCTTTTTGCCAGGCTGCCAGTGTTGAATCCAATTCTTTACCGCTTGGGTTGCGCAAAATCTGGTCGCCAACATACCACAAAGTATCCAAGCCATTGCGTTGTGTGGTGAAGAAACCAGCCCAGCGATTGGAGATTCCGTTCTCATCATTCACATAAGTAAAATGGTTTACATTGTATTGCATCGGGTATTTGGCATCGCCAAATTTTACGTTGGTAAGCTGGCTGATTTGTTTGATTTCACTGTTGTTATTGATGTCAACCAAAAAAATGTTGAAATGATTGCGACTTGGCAAAGCTGTATCGCTGCTTACCGCATTTGGACCCGGGCGATTGGATAAAAAAATAATGCCCACGCGGTTAGGAAATGCAACCACCGTAGGGTTCAAATCATCATAAACATCGTTGGTAATTTGCTTTATTCGGCCCGTTTCAATTTTATAAGTATAAATGTCGGAATGCCCATTTTTTACCGCGCTTAATAACAATGTTCCGGCATCTAACATAAAGCCTGCATCCAGCACCTGGTCAAAGCCTTCCACCTGTTGTTTAAAGCGTTTAAAATTGGCAATGGCATCGTAAACAAACATAGTAATCTTGCCATCTTTCCAATACATTACCAACAAGCGCGAGCCTTTGCCATCCCAAGCCAGTATTGGATAATTTGGATTGATGTCGCCTTGCTGCGTCTTTACGCCATACTTCAATAAAATATGTTCATCATAGTTATTGTCAACATATTTTACCTGGTAAACACCTTTTGTAAATTCAACAACCGCGTACGAATTGTTGCGCGGGTTTGGATTACTGTTGAAGCGAAAGAAATCGCTTTTTGTTGTTTCTTCCACTACGCTTAATTTGCCTTTCGGAGCGTTGCGTCTGCCTTTAATATCGTTGAAATATTTTTGAGATTCATACTGCATAAAATCGTCCAGCACATTCTTAAATTTCTTTTTGCAAATGCGCATCGAAGCCGTGTTTATGTTCTTGTATAACCGCGCCAGATACAAAAAGTAAGTAACGTTTTCTTTTCTGTATTTTTCTGCGATATAATACCAAAACGCATGACCGGCAATATCGGGTTGCTTAAATGCAAACTGGTAAAATTTAGTGTAAGTGCCGCTTAACATTGCGCTTTTTAACTGGTCGTCCAAACCTGTGCTCCAGTTTTCGGCAGTGTAAGCCACATAGCCATCGGTAAGCCACTTGGGTAAATCAAGCAAAGCCGCGTTAGAAGCCACTTCGCCAATATCATCGCCAAACAAAATATTATCTACTAATATACGTGCAATGCCTTGCCGTATCTGCATTCTCAGGCTCTCATGGTCACCGTTAAAATACAGCACCATTTTATTATTTACAAGCTTTGTAAGTCCGCCTGCATTTTGCCAGTCAATACCCAAACCTATGTTACTGGTTTTGTAATCGTCATACGTGTTGTAAACAACTATGTTTGCTTTGCGCTGCAACGAATATTCGGTGGCTTTTTCAATCGATTTCAGTTCTTCTTCCGCCACCTGTGCAACAAACTTTCCCAACTCCAAACCACCTTGATTGCTGTAAGTATTGAAGTTTTGTGTTTGATAAAATTTCCACTGAAATTTTTTATATTGAATACGGTTTTTGCCGTAGTCAACAGTGTTTACCTGTGCTGAAATAAAAAAGGGAAAACAAGCTGCTATAAAAAAAAATGCGCTACTTAATAAGCGATTACTTTGCATATCCGGTCGTTAAAAAATTAAAGTTAGCTCAAATCAAATCAGGTGTAAAAATAAGTTTCTATGATTCATGTGGAAGTGTTTACATTCAATCCTTTGCAGGAGAACACTTACGTTCTCACCAACGAAAAACGGGAAGCGATTATTATTGATCCCGGCTGTTACTTCACCGCCGAAGAAGAAACATTACAAAATTATTTAGCAAACGGCGATTTCAAACCCATTCAATTACTAAATACGCATTGCCATGTTGACCATGTTTTCGGCAATTCATTCGTGGCAAAGCAATATGGTGTTGAATTATTTATTCATCCTTTGGAAGAACTTGTGCTTCAGGTACAACCGCATTTTGCGGCGCAGTTCGGGCTTTCTTTTTCTAACAATTATAATGGCAAACTGCATTTTATAAAAGGCGGCGATACAATTATTTTGGGTGATGACGAACTGAATGTTTTGGATACGCCGGGGCATTCGCCGGGAAGCGTTTGTTTTTACTGCAAAAACCAAAACTTTGTAATTGGCGGTGATGTTTTATTCAAAGAAAGTGTTGGCAGAACCGATTTTCCGTTGAGTAAAACTAGTCAGTTGCACCAAAGCATCCGCATGCAATTGTACACCTTGCCTAACAAAACAGTTGTGTATCCGGGGCATGGCGAAAGCACAACCATCGGGCACGAAAAACAATACAATCCTTACGTAAAAGAGTAATATGAAAAATATTTTATAAAATTTAAAAACGAATAAATACAAATGTGGTTTACAGTATTGTTTTGCAGATAATATAAAACAAACAGTATGAAAAAAGGAATGATGATAATGGTGTGCGTGTTGCTGGTAACACTTGCCTATTCGCAAACGGAAAAAGATACGGCAGTTGTAAATCGAAACTTTGGTTTGCTAACTTATATTGGCGTTGGTGCATCGTACAACAATTATAAAAACATGAATGCTATTCTTCCTAAATTTTCATTGCCAACCTTAAGTAAATACAATTTTGCTTTTACTGTTAGTGAAGATTTTCGCATTCATAATGGGCTAATCGGGTTGGATGCTTTGTTTAGCACTTCGCAAAAAAGTCTTGCCAATGATAATGAATTGCTTCTTAATTATTCGGGCGGAGTAAACTTTGGTTATTACCTTTTACAAACAAAAAATTTTCACTTTGCGCCACAGGTGGGCATTGGCTTATATTCTTCTACAGCTTATCTTACCCAAACCACCGGATATGCCAGCTTTGCTGATGTGCTGAATAATAAAGTGGCGGTGAACATGTATCAAACAGCGGCACTGCTCAACTTTTGTTTGCGGTTTGATTTTGCTGATTTTACTAAGCGTAAAACCGATATAGCTGCAATTAAATTGGGCTATAAATATGGATTAAAACAAAAAGGCTGGGGCATTGATCAAAACAGCAATTCAACATTTTCCGATTCGCCAAAAGACAGGCTTAATCAATATTATTTAATGTTGTGTTTAGGCATGTCGCACTCAAAACATTAGTGCCCGAATAAAATAAATTTACCCGGGCACAGTTTCTTTTTTAAATACTATTAGTTGTTTACGCTGGCAGCCTGCTTTACGGTAAGCTTGGTAATTTCGCTGCCGTTATAAATGCGGGCAAGTCCGTTATCTTTTGTTTTATTCCAATCTTCCATTCTGCTTTCGGGTAAAATACGCCAGAAATTTTTCGTTTTCAAATCGTCCAAATCACCTGTATTTAAAAACATTCCACGCATTGTATTGCGTGTTTTAAAGCTGATAACTACTACTTTAGAAAACAATTCGGGTGTAAGAAAATTTTCAATTTGCTCACTTGTCATAGATTACTTTTTTATGGAAGGTAGTTGTTTTTATTCAACCGTAAGAAAGTTATCTTTCTCTCTATCACAATTGAAGAGGAAACACGGGCTTTTTGCAACACATTTTTTATTCTGGCACATTCTTTCCACACTCAAACAAAACCAAAAAGCAACATATGAGCGAGCAGTTTTTATGGTGGCGAACCGGCATTATTTACCAGGTGTATCCACGTTCATTTCAGGATAGTAATAACGATGGTGTTGGCGATTTAAAAGGCATTGCTTCGCGATTAAGTTATTTACAAGAGTTGGGTATTACCGCCATTTGGCTATCGCCTATTTACCCATCACCAATGAAAGATTTTGGCTACGATATTTCTGATTATACCAACATTCATCCTTTGTTTGGCAACATGAACGACTTTACAGCTTTGTTGCAGGAAGTTCATGCCCGCAGCATGAAACTCATTCTCGATCTGGTTCCCAATCATACCTCCAACCAACATCCCTGGTTTATTGAATCAAGTGCATCAAAAACAAACCCTAAACGCGATTGGTACATCTGGCACGATGGCAAAGAAGATGGCAGCGCGCCAAACAATTGGCTGGCTACATTTGGCGGTACGGCATGGCAGCGGGACGAGAATACCAAGCAATATTATTACCATGCTTTTTTACCGGAGCAGCCCGATTTAAACTGGCGCAACCCCGAAGTGCAGCAAGCCATGTGTAATGTAATGCGCTTTTGGTTAGATAAAGGCGTGGATGGTTTTCGGGTAGATGTGTTGTGGCATTTGATAAAAGATGCGCAGTTAAAAGATGAACCGGCTAACCCGAATTACCAGCCGCAGATGGCTACTTACGATCAGTTGTTACATATATATTCCACTGATCAGCCCGAAGTGCAGGACATTGTAAAAGAGTTGCGCAGCGTGCTGGATGAATACAACGAGCGTATGATGATTGGCGAAATTTACCTGCCTGTTCACAAGCTGGTTGCGTACTACGGCACTCATAACGATGGCGCAAATTTGCCTTTTAATTTTCTGTTGCTTTCCCTGCCCTGGCAGGCAAATACCATAGCTGCCGCCATTGACGAATACGAAGGTGCCTTGCCGCAAAATGGGCAGCCCAATTGGGTATTGGGCAACCACGATCAGCCACGCATTGCCAGCCGTGTGGGCTTGCAGCAGGCGCGCATTGCGGCAATGTTGTTGCTAACCTTGCGCGGAACGCCAACCATTTATTATGGCGATGAAATTGGTATGAGCGATGTGGCCATTCCGTTTGACGAAGTGGTTGACCCGCAAGGTTTAAACATGCCCGGCAAACATTTAAGCCGCGACCCTGCACGCACGCCGATGCAGTGGAACAGCAGTATGAATGCGGGTTTCAGCGAAGGCAAGCCCTGGCTTCGCCTGCATAAAACTTATCAGCGACAGAATGTGGAAGTAGAAAGTAGCAATCCTTACTCTATTCTTTCTTTATACAAAAAACTCATTGCTTTGCGACAGAAAGAACCTGCCTTCCACAGCGGCTCTTCCACACCTGTTTATTCCGATACGCAACTACTGGCTTATAAACGTGAAGCAGGCGGTGCTGATTCCTTTTTAATTGTGCTCAATCTCACACATCGCCCGGCATATTTTACACCTGCCAACTTTGTTTTTAGTGGTGAAGTGGTGGTTGCTTCATCACCGGAATTAGAAGGAAGTGTATTTCAAAACACCTTGAGCTTAGAAGGTGATGAAGGTGTGGTAGTGAGGTTGAAGTAAAGAATTATTTTCTTTCATTTTATTTCTGCCATCGGTTCTTAAAAACAAAGCGCTATGATGAGATGAATAAGAAACTACCGCATCGTTTCAGTTGGGGTAGACGATCCTGAAACCTAAAATATTTTAAAAGAGTTTACGTTTAATAATACTGCTTCTCTATTTTCCTGTCAATCTCATTAAAAATTCATCTTTGCGCCTGATGGCAACTTCAATTTCCGATCCGTCACTAATTATTACTATACCTTTAGTTTTGTTATAGCTTTTTACATAATTTAAATTTACTAAGTTCGAATGATGCACTCTGAAAAATTTTTTTTGTTAAGCAACTCTTCCATATCCTTAAGGGTTTTAGTAATCAGCTTTGGTTTTTCTGTTTTCTGCAGGTAGATATTTGTATAATTTCCACTGGCTTCACATCTTATAATCTCATCTTCCACAATAATGTCTAAGCCGTCTTTCGTGCATACGGCTATATGCTTATTTGCATTATCTAAGTTCAGAAAAAGCATATCAATTTTTTTGCTGACATCTTCTTTAGAGATTTTTATTTTTAGTTTTTCAACTGCTAGTTTAAGATCTTCTGAATCAATGGGTTTCAATAAATAATCTAACGCACTAACTTTTATAGCCTGTAATGCATAGCTATTATAAGCCGTAGTAAATATGACTTCAAAGTTTGTTGTAGAAACCTGTTGTAATAAATCGAAGCCTGTTTTATCATTAATTTCTACGTCCAAAAAAATAAGTTGTGGCTGATTTTGGTTGATAGATTTTATACCGTCTTCTATATTTTGAGCACTTGGTAACAGATGAATAGTTTGTTTGCAGCAGATGTCAATTAAATGGGTAAGCCTGTCAATACAATGCTTCTCGTCGTCAATAATAATAGCTGTAATCATTCTGACTTGTATTTTAAAAAGCAGTTTTAAGAGGTAGCGTTACTTTTGCGCGTGTGCCTTTTGTAAGGTTATACAATTCAACTTTTCCGTTAGCATTTTCGAGTTGATTAATTATATCAATCCGCGCTCTGGTTATTTTAATGCCAAACGATTTTCGCTCCTCTTGCTCATTGCCATTTATTTGCATTCCTGTTTTCAAGCCTCTTCCGTTATCTTCTACCACACAATTTAGCATTTCGTCTTCTTTTTGTATCAGCACTGTTATTTTTCCTCCGTCCTGCATTGAAGTAAGACCATGCCTGATGCTGTTTTCTAAAAAAGGTTGTAACAAGAGGGGAGGAATCAGCGTATTTTCTGTATCTATATTTTCATCAACTTTTATTTCATAAGAAAATTTATGTTGCAGGCGCATAGCTTCCAGTTGCAGATAAAGCTCAAGAGTTTGTAACTCATTATCAAGTGTTATTTCTTTATGCTCGCTATTCTCTAATATACGGCGCATTAACTTGGCAAATTTGGTTGTAAAGTTCATAGCTGTTTGCGCTTCGCTCTTGTCTATATAATCGTTGATGGAGTTGAGCGAATTAAAAATAAAATGCGGGTTCATCTGTGCACGAAGCGCTTTCATTTCTGTATCTGTAATCTGCGCCTGCAATTCCAATTCATGCTGTTTGGCTTTGGCGTCTCTTCTTTTTTTGTAAGCCATAAATACAAATAAGCCTGATGCTAATAAAACAATGGCTCCGGCTATTGTAGCATTGCGCAAGGTTTGTTGTTGCCTGATTTGCACACCTGCTAAGGCTTCTTTTTTATCATTTACTGCGGTAATTGAATCTTGCTTTTTATCAAACTGGTATTGCATTTCAAGCCGGGTAACCTGTTGCTTTTTAGCATCGTTTATCATACTGTCTTTACAAACGATAGATTGTTTATAAGCCTCCAATGCTTTTACATGATTGCCTTGTGCTTTATACGTATCGCTTATATCTGCCCATGCCGATTCTTCTTTTTCAATGGCTCCTATTTCTTTTGAAATAGAAAGACTTTTGTTTTGGTAATCTAACACAACAGAATAGCGATCTGCGGGACGAATATTTTTTTCTTTTAAAAGATCAGCAGAGCAATTCGTGTACACTTTAGCAAGCTCATCATAAGAACTGGCAAGATTAATTTTATCGCCTATTAAAGTTAATAAATCAATACTTTTTTCAAGATAAAAAAATGCTTCTTTGTAGTTGTGCAAATTGTTGTAGGCACTTCCCGTTAATAGCAGTAAAACAGACCGCACATTTTTTAAAATTATATTTATCCGCTATTTGCAATCCCTGCAAGTAGTTGTCAATTGCCTTTTGCGGATGGTTCATGAAAAAATAAGCCTGACCGACAAAAGCATAGGCATTGCTCATAATTAAATTATCACCTGCTTGTTTACTTATAGCCAAACATTTTTGCGCATATAACAAAGCCTGCGAATAATTATTTATTTGCCGGTACACTTCGCTCAAATTGCCATATACAGTTGCCATATTAAGAGTAAGGTTCATCTTTTCAAAGATGTGCATGGCTTTCTGATAATATAGCAATGAATTATCAAAATCTGAAACGCCTTCATAAGCTAATGCCAGGTCGGAGTAGCACATGGAAAGCAAGTGCTCGCTATGCAGGTTGTTGAAAATGGCCTCGGCTGTTTTCTCGTAGTTAATGCTCTTAAGATAATCTGCTTTGTAAAAATAAATCACACCCAAAATCATATCACAGGTACCCAATCCTTTTTCATTTTTAAGACTTTGGCAAATGGGCAATGCATAGTTGTACATGTATATAGCCGAATCGTATAAACCAGTAGTTATAAAATTACCTGCCTTGGCTGAATAAGCATCCGCTAATAATGGCTTTGAACCTAACTTTTTAGCAAGTACTATATTGCTGTTTGCCAGGGCTATGCCTTTAGAAGGATCAATACTATTATAAGCAAAAGAAAGTTTGTTTAAAAGGTTTAGCCTGGTTGTATCCTGCTTCGGATATTTTTTTAATGCGGTTAAAAAAGAATCGATATCGTGTTGCTGTGCATGAGAGTTTACTGCAATACAGATAAGAAGAAGAAGAAATATTTTCTGCATAAAGGGTGTGTTTCGTGTTTGATTGTAAGTTCTGCAAAGGTGAATTTTTTTACAGTTATCAGCCTTTTTTCAGCAATAAATAAATCAATCCGTGCAGTTAATCAATTGCACTGTCTTGTGTAACTTCCCTGTTTATATTTATATAATCAACAGCGAATAATAATCTGCACACTGTGGCTGCACCTAAAAGGCAAGAATAAACTGGACTAAAAATCATCTTAGAATGTATTTAAAGTAAAAAGAGTAACTAGGAAAGCGCATGGCAACATCTTATAAAATTAATATAAATACGTACTTCTATTCAAAAATTTTATTATCAAATCAAAAATCAATTATGAAAACAAAAACCATTCTTTCCGTGCTTTTTCTTTCGGTAACATCAATCATTTCTCATGCGCAACAAGCTTTTCAAAAAGGAGATAATGTAGTAGCAAAGTTAGACCTGTATGGCTGGGTAATGCTTTCGTGCAATTTTCTTAAATTCAGCAATACTGCCTGCAAATCTGACGGTAGCGATGCAGGCTTAACGGCTTATGTTGGCGGGCATTATTTTTTTACAAACAACATTGCAGCTTTTGCCGAATTGGGTTACGGCGTTTCGTATCTGACACTGGGCGCAGCGCTAAAGTTTTAAATGAAAAAAAGCTATTTAATGAGCTAAGAAAGTAAGTTTTTTTATTTTATAAAATTCCATTTATTTTTAGCAACGAAAGGTTATCATTCATAAGCAGTTTAAAGAGTTAGTTACCCATTTTTCTACAGGATATAATTTAATAGCAAGTTTTCAGAATCCCGTCTTAGTTAGGCAGTTATCGGTTGGTTCATAGCAAAAACTTATTTCTTCGATACTACAGCAGTTTACAAAGGTAATTAATTTAATGAAAATTATATGCTTTGAATATTTAGGTAAATGCCATCTGCAACTTTCTTTCTCATTATAATTAACCATTTCAAAACCACCATTATGCTTAAATTTTTCTCATCCGCCTTTTTGTTTTTCCTGTTTGCAAGTAGTCTATTAGCTCAAACAAAAGTTGAAAATGTAAAGGAAATTTGCACAGGATTGCAAAAGTCAGAAAAGCCTCTTGTTGCGGTCATGCCATTTGAAGTGAGTGTTCAAGGAACAGGTTCAGCAGTTGGCACAGGTTTACCAGACATGCTAATGAATGCTCTATTAAATACCGGATGTTTCAGGGTAGTGGAACGAGCCAGACTGAATGATATTATGAAAGAGCAAAATTTAGGTATCTCCGGTGCTGGAGATGAATCTTCCTTTGCAAGTGTTGGTAAGTTAATGGGTGCACAAATAATGGTATTTGGAACCATCACCGAGTTTAATGAAAACGTAGGTGGAGGTGGTGTTGGCGGAATATTACGAAGGGTGCCTGGGGTAGGTGGTATCGGCTATAGAAAATCTCATATCGGCTATACCTTACGTTTTGTTGATCCATCTACCGGAGAGTTATTAGCCAGCAAAGCTTTCAACAAAGAAAAAACAGCCGTGGGTGCTGCAGGGGGCGGATTGTTTAGTGGAGGAATTGCAGGCGGCGGATTTTACAGTAGCAAATCCATGCAGCAGGCAGTAGATGAATCGCTGATTGAAGCAACCGAATATATGAGCCAAAACAAAAGCTCTTACATGAGTGCAGTTGGTAACAACAATAACAGCACTTCCACAACTTCCAGTAACAGCACTAGCAGCACTATAAATAAATCTAATTGCGCTTTGCTAAATGCCGCAAAAAAACCGAAAGTAATGGTGATAATACCTGAAGAGCATGTAACAGGCGCAGGCAGCCATTACGATCCAGCAAGGTATTCAAGGATTTCAATTGACATTAACATGTACAGACCCAATAATTTTAGCCAATATGAAGCCATGCCGCCAACGCAGGCGGGTGAAACTGAAATTGCAAGAAAGTTGTTAGAAGCCGGCTTTAGTTTGGTAGATGAAAGACAGTTTACTAAATTAAAAGATGATAAAACATTGCAGGATGCTTTCGATAATCCTTCTGATGCATCTAAAGTGGCAGCCCGTTTTGGAGCCGATATTCTAATCGTAGGCGAAGCTTTTAGTGAGTATTCACATAATCAAAACAACATGTCATCCTGCCGCGCAAGGATAGAAGTGAAAGCCGTGATGGCAGGCAATGCGGAAATGCTGGCTACCAACTCATTCAATGGTTCGGGATTAGATGCTACCGAAATCATCGCCGGAAAAGATGCCATTGCTAAAGCCGGTACCAAGATCGCCGATTATTTTATCGCACAGCTTTGTTCTAAAAGCGATGACATCATTGCCCAAATGGGCAAGCAAAAAAGCAAAGGCGGCGGAGAAGGCAATACCGAAACAGACATTCAATTCAACAATATTGATTATAGCACAGCTTCTACAGTAGCCGATATAATGAAATCTGCAAAAGGCGTAACTAATGTTGAGAAACTTTCTTTTTCAAACAAGGTTGCCAAATTTAAAGTGATGCATTCCGGCGATACGGATTCATTCATTCAAAGTATTGTAAAGAATAAAATGAATGTAAATCTTGATGTAGTAAGTGTGGAAGAAAACTTTGCTAATATAGATGTGAAGTAACATCTTACTCCTATAAAAGTAAAATAACACCATTAACATCCTTCTTTTCTCAACCCTTTCCTTTTCTTATACTCGTCTTTTCTCTAATCAATATAAAAACAAAAACCATGAAAAATTTCTATTCTCATTCAATCAGCAAAAATCTCCTGATTTGTTTGTTAAGCTTTATTTGTGTAGGTAAGTTGTGGGCGCAAACGAATGTAAGCGGTAATCAAAGTGGTACTTGGACAAAAGCAAATAGTCCTTATGTAATTACAGGTAATATAACAATATCGGTTGGGCAAACACTTACTATTGATGCTGGTGTTACGGTCAATTTTACAAATGGAAGTAGTAACACAAGCCAGTTTATCGTACAAGGCACTTTAAAAGCACAAGGTACTATTACAGATAGCATTTATTTTACTGGGCTTGGTTTAGGGCAATATCAACAGGCAGGACCAATAAATATTCAAGCTTCAAGTATTAAATCAATATTGCAATATGTGAAAATAAATGGAATTGGATATTATTATAACTCTGATTATACACCTGCAGTTATTGTAAGTTCCAGTTTTTGCAGTATTGAAAATTGTACGTTTCAAAACATGAATGGTTCAGCATTGCAAATAGACCAAAGCACGCCAACAATAAATGCAAACACATTTTCAAATACGGGACTTGATATTATTGCAGACCTTGATAAATTGCAATATCTTACTAACAATAATCCTCTAAAAATTGGTTTAACGCATCAGCTTGATATGTCAAATACAAGGGATACGCTTAAACCAAGTAACACATATTATAAGCTATTAGCTAATCAAACGATTCCTCTAAGCAAAATACTTATCATCCAACCAGGCACTGTTTTACAATTCACGAATGGCAACAATACAATTAGCCAGCTTGATGTACAAGGCACTTTATTAGCACAGGGTACTAGGTTGTGTTGACATCTATAGATTTAGGTTGATAAAAGTGGCAGCCAGCAAAGAAAGTGAGAGGAAGGAAAGAGTCGTTTTTTCATAGCGTGTAGCGATTTTACGATACTGTTTGAGTTTGTTAATTGTCCGTTCAATGACGTTTCTTTGTTTATAAGCGATGTAGTCCATATCTCTTTGCTGTAACCGGCTTCTCTTTGGTGGTATGACAGCCTCAATGCCTTCACTGTCCAGATAATGCAGAAGCCAGTCTGCATCGTATGCTTTGTCGGCTATTACTCTTTCCGGCTTCATTGCCCCCATCAGATCCAAAGACGCTTTTACATCTGCCCTTTGTCCGCCTGTTAGTACCATCGCTTTAATTCTTCCCTTCTCATCTGTGCTTAAGTGAATCTTTGTTGTCAGTCCACCTCTCGACCTGCCAATTGCCTGATCATCCACTTTGCCTGTTTCCTTATTTTTTTAAAGCACCGGCTGCATGCTGGTGTACTCTAACAGCGGTTGAGTCAATGAGCAGCGTTTTGACATCTTTGTCTGCCAAGTCTTTGAATATCTTTTGCCATATACCTGCCTTAGCCCATCTTCTGAAACGCACATAAACCGTGTTCCAGTTGCCGAACCGCTCCGGCAGGTCCCGCCAGGGAATGCCGCATTTGGCTACATACATGACTGCATTAATAAACAAACGGTTATCAGTCATTCTGCCCTGATAACCGGGCTGGCAAGGCAGCTTCTCTTTAATCGCTTCCCATTGCTCTTCACTTATCTCATAACGTCTCATCCGCTCGTTTCTTTCTCCTCCTAAACAACTGTACCAATTCTATCATTACCTTCAGATGTCAACACGCTCTAAGGGAATTACTGAATCATTGAGATTATACCAATATTCTTTGATGAGTTTATATTGATTTTTTATTTCTCCATTCTGAGTTAGAAGATACTCCAGTCCGTCTTCTTTCCATTCTGACCATTTTTCTTTATTGCTGTATCGTATGTAATGTAAATACCGTTCAAGTCAATTACCATCACATCAAAAATATATTCTGATTTTAATTGTAAAAGGTGCTTGGCTACTTTATGATTACAATCTGGGAAAGAACTAAGAACAAATTTTTCTATAAATATTATTCTATTGCGTTGTCTTAAATGAATAATTACTTGAACAGAATTTTGGCCTATCTCGTCAATTTGTTCCATGTCAAGATTCTTCACTTCTTCAAGTATTTCATCTTTCCGCTCTATCACTTCACCCCTTTCATTTTCCACCGCACAATCTCTGTTATTCGTATGAATACCATCTAATCTCCATTCATGTTCTTTAGTTATTAAGCCATGCGTTTTCCATAGCTTAGCATTATCTAAAATAATTGCGTTTGAGCCATCCTCTTTTACTCTTAATGCCCTTCCAACCATTTGCAAATACAAAGTCAAAGATTTAGTAGGTCTGGCAAGCTGTACAACAGATATTGACGGACAATCAAAGCCTTCTGTAAAGACTGTAACATTAGAAAGAATTTTAAGCTTTCCACTTTTGTAATCGTTGATTGTTTTTTCTCTTTCTTCTTTACAAGTATCACACGTAATAGATTTAGCTGTAAATCCGGCTGCTTTGAAACGTTCGACTATATTTTCAGAATGTTCTTTGTTTACAGCGAATATTATTGATTGTTTGTTTTCACCTTATTTTATATAGCTTTCAATCAAATCAGACATGATTTTATCTTCTGACATAAGTAAACTTAAGTCATGCTCATTGTAATCATTAGTCACTTTATTGATTTTAATTTTAGAAAAATCAGGCGATGAAGTTGCCCAGTGTTTAAACCCAGCCAGATAATCTTTTTCAATAAACTGCTTAATAGACCATGATTTAACTAAGATGTCAAAATTGTCAGAAAATCCTTGCCCATTTAATCTGCATGGAGTGGCAGTAACACCTAATAATTTTACGGATTGATTTTTATAATGCTCAAGTATTGTTTGATAAGTTTTCGCTTTTGCATGATGTGCTTCATCAACCACAATCAGAGAAACATTTTTTGGATAATAAGATGATCCTCTTCTCATTAAAGTAGCAATAGAAGCTACCTGAACCTGATTGTTTGGATTGTAATAACCTTCGTCACCTGACAATATAAGTGAAGCATTTAGGCTGCACTTTTTAAGCAAGCGTTCATGTATTTGTTTTACTAATTCCTTTCTGTGTACCAGTATTAGTTTTCTATTTGGCTGCTTTTTAATGATTTCACAGAATACTTCAGTCTTACCTGTTCCTGTTGGCATTTGCAACATAACCCGATCATGAGTTTCAAATGCCTTCATAACATTATCTATAGCTTGTTGCTGATAGTCTCGTAAATTCATTGTCAATGTGGATTTTCTAAATTATCGATAGAACTTTCTATATACTGTTCTACCGCTTTTAAATAATCCTCATCCGTTGCATTTATAATCTGAACATAAAGTAAGTCCTCAACATATTCGTGTTCCAGATTATAAAATTTCATTGTAAGCTCGTATAAATAGCTTAATCTCTTTATAAGCTTCTTTTTATCTTCTTCCATTTAATATCGTTGATAATATAAGAAATGCTAATTTAAATTTCAAGAGAAAGAGTTCAGGGTTGAACATCCCAAAACTAAAAACCCCACCCAAACCAACCACTAAAACAGGTAAACAATTAGGTAAGCAAACCGGTAATTTACCTATTTACCTTTTTCATAAAAAGAGGGGTTATTGACCGCAATTCAGTTACGCATAAGCAAATATTTATTTTACTTTTTTTATTTTCTCCATTTATATTTACGTACCAAATTTTAATTCGCCAATTGCTGTTATGAATTGTGGAAAACTGCTGTTATTACTGATATCATTCTTAGTGTATTTTACCTGTTCTGCACAAAAGAAAACTTCGGTTTCGCCTTTACAAGCCTTACTTGCCAGTAAGGACTTTTTTTCTATCAACTGGCAAGGCAAAGCCATTGCCATTGCTGATACGCCATTCAACACCTTTCCGCAAAACCTGTTAAAAACAAAAGATGGCTTATACCTGTTTGTAAATGGTTCAGGCAGGCTGTACCAATTAGCAGATAATGGCACAGGCATTCAGCCGCAACGTAATGATTCCACTATTTTCTTTGGTTACAATTTCAATTCGTTTTCTTTTGTTTACCACGATACTATGTATTCGTTAGGCGGATATGGTATGTGGCGCATTAACGGGCAGCTTCGTGCCTATATTCCGCAGGCGCATTCGTGGGACATTGTTCCGCTAAATGAAGAAGTGCCGGTTCTAATGCAGGATAATGATAACAATATGCTTTGGTACGATAAGAAATCGGGCAGCTTGTATATCGCCTATTCATTGCAACGCAACCAGGCCGTAAAGCACAATTCGTTGAATGAAGCAACCTTTGATTATACAGTTCGCAGCCTGAACATGCAAACCAAAGAGTGGAAGGATGAAGGAGAGTTAAGTTCCGTATTCAGAGGCAAGGTGGATTTGATCAGGAATATTGCTTTTACTCCATGGGGACAACTGGTAACCTTTGGCGATAAGCTGCTGCTGATTGATTACCAGCATAACCAGCTATTGCATTTTACAGATGAGAAAGAAAACAAAATTCGCCCATTACTTTTTCAATATCCTACTGATAGTCTTTACTACTGCATAGATTCTACTTTATATTTCGGAAACATTCGGGAAAACAGGTTGGGTTCTTTGGCTTTGCACAAAAACGATTTTATTGTTTCTGATGCATCTGTTTATACAAATTCATCCGCATCTAAAACGGTTATTGCTGCGAGTATCTTTTCTTTATTGTTGGTAGCCGGATGGATATTATGGAAAAAGAAAAGCAATCAGCGTAAACTCGTTTATAATCCACCTCTTAAGGTTAATATTACAGAATAGCCAAAAGAGGATATGATAACTGTACCGGAAGAAAGCGTACAAATGTTTGTAAAACCAACAATCCATTTTACCGAAAAAGAACTTCGGATCATTCAACTGATCGCTGGTAATAGTCATAAGAAAATGTTTACTTCAACCGACGAATTGAACAGGATATTAGGATTGACCAATGCAACCTACGACAATCAGAAAGTGCAACGCAGTAAGTTGTTTAAATCTATCAATGACAAATATTGTAATTGGAAAAATACAAAAGAAGATTTAATACAAAGCCGCTCTCAACAAGACGGTGACGGAAGATATAAGGAATACTTTATTGCTGCTGATAACTTACATGAACTGGAAACAATTTGTACGAAAGCCGCTCAGGAAAATTGAATCTTCACATATTAAAAATTAAAAAACGCCGCTTCCTTTCCGAAAGCGGCGTTTGCATTTTCTACTTCCTTCTCCACTCGTGGAGAAGGGTTGGGGATGAGGTCTATTCAAATTTCAAATCCAATCCCAAGCCTCTCAATTCATGAACCAATACATTGAAAGATTCAGGAATACCGGCTTTTGGAATGTTTTCGCCTTTTACAATGGCTTCATATGTTTTTGCACGACCAATAATGTCATCCGATTTAATGGTTAACAGTTCCTGCAAAATGTTGGATGCACCGTAAGCTTCGAGTGCCCACACTTCCATTTCGCCAAAACGCTGACCGCCAAATTGAGCTTTACCACCCAGCGGTTGTTGCGTAATCAAGCTATAAGGCCCGATTGAACGTGCGTGCATTTTATCATCCACCATGTGGTGTAGCTTAATCATATAAATGACTCCTACCGTTGCTTTCTGATGGAAGCGTTCGCCTGTTTCACCATCATACAAATGTGTATGACCCATAGAAGGAATGCCCGACTTTTCGCAATACTCCGCTATTTCTTCAGGAGTAGCACCATCAAAAATGGGAGTTGCGAATTTCACGCCCAGCTTCTTGCCCGTCCAGCCTAAGATAGTTTCGTAAATCTGTCCCAGGTTCATACGGCTGGGTACACCCAACGGATTTAGTACAATGTCAACCGGAGTTCCATCTTCCATAAACGGCATGTCTTCGGCACGTACAATTTTAGCAACGATACCTTTATTACCATGCCTACCAGCCATCTTATCACCTACCTTCAACTTACGTTTTACGGCAAGATAAACTTTGGCTAATTTTAATACACCAGCTGGCAATTCATCGCCTATGGAGATGTTGAACTTCTCTCTTTTGTAACGACCCAATTCTTCGTTGTACTTGATACTATAATTGTGAAGAAGAACATTAATTTGATTATCAATTACCGCATCGCCAGTCCAGCCTAACGGATTAACATTTTGAAAGTCAAGAGAAGCTAAATTTTTCGGATTGAACTTAGCAGTTTTTCCAATCAGCATCTCACCAAAATTATTGCTAACACCGGCAGAAGACTTGTCTCTTAATACCAGTTGCAATTTTTCGAGCAATAAATTTTTGATGTCTTCTTCGTTCTTTTCATGAACTTTTTCAACTTTTTCAAGCTGCGCTTTTTCACGGATTTTACCGTTCTTATCTTTCTTTGCGCGTTGAAAAAGCTTTTTATCTATTACTACCCCTTCTGTTCCGTTCGGCGCCTTTAATGAAGCGTCTTTAGCATCGCCGGCTTTATCACCAAAAATGGCACGCAACAGCTTTTCTTCCGGCGTTGGATCGCTTTCACCTTTGGGTGTGATTTTACCAATTAAAATATCGCCTTCCCGAACCTGCGCACCAATGCGGATAATACCATGCTCATCCAAATCTTTCGTAGCTTCTTCAGAAACGTTAGGAATATCAGAGGTCAATTCTTCTTCACCTAATTTTGTATCGCGCACTTCCAATTCATATTCTTCAATATGGATAGAAGTAAACAAGTCTTCGCGAACTACTTTTTCATTAATAACGATCGCATCTTCAAAATTGTAACCTTTCCAGGGCATAAATGCTACCTGTAGATTACGACCCAATGCCAGTTCGCCATCTTTTGTTGCATAGCCTTCGGTTAAGAAATCTCCTTTTATCACTTTCTGTCCCTTCTTTACAGCCGGACGCAAGTTGATAGAAGTTGACTGGTTTGTTTTAATGAACTTTGTTAACCGATATACAACCAAGTCATCTTCAAAAGAAACAAGACGATCCGCATCGTTACGGTTATAGCGAACATGAATTTCTTTCGCATCTACAAATTCTACCACACCCGTTCCATCTGCATGAATCTGGATGCGGGCATCGCGGGCTGCTTTGCCTTCCAAGCCAGTACCTACAATGGGAGCCTGTGGCAGAATCAATGGCACAGCCTGGCGTTGCATGTTGGAACCCATCAGCGCACGGTTGGCATCATCGTGTTCCAGGAAGGGGATGAGTGATGCACTCAAACCTACAATCTGGTTAGGAGCAACGTCCATGTACTGAACATCGTTTCTTTCGAGAATAGGAAAATCACCGGTTTCGCGGCTGATAATTTTATCTTCAACAAAATTTCCTTTATCGTCTAAAACGGTGTTACTCTGTGCAATCTTTGCTGTATCTTCTTCCTCGGCGCTTAAAAATTTTAAATTCTTCAAATCCACTTTACCATTGTCCACGCGGTGATACGGCGTTTCAATAAAGCCCATATCATTAATCTTCGCATGAACACAAAGTGTAGAAATCAAACCAATGTTCGGTCCTTCCGGTGTTTCAATGGTACACAAACGACCATAATGGCTATAATGCACGTCGCGCACTTCAAAGCCTGCACGCTCACGGCTTAAACCTCCGGGTCCGAGTGCAGAAATACGACGCTTGTGCGTGATTTCAGAAAGCGGATTGGTTTGATCTAAAAACTGGCTTAACTGTGAAGTTCCAAAAAATGAATTGATAACAGAAGATAAAGTACGTGCATTAATCAAATCAACCGGCGTAAACACTTCATTGTCTCTTACGTTCATTCTTTCGCGGATGGTACGTGCCATACGCGCCAGGCCAACGCCAAACTGTGCATACAACTGTTCGCCAACCGTACGAACACGGCGGTTGCTTAAATGGTCAATATCATCAATATCCGCTTTTGCATTGGTTAAACGAACGAGATATTTTATAATTTCAATAATGTCTTCTTTGGTAAGAACTTTATTGGTGAGCTTCTGCGTTACGCCCAGTTTGCGGTTAATTTTATAACGACCTACTTCGCCCAAATCGTAACGCTTATCGCTGAAGAACAATTTATCAATAATACCACGCGCCGTTTCATTATCCGGCGCATCGGCACCACGCAACTGGCGATAAATATGCTGTACCGCTTCTAATTCGCTGTTGGAAGTGTCTTTATTTAATGTATTGTAGATGATAGCATAATCGCCGCCTACATCTTCACGTTGAACAAATACACTCTTAGCTTCCACATCAATAATGGTAGCAATGGCATCTTCATCCAGCACCGTATCGCGTTCCATCACAATTTCATTTCGCTCGATAGAAACCACTTCGCCGGTATCTTCATCCACAAAATCTTCTACCCATGTTCTCAAAACACGCGCAGCTAATTTTTTACCCAATTGTTTTTGCAGCGATTTTTTATCGGCAGGCACTTCAGTAGCCATTCCGAACAGTTCCAGAATGTCTTTATCTGTTTCAAAACCAATAGAACGCAATAAAGTAGTTACCGGAAATTTCTTTTTACGGTCAATGTACGCATACATTACGTTGTTAATGTCGGTAGCAAATTCCATCCACGCGCCTTTAAAAGGAATTACACGGGCGGAGTAAATTTTAGTGCCATTCGGGTGAATAGACTGACCGAAAAAAACACCCGGAGAACGATGAAGTTGCGAAACCACCACACGCTCTGCACCATTAATAACAAAGGTACCACGCGGCGTCATGTAAGGAATGTTTCCAAGAAACACATCCTGCACAATCGTTTGAAAATCCACATGCTCTTCGTCGTTACAACTCAAGCGCAGCTTGGCTTTCAGCGGAACTGCATAAGTTAAACCACGTTCCATACATTCTTCAATGGTGTAGCGTGGAGGATCAATAAAATAATCTAAAAATTCGAGCACGAAAATGTTTCTCGTGTCGGTGATGGGAAAGTTTTCTTTAAACACACGGAACAAACCTTCAACGTTGCGTTTATCGGGCGTGGTTTCCAACTGAAAAAATTCCCTGAAAGATTGTAACTGAATGTCTAATAAATCAGGTGTTTCAGCAAGGTGTTTGGTTTTACCGAAGCTGACCCTGTTTTGAACTTTTGTTGATGACATATCTGAATTTAACCGGTTTTTTGCTTAATAACTCTTCTTAATTCTTGATAAGAAAAGATTCGAGGTAATACAATGAAAGAGAAGTGATCTTGTTACGCTTGTTATCATCCTCTTTACTATTGCTGCTCAATTAAAAAGGATGGCAAAATTACGCATAATGAGCGAAATGTAAAACAAATTAATAAGGGTTTTTATTGGTTTAACAAAATTTGACAAAAGAATTAGAAAAAAATTTCCGGAATAAAAATTTATAAACAACGATTAACGAGAATGCGCTCCTTGCGCAATTCTACTTTTGTTGTTTGATAAGATGATTTTTGCAACATGAATTTATTAGAAGTTATAAACATAAGTAAACAACAAGGCGAATTAGCTACACTCAAGAATATCAGCTTTGCAATATCGCAATTTCATAAAACAGCCATCGCAGGCGAAACGGGTTCGGGTAAAAGCACATTATTAAAGATAATTGCAGGATTGGTTCAGCCAGATGGAGGTGAAGTTATCTTTCAAAACAAAAAGATAAAAGGGCCGTTAGAAAAACTGTTGCCTGGTCATCCGCAGATTGCATATCTGTCGCAACATTTTGAATTGCGAAACAATTACAAGGTTGAGGACGAATTGAATTATCTCAATCAATTAAGCGATGAAGAAGCGGATGCTTTGTTTGAAGTGTGCAGAATTAAACATCTTTTGAAACGAAAAACAACAGAAGTTTCGGGAGGAGAGAAGCAACGCATTGCCTTAGCGCGATTGTTGTTATCATCACCTGCATTGTTACTGCTTGATGAGCCTTATTCTAACCTCGACATTATTCATAAAAACGTATTAAAAAAAGTAGTTCAGGAGGTAAGTGAAAAACTGAACATCACTTGTATGCTTATCTCTCACGACCCGCATGATTTGCTTTCCTGGGCAAACGAAATATTAGTAATGAAAGATGGAACGATAATCCAAAAAGGAACTCCGGAAGATATTTACTGCTTTCCGGTTAATGAATACGTAGCTGCACTTTCGGGAAGTTATAATTTACTTGCCACATCATTTTATAATGCTTTTTTACAAACGCCCATTGAAGAAAACGGCAAGAAAGTTTTTATTCGCCCCGAACAATTTTGCATCAATTCGTTACAAACGAAATTTGTAAAAGGCAAGGTTAAAGATGTTCGCTTTTTAGGAAGCGCTTATGAGGCAGATGTTCAGTTTGGCAATGGTGAAGTAATTGCAGTAAAAACAAACCTATCAAACATTGAAATAAACAAAGAAGTAAGGGTTTCGTTAATAAAAAATGAAGTTTGGTTTATGTAATTTATTTCTTTACTACACATAACCAACTTTCGTTTCATTAATAATGGCGCGTTTGTTTTTGTTTGCATGATTGTATAAAAATGTGGTAGTGGTATGAGAAGTTTGATGAAAACACATAGGCACAGAACAAACAGAGACTTTAAATAGATTTTTCTATGTGTTTTCTTTCCTATGTACCTATTGATTCTATGTGGTTTGTTTTATCATCATACAATTTATACCGCTACCAAAAATGTTTTGTTCGTTTGTTTTTACTGCATTTTTAATTGTTCATACAATTGATTTTTTACATTACCAATTGTTCAAACAATCGTTCCAGTGTTTTGCTTGCGTTTTTGCATAAACCCGGATGCACTTTTGAGGTTTGTATAACCGTACTTCGTGATGCCGTTAACCACCGGAAGCGTGATGCTATGGGCAATTGCGCAATGGGTCCGGCTTCTTTGCTGCCTTCGCAAATTTTTTTAAACCCTTGCAGCCGTTTAATCAAATCGTAGATGTTAAACTCATCGCACAACGATATTATTTTTCTTTCATCAATTATAAATTCTGTTGCTAAAAACCGTTGTGAAGCGCAATACAATATCACGCCCACATTCACAAATTCTTCCCGCTCCACACGCGGCACCACGCGGATAACCGCATACTCAAATAAGTGCTTCTCTTGCATGGTTTGCTTCGTTTAAAAAGATGGAAGAATGATTCAAACGATCCTGTAAAAAATGAAAATACACCATGCGTTTTTCATCAGCCGAAACATCTGATGGCTCTGCAATGGAAAGCCATTCATGGGGCACAAGATGAAGAATATCCCGAATGGTTTTTTCGGTGAGAATGAAACGAAACTCTTTATCCGCTTCATGCAGGTCGGTTGCAAAAGGAAGCAGCACATGATCCTTTATTTGCGTGAAAGGCCGTTTGCTTTGCTTTTCCATATCATCCCATGAATGATGAAAATAAAACGCCGCGCCATGGTCAATTAACCAAAGCTCGTTGCGCCACATCAGCATGTTGGTGTTGCGAGCGGTTCTGTCAACATTCATAATAAAAGCATCAAGCCATACAATTTTAGAAGCAAGCATTGCGTCAACGCTGTTTACCGAAGTATCAAACGTGGCAGCGCCACTTAAATAATGCAAGCCTAAATTCAAGCCTGTGCTGGCTTTCAGAAGGTCTTGAATTTCTTCATCGGGTTCGGTTCTGCCAAAGTCGGAAGCCAAATTGGCGAACACTACTTCAGGAACTTTCAGACTTACGGCACGGGCAATTTCACCTGCAATTAATTCGGCAATTAATGTTTTAATGCCTTGCCCCGCACCGCGAAATTTAAGCACATATAAAAAGCCGTCATCAGCTTCCACAATGGCTGGCAGCGAGCCGCCTTCACGCAACGGCGTAACGTAGCGAGTAACATCAACGGTTCGTATTTGTGATTTGTTCATGCTTTTGTTTTTGCACTGTTTTTTGTACCGCTAAAGCACACAGGAAATAAGAAATAATTTGTTAGAAAAGGTTCCGAACTTTTAAAAAGTTCGGAACCTTTTCTTTTACTCGCATAAAAGCTCAATTAATTATAAAGCGTACAAGTGTGCGACGCAAGGGACGATAAATCGGAGTTACAAAAGCCGGTAACATAAAATTGTATTCGGTATTAAGTTGTCTGTATTTTTATTCACAATTCACAACTCACTATTCACCACTCACAACACACCATTCACAACACACTTCTCATTTTTCTAATGAAAACAAACTATCTACAAATTCATGCTTATCAAAGATGAGAAGATCAGTCATTTTTTCACCGACTCCAATAAACTTCACCGGAATTTTTAACTGGTTTGCAATTGCCAAAACAACGCCGCCTTTAGCAGTACCATCCAGCTTTGTAACCGCTAAAGAAGTTACTTCTGTTGCCTGCATAAACTGCTTTGCCTGCTCTACAGCGTTTTGCCCGGTTGAGCCATCAAGCACTAACAAAACTTCATGCGGCGCACCGGGAATTACTTTGCTGATTACACGTTTTATTTTACTCAACTCTTCCATTAAATGCAGCTTGTTGTGTAGCCTGCCGGCAGTATCAATAATAGCAATATCGGCATTGCGCGCAACGGCACTTTGCGCTGTATCAAATGCAACGCTGGCAGGGTCGCTGCCCATTGCCTGCTTTACAATTGGCACACCCGCACGCTCGCTCCAAATGGTAAGCTGATCGACCGCTGCGGCACGAAACGTATCGGCCGCACCTAATATCACATTGTTGCCAGCCTTTTTATAATTGTAAGCCAGCTTGCCAATGGTAGTGGTTTTGCCAACGCCATTTACGCCAACCACCAGCATGATATAAGGCTTTGTTGTAACCGTAAAATCTTTGTGTGTTTGGTCGGGCGAATCAACAAGCATGGCTTCAATTTCATCCTGCAACAAACGGTTTAGTTCGCCTGTACCTATATACTTATCTCGTGCCACGCGCTTTTCAATGCGCTCAATAATTTCAATAGAAGTTTCAACACCAACATCAGCGGTCATAAGCGCTTCTTCTAAATTATCGAGCACTTCTTCATCTACGGTGCTTTTGCCCGCAACGGCTTTGGTTATTTTTTCAAAAAAAGAAGTCTTTGTTTTTTGCAAGCCTTCATCCAACGATTCTTTTTCTTTCTTGCCAAACAGTTTTCCAAAAAAACTCATGAATTTTTTTTAAGTGCGAAGATATTGATTAAAAAAAGCAGTTGTCTGAACCAGGATTGATGAGATGCCTTGGATGTGTATGATGAAGTGATTGATATACCCAGAGTACAACTTTACAGAACTTATTTTTGAAGCAAAAACAAACCTGTTTATTATTTCCAGACAGGCTTCAATTTATCAACTTGTAACTTTTGAATCTGGAGATGATCCGGCGATGAAATTTGAATTTCATTCAATAAAGATTTAGGAAAAAAGATGTCGGTCATCACAGTTAATCCATCATCTGCAAACATTTCTATTGAAGCCGCATCAATGATAAATGTGATGTTCATTTCAGCTTCATCAGCTAACCTTGGCGCAGTATGTTTGGCTGCAAATTCTTTATTAAAATCAGATTCACCCGTTTTCGTTCTATCAATAAAATATTGATTGCTGTTTTTATCGTAACCGGCTACAAGGCTTTCTCCGCTTATGTTTGAGAAAGAGATTGAAAAGTTAGTAAGTTGATTGGCAGATACAGTAACACGATATGCCGTGTTAATATTTTTTGTATCAGCTACTTTATAATTATCAGCTTTTATATGGGTAAGTGTTTTAAAAGGCGTTGCTATTGTATTCAATTCTTTTACCGGCATTGAAGTAACATATAGTTTGTTTTTAACCTCTTTTACGCTCAATTCCCGCGGCACTGTATTGGCACTGCGCCATGTTGAGGTAGGCACTTTTGTGGCGTAATTCCAGTTGCTCATCCAGCCCAAAAAAATGCGCCGGTTACCCGTGTTGCTCCATGTTACGCCAGCATAATTATCAGTACCGTAATCCATCCATTTTATATCATTTGCATCATCGGCTGTAAAAGTTTTTCCATCAAAATGCCCTGTAAAATATTGTGTGCCTGAACCGCCGTTTGGCGCACCAGGATTGATGTTTACCATTGCTACCCAAACCTCTTTGCCATTGTGTTGCAATAAAAACAAATCAGGGCATTCCCATACGCCGCCATGAGCGCCAAGTGAGCTTCCGAAGTCGCTTTCATGCGTCCAGTTTTTTAGGTTGGGTGATGAATAAAAAGAAACATGATCTTTCACTGCCAATATCATGATCCACTTTTTATTTTTTTCAAACCACATTACTTTCGGATCGCGAAAATCGCGGCTGCCTCCATTAGGAAGCACAGGATTGTTTTCATACTTCGTCCATTTTTTTCCGTTATCCAAACTGTAAGCAATGCACTGCCGTTCATAATCGTTTTTACCGGCTCGTTCTGCAACCATATCATGACTTGTGTAGATGGCAACCAATGGTGCTTTGCCGTCTTTTCCAAAGCCGGAAGTGTTGTTTTTGTCAACCACTGCACTGCCCGAATATATGTATCCCAAACTGTCTGGGTACAATGCAATGGGCTGATGTTTCCAATGTATCAAATCGGTGCTGATAGCGTGTCCCCAATGCATCGGTCCCCAAACCGTACTGTCAGGATAATATTGATAAAACAGATGGTAGATGCCATCATTATATACCATTCCGTTGGGGTCGTTCATCCAATGCGCCGGAGGTGTAAAATGGATTTGCGGACGATACAGTTCATTGTAAGGTTTGCCTTGTGCAATGGCGCCGATTTGCATAAAAAGAAATGAAGTAAAAACAAAAATATTGATGGATTGACTATTGCTTTTCATAAGGATCATATTTTTCGTTTTACAAAGAAGCCACTTCTTTTGCTACTGCTTCCGGCTCGGTAACAAAGGGAATAGTTTTTACCAATTTCATCTCTTTGTTATACATTGCCACAAAAGGAAAGCGTTGCACGCCATAATATTTTTGTACTGTAAATGTGTAGCCTTCTGTTCCCATTTTTATGTAATGCTTCGATGAGATATGAAAGGTGGAATCAAACGGTTTCATCTCTTTCACCGGCTGGTACGTTATCATTACAATTTGTTTATTATTTAAATCCTTATCGTATTTCAGCAACTCTTTTGTAAACGCCTGGCAATGCTCGCAGGTAGGTGAAAAATAAATAAGAATGGTTGGAATGTTTTTTTTCAATTCTTTATAAGTATAAGTCTTTCCATTCAGCATGGCGATTGAAAAGGGTGCGATGCCAGTTTTAGTATTTGGCTGCGCAAAGCCAGTGCAGCAAAGCATTACAGACAATACAAGGCTGCTTATTTTTTTTATTGTAATCATCAAAAAATTTTGTTGTAATGATACATGATGATTTGCTAATTTGTTTTTAAAAAAGCGTGCCTTTGTTTTTCCATTGTTTATGTACTTATGAATAGCATTTCAAAAAGAGCATCAATAATAAACCTTGTTCATTAAAGTTATTTTACAGCGTCATGCCGAGGAATCAAGCCATCTCATTATAATAAAAAAGTTGATTTAGTAAAGAGATTTTTACTTATTACCAAACAACAAACGAAATCCATATTTTAATGAAAACAAAACGTAACAAATTGTCATTCCAACCGCCACCGATTCTCCCTATTTTTTCAAGAAAAAAATTTGCTTTCTTTCCTAAAGCGTTCAATATTTGTGTATCCTTTACACACTCACTTAAACGATTGTAGCTTATGAAATTTTTATTTACCTTTTTCTGTGTATTCTTATTTTGCACAGCGCACAGCCAATTGCTCTCCTGGTCGCCAACTTTTATTACAGAACAATCTCAAAACATAACCATCACAGCGGATGCTACAAAAGGCAATAAAGGTTTGCTGAACCATGCTGCCGGCGATGTGTACGTGCATATTGGTGTAATTACAAATCAAAGTAATAACAGCAGCGACTGGCGGCATGTGCAATCGACATGGGCTACCACAGCAGATAGCATTCATGCGGTTTCAACCGGTGTAAATCAATGGACGTTTACGTTGCCGGGCACTGTGCGTTCGTTTTTTAAAATGACCGACCCAACAGAAACCATTGTAAAGATTGCCATCTTATTTCGAAGCGGTGATGGCAACACAAAACTCGCCAACAGCGATGGCAGCGATATGTATGTGCCTGTTTACACAACCGGCTTGCAAACCAGAATTACGCAGCCTTACCGGCAGCCTCTGTTTGCTTCTTTGCCTGAACCTATAACCTATAAAGCAGGCGATGCAGTTACTGTTTCGGCGGTAGCCAGCACTACGGCGGTGTTGCAGTTGTTTTATAACGGAAAAGCCATTGCTTCCACCACAGGCACAACTATTACGGCAACAGCCGCTGCTGTAAACGGAAATAACCAGGTTATCGTAACGGCAACCTCAGGCTCGGTTATAAAAGCCGACACACTTTCTTTTTATGTAAATTCAACTGTTGTGGTGCAAAGCCTTCCGGCTGGCGTAAGAGACGGCATTAATTATGGTAAGGATGGCACTTCGGTTACGCTTGTTTTATTCGCTCCTTTTAAAACCCGTGCTGCCGTAATTGGAGACTTTAATAACTGGATGCGCTCGGCTGGCTATGAAATGTACCGGACACCCGACAGTAGCCGTTACTGGATTACTTTAACGGGCTTAAGTGCAGGTGTAGAGTACGCATATCAATATGTAGTGGATGATACGCTGAAAGTGGCAGATATGTTTACTGAAAAAATATTAGACCCTGTTAACGACCCTTACATTGATGCGCAAACGTATCCGAATTCAAAACCTTACCCTGCAGGGCAAACCGGCATTGTAAGCGTGTTGCAAACTGCACAGCCTGCTTACAACTGGCAGGTTACAAACTTTACCAAACCCGATAAACGCAATCTTGTTATCTACGAATTGTTAATTAGAGATTTTGTTGCAAAGCATAACTGGCAAACGGTAAAGGATTCCTTATCTTATTTAAAAAGCCTTGGCATTAACACCATCGAAGTAATGCCGTTCAATGAGTTTGAAGGCAACATTAGCTGGGGTTACAATCCCGATTTCTTTTTTGCGCCTGATAAATATTATGGTACCCAAACAGCCGTAAAGCAATTTATAGATACCTGCCATAAATTAGGCATTGCGGTAGTTATGGATATGGTGATGAACCATGCATTTGGCTCTTCGCCAACTGTGCAATTGTACTGGGATCCGGTTCTTCAACAACCAGCCGCAAATAATCCCTGGCACAACGCCGTGGCGCCGCATCCGGCAAGTGTTGGCTACGATTTTAATCATACAAGCCCGGCTACGGAAGAATTGGTTGAACGCGTGGTTGAGCATTGGTTGCTCGATTATAAAATTGATGGTTTCCGATGGGATTTATCAAAAGGCTTTACCCAAAAGTATTCCGGTAACGACTATAATTTATGGGCAGAATACGATACGGGTCGTGTTACCATTTGGAAGCGAATTTATGATACGATGCAAAATATTGTTCCCGGCTCGTATTGCATTTTGGAACACTTTGCTGCTAATAATGAAGAGATTGATTTAAGCAATTATGGAATGATGTTATGGGGTAATGAAAATTATAATTACAACCAGGCAACCATGGGTTATTTGGATAACAATGGTTCGGATTTGAGTTATGGAATTTATTCAGACAGAGGCTGGGCAAACCCTAACCTTGTTACTTACCAGGAAAGCCACGATGAAGAAAGACTGATGTATAAAAATGAACAGTATGGAAACAGCAACGGTTCTTACAACATAAAAAATATTCCTACCGGTTTGCAACGAAACGCAATGGCAACAGCGTTTTGGGCAATGCAGCCTGCGCCAAAAATGCTATGGCAGTTTGGCGAGTTAGGATACGATTATTCCATCAACACTTGTGCTGATAGTGTTACAATTAACAACAATTGCCGCACCGATCCTAAACCCATCCGTTGGGATTATCTTACCGATCCTAACCGTGCTGCTTTGCGCAATGTATATGCACGTTTGTTTGCGCTTCGTGAACATGCTGCTTATCTTCCTGCCTTCACAGCACCTGCCGATAGCATCAGGTGGAGTTTAACGGGCGCTTTTAAATGGGAAACTATTAATTCGGCACCCATTGATATTGCTGTAATTGGAAATTTTGATGTGGTGGCGCAAAGCGGAAGCATTACCTTTTCTCATACCGGCACCTGGTACGATTATCTTGCCGGCACTTCATTTTCGGTAACGAACACAGCGCAAACTTATACGCTGCAACCCGGCGAGTATCATGTGTTTATTGATCAGAATGCAAGTGCTGTTTTGCCTTTGCAATTGCTATCTTTCAGTGGATTCAGAAACACGAATGCTATTACTGTAAACTGGACAACAGCCAACGAACGGAATATAAATTCTTTCACTGTTGAGCGTTCTTTTGATGGTATTCATTTCACTTCTATTGGCTCTGTTAAAGCTGCCAATGAAGTTCAGCACAGCTATATTTTCACTGATAAATCTGCAGCTGCCGTCAACGCAACAGGCGTTGTTTATTATAAACTAAAAACCATCAATCAAGATGGTAGCGCAACTTATTCTGCCATTGTAAAAATTAATCCGTTAACGGGAAACGCAAAAGTTATGTTGTACCCTAACCCTGTAAAAAATGGCACCGCCTATTTAAAAGTAGATAACAACATTTCAGGAAAAATTCAGATAACTATTGCAGATGCCAGCGGGAGAATTTGCATCAGTCAAACAGCACAGGCATCAGGCAATGATATGCAAATGCCGTTGAATGTTTCATCGCTCGCCAATGGTGTGTATCATGTAAAAATTACCAACAACAGCACCCAAGTGTTATTGCAAAAATTAATCATCGAGCGTTAGTATTTACTCATCTTTTTGTAAAAAGAGCTGTTTACTAAAACGGCTCTTTTTCTTTTCTGTAAAAGAACTTTATCTTGTTAAAAAATAAGCATGGATGAGATTACAAAAACATATACCAACGGCGAAATAACCATCGTATGGAAACCGAAGATGTGTATTCATTCTACGCTTTGCTGGAAAGGCGAAACAGGTTTGATAGATGTTTTTAATCCGAAAGAACGCCCATGGATAAAAGCAGGAGGCGCGGGCACACAAAGAATTATAGAGCAGATAAACAAATGCCCGAGCGGAGCTTTGAGTTTTTACAGAAATAATGATAAAAACAAACCAGAGCAAACAAGCGGCGAAAGTATTGTAGAAGTATTGCGGAACGGACCTTTATTAGTACACGGAAATATTGTAGTAAAAGAAAACGATGTTGCCACGCATAAAAATAAAGTAACTGCTTTTTGCCGTTGTGGTGCATCAGCAAACAAGCCGTATTGCGATGGAAGCCATAACGCGATTGGATTTGTGGGATAGCAATAAAACTTATAAACATTACTCCGGATAATGCTTTGAACAATGAAAAACAAACGAGCGGAGAGCCGCGTTCTTTTAAGTTATTTATAAAGTAGCGTATTGGGATGAAACGTTCGCCACGAATGCCAGAACTCTTGATAGGCTTGTAAGGCAGCCATTTGCACACCTTTTAATTTTCCATCAACACATAAGCCGTTCATTGTCCATACAGAGTTTGTATTGGTATCTGTTAAGGCGTTGCTATCTCTTTTTTCAAATTGTAAAATAACATTGTTTACACGCCTGTTAAACACATGAAACGTAGCTGTATCTTTTTCAATCGTTACCAATAAAGGCATTGATGGCAATGAGTCCTGAATCATTTTATTCTTCACCAATTCATTCCAATCGTATGCTTTTGCAAAACCGTTTTCTTTTACACCAATTACCCATGATTTAAATTTCCAGGAGGCGGAATCTCTATGCTCTAAACTTCCTTTGATGGTGCCGTTATCATAATCAGCAAGGCTTTTGTATTCGTCTTTAAACGTTGTATCAGGCTGCAGGATGGTTGAGGATGGATGCATTTGCAGCCAGCTTTCTAACGTCATTTGCTGTGATGGTATTTCTTGTAACGACTTTCCTTTTAATGGACCTGCAATGGCTTCGCCGGTTGCCTGCCGCCACCAGCTTTTGGTTGCTGCATCTTCAAACATTGCATTAAAATGATCCATGCCAACAAGCCGGAAGGTTTCATTTTTCCCATTTACAAACGGCTGAAATGCACGACCGGTACGGCATACAGTGCAATAAGTAATTATTACCGGCTGTCCGCCAACGGTGTCTCTTACCTGGTGATGATAACCAATGAGCTGAATGGGGTAGGCTTTGGCTTCGCCGTTTATCATCACGCCAAGTATGAGTTTGTTTTTACTGATATTTGAATGGGTTGCATCAGCGAATTGTTTGTTGCGTGGCTGATAAAACATAGTATCCGCTTCAAAACGATAATTGAAAAAAAAGAAAACAACAGAATATAAAAAGAGCAGGGAGACAGATAAAATTTTCAGCCATCTTTTTTCTTTTGTAAAGATGACAGATAGCGGATAAATCAATAACACCAACGCCAGTATGCGTATCCAGAAAATATTATTGTTAAGCCAGTAAGCAACATCAATTGTGTTTGTTTGCTGGCTGCCCGGAAACGGCATGATAAAATAAACACGCGCAATTTCCGAAGCAAATAAAAGAAGAAAACCTGTTACTAAAAACAATCGTTTCATACATTAAAATATGCCGTTACCGGCGTTGGTATTTATGCTTTTTTATTCCGTTACCGGCAGCGGAAATTCGCTCCACACATCATCTCCCGCACGGTCAATCGGCAATTCATTCAAGCGGTTGTAGCGGCGCATATCAATCCATCTATGCCCTTCAAAATATAAAGAATATCTTCTTTGCTTCAGCATTTCATCTATCAAAGCAGGTTGGGTTACAGCACCGCTATAGTTTGGAAGGTTATGTTTACTTCTGATTACATTTAATGCTTTTATGCCTTCGCCCAAATTATTTAGTTGAATGTTAGCTTCTGCATAAATTAAAATCAACTCTTCATTACGGATGATGGGTATTGGCGCAGTGCTGGATGTGTAAACCCAAACATCACGGTTGCTGGTAAGTCCGTTCAAAGAAACAGGTGATGTGCGCAGCGTGGCCTTGCCAATTCTATCATCGCCCGCTTCAATATCGGCTGCATAAGAAGGATGTGCAGGACGCACTTCGCCGGTTTGATTTTGCGGTATAAAAACAGGGTTTAACTGGTCGCCCGAGCCGGTGCCGAATACATGATATACGCCTAAATAAAAGTCATTGTTCAATCCGAAAAAAGACGCATTCAAATCAGTTAGCGCATCATTCCAGCGTTGCTGATAAACGGCTGCTCTTGCCGACAATGCCTTGCTTACCTGCAACAAACCAGCGGCAGTATTGAAACTGCTGAAGCCTGCTAACGGATAACTAACATTTGCTGTACTAAAATCAGCACTGGCAGAATCAAGTAAAGAAGCGATGGCTGTAAGACCATCATTATAATTTACAATGGGACCCAAATTATCGGGGTTGGCAACATCAACGCGAATGCCGTTGCTATCAGTAAGGTTTAAGTTTAATAACAACTGATACGCTTTTATCATCTTTGCAAAGCCTGTATAGCCGCCTTTTTGCGCTGCCGTGATAGTGGCTGAATTGTTAGCAGCCTGTATTAAAACGTTGCAATTTTTTACTACGCGGTAACGTGCCGCCCACGGCGTTGTGATATAAAAATTACTGCCGCTTAGTGTTGCGCTGTTGGCGCCTAACAAGTCGGTAACATAACGCGGCTCTGAAGTAGCAAAATGATAATTTTCTCTTCCAATAATGCCAACATCATCTAAATAAAAAGCAAGCCCATTGCGCATACCCGACTCGGTTCCGCTTACTAAATTATTAAGTTCTGCAGCGGTGGCATTGCTTTGAAATTGTTCAACGGTTGCGCCGTTTAAATTGCCATAATCTTTTTTGCACGATGCAAAAAGAAACAGGAGCGATGCGAGGAGCATCATGTGTATGGTGATTGTTTTTTTCATACTTTAAATTTTGTAGCTACGAGCTATTCGCTATTAGCTTTTTGGCTTTTGTTTTTGCTCTGTTTTTTTCTTCAACGAGCGTTTGTTATGGAATGTATTTTTTGTGTTTATAAATCCCATTCATCCTGATCCAGATATTTTTTATAAATCGAATGATACATGAAGTTCAGCACGTTTGCTGGCTGGGTATGGATCTACATCCACGCCTGTTGAAAAGCCTGTTCCAAAGTTCGACACTTCTGGATCATACGATTTATATTTTGTAATGGTTACATAGTTGTTGAGCGATACGCCAACACGTGCGCCTTTTATAAAACTGATGCCTGTTTTGGTGAATGTATAATACAAACCGGCTTCGCGCAAACGCAGATAGCTTGCGTCCTGCACAAAGATTCGTGCACTGGAGCCTATCTGTGAAATGCGATAAATGGCATCGGGCAATCCTTGCTTGTTGGTTATTTTATCGTAATCGGCACTGGTACCTCCAAAATCATTTTCTAAAGCCGTGAGATTAATATTATCACCGCCCTGCTTCCAATGAATTAAAAATCGCAAACTTAAATGATTGAAGAACGTTATTTCGTTATACGTGTTCATCTGGAATTTTGGTTCGGCATCGCCCAACACTGCAACACCGTTTGCGCCATCCAAACCTAAAATTTGCGTGCCTGATTTGCCCTGCTGAATTTGAAAAGAACCAAGCACATAACCAAACGAACCTTGCGGCACAGAAGGAATGGTTAGCTTCGTTACTTTTGAACGGTTGAGCCAGAAATTTACCGAACTGTTCCATGTTATGTTTTTTGTTTGAACCGGTCTTGCATTCATGCCCAATTCAACACCACGGTTACGAAGGTTTCCGGCATTTATCCACTTGCTGCTAAAGCCTGACGATGATGGCAGACTTTGCAACATTAGAAAGTCGTTAATGGTTTTGTTATAATACGTCAATTCAAAGCCCAGCCTGCTTTTCAGCACACTGAAGTCTAAGCCGGTTTCAAATTCGGTTTGCCGTTCCGGTCTTATGGCTGACTGACCTTCCTGCGTGTTTACAATCACGCCCGGGTTGCCTGCAATGTTGGAGATAACCATGCCTGTAAATTTGCTGCCATAAGCCGGAACATTGTTCGCTTGCCCGTAAGCAGCCCGCAATTTTATATTATCAAAAAAGCCTTCCGGCACAATGCCTGAACGGGTTAAATTCCAGGATACACCTGCTTTTGGATATGTGTAATATTTAGACGCATCTCCATTGTTGCTGCTTCTATCGAAACGCACACCACCGGTTAAGGTAACGGCATCAATAATTGTAGCTTCTTCCTGTATAAAAACGCCGGTGTTCAAATATTTTGTACGAAGCTGTGTAGCGTTCAAAGCGCCTGCCTGGTCAACGTTTGACTGCCCTGCAATTACCTGCGTTGCAATGTTCAGCAGGTTGTTGTAATTGCCTGTTTCCTGTGTAAGACCAGCCGATGTGGTAAGCGATACGTTGGTAGAAGGTGTGTACGTGTTTACCAAGGAAAGAATATAGTTGGTGCTTAAATTTTTGGTGAATCCTTGTATGGATGTGCCTTTATTTACTGCCTGAAACTGCAACGTACCGGGGAACAATACATTTGTTTCCAGATTATAAAAATCGAAGCCCCCACGTGCTACAAATTTGGTAGTGCTGGCATTGCTTTTTTGTAATGTAGCATCCAGGTTTAACCCTGTAATAAAGCGGTTTACCGATTCATTATTTTTCATCAGAGCAATTGTTTGCAGTGGATTTGCAGCCGCAAAAGGATCGTTTGGATAATTACCGTTCGCATCGGGATGCAGCTGTGCAAAAGATGGCGTTGATGAAAGCGCAATGCCGGTGGTAACGCCTAAATTATCATTACCAAACAAGCCTCTGTCGGCAGATGAATTGATATAGTTAGTACTGATACCGATTTTAATGGCATCGGTTATGCGATGGTCAACATTTAAACGCAGGCTCGTATTGCGGTAGCCAGTGTTTTTTACAATACCACCTTCATCTTTTTGTGCAACAGAAAAATAAAAACTGGTTTTTTCGTTGCCGCCGTTCATGCTTAAAACTGTGTTTCTCGCAAAGCCGGTGTTGCCATAAATTTCTTTTTCATAATCATAAATTTTGCCGGCAGATTGAGCATCTAAGAATTGCTGGCGAAGAGCTGCGCTGGTGGCACTGTCGCCGGATAAGCTTGCTGCACGATCGGCAGTAAAAGTGCGCACGCCTAATAATTTGCGGGCGGTAATCAAACCTAAATCCTGCGATAAACTAATGGATGTTTTGCCTCCCTTGCCCCGCTTGGTAGTAATGATAATTACACCCGCCGCTGCTTTGGAGCCATAGATAGCCGCAGCCGATGCACCTTTTAAAATCTCTATGTTTTCAATGTCTTCAGGTCGCAAATCTGCAATGCGGCTCGAAGGATTGTCTTGTGTAGATGTTGGCAATCCTCCACTGGCTGCATTCGTTACTGCGTTTAATCCGGCAGAAGTAGAAGTGTTGTCAACAAACACACCATCAACCACATACAAAGGTTGTGTAGTTCCATATACAGAAGTAACACCGCGCAGCTTTATAGAAATGCCGCCACCGGGCGCACCTGAGTTGGCATTGATATAAGCTCCGGGAATTTTGCCTTCCAACGCAGCATCCAATGTTTGCGCAGGCGCTGTGCCGGTAAGTTGTTTTGATGAAATGGTAGTTACTGCATTAGCGAGGTTTCTTCTTTTTACTGTGGTTGCCAAACCGGTTACAACCACCTCATCCAGCCGGGCAACATCTTCTTCCAAAACAATAGTGTTGGTAATGGCACCAGCTTTTATTGTTTTTGTTTTAAAGCCGGTTGCGTTGATAGTAATAACAGCATCGGAGGATACTTGTAAGGTAAATTTTCCCTGCGCATCAGCGGCTATTGTTTGCTCCCCGCTTTTAGTAGAAACGGTTGCGCCAGGAATAGGCGATCCGTTGGATTCTGTTACCTGCGATGAGACTGTTTGATTTTGTGCGAACAACAGCAGCGGCATCAGTATTAAACATAGATAAGCTGAAAGAATAAGCAGTTTTTGTTTCATTGATTTTTCTTTTTTGGTTACTGGTTAAATTCTAAATTAGTTTGAATAAGGGATGATTTGTTTTTATTCATAAATTAAACAGGCTGCGGTGTTGAGAAGATATGATTGCCATAACCTTTTGTTGCTACCTGTTTTCCTCTTGCTGCATAAGTAGAAAGATCCGTTGGCGTGTTAGCAGCCAGCCCATCTACATAGCGGTTAAACATGCAAAAAGCTGCAGCAATTAGCACGGCATCATGTATGTCTTTGTCGGTAGCACCCAGATTTTTAGCGGTTTCAATTTGTTGCGGTGTTACATATTTTCCGCCCCGTTGCACGCTGCCGGCAATGCTTAGCAAAGCTTTTAATTTGTCTGAAATGTCAGCGTGTTGATAATCTTTTTTAACCTGTTCTACCAACTCATTATCTCCATCCAAATAACAAACTGCAATTGCGCCATGCGATTGCTGGCAATAAAAACAATCGTTAAGGTAAGAAACATAAGTGGCAATCAGTTCACGGTCTGCCATGCTTAAGCCTTCGTTGCTGCGCAATAATAAGTTGGCAAGATCGCCCATGGGCCCGGCTGTTTCAGGACTGAAAGCCATTAACGACCGGATGCCCGGCAAGTTTTTATCTACATGAATATGAGGCATAGTGTTTTGTTTTTACTTGTTTTTAAAATGAATAAACGGTTTTGGAAAGTATTTTTTCTGCCAGTTTGGTTCCTTCAATGCGTGATTTAATTTTTCAAATGCCGTATCTCTTAAAGTAGAAAGGTCATCGGTAAAAGGGAGAACCGCAATCATCAGTTGTTCCAGGTTGTTGTGGAGAAACAACTTCTTATACCGGTTTCTGCTTCGTTCAATAAATCGCTTATAAATTGTTCTTGAAAATATCCGGCAATGCCTTCCTGCGGATACAATAAGCTCATGGCTGAAACCGCTATCACAGCTTGCTTTTACCGGTAAGGCGGTGAGTTGTTTGGCTTTAATTGGATAAGAAGAAGCATAGATTTTATACTGAAAAGGTCCGGCAGTAATAGCTGGCAATTGTCTTGTGTGCCCGTCTGTAATTACCGGCGAGCCGGTTTCTTCAAAACGTTTGATGGTATCTTTCAGTGCTTCGTCAGATAACTTCGCCAACTCATTTTTATTGATCTCTTGTTCTAAAAATGCCTGTTGTGCGACAACTAAATATTTAGGTCGGGGTACACTTTCAATGGGTTCTGTTTTAATGTTCATAGTACTGTTTAAATCTGTTCACAATCAATGTTGTTTATTTACTAAAATTCATGTTTGCATAACCATCTTTTGCTCGCATCGGCGCACGGTTCACATATACTTGCAGGTCTTGCGGCGCCCATGTATTCAAGCCGTCAACATAACGGTTAAACATGCAAAAGGCAGCGGCAATTAAAACCGTATCATGTATTTCTTTGTCTGTTGCGCCACCGCTTTTAGCACTTTCAATTTGTTCAGTGGTAACAAACTTACCGCCCTTTTGTACACTGCCGGCAATGCTTAATAACGCTTTTAATTTATCAGAAATAAGCGCCGTTTGATAATCTCTTTTAATGCCATCAATGAAAGGCATATTGCATTGGTAATAATGTTGCGCCATCGCGCCATGCACGTTCTGGCAAAAGAAACAATCGTTTAATGACGATACATAGGCGCCAATCATTTCGCGGTCTCCACGCGATAATGTGTTGTTATCATCATGCAATAAAATTTCTGCAATTTCATTCAATGCTTTGCCTGTTTCAGGGCTATAAACCATCGGACCTCTGATGCCTGGCAGATCGTTTTCTAAATTAATAAAAGCCATAACTATAATACGTTTGAATTTGTATGTTGCAAGTTTTGTAAAAGTGTTTCGCTGCTGTTTTCAAGCTCCCCTTTAGAGGATGGAGGTACATATCCGTTTGCTGCCATGCGTTTTCCCATTTCATCGTATTCATCAGCGTCGGTTGGTGTGAAAGAAGCCAAGCCATCTACATACCGGTTATACATACTAAAAGCTGCCGCTATCAAAACCGTATCGTGAATTTCCCTGTCATTCGCGCCTTCTTTTGTTGCCTTTTCAATGTCTTCAGCCAATACTTCTTTGCCTGATATCTGCACCTTGGAAGCTATGTGCAGTAAGGCTTTCAGCTTCGGGCTGATGCTGGCGCTGTCAACATCTTTCAACACATCGTTTACAATGTTTTTCTTCTCATCGCTATACAAGGCACGTGCTGCAGCTGCATGGCTCATTTCGCAAAACATTGTATTATTTCTATGCGATACATGAGCGGCAATCAGCTCTCTGTCTGCTTCACTTAACGGCGATTCGCCACGTAATAAAACCTGTGCTAATTCGTATAACGGCTTGCCTGTTTCGGGACGAAACATAACCAAACTTCTAATGCCGGGTACACCTTCGGGAACTTGTATATGTGCCATTTTTGAATTATAAATTATGAGTTATAAATTATGAGTTGAATTAATCTGCCAAAGCAATTGATACTTCGGTTTCATCCCATTCTGTTTTTATATTGTCTTTAGAAAACAGAGTAAAAACAAAACCAATTAAAAAGATAAAAGAAAATGTAAAAACAGAATTACCATAACCGCCTAAAAAACTAACCAGGGCGCCAATGAAGAACACAACTGTTGCGGTAAATAACCTGCCGATATTAAAGCAAAAACCCGTTGCTGATGCCCGGATGATTGTTGGAAATAAAGAGGGGATATAAACCGATAATGCGCCTTGGCTAATGCCAAAGAAAAATGCAAGAATGCCCATTTCAACAAAGGTTGCGGCAGAAACAAATGTGTTTAATTTGAACACTACAAACGTCATTATAAAACTTACAGCGAAGCAAACCAGCATGGTTTTGCGTAGCCCGATGGCGTTGGCAATCCACCCTGATGCTATGCTGCCAGCCAAACCGGAAATGGCGAGCACCATCATGGTTACACCACGCAGTTTGTTTGTTTTTGTTATATCTTTTGTAATGCTTTCTGTCCAGGTGGGCGCCCATGAAAAAACCGCCCACAAACCGATGAGCATTGCACCAAAAATAATGGAGCCTTTCAAGATGTTTTTTGTATAACCCGGCGCAAAAAGTTGTTTGCTTACAACGCTGTTAAGTGACAGAGATTGTTGGTTTTGTTTCCAGTTATTTGATTCTGATAAAATAAACATAGCAATGATAGATGCAGCCACAGGAATAATTCCAGCTAAGAAAGCAGAGTGCCAGTCGGGTAATAAATTGTTCATTGCACCCGCTATAATAAACCCAACAGGCATGGCAGATGATACAATGCCGATAGCGACAGCTCTTCTTTTTTCCGGCCATATTTCAGCAATCAAAATATTTGTGGTTAAGATAACGCCGCCAACACCGAAACCGGTAATGAAGCGATAAATGCCTACCATCAGCCATGAGGAGGAAGAAACTGTAAGCACTGTAAACAAGCCATACAAAGCAGTAGAAAAGATAACGGCTTTTGAACGACCCATTTTATCGCAAATGAAACCCCAGGCAAAGCCGCCAAACATGCTTCCAAATATAAAAACAGAGTTGATGTAAGCGCTTACATTGTTCATCTTTTCATTTGTTACCTTCCCCAACAAGTCTCTTACAACCACAGGCAAATACACCGACATCAGCATTGAAGAAATACCTGCGAACACAACGCTAATAAAGCAAATAGCAAACGCTACAGCAAGATTATTTTTTACTCCTGCATCCTTTGCCAGCATGGCTTTTGGCTGCTTGCTTACTGATATTATTTCCATAGTTTATACGGGTTTTTTTAAATGATCATAGCCTTGTGGTAAACGATTGTAGCCATGCAGCTTCAGCCGTTCTCCCAAACCCTGGTAGAAGTCCGGGTTGTCGGGCGTTACAGTGGCAAGACCATCTACATAACGGTTGTATAAACAGAACAGCGCAGCAATCAACACCGTATCGTGTATTTCAATATCGCTGGCTCCTTCATCCTTTGCTCTTTGTATCGCTTGTTTTGTAACGGCTTTCCCGCTTTGTTGCGTTTGTGCAGCAATAGTTAACAAAGCCTTCATCTTATCGCTTACAGGCGCCGTTTCTATGTTTGTTTTTACTCCATTTGATGTATTGTTCTCACCCAATAAAACATCAGCCGCAGCCGTGTGTGCGGCGGTGCAAAAGCGGCATTCATTTTTGTTCGAAACAACGGTGGCAATCAATTCGCGCTCACCTTCGGTTAAGGAAGAAGTACCACGCAGTAATACCTGTGTTAATTCACGTATTGGCGCAGCACTGTCTTTACGAAATTCGAGCAAGCCCGTAATGCCGGGCAGGTGCTCTTCCAATGGAATGTAAGGCATAATGAGAATGATGATAGCGATAACAGGCTTGCTTGCCTATTGATTACCGATTGTTGAAAAAATAGCGTGTTTTTTATAAGTAGATTGTTATGTAGCGCTTGCAACATAAACAAATGATGTAAGCAAGGCGTTACATAAACAGAAAAGAAAACTATTAGCAGGATGCTTGTGGCGGCTGCTCGGGAATAAGGCTGAAAGCCTTTGGCAGAAAGGAGTTGAACGATTGATATACTATTGTTAATACAACAGCATTGTTGTTGATAAGATATTGATTGAATACAGAATTATATTCGCTGGCTGCGCTGGCTTTCTTTATGGTTTCTGCGCTTTTTTTATTGGTAGGAATATCGTTTGCTTCTTTGCTGAAAAAAGCTTTTGCATTGTACAGTTTCGTTTTGCAAACATTGGGTACGCACAACACATACAAAGTATCGCCGCTTACTTTTCGTTTCACATAATTATAATGAACGCCATTCATTTCTATCTGCCCGTTCACGCGCTCAAAGTCTTTGCTGTCGCTAATATAAGGCATGTTCAGTGGCACTTTTACTACCACCAAATCCTTATCATTATACCGGTTGCTATCTAACTGTTTTACCAATTGGGCATCCGAATGATTAATTAAATATTGGAATAGTAATGAATATCCTGCCAGATTAAACAGATGAACAGAGAGCAGTAGTATAGCAGCTAATTTTTTCAAAAAAAGTTATACAATTTGAAGGTTTAAAAGTATATGATTTTCAATTACAAAAATGATATTTCCTTTTTTACATTTTTTATATTTTGTATTGAACACGAATTATATTTATGATTTGCTTTCAACTTTAGTTCTTTTACAAATGTAAAATTCCGCTTAAACAAATCACCTCATTTATCTTAAAAGCTGTACAGAAAGGACAAGTGAAGAAATCAATAGAAGTAGAAAGGTTTTGTCAGGCGGTATAGTTTTTCTATTCATTAGCTAAGTAAATAAAATTCCCGGAATCAAAAGTCCTTCATTGCGTTCCTTTACATTAAGTTTTGCACTTTTAGTAGGGTAGGAGAATCGTATTTTGTCAAACATATTTTATTGTACTTAGCACTACCAAAAAATTAAACTGCAGTTATAAAAATGGTGTTTAACATTCAAAAATATAAAAAAAATAGATTGTATGCAATCAACTAAAAAGGAGTAAAAACAAACATCCGGTTAACCGTTATAAGATGGTCAATCGGAACAATACAATCAATTTTTTCGACCCTGATAACCCTTTTGGGTTATTGCCCACTCTGCACAATTGCTTTTATTTTGATGCGCAAAACCAACGGTGATAAAATGATTTCAGTCATCTGTTTCCTTCCATCTTATCTAACCGTCTTATCTACTACTTCAACTTAACACAACAAGTGTTTAACATCATACAATTATGAAAAAAATTACTTTTCTTTTACTTACAATTTTATTTTGCGCAGCCTCATTCGCGCAATATCAATATCCTGCAACTAAAATGGTTGATAGCAGCGATACCTATTTCGGTGTAACCTACAAAGATCCGTACCGATGGCTTGAATACATTAGCCAGCCAGAAGTGGAAACCTGGTTTAAGCAACAGGCAGATTATACAAATTCAATTCTTAATAAATTAAGCGGCAGAGACGAATTGATAGCAGAATGGAAGTCATTAGATAAGCTGCAGCCGGCGAAATTCAGAAATCAGGCTTATGAAAACGGCAGAATATTTTATCGCAAAACAATGCCGGGCGAAGCGGTTGGTAAACTTTATTACCGAGAAGGCATCAATGGCGAAGAGCAGTTATTATTTGACCCTATCAATTATGTTGACGGTAAAACACTTACACTGCAAAGTGTCTCGCCGAGTCATGATGGAAAAATGATAGTGATTGCATATTCTGAAAAAGGAGCAGAAGTTTCAACACTAAAAGTAATGGCGGTTGATACCAAAACTTTTATGAAAGATTCAATTTATCCTTGTGGCTTTGCCGGAGCTAATGGTAACTGGACATTTGATAACAAATCTTTTTTTTATAGCTGGCTACAATCCGGTAATAATAAAGACCCGCAGGCACGACTGAACTCCAAAATGAAACTTCATGTTGTAGGAACTGATATGAGTAACGACGTTGATTTTTTCAGTAATGAAACTTATCCTGAATTAAAAATTGATCCTCTTGTATATCCGTATGTTGGTGTAGATGAGGAATCTGCAAAATATATTTTTAGCGGTGTGGGAAGTGTTCAGCGCGAGATGCAATCTTATTATGCACCTATTCAAACCAGCGGTAAAATAGCATGGAAAGCTTTATGTACCTATGATGATAAAATAGTGCATGGCATGGAAATAATAGGCGATGATGTTTATGCAATCACTTATAAAAATGCAAAAAATTATAAGCTGGTTCATACAAATCTTCAGCATGTAGATTGGGCGAATGCAGAAACAATTGCACCTGAAAAAAAGGATCAAACGCTGGAGAGTTTTACTTATTCAAAAGATTATCTCTATCTCAAATACAGCGATGGCATCAACGATCATCTATCAAAATACAATCTTAAAACAAAAATTACTACAGATGTAAAGCTTCCTTTTTCAGGAACGTTTGATCTCAACTGCATTAACAAAAAAGACAATCATTGTTATGTATATATTACTTCGTGGATACGCCCTTTCACAGAGTTTGATTATAATGCAGAAACAGATTATTTTGGGGCAAGCGCTTTCAATAAACCTCCGCAGTATCCGGCGGCTTACAACGATTTGCAGGTAAAAGAAGTAGAAGTAAAAGGGCATGATGGTGTGATGGTTCCGTTGTCTATCATTTATAAAAAAGGAATCAAACTCGATGGCTCAAATCCTTGCATATTGGATGGTTACGGAGCTTATGGAATAAGTATGGAGCCTGGCTTTTGGGTGATTGAAAATGCGCTGGCTGTAAAAGGTGTTGTTATTGCAATACCGCATGTTCGGGGCGGCGGCGAAAAGGGAGAGGCATGGTACAAAGCAGGCTATAAAACCACCAAACCAAATACCTGGAAAGACTTTATCAGTTGCGCCGAATATCTTATTGAAAAAGGATACACATCACCAATGAAACTTGCAGGAACGGGCACAAGCGCAGGAGGCATTTTAATAAGCCGTGCGGTAACAGAACGTCCCGATCTGTTTGCCGCAGCTATTTGTAATGTTGGATGCGCCAATGCCTTGCGACTTGAATTTTCTGCCAACGGACCTGTAAATATCCCGGAGTTTGGAACGGTGAAAGACAGTGTGGAATGCAAAGCGCTTTACGAAATGGATGGTATGCAGCATGTTGTTAAAGGCACAAAATATCCGGCCGTTATTTGTGTTGGCGGCTGGAACGATCCACGCGTTGTTGCATGGCAGCCGGGCAAATTTGCTGCCGCCATGCAAAACGCTTCCTCATCAGGCAAGCGGTTTTAATGAAAGTGAACTATGACGATGGCCATTTTACAGAAGATAAAAATGTAACCTACGCCAACTTCGCCGACCAGTTTGCCTTTGCACTCTGGCAATGTGGTGATGCAGATTTTCAAAGCAAAAAATAAATCTGCCGAAACTTTAAAAGTCAGTTTAAAATAAACATCGCAATCACATCATGAAAAAGAATGCGGCTGTTACAGGCTTATTCATCCTGCATTTATTTCTGTATGTTTCTTCGCTTGCACAAACTTCTTCAACTCCATTTTCATTCGGCGTGAAAATTTATGGACAAGGCAAGCCCATGATTTTAATTCCCGGATTAAATGGAGACGGGCCTGCTACGTATGCAACAACCGTAGCGCATTTTAAGGATCATTATAAATGCTACGTGATAACACTGGCGGGTTTTGCCGGGCAGCCTGCTTCACAACGAGACTCGGAACTGTTGAAAGGGCAGCGGGACGAACTGATCTGTTATGTAAAAGAACAACATCTCAATAAACCGGTTTTGGTAGGATTCAGTTTTGGAGGCGTGCTGGCTTTATGGATGGAAACGACGGCTCCTGATTTATTCGGGAAGCTGGTAGGTATTGATGGTGTTCCGTTTGAAGATGCTATTGAAAAACCAAATCTTAATATTGATTCTTTGCGGGATACCATCAGGCAGGATTATGACTATATCAGGACTTTTACACCACAACAAATGGCTCATAGGGATTCGGTTCGTCATTCCCCAAAAAATGAGAAAGCAGCTTTTGAGTTTTTAAAAAGCATGATCAGCGATACTACGCAAATTCAACAAGTAATGGATTGGGATAGAGCGACTAATTTAAAAGCATCCTGGCTGATGCAATATGAAATGGAAACACTGGATATGAGAGATGACGTTGCAAAGATTCAATCGCCTATTTTGGTGTTAGGCTCGTGGATTGGTTGGGATAGCCTCAAAACAAAAGAACTGGTCGAAGCTGCGTACAAGAAACAATTTGCAAAAGCAAAAAATTGTAAAATTGTTTTTTCAGAACAAGGCAAGCATTTTTTGATGTGGAACGATTATAATTGGTACATCCATGAGATTGATAATTTTTTGAAGAGGGAATGACAATCAATTTCAACAGGATTAATAAGAAACAAAATCAACTTAACATGATTAAATTGCTTTTTACCGCTGCTATTTGTTTAGCATTACTGCAAAGTTCAGTAGCTCAAAACGGTAGTATTATAAAACAAACGCAGGTGTTTTTACCAGATACATTGCGCAACAAAATAGCGAAGCATTTTCCGGATGTTAAATCATTTAATGACAGTGTAAGTGCATTCAAAATCACTTACCTGTCTGACGGGCTTAAAGTGAACGGTTACCTGGTGATGCCTAAAAAGCCAGGCAGCTATCCATGCATTATTTACAACAGGGGCGGCAACCGGGAGTTTGGTCAGCTTGATTTTCGTGATTATGGCTATTTCATGGCACAAATTGCAAGTTGGGGATATGTAGTGGTGGGCTCGCAATATCGCGGCAACGACAGCAGTGAAGGCAAAGAAGAATTTGGCGGTAAAGATGTGGATGATGTTTTAAACCTTATTCCACTATTAAATAATGTAAAGAATGCTGACACTTCAAGAATCGGGATGTACGGAGTAAGCCGCGGCGGAATGATGACGTATATTGCAATGAAAAAAACAAATTGCTTAAAAGGTGCAGTTGTACTGTCAGGAATAACAGACTTGATTAAGCTGATTGTTACCCGCCCTGATATGGACACCTTTGTGTACAAGGAGCTTATTCCAAATTATGCAACTGAAAAAACAAATCAATTGCAACAACGCTCCGCTGTATATTTTGCAGATAAAATTTGCAAAACAACTCCTTTGTTAATCTTGCAGGGTACAGCTGATTGGAGAGTGCCAACAGATGAAGTTCTTGACCTTGTTGGTAAATTATATGCAGATAAACAACCCTTTCGGTTTAGCCTGTTTGAAGGCGGCGCTCATGGTGTAGGTGAATTCTGGGACGAAGTAAGCCAGCAAACAAAATTATTTCTTAACAGGTATGTGCGGGATAAACTACCATGGCCATCATTAAACCCACATGGTTTTTAGAGAACTTAATGTAATTTGAGATGAGCCGCATGGTGGGCAAACAAGCGAAAATGCAGTCCGCGATAACTAAAAATTAATGCTGATAATAAAGACATAAAGTTTTTATTAATAGATGATACTATCTAATGTAACAGGGAAACATATTGCTGCTTATTTGGTAAACTTATTTTCTTAAAACCATCTATAATTTAATCAGATTGCCATTTATAATACGAGAAGAAGTGACGAAATTCATTTCCTTTCTTAACTTCAACTTTTAAATGACTGCTTGAAAAGTTGTAAACATATACGATCCCTTATTGGTTTTTTATTTCTGATAAATCCAATCGTTTATTCACAAACCGATTTTCATTTTCATCATCTAACTACTTCCAATGGCTTACCGGATAATTCTGTGAATGATTTGTTTCAGGATCATCAGGGTTATTTATGGTTCTGTACCGATGACGGACTGATGAAATTTGATGGAACTAAAACTATTGTTTACCGTAACAAAAGAGATGACGCATCCACTATTTCTAATTCAACAGTTGCCTGCACGAATGAAGACCATGATGGAAATATTTGGGTGGGAACCCAGAGCGGATTAGACAGAATCAATTGTAAAGATGGTTCTATAACAAGGTTTGATACCTTATCAGGCAAAGAAATATTAAGAGGGCAACAGATTAGCGCCATTGCTGTAAACTACGATGGAACGGTGTGGATTGGAACCGGCGCCGGCTTGTTTAAATATGCAATAAAAGAAAACCACTTTGAACATGTTCTGCAACGCCAAATTATTAACCGCCCGGGAGTGCTGGCAAGTGTTTGCCATAAAGGAATTGTGTTTGATTCAAAAGGAAACATCTATGTAGGGTTAGCTGGCAGCATTTATATTTCGCGCGATAATGGCAAGTCTTTCGGGGAGCTTAATCTTCACCATCAAACGATTATAAAAAATGGAGAGGTGTGGCTGTCGTGCCTGAAAATTATAAACGATGAACTTTGGTATGCCGACTGGGGATACCCGCACATTTACAGAAGGGATTTAAAAACAGGTGAACAAAAGGAATACGTCTTTAATCAAACCAAATTTTGCGAGCCTTCAGAGGTGATTAACGATGTTTGCCCCCGAAATAAAAACGAGTTGTGGCTCGGCTGCGTTCAAGGAGTTGAAAAGGCATCAACTGATGTTTTTATTCTAAACATTCAAACAGGTGCGATTCAAAAAATAAATCCAAAATTAAATGCCGCCGCTTCTTTAATATCGGGGGAAAGTGAAACAGTTTTACAAGACAGGCAAAACACAATGTGGATTGCAGGTACACAGGGAGTTGATTACTATAACCCTGAATTTTCAAATTTTAAAGCCTATGCAAGCGTTGCTAATAACATACGCAGCTACCAGGGAGGAAAAGTAACTTCAATAGTTGAGGATAACCAAAACCGAGTATGGGTTGGAAGTCGGAACGGGTTGTCGTGCTTTAACGATAGCTCTTATGAATTTATACACCATAAAATTGCCAACCAATTTTCAAGAAGCGACTCGCTAAATACCATTCATACTTTATTTGCCGACCATTCGGGATTGCTTTGGATATCAACTAAAGGAGGCGTAATTCAGTTCAATACAAAAACCAATGCATTTATAAGAAATGAAAAAGATAATTCAATTAAACGGATTTATTTTGGCAGGGATACAGTTGTTGTTTGTTTTGCTGAAGACCATTCCGGTAATATTTGGATGGGTTTGTGGCAATCGGGAATACTCAAATACGACATTAAAACCGGAAAACTTTTTAAGTATTCAAAAGTTTCAAAAGACCCTCAACTCTACATTCCGCATGAATGGTCTTCTTCCTTAACGGTTGATAGCAGCAATAATTTGTGGATCGGTTATAATGATTACGGCGGCTTTGCAAAATGGAATCTTCCGAAAGGAAAATTGGTTTATTATCCTCCTGAAACTAAAAAATTAAGCGACCCAACGGTAAATAAAATTCTTGCTGTTAACAACAGAATATTGTTTGCCACGAATTGCGGACTTACCATTGTTGACCCGCATTTAAAAACGATAAAAATAATTGGATCGAAAGAAGGCTTGCCCAGCGACAGGATTGATGGAATTATGCAAGCTCCTGATCAAACTTTTTGGGTTACCAGTTCTTTTGGTTTATCGCACATTAGTGTTGAAAAAAATCAAATCCAAAATTATTATACCCGGGAGCTCAACAGCCAGTTTAATTCAGATGTGTTTTGTATAACAGCAAAAAAACAAATTTTATCGGGCAGCGATAGTGCGCTTATTTTATTTTCAATTCCACAAAAGCCAGACACGTTTTCTTATGCGCCAGCCATCACATCCTTCAAGGTAAATGGTGTTGATTTCCCCCAATTTAATCAAGCTAAATCTATAAAATTAGAATACTGGCAAAATAATTTTTCATTTGAATTTTCTTCCATGAATTTTATTGATCCGCAGACAGACCATTTTTCGTACAGGCTTGACGGATATGATAAGAATTGGATAGATGCCAGCGACAGGCGATTTATAAATTATACAAACATACCCGGAGGCAACTATACTTTTAAAGTAAAGGTGCAAAAAGCAAATGGCGTATGGACTGATATTGCGGCTACTCAACCTCTAAAAATAGCTACTGCCTTTTATAATGCCGGGTGGTTTTATATGGTATGCATAATCATTCTTTTTGCTATTGCTTATGCCTTATACCGATATAAAGTGAACCAGTTTTTAGCGTTGCAAAAGGTGCGTCAAAAAATATCTGCCGATTTGCATGATGATATTGGTAGTACATTAAGTAGCATTACTTTAATGAGCGCTGTGGCAAAAAAGAAAATTATTACACAGCCGGAAGAAGCCATCACGCTTGCAGAAAAAATGGAAGATGCTTCCCGCCAGATGATAACCACAATGAGTGATATTGTATGGAGCATTAAACCCGGGAATGACACATTAGAGCAACTCATCAGCCGCTTGCGCGAATACATGCACAATATGATGGAAAACAGGGTAAAAACTTATTGCCTGACAATGGATGAGCATGTTTTAAACACAGCCATCAGTATAAACCTTCGCAGAGATATTTACCTGATTGGAAAAGAAATAATAAACAATGCCAGCAAATATGCAGAAGCAGATTGCTTTACAATGCTCTTTACAATAAAAAATAATCATCTCTTGATAAGCGCAGCTGATAGCGGCAAAGGATTCGATGAATCAACAATAAAAAAAGGCAATGGAATAAATAATATTTATCAGCGTATAAAAAAGCATAACGGCGTATGCAAATGCGAAAGCAGCGCTGGAAAAGGAACTACATGGCTTGTAAAAATATCTCTTTCTTCCTAACCCTTTTTGGGTATATAAACCATAGCGTACATCAATTTATATTTACCGCTTTATTGCGTCATGAAAAAAATAAGGCTTATTATTTTAGAAGATAACCTTCTGATGAGGCAAAGCCTTGGTGAAATGCTGCAAATGGAAGAAGGCTTAGAAGTGGTAGCGATGTACGATAACGCAAAAAATATTGTCGCCGCTTATGAAACATACAATCCGGACTTAATCCTGACGGATATTGATATGCCCGGCGTAAATGGCTTGGAAGGATTGAAAGAATTAAAAGAAAAATATCCTGACGCTAAAGTGCTTGTACTAACCGTTTTTGACGATAACGATAAGGTGCTGTCAGCCATTTGCCTTGGCGCAAATGGCTATCTTCTTAAATCAACAACCACTGAAAGAATTATTGAAGCCATTACCGAAACAATTGATGGTGGCGCTCCTTTAACGCCTGCTGTAGCGAACAAAATTTTAAAATACTTTCCGAAACAGCCGCTGATATTTTCGGCAGAGGTTTATTCTCTTACTGAAAAGGAAAAAGAAGTGTTACAGTTTATGGTAAAAGGATATAGTTATAAAATGATTGCAGCAGAGTTAAATAAAAGCGTTGAAACCATCCGAGTTCAAATCAAAAGCATTTATAAAAAAATGCAGGTACAATCCAATGCTGAAGCCATTATCAAAGCTTTGGGGCGTGTATATTAATTATAATGAGCATCTGCTTATCATTACCTTGCTGTAAAACGGCTAACAGCTTGTGTATTCACCATAGCTGTTGGGAAGGAAAGTTAACAAGACAATTGTCGTCGCTGCGAGGTACGAAGCAGTCTATGTTCAACAAAAAAATCCTGTTTATGAGTAATCATCTTGCTCTCAAGCATTGCTCAGATTGCTTCGCGGGGCTCGCAATGACTGCTTTAACAAATCTTCCCACGCTCGCTTTTCAATTATTTTTTACTTCAATTTTATTGCATACTTCATTACTACTACCATCAGGGCAATTGTTGCTAATTACAGCGATTAAGCTTTACCCTAACCCTTTTAGGTTATTGTGCATCATTTTGCATTGGAATAATTTTGTACAATGCTTTTGAAGTGAAAATAAGATTGAATAGTAGTTATAGGATAATGCAGGGTGGCAACTGAACGGGCATATTTCAGTTATGCCTTATCTGCTTTCCGCACCAATCCTTTTTGCTGAAAACCGGAGCTTCATCATAAGACGTTATTACCGAGGTAAACAATCTTTTTAAATACCCCTTTTTTACCTACGCATTTATGGTAACCACCACGGATATTTTACTATTCACTGTACCGTCATTTATTACACAAACTATAAAACAAACAAACATGAAAAAAGGTATCGTTTTACTTATTTTAGTTGGCGCAGCTTGTATTATAAGCTATGCGCAAAACACTTCTCCTTACTGGAGCATTGCCGGAAACAACAATGCAACAGGCGCATCAAAATTAGGCACCACCAACACCATAAGCCTGCATTTTTATACCAACAATGTGCAGCGTATGTATATTGATTCTCTCAATGGCAGAGTAGGCATTGGGGTATCCATTCCGGCCGACCGGCTGCATGTAAATAGCGCCAGCGGAGAAAACGCTTTCAGAGCGCAGGTAAATGGAGTAACAAGACTGCTTGTGCACAGCAATGGTGGTGTTGCAATCGGAGCGAATACGACACCTCCACCCAGTGGCGGATTGTATGTGTACGGAAAGGTAGGGATTGGAACCAATACACCTGCTGCCCCGCTGGACGTGAATGGAAACATAAACATCGCTGCTAACTCGGCTTTTTACATCGGAAACAAACAAATCTTAAGTAATCAGGGTATAGCTAATCTATTTATAGGTGAGAACGCCGGCAATACCGCCGCCACAGGAGGTTTTCTGACAGCAATAGGATATAATACTTTATCTGCCAATACTTCTGGGTACGACAACACTGCTGTAGGAGGCAATGCCATGAGTCTTAACACCGGCGGTGCTTATAATAGCGCTTTTGGTGCTACAGCTTTGTATTCTAACACTACAGGTAGCTTTAACACCGCTGTGGGCGAACTCGCTTTATCTTCAAATACTACTGCAAGTAGTAATACGGCATTGGGGTCTCGTACTTTATATAACAACAACACGGGTTATTACAATACAGCTATGGGCGCCTCTGCTTTATTTTACAATACTACAGGATACTACAATACAGCCACTGGGTCTGGCGCTTTGTCTAACAACACTACAGGATACAACAATACAGCAACAGGGTTAGATGCGCTGTCTCAAAATACCGGCTCAAACAATACAGCTCTTGGCACTTTTGCAGGATATACTCATATCAGTCAAAACAATTGCACTTTTATAGGCGCCTACAGTGATATAAACGATGAGAATTATACCAATTCTACAGCATTAGGGTATGGGGCGATTATTACGGCTTCAAATCAGGTAATGCTTGGTAATTCGAGTGTTACTTCAGTTATGGCTGCCGGAAGTTATGTTGTTTATTCAGATGGTCGTTTCAAGAATAACATTAAAGAAAATGTGCCGGGGCTTGGTTTTATCAACTTGCTTAAACCAGTAACTTATAATTATGATATACACGGATTAAATAAGCTTACAGGAGCATCGGAAGATCAAAAAAGAAATGGCACACCGGATACAGAAAAAGCAATTGACAACAAAGAAAAAATATTGTACACAGGCTTTGTGGCACAAGATGTAGAAGCTGCGGCAAAAAAAATAAACTACGATTTCAGTGGCATTCATAAACCGCAAAATGAGAAAGACCCTTACGGACTTGCCTATTCCGATTTCATAGTTCCGTTGGTAAAAGCCGTGCAGGAGTTAAGTAAGCAAAACGATTCGCTGCAAAGCGCCAACAAAACCCAGCAAAAACAAATGGATGCTTTAATAGAACGAATGAACAAATTGGAAACTGCCTTAGCATCATCGGGCAACAGTGCATCAGCAAGTGTATCACCTTCTTTGCAAACAGTTGAATTGGGCAGCGTTGCCACTTTAGAGCAAAACATTCCCAATCCTTTTTTTAATTCTACTACCATCAATTATTATTTGCCTCAAAATAATGGCAATGCTTATATTACTTTTTTCAGCGCAAACGGAACGGTACTCAAATCAGTCAAACTTTCCGGTAACGGCAAAGGCACTGTTACATTAAGAACAAGCGAACTGCCTTCCGGTGTTTATCGTTATAATTTGCTGGTTGATGGAAAAAACATCGATAGCAAGCAAATGATTTTGGCGAAGTAGAAACATTAATATCACCCATGTTTATATTGAAATATAGTTGAAAAGTGCTTTACCGCTATAACATATTAAAAGTGCTTTTTGAACTCACGAATAACTTACTTAAAGTTTGGTACAGTTTAAATTGGTTTGATATGGTCACAAATAAAAAAGCCTCTTCAAATGTGAAGAGGCTTTTTTGTCGGGGCGGCAGGATTCGAACCTACGACCTCCTGGTCCCAAACCAGGCGCGATACCGGGCTACGCTACGCCCCGAAAAGGTATCAATTGTTATCAGCGGTGAGGGAGGGATTCGAACCCTCGGTACAGTTTAACCCGTACGGCAGTTTAGCAAACTACTGATTTCAGCCACTCATCCACCTCACCGTTCACTTTAAAGGGCTGCAAAAATAGGCAGGTGAATGTGAAATGCCAAATGAAAATTTAAAACGTTTGGTGATGTTTTTTACGGAGCCTTTTGTTTGAAAGAATTCCTTGTTATATCAAACTTAATTATTAATAAAGCATCAAGTGTATCCTTAAACCGAACGATACTAAACCGGGTTATCATTACCAAGTATAAAAGAACTGTATTTTCTTTCTATAAAAAAATCGGGCTATAAAAATGGAACAAAAACAAATATCACGCAATGAAATGTAAAATCAATTACATGGAAGCCAACTGTACTTTTTGTGTTAACTCAATTACATTTTCTTTAAATAAACTATCGGTATCCATTAAATCTTTTACGGTTTGGCAACTGTGAATAACGGTGGTATGATCGCGTCCGCCAAAGTGTTCTCCTATTGTTTTTAATGAGTTTTTAGTGAATGATTTAGCAAGATACATGGTGATTTGCCGCGCCTGCACAATCTCACGTTTGCGTGTTTTTTGCAACAACTTATCATACGGCACATCAAAGTATTCGCACACCATTTTTTGAATGGTATCAATAGTAATTTCTTTGTTGCTGGTTTTTACAAAATTGCGTAACACTTTTTTGGCAAGCTCAACATCAATATCGCGTTTATTTAAAGATGATTGCGCCAGCAATGAGATTAATGCACCTTCCAGTTCGCGCACATTGGTAGTGATATTGTAAGCAATGTATTTAATAACCTCTATTGGCATTTCGCAGCCGTCGGTTTTCATTTTGCGTTCTAATATTTCAATGCGCGTTTCATAATCGGGCATTGCTAAATCGGCGCTTAAACCCCAGCGAAAACGGCTTAATAAACGCTCCTGCAAACCATCTAAATCCTTTGGAGATTTATCTGATGTTAGCACCAGTTGCTTACCGCTTTGATGGAGGTGATTAAAGATGGCGAAGAACGCGTCCTGGCTGCGTTCGGCGCGATTAAAAAATTGCACATCATCAATAATTAAAACATCAATCAATTGATAAAAATGAATGAAGTCATTAATGGCGTTATTGCGGCTGTGATCCTGAAATTGATTGATGAATTTTTCGCTGCTTACATACAAAACAATTTTGTTGGGATTGAGTTTTTTTACTTCGTTGCCAATGCACTGTGCCAGATGTGTTTTGCCTAAGCCAACGCCACCATAAATAACAAGCGGATTGAATGAACTGGCGCCTGGTTTTTCAGCAACAGTTTTGCCTGCACGGCGCGCTACCCGATTGCAATCACCCTCTATCAACGAATCAAAAACATACGAAGGGTTTAATTGCGGGTCAATCTGCACTTTCTTTAAACCAGGAATAACAAACGGGTTTTTTACAGGGTTGTTTATTACCAGCGGAAAGTCCATTTCATTATTAGTATAAACTTTTCCATAACTGGCTGCCACATCCATAGAACCACTGCGACCTTTATTGCCGCTATCCACCATAATACGGTATTCCAAACGTGCTTCTTTGCCTAACTCACGTTTTAAAATTTTCGCTAATAAGGTTACATAATGCTCTTCGAGATACTCATAAAAAAATTGGCTCGGAACCTGTATCAACAACACATTTCCTTTTAATTCAATAGCTTTAATAGGTTCAAACCAGGTTTTAAAATGCTGCCATTCTACAATGTCTTTTATAATTTTCAAGCAGTTGTTCCATATCGCTTCTGCAGTAGTGTTTGTGGTTGTGGTTGTCGTTGTAGTCATAGTGAGAAGGCAATCCGGTTTACACAGTTATACAATAAATTTCGTCAGTAAGCTGTTCAAAAAAATCATCTTTTCATGTAAGAAAATTTTTTAGGACAGGAGGACGAATTTCTACTCTTTTTGTTGAAAAAAAAATTTTTAATCTTCATATTTTTTCCCAATGATGATTGAATTTGAAATTAAATTTTTTTTACCGCTTTTAAGCAAATTATAATCCAATCTTCCCAATTCAATACCTGCCCAACCAACCTGATTAACCACTACCTCTTTACCTATCTTGTTTATATACTTACGAGGTTCGTCAAAAAAACGATGTGTATGTGCACTAATAATCAAATCAATGTCATAGCTTTCTCTTGCCAGCACATTATCACTTACTTTATCATTGTTGTATTTATCGCCCAGATGCGATAAGCAAATAATTAAATCACAGCCTTCTTTTTTTTTTAAAATACCGGCAATTCTGTTTGCATTTTCAATAGGGTTAAGATATTTTACATTGCCATATAATTCATCAGCAATTAAACCCTGTAATTCAATGCCTACGCCGGTTACACCAATTTTTACATTGCCTTTTTGAAATACTTTGTAGAATGGAATTTTATGCTGAAGCGATGTGTTTGTAAAGTTGTAATTGCAAACTACTACAGGTAAATCTGCAAACCGATTAATGATGTTTGCATAGTTATCAACGCCAGCGGCAAAATCGCTTTCACCAATGGTTACAGCATCGTATTTCATTGCGCTCATCGCCTTTATTTCAGGCTCGCCTTTAAACAATTCAAAGTAAGGCGTATTGCCAAAAATATCGCCTGCATCCAGCAACAAAACATGTTTGTTTTTACTCCGAATTTCTTCAACCATTTCTGCACGAGCCGCAATGCCGCCAAGCCCCTGGTTTGCGCTGCCATCCATAGGAAATGCTTCAAGATGACTGTGCATATCACCTGTATGAAGAATTACAATTCGTTGTTCTTCGCTTGTTGAATTTTTTATATCAGGCAATAAAAAAGAAGTTGCCAATGCGCTTGCCGACAACACCGTTTGTTGCAAAAAATTTCTTCTGCTAATCTGCATTTACAATCCTGTTTTCAAGGTTTGCAGATACAGGTTTACCGGCGTTGGTAAACGATTGTATATAATCAAGCAAAGCCGTTCTATATAAAAGGGTTTTGTTTTGTTGCACAATATTTTTCAGCATCGAACAACCATCGCCGCCGTTGGCGAGATAATCAAAAACAGCAATCGTGTAAATGGATGTATCGCTTAACGAAGCGTTGTTAATTACAACATCAACCGCTTTTCTGTTTTTTATTTTCATGACGATGCCGGAAGATGCGCAGCCGCCTTTGTACGCCATTACATCAAGCAATTGATGAACAATGTTTCCACTTACTTTTTGCAGCACAATAAGATTGTCGTAAGGTACGAGATCATAAATATTCTGACGTTTAATTTCACCTTTCGGAAGATAAGAGCGAATGCTTCCGTAATTAATAAAAGCCGCATCTACATTGGTTTTAAAAGCTTTTGATGCGTATTGCTTCATACAATCAGCCATTAAATTTCCCAATGCACTTTCCGGTTGTTTTTTATATAAGCCTCCGTTGCAAAAACCAATCACAGTATTCATGTATTTATTCACGCTATCTGTATAAGGTTGAAGCAAACTTATTAAACCGCTATCCTGTTTATTTGATCTGTTGATTTCATAATTTTTGTACAGCACTTCAACCGGCTGTTGTGCATAAGTAATGATTGAAAATAACAAAGCAGTAATAAAAAGCAATTGTTTTGGCAGCATGTATAAAGAGTAAAAAGGAAATAAAACTTTCGATTTGAAAGATAAACTTTTCTTGCAACTTGCCTCTTGTTTCGTTTATCCCGTTACCCGATTCTTGATTCCTGGCGATTGCACAATTACCATTTCTCTAATTGCGCCTGCATCCGTTGAATGCGGTCTTCTAATTTTTCAGAAGTTAGTGTTTCACGCAAGCTATCTACTTTTATAGGAAAAGAAAATGGTGTTAATCTTTGCGGAAAAGTGAGGATGATATTTTCATTTTGAATGCGTGTTAATGCGTTGCGCAAACGTACTTCTTCCATTTGTTGATCGAGCACTTCCTGGTATGCCTGGCGCATTAATAAATTGTTCGGGTCGTACTCATAAAATACATTAAAAAGAAGTGAAGCTGATGCTTGCAAATGGCTCCTTTTTTTATGCTCGCCCGGATAACCCTGAAACACCAAACCGCCAATCACGGCAATGTCTCTGAACTTTCTTCTTGCCATCTCTACACTATTCACGCTTTGCTGAATATCACGTAATAAATCTTTCGTTGAAAACAAATCATACACGTTGCTATCATCAACCGGAATAGGTTGGTCGCTTAACAACTCAAAGCCATAATCATTCATGGCAATTGAGAAAGTAATGGGTTGAATTTTACTGATGCGGAACGCTAACAAAGCCGCCATCGCTTCATGTACCAACCTGCCTTCAAATGGATAAGCGAATAAATGAAAACCATCTCTTGTCTCAATTTGTTCTATCAATAACTCGCCTGCTTTTGGAATGTGAGACAGTTCCTTCTGCAGCTCAAAAAGCGGTTGTAAAATTCTTATCTCAATTGCTTTTGCCTGTTTGGATAATGCACTGTTAAAAGCCTGCCGAAGCATAACACCCAAATTGGCTGAAAGCGGCATCCTGCCTCCATTCCAGCTTGGCACAAGGGCTTTTTTACTTGTACTTTTTTTAGTCATCACCGTCATGTCTTTAATGGCAACAAGTTCCAGTATTTTGCCTGCCAATACAAACACATCTCCGGGTTCTAAACGACTAATAAAGCTTTCTTCAATCATACCTACATAAGCGCCGCCCAACAGCTTCACTTTCAGCGTGGCATCGCTTACAATGGCTCCAATGTGCATCCGGTGCCGCATAGCAATTCTGCGGCTTTTTATTTGGTGCAAGCCATCGCTTTCAATCTCAACTTTTTTATACTCATCATATTGTTGCAAAGCGTTTCCACCGCTGGTTACCGAATGTAAAATTTGCTGCCATTCCTCTTTCGTTAGTTCGCTAAAACAATGTGTTGTTTTTACTTCATTAAATAATTGTTCGGCATAAAAACCTTCGCCAATAGCAATGGTGCATATATACTGCGTGAGTACATCAAAACAAAGCATCATCGGCTCGCGGCTTTCAATTTTATTTTCTTTGATGGCTTGTTTTAACGCTGCCGCTTCCACCAGTTCTAATGAATGCGTTGGTAAAAAATAAATTTTACTTACTTCACCGGGACCGTGTCCGCTGCGACCTGCACGCTGCAGAAAGCGGGCAACGCCTTTGGGCGAACCAACTTGTATCACGGTATCAACCGGACGAAAATCGACACCCAAATCAAGACTTGCTGTGCATACAACCGCTTTTAGTTTTTTTACGTGCAAAGCTTCTTCCACCCACCTTCTTAATTCGTGTTCAATGCTGCCATGATGCAAAGCAATGGCGCCTGCAAATTGCGGAGCTATATCAAGTAGTTTTTGATACCATCGCTCGCTCATGCCGCGTGTGTTAATGAAGATTAATGTGGTAACACTTTCTTCAATAATGGGCACAATTTTATCGGCTAACGTTAATCCCAAATGCCCTGCCCATGGATATTTTTCTATTTCATCTGGCAGGATAGATTCCACATCAATGCGTTTATCCAACGATGCTTTTACAATGATGCCGCCCTCACCTCCAACCCATTTCCCAGGGCGGAGAGGGGAGCTTTGAAGCGGATGAAGTAGTACATCTTTTGCCTGTTGTAAATTGCCAATGGTAGCGGAGATGCCCCAGAGAGAAATAGTTGATGGTTGATGGTTGATAGTTAATGGTTGGCTTTCTGCCAACTGCAATCTATCATCTGTCAACTTGCAATTAATGATTCTCGACATTGCCAATTCAACCAACACTCCACGCTTACTTCCTAATAATTCATGCCATTCATCAACCGCAATTATGCGGAGCGTTTTAAACGCTTCAGAATATCCTTTTTGCGCTAATAACAAATGTAAACTTTCGGGTGTGATGATGAGCACCTCTGGCATATTCCGCTTTTGTTTTTGCCGTTCGCTAACATCGGTATCACCATTGCGAATGCCAATTTGCCACTGCATTTGAAGTTCACTAATCACTTCTTCCATTGCCCTGCCAATGTCTTTGGCAAGCGCACGTAAAGGCGTAAGCCACAACAATTGCAAGCCGTTTTTTCTCTTGTTCTGATAATTTTTCGGATTGTTGTTGATGAACTGTATAACCGCGCCTAAAAATACAGAGAACGTTTTACCACAACCGGTTGGCGCATTCACCAGGCCGCTTTTGCAATCAACAATATGTTGCCATGCTTCTTCCTGAAAAAGGAAGGGATGAAAGCTTTTTGAGGATAGCCAATTCTGTATAACCTTATAACCTTTTGTTTGCTGTAAAGATGTTGTTGAAGATTCGGTACTCACAATTCAAATGTACAATGTTGAATGTATTTTGTTTGTAGTAAGTAATAGATAATAAGTAGTATACAGTAACGCAATGAACTTTTTCAGAGATTTAAGAAAACAAAAAATGGAACAAAAACAAACTATCTGCTACTAATCACAACTCCCACCATTTTTTATCAGGATATGTTTCGCCTAAAACAACAACCTCACCAATCATGGGTGTGGTTATGTTTATATTTAGTTCACTTGCTTTTTTTGTAATGCGGTTGATAGGATCATCCCATGAGTGAAGTGAAAGAGAGAACCTCGCCCAATGCACTGGCAGTAAGGCTTTCGTGCCTACATCAATCGCAGCCTGTACTGTTTCTTCGGGCATCATGTGAATGTCGTGCCACTCTTCATTGTATTGTCCGCATTCTAATATAGCAAGGTCAAAAGGTCCGTATTTTTTTCCAATGTCTTTGAAGTGTGAAGCATAACCGCTGTCGCCGCCCAGTAACAGTTTGTATTCTTTCGTTTGTAAAATAAATGCCGACCAAAGTGTTTGATCTCTTTTTGTTCCTCGTCCTGAAAAATGCCGCGCAGGTAAAGCGGTAAGTTGCCAATCATCAACAGCGATGGATTGGTGCCAATCCAATTCTTTTATTTTCTCTTCTTCATAACCCCAATACACCAAATGCGAAGCCACGCCAAGCGATGTGCAAACGAGTTTTACTTTATTTTTTATTTTTATTATTGTTTCATAATCCAGATGATCGTAATGATCGTGTGTAATGAGCAATATATCTATCTCGGGCATGTCATCTACACTATATACATTCGTTCCTGCAAACGCTTTGTTCATGCCTTTGAACGGCGAAGCATAATCGCTGAAAACCGGATCAACCAAAATTATTTTATCATTGATTTTTATGAGATATGAAGAGTGCCCAAACCAAACAATGACGGGCTTTTCAGCGTTTAATGCAAACAGATTTGTTTTTATAGAAGGTAACGGTTTTGGGGGAAAACAATTGGCAGGCTTAGTTAAAAATTTAAATAGAATTCCAAATGCTTTTGCACCCATTTGCAGTGCATACGTTGGCACCGGATTTTGAAACTGCCCATCCCGATAATTGGGTGATTGTTGTACTCTTTCTTTTTCTTTTCCCAATGGCATTTTACCAAACGATGCAAACATTCATTTCCTTTTTAATAAGGAAAGATAAGAGCATTTTCATTCATCTTTGTTTCTTCATTTATCAAAATACCATAACATGCCTTACGAAAGCGATCCACTTCATGTAAATGAAAAAGAGCATCAGTTTGAAATAATGGTTGACGGCTATAAAGCCTTTATCAATTACAAACAAGGCGGTAAAAGAATGTATCTTATTCATACCGAAGTGCCGTCAGAAATTGAAGGTAAAGGCGTTGCTACAATGCTTGTTGAAAAGACGTTGAAATACATTAATGAGAACCAGTTGCAGCTTGTTCCGTTATGTGGTTTTGTGCAATCTTTTATAGAGAAGCATCCTGAATGGAAGCATTTGGTGAAGAAGGAAAAAGAATAAATTTTAATAACGCGCTTACCTTTGCATTTTATTTTTTATTATGGCGAAAATTGGAATTAACATAGCAACAGGCAGCCTGCAAAAAGATGATATTATTGTAGGCATTGATTTAGGAACCACCAATAGTTTAGTGGCAATCATTCATCCGGAAACCGAGTAAACCGATTGCTTTGAAAGAGCACAACAGCAGCAGTCTCGTACCAAGTGTAATTCATTTCAGCAATGGAAACATAATTGTTGGTAACGAAGCCAAACAATATTTAGAGGTCGATCCATCCAATACTATTTTCAGTGCAAAAAGATTGATGGGAAAAAGCTATAATGACGTAAAAGAAAATGCCGCTTTTTATAGTTATAAAGTAATTGACGATAATGAAGAAAGTCTTGTAAAAGTACAGGTTGGCACCACTTTTTATTCGCCTGTTGAACTGTCTTCTCTTATTTTAAAAGAACTGAAAGAACGCGCCGAGCATATTTTAAAAACACCTGTAACCCGCGCTGTTATTACGGTCCCGGCTTATTTTAATGATGCGCAGCGTCAGGCTACACGCGATGCCGGCAAGTTGGCTGGTCTTGATGTTCTTCGCATTGTGAACGAACCCACGGCAGCCAGTTTAGCGTATGGATTGGGCTTGCAAAAAGATGAAGAAAAAAACAATTGCCGTGTATGATTTAGGTGGTGGTACGTTTGATGTTTCTATCCTTAAAATTAACAGTGGAATCTTTGAAGTTTTGAGTACAAACGGCGATACATATTTGGGAGGAGACGACTTCGACAGGTTAATTGTACATTACTGGATGCAGCAGGAAGGCTATACGCAGGAAGATTTTGAACTGGATAATACGCTCATGCAATCTTTAAGGATAAAAGCCGAAGAAGCAAAGAAAAAATTGAGTACTGAAGATACTTATTTAACTGGGATTGAGCATGATTCGATTTCTATTTCGCGCAGCAAGTTTGAAGAACTAATACAGCCGCTGATAGATAAAACAATCAATAGTTGCCGCAGTGCTTTACAAGATGCAAACCTGCAAACAAGTGATATTGATGTAGTGGTAATGGTAGGCGGCAGCACACGTATTCCCGCAGTAAAAAAAGCAGTCAGTAAATTCTTTGGCAAGCCTGTGAATGATGAGGTAAACCCTGATGAAGTAGTGGCTTTAGGCGCTGCGGTGCAAGCCGATATTTTAGCGGGAAACAATAAAGATTTTTTATTGCTTGATATTACACCATTGAGTTTAGGCATTGAAACCATGGGCGGCTTGATGGATGTATTAATTCCGCGCAACAGCAAGATTCCATCAAAAGCCGGAAGGCAATATACCACGCAAAAAGACGGTCAGGGAAGTATGCGTATTTCTGTGTTTCAGGGTGAGCGCGATTTGGTAAAAGATAACCGGAAACTGGCTGAATTTAATCTTACCGGAATACCCGGAATGCCTGCCGGTTTGCCCAAGGTGGAAGTAAGCTTTTTAATTAATGCAGATGGTATTTTATCGATAAAAGCAAAAGAGCTGCGAAGCAGTGTTGAACAAACGATTGAAGTAAAACCGCAGTATGGTTTAACAGATAATGAAGTGGAAAAAATGTTGCTTGACAGCATAACAAACGCAAAAACAGACATGCAGGAACGCGCGCTGGTAGAAGCCCGCACCGAAGGCGAACAGATTTTACAAGCCACAGAAACGTTCATTACAAAAAATTCTTCGCTCCTTTCTGCAGATGAAATGACGGCAACTGCAATTGCAATGCAATCTTTACAGATGGCGGTAACAATGACTGATAAAAATCTCATTCAAACGAAAACAGAAGAGTTGAATGAAGTAACCAAACCATTTGCAGAGCGTGCTATGGATAAAGCTGTACGCGAGGCGTTACGAGGAAGAAAGATTGAATGAAATGTTTGAAAAGATGGCTGTATTGCAACTATCGAATTGAGCATTTGTTTATTACTTCTTATCAATTCTTCAATAAGATATTGCAGTAAAAGAAAACGAAGATTGGTAAATAAACGGTTTCATTTCTATATAAATTACAGCTATTATTAGTATTCATTTATCATTGATAATCTTGTCGTCCCGCTGCATTGTTTGTATTTTTACAGGCTGAAAAATTATGAAGTACGAAAAAGAAATTAACCGGCGCAAAACGTTTGCTATCATCTCTCACCCCGATGCCGGCAAAACCACATTAACCGAAAAATTCCTCCTGTTTGGCGGCGCTATACAAGTGGCTGGCGCTGTAAAAAGCAACAAAATAAAAAAGCACGCAACGAGCGATTTTATGGAGATAGAACGCCAGCGCGGCATCTCCGTTGCCACCAGCGTAATGACGTTTGAATACAAAGGTTTTCTCATTAATTTATTGGATACGCCCGGCCACAAAGACTTTGCAGAAGATACTTATAGAACGCTAACTGCGGTAGATAGCGTGGTGCTTGTTATAGATAGCGTGAACGGTGTGGAAGAGCAAACAAGACGCTTAATGGAAGTATGCCGTATGCGTGATACACCGGTGATTGTGTTTGTAAATAAAATGGACCGCGATGGTAAAAACCGTTTTGATGTATTGGAAGAAATTGAGAAAGAGCTGAACATCAGTTTGCACCCGATGACCTGGCCGATTAACAGTGGTAAAGACTTTAAAGGTGTGTATAATTTAGACAACAAAAGCCTGCGGCTATTTGCCGCCAGCACCAAAGCTGATGAAGAAGATACGATTGCGATCAGTGATATAAACGCTGCAGTATTGGATGAAAAAATTGGTGAACGGGATGCAGCTACTTTACGTGAAGATGTTGAGCTGATTGATGGTGTGTATGGTAAGTTGAAAGTGAATGATTATCTGGAAGGCGAAGTTGCGCCGGTGTTTTTTGGCAGTGCCGTGAATAACTTTGGAGTAAAAGAAATGCTGGATACATTTATCAGGATTGCACCAGTACCAAGAGACAGGGAAACAAACGAACGGGAAGTAGGTGTGGATGAAGAAAAATTCAGCGGGTTTGTTTTTAAAATTCATGCGAACCTCGACCCGAAACACCGCGACAGGATTGCGTTTCTGCGTGTTTGCAGCGGCAGGTTTGAGCGCAACAAATACTATCATCATGTGCGTATGGAAAAGGAGGTTCGCTTCAGTAATCCGTATAGTTTTATGGCACGAAGCAAAGACATAATTGATGATGCCTATCCTGGCGATGTGGTAGGTTTGTTTGATACCGGCAACTTCAAGATCGGCGATACGCTTACTGAAGGCGAAGATTTTTATTTTACCGGCATTCCTTCTTTTTCACCTGAAATTTTTAAAGAATTGGTGAACAAAGACCCGATGAAAACAAAGCAGCTTGAGAAAGGGATTTCGCAGCTTACCGATGAAGGTGTAGCGCAGTTGTTTACGCAGTTTGGCGGCAACAAAAAAATTATCGGTTGCGTGGGAGATTTACAGTTTGAAGTAATTCAATATCGCTTGTTGCATGAGTATGGCGCAGCTTGCGAATTTAGAACCTTGCCGTTTTTTAAAGCCTGCTGGCTAACCAGTAATGACCAAAAAAAATTAGAAGATTTTCTTCGTTTCAAACAACAAAATTCGGCGGCTGATAAAGATGGCAACCCCGTTTATCTTGCGCAAAGCGAATGGTTTTTAAATACTGAAATTCAGAACAATCCTGAAATAACCTTTCATTTTACAAGCGAAATAAATAAATGAACAAAATGGTATTTTTGTTTTAAATAATTCTGTTATGATAACGGATATTTCGCAGCTTGATCAAAACAAAACTTATTCATACGCCGATTATCTTACCTGGCGTTTTGATGATATGGTTGAATTAATAAAAGGAAAGCTTTTTATTCAATCGCCTGCACCTGCCGAACGGCATCAAAAAATAATCGGAAACTTGTATGGCTATGTATGGAATCATTTTTTAAAACAAGATTGCTCTGCTTATATAGCGCCGTTTGATGTGCGCCTTATAAAAAACAAAACGAGTGATGCCGAAATTGCAACTATTGTACAACCTGATATTTGTGTGATTTGTGATAAAACGAAGATTGACACCAAAGGATGCTTTGGCGCACCTGATTTGATTATAGAAATTATTTCTCCTTACACGGCAAAAAAGGATTTAAATGAAAAGTTTAATTTATATGAAGAAAATGGTGTAAAAGAATATTGGATTGTTTTTCCAGATAGTAATGCAGTAAATCAATATTATTTAAACAATGGAAAATACGAGAGAAAAGATGTTTATGTAAACGGTCAGAAATTTTCAAGCGTAGTTTTCCCTCTTTTACAAATTAATCTCGAAGACATTTTTTAATAAGCCGGCTGAATGCCTGTATAGTTTTGCGGTGTAATGTTTAATAACTCTTTTTTTACTTCCTCCTGTATCGGTAAATCATTAATAAATTGTTGTATCGTTTCTTTATTAATCAAGCTGTTGCCACGGGTTAATTCCTTCAATGCTTCATAGGGATTCGGGTAATTTTCTCTGCGCAGAATCGTTTGAATCGCTTCGGCTACCACCGCCCAGTTGTGCTCCAACTCTTCGTTTAGTTTTACTTCATTTAACACCAATTTTGATAATCCTTTTTGCAATGATTTTATGGCAATAATAATATGTGCAGCGGGTACGCCGAGGTTGCGCAAAACCGTTGAATCTGTCAAATCTCTCTGCAATCGGCTGATGGGCAATTTAGCTGAAAGATGCTCAAGCAAAGCATTGGCTAAACCAAAATTTCCTTCTGCATTTTCAAAGTCAATGGGGTTTACTTTATGTGGCATAGCCGATGAGCCTACTTCGCCTTTTTTAGTTTGTTGTTTAAAATAATCCATGCTTATATATGTCCACATATCTCTGCATAAATTAATCATGATATTGTTGATTCTTTTCATTGCATCACAATGGGCAGCAAGCGAGTCATAATGTTCAATTTGTGTGGTGAATTGTTTTCGTTGCAATCCTAAAACATCATTTACAAAATGGTTGGCAAACGCTATCCAATCAAAGTTTGGAAATGCAATGCGATGTGCGTTGAAATTGCCTGTTGCCCCGCCAAACTTTGCTGCAAACGGAATGGTTAAAAATAACTGCACCTGTTCATTTATCCGCTCAACAAACACCATAATTTCCTTTCCTAAAATGGTTGGTGATGCAGGCTGGCCGTGGGTTCGGGCAAGCATAGGCACAACTTTCCATTGCAACGCCAAACTGTGCAACTGCTGTTGTAATGTTTTAATGGATGGCAGATATTCCTGTTCAATATACTCTTTCCAGCTTAATGGAATTGCCGTGTTATTAATGTCTTGCGAAGTAAGCCCGAAGTGTACCCATTCTTTTATATCAGCTGCATTAGCCGCTATCATTTTTTCTTTTATAAAATATTCAATCGCTTTTACATCGTGGTTAGTAATGGCTTCTGTTTTTTTTATTTCTTCAGCATCATTCAGGTTAAAATTGGCAATCATATTTCTTAATTCTTCGGCTATATTTTGAGGAAGAATAAAGAACTCTTTTTCAGACAACATGATAAGATATTCTACTTCTACATGCAGCCGGTATTTCATCAACGCATATTCTGAAAACCAGGCAGACAGATGATTGACCTGATTGTAATAACGCCCGTCAACAGGAGAAATGGCAGAAAGTGTATGTAAATTCATTACAGCAAATAAAGTAAACAATAAATGATGCTAAAAATTTTGATTGGCGGCAACAGCAAAGTGCTGAATGCGTTTCTTTGCACGCAAAAATAAAGGGATTGAAGAAGATTAAAGTTGGTGCGGTAAGTTATCTGAACACAAAACCATTGCTGTATGGCATTACAAGATCGGAAGTATTGATGAACAAGATAGAATTGATTACCGATTATCCTTCTTCGATAGCAACGATGCTGGCAGAAGATACAATAGATATTGGGTTGGTGCCGGTTGCTGTTATTCCTAAACTAACAGAACATTATATTGTTGGCGATTATTGCATTGGCGCTGATGGCGATGTTGCCAGCGTGTGTTTGTTCAGCGATGTGCCGATGGAAAAAATAGAAACCATTTTACTGGATTATCAAAGCCGAACATCAGTAAATCTTTGTAAGATATTATTAAAGCATTACTGGAAAATCAATCCTGTTTTGCAGGATGCGAAAGAAGATTTTCGCAATCATATACAAGGCACAACGGCAGGCGTTGTTATCGGCGACCGAGCCTTAGCGCAAAGGCAACAATCTAAGTATATTTACGATCTTGCCGGTGCATGGAAAGCCTTTACCGGCTTGCCTTTTGTGTTTGCAGCCTGGATTGCAAATAAAAAACTGCCACCTGATTTTTGCAATGAATTTAATAAAGCTAACAGCGTTGGTTTACAGCATTTGAATAATGTAATAAAAGAAAACCCGTTTGCTGCTTATTTGCTGCAAACGTATTATACTCAAAACATTAGCTACGATTTAACCGATGAAAAAAGAAAAGGTTTGCATTTATTTTTGGAGTTGTTGAGTGGGTTGTAAGAGAATTATTTATAAATTATAAATCTACAATATCAAGGCAAGAGAAAGGTTATTTTGTATAAATTATAGTAATTGCTGCATTTTCAAAAATTGCTTAAAGCTGACAAAAGTTTTTTTATACTCTCTACTTTACTTTTTTGTTTACTTTATTTGCATATATGAAAACATTAAGAGAAATATTTGATCAACATAACAAAAGATTAATCCATAAATGGAATCATTACATAGAAATCTATGATCAATATTTTTCTAAATATAGAAATACTGAAGTTGTAATGTTAGAAATTGGCTTATCGCAAGGCGGCTCGATTGATATGTGGAAAGAATATTTTGGACCGAAGCTAACTATTTATGGAGTAGATATCAACCCCAACAATAAATCTTTTGAAGAGCCAAATGTAAAAATATTTATAGGCAGTCAAAGCGATAAAAGTTTTTTGAATGATCTAAAAACAAAAGTTCCCAAACTTGATATATTGATAGATGATGGTGGACATACAATGGAGCAGCAAATCAATACATTCGAGGTAATGTTTGATCAGGTAAAACCTGGAGGAATTTATTTATGTGAAGATGTTCAAACTTCTTACTTGAAACTTTTTTACGGAAAGTATAAAGGAAAAAATACTTTTATAGAATACTCAAAAAATTTTATTGATCAGCAACATGCCTGGTTTAGTGAGGATAATAGCAAATTAAAAGTTGATTCATTAACAAGAAATATAAAAGCCATCCATTATTACACCAATATGGTGTTTATAGAAAAGGAAAATATGATAGAACCCTTTGAAGTAAAAAAAGGAAATGTTACAATCGGATTTAAAGGAGAATTGGGTATTGATGAAACCAATCTGCCCTTCAACCAAAAAGTAATCCGAAATTTAAAAAAAATCAAAAACAGATTATTAAAGAACTAAAAATTACTTGATTATAAGCCTTGGTTTTTATTAGTTATACTTTGTACTAAATATTGAAATGTGGTTGATAAGATAACACTGATACTAATACTTCACAACAGGCATAAAAATTTAGATCGTCTTCTCGAATATTACAATGATTACACATTCCCGATTATCATTGCCGATAGCTCAAAAGAAAAACATGTTTTCAATAAAAGCAAAGACAACTGGCTTTATCATTATTCACCTGGTTTATCGTTCACTGAAAAAATAGAATCAGTAACAACTTTGGTTACTACGCGTTATGCAGCTATGTGCGCTGATGATGATTTCATTCTTCCTGAAAGTTTGCAACAATGTGTTGTATTTTTAGAGCAAAACAAAACATATTCTATAACTCAAGGATGGAGTATCAGGTATTATAAAGAAAGCATTTGCACAGGTCGCATCAGGTATGGCCTGCTGTATGATGTTTATAAAAGTATTGAAGAAGATGAAGCCTTAAAGAGACTGGCAGACATGTTCCAAAACTATCGTTCTATACTTTACGCTGTTTTTAAAACAGAAGTATTGCAACAATCTTTTGCAGGTGCTGGTAAACAAATAAAAAACCTTTTTCTAAACGAATACATTACTGCGTTTTTGCCAATTTTATATGGAAAATATAAAGAGCTACCAATACTTTATCAGGTAAGAGAATTTGCTGAAGATTCTGACGATAAAACTGCAGTTAATATTGATACTATGTTAGATAATTTTGAATATGCAAAAGATCTGAATGATTTCAAGCATTTTATATTAAACAAACTGGTAAGCATTACAAATCTTTTGTATGAAGAAGCAGAGAAAAGGTTTGAAAACATTTTACATTCTTTTTCAGCTCAACTAAAAACAAATCGAAATCAAAAAATTACTTTAAAAAAAAGAGTTGGGATGCTAATTAGTTATGTTCCTGTCATTGGTAAAAAAATAATAAGCAAAAGCAGAGAAAAAGAAGTAGCAAAGCAATTAGTAACAGTTATCAAAACTCAATCAGACAGAGAAGAATTGACCAAAATATCTCAGTTGTTGATAAAATTTCAATAACACAGACATTGTAGCGACCTACGAAAACAATAAATATTCAATTGAACATCAGTATAGTCTTTAGTATGGGATAATGTAAGATAAGCCAATGTTAGCGCCACAGTCTATTATATAAGCCGCAGAAGAAGGATTTACAAATTGTTTACTTACCAATTTCCCAACCCCACTAACAAGGTTTCTTATAAGGCTAAGAGCTTTCATAACGCGTATAGCTTTAAAACTTATTCAATTTGTAATCTATAAATCCTTTAAAAATATTCATCAAAACACCAACCCTTTTCCGGTTGTAAAGCAAATTGTTTTTTATTCGGTTCAGTAAACCTTTTCGGCTTATTTCTATATCAGCAGGAAAATATTTTTTGTAATGATGATTCACATAAAAAAAATTCCTTACCATAAAATATATTCTTCGCGGCGAATGTAAAGTTCTGTTGCTCATCTTCATATTCTTTAACGATCTGTGATGAGATAAAGTTCCTAAAGAATGAAGAAGAAATACATTTTGGAATTGAACAATTAAATAATTTTTCAGTCTTGCGCGGTAACAATAATCGAAATCCACTTCATCAATAAACAACTTTTCTGCAAAGCCGCCTATCTCAGCAAACAAAGCGAGATTTATAATACTGCCCGATGTAATCAGTTTTGTTTTTTCTAGTGGTAAACAACTCTTTAATTCTGTTCTTTTCTTTTCATGCTCTACCCCAAACATGGCTGTTTTGTCTTTATAAAGAAAGTTACCTGCGCACAATAGATAATTTTGCATGTCGGTTCCTTCAAAACGAGAGTCCTGATCCATTGTTAATAACCACTTATAACCTTCGCCCATCGCCAGTTCAGCCGCCGCATTCAGGCGCTTTGCAATACCTTCATTGTTACCATCAAAAATAACTTCTATTTTTTCTTTTCCTCTTAATTGGGCTGTAACAGAACCAAGCTTATTTTCTGTATTATCTGCCACGTATAACTTATCTATATAAGGCAGGTAAGATTGTATGTTTTCAATCGCATCTTCATCCGGATGATACAAAATTACTATACCTGCAACGCCCATAGTTTGTTTTTACTTCAAAAATAAGTATGGTAAATAAACATCGCTTCAATTTATATGTAAAGTAATCATCGGTTCTGTCAATACATGATAAAGCCCCGCACAATGCAGGGCTTTATTAAACATCACAAAACACAATTCTTTTAGTGATGCGCAGCTATCATCACACCAATTACACCGCCAACCACTAAACCAGTGCCCAATAAACCAAAGCCTCTGTGATGATCCCGTCTCCAGCCGTCTCTGTCATGATAACCAAAATCACGATCATGGCGATAACCAAACTCACGATCATGGTGATAACCATCCATCCGATCACCATACTCTTCATGGCGGTTATAATCATCTCTACGATTGAAGGACTGAAAATTGCCATCATCGTGTCGCATGTCAGCACTTTGTTGAGGAATATAATTGCCATTGTTATTGTTGTAATTTCCACCATTGTATGGTGCATTGTGATTATTATAACCATCGTTATAAGGTTTATCGTACTGCGCAAAAAGAGCAGAGAAAACCATGAGGCTCATCAGTAGTGTAAACATCTTTTTCATATATTTTCATTTTAAAAAGTGATAAATATGAGATGATAGTTTTTGATTGCTGTTTAGCAAAGAAGTGTTAATGATTGAATGAGTTTATCAAATAAAAAACCTGCCTTTTTATTTACAAAAAAGGCAGGTTTGTATTTGATTGTCTTTTTATTTTATTGCTTTAGAAATTTTTGCTCAGTGATTGTATTGCCTGTTGAAAAACGCAAGATATAAACACCTTTACATAATGATGAAGTATTGATAGAAATACTGCTACCATTTGTTATTTCATGGCTTTGCTGATACCATTTTCTGCCTGCCATATCAACAATGGAAAGTACCGCCTTGCCTTCGAAATTACTTGCTTTTGCCGTTAGTATATTCTTTACAGGATTGGGTAATAACAACAGAATTGTCAGGTTTTCTTTTAGCATAAAACTAACCACGCTACTTGTTGTAGCATTGCCATTTTTATCAGTTATATGAAGCCTGTAATAAACTGTTTTTGCATCGGCTAAACCAAGTGCATTTAGATCGTTGTATTGATAAGTATGCGAACTATTGGTTGATGCTGTAACATTTCCAATAGCAGTATAATGAATGCCATCAGTGCTGCGCTCAATAATGTAACCGGCGGTATTGGTTTCGTTTGCCGCCTGCCATTGTAGCTGTATGGTTTTATTTAGCTGCAATGCAGTAAAGTGCATAAGCGTTACAGGAAGCACGCCATTGCTGCCAATAAATCTTCCTATGGCAACAGGGTTAAATCCTACTTTCACATAAGTCATCACTTCGTTGGTTGAAGTGTTGATAACAGCTACGCTGCCGTTAACGAAGCAAGCTACATACACTTTGGTTCCATCAGGTGTAATGGCAACACCGTAAGGATGCTGGGCTTGCAATTTTATTTTCTTAATTAAAGTATCAGCCCTACCATCTACAATACACACAGTGCTATCGTGATAGTTGGTTGCATACACTCTTGTTCCATCGGGGTTAACGCAAACACAATCTGTTGTTGAGCTGCCTAAACCTAAGGCTTTAACGGTTCGGCTTTTAAGATCGAAGATGTTGAGATTTCCATTCAGCTTATCGGCTGCATACAGTTTTGTATTCTGATAATTAATGGCAAGCTGAAGAAAATTTGCACCCGAAGCAGAAATGCTGTTATACACTGCGTTATCTACTGTGCTTATGTCAATTAATTTGTTATAGCCATTCACATACACATGCAAGCCATCCGGAGAAATGGCAATGCCTTGTATTGAATTTCCTACCTCCGTAGGTATTTTTGTTTTGATGGTTAGAGTAACTGCATCAACCACTACCACTGTATCCTGGCAACCAACATACAATGTGCTGCCATCTGGACTAACGTCTATAATGCCGCCAAAAGTAGCACCGGTATTTAAAGGCAATTCTCCAATAATTTGGTTTGTAGCAGTATTAATAACAGTAACTGCATTTGCATTGTTTGTTGTATAATAACTAATGTAAGCGCGTGTACCATCGTGGTTAACAATAACGCCACTTGGATATTTATGAGTTGGAATGGTGGCGATTACTGTGTTTGTTTGTGTGTTGATAACCGATATTGAACTATCGTTGCGATTGGTGATATAAGCGTTTTGCGAAAACGCAGAAGAGGCTATAAGTAAGCTAAACATTGAGGCTACACAGGAGGTAAGTAAGTTTGGTTTCATATATGATTTTGAATCATAAAAATATATGAAAACGATGGCTGAAATGCTTACCCTGCTTTGCTTTCGTTATTCTTAATCGTATTTTAAGCGGCTTAGGTTTGGCTTAAAAATTTATTAATGGGGTTTCTTTATAAACTGCCTTTCAACTTTAAATTTTACCTTAAAAAACAATACCCGTTATTCTGATAACGGGTATTGTTTTTTAGAATAAGATATTATTTTATTTCATTCTTTCTTTAATAAAAACGTTTGCTTTTGCGTTGGCATCAGAAGTGGCTTCTTTGTTATAAACCGGATTGCTTGGATTGGCGAATGCATGGTCAGCATCATACTCGTAAGTGGTTACTTTTTTACCGGCAGCTTTCATGTTTTCTTCAAATGTTTTCACAACATCAGGGTTTATCCATTGGTCTTTCTTTGCAAAAAAACCAATCACATCACAATTCAATGTTTTCAATCGGTTCACATCTTTTTCAGGCATACCATAATACATTACACAACCTTTAACCTGGCTGCCGCCAAGCAGCGCAGTTTGCAAGCTCCAGCCACCGCCAAAGCACCAGCCTAATGTAAATACTTTAGCATTACTGCCTGCATAGCTGTAAGCGCCTTTAATGATATTGATAGCGCGGTTGTTATTAACCGATTGCATAAGCTTTGCAGCAGAATCGCGGTTGGCAGATACTTTGCCATCATACAAATCAAGCGCAAGCACATTCACGCCCAACTCGTTTGAAAGCCTCTCCGATTGTTGCTTTACATAATCGTTCAAGCCCCAATATTCATGAATCACAAACAAGTAATAAGGCGTTTCTTTATCAGCTTTTATTTCAAACCCGTGCGCAGTTGTACCATCGGCTACTTTAAAAGTAATGTCTTTGCCTTTTGTACTTTCATAAATAAAAGGTAGCGGTTCCTCATGGGCATTTACAAAATCTTTGTTTTTACCTAAGGCTGCAAACTGATCGGTTGCCTTAACACAACAGGCAGCCGTTTGCGCATGTAAAAAGCCGGCAGCCATAATAAAAACAACAATCAACAAAATGTTTTTCATATTAATTAATTTAAAAAAAGATAAACGAATGTAGCGACCAAACCATGATAAAACAAAAAGCAGGAAAGCCATTGCGAAGAAATTGATTGAAATAATCACTTGGTTCTCTTTTTAAAAATGGCTTTAAAATTGAACATAAGGTTGCAATCATTTGTAATAGCTTTATCATCTCTTTCCAAACCATCTAAGTACATCTTTTTTATGAATACATCGTTAGCCAGATCCGTACCCTTTTATGCCAAATTATCGCTGGTGTTGTTCAGCCTTATCGCTTTGTGTTTTATTGCTATTGAAGTAAAAGAAGTGCTTTCGCCGCTTATTTTTTCGCTTTTGTTTTCAGTGGCATTGCTTCCGGTAGTGAATTTTTTTGAAAGAAGATTGCGCTTGCCCGGCGGCATGGCAGCTGGCTTTTCGGTAATTCTTTTAGTAACCGCTTTGTTCTTTTTATTTTATTTTTTAGGTTCACAAATCAGTCGTTTAGGGCAAGATTGGCCACAGTTTCAAAGCCAGATGGATGTTACCATAAAAAACCTTCAGCAATGGATTGATGCGAAGCTAAATATTGATGTAAAAGAACAAATGACGTATGTAAACAAAGCAACGTCGCAAGTGCTTAATTCCAGTTCAAGTGTCATCGGTTCAACAGTAGCATCGGTTTCATCTATCTTGCTGTTTGTTGTTTTTACTATGATTTATACATTCTTTCTTATTTTTTACAGGCATCATCTTCTCAAATTTTTAATTGCTGTTTTTAAAGAAGAAAATTCGGTTACGGTTTATGATATTGCAGAGCAGGTTCAATATATAGTTCGTAAATATATTTTAGGATTGTTACTTGAGATGCTGATTGTATCATCGGTTTTGTGCATAGCGTTTTTAATTTTGGGCGTTAAGTATGCAGTGCTGCTGGGTATCATCACAGGTATCTTCAACCTCATTCCCTATATCGGTATTTTCACTTCGTTGCTGTTAGGTACATTCATCACATTTGCAACAGGGGCAACGGCTACCAAAGTGTTCTTAGTGGCAATTGTTTATGTGTGTGTTCATCTTATTGACAGTAACGTTCTGTTGCCTTTGATCGTAGGTTCAAAAGTGCGTATCAATGCGCTTATTACCATACTTGGCGTGATAGCCGGCGAAATGATGTGGGGCATTTCCGGTATGTTTTTATCTATACCCGTAATTGCTATTACAAAAATTATTTTTGATAGAATTGAAACTCTAAAACCATGGGGGTTATTGCTGGGTGATGAGAAAGAAAAGAAACAAAAAAGTAAAAGAAAAATTATAGTTGAAACCAATAAAAAAAAGGCGGATACTTAAATATTCCCTTGTGTAAAACAACTTTAGCCCACTGTTTGCTAAGAATTACACAAATAATTTTATCATCATAAAAACAAACTTATGCGAGATTGGTTACGAACATTAATTGCTGGTTATGGGGCTTATAAGTGGGGCGGCGGATGCTTAAGCACTATTCTTATTTTTGTTGCTATTTACTGGGCGCTGGGTCATTGCGGTGGTATGCATTAATAGGAGTTAAAATAAAATTATTTTTTACTGTTTTTGCAGATGTACTTGTAAACATTTTTTACATGTACATCTGCACCATTATACGCCAGTGGCGCGGGCGATGCGCTTCTTCATTCCAGACATATAAGGTATTGCAAATTCCTTTTTCTGAAAGCGCATTGCTTAATACCACATTGCTTTCAAAAAAAGGATCTTCCTTGCCAATAATCATCATAATCTTTTTTTTCTTTAAAATGCTTATAATTTTTTTATCATACAAATTTGGAATAAACATTTCGGGTGTGTTGAAGTAAATATTTTCGTCAGTATAACCATCAAACAAATCTCTGAAATTTTGAACGGATTTGCTTAAATCGTACCGGCCGCTCATGCCTAAAATTTTACTGATAGTGTTTAGGATGTTTCAGCCCTATGTTCATTGCATGATACGCTCCCAAACTGCATCCTGCCACAATGCGGTATTTGTTTTTATTGCTTTTTTTGATGAAAGGCAACACTTCATTAATAATGTAATTTTCATAGTGCGTGTATCGTAAAATCCGTTCCGAAGGATGAATGTCGGCATTATAAAAACTATCAACATCAGTACTGTCAACACAATAAATCTGAAGATGGCCGGCGTTAATTTTATTTTCCATCGCTTCAATAATTTTCCAGTTTTCATAGTCGTAAAAACGGGCAGTGCGCGTAGGAAAAAACAACACCGGCGCACCAGCATTCCCAAACACCAGCAGTTCAATTTCTCTATTCAAATGCTTGCTATGCCAGCGGTGGTACTCTCGTTTCATATTGTGTTTTCATGTGGTGTGATGAAACAATCGCTATTGGTTATTCAACAGCAAAAATATGCGACAATAAAATTTTTGTCCAAACTTCGTAACCTCTTTTGCTCAAATGAAGTCCGTCATCTTCATAATATTCTGCGTTTGGATATACTTTCTCGTTCAGCATCGCATTATAAACATCAATAAAAGAAAACCTTTTGTTTTTATTGATTTCATCTTTTATCAAAGCATTGGTTTGCTTAATATTTTCATTAATATTCCAGCGGCTGATGCTTGGCTTTACCGAAATATAATAAAAAGAAACGCCTGCCAAATGCCGGTGAACTAACGCTTCTAATTGTTTAAAAAAATACAACACATCGTCCGCCGATTTGCCATCGCCCAAATCGTTATCGCCTGCATAAACAATTAGTTTTTGTGCACTTTGCACGGGCGCAACAATTCTATCGAAAAAATAAACACAGGCTTCTAATGTTGAGCCGCCAAAGCCTAAGTTAACGGGTAAAAAAGACTTAAAATCATCATACAAACTTTCCCACATCCTGATGGAAGAGCTGCCATAAAAAACCGTTTGCGGCTGATATTGTAATTCGTTTCTTTTTTGTATCAAATTTACTACTTCTTCTTCGTACCAATCCATGTAAATGATAATTGAATGATCCTGTTTTGATGTTTGTTTTTATGCAACATTACAACATTCATAAAAATTCTCTTATCATCGCTTTCTCTTTCCCTATCTTACCTTCGCATCTTACAATCAACCATAATTTTTTCATGGAAATAACCGCGCAGACCGCAGAGCAGTTACGACTTACCGCAGAAGAATTTGAATTGATAAAACAAAAACTCGGTCGTACGCCCAACTTTACCGAGCTGTGCGCTTTTAGCGCGATGTGGAGCGAGCATTGCAGCTATAAAAACAGCATCAAATGGCTCAAAACTCTTCCGCGCGAAGGTGGCAGGATGTTGGTTGCAGCAGGCGAAGAAAACGCAGGCTTAATGGACATAGGAAACGGCTATGGCGTAGTGTTTAAAATAGAAAGCCATAACCATCCCAGCGCGCTGGAACCCTTTCAGGGCGCGGCTACCGGCGTAGGAGGCATTCATCGCGATATTTTTACCATGGGCGCCCGGCCTATCGCTTCTTTAAACAGCCTTCGCTTCGGAAATTTGAAAGATAAAAAAACCAAACGCCTGCTGGCTGGTGTAGTGCATGGCATTGGTTATTATGGTAACTGCTTTGGAGTGCCAACTGTTGGCGGCGAAGTGTATTTTGAGGACTGCTATCACACCAATCCATTGGTAAATGCCATGAGCGTTGGCATAGTAAAAAGTAGTGAAACGATCAGTGCAACGGCTGAAGGTATTGGCAATCCGGTGTTTTTTGTAGGTAGCGCAACGGGCAAAGATGGTATTGGCGGTGCATCGTTCGCCAGTGCCAACATCACCGAAGAAAGCAGTGAAGAGTTACCTGCCGTGCAGGTAGGCGATCCCTTTCAGGAAAAGAAATTATTAGAAGCTTGTTTGGAAGTGATCCAAACAGGAACCGTTGTTGGAATGCAGGATATGGGCGCGGCTGGTATTATTTGCAGCACCGCCGAAATGAGTGCAAAAGGTGGTGTGGGAATGAGGATAGATTTAGATAAAGTGCCAACACGGCAACAGAATATGAAAGCATGGGAATTGTTACTAAGCGAAAGCCAGGAACGCATGTTACTTGTTGTTGAAAAGGGCAAGGAAGAAGCTGTATTAAAAGTATTTGAAAAATGGGATTTGCCTTGCAGCAACATTGGGGAAGTAACGGGTGATGGCTTACTGCGGTTTTATATGAACGGCGAACTGGAAGCCGAAGTGCCTGCGTATGAACTGGTATTGGGCGGTGGCGCTCCGCAATACGACCGAGAATATAAAGAACCCTCTTATTTGGAAAAGATAAAAGCGTTTGATAAAAATAGTATTAAGGATAGTAAAGATAATGAAGAATTAAAAAACATCGCGCAGCAATTAATACAACTGCCCAACATCGCCAGCAAGCGATGGGTTAGTGTACAATACGATAGCATGGTAGGCGCTGCCAATGCCTCAACCAATGCACCCAGCGATGCAGCCGTGGTGCTGGCAAGAGAAACCGGCAAAGCCATCGCTATGACGGTTGACTGCAACAGCAGTTATGTATTTGCCGACCCTCAAACCGGCGCTGCCATTGCCGTTGCAGAAGCAGCGCGCAACCTGGTTTGTACAGGCGCAGAACCTATTGGCGTTACCAACTGTCTTAACTTTGGCAATCCTTACATACCTGAAGTGTATTATCAATTTGTAAAAGCGGTTACAGGCATGGGTGACGCTTGCCGCGCTTTCAACACGCCGGTAACAGGTGGCAATGTGAGTTTTTACAATCAGAATCCGGAGGGTCCGGTATATCCAACACCTACCATTGGAATGGTGGGTATCATTGATGATTTTAATAAACGGATGACGCTCGATTTTAAGCAAAGAGGCGATGTTATTTTGTTAATTGGTAAAGCAAAAAATTGCATTCATTCATCAGAGTATTTACACAAAATAAAAGGGGTTGAATTTTCGCCTCCGCCTTACTTTCATCTGGAAGAAGAAAAGCTGCTACACAAAGCCATTGCAGCTTTTATAAATAACAACTGCATTCAAAGCGCACACGATGTAAGTGAAGGCGGTTTGATGATAACGTTATTGGAAAGCGGCTTCCCGCGCGGGCTTGGTTTTGATGTTTCTTTTAATGCAAATTATCTGGAAGAAGATAGTATGCGCAACGATGCGTTTTGGTTTGGTGAAGCGCAGGGCAGAGTTGTTGTTTCGGTGGCTGACAATCAAATGGAAGACTTTTTGAAGCTGACTGAACAATTGGGCGTTGAGATTGATGAGTTAGGAAAAGTAACATCAAAAAATGTAATGGTAAATGATAGCGATTGGGGCAACATTAACGAATGGAAACATAAATATGATACAGCAATTGAAAACATGATTGAAGAATAAAATTGAATTTATATTCAAAAGAAACAACAAAAACAAACATGGACAATCCATTGAACAATTACGATAACAAAGGAGCTATTGCAGTAACCGGTGCAGCGGGTTTTATTGGCAGTTGCACTGCGCAGTTTCTAAATGAGCACGGTTTTGAGAATCTTATTCTTGTTGATTCGTTCGGCGTTGAAAGAAAACGCAGAAACTGGGAAAGAAAAAAGTTTGAACAAACCGTAGAGCGCGAAAGTTTTATACAATGGCTGAATGATAACAAACCAAAGATTGATGTTATTGTTCATCTTGGTGCGAGAACCGATACCACTGAATTTGATTACAGCGTTCATGAAGAGCTTAATCTTAATTATTCAAAAGACGTATGGACTTGGTGTGTAAAAAACAAAGTGCCTTTAATTTATGCTTCATCTGCAGCCACTTATGGAGCCGGCGAGCATGGCTATTACGATAACAATGAGGTAAGCGATACACTACATCCGTTAAACCCATATGGCGTAAGCAAAAATGAATTTGACAAGTGGGCAATTCATGAGTCACAGCAACCTCCTTGCTGGGCTGGCCTGAAGTTTTTTAATGTGTACGGACCGAATGAATACCATAAAGGCAGGATGGCGAGCGTTGTTTTTCATTCCTTTAATCAGATAAAGCGGGATGGTTTTGTAAAGTTGTTCCGCAGCTACAAAGAAGCTTATAAAGATGGCGAGCAAATGCGTGATTTTATTTATGTGAAAGACATTGTGAAGATTATTTTCTGGATGATGAATGAAATAAAAAACGGGAATTGGACGAAAGAAAAGAATGGTATTTACAATGCTGGAACAGGCAAAGCCAGATCGTTTAACGACCTGGTAAAAAATACATTTAAAGGCATGATTCTGCAACAGCATATTAAGTATGTTGATATGCCCGAAGACATTCGGGATAAATACCAGTACTTTACCGAAGGTGATATGGAAAAGCTGCGCAATGCGGGCTACACCGATGCTTTTTATAGTTTGGAAGATGGCGTAAGAGAGTATGTATCCAAATATTTAATGACGAATACAATTTGGTAAATTTGAAAATGTTTGTGTTATGAGCATTGCTGAAATGAAGTAAAGAAAAGAAAAGATGATTGCAGCAATTAACGCCCTGCCGGAGGATAAAATAAATGCAGTACAAGCGTTTATGAATGAGATAAATAACAGCAATACTGAATTTTCTGTTGATTTTATATAGAATAAAGCTGTTGAAAATATCATAAAACCTTGCAAAAATCAGCACAATAATTTAATCAGATGAAGTATTGCAGCTTCATACTAAGTCAATAAATGATAATGGTGCAGTCATAAGGTTCGCGATATGAATTGATTACAAAGCGCAATGGCAAGACCTTATAAATATTTTGGTGAGGTTGAATTTTATCCCACTTGTTTTGAAAAGTCGGCTGCGATTATTGAAAGCATTTTCAAGAACTATCTATTCATTGATGAAAACAAAAGAACTGGCTTTCTTACTGGTTATACTTCGTTGTATCGTTATGAATACATAATAATTGCAGATCAAGAACATGCTTATCAATTTATCATTACTGTTGCTTTATCAAACATTTCTTTCAATGAAATTGTTCTCTGGCTTTATCAGCACATACAATCTTTATAAAAATGAGTAATAACAACATAGCTATCATTGGTGGTGGCAACTTAGGTTCGGCTATTGCTGAAGGTTTAATCAGCAGTGGTTTTATCAGTGCAAACAACATCATTATAACAAAAAGAAACATTACTACGCTGGAACCTTTACAGCATAAAGGCGTACAGGTAATAAACGATAATGTAGCCGCTGTTCAGCAGGCAGAATGGATTATTCTTGCCGTAAAACCGTTTCAAATAAAAGATATTTTACAAAGCCTCAAGCCACATTTGCAAAGCCACCACCATAAGCTTGTAAGCGTTATCACCGGCGTTTGGATACGCGATGTGCAGGAAATTATCGGTTCTCATTTTACCTTGTTCCGGGCCATGCCCAACACTGCTATCGCCATTCGGGAAAGCATCACCTGTATTTGTAAACACAACGCAAGCAATGAGGATGAGCAGTACATTTCCAACCTTTTTAATCAGCTTGGGAAAACTGTTTTTATTGAAGAAAAACTAATGGATGCCGCAACTGTTTTAGGCGCCTGCGGAACAGCTTATGCCATGCGTTACATTCGCGCAAACATTCAAGGCGGTATTGAGATTGGTTTTGATGCCGCTACGGCTTCTTTAATTGCAGCGCAAACGGTGAAAGGCGCAGCGCAACTATTGCTTACTAAACACACGCATCCTGAACAGGAGATAGATAAAGTAACCACGCCAAAAGGCTGTACCATTGCAGGTTTGAACGAAATGGAACACCAGGGTTTTAGTTCGTCCTTAATAAAAGGAGTTATTACAAGCTATAAAAAAATTATAAGTGATATGTAATAGCAAAAGTTCAGGTTTTCTTTTATTGCATTTTAAAATGAACATTCAATCTCTTTATATACCGTTACCCTTGTGGTTTTCTTTTACTCACCTTAAAAAAGCATTAAACCAAAACCTTAAAACAGCGTAGAAATTAAAGAAAGATGAAAGAGTTTATTTCTTCCTTAAAATTGAGGAAACAAGTAATATTATTTCTTTTTTCTGCACAATTTTGTTAAGCGGTTGAATTTAGAAGTCAGCCAAAGAAACGAAATTCTTTATCATCCAATATCCATATTTTGAAACCTGTTCTACACTTATTCAAGCTTATCATTTTTGCAACTGTTTTGTTGGCTTCAATACAGGCGAATGCGCAGTTGAAAGCAGCTTTTTCAAGTGATGTTTCCAGTGGCTGCTCTCCTTTATTGGTGAATTTTAAAAACTTATCTTCGGGAGTTGACAATTTAACCGATTATTATTGGGATTTAGGAAATGGAAGTACGCCATCACAACAGCAAAATCCATCGGCTTTATTTTTAAATCCCGGCAACGGAAGTGTAACCTACACCATCAAACTGGTTATCAAAAGCAACACAGGCAGCGATTCCATCATAAAAAAAAGTTACATTACAGTGTATGCAAACCCAAGGGTTGCATTCAATGCAAATGTTACACAGGGCTGCCCGCCATTTGACGTAAAATTCACCGATGCTTCAAAAGCGGGGTCTGGCAACATCACAAGCTGGTTGTGGGATTTTGGCGAAGGCTCATTATCCAACAAACAAAATCCAACCACAACTTACCATTACTCAAACACTTATAATATCTCACTTTCGGTGGTAAACAGTTTTGGTTGCAAGCAAACCGCCAATGGTGCAACACCCGTTCATGTATTAGATACCGTTCACGCTGGTTTCAACTATCAGTATAGCAACATCTGCCAATCGCCTGCACCCATTAATTTTCAAAACACTTCGCAGTCGGCATCATCCATTACAAATTATAGCTGGAATTTTGGTGATGGAAGCAAAGATCCAAATGCATCGCCCACACACACATTTGTAAACAAAGGCAGGTACACAGTGCAGATGATTGCAACCAATTCGGATGGGTGCGCCGACACTGTTTTGCAAAACATAACCATCGGGAAAGCGGGCGCCGATTTTAGCTTTGCCAATACCTGCGCCAACAGCATAGTACAGTTTACCGATTCATCTTCCGCTGTGCCTGTTTCATCAACATGGACGTTTGGCGATGGCGCAACAACCAAAGCAATTTCGCCTCAACATACGTTTGTAAATGCAGGCACTTACACTGTTACTTTGCAAGCCGATTTTGGTAGTTGTGTAGGCACCGCTTCCAAACAAATTACAGTAGTTAGCCATCCTCAATCATCTTTTACCGCTTCCGCTTCAAGTGTGTGCAAAGTGCCTTATAATGTAAGCTTTACAAACAATTCTTCAGGCGCTTCAACCTATCAATGGTTGTTTGGCGATAGTGTAACATCATCAAACCAAAACCCAACTCACACTTATACAAAAGCCGGTTTTTTTGATGTAAAATTAATTGCTACCGCAGGTACAGGTTGTTCAGACACAAGCGTAGTGCAAAGTGCCGTGAAGTTAGGACCGCCCATTATCGATTCAGTTCAAAACCTGTTTGCATTTGGCTGTGTGCCGCAAAGTGTAAATCCGGTTCCTTTTATCAGATCGGCTGAACCAATCACCACTTATCAATGGAACTGGGGCGATAACAGTGCTGTTTCAAATGATATAAACCCGCAACACAGTTATACCAAAACCGGCTCGTTTACGGTGTCGTTAATTGTAAATACAGCAAGTGGCTGCAGCGATACGTTCAGGGCAAAAAAACCAATGGTGGTTGGTATTGCACCCGTGGCAGATTTTAAAGCAGACCCATTAAACACTTGTGCGAGAATTTCGGTAAGTTTTGCAGATGCCACGCAAGGAACGGAAAATACATGGCAGTGGAAATTTGGAGATGGCGGAGAATCGAACCAGCAAAATACATCGCATCATTACATGGATACAGGTTTGTTTTCGGTAACATTAATTGCCGGAAACAATGGTTGTAAAGACACCGTTGTAAAAAATAATTACGTTTATATAAAAGCTCCGGTTGCCAATTATCAAACCGCATTCAATTGCACGCAACCTTATAATCGTGTTTTTACCGATGTATCTATTGACGCGCATACATGGCAGTGGGATTTTGGCGATGGCAGCAATAGCACAGTGCAAAATCCAACGCATACGTTTGCAAAGCCTGGCTCTTACATTGTGAAACTAAAAGTAACCAACAACCAATGTTTCGATTCGTTACAGGTAAAAATGCAGGTGGTAGATGAACATCCGAATTTTACTTACAGTACCCAGGCTACAGCCGCCTGCCGGAACGATGCGGTTGCATTTACCGCAACGAATATAAATGCCAATAATATTAATGCTTACAACTGGTCGTTTGGCGATAATTCAACAACAGGTTTGGTATCAAGCGGCGCTTACGTTACGCATTCTTACACAACAAGCGGTTCGTTTATACCAACATTGGTTACGCAGGATATTTTAGGCTGTATGGACACCGTTGTTAATAATGTAAAACTAACAGTGTACGGACCGAAAGTGGGTTTTACAAATGACAGTGGTATTTGTATTAATACAACCGCATCTTTTCGTGATTCAACAAAAACAGATGGTACTCACCCGATACAAAAATGGTTGTGGACGTATGAGCCGAACATTGCTCAAACTTATACCAGCGCTGCATCGTACACACATCAATATACCGCTGGCGGTTATTATGATGTGAAATTGGTTGTGTTTGATTCGTATGGATGTAAAGATTCTGTTGTAAAAACAAAAGCCTTGGAAGTAACCAATCCGCAAGCCATATTTTCATTAGCGGATTCTATAAAATGCTCAAAAAATAATGTAACATTTATCAATGGTTCGGTTGGTAAAAAACTAAAATACAATTGGGATTTTGGCGATGGAACAACATCAGCCGATACATCATCAGCTACAACGCATTCTTATGCCGCAGAAGGCGTGTATTCGGTTTCGTTGATGATTACTGATAAATTCAAATGCAAATCAGATACATCAAAACAAAAAGCCATTACGGTATCTAACCCAAAAGCTGCTATGTTGATTAACGGACCAACTTCCACAACTTGCCCGCCTTTGCTGATAAAGCCTTTGAATCAGTCAATTCGATACACATCATTATCATGGAGCTTTGGCGATGGCAGTATTTCAAAATTGGATACGCCTTCTCACAATTACATCATGGGCGGCAACTTCGATTTACAATTGGTGGCAAAAGGTTTTGGCGAATGTTACGATACGGCTCATCAATCCATCTCATTAAAAGGTCCATCGGGAAGTTTTGCTTACAACCCTTTGCTGCATTGTAATCCATCATCAGTAACTTTTAAATGCCAGACAAAAAATGCAGTAAAAATAACCTGGGATTTTAATGACGGTGTGGTTGAACAGGATAAGGGCAGCGATAGCATAACGCATGTTTATAAAAACAATGGTCAGTATTTGCCGAAGTTGCTGATGACTGATAAAGACGGTTGCTTTGTGGGATTAGAGAATTTAGATACGCTTTACATTAGCGGCGCTAAAGCGGATTATGTGGCTACATCGCAGGCTGCGTGCGATTCTTCGCTGGCAGCATTTGCGCAAACATCGGTGCCTTATTACGATCAAATTCAATCGTACCAATGGAGCTTTGGCGATGGCGCAACATCATCTCAACAAACTCCCGAACACTATTATAAAACATCCGGTAATTATCAAACAAAGTTGTTGGTAACAACAAACGGCGGTTGTACTGATTCAATAACTTATCCAATTGATGTTGTGGTTCATAAAACGCCAAAGGTTACTATTGCGGCGCCCGATTCGGTTTGTGCAGCAACATCGGTTGCTTATTATGGCTCTGATAACTTAAATGAGCCTGGAAGCGGCTGGCTGTGGAACTTTGCGGATAATAACAAGGACAGTAGCGGCAGTCGCACGCATCATATTTTTAACAGCGGAGGCACTTACAATGTAAACGTAATTGTAACCACGCCAAGCGGTTGTGCCGATACAACTTCGCGCCTGTTAAATGTGGTTGCATTGCCCAATGTTTCGTTAGGTCCTGATTCTTTTGTTTGTAAAGGAAGCACTATTATGCTTGCTGCAACCGGTGCCAACACATACAGCTGGCAGGCAGATAATACGTTGAGTTGCACCGGTTGTGCTACACCTATGGCTGCGCCGCTAACGAACACATCGTACAGTGTTGTTGGAACAAATACATTTGGATGCAAAGCGGCTGATACCATTGCTATTGAAGTTGTCAATCCGCAAAAAATAACGGTTATCAACGATACGCTTTGCATAGGCGAAAATGCAACGTTGCAGGTATCAGGAGCGGATCAATATTCATGGTCGCCGGCTTTGTATTTAGACAATCCTAACTCGGCAAGTCCGCAGTTTCATGCAGCCAAAGACACTACTATTTTATATTCTGTAACGGGTACTGATAGAAAAAAATGTTTTACTGATACAAAAACGCTGGCTGTAAAAGTGTATCCGATTCCGCACATTGAAATTGCACAGCACGATGTTAATTTGAATGTTGGTTTTTCGATAAAATTAAACACCCAAAGCTCCGCCGATGTTACGCAATGGCGTTGGGAACCGCAGGCTTTTTTAAGTGATGCGCGCATTGGAAGTCCTGTTGCTTCGCCACGCCAAACCATTACGTACAGTTGTGTGGCAACCAACAACGGTTCGTGCTTTGCACGAGACCAGGTAACGGTTCATGTAATGTGTAATGGCGCCAATTTGTTTGTTCCCAACACCTTTTCGCCGAACGGTGATGGTGTGAACGATAAATTTTTTCCGCATGGAACGGGTGTGTTTAACATTAAATCGATACGCATTTTTAACCGCTGGGGACAAGAGGTGTTTGAAAGAAGTAATTTTGTTGCTAATGATGAAAGCGCCGGCTGGGATGGTAAATTAAAAGGTCAGCCTTTAGAGTCGGATGTGTATGTATATATGTTGGAAATTATTTGCGAAAACAATTCGGTAATTCCGTTTAAAGGCAATGTAACGTTGCTGAGATAGGAAGTTTTTAAAGTTGATAATAAACAAGGTGTAACGTTAAATTGTTACACCTTTTGTTTTTACTGGTTTTTTGAACCGCTATTCACTATGTAATTTTTCTTCTCTTACTTTTTTCCCTTGATGGAAAAAAGTAACAAAAAAGATCAAGGCAAACCCGATCGCTCCGCGCGTTTTGCCTTGCCTGCGCACCTTTAAGTGTAACAGGTTTTATTTATTTTTTGATGGATTGTGCGTGAGTTTGTTTTTGCACATTTTTTGAAAAAATGCCTTTGTGAAACTTTGTGTGCTTTGCGGTTTTGTGGTTGAAAAAAAGCTTCATTATTTTCAGAACGTACAAGAGTGCGACGCAACAAACGATCAACCGGAGCGATGCAGTTCGTACCATATAACTGTATTTTGAGGTTTGTTTTTGCCTTAAAAATATTTAATGTGCAAAGCGTTTTCTTAATCGTTTTCTAATTTATTATTTCAAACGCATGGTTTAGTTTTACTCTATAATTCTATATCAGTTATCCCTCTTATCACGGGATACGAACAGCGAACCTGTTTCGCACAATATCCAATATCATGAAAAATAAGTTACTCTCTGCAGTAGTGCTTTCTGTAGCATTTACTATCACATCGTTTGCGCAAGATGTTCATTTCTCGCAGTTTTTTGAAACGCCGTTGCTTCGCAATCCCTCATTGGCAGGCTTGTTTGCTGGCGATGTTCGCGTGCAGGGCGTGTATCGCACGCAATGGCAAAATGTAACGGTTCCTTTTGTTACGCAATCTATCAATGCCGAATACAAAATGCCTGTTGGCAACAGCAACGATTTTGTTACTGCCGGCATGCAAATTTTACACGATCAGGCTGGCACAACAGCATTGACAACTACAAACGTTTATCCGGCGTTAAATTATCATAAAGCATTGAGTGCCGATAAATCAACTTATTTATCGTTAGGCTTTATGGGCGGTTATGTGCAGCGCAGCATTGACCGTTCAAAAATAACAACCGACAACACTTATACGCATGGCGGTGATGGTGAAAACCTTGCCAACACAAAATACGGTTACTTAGATGGCAGCGCAGGTATGTCGTTCAATTCAACACTTGGTATAGATGGGCAAACCACTTATTTTGTTGGGCTTGCCTATCATCATTTCAACAAACCCAAAGCTTCTTTTTATGATGATTATACTTTGCCCATTTCACCAAAATGGGTGGCTTCCGGCGGTATTAAATTTCCGGTTGATGAAACTTCGTATCTCACGCTGGAAGCAGATTACAGTAAGCAATCGGCAAATACGGAACTGATCGGCGGATTGATGTTTTCGCGTAAGATTGGAACCGATTACGACAACCCTTTGTACACCATTCATTTCGGCGGATACCTGCGTTATAAAGATGCCTTTATTCCGGTTGTAAAATTAGATTATAATCCATTTTCAATTGCTTTGAGTTATGATGTAAATACTTCTGAATTGGCAACCGCAAGCCAGGCTCGTGGCGGCTTTGAGCTGTCAATCGCCTATCTTGGATTTTTAGACAGAGATAACTCAACACGCAACGCTGTGCTATGCCCGCACTTCTAACATTTAATCATTTTTAAATGTAATAATTTTGGCAAGCAATTGGTTTACTTGTACCTTAGCTTTTAACGATGAAAAAATCTTTACATACTCATTTTATTTCTTTCAAAAAAATTAGCTTTCTCCTTCTAATAATGGGTGTTTGCTGGTTTGCTTTTGGTTTTGATAAAGATCAAAATCCAACATCCCAGGTTCAGGTTGTAAAGTGTTATCCCAACCCGGCTAATTCATTTGTAAACTTTGAATTTCCAAAAAATATTGATAAAAACAACACCATCTGGGTGTTTAGTTTTGTGGGTAAGAAAATGACGGAAATTCCTGTAAGCAGTATAAGCAACAGTAAAATTACAGTTATTCTTACCGATTATTATCGTGGCGTGTATGTGTATCAGCTTCGCGATAAAGGTGGCAACATCATTGAATCGGGTAAGTTTTCAGTAATTAAATAAAGAGATTGTTTTTCTTGTTTTGAAAGCAGCGGAGTAAGTAATTCGGCTGCTTTTTTATTTGTTGTATTTACGAAACTTCTTTGGTGTTAGGTGGTTTTGTAAGTCATTATTTTCTTATTAAGAATTACTTATTATTTTTAGAAAAAAGTTTGTACGCCATCACAACAATCGCCGATGTTTTACAAGTAAAAACAACACTGGCAAACCCTTCCGCTTTCATTGAACATTTGCTAACCGATAGCCGCCGTGTTGCTTTTCCGGCTACATCTTTATTTTTTTCATTGCAATCTGCCCGCCGCGACGGACATCAATTTATTGATGAATTGTACAAGCAAGGCGTGAGAAATTTTGTAGTAAATAAACATCCTCAAACACTCTTTTCCGATGCCAATTTTTTATACGTTGATGATACACTGCTCTCTTTGCAACAAGTTGCCGCCTGGCATAGAAGTGCTTTTCAATATCCGGTGATTGGCATTACAGGCAGCAATGGAAAAACCATAGTAAAAGAATGGCTCTATCAGTTGCTGTCAGCAAACTATAATATTGTTAGAAGCCCAAGAAGTTACAACTCTCAAATTGGTGTGCCTTTAAGTGTTTGGCAGATGACAGCCGAACACAATCTTGCTATTTTTGAAGCCGGAATTTCGTTGCCCGGCGAAATGAAAGCATTACAAAACATTATTCAACCCACCATTGGAATACTTACAAACATTGGTGAAGCGCACAGCGAAAACTTTATAAATCCCGAACAAAAAACAAAAGAAAAACTACAGTTGTTTACCGATTGCCAGGTTGTATTTTATAACAGTGATAACGATATTATTGAAAACGAAATCTCTCAACTCAACAAGCCGAAATTGTTTTCGTGGGGAGCATCACTCAATAATAACTTAATCATTTTATCTGTTGAAAAACAGTTACAACAAACTCTTGTTGAAACTGTTTATCAGAATAAAAAAATAAAACTAACCATTCCCTTTACTGATGACGCTTCTGTTGAAAACGCTATTGTTTGTTGCTGCGTTTGTTTTTACTTCAATTTAACTGAAGCGCAGATACAGCAAGGCATTCAGCAGTTACAACCGCTTACCATGCGATTGCAGTTAATAAAAGCTGTGAATGGTTGTTCGTTAATAAATGACAGCTACAGCTTTGATATTAATTCGTTCAACATCGCTCTCCTTTTTCTTTTGCAACAATATCAGTTTGCAAAAAAAACAGTAATCATTTCCGATTTTGCAACACAGGTTGATGATAAAATTTATAAGCAAATAGCCGATGTTCTTCATACCAAAAAAATTAATCGTGTTATCACGGTTGGCGATAACTGGTTTCGTTTGCAAAAACTATTGGAAAATAAAATTAAGCGCACCAGCCATTTTCTTAGCACACAGTCTTTTCTCCATCATTTTACTACGGCTCATTTTCATAATGAAGCCATTTTATTAAAAGGTGCGCGCCGTTTTGCTTTTGAAAATATTGTTGCTCAGTTAGAAGAAAAAGTACATAGCACGGTGATGGAAATTAACCTTACGGCGCTGGCTCATAACTTAAAACAATACCAGCAACAATTGAATCCCGGAACAAAGCTGATGGCAATGATAAAAGCCGGTGGCTATGGCAGCGGCAGTGCAGAAGTTGCTAACGTGTTGCAGTTTCAAAAAGTAGATTATGCGGCAGTGGCTTATGCCGATGAAGGAACCGAATTACGCAAAGCCGGAATTAGTTTGCCGGTGATGGTTTTAAATGTAGATGAAGCTGCATTTGAGGTAATTGTTGAACATAATCTGGAGCCTCAGTTGTTTTCATTTCACAGTATTCGTGCGTTTGATGCATACTTGTTGCAACAAGGCATTCTGCAGTATCCGGTGCATATAAAGTTAGATACAGGAATGCATCGTTTGGGTTTTGAAGAACACCATCTGCCGCAGCTTATTTCTTTTTTAAATAGCACAAACCGGCTGGCTGTAAAATCGGTATTAAGTCATTTGGCTGCCAGTGAGGCGCCGGAAGAAGATGAATTTACTTTACATCAGTATGCTGTTTTTAATCGTTGCTGCAATCAATTAGAATATGCTTTAGGTTACCATTTTATAAGGCATATCGCTAACTCGGCTGCCATTTTCCGGCATCCGGATATTCAGCTCCAGATGGTAAGGCTTGGCATTGGCATGTATGGTGTTGACAGCGCTAACCAACACCAGCTTCAACTGCAAACAGTTTGTACGTTAAAAACAACCATTGCGCAATTGCGTAACGTAAAAAACGGCGATACAATCGGGTATAACAGGAGAGGGGTTTTACACAGAGATTCGGTGATTGCAACCCTTCGTATTGGTTATGCCGATGGCTTTAGCCGAAGGTTAAGCAATGGTAATGGCGCTGTTTTTATTAAAGGGAAAAAAGCGATTGTTGTTGGCAATGTTTGCATGGATATGACAATGGTTGATGTTACAGAAATAGCTGATGTAAAAGAAGGCGATGAAGCTGAAGTATTTGGCAGCCATATTTTGGTGCAGGAAGTTGCGCAGCAATGCGGCACCATTGCTTATGAAATTTTAACAGGCATCAGTCAGCGTGTGAAAAGAATTTATATTGAAGAATGATTGTTGTTTTTATTGCATTTAAAAGTTCTTATCTGCTGTTTATTCGTTTATCCTTTTCATACAAAAATGCCCCGGCTTTGTTATCAGAAGCAGAGGCATATAAAAATGATAATGCAATAAAAAATAACTCTTTTTATCTCCAATTACCATGGCGCCAATAATAACCACGCGAACCATGTTCCCAACCACCCGGCGCCCATGTTCTGCCAGCGCGCGGATGAGCCCAATACCCGTTGCGATACACATAGCGTCCGCCGCTCCAGTAATATTCGCCATCAATCCACATATAGCCCGAACCCGGCTGAACAGGGCGCACAAACACAGTAGGCTGCGGCGGTGCCGATACATAGTAACTGCCATAACAACTATACATAGATGTTACTATTACCAAACACAAAACTGCATAAACAATTTTTTTCATAATTTTTTATTTGATTGAACATGAAACGCGCCGTTACGTTTTTGGTTTAATGTATATTGCTTTTGAATGAACATTTAACATTCATCCTTCGGGATGGCGCAAAGCGCTTTACTCAAAAAAATTATCTTCGCGGCATATACATTTTTTACATGAAAAAAGGATGGCAGGTTGCCTTGTTTATTATCCTCATACTCGTTGCCGATCAGGCACTCAAAATTCATATCAAAACTACTTATTTTTTAGGTGAAGAACACAATATACTGGGTCGTTTTTTTAAGTTGCATTTTGTTGAAAACCCTGGCATGGCATGGGGCTGGAAGTTTGGCGGCAATTGGGGTAAAATCGCGCTTACCTTGTTTCGTTTGGTAGCTGTTATTCTTGGTATTTTTTATTTGCGCAGCATTATTCAAAAAAAATATCATTCGGGCTTCGTTACTTGCGCTGCCCTCATATTTGCAGGTGCTGCCGGCAACTTAATCGACAGTATGTTTTATGGTATGATTTTCAACAACAGCGATTATTTTATGCGCAATGTTGCGGTGATGTTTCCAAAAGGCGGCGGTTATGCCGGCTTTCTTCACGGGCAGGTGGTTGACATGCTTTATTTTCCTTTAATTGATTCGCACTTTCCTTCGTGGCTGCCTGTTTGGGGAGGCGAAAATTTTGAATTTTTCAGCCCTGTTTTCAATATTGCCGATGCTTCCATTTCCGTTGGTGTAATTGCCATTCTGTTATGGCAAAAAAGGTTTTTCCCCCAAAAAACAACTGCATTAACCAGCAGCCCTTCGGTGATTACCACATCGCCTGTTATCAACAAAAATATATAGCTAATCAGAACATAATCATGGTTCAAACAGCAAGCATCAAACAAGATTGGATTCACTTCATTCATACCTTACAAGATGATATTTGCTATGCCCTGGAAGCCTGCGATGGCAAAGTCCGTTTTGTGGAAGATGCATGGCGGCGACCTGAAGGCGGCGGCGGTAAAACAAGAGTAATTACAAACGGAAATGTGTGGGAAAAAGGCGGCGTAAATACATCGGTTGTGTTTGGTAATGTTACCGATGCCATGCGTTTGCAATTAAAAATAAACGGTGCCAAATGGTTTGCCTGCGGGTTAAGTTTAGTGATACATCCCATTAATCCTTTTGTGCCAACCGTTCATGCCAATTACCGCATGTTTGAGTTATATAACAAAGAAGATGAAGTGATAGACAGATGGTGGGGCGGTGGCACCGATTTAACGCCGTATTATTTGTTTGTTGAAGATGCCATCCACTTTCATAAAACCTATAAAAATACACTTGATAAGTTCGATGCAACCTTGTATCCCGATTTTAAAAAACATTGCGATAACTACTTTGTAAACACGCACCGAAACAACGAACGGCGCGGCATTGGCGGTATTTTTTACGATTATAAAAAACGGACTGAACAGCATGATGAAGCGTTTTGGATGAACCTTGCCAAAGCCTGCGGCTATGCGTTTATGGATGCTTATCTTCCAATTGTAAATAAAAGAAATGCTGATGTTTATAATGAACATCACAAACACTGGCAGGAAATAAGAAGAGGGCGTTATGTTGAGTTTAATTTACTACACGATCGCGGTACTATTTTCGGATTAAAAACAAACGGTCGCACCGAAAGCATCTTAATGAGTTTGCCGCCAGCGGTTCGCTTTGAATACAATTATCAACCACAGCGCGGCAGCGAAGAAGATAAATTATTGCAAGTGTGCCTGCATCCAAAAGAATGGGCGAATGAAGATTGAATATTGAAGATTGCTGCTTGTTTCTTGTATTCTTGTATTCTTTATTTTTGATTTTTTATATCCCTGAGCCTTTTCTCTTGTTACTTGCATTCTTGTATCTTTATTAAATGTCTTACCTCATACTTATTGGTGGCATTGTATTGTTAATTGCGCTCATTGCATGGGCGCGGTTCAATGCTTTTATCGCGTTCCTGCTGGTGGCTTTTTTTATTGGCTTGCTGGGAGGTTTACCTGTTACGGCTGTCATCACTTCCATTCAAAAAGGAATTGGTGATATTTTAGGCAGTTTATTAATTATCATCGGGCTGGGCGCTATGCTGGGTAAACTGGTAGCCGATAGCGGTGCAGCCTTGCGCATTGCATCAGGATTAATAAATGCCTTCGGTAAAAAATACATTATGTGGGCATTGGTGGTTACTTGTTTTATTATTGGCGTTCCCTTGTTTTATAACGTAGCTTTTGTGCTTGCCGTTCCCTTAATAATTACCGTTGCTGCGCGATACAAAATACCGGCTGTTTATATTGGTTTGCCTGCCTTGGCTGCTTTGTCTGTAACGCATGGTTACCTGCCGCCGCATCCATCGCCGGTAGCTTTGGTGCAACAGTTTCATGCCGATATGGGTGTTACATTATTGTATGGTTTTTTAATAGCGGTTCCGGCTATAATTCTGGCGGGTCCTGTGTTCTCGGTTACACTTAAAAAATATACCAGTCAACCTTTACAGGTATTTGCTTCGCAGGATATAGAAGAAGACAAGCTGCCTTCTTTATTCATTAGCATTATCGCCGCTTTTTTACCTGTGGTGCTCATCGCTGTCAGCTCGCTTCTTTCTTATGTATTACCATCGCAAAGCAGCATTGTAAGGTTTGCCAAAGCCATCGGCGATCCGGTAATGGCAATGCTTATCAGCGTATTGTTTGCCACGTTTACATTAGGTGTTCGCAATGGGAATCGCGTGAGTGCGGTAATGTCGTCGCTGGGCGAAGCGGTGAAAGATGTAGGTATGATTTTCTTCATCATTGCCGGAGCCGGAGCCCTGAAACAGGTGCTGACAGATTCTGGCATCAATACACAAATTGTAAGTGGGTTGAGTCATTTGCAAATTCATCCGTTATTGCTTGCCTGGAGCATCAGCGCGTTAATCCGTATCTGCGTAGGATCGGCTACCATTGCGGGTTTAACAACGGCTGGCATTGTAGCTCCGTTAATAGCAACTACCGGCGTAAACCCAAGCCTGATGGTGCTGGCTACCGGCGCGGGAAGCCTGATGTTTTCGCATGTAAACGACCCTGGTTTCTGGATGTTTAAAGAGTATTTCAATTTGTCGTTAAAAGATACTCTTAAAACATGGTCAATCATGGAGACCATCGTTTCTGTTGTGGGATTGATAGGGGTGTTTGCAATTAATTTTTTTCTGTAAGCGTTACGCCGCTTTCCTTTACTTCTAATTGGTGAACAACGCCATGTTTCAAGGCATAATTTTCTGTTGAATGACCGACCGGAAAGCCAAAGCAAACCGGATAGTCATACTCTTTTACTATATCTGCTATTACTTCATAAACCGTTTGCCCGAACGGAATAACGGTATCTTTCATATCAGTAAAACTACCTAAAACCAAACCTGCTAATCCATCTAATATGCCTCCTCTTTTTAATTGCAGCAATAGCCTGTCAATATTATAAATGTATTCGCCTATATCTTCTATAAATAACAACTTGCCTTTTGTTTTTACACTACTTTTTGAACCGATTAAATGGGCCAGCAAACATAAATTTCCCCCAACTAATTCGCCGGTTGCAATGCCGTTCTTATTTAACGGATGCGCTTTACACGGGTAGCTGTAAACCCCGCCCAGTAAGGCTTTTAAGAGAGAGTGAACAAATTCGGTATTACTTCCACCATCATTAAATGCAGCCGCCATAGGCGAATGCAAAGAAGCGATGCTATAATTTTGAAACAGGTGCGAATGCAGGATGGTAACATCACTGTAACCGATTATCCATTTAGGATTGGTGATGAATGTTTGAAAGTTAATTTTATCAATTATCCGGCTCAATCCATAACCGCCCCGGGCGCATACAATAGCTTTAATAGCAACATCATCCATCATCATTTGCAAATCGGCTAACCGCTCTTCATCTGTACCTGAGAAATAGTGAAATTGCGTGCCTAAGGTCGTTCCTTTTTTTACTGTAAAGCCCCATTGCTGCAATGTTTCCAAACAGGTCTGTATCTTTTCTAACGGCATGAAACCAGACGGGCAAACCACGCCAATGGCATCGTCTTTTTTCAAATAAGGTGGAACCTTAATCATGTGGCAATATAATGAGAAGCGATGATGAGTTACTAAGTAAATTGCAATTATTCCCTTTTAACGGTTTATCATTCATTATTCTTTACAAACAGGTTTGTGGGATACACCACCTGTAAAAAAACAACCATCTTACCTTTGAATTCTATCTTAACAACTGATTAGAATAGGCTTATAATGAAACCACCTGCCCCTATTTCTTGCCATGTATTTTGATGTTTGTTTTTATTCCTTTTTTATTCCATCGCTTCTTGCACAAACGGCAATGACGAACATTGAAAGCGGCCATACCATTCCTCTTGACTGGGAATGGGAAGTGATTCTTGACCTCCACCGGAACAGGCGAATGGAGCCAAGGGTATAGGAGGTATATAGTTGGTATATAGATGGTAGTTGGTAGTTGACGGTTGGTGGTTGGCAGTTGGTGGGTTGTCTTGTACTAAAAAAAACTTTACAGGTTTATGACAATATTACTGAATGAGCTTTACAGTGTGTTACAATGTTACTGAATAAGCTTTACAGGTATTCATTTATTCTTGTCACGGTTTTGCGTGTTTATTTTTTGTTTTCCATTTTTTAATTAAAGTTTGTTGTGTTGTATGTGCTTTTTCAGGTGTTAAATTGCTGATGCTCATGTGCGGTCTTTTACAGTTGTACACGTCAATTGCTTTGCAAACGGCTGTCACTGCTGAAGCATAGTTTGTAAACACCTGGTTAAGCCCTACCTGATGTTTTAAAATGCCATTGACCCGTTCTGCTATTGCGTTATCATAAGGGCTTCCCGTTTGCGTCATGCTGATTTGAATGTTATTTTCCTGAAGCGTTGATACATAAGGCTCACAACAATATTGTATGCCTCTGTCTGAATGATGTACCAGCTTTCTGTTTTCTTTTGCAACTGTTAAACCGGCTATTGCTTTATTGAGCGCTATGATACAGCCTTGCGCTTTTAAGTATTGGCTTACGTGATAACCCATGATCTTTCTTGAGTAAGCATCTGTAATCAGCGACAGGTAAACAAAACCGTTTTCGGTGCGCAGGTAAGTAATATCACTTACCCAAAGCTGTTCTGTGCCTGTAATAATAAGATTTCCGCTAAGGTCAGACCATTTGTAATAAGGATGATTGGAGTGGGTGGTTACCGTATGGCGTTTCTTTCGCTTGATAAGCAGGTTGTGCTTTTTTAAAAGTTCATAAAAGCCATCTCTTCCCATCAATACGTTATGTAGCTGAAGTTCTTCTCTGAGCATATTATGTAATTGTAATCCTCCTATATCTTTTAGATCCTGCCTTATCGTTTTTACCCTGTCAATTATAAATGCTTCCTGTATTTGTTCATCACTGCTGCGCCAGCTTTGATCATAGAATGCCTGCCTCGTTTTACCAAACAGCCCGCAGAGCTTTTCCAGTCCTGTAGCAGGATAGTATTGCTTCATTTTTATTACTGTTTGGTACCAGGCTTTTTTACAATATCAACTCCCAGCTCCTTCTGTGCTGTTTCAATCAACATTTCCAATCCGGCTATCTTAAGATTGGCTTGCTTTAGCTGTCCGGCTATTTGTTCGCTGTTTACATTCCCTGACTGAGAACCTTCTGTATGATCCGGTTGCTGCACCTCTTCCCTATAATTTTTCTTATACCATTTTACAAACCAGCCAACTGTTTCAGCACCCGGCAAACCGTACTTCTTTGCCAATGTCCCATATCCAAGATTACCAGTTAAATATTCTCTTGCTACAGCTATCTTAAAACTGTTTTCATACGTTACAGGCTTGCCTTGCTTGTTTGTGTTCATATTTGAAAATCAATTGTACATACTTAATACCTAATTATGTAAAGTGATTTCAGTAAGAAGACAGGTTGCAGGGAATGAGGGGCAGCTTCTTTATTGCTGGATAGGGCATGCCCCATCCATCCGCACCTGCATACGCCTGCGGTTGGTAGTGGCTTCATAGGTGTCGGGAAGAAAAGTTAAGAGGGAAACCGAACGTCACTGCGAGGTACGAAGCAGTCTTTGGTGAATACAAAAATCCGGTTTATCATTTAAAATCATGATAAAAAGAAAGGCACAGATTGCTTCGCAAAGCTCGCAATGACGTCTTAACTTTTCTTCCCGACACCTATGGTGGGTGGCTCTGCCGGAAAAGCTTCTTTCTCAAAGTGGGGTAAAACAAAAAGAGAGGCGAAGAGCCTCTCTTTTTGTTTATAGGGGATACCCTTTTTTATTTACTGATGATAAGATGGGATTTGAACAGCAGGACGCCCTTGGAGTCGGTGAGGCGCACTTCATAGCTGCCCTGCGCCAGCGCAGCTCCCAGCGGCAGCTCTTCCGTCTGCTCTTCTGTGCCCGCCGCCACCGTTATCTTCTTTTGCATCACGCTCTGTCCTCCTTCACTGTACACGCCTGCTAAGTAAGCTCCTTCCTTCAGATGGCTGAGGGTAAGGGTTGTCCTGCCTTCCCTGCGGCTCACCGGGTTGGGATACAGGGTAATAAGCGTTTTTCCGCTGCCGTCTTCTCCCCATACCGCTTTGGCTGTATTGGAGTACGTTACCCTGCCGTCCGCCGCTTCTACCCGGATGCGGTAGAGGTTACTGCCCCTGTGAGGCTGCGCATCAAAGCCTGCATAATCGCTCAGGGCTACGCCTGTAAGGTTCTTCGCCTTCTGCTCTGCAATAACGGTAAAAGTGGCTCCCCCATCCGTGGAGCGTTCTACCACGTACTGCCTGATGTTCTCTTCGTTCTGTACCGTCCAGCTTATCGCTACACCGCTGTTTTGCAGCGCTGCTTTTACGCTTGTCAGCGTCAGCGGCAGCACCGTAGCCTCGCTCTGGAACACGATGCGGAAGCGGTGAAGGTCATACGAAGCGGCATCGCCTGTTACCGTAAAGGGGATCGTGCTTACTGAACCTGTCAGGCTTAGTTCCTCTCTTGTTTTCAGGTAGCTGTCTTCAAGATAAGCGTGCAGTCCCTGTGCCGCTGCAAGAGCGAACTGGTCTGCTTTCACCTGCAGCTGGTAAGGACGGGCGCTTACATTCCACAGCTTCAGCTGCACCGTATCGGTCTTTTGTACCGATGGACGGGCTTCCACGATCAAATCGGTGCTGTGGCTTTCTATGCCCAAGTTCTCGTTGAAGTTGATTTGCTTCGGCGCATCGTCTCCGTCTATTGCGGCAGAATAGGTCGGGTCAAAGCGCTCCATGATGCCATCGGCAAGCGTAGTCGTGCTGTCGCTACCCGCCAGGTTGAGGTTCACATAAAGCTTCTGCTCCGTGGAAGGACTGATCCGGTAAGGGTTCACTACTGCCGTAGAAGCCGATACTTTGGTGTTGTCGGTAATGACCAAGCTGCCGTTTGCACTGCTTGCCGGCTGTACAAAGAAGCCTTGTCCGCTGACAATATACTGTGCATTGCTGCTCGCAGCCGGGTTGCCGGTAAACGGTGAAGGCACAACCGTGTAGCTGCCGGCGCCATTGCCCTGTACCAGCGCAAAGGCTCCGTTGACACCGTTCTGGCTGTTCCATTCCACAAAGCGGTTCTGTATTACACTGCTGTTGGCATTCCATACTTTAGAAAAATCAATGGCTGACGCATACGGGTTGCCCACCAGTGTATAGGTGCTCGTTCCCGATACGGGGGTGGTAGCCGTTCCCTGGTTGAGAGTGCCTGTTGCCCGCAGGGTAGTGATGCCGGCAGGATAGCCTGCGCTTTCTACCGAACGGTTGCCTCTTACAAAGAGCATGTAAGCGGGCTGGGCGTTGATCTGCAGGGTTTTGATAGACGGATACGATGCCCAGCTGCTTCCGAGAGACGACGTGCTGCCGGCTATATAGTAACGCAGTGATGAGTAGGTGTTGGCTACCTGCGGCCAGAAGTCGTAGCCGTTGCTGAAGGCATTGGACGCCGTGCCCTGCTGGTTGCCGGTGATGAGGGTGCCGTAAGTTGAGTTGCCAACTGTTGGCGTAGTCGTGTTGCTTACAAGCCCTTCCTGCCAGGCTCCATTAACAGTAGTGCCGGTTACAGGGGCGGTGATCAGCCTCCAGGCTCTTCTGCCTGTTGAAAAGGCGGTAGAGCCGATATAGCGTTCCGCCGTTACGTTGGTGGCATTGAGGATAGTGCTTGCCATCGTGCCGATAGCGCCGGTGCCAAAGGTAACATCGGTGCCTGACGTATTGGTCGGGGCGACGCTTTTTACCGTTACGCTCTGCCCGCCGAAGTTTACCGCTCCCAAAGATGAGAAGGTAATGTTAGGCAGGATGGCCATCGTGCCGCCGGTGGCAATGGTGAAGCTCTTGCCTGAAGGCAGCTGGAAGTCCACATCCATATTGAGTGGTGTAGTTACCGTAATGGTGTTATAACCCTGGTTAGTACCTGAAGGGGCTGACGGTGCAGCCACAAAGGTGCCGTCACCGCGGTTGATCTGCCAGTTGCTGTTATCAGAGAAGTTGTGGCTCGCTGTAACGTTTACATAGTCAGGAGTGTACACCCTGAGCGCCTGCGTGGCAGAGTTCTGGCAGTGTGCCGAGGTGCCGTCCGTAACTGTATAGGTAATGGTGGGTGTGCCTGCGGCTACGCCGCTTACCAGTCCTGTATTGTCTACTGTTGCCAGTGCGCTGCTGCTCGTTGTCCACGCTCCTGTAGCATTGGAAGGCGGGGTATCACTCAACTGCAGGGTAAGGCCTACTTGTACATAGCCTTTTCCGCCAGGTGTTATCGCTGAAACTATCGGCAATGGGTTTATGGTAACTGTAGCCGTTTGGTTGGCTGCGCCTGTTGTGCCTGTACAGCTGCTGTTATGCACATTGGTAATAGTATACGTATACGTGCCACTGTTGGTGGGCGTGTTGAACTGGTAGCTGCCGCCTGTTAAGGTTACCGTCTGCGGACTACCGCCGTTGGTCGTATACGTTACACTGCTGCCTCCTGTACCCACGATCGTTACTTGGGCTCCTGTGCCTGCACACAAGGTTGAGGAAGAGGCAGTAAGTGTGGCGGTAGGGGTAACATTCACTGTTACCGCACCGGATACAGTGCTGGTAACACTGGCTGGTGAACAGCTGCCGCTTACTACTACATAATAGTAGGTAGTGCCTGCTGTTGCGGTGGATGGTGTATAAGAACTCGCCGTTGCACCGCTGATGAGTGTGCCGCCGCTATTGCTGTTCGTTGTATTGCTATACCACTGGTAAGAGAGGTTTGTACCTACAGCCCCTATGCTTAATGCCGTTGCCGTACTGTTCTGACACAGCGTTTGCCCTGATGTTGACGGATTGCCTGTAATGGCTGTGGATGGAGTAACCACCACCGGTGCTACCGAAGAGGTAACACTGGTTGGCGTACAGCTACCGCTTACCACTACATAATAGTAAGTAGTGCCTGCTGTTGCGGTGGGTGGTGTATAAGAGGATGCCGTTGCGCCGCTGATAAGTGTGCCGCTGCTGTTGCTGTTAGTCGTATTGCTATACCACTGGTAAGAGAGGCTTCCTCCCACTGCGGTTACACTGATAGCCGTGGCTGGCGTGGTCTGACATATCGTTTGACCTGACGTGTTCACGTTGCTCGTAATAGAGGTAGGCGGGTTCACTATCACCTGAGCGGTAGCAGAAGTCGCACTGCCGCAATCTCCGCCTGCAACAACATAATAATACAGAGTGCCTGCTGTGGTTGTAGAAGGGATGTAGGTTTTGCCGGTAGCATTTGTGATAGCCGTACCGCCTGTATTGTTATTGGTCGTGTTGCTGTACCACTGGTAGGCAATACCTGAACCGCTTACAGTTACGCTTAAAGCAGTAGCTGTACTGTTCTGGCAATAGGTTGCACCAACAGGCTGACCCGTGATTTGAGTAGAACTAACACTAATCTTGCCTGAAACAGTACTCGTTATTGTTCCACAGCCACCGCTTACCACTACATAATAATAGTAACTTCCTGAAGCAGTTGTTGGTATTGTGTAAACTGATGCTGTTGCACTAATTATTATTGTACCGCCACTGTTACTGTTTACAGCATTATAATACCATTGGTATGCAAGGTTCAGTCCTGTTGCACCAACAGATAAGGTGTAATTGTTACTGTTTATACATAAGTTTTGATCGGTTGTATTGGGCTGTGCCGTAATTATTGTAGCGGGGTTCACGGCTATTGTATCGTTTCCAATAGAAGAGCATCCATATCCGTTCGTAATGGTTGCTGTATAGTTATTATTAATGGCGGCGGCAGTTGTATTTGTCTGTTTGAAATATACAATTGAAATAGGAGTAGTAGGTGTATATGCAATTGAAGTTGCTGCATCTGTGTATAAATTAGCAGCTGGTGCCCAAACAGAAGGAACGCTGTATGTAATGGTAATAGACCAGCCTGTGATAGTACCTACATCGGCATTGCCGGTAACATTCATATCCCGTGCAAAAAGTGACCAGGTTCCATTGGGTATGCTATATAACTCTGCAAAATTTGTGGCTTTTGCAGAAGTCTGATAACCACTAATTAATGTTGCGCCACCCGTTCCGGCATCCGGCGCATAAGTTCCGGTAAAAGGCGGCGTGTTGCCGTTTAGTTTTATTGTATCTGAAGAAGTGCTGTTGATTGTGGTATTTATAAAATTTTGACCGCTTCCTCCGTCTCTATTAACTAAATTTAAAACAACATCATTAGGAGCATGTAAGCCTATATTCAAATGCCCGTCATAAGTATGGTTGATATTGAAAGTAACAGACATTCCGGTTACCGTAGCATTAGCGGGTATTCCTGAAACTGTTAATAAACTTGAATCACCTTCCGCTTTATTATCCGGAATAGTAACTGATATAGTACCTGAACTAACTGTTGTAGAAATAGATGCACTTGCAGCAGATGATAAGCTAACAGTAGTTCCGCTGCATACTGCTCCTTTAGGTGAAGGTGTAACCGTAACAGGTGCAGGCAAGGGATTCACTGTTATAACAGAAGTGGCTGTATTAATGCATCCAGTAGATGTTGATGTTCCCGTTACGGTATAAGTAGTATTTGCTGTTACTGTTGCCGTTACAATGCTTCCTGTTGTGGCTGAAAGTCCTGCGCCAGGCGACCAAACGTAAGTATCCGCTCCAGATGCAGTTAATGTATCTGGTGTTCCAGAACATACTGTAGATGTTGCAGGATTGATTATTACAGGCGGAATATATACTGAAACAGAACCTGTTGGATCGGTAGTGGTTGGTGTATAAGTAGTAGCTGTGCTGCCCGAAGTAACTGTAACGCTATTAAACTGTGCATCTAATGAACCGGTTGCAGTTGACTTTAAATTATAAACCAGCCAAAAATAATTAGTGCCGGTTGAAAGTGTTAGAGTTGTGCCGGGTGTAACCGTATTGTTGCCGGTGGTTAAAGCCGTAGCACCATTTACCGGAGTGGTGGTGCTAAATGTGCTATTGGTGCCAGTGTAGTACACCTGATAACTACCAACGCTGTTAGCTAATGAAGTAGTGCCATTAGGATTGATAATTAAATTGGTTAGTGTAAGCGGTAATGCACTATTGGCTGTAACTACCTGTATCCCGATGATTTGAACATTTTGCGCTCCCTGACAAGCATTAGCAGAAGTTTGTATAGCGGTGCTGCTGCTATAAGTCATGATGGGAACAGGTTTGCCATCAAATTCATCGGCTCCGATGTCAGGAGCAGTAGCGCCTCCGTTTATTGAACCGGTTGGTCCGGGGCGCGTTTGACCATCTATATCTGTTGTGATATTGGTAACTGAAACCGGAGCGCCTGATGACTCTAGTTCTGTATAAGTTCCATTGGGTATATGCAAATCGGTAGGTGAAGTAAAAGGAGGGTTTTCATTTCTTGAACTGGCATCTTTGCCGGTAGCCTGTTTCCAGTTTGCTAAACTGGCCTGGTCAGCATTATAATAACCAATAAAATTATTAGTGCCGGAAGCAACATACAAATCATTATAGTCGGAAGTATATGTACCGGAGTTATAATAAAACGCATATCGTTTTGATGTTGTTGAGGTAGTAGTGCTGGTGTTTGAAAAAATATTATTTTTTACAACTGTTGTTCCCGAATTTGTAGTAACATAGAAAGCAGCGCATATAGCATTGGTATTGTTTGCCGCAAGGCTCACCGAGTTTTGATAAACATTTGCGGTGCCTATGGTGTTGCCAACATTAATTGCAATACCATTCATCACAGGAGTTGTAATTAATGTTGGAGTAGAACCAATTGAATGTGTGAGCGAATAAACGAAATTGTTATAAATCGTTGCTGTATTCCCACTGCTCACATCGGCTCTGATGCCCGTTACTGTTGCAGATAAGGAAGTGGCTGTGCTGGTGGTTGTAATGTCATGAACCTTGTTGTTATATACCGATGAACTGCCGATTGAAGTTTCAAGATAAATACCTATAGCTTTTGAATTACTTCCCGTAGTATATACATTGCTCACCTCATTGTTATAAATCTTTATACTACTTTGATATGTAGCTCTTATACCAACAGCATAAGCTCCGGTTCCGGAACCTCCCAAATCATTTACAGTAGCAGGGTCGCCTATCGTATTAAAAGAGGTAGAGGATATAGTATTCCCAACTTCACAATTCAAATCAGGATTGGCTGAAGTCCATCCATGCAGGTTAACTCCACCAAAAGCATTTTTAATGGTAAGATTATAATATTTGTTGTTATTATTTGTATTGGCAGAGCCGTTGGATGGATTAAACAAAGCAACCTGATAAATACCAAAACTATTATTTGTATTTGCTCTGTTTAATGTGATGCTTGTATTTTTAATGGTATTGTTTTGTGCTCCATTCGTTGTGGAAGCACTGGCAATGTAATATCCATATTCAACGGCACGTCCCGAAGCTTCCGTTATATCAATTCCATCAAATGTTATGTAATCACCGCCGGATATGTTTATGCCAGCGTCTATTGTACTTGAACCGCCGGTTGGTTTAATTGCAGGATTGCTGCCTGAACCCGATTTTATAAATCCAATTGTATTTGTTGTAGTACCAAGTGCAAATATTGCGGGAGCATCCTCTGTGAAGGTTTGACCAGAGATTACATTGAAAGTAACTGAAGAGGAAACACCTTTAATGTTCAAATCGGTAATGGCATCACTGAAATTATTGTAATTGTTCCCACCCGTGGCTAATGAGTTATTAATTATGTAAGCACTGCCCGACAAAGCGGTAGCTGATACAATGGCTAAACGGTCTATAAGCCAGCCATAGTAATTGATTGACGTATTGGTTGTATAGGCAAAACGAACTTTAAAATTGGTGCTGGTTTTGAATGCCGATAAATCTATAATTTCCTGTTTCCAAAAAGCGCCTCCGGAATTTGTTCCAGGCGTTGAAGAGGCTACTGTAAACTGTGCTGACCAATCAGTATAACTTGATGCATCAAAACTAACAACACCATTTTTTAAACTGCCTTGCCCTAAATAAGCACTTGTTGGAAATGACGTCCAAGTAGTACCTCCATTAGTCGAATACTGTACATAGCCATAATCGGCTCCGGTTTCAGTAGCACAAATATGATAGAATGAGAACTTTGGATTAGTTAAGCTCAACAAATTAATACCATTATTCATTGTTAAGGCGCCTTGTGCACTTGTAGACGAGGTTGTAAAAAGAACAGAACTTGCACCCTGTTCATTGTAAGTGCTGTTTTGAGTTGCTGTATAACCAGATCCGGAAACTGAAAATTGGGTGAGTGGGAACGTTTCAAAGTTTTCATTAAACTGTTGTCCCAGCCCTTTGACACAAAATAAAGCCATTACAAAACAAAGTGTACTAAATTTTCTCATAAGCATGATGTTTACTATGCAGGTGTATTAAAAAGATTTTATTTATAAAAAACAGTTACTCGATTGAAGGCTCAAAAAATAGCTAACAAAGCCATTTTATATGGCTGCGTGGCCGTCTCAACAAATGAGAGGAAAGAATTGGAAAAAAGAAAACTGAATTTTGTAGAAGTGGTGTTAATAGTGCCGGAACACTTTTAGTATGTAGGTGTTTTCTCATTATTAGTCTGGTATATTTTCTGGTTTGTTTTCTCTCAAACATTTTTATGAGAGGTTTATTTAGATATTCTAATAATAAAGCAATTTAATAATTTGCTTTATTTAGTTGAATACGATACCAGATTCGCTTATGGCAGATTCGACGAGGTAAAAATAAGGTAACAAACTATAAAAATGATATTCTGAGCTAAGTAAAATTAAAAAATGATTAAATATTTTTGTAAGAAGCCGTTTTCATTTCTATGGTAAAGAAACCATCAGGAGGAAAAGAAAAGAGTTACACAAAGGATTTTTTATTTTTCTTAGTATAAATATGTGTACTCTTTTGTTCAGGCAATTCATAATAAACAGTCTTTTAAAATAAACTATAAAAAGAAATGAACAAATAATAACATCGGTAAAATTGCGCACACAAAATTGCAAATAGTCCGCATATAGCATTGATTAGGTTTTAAAGGATGTTATATGAAACATCTCACGACTATATGCTTTGTTGTATTATAGGCTTTGTACAAAGTTAAAGAAGCGCCAGAATTTATTTCAGAGGGCTTGATGTAATGGAAGAGGTTTTGCAAATCTATTTAGATTAGTAAAAGGCACGAATATATTGTTCCGGGGCTTTGACAAAATCTTGATAAAGCAAATAGCGATACTTGCCGCCGTTTAAGTAGCTGTTGTCGGTTTATTGTTTATAAGTTCTTTTATATGGTCTTTTTACGGGCATTTAATTTACAATACTATTACTTAAAAGTTTCTGCCAACGGGAGTTTGTGAAAAAACTCTGCGATAAATATACACATATGTTAGTATTTTGAGAGAAGGGCGGGTGTATAATTTAAGTAAATTACTACATGCAATTTATTGAGGGTACCGATCGCGATCAAACCTATTTTGCCACGTTGAACGACCAGGTAAGCAGGGATAACCCCGTTCGGCTTATAGATGCTTTTATAGATAAACTGGAGTTGCAAAAATTGGGTTTTAGCAACACAGTACACAAGAGCGAAGGGCGTCCCCCTTATGCGCCTGCCGTACTTTTAAAATTATACTTGTACGGCTACCTCAACAAAATACGCAGTAGTCGTAAACTGGAAAAAGAATGCAGCCGCAACATAGAACTGCAGTGGCTGCTGCAAAACCGTGTACCTAATTACCACACCATTGCAGACTTCAGAAAACTACATGCAGTGCCTTTGCGATCTATGTTCAGGTTATACGTCCAGTTTCTGGGTGAGGCAGGCCTGCTGGGCAAAACAACCATCGGTATAGACGGCAGTAAGTTTAAAGCTGTGAACAGTAAAAAGAATAATTACAATCAAAAAAAGATAGATAAGCATCGGCAGTTTATAGAAGACAAAACCGCCGGGTATATACAGGAACTTGATGAACTGGACCGGCAGGAAAACACGACATATGATGATCTTCAACTGAAGAAAGAAAAGATAACCGAAGGGCTTGCCAAACTAAAAGAACGCACCATTAAATACGATACCCTCCAACAGCAATTAGATGCTACTAACGACAAGCAAATCAGTACTAATGACCGCGACAGCCGCAGCATACTTATCACAAAAAGCATTGTAGAAGTAGCCTGTAATACACAGAATGTTGTTGATGATAAACACAACCTGGTGGTGCATACACAAGCCACCAATACCAACGATGGCAAGGCTTTGCACCAGGCAGCAACACAAGCTAAAGAAAACCTGCAATTACAGAAAGAAGAGAGCCTGATGGTACTGGCGGATAAAGGTTATCATACCGGTGCTGAACTTCATGAGTGCCAGCAAGACAACATGATCACCCATGTGGCATATAAAGAACAACCCTCCGTAAAGCATATTGAAAACGAGTTCTTAGCGGAAAGCTTTGACTATGATAAAGCAGCAGATACGTATACGTGTCCTGCCGGTGCAACCCTAACTACTTTGGGCACATGGCACAAGAAAAAAGGAGAAGTGGGTGAAACAGGTTACCGCTTTAAAACCTATCGCACCGATGCCTGCAAAACATGTCAGTTAAGAAGCCAGTGTACCAAATTACCCAAACGTATTATCCAGCGAAGCGAGTACCAGGATGCAGTGGACATCAATGACAACAACATCAAACAAAATCCACATTACTATAAGCGACGACAGGCCATTTGCGAGCATCCGTTTGGCAGCATAAAACGGCATTGGGGCTACACGCACACTTTACTAAAGGGGTTGCAAAAAGTGAATGGGGAGATGAACATCATCATGTTTTGCTACAACTTCATGCGCACCCAAAACATCCTCGGCTTCGATAAAATGTTAGAAACAATTAATAATTGGAAACCAGATTACCAAAAGGTAATTTGTATTTTAATAACTGCATTTAATAAAGCCATAGTAAGCCGAAATAAGCTCTTTTATTTTTTCCTTACATACGCCAGATCTTTTTTAAAGGCTGCTTAAATCAACGTCTACAATACCTGTAAATACCGGCTAAACTGACCCCCTTCGGCCATTTCAAATTGACCCCCTAAAAAACGATTTCAAAAAGGTCGCGAAAAAGGCCTGCTAAAGAGGTACTTAAAAAAGAGGTAAAGAACTGTTGTTTGGTAGCATAAAAATAGTGATTAATTTTTGCCCGTTAGTTTTATAAAAATGATTCTATTATTTCTGTAGTAGCTTTTTGTTTTTTTCTTAAAGATTCACCATAGAGTTCTATTCGTATTGATTGGTGAACGATTCTATCCAGTATAGCATCGGCAAGTGTTTTTTCGCCTATTACTTCATGCCATTTTTTTACGGGTACCTGTGCCGTTATGATGGTGGAACGTTTACCGTGACGGTCTTCGATGATATCTAAAAGTAAAGCCCTGCTGCCGGTATCAAAGGGTTGAACACCAAAATCATCTAATATTAAAGCGTCCTGTTTTTCTATTTTTGATAACTCTTTTAGATGTGCACCATCGGCTTTTGCCATTTTTAAATGAGACATAAGCTTTGCAGTATTGGTGTATAAAACCTTATATCCCAACAAACAGGCCTGCTGGCCAAGAGCAGATGCCAAAAAGCTTTTTCCCGTACCCGTACTGCCTGTAATAAAAAGGTCTTCTCCTTTTTTTATAAAATCACAAGTGGATAAACGCTGTACCTGATTTTTATCAAGGCCCCGGTTTTCGGAGTAATCTAATTGTTCTATACTGGCACTGTAGCGGAAGTTGGCGTTCTTAAGCCCTCTTTGCAGCGCACGGTACTGCCTGTCATCCCACTCACTTTGTATTAAGTGGTGTACCAGTTCATCATTGGTAAAGGTTTGAGTCTGGTCAGATTCAATACAGGATTTAAATGACTGATGCATTCCCAAGAGCCGCATGCGACTCATCTTTTCTAAACTTTCTTTGTTCATTGTTTTGATTTTTATTTGATGAAGAATAGTTGCCATTTTTTATTCCTTGCGTTTTATTGATAATAATCTTCCCCACGGATATTGTCGTGTAGTGGCATGTTGTTTTCATTGCCGGAAGCTTGCTGCTCTTCGTCTAATGGAATAAAATCTGATTTTGATTTTAATATGCGTTCGATAATACCAAAGTTGTATACGTTAAAACTATCGGCTCGTTTACACGCATTAATAAGCCTTGTTTCCCCAACCCGCTTTTTGTAATTAATAATTCCCAGGCAAGCCCTGTAATTTTTTTCGGGATACTCGTTTCCGGATAATACTTTTTTTATGTACTCCATTACCGCTACACCAATAAGGGCAGCATCAGCAATAAATTTTTCAGGGTTCCACTCTGTAGGATATTTATGCCAGGAAGCAAGGTGGCCTTCATTTTGTGTGTATTTATCTTTGCCAAACGAACGAACATGAACTGCAATCAACTCATGTTCACTGAAGGCTTCCACTTTTGTACGGTTGTACATCAGCTTCACCTTTTTACCAATAAATTTATAAGGGACACTGTAGTAACGATGGTCTACCGTTACAAAACCGGTTTTTCCAACCGTTGCTGTTTTGGTGGTCATCGGGTCAAATGGATATTTATTCAGCGGCTTCAAAGCATTTTTTTCCAACGCTTCAAACTGTTGCATTCTGCTATAATCACACCCGGTCAGTAAGGTACTGTTATGGGCTTCTAAATAAAAAAGAATATCCAGGTTCAGCGTTTCTAAACTGGCATATACCTTTTGGTCTATTTTAGTAAAGATGCTGGTGTAGATTATTTTTACAGCGCCTTCCACCAGTGCTTTGTCTTTAGGCTTATAAGCCCTTGCAGGAAAAACATAGGTGTTGTAATGGGCAGCAAATGCAACAAAGCTATCGTTGAGTTCAGCTTCATAACGGCTGGCTTTCTTTACCGCTGATTTTAAATTATCCGGTATAATGGCTTCGGGTACACCACCATAAAAATGCAACGCAGCTTCGCAGGCACCTATAAAATCTTCTTTCTTTTGTGAAGCTACGGCCCTTACATAAGTGAGCTGGCTACAGCCAAGAATGGCTACGAAGACTTCAACATCCTGCACTTCACCTGTTTGTTTATCTACTACCTGTAACTTCTTTCCGGTAAAATCAATAAAGAGTTTGTCGCCCACCTTATGTGGTACACGCATGGAGGGCTTACTCATGCCCATGTAAGCGTTTAGGCGTACCAGAAAGGCAGAGTGTTTATATCCTTCAGGGCATTGACTGATGTAATCGGCATAAACCATTTGTTTGGTGATACCACGCTTTTTCAATCTGCCTGCCAGCTCTGGTAACAGAACTTCTAAATCTACTACGCGGCTACTGATTGTTTTTGGTTTTTCTATTAAAAATGCACCGGCGAGTTGCTTATCACTCATAGCATCCACACGCTCAATGGTAAGCTGCAGCTGGACAAAAAGTAACAAGTACTTCTTAACAGTATTGCGTGCAATACCTGTTGTCTTGCTGATAAACTTACTGCCCCGGCCATCTGCATAAAGTCGTAATACCTGTCTGATTTTAAACATATCAATTGTTTTGTTGGACATAATTTATCGGTGGTTTGTTTTGCTTAAAACAACCGATTACTATGCTATCAAAACAACTGTTCTTTATCCCTTTTTTCACGGGGTCAATTTGAGCCGGAATCAGGGGTCAATTTGAAATGGCCGAGGGGGGTTAGTTTCATTTGGCCAAAGGGGGTCAGTTTACGTGGGTTTTCCAATACCTATATAATGTTCTACGAGGCGATTTTTATCGTTTTTGAATTTATTTCACAGTCTGACGGTGAGGCTTGGCGATGGGCTGGAAATTTATAACGTCAAGCCTGGAACCAAAGCTGAAATTGTTACCAAAGATGAAGATAACAAATAATAGCTAAATTTATAAAGTCAAGCTGGAGCAAAAGCTGAAATTGAGTTGCAGCCGAAGTTTATTACGTCTGCCAGCCTATTGCCAAACCTATTGTTGCCTGCCGTTTTTTGTCAGCAGACTGATAATTTTATTTTGTACTGTTTGTCATTAAGCAAAAATTCAATTTGAGTCATGTCATGCAATTTTATTTCAAGTTTACCAAAGTCAAACTCTTTATGATGGTTTGGACAAAGCAAAATAATGTTGTCAAGAGTTTCTCTGCCTTTTTGATGTTTTGGCTTTATGTGTGCAGCTTCAACATATTTACTACCATCTTTTTTTACAATTGTAGTTGAGCAAATTTGACATTTAAAGTCACGTAGAACTTTTATTTGTGCGATTGTTTTGTTGTCTCTTTTATAAGTTTTATGATTAACAATAATTTCTTCAGGGTCGGTTTCTTTTAAGTTTTGAAGTTCTTTAAATATGTCAGCTTTTGTTTTGCTTTTGTAAAACTGCTCAAGTTCCATTTGTTCTTTTTCATCATCAGAAACAAATTGAATTTTAAATTTTTTTCCTACATAAAATTCATAAATAGCGACGAGTTTATTAAAGTCGCTTTCATTAGTTCCAGCTTTTGATAATTCTGTTAATTCATCAAAAAGTATTCGGTCAGCAAAATTTTCATCTTTGTAAGAAAAGCCGATTTGTCCAACAATTTGATTACTTGATGCTTGTTTATAATTGTTTGCATTTAGTGGAATCGGAAACAAAAGTGAAAATTCTTTTTCCGCTTTGACATTTGTCCAGTATTCTGTTTTTTGAAAAGAAGTTTTATGACCTTGCACTTCTCTAAAAATTTCAGCCTTACCGTATAAACCAACGATTTGTCCAATATTTTCGTCTGTATTTTTTGTAAAGAAAATAATCAGTCCGCCAGTTTCAAAGCTAACAGGTGCATTTGTCCACTGAACAAAACCATAAATGAATTTTAAAGTGTCAATTGATTTTTTGTTAAAATGGAAATTCAAAGCTTCACCGCCAACATTTGATTTTGCATAACCATGTCCAGCTTTAGGATTTATGTAAGTATTATTTCTCCAGCCAAATGGATTCCAAGTAATGTTTGCAAGTATAATTTTACTCATGTCTTTTTACTGTAAGGTCTGTCCTAAAATGGCAGGCAACGGTAGGTATTTGCGAAGGCAGGGCATTCATTGATTGTCCAGCCCGGAACAAATGCCCAATTGAAAATATGTTGTTGAAGGTAAAAATAAAAGCTGAATATTGAACGTCAAGCCCGAACCGCTGCTCATGCCTGTACATAGCTGATGTTACATTGTCCTGCCCTGCTTTTGCAAATACTCATGTTGTGCGTTCGTTTTATTCTTCTTCAACTGAAATAATCTTGGCTCGTTGATATGAGGGCACACCTGAACAGAAATACGGGGGATTTTCATTAAATGTCATTGTAAATTCAATTGTTTCGTTTGAGTTTGCAGACACACTTATTCCTTGCTCATCAAAATTTCCATCTTTAACGTAGTTGTAGGTGTTAGCGTTGCAATTTTGATAATGTCCATATGTTAGTCCACCAACACTAACATGAATATCTACATCATTCCTGTTGTAAATTTTTACACTGTATGTATATGTGGTTACTCGTCCATCAGATGAAGGAGAGAGTAATTTTGCAATTAGGGAAACATGTGAGGTTAATTGTGATGAAGATGACTTGGTTGGGGATTGCGACGAAGTTGTACCGCTAATACCTAAATATTCTTTAGCAGCTTTAATTGCTTCGTCCGTTCCAATATTAACGCCAGGTCTAGCTTTTCCTTTCAACCAATTGTAACCCGCTAAAACAGCATTTAATCTTTCTTCAGGTGTCCCATGATGGTCTGGATTATTGAATTCGTAATCTCCTTTATTATAAAATGAACGTAAGGCTGCTTGTATATCAGTATATGTCAAAAAGCTTCGGTAGTACAAAAAGCAACCAGCGTTAAAATCGGCGAATAGTTCACTTATCCGAGTTTCGTAACCACTTATTGCGCCTTTGTTAAAATCGACTATGTGAGCAAATTCATGAGCTAGAATGAACGGAATTGTTGTGCCACTTGTTGATAATCTAAACTCACTTGTTACCATATTTAAGCCTAGTATTACTGTACCAGAAGGATGTGAATAATCTTCAACTCTAGGTATAGCCTGTGCGTTAGGAGCTGCCGCTTCATCTTGATAATAGTAAACACTGGGATTTATTCCATAAAAGGTTCTTAAAACATTTACCTCTCTATTCAAAAAGTTATCAAGCTGAGTATTTCCTGAATAACTTGTCATTCTGAAATTGTCGCTTGGTTTTGAACTTATATTTGCACGACATCCAGAGTTATTTTGCGCAGACAAAGTCGCTGAAGCAGTTGTCAATACAATTGTCAATGCAATTAGCTTTTTCATGATTTATGTTTTAAGTTAAAAGATGTTCGTTTAAAATGACGCACAACGCATCCGGCTTGCTGCTGTGCTGGCATTTATAATGTCCAGCCCGGAACCGAAGCCTTGATGAGATGGATAAGCAATAAGTAAAAATATAATGTTGAAGTTAAGAACCAAAAGCCAAATTGAAAAACGTCTGCCCGAACAAAAGCTGACAGCGAACAAAAAGATGAGGATTTATTCGTCTGCCAGCATAGCAGCAAACCCCATGTTAGCGGCAGGCTTTTTAAAATTGTCCACAAATGTGATTTAAGAACAAATTGCAATTTATACGTGCTTTAAAAAGTCGTAACTTTATAAAAAATAAAAAAATATGAGTTATATATATTCAAATGGTCTTTGTCATGAAGCCTTGAGATTGATTAGTTCTGACGATAATTTCGAATCTCGATTAGTTAGAGCATTTTCCGAAATGGGTGTGTCCAGATATGGAGATACCTCTGATGAAATTTGGAATGAGTGGAAAGAACTCGAAAAAAAATACCATGCAACAAGCGGTGAGATTTATCAGCAACGTAAAATAGGAACTGTTTCTGAAGAATTGTCTACCGAACTAAAGCAATTGGGTCAGGCATTGGTCGCACTAATTTGTGATTGGATGGAATTTAATACTAGTAAAATTAGTCAAGGCAAACTGAAACCAGCTAGTACCAATTAAATAATTTCTCAATTTTTTAAAGCTTTCAATCAAGCTACTTCTTAGTAAAATTTATTACGAAGTAAATGTCTTGTTGGGTTATGTCGCCAATGCGCATGTTAGCATCTGCCTTTCTTTTTATTTGAGCAAAGTTAAAAGTCTCATTCGCCTCTTTCTTTTAGTGTTTTTAAACTCCAAACAATTAACCAAAACAAAAGACGCACTGGATAGAAAATAATTAATATAATAATTAATGCTTTGATTGCAAACTTCATTTGTTCATTACTTGTAAAGGCTTTTAATTCCCATCGGTATTTCTCGGAATCAAGTTTTAAGATTTCGCTTTTGATATCATCACTTTTTGATTTATTAGCTTTGTCAATTTGAGTGAGAATATTTTTTTCGATGAATTGTTTAAACATTTGGACATTGTGAAAGCCGATTTTGTCAAGCACTTCAATCAATTCTTTACTCCAAGTTTTACTGTATTTGTATTCAATGCTGTCTGATTTATAAATTGCTTCAATTCGGTTCCATAAGTCGGCATAAGACTTATATCCTAAAGCAGCCACATCATATTCTTTACTATTTACGTCATAGAACCATTGTTGTTGCTTTGACTTTAAATTATATTCATTTGCTAAACTGTCAGCCTGAATTGTTTTAGAAGCAATAACTTTTTGAATACTGTCGTATTTTGAAGAGCAATACCAATTGTAAGGATAAATCAAAAGATAAATAATTAAAGCCAGCAGCCCTCCACTAAAAAATAGCAGGACTTCTTTTGCAATTTTCTTTTTTGTTTTTAGTTGCATTTAGCTATTGGTCTATTGCGGTCAGTTGAAACTTACGCAGTCACAAAAAGGTTGCCGCTAACGGTGCAAGGCTTTGTGGCGGCACGAAGAAAGTTCAGTCAGCCTGATACTGAAGCCGAAAATAGTACAAAAGAAACAAACAATTCCTGATGACCAAGAGCGTTCTGTCGAGCCGATAACCGAAGATGAGTAAAAAGCTAAAGTTGCAGCATTGCTGTGTCAGCCGTGCTGACACAAAACCACTTGTTACCTGCTGCTTTAGTTTGTCAGCATAAGCAAGCCTGCGAGTGATGCAAAAACAAAAGAGGCGTAAAAACAAACGTTGTTACTCAGCACTTGTCAACCTGAAAAAGAAGCAAAAACAAAGCGACAAACCTTGACTTGTCAAAAGCTTGCAGGTAACGGTCAGGCTTGGCGAAGAACTGGTATTAGCATTCTTGTCTACCGGAACCAAAGCTGAATTTATAATTAAAAGTTCATTGTTTTTGTAGTCGCCAAATTTATAACGTCAAGCCCATAACTGCTGCTAAATAGCCAAACAAAAGTTGCATTTGAGTATTGTCAACCAGTTTTTTGCCAAACCTACTGTTGTACGTTGTTTTACTTTTTCAATAATGCGTTTAGTTTGTCGCGTGTGTCTTTAAATTCATGTATGGTTAATGCTTTGTTGTAGTATTCAACTGCTTTTGCTTTTTCGCCATTTGCTGCTTCAAAATCACCCATTGAATCATATACATTAAAACTGGTGGGATAGTTGACAATGTCCATGTCAAACAGGCGCTTTGCTTCCGGCATCTTCTTTTGAGACATCGCAATGTAACCTAATTGATTTACCATTATTTCTGGCGGCTTGTATGTAAAGCCAAAGTGTTTAGATACATCTTCATAATGCTTTTCAACTTTTGCAATAGTATTCATGGAGAAATTCTGGTAATCATCCGATGAAAGCCTCAAATCATAAAAACTGAAAATAAAGTGCAAAGCATCATAAGTTGCAATTAAAGGAACAGAGCCATGATTGTCATTCATATAGTACTTGTAATCGTAAGACAATTTATTATTCCTGTTTTGCTGCAGTACATCATTCAATGATAAGATCGAACGTATATGCTGGGTTGATAGGGCAGTGTCACTTCTCACTTTTGCAGTGTCCATTCCTTCCTTCATTGTATTTGCGATACCTAAAAACAGCGTTTTGTTTTGGTAGTTTTCTGTTGGCAATACATCCACAGCTTTATGTAATAAGCTTTTTTTATCCCACCACATACTTGGGTCAATGGCTATGTAGGCATTAAACAGGTCTTTGTGGTTGATGAGCGCATTGATTACAGTCAACCCTCCAAGTGAATGCCCAATTAATGTCTTGTAAGGTAATGTCGGATAGGCAGAGTCAATATAAGGCATAAGCTCTTTTTCAATAAAAGCCATAAATTGTTCTCCTCCTCCCGACGTTCTGGATGCATTACTGTCATTTGGGTCTACATTAAAATGTGTTGGGGTTAAATCCCTCATTCGGTCTGTATTAGGAATCCCCACGACAATCATCTCAGGACAAATTGTGTTGCCGTTTACAGAACTCAACTGCTGAATCATCCCTACTACAGAATAAAAATGGCCATCACCATCCAATAAATAGACAACCGGGTATTTTGCTTTTGCATAAATATCTGTTGTTCCGCTATTGGGAACGTACACCCAAACTTTTCTTTGCTCATGCAGTATTTTGGAATTGATGCTGTCAATAGTTCCTAATACAACTTTATTGTCTGTTTGAGCAAAACATTGAAATAGAACGAAAGAAAAAAACACGAAGAAAAGCGATTTTCTCATATTATTAGTTTTTAGAAATGATAACGAAAATAACGTACAACGAACAAGTATTGCCGATGGTGGGGAAGTTGAAAAACCTCCGCCCGGCAACCGAAGTTCAATTGAAAAACTTTTGATGAAGATAAAAACAAAAAGCCGAATAGTAAACGTCCAGCCCGAACCAAAGCCAAATAGCGAACTGCCGCCGATTGCTCCAACGTCCAGCCCCACTATTGGCAATACTCTTGTTGGCAGTAGTTTTTATCGCTCGCCTAAGAGACTGTCAAGCCAATTAATACGTTTTGTCACTACTCCTAAAAACTTATGGTAACGTAGTCCAGATGTTTTACCGTTCGCATTCTGTTCTGCCAATTCTGCAAAATATTTAGCTTTTTCTTGTTTGTTTTTATGCTTGTTTATTATTGATAGAATTGAGTTCACTTTGTATTTTTCAATTGGGAACAAAAGTCCTGAATGTCTTTCTAATAAAATGTTTTCAACTTCGTCAAAAGAGCTTGTGTCACCTGTCTTAACTAATAACTCTGAATAATCTAAATAAGCTTGTGTCTTTACATTTGGATAAACTTTTTCAAATTCAAGAGCTTGCTTATAGTATTTAATCGCTCCATTATAGTTTTCGAGCTGTTTATAAATGTCACCCAATGTATGCAAGGCAGAGCCTTTATTAAAATTATCGTCTGGATACTCGGTCAACATTTTAGTCAACAAAGTTTCAGCGACTTTTAAAAGCTGTTTGTCTTTTGTCTCCACTAACTCAATTGCTTGTATTTTTAAATATTGTGCTCGACCATCTTTTCTTGCTCGTCCAAGTTTGGTAAAGAATTCTTCTTCATCAGTTTTTGTCCAAGTTTTTCTTCTAAACCAGTCTGTCATCTTATAATTTGAATTGTCTTTGTCTTTGTGAAGTTTGAACTGTGTCACCAAAAATTACTGCCAACTCAAAAATAGTCGCAATAATAATAAAAATCAAAAAAAGAATTGTTTCCTCAAAATCAATTACTTAACCCCTTTTATGCAACGTTTTATTTGTTGCGACAATACAACCTATAGCATCTATAAAAAATGCCTTTTACCATTCGCTTGGCACAGTCTCCTCCCGCTTCTGGCGCCTATCATTTTAAGCATCCGCTTGGTATAACCGCTTAACCTTTTCATCTCTCTCTTTTTATGTCAGCTTCTTATTGCTCTCACAAACTATTTCACCTTTGTAAAATACTATTAAAAAAAATAACTTCTTTACTAAATTCCATTCCTTCCATCTCCTTTTCTTCCCACCTCATTTAACGCTTCTTTATCACGCATAGCCACTTACTAAAAATTACATTTGCGGGAGTATGAAACGTATTGTTTTTATTGCAGTGGGTGTGTTTCTTTTTTCATTGCTTCATGCCCAATCGATAACCGGCGTTTGGCGCGGTTATTTTTATTCGGGTATGGGTATTTTTCGCCAGCAATATAAATACGAAGTGCAGTTTAATCAACTTAAAAACAAAGCCCTGCAAGGCGTTACATACTCTTACAATACCACTTCGTTTTATGGCAAAGCCGGCTTGCGCGGCATTTTTCAAAGCGCTGCCAATGCAGTGATTATGAAAGAAGATACGTTAATAGAAGTACGTGGCAGCGGCGGCCAAACTTGTTTGATGACGTGTTATCTCGATTACAGCAAAGAAGGCAAAACAGAAACCTTGCAAGGCAATTTCACAAGCACTGTAACCGGTACCGGGGCCGATTGCGGAAGCGGCACTGTTTATCTGGAGCGGGTTGAAAATTCTGACTTTACGAAAGAAGATTTTTTGTTGAAAAAACCATCCCGGCCGCAGGTAATTACAAAGCCGAAAACAACGCCTCCGCCGGTTGTAAAAGCAGTACCGCATCGCAGAGATACTACATCATTTAAAAAACAAATAGATACAGTTTCTCTGCATCCGCTGAACGATACACTTGCAAAAAAATTACCTCAACCTGTTGTTACTCCACTGGCTATAACAGAAAGAAAAAACGATTTGGTTAGAACCATAATCACCAATTCTCCGGATATAAAAATTGACCTTTACGACAATGGTGAAATTGACGGCGATACCATCACTGTATATCACAATAACGAAGTGGTGGCTTACAAAAGAGGTTTGAGCGATAAAGCCATCACTTTACACATAACAGCTTCGGCGCAAAACAATATTCATGAGTTTGTAATGTTTGCCGATAATCTTGGAAAAATTCCACCCAACACCGCTCTCATGGTGATAACAACCGGCGGCAAACGGTACGAGATTTCGCTGGTTACTACCAAAGAAAAAAATGCGAAAGTGATTGTAGAATATCAGCCTGGCAATTCGTAATTACAGGTGTGGCCGAATGCTTAGTTGCAGGGTTGTATCGTAAGTAGAGCTATCGGTTATTGCTCTGAATTTGCCTTCTAATAGCAGTGTATAATAACCGGCATTGATAAGATTATTTCCTGTAAACTTAGCAAGCGTATCGGTGCTTCCGCTTCTGATAGCATAAAAAAAATAAGTGCCCAATTTTGAGCCGACAAATTTGTTGATACTGTCGTTTGTAACATCATTGTTTATGCTTCTGTTTTTCCAAAGAGTAGTGTGGTTGCTGCTATCAGAATACGAGTAAATATCAACAGCAGGCGCATCGGGCGAAAAATTAAAAAAGCGCAGGTAAAGCGTATCAGTTGCGGTTCCTAAATTATCTTGTACATAAACCGGGTTTATCTTGCTGAATGTATCTATAAAAAACAAAGAATAATAATTGCCTGCGATGGTGGTGAAATTAGTGGTAACCACAACATGTTGCGATGCCGTTTGCGCTGTTATACTTGCATTTCCCGGCGTTACAGGATTGTAAATAGTAAAACTTCCGAAAGGCAGGCTGGTAGCCGTATTGGCATCGTTTATAAATACGTTTAGTTGTGGCGCATCGGGCGATAAAGCATACACACTAATGGCTGCGTAAGGCCCAGTGTTGCCGCTTTGTTTACTTGTAGAGCATCCGTATATAGAAAAGAAAAAACAAAATAAAAGAAAAGGAAGAAATCTGTTTATCATAACACTATGTTTGTGTGCTGTTGCGTTTGTTTTTGTTTGATGGTTTTGCAAAATAAAAGCAATCGTTTCCATCTTTCATCAACACAAAATAACAACGGTTTTTTTGCAAGAGGATGCACAACAGCAAAACGTTGCTTGCTTGTAAATAGTATCGCTTATGCCGCACGAAGCTATATCGGCTTTTGATATTTTTAAAATTGGAGTAGGTCCTTCCAGCTCGCACACCTTAGGTCCGTGGCGCGCTGCATTGCTGTTTGTTAACAGTATAAAAAAGCAGTACAACCTTCAGCATCTTACATCACTGAAAGTGTTGCTGTACGGCTCTTTGGCAAAAACAGGCAAAGGTCATGGAACCGATATTGCAGTGCAGATGGGCTTGCTGGGAGAAGATCCTGTAACCACCGATGTATCGCTCATTTTCGCTACAATAAAAAGTATTGAGGTTGATAAAAAAATAAATATAGATGGCGAAAAGACAGTTCTTTTTTCACCATCTAAAGATGTTGTTTTTTTTATGGATGAAGTGCTGCCGTTTCATCCAAACGGGCTTTCTTTTTTAGCCTCATTCAGCAGTGGCGAAAACATCAGCGAAACCTATTATTCTGTTGGTGGCGGCTTCGTGGTGAAAGAAGGCGGAAGCGTTCAATCTTCCGATAAAAAAATCGATCTTCCGTTTCCCATCAACACATCATCCGATTTATTATTCTGGTGTATGAAAACCGGCTTGCCCATTTCCGGCATCGTACTGGAAAATGAAACCGCCTGGCGCGCTGAAGCCGAAACCAGGAAAGGTTTACAGACGATTTGGAAGGTGATGAAAGAGTGCATATTCCGCGGTTGTCATACCAACGGCGAATTGCCCGGAGGCTTGCACGTGAGGCGCCGTTCTTCCGATTTGAATAAACGACTCACGGCTGGCAAAAAGTACAAGAACATTGAGGAATGGATGACTGTGATAAAAGAAAACGCAAACAACTTTCAGGCAGTGCTCGATTGGATTAGTTGTTTTGCCCTGGCGGTGAACGAAGAAAACGCTTCGTTTGGCAGGGTGGTTACTGCACCAACCAATGGTGCTGCAGGCGTGATACCTGCCGTGCTGATGTATTTTATTTTATTTTGTAATGGCAACACCGAACAACAGGTTGAAAAGTTTTTATTAACGGCTTCGGAGGTAGGAAGCATCTTTAAAAAAGGCGCCACCATTTCGGCAGCTATGGGCGGTTGCCAGGCAGAAATAGGCGTATCATCTTCTATGGCGGCGGCCGCATTAACAGAGAGCTTAGGCGGCACGCAACGGCAGGCGTTGATGGCTGCTGAAATTGCTATGGAACATCATTTGGGAATGACGTGCGACCCTGTTGCAGGGCTTGTTCAAATACCCTGCATTGAGCGCAATGCGATGGGCGCCATTAAGGCAATCACCGCTTCGCAGTTAGCTTTGCAAAGTATGCCCGATTATGCAAAGGTTTCGCTGGATGCTGTAGTAAATACCATGTGGGCAACGGCCATTGATATGAATGTAAAATATAAAGAAACAGCAGAAGGCGGACTGGCGCTTCAACTTCCTTTAGGTATGAAAGAATGTTGACAGGTTTGTTTTTACTTGTCTTTTTTATCAAAAAAAAACAAAAACAGTTTTGTGTTTTCGCATCTTCGTAAAAATAAATTTCTCAATCAAAACAAAGCATGAGTGCATCCCGCAAACCAAAACGCTTACTGCCTTTGCAACTCATTGCGGTTATTTTTCTCACGGTTTCCGGCGGTCCTTACGGGTTAGAGCCTTTGTTGGTGTATGCTAACCAACATGCAGCTTTGTTATTGTTGCTTTTTACGCCTTTGTTGTGGGATGTTCCCGCCATCCTCACTGTGCTTGAATTAAACAGCATGATGCCCGTTGAAGGCGGTTATTACCAATGGGTGAAACGCGGGCTGGGCTTACGTTGGGCATTTTATGAAGGCTGGTGGACCTGGCTTTATACCTTTGCCGATCTTGCTATTTACCCGGTGTTGTTTTCGCAATACATTCTTTATTTTTTTCCGCAGGCGGATGCTTATAAAATTCCAATTGGTTTGTTCGTTATCTGGAGCAGTGCATTGTTAAACATGACTGGTATTGTGCCCGTTGGCAGAGTGGCAACGGTGTTAAGCGCCATTGTTATCATACCGTTTTTAATTTTAATTGGCACTGCTGTTACCTCTCCGCATTTTTCTTTTACCATTCCAAAACCTTCTTTGCACGGAATGAGTATGCCGGCTATCGGCATCTCGCTTTATACTATTATCTGGAATTTTATCGGGTGGGACAATGCTACCACTTACGCCGGTGAAGTGGAGAAGCCCGTACGTTCATACATCATTACCAACATTGTTGTTTTTGTGCTTGTGCTTTGCATGTATTTGCTTACTGTTTTCACCGTACAGCAAATACCGGTACGTGCTGACATGCTGCAGCAGCAAGGGTTTCCGGCGGCGGGCAAAGTGTTGGGCGGCTATTGGTTAGGCGCTTTGCTATCGGTTGGCGGGCTGGCAAGCGCAATGGGTTTGTTTTCATCTGTTTTATTATCGGTATCCCGTGTTCCAAAAGTAATGGCAGACGATAAATTGTTACCCGCAAAGCTCAATTCGCTTCATCCTAAATTTAAAACGCCGTACATTTCCATTCTCATTTGCGCTGCTGTTGTAAGCCTGATGATTGTTTGGTCGCTGGAAGAATTATTTATTATTGATGTGATGGTATATGGCGCTGGTTTGTTTATTGAATTTATTACATTAATTGCCTTGCGGAAGAAAGAGCCGCTTGCACATCGGCCGTTTACAATACCAGTAAAAACAAAAGGGTTGTATGTAATGCTGGTAATTCCGTTTATCATTTATGGCATTGCAGTAAGCGGCGCCTTATCAAAAGAAAACACCCATTTTGTAAAGCCGGTTTTATTTGCTGTTGGCGCTTTGTGTTCGGCTGAAATTGCCTGGCAAATCATACGTTTGCGAAAGAAATATAAAGCCCTCGGACTATGACATTTTCCAAGCTGTTAGCACAAAGCCTTGTGTGGCGCGGCTTATATTTTATAACGCTGTTTGGCGTGAATATAACACTATCAAGAACGCTGCAGGCGTCAGGCAGCGGCACTGTTTTTTACATTGCCAACACGTTTGCTTTTGTGCAATTGATAGTTGGGTTGAGTTTAGAAAATGGAATTACTTTTTATGCTGCCAGTCATCAAATTTCGTCGGGTAAACTGGTATGGCTTTGCACTTTATGGACGTTGATTATCGTTATACTTCAACTTATTTTTTTTTATTTTTTCTCTACCTCAAACGATAACTTCAACAACGAAAAAACATTTCAATATGCGTTTTGTTTTATTACAGGTTTATTGCTTATCACTTACGGCTCTAACCTGTTTTACGCCAACCGGAATTTTGTTGTGCCGAATATAATTTTATCATTTTTCAATTTGCTGTTTGTTGTTTTTGTTTGGTTTGAAAAATATGTTTCCCGGCAAGTAAACAAAGCAACCATTATTGAGGTTTATTTTTTTATCTTCTTGTTGCAAGGCATTTTTATTATGACAGCTTTTATATTAAAAAGCCAATGCTGGCGCGAGTTTGCGCTTCCTAACCGCAGTGATATAAAAAAATTTTTACGCTATTCGTTAACCGTGCTTTTGTTTAATGTGCTTTTGTTTTTAGTGTACAGAGTTGATTATTATTTTGTGCGGTACAGCCCCGTTTGTACGGCAACCGATTTGGGCAATTACATACAGGCATCGAAGCTGGGACAGATGCTGTTGGTGGTTCCGCAAATTATTGGCAGCGCCGTGTATCCGCAGGTATCTTCAGGCAAAGAGCTACAATCGGTTAGCCGTATTATTTTATTGTTGATGAAGGTAATTGCGCTTCTTTTTATACTGCTTTTTGTTTTTGTTGCACTGGCTGGCAAATGGCTGTTTCCGGTTTTGTTGGGCGTAACCTTTCAGCAGGTACAAACACCTTTTTTATTGTTACTGCCTGGTATTTACGGGCTGGCGATTATTTCGTTTGTCTCTAATTTTTTTTCGGGGCAGGGCAACGTGAAAATTAGTGTGCGCGCGGCTTTGGTGGCTTTGCTTGTTGTAGTAACCGGCGATTTTTGTTTTGTTTTTACCTATGGAATTATGGCTGCGGCTATTGTAAGTTCGGTGGGTTATTTGGTGATGTTTGCTCCTTACTGGTTGTTTTTTAAAAAAGAAACGAAATTATCCAATCATGATTTTTTTCGTTTTGATAAAGCAGATGTTCGGTTGATGAAAGGTTTGTTTTTACAACAAAAAAAATAATGTTGCGATGAACAAACGGGTTTGCACTTTGGAATGCTCAATTAATGTTTTATAGTTGATGGGCTGCGGGATGGAAGTGGAAAGCCCGTAAAGCGCAGCGAAAGAAAAGCTGCGAGCTATGAAGTATGAGCTTTGAGAGGGAACAGCCTGCGCTGCGGACTTGTAACGGACAGCCCGAACCAAAATTGAAGTAAAAACAAAAGGCCGACAGCCCCAATTCAAAATTAGTTAGTTTGTTTTTACTGCAAAATTCAGCAGCATTGCCTGTTCATTTATCAATCAATTCTTAAAATCAGTAACCGCATAATCTCTTTCAACAGTTTCCGTTATGTTTGTCCGGGTTTATAAAAAAACTGCATCTTACCATGAACTTTAAACGGGTTAACAACATTACGGGCTGGGCGGTGTGCCTTATAGCCTGCACGGTTTATATTTTAACTGCAGAAGCCGGCGGCAGCCTTTGGGATTGCGGTGAGTTTGTGAGCAGTTGTTTTAAAGTTCAGATTCCGCATCCGCCGGGGGCGCCCCTTTTTGTGTTGCTTGGGCGTTTTTTTATTATTTTGTTTGGCAACAACCCAATGACGGCAGCCAAAGCCGTGAACATAATGAGTGCGCTGGCAAGCGGCTTTACCATTTTGTTTTTGTTTTGGAGCATCACACATTTTGCACGGCGCATTGTGCAAAAAGCTAATGATGTTTCTCTTTCAACCGCGCAAATTATAAGCATCATGGGCGCGGGCATTGTGGGCGCACTGGCTTATACGTTTACCGATTCGTTTTGGTACAGTGCTGTAGAAGGTGAAGTGTATGCCATGTCGTCTTTATTTACTGCACTTGTGTTTTGGGCGATGCTAAAATGGGAACATGAAGCCGACAAGCCCGGTGCCGACAGATGGATTGTGTTTATCTTTTTTATGATGGGCTTATCAATTGGCGTTCACTTGCTGGGCTTGCTTACCATTCCTGCCATTGTGATGGTGTATTACTTCCGTAAACAGCCTACATTTAATTATGCCCTCATCCGTAAATATTTTATTCGTGTTGTAATAATTGGCGGCGTGCTGGCTTTTATCGGCGCTTATTTAGCAGGCCGGGGAGAGAATAATTTATTGAGCGAATATGCATCCAACCTGCAACAACGTTATGGTGATGATGTAAACCTTTCGGACGCTACCGTTCCGGGTTTAATGATCGTGGGAACGCTTGCTGCCATTGGTCTTTTGTACGGGATTGAAGCCATTAATAAAAGCAAAAAGGAATACTGGGGCGGCGCTTATATCTTCTTTGTAATTGGCTGTGTAATTACCGGCGTTGTGCAGGTTGGCGTAATACAATTGTCTATAAAAGCTGCCGGTTACTTTGATATTTTCTTTGTCAATAATATTGGTCTTCCCTTCTTTTCAGGCTTTACTGTTTTCTTTGTTCTGGTTGCCGTTAGTATCTGGTGGGGCTTGCGTTATGCAGCTAAGCGCGGCTGGGGATACCTGCGGCTGGGCTTATGGTGTTTGGCTTTTATGCTGATTGGCTACAGCAGTTACATTACCACCATGATTCGCAGCAATGCCGACCCCGCAGTAGATATGTTTAATGTGGATAATCCAATGAGTTTAGTAGGTTATCTGGGCCGGGATCAGTATGGCGATTTTCCGATTTTATACGGGCAGAAATTTACGGCTGAAATTGTTCAGTATTTAGAAACATCAAACAAATACGAAAAGAGCAAGGTAGATGGAAAAGATAAATACATCGAGTCGGGCAAAGACGGTCATTATGTGTATTTGCCAAAAGATAAAATGGTGTTTCCGCGTATGTGGGATGCCAGCAACGAACAGAACCATGCCGATTATTATGCTTTGTTTGCCAACATCAACAAAATGAAAGACGGCACGTACGAGCGTACGCCGGATTTGGGCGATAATGTTAAGTTTTTTGTGGCTTATCAAAACTACTTTATGTACCTGCGTTATTTCTTCTGGAATTTTGCAGGCAAGCAGGACGATATTGAAGGTTTGTTTTTAGGCAACAAACGAGATGGCAACTGGATTACCGGCATTTCGCCAGTTGATAACATGATGCTGGGCGATCAAAGCAAACTGCCCGATAGCTTAAAAAACAACAAAGCGCACAATACATTGTTCGCCCTGCCGCTGATATTGGGCTTAATTGGTTTATTCTATCACTTTAAACGGCGCGGCGATGATGGATTGATTACGTTCCTTCTGTTTTTTATGACGGGTTTTGCCATTGTTATTTATTTAAACCAGGCTGGCTTCCAGCCACGTGAGCGCGACTATGCGTATGCCGGTTCTTTTTATGCGTTTGCTTTCTGGATTGGCTTGGGTGTGTTGCAGGTAAAAGATTGGTTTGGAAAGAAAACAAACCAGAATGTTGCAGCCATAGCAGCTACGGTTATTTGCCTGCTTGCCGTTCCGGTTTTGATGGGGCAACAGGAGTGGAACGACCACGACAGAAGCCGCAAGCAAATTGCACGTGATGTTGCCAAAGATTACCTGGTAAGCTGTGCGCCCAATGCTATTTTATTTACGTTTGGCGATAACGATACTTACCCGCTTTGGTATGCGCAGGAAGTAGAAGGCATCCGCCCCGATATTCGTGTTATTAATACAAGTTTGCTCGGCATTGATTGGTACATCAACCAGTTTCGTTATCGTGTAAACAACAGTATGCCTATTGATGTCATTTGGTCGGCAAAACAAATTGAAGGCAGAATCAGGGATATTGCCGTTTATAAAGCAGCACCCGGTTATCCTGATAACAAGTATTATAACTTGTACGACATGATGAAGAGTTATGTTGGCAATGATGCCAATATTGATGACAGAGGTTATAATTTATATCCTTCAAAAAAAGTTTCTGTACCTGTAGATGTGAATTTGGTACGAAACAACGGCACGGTAAATAAAGATGACAGCGTTGTAAATTCAGTTGATTTTGAAATACCAAAGAGCGCTTTGTACAAAGGCGATTTGGCAATGCTTAACATGATTGCCGCTAACAAATGGCAACGACCTATTTATTTTACCATGCCATATGGCGAGTTGGGTTTTGGTAATTATTTAAGAAGAGATGGCTTGAGTTACCGTTTGGTTCCTGTAGAAAATTCAACCGTAAACACCGATTGGATGTTTGATAAAGTAATGAACAAATTCGGCTTTGGCAATGCCAATGTTTTTAATGTTTATTACGATGAAGAAAACCGCAGGCACTTAAATATTATTCGTCGTGCCGATGCAGAATTAGCGTTAGATTTATCTGCAAAAAACCGAAAAGATGATGCGAAACAAGTGTTGGAAAAAACGGATAAAATGATGCTGCAAAGCAACTTCCCCTATGGTATGGTTTCGCGTAATAATGAACACAATAGAATTGCATTGATGTTCCTTGAAGCCTGTTATCGTGCAGAAGATAAAACGCTGGCAGCGAAGGTTACTAAAAGTATAAAAACCGATTTGCAGCAACAGGTAAAATACTACAATAGCCTTACCGGAACCGATGCTGAAAATATGGCTTACGATCTGCAACAAACACAGAGTTTATTGCAAACCATGGATCAGATGGACAAGGCGTACAATGGTAAACAACCCACTGTTCCGGAGAATGGAAAGATTGGAAAAGATTCGGGCTTGATTACAAATCCCGGGGATGCGGGGCAGTAATAATTTTGAAGTAAAAACAAACCTCTTTAAATAAGGAATTCAATATTGAGTAATGAAGATCTAATAGTGATTTAAAAAATTGTTGATCATAAAAAACCTGTGCTGTTTGTTTAGCACAGGTTTTTTTATTTATTAATATTCGTTCATCATTTATAAGACACCGTATTCGTCAAGCTTACGTTTGTTTTTGCCCCTTTTTCCAAACGATATTCTTTTTTATTTTGAGTAGAAGTGACTGATGTTTTATTTCCCCAAACATGCGCTAACGTTGGTGCTACAACAAGAGATACAATGGACATTAACTTAATTAAAATGTTCATAGATGGACCCGATGTATCTTTAAATGGATCGCCCACCGTATCGCCGGTTATAGAAGCTTTATGCGGCTCCGACTTTTTATAAAACATCTCACCGTTTATTTCAACACCTTTCTCAAAACTCTTTTTAGCATTGTCCCAGGCGCCACCGGCATTATTCTGAAAAATGCCCATCAAAACGCCGCTAACCGTTGCACCTGCTAAAAATCCACCTAAAGCTTCAGGTCCTAACAAAAACCCAATCAGTAAGGGAGAAATAATAGTTATTGCACCTGGCAGCATCATTTTTTTAATAGAAGCATTGGTAGAGATGGCAACGCATTTATCATATTCCGGCTTGCCGGTTCCTTCCATAATGCCTGGTATGGTATGAAACTGACGGCGCACTTCCTCTACCATTGCCATTGCCGCTTCGCCAACGGCGCGAATGGCAAGCGATGAAAAAATAAAAGGAATCATTCCGCCAATAAATAAGGAAGCCAGCACACGCGCTTTGTAAATATCAATACCAACCATTTGGTAACCATTATGATTGATAACGCCTACATAAGCAGCAAACAAAGCTAACGCTGTTAACGCAGCAGATGCAATAGCGAAGCCTTTTCCGGTAGCGGCAGTGGTGTTACCAACAGCATCCAGCACATCAGTTTTTTCACGAACTTCTTTCGGCAGTTCGCTCATTTCAGCAATACCGCCTGCATTATCGGCAATGGGTCCAAACGCATCAATGGCAAGTTGCATGGCGGTTGTAGCCATCATGCCAGCAGCAGCTATCGCCACGCCATACAAACCGGCAAACGAATAAGAACCATAAATACCGGCAGCCAAAACGAGAATGGGTAAACAGGTAGATTCCATACCAATTGCCAAACCACCAATAATGTTTGTCGCATGACCGGTGCCGGATTGACGAATAATGGTCATTACCGGACGTTTGCCCATCGCAGTATAATATTCAGTGATGATACTCATTAACGTACCCACCGCCAAACCTGTAAGAATGGCACCCAGAACACCATTGCGTGTAATGGCTGTTGCTCCTTCAATCAACTGCGCCGGATTGTTTCTAATATAATCTCTTTGTAAATAAACCGGAGTGTCAGGCAAAATATAATACACCAAAAATGCGCTGGCAATTGCTGTTAAAATGATGGAACCCCAGTTGCCCATGTTCAAAGCTCTTTGCACAGGAGCGGTGCTGATGCCAACATTGTCGCTAATTTTTACAAAGAAAGTTCCTACAATAGAAAATAAAATACCCACACCGGCAATTGTCATTGGCAAAAGGATAGGAGCGTAGCCACCAAAACTATCGTGCGAAACAGCTTCCTGTCCTAACACCATTGTTGCCAGAACGGTGGCTACATACGAGCCAAACAAATCGGCGCCCATGCCTGCCACATCGCCCACATTATCGCCTACGTTATCGGCAATGGTTGCAGGATTACGCGGGTCATCTTCAGGAATATCTTTTTCAACTTTACCTACCAAATCGGCACCCACATCAGCCGCTTTTGTATAAATACCTCCACCCACACGGGCAAACAAAGCAATGGATTCGGCGCCTAACGAAAAGCCGGTAAGCACTTCTATGGTGCGCACCATTTCTTCGGAATTGGCTGGCTTACCTTGTGCAAAAAAATGATGTAAAACCAAATATAAACTTCCCAATCCCAACACCGCAAGTCCAGCCACACCAAGACCCATAACCGAGCCGCCGCCAAACGAAACAGAAAGCGCTTTTGATAAACTTGTTTTCGCGGCTTGTGCTGTGCGTACATTGGCTTTGGTGGCAACGCGCATACCTATAAAACCAGCTAACGCGCTGCTTATTGCACCAAAAACAAATGATACTGCAATAGACCAATGAGAAGCTGGATTGCTTTGCGCCATTATGGCTAACAAAATAGCAACTATGATTACAAAATAGCTAAGAATTTTCCATTCGGCACGAAGAAATGCCATTGCTCCTTCAGCTATATAGGTGCTGATCTCACGCATTTTGCTGTCGCCTGCATCTTGTTTGGAAACCCAATTGAATTTTAAGAATGTGTAAATCAAACCAATGGCGCCCATGAGTGGCACCGCATAAAAAAGCGAATGTTCCATACGCAAATAATGTCAGAAAAAAATAAAGAATTAGTTAATGAAATCTGACAAATATAGGCGTTAATTAATTTCTGCTTAAAAAGGTTTTCGATACAAATCGTTTACCTAAAAAAAATCTAATTTCGTCTAATAAGAAGCTGGCACAATTATTTGTAGGATAGGTTTGCAGCAGACAACAATTAATTAATTATAAATTTCTTTCCATAGGGGTATGGATTGTTTATGAAGGGTACAAAGGGGCTTATTCTTAAGCCCCTTTATCATTTTGTAGTTGCTTATATGCCTTTCCAAAATGCGCTACCACATCCATGGGCAGTAAGCTTTCAAACGACTGTTCATCCAAACAAAAATCGGCTGCCAAACCATGTACATACACACCCATAACAGCCGCTTCAAATGGTTTGTACTTTTGGGCAAGCAAACCAGTAATCAAGCCTGTTAAAATATCGCCTGAACCGCCGGTTGCCAAACCATTGTTGCCTGTGCTGTTGAAGTAATTTCTTTTACCATCCGTTACCAATGTATAAGCGCCTTTTAAAATAAGGACGATGTTATGGTCAGAGGCTGCTTTAACTGCTTTGTTCATCCGTTCAAAATCATCGTTGCTTTCGCCAAACAAACGGTCAAACTCTTTGGGATGCGGCGTAAGTACAGAACCCTGCGGAACATCCTTCCACCATTCTTGATGCTCAGACAAAATATTCAGCGCATCGGCATCAATTACCATAGGGTTTTTATATTGTTGAAGTAATTGATGAATGAGTGAAGCAGTTGGTTCGTCTTTGCCCAAACCAGGTCCGGTGCCAATAACATTGTATTTCGATACATCACCTTCTTTGCCCCGCTCTATCATCATTGCTTCAGGAATGGTGGTATGAAGAATTGAAAAATCGGTTGGCGGTAACGAACAGGTAAGCAAACCAACACCCGAACGTAAGCAAGACGTGGCGCACATTACTGCTGCCCCTATTTTGCCTTCGTTACCTGCAACAAGTAATGCATGACCATACGTGCCTTTGTGTGAAAATTTTTTTCTTGTTTTATAAAAAGAAGAGGCGATTGAAATATCAGTAAAAACAAACGTTGTGTGTAAAGAATTTTCAAACTCTTTGCTTAGCCCGATTTGCAACACATGAACATCACCAAAAAAATCTGCGTTTTCTGCCATCAGAAAACAAAGTTTCATACTTTGAAACGTAAGCGTGGCGGCTGCTTTTATCATTACGTTTTCTTTTGATACGGCATCGGTAAACATGCCTGCGGGAACATCAATTGAAATGATGGTTGCATTTTGTTCATTTATGTAATTAACAAGTGCAGCATAGTTTCCGTCTAACTTTCTATTCAACCCAAAGCCAAACAAAGCTTCAATTACAACGCTGCTCTTATCAATTTTTGGAAACTCATCTTTGTTTTTTATAAATGCAATTTCAACATTGGTTTGTTGCATCCTTTCTTTATTCTTTTTATAATCATCGCTTTCTTTTTCATCCCAATCGGCAATAAAAGTTTTTGGTTCAAAGCCATTGTTTTTTAATTGTCGTGCAATTGCTAAACCATCGCCGCCATTGTTACCTTTTCCACAAATAATAGTTATAGTTTGGTGAGAATTGTATCGGGCAACAATCCAATCTGTGCATTGTTGCGCGGCACGTTCCATCAACTTTAACGATGTAATGTTTTCTTTTTTAATTGTGAATGCATCCCATTCACGCATTTGTTTTGCATCAGGTATTTTCAAGCTAAAGCGGTTTATCTTTTTTAAAATTCAAACATATCTAACATTAGTTGTGCTATGTAATGATGATGATAGTTGTAATTATTTATCAGCCGCATTCAAACTGCGCCTGGCTAACCATGTACTGACGATGATTAAAACTGCACCTAAAACAAACGGCGCACCTGCAAACTGAAACGGCGAATTTTTGTTGGTGAAATAGTAAAATAAAGAAGTCATTACCACAGGTCCGATGATAGAAGTAGCGCTCATTAAACTGGTTAAGGCGCCTTGCAGTTCGCCTTGCTCGTTAGGTGGAATTTTACCCGAAATAATAGCCTGTATTGCAGGACCAGCAATGCCACCTAAACAATACGGCACACAAAAAGCAAACATCATCCACGATTGTGTTGCAAACGCAAACAGAATCATTCCAAAAGCATACAAACTTAAGCCGATGTAAACGCTTTTTTTGTTTCCTAATTTCGGGTTAATGTAACGGTTAAGCCAGCCTTGCACCAGCGCAGTAAGTACGCCTACCGTGCCCAACGAGTAACCAATCATGTGCGAATCCCATTTGAATTGATAGGTAGTAAAAAAACTCCAGTTGCTTTGCACCGCGTGGGAGGCGATATAAATTAAAGTAAGCGAAGCAATTAAGCCGCTGAGTTGTGAATATTTGGTTAGCAATTTAAAAGAGCCGATGGGATTGGCGCGCTTCCAACTGAACGGCCGGCGATGTTGCGCATTGAGCGATTCGGGCAAAATAAAATAGCCATACAACCAGTTGAGCATACACAAACCAGCGGCGGCATAAAACGGAACCCGCGGTCCCCATTGCCCCAGCACACCGCCGATAACAGGACCAATAATAAAACCCAAACCAAAGGCGGCACCAATCATCCCAAAGTTTTTTGCGCGGTTTTCTTCGTTACTGATGTCGGCAATATAAGCAGCCGCCGTTGTAAAACTGGCGCCGGTGATGCCTGAAATACATCTGCCAACAAACAACCAAAAAATGGTTGGCGCAAACGAAAGAAACAAGTAATCCATCGAAAAACCAAACAACGAAAACAAAAGCACCGGACGTCTTCCATATTTATCACTCAGGTTGCCCAGCACCGGCGCAAACAACAGTTGCATTACGGCGTAGCACATATTCAGCCAGCCGCCGTAACGCGCTGCTGCACTTACATCGCCATGTATCAATTGCTCAATCAGCTTTGGCATTACAGGAATAATAATGCCCCACCCGGTAACATCAATTAAAAGTGTAATAAAAATAAAACCCAAAGCAGCTTGTTTGTTTTGTTTCATAAGAAATGAATAGAAAATAAGAATGATAAAATATTTAAGAATTGATGCTGGTGCTTCACAATTTCTTCAAAACGGCGCATCTGCAAGTATAAACTGTATTTTCCTATTTTCGCAACTTCAAAAAAACATGTGATGGCAAGAAAAAAACAAGACCCCCCGATAACCGACCAACCCGATTCAGAAAACAACCAACCGGTTGAAAAGAAGAAACCGGGCAGAAAAAAAACTGCATCTGCGCAAGGAGAAGTTACTAACGAAGTAACGCCTTCTGCATCAAAAAATAAAGAAAAGACTGATTCATTTAAAGAAGATTCCTCAGCACCAACAGAAAAAAAATCAACAAAAACAAAAGCAAAAAAAGAAGATACTTCAAGTAGCACGCAACCTGAAGAAGCGCAACAAAATGTTGCTGAAACACCAGGCGAAGAAAAGCCGGTAAAAAAAGTTGCGAAGCGAAAATCATCAATCAAAAAAGAAATTACAAAACAGGAAGAACCGGTTGTGCAAGAGCCGGAAACGTTTGCTGAAGCAACGCCCGAAGTTGTTAAACATGTAGAACCGGTAACGGTTGCAGAAGAAAAAAACGAAGCGTTTGTGCATCGGCTGGCTCATCATCACGAACATGCCGAACATCAGGAAGAAACAGTAAATAATACTGAATCAACAACAGAAACAGCGGAAGCGACAACAGATGAAAATGAAGTAAAAACAAACGATGCTACAAAAAACAACACGGAAAAAGAAGGAACAAAAATTACTTTTATTGTAAGTTATTATACCAAGCCCGGGCAAACATTATATATATCGGCGCATCATCCATTGTTTGGTAATGGCAATGCCCTTGCGGCTTTGCCGATGCACTATTTAGATTCGCAACATTGGACAGCAGATATTTTTATTGATAAGAATGAGCTGACAGAAGATGTGGTTTATAATTATGTATTGAAAGAAGAAGATGGCAGTTTTGTGTACGATGGCGGCAAGGATAAAAAAATGAAACCAACGTTTTACAAAACCAAAAATATTACGCTGGTTGATGCCTGGGATTTTGAAGGGTATTACGCTAATTCTTTTTTTACCGAGCCGTTTAAAAATGTATTATTTAAAAACCATCAGCCTGCTTTCGAAAATGAGCAACCTCAAACTTACACGCATCTGTTTTGCATAAAAGCGCCGTTGCTGGTGCAAGGCCAAGTGGTTTGCCTTACCGGAAGTACAGATTCGGTAAAGCGCTGGAACACGGACGAGCCTTTGCTGTTAAGCAAAAAAGAAGGTGAAGATGATTGGCAAATAAAAGTAAATCTATCGCCGGAAGAAGTTCCGCTAAATTATAAATATGGCATTTACAATATTCAGAAAAAAAAGCTTGTGCAGTTAGAAAATGGCGACAACCGCACACTTGCCAATAGTTTTGAAAACGACAGTGAAACAATTGTAAATGATGGTTTCATACGCACGCCCGACAATACCTGGAAAGGCGCAGGTGTTGCCATTCCGGTGTTTGCTTTGCGCAGCGAAAACAGTTTTGGCTGCGGCGAATTTACTGATATAAAAAAGCTGGTTGACTGGAGCAAGTCTGTAGGCTTGCAACTGGTTCAACTGTTGCCGGTTAACGACACAACCGCCACCAAAACATGGGTAGATTCTTACCCGTACGCCGCTATTTCTGCTTTTGCTTTACATGCCATGTATTTGAATGCCGAAGAAATGGTAAGTGATGAAAATTTGCATTTTATAGCGGGTTATAAAGAAGAAGCCCAACGCCTGAACGCCTTGCCAGATGTGGATTACGAGGCTGTGAACGATTTGAAGTGGAAGATTATTCATGAAGTGTATCCGGCGCAAAAAGAAGCTACGTTTGCATTAGAAGATTATAAAACTTTCTTCCAAAACAACCAACACTGGCTCATTCCTTACGCTGCTTTTTGCTGTTTGAGAGATACTTACAACACAGCTGATTTCAGCAAGTGGAATGAAAACAAAATTTACAACGCTGAAGCGGTTGCTAACATGCTGCAATCGCCCGAACAAAAACATAAGGCGGGCATTTATTATTTTGTGCAGTATCATTTGCATTTACAATTAAAAGAAGCCGCAGAATATGCGCATAGCTGTGGTATTGTAATTAAAGGCGATATACCCATTGGCATTGCCCGCAACAGTGCCGACACATGGCAGCAGCCACAGCTTTTTCACTTAGATATGCAAGCCGGTGCGCCTCCCGATTCTTTCGCTGTAAAAGGTCAGAACTGGAGTTTTCCAACTTACAACTGGCAGCACATGAAGGAAGATGGCTTTGCGTGGTGGAAGCAACGTTTTTTGCAGATGAGCAACTACTTCGATGCGTTTCGTATTGATCATATTTTGGGCTTTTTCCGCATCTTGAGCATTCCGTTAGATTCGGTGGAAGGCATCATGGGGCATTTTGTTCCTGCGCTGCCGGTGCATGTTGATGAGTTTGGTCAATGGAATACTTATTTTGATTATAAAAGATATTGTAACCCGTTTATTAATGATACTGTTTTAAATGATTGGTTTGGCGATCAACAACAGTATATAAAAGATACATTTTTAAATAAAGAGGAAGAAGAAACGTATAGTTTAAAACCGGAAGTAAGCACACAAAAACGAGTGGAAACTTACTTTGCCATACGTGAAAAAAACGAACACAATAATTGGTTGAAAGAAAAGTTGTATGATCTGATTAGTAATGTGATTTTGTTTGAAGAAAAAGATTCGGATGGACAGTTGTTTCACTTCCGTTTTGGAATGGAAAAAACAACATCGTATCAACATCTTGACGATTACACAAAGAACCAGTTATATCACTTATCGGTTAACTATTTTTATGAGCGCCAGAACGAATTTTGGCGGCACGAAGCGTTGCAAAAACTGCCTGCTTTAAAAGCAGAAACCGATATGCTGATTTGCGGTGAAGATTTGGGTTTGGTGCCTTCCTCTGTGCCGCGTGTTATGCAGGATTTAGGTTTGCTAAGTTTGGAAGTGCAGCGGATGCCAAAAGATGAACAGGCGAGTTTTACCAACCTTTCGGCAGCACCTTATTTAAGCGTGGTAACACCTTCCACGCACGATATGAGCACCATCCGCGGATGGTGGGAAGAAAACAGAAGTTTGACACAAAATTTTTACAATCACCAATTGGGTCATTGGGGCGATGCGCCGTTTTTTTGCGAACCCTGGATTAACAAGCAAATCGTTGATCAACATTTGTATTCACCTGCTATGTGGAGTATTTTTCAGTTGCAGGATTTGTTGGGAATTGATGGCGATTTGCGCAGGGTGAACCCGCACGAAGAGCGCATTAATGTTCCTGCTATCCCTAATTATTATTGGAAATACCGAATGCACATTACATTGGAAGAATTGATGCAAACAAATGATTTTAATGCTGAATTAAAAGAGATGATCAGCGGAAGCGGAAGGTAAAACTTCCTCTAATTTTCGGGTTTGTTGATAATAAAAAACTGAAACAAAAAAGTTCTGATATTTCAGAACTTTTTTGTTTAAAAAACAAATGAGCCATCAGCAAGCGCAGAAAAAGGCTGCTATCTTTCAAATTCATTGGTTCATCATTTGTTTTTACTCGTAATTTTTCACCGCCGGTTTTCAGGCTGTCAAGCGTTTGCCCCAATAAAACAAAGGGTTTATCATCCGAGCTGCTTAGGTTTCTTTTATTAATAAAACAATATTTCTACTACCAATGGCAAGGCGAATATCAAACTGTTCATGGTTTGTTTTTACTTTGTTTTTAAGGATAGAAGAATACGAAATCACAAAGCAGCGAACCATCAAAGCCGCACGCAGTGCTAATTTTAAGTTCACCGTTGAAAACTAAATACTTTATACGCGAAATCGATCATACTTATCAATCCATTTTTAAAGGCTTTTAGCATTAACGTTAATATCTGCATACTGAGCTTCTCCTGTTTCTTTATTTATGTTTCGTAATGAAACCACGTTGCTGGTGATAATGACATATATCTTCTTACAAAAACTCATAAGTATAAAAAGTAAGTCATTCAGCTTAAAAATGAAGAATTAAGCTATTATCCTTAAAATGTGTTAACTGAGGCTATTGACATAAATAATAAAAAAGAAAAACCAAACGCCAGATTTAACAAATGGCTGCAACAAATGAAAAAAAGCAATTGTGCAGGCGGCTGTTTTTACTATATTTTTGTAAGTGAAAAGTTGAAGTATTTCCATGAAAAAATCTCATATTGCTGCGCTTATTTTAATCAGTATTACCATTGGTGTTTTAATTAGTATGATAACCGATGTTACAGGTTACGAAACTATTGCATCCGCTAAACAAAAAGAAGGCAAAACCGTTACAGTAATTGCAAAATTAGATAAACGCACCGTTGAGTACGATCCGGCTAAAAACCCTAACTACCTTACGTTTGAAGCAACTGACACGTTAGGTGATAGAATGAAAGTGGCTTACTATTATGAAAAGCCTTACGATATGGAAAAAAGCGAGCGGGTGGTGCTAAAAGGCAAAATGGAAAATGGCATATTTCAAATTCACGACCAAAAAGGAATATTAATTAAGTGTCCTTCTAAATATAAAGACGACCCGAATGCTGCCAAGCAAAGCTTAAGCCAGCAGGCAATGAATTAAAACACAAACTTACGGATGAACTATATTGGTGAACATGTATTGCCGGGGCAATTCGGTCATTTCTTCGCGGTGCTTGCGCTGTCAGCTTCTTTGGTTGCTACGATTTCTTTTTATTTTACCAATAAAATAAAAGATACGCTGCAAAAAAAAAGCTGGCTTGCCATTGCCAGGGCTGCTTTTTTAATAGAAACCGTTTCGGTTATTTCCATCATCGGTTGTATTTATTACATTCTCGCCAATCATTTGTTTGAATATAAATATGCGTGGGAGCACAGCGATAAAACCCTGCAAATTCAATATGTGTTCAGCTGTTTATGGGAAGGGCAGGAGGGTAGCTTTTTATTGTGGACGTTCTGGCATTGTGTGTTGGGCTGGCTTGTTATCTGGCGCATGAAAAAATGGGAAGCGCCGGTGATGACAATCATTTCGTTTGCGCAGTTTTGTTTGGCAACTATGCTGCTTGGCGTTTATATTTTCAACATTAAAATAGGCAACAGTCCGTTTGTATTATTGCGTAATGAAGGCTTGCTGGATAACGCCCCTTTTTTCAGAGACATTAGTACCGGCGCTATCCGCGCTGATTATCTTTCTGTTTTGAAAGATGGATCGGGATTGAACGCATTGCTGCAGAATTACTGGATGGTTATCCATCCGCCCATTTTGTTTTTAGGGTTTGCTTCAACCACTGTTCCGTTTGCGTTTGCCTATGCAGGTTTGGTAACGAAAGATCAGGGCTGGGTGAAGGCTTCCATGCCATGGGCTTTGTTTTCAATGGCAGTTTTAGGAACCGGCATTATGATGGGCGCAGCATGGGCTTATGAAAGCTTAACATTTGGTGGTTATTGGGCTTGGGACCCGGTTGAAAACGCATCCCTGGTTCCGTGGCTGGTGATGGTAGCAGGCGTACATACAGCATTAATTTACCGGCACAGCGGATACTCGTTAAAAAGTGCTTATCTGTTTTACACCATTTCTTTTTTATTGGTTTTGTATTCAACATTTCTTACGCGCAGCGGCATTCTTGGCGATACTTCCGTACATGCGTTTACCAGCGCAGGAATGAACCAGCAATTGCTTCTTTTTTTAAGCGTATTTGTGTGGCTGCCATCGTTTGTAAAAGCAAATAAGGGGGGAAGAATTTTAATTGTTGGATTGATTGCCGTTATACTCACATTATCGCTTTTTTTAAATGAAAACATTGTTGCGGGCATCTGGTTGTTTTCGTTATTAGGGTTTGTAGTTGCCTTCGGAATTCAGTTAAATAATGACGCTTCTATTCCCTCTATACAAAAAGAAGAAAGCACTTACAGCCGCGAATTCTGGATGTTTATCGGCGCGTTGGTTTTCTTTCTTTCCGCAATATTAATCATCAGTCAAACCTCATTGCCGGTTTTTAATAAAGTGTTTAATAAAAAAATGGCAGAATCGGAAGATGCAGAATTTTCGTACAACAGAATCCAGGTATTTATCGCTATCATTATTGGTGGTTTAACAGCCATCATTCAATATTTAAAATATAAGAACACAAGCAGGCAATTTTTAATAAAAAAGATATGGCTTCCCACTGCAATTGCTTTGGTAATAAGCGTTTTAATTAGCGTGTTCGGAAATATTAATTATGACAAGAAAGGCTTTGGATTTTTAGGCGCCATTCACATTGCCATTTTTGCTGCTGTGTATTCGGTAGTAGCCAATGGAAGCTACATCTGGCTTGGCTTTGGAGGCAAAATAAAAAAAGCGGGCGCAGCCATTGCGCATGTTGGCTTCGGGCTGGTTTTATTGGGTATTTTAATCTCTTCCAGTAAAAAAGAAATTTTAAGCTGGAACACCACTGGCATCTCTACTTTGCCTGATACCGAAGCCAGCAATAAAATTGTGGGCAAGCCTGCTGAGAACAGTACGTTGTTTAAAGGCATTGCTACCGACATGGGTAAGTATGATGTTGTTTACACAAGAGATACCTTAAACGACATGAATCATAAAAAATATTTTGAGATTCATTTTAAGAGTAAAACCGGCAATGAAAATTTCAATATTTATCCCGATGTGATGCACAACACAAAAGGTCAGGACGGCTTTGCGCCTAACCCCGATTCAAAGCATTACTGGAATAAAGACATCTTTGTTTATGTAACATCCTGGCTGGAAGGCAGCAAGCAGGATACCGCTACATTTAGAACCATAAAATTAAAACAAGGCGACACTACTTTTTATTCCAACGGCATTATCATCTTCAAAAAAATTGATGTAAATAAAACGGATGCAAAAGGTGTATTGCCAGGCGAAACCAGCATGTTACTTAACCTGCAGGTAATTAGTAAAAACGGCAGTCGCTACGGTGCGTTTCCCGGCGTGGCAATACAAAACGATAGCAGTATGCGCAGCCTGCCCGATACAGTTGTTGCGCAAAATTTAGTGCTGCGTTTTAACCGCATTGCCGATGCAAAAAATGGCGTGTTTGAAATTGGTGTAAAAGAAAGCAACGAGCTTACCAATTTGCTTACATTAAAAGTGTTACAGTTTCCGTTTATTAATGTGCTTTGGATTGGTGTGATGGTAATGGTAATTGGTACGTTGTTGAGCGTTGCAAAATATGTTGGGAAAAAACAAGAGACTATAACAAAAGAAAACAAGATTCAAATAGTAAAAAAACAAGAAATAAAAGCATAGTGAATTGATGTATTTTAGATGCGAATCAAAACATTATTTGTGCTTAGCGAACGACTGCTGCAATTCATCTGGCAATTTCAATATTTTTCTAAACATAAACTCTTAACAACTTCCGGCGAATGCCTGCAAATTTTACAAGCCGGAACCTTTAATACGAATCAGGGACCTGATTTTCTTCAGGCAAAAATAAAAATTGAAAACACAATTTGGGCTGGCAATATTGAAATTCATATTAATGCTTCCGACTGGTTATTGCATCAACATCAGGATGATGAAAATTACAACAATATCATTCTTCATGTAGTTTGGATTGATGATAAAAAAATAATCAACCCCAGCGGAAATGTATTGCCAGCATTTGTTATTGAGCCTCATGTTTCAACACTGATGCTTACCCATTACCAGCAACTGATGCAGGCAAAAGGCTTTGTTCCCTGCCAAAATTATTTGCCGGTTTTATCTTCGCTCAGCTGGCAAAACTGGCAGGAAAGATTGTTGATTGAACGACTTCAAAAGCGCGCCCAGCTTGTGTTTCAGAAGATGAATGAAACCAGCAACCATTGGGAAGAAGTGTTCTGGCAGTTGCTGGCACGTAATTTTGGAATGCCTGTAAATACCGATGCGTTTGAAAATATAGCCCAAACCATTCCGGTTGCTGTTTTGGCAAAACAAAAAAATCAAATTCAACAATTAGAGGCTTTGTTATTAGGACAAGCTAAACTATTAAACGAACAATCGGACGATGATTATGTTTTGTTGTTGCAACGCGAATATTTGTTTGTAAAGAACAAATACAAACTAAAAGAAACCTCGATACAACCTCTTTTTTTACGGATGCGACCTGCCAATTTTCCAACTGTCCGGCTGGCGCAGCTGGCGATGTTGGTTCATCAATCGGAGCATTTATTTTCTAAAATATTGGAAGCAAAAAGCAGTGTTGATGTAATTAAGTTAGTGAACGTTACCGCAAATGATTTTTGGCATTATCATTATCAGTTACACACAACCAGCGATTACAAACCAAAAGTTTTGGGAGAGCAAATGGCTGAAAATATTTTGATTAACACACTTGCTCCAATTGTGTTTGCGTATGGTTTATTTCATAACAATCAAGTGTATAAAGACAAAGCTGTTGAATGGTTATCAGGAGTAAAAAAAGAACAAAACAGCGTTGTTAAAAGCTGGCAATTGTTTGGCGTGAATGCTGATAACGCAATGCAAACACAAGGTTTATTAGAATTGAAAAAACATTATTGCGATAAAAGAAAATGTTTAGACTGTGCGGTTGGAAATAAGATTTTGAAACAATAGAAATTAGTTTAGAAACGGTTGTCGTTCTTCTGCAATTGCCGCCTGTTCGGTCTTACACATGCATTGTGATGGCGGCTTTGCGCAACATATACTTTTGTTTTTATTACGATTTTATAATGGCGAATGCTTTTTTATTTGCTCCGTTTTATGATTCAATTCATGTTTAGATTCTGCACATAAACGCGGTAAGTTTGGTTATCACTCAATCATTCTATATTGGCACTTGAGAAGTGATGTTACGTTGCCCAATTGATTTCAAAGCGTACAAGAGTGATTCTTTTTTCTCTTTACTTAAAAGAGAAAAAACAAGAAATCCATGATCGCAAGAGGCGATCAACCGGAGTTACAAAAGCCCGTACCATAAAACTGTATTTTATATTGATAGATTACACACTTAATTTAAAAATTTATTTCCATTTTTTTGCCGGGCGTTTTAGCAATGCAGATGTAAAAACGATGTAATAAAAAAACATCCATACATCAAAGAGGAAAAACAAAGGAAACAAATCGGCTTCGTTCATTTTAATCATTGTTTTCTTCCAGGTAAAAGCAACAATAAATAGCCGTACAATGAAGATGATGAGTGTTATCCACCAGTTAAAAAAGATGGCGGATAAAATGGTGATGGGATAAATAAGAAAATTTGATAGCGAAAACAAACCCAGTAACAATTTGTATTTAGTTTGATAATATTTTGCAGTAGTATAGTGCCTGCGTTTTTGCCTGAACCATTCGCTCCATGTTGTTTTCGGCTCGCTTAGCGTGTGCGCATCGGCGTCTAAAATAATGGCTGTATTACGCTTGTTCGCTACTTTGTTAATAAACAAATCATCATCGCCGCCAGGAATGTGATTGATGGAAGAAAAGCCTTTGTTGTTTAAAAACAAGCTTCGTTTGTAGCTTAAATTTCTGCCTACGCCCATGTACGGATACCCTGCCAGCGCAAACGAAAAATATTGCAATGCGGTTTGAAATGTTTCAAAACGAATGAGTTTATTAAGCAATCCGGGCTTCTTTTTATAGGCGCCGTAACCCAGTACAATTTCTATGTTGGGTGCATAGGCTTCCTGCATTTTTTGTATCCAAAGTTCTGAAGCGGGAACGCAATCGGCATCGGTTAATAACAGCACTTCGTGGCGCGTGCTTTTAATACCGATTGACAATGGAAATTTCTTGCCCGGAATCATCAGGGCTTCTTGTGTAAGCGGAATGATAACAAGGTTTTTAAACGTTTTTTTAAACTCTTCTAAAATATATTTGGTTTCATCTTCACTGTTATCGTTCACCACAATCACTTCGTGCGTGGTTTTGTATTGCTGAAACAAAACACCGGGCAGGTTGGTAGCTAAATTTTGCGCTTCATCGCGTGCGCAAATAATTACTGACACCGGATACTCCTGCGATTGTTGTTTTACCGGCGGCTTATAAAATACAAGCCTGAAAAAGTAAAATAAATAATAAAACAATTGTATAGCAACCACTACACAAAAGGCATAAAAAAAAATGAGCGCAATAACAGATGAATTCATTGAGAAGCAGTAGTGATAAAAAAGGCAAATTAATAAACGTTGCGAATATCAGCGTTTAGAATTATCATCTTTTGTTTTTACTTCATTTTTGTGTGCGGTAGCAATCAAATTGCCTTCATCGTTTACGGCAAGCGATTCGTCATGTAATCTTTCTTTATTCACCGTTGTTGGCTCGGTAGTTTGCCCGGCAAGCACTTCTTTTATTTGGGGCAAATCGGTTACGGTGTTTATTCCAAAATAATCCATAAAAGCGCGCGAAGTGGCGTACAGTAAGGGTTTGCCGGGCAGGTCTTCGCTTCTTCCCGAAATAATAATGAGTTCTTTTTCCAGCAGTTTTTGAATGCTGTAATCGCTGTTTACGCCTCGAATGTTTTCAATTTCGCCTTTGGTTACAGGTTGTTTGTAAGCGATGATAGAAAGCGTTTCCATGGAAGCAACGGATAAGCGTTTTAAAAATTTTTCGCCGTTTAATTGCGCGATGGTTTTATAATAAGCCGCCTTGGTAAGAAACTGCCAGCCACCACCGTTTTCTTTTATTGCAAAAGGAAAATCGGGTGAAGCATATTTCGCTTCGATTGTTTTAAGAATATCTTCAGTTTGTTCTTCGGAAAACGATTGTTCAAAGAAGGCGAATGCAATGTTGATAAGCTCTGTAAGTTCGTACGATGATATTGGTTTATCAGAAGCAAAAATAAGCGCTTCAATGTGAAGCGCTATGTTTGAGAATTCAGTCATTTTTTTTGTATCTGAAACAAAAGTGATTAAAAAGTTAACCTCTCAAAGCTGCTGCGCCGCTTACAATTTCGGTAAGTTCTGTGGTAATGGCAGCCTGGCGTGCTCGGTTATAAGAAATCTTCAGCGAGCGCAATAATTCATTAGCGTTTTCGCTCGCCTTGTCCATCGCCGTCATGCGCGCTCCATGCTCGCTGGCATTGGCATCCAGCACGGCTTTATACAATTGCGTATTTAAAATTTTAGGCATCAGTTCTGCAATTAGTTGTTCTTTATTTGGCTCAAAAATAAAGTCGGCTTTTTTTGCACCGGCTTTACTTATCACTTTGGGTATCGGCAAAAACCTTTCTACACGAAAAATTTGCGAAGCTGCATTTTGAAACTCACTGTACACAACTTCAACGGCATCAAACTCGCCGTTTTCAAAAGCTTTCATAGCTGCTGCCGCTGCTTTTTGAACGTTCTCAAAATTAAGGTTAAGAAAAATATCTTTATAATCGGCGTTGGTTTTATAACCTTGTTTTGATAACGATTCGTAACCTTTTTTACCAATGTTCCAAATGGTTACGTTGCCTTTGGCAAATTGCGCCTGATATTTTTCTGCAATCGTGGCTTTGGCAGCTTTAATGATATTTGAGTTGTAAGCGCCCGCCAGCCCGCGATCGCTGGTAATAACAATGAGCAGCACTTTTTCAACAGGTCGTTCCTCTGCCAGTTTAATGTTAATTTCGCTGCTATCTACATTGCTTACAATGTTGCGTAACATTTCCTGTAACTTCTGCGCATACGGGCGCATTTGAATAATGTTATCCTGGGCGCGGCGCAATTTTGCTGCACTCACCATTTTCATGGCTTTTGTAATTTGCTGCGTACTTTGAACAGATTTTATACGATTGCGAACTTCTTTTAACTGACCAGCCATGCTTTATTTTTTGCGCTGCGAAAATAAGGAATTTAGAGTGATGGTTTGAGGTTTGGCGTTAAGGTTACAAGCTGATGATTTAGTGTAAAATGTTTCTTACATGAATGAAAAGCAACAGGCAGTTTGTTTTTACTCATCTTTTACAAATCATACCACCAACCTTTCTCTCTTTATGGAATTTTATTATTTCCGCATCTTGATAAAGATTTCATTTTGATTTATTTGTATTGAATAAATCTAACAATCTATTTTCATTTTACTATTATTGCTTTTCCATTCAGATAAGTAAATTGCGAAGGCAAACGGTTTTTTTATTTAAAGCAAACTTGTGATAAACGATTATAAAGAGCGACAACGAAAAAGCGCAGCCACAGCACGCAGGATTTATAACATCAGTTTTGGCGTTATTATTTTGGCGGTAGGTATTGTAGTAATTTTTATCAATAAAATTAATAACGAGACACTTAAAAAATATTTTGATTTATCGGATTCTTTACTGCAATATATGTTCGGCGGACTTTGCATTGTGTATGGTATTTTCAGGCTGTATCGTGGTATAAAAAAAGACTTTTAATGAGAGGAAAAGCGCCATATTGTTCTATCTTTTTTATACTTCTCTTGTTTTGTTTTTCCTGCAAAAACAAAACGAACGGCACCGTGTACGATTCGCCGACTGGAGGCACCATTCACATTAGTGTTGATGAAAGTTTCAAACCCGTGATTAGTGAAGAGATTAAAGTGTATCAGTCATCGTATCCGCAGGCGCATATTATTGCTGAATATAAATCGGAAGCAGAATGTTTTAAAGATTTGCAGAACGATAGTGTAAGAATGATTATCACTGCACAAGGCTTTACCGATCAGCAGTCGCACGACCTTGAAAAAGCCTGGGGCTTTCGCCCTAACTGGGATGCTATCGCTTACGATGCAGTAGTTGTAATTATCAATCGGGATGCAAAAGATTCTGTTTTCACCATAAAAAAATTACAACGGATTTTAACCGATAGCTCTTCAAAAAAAGATGTTGTGGTTGATGGCAACCATGCTACCAGCACCGTTCGGTATTTAATGGATACGGTTTTAAAAGGAAAGCCTTTTGGAGCAAATGTAAAAGCTGCTAATGGAAGCAAAGCGGTGATTAATTATGTATCGAACAATGTAGATGCTATTGGCTTTGTAGGCTCAAGCTGGGTAGGCAATGATGAAGATCCTGAACAGGTAGAAGAAGCGAAAAAAATAAAGATGGCGCTAATTGAATGCCGTACCTGCGAAGCTGGTTATTTTGCAAAACCATCGCAGGAAACGATAGAAAACGGGCAGTACCCGATGGTACGTGCTTTGTATTATATAATTAAGGAAAATAACACAGGTCTTGGTACAGGTTTTGTCAACTTCCTGTCCCTCGAAAGAGGGCAGTTGATATTCAGAAGGTCTTATCTTGTGCCCGGCAAAATGGATTTCAGCATCCGTAAAAGCGATTACTAATAACACAGGCAATTAATAACTATCATAAAAAAACAAACATGAAGAAAACAATTTTATCGGCTGCATGTATTGTTCTTGCCACTGCTTTCACTCACGCACAATCGGTAGATGACGGCATCAAATTTTTATACTACGGCAAAGACAAAAGTGCAAAAGATGCATTGCAACAGGTAGTAAATAAAAACCCTAAAGACGGGCGCTCTATTTACTGGTTAGGTCAGGCTTTATTAGCCCCGGGCAATGCAGATATTGCAGGTGCAAAAACATTGTATCAAAACGCTTTGAGCAGCGGCGTAAATGATCCTTACATTTTGGTTGGCATGGGCGAGCTTGATTTAATTCAAAACAACGATGTAAATGCAGCAAAGCAAAAATTTGAGCAAGCTATTACTGCATCAAAAACAAAAAAAGGTGGAGACAATCCTGATATTTTAAATGCCATCGGTCGTGCCAATGCTTATGGCGGAAACAAAGTTGGCGATCCTGCTTATGCAGTTGATCTTTTGAAAAGAGCGGCTCAACTGGATCCAAAAAATCCCGACATTGAAAATAATCTTGGCATTAATTATTTAAAAATGGGCAGCGATAGAGGTGGCGAAGCGGTTACTGCTTTTCAGGATGCTACTACACGCGACCCGAAGAACGCTGCAGGTTTTATGCGCATAGGCAATGTTTATAAAAGCCAGGACAATAAAGAAGCGATGGAGCAATGGTATGGTAAAGCTATTGCTGCCGACCCTACTTACGCACCTGCTTACTACAACTGGTTTGATTATTACCAGAACAGAGACATCAATTCGGCGCAGGGTTATTTAAGCAACTATGTAAAATATGCCGACCAGGATTGCAATACCGATTATTTTAAAGCTGATTATTTGTTCCGTGCAGGTAAGTACGATCAATCAAAAGCAGCGGCTGATGCAATGGCTGCCGGCCAGTGTAAGAACTTCCCGAAGCTGAACATTTTATATGCTTATAATTACGATAGATTGGGTGATTCGGTAAATGCAAAAAATTACCTGGATAAATACTTTGCATCTCAAACAACGGGATCACAAGTTGAGCCTATCTTTTATACTTTGGCAGCGAAAGTGTATTCAAAATTTCCCGGTCAGGAAGATACCGCTGTTAGCTACTTAACGAAAGCTATGGATGTTGATACAGTGCAAAAAAACAAGGTAAAGTACATTGATTCGATTGCATCAATTTATAAAAGAGCTAACCAGCCGCAAAAAAGATTTGCTTATGTAAAGCAAGCTTTTGGTATGAACACCGGCGATCCAACAAGCCGTTCCTTGTTCGATTTAACGGATGCTGCTGTAGCTGCCAAAGACCCTTATGCTGATAGCGCTATTAGTATGTATAAGGCCAAATTTCCGGACCAGGTTTACCCTTACACATTTGCTGTAAAATATGCGCAGGCAACTGATACAACCGGTAAATCAGCAGTTGGTCCTATTAACGATTATATCAGCTTCTTATCCAAAGACACAGCTAAAAACGCCCAAACGATGGCTTACTATTATGCTTTGCAAGGCGGCTATTATGCTAACACTGCAAAGAACTTAGACAGTGCTGTGTACTCATTTCGGCAAGCAGTAAAATATGATCCTAATCAGACACAATACCAGCAGTATTTAACTATTTTAGAAAACGCAATGAAAAAACAAAATCAACCCCGATCAACTGGTACAAAATCCACGGCTACAAAGCCTTCAGCAACAAAACCTAAGTCGGGTACGAAATAAAAACGGGTTCATCTTTCTTTAAAAAACTCTCTCTAATTGAGAGAGTTTTTTATTTGCTGCACTTGCTTATTTTTGCTTTACTCAACAAACAAATATGTTATTGCTTTCAATTTTTTTACAAGTGAGTGCAACTGTTGCTACCGGCACGGCTACCGATTATTTTCCCATTGCCATTCAACTACTATTTGCCATTGGTTTTGTAAGTGTAATGTTGCTGGGCTCAAATTTTTTAGGACCGAAAAGAAAAACAAACGATAAGCTCGAAAACTTTGCCAGCGGTATTGAAACGCACGGAACGGCTAGACAACCTATGGCAATAAAATATTTTTTGGTTGCCATTCTTTTTGTGTTGTTTGATGTTGAGATCATTTTCTTTTATCCTTATGCCGTAAACTTTAAAGCCCTTGGCTGGCATGGCTTTGGCGAAGTGGTTTTGTTTGTGGCTTTCTTTTTAATCGGGTTTTATTACATCTTAAAAAAAGGTGCGTTAACCTGGGAAGATTAAGTTGTTGAGAAACAAAAAACAAGATACAAGAGTAGAAAGTAAAAATGTGGAAGCTACCAAGAGCTGAGGTTTTGTTTTACTGCTTTTTTTATTCTTTTTCTTTGCTTCAGAATGTGTTGTTTTTTACTTTGTTGATAAAGAAAAGAACATGAATTACTCCGTAATCATATTCTTAAACACATCTTTTAAGCTGGCGATAGATATAGGTTTGATAATATAATTTTTTATTTCCTTGTAAGAAGCGGCTTTTAATATTTCGGCATTATTAACCGATGAGGTTACCATATAAATAGTAATTTTTTTTTCTTGATGCAGATGAAGGTTTACAAATTCATCTAAAAACTCCCAGCCATTCATTACGGGCATATTAATATCAAGGAAAATAATATCGGGCAAATAGTTTTTTTTATCTTTATGCTTCTTTAAAAAATCAATAGCGTACAGCCCATTTTCAAACTGCATAATTTCGGTTTCTATTGTAAGATGATGAAGCATTCGCTTCATGCCAAACTGATATAATTTATCATCGTCAATTATAAATGTTACTAACATAGCAGAATTGTTTTTGAAGTTTAAAAATGTATAGTAAATGTAGTTCCCTCGTTTACAACGCTGGCTACTTCTATTGTTCCGCCTAAACTTTCTATCTGATTCTTTGTAATGTATAAACCAATGCCGCGTGCATCGGCGTTTTGGTGAAACGTCTGGTTCATTTTAAACAAACGGTTTCCATACGCATCCAGGTCAATTCCCAAACCGTTATCTTTTACCTGTAAACAAGCTTTTTCATTTTCCATACTGCTTCGCAATTCAATTAACGCGTTGCGTTCAGGGTGTTTGTATTTAATGGCATTTGTAATTAGGTTTAGCATAATGCTTTCTAAATATGCAGGTACATAATTTATATGGTTGCATTGCGAAAAATCGGTTATTATTTGCACGTTCTCATTCATTAATTTGTAGGTTAGCGATTTGCTGATATTATTAAAGATTTCGGTAAACGATAAGTGTTGTTTTATTTCGGTATTCAGGCTTACCAAACTGCTTAAATTATTCACCGTTTCGCTTAATGAAGAGGATACATTTTTTATTAAATCAATCCATTCTAATTTAGCTTTTATTTCGGTTTCCAGCTCTACCATTTCGGTTATCATTTGCAGGTTGCCGGCATGTGAGCGCAGGTTGTGCGATACAATGTGTGTGAAATCTTTCAACCTGTGATTTTGCCCGTTAATAATACTTAACGCCGAATTTAAATCAAGCTCCTTTTGTTTTTGCTCCGTTATATTTTGAATTACGCCTCTTATTTTTACAATTTTCCCCAAATGATAAACCGGCTTTCCAATAGTATGAACCCATATCTTTTGGGAATTAACAGTGGTAAGCTTTAACTGCAAATCGTACGGGTCGCCTTTTTCCATCAGCTTCACCATACTTTCTGCTAAACTTTTTTGTGAAGAAAGACTGTAAAAATTTACAGCTTCATCAAAGTTTGGAACATAGCTGCTGCTTACTTCGTGTATTTTTTTTGTTTGTTCAGACCAAAATAAAGTTCCCTTTTCCAAATCCATTTCCCATCCGCCAACATTCGCCATTACAGAAGTTTCATCAAGGAAAAATTTTTGCTCTTGAATTTTATCTCTTATGCCTATCAAAAAATTTTCTTTCAGCTTTTGCTTCTCTATTTTTTGAAGACTGCCCCGAATACCGCAAACATTTCCGTTTTTGTCTATCATTGGCTTTGCGATGGTTCGTATCCAGCAAGTATTTTGCTTGGCTGTTATCAGGCGCAATTCCAAATCCCAAGGTTTTTTATCATTGCGTAATTCAGCAATAGCTTTTACAATAGTGAAGTTGTCTTTTTCATTATAAAAGTCTGTTGCCGAAAGCTGGTTTATATTGGTGTTACGCGGCAACTCAAAAATCTCATACATGCGGCTTGTCCAGTATCTTTCGCCGGTTTCAAGGTTGGTTTCATACATGCCAATGCCAGCCGCTTCTTCAATTACATCAACAAAAAATTGTAGTCGTTTCGATTCTTCTTCGGCCTTTTTTTTCTCATCAATATTTAGAATGCCGCCAAAAATATATTGAATATTATTTTGCTCATCATATCTCGCTTCGCTAAAAATTTGATACCAGTTGTAGTTTCCCTTTTGGTTTTTTAATCTTACTTCATAACTATGTTGAGTTGTATAATGACGCACATGATTTTTTATAGATGCCGTTACCAAATGTCTGTCGTCAGGATGAACCGTTTTGTCTAAAAAATTTTCAAACGATTGTATTTCATTGTAATCTTCAAGAGCCAACATTCCGTAATAGCTATCCGACCACCAGGAAGTATTGTTTATAAAATCGAGAACCCAGCAACCGATATTTGCCTGCTGGCATATTAGTTTTAAAAAACTGTCAATAGGTATTTGCAATGCAGAAACATCCATATCTCACGTGTAATATCAATATTACAATACTAAAGTTTTTATGATAACAAAACTGCCTGCTTCAATATTTTAATCACTACTTAATATTTTGCCACAATAAAAAACTATTGCCAAGTGCAGGCAATTGAATCCAAATTAATAATTAAAAAGTTGAGTAGTGGTATAAAATGTATGATGATAAAACGAACCACATAAAATTATAGGTAGATTGAAAAGAAAATACATAGAAACGTCTCTGTGCAGTCTCTGTTTCTTCTATGTCTATGTTTTTGCATCATACATTTTATACCTAAATTTTTGCAGTAAAAACAAACCACAGATGGCAGTTGTCTTTTTTAAAATGTTGAAAAGAAAAATGAAATTTCTTCTTTTTTGTAAAGTTGTAATCATTTGCTGGCATAGTTTTTAGCAATGTTGCCCGGGAATCTATATCTATAAAAACAAAGCAGAGCTTTACAAAACGAAGACACCATGAACTTAACAGAAAACTATTTAATGAGCAATGGTTACGATTATTTTGGCAACGCAGCAGAAGATACGCTCGTGTTTTTTGTACGGGATGAAAGTGCGCCGTATGCCGAACCAGACGAGGAAGAAAACGCTGAAACGAACAAAAACTCATTTAACAATGCTGTGAAAATGGAAACCAGAATCCAGATGTTACAGGAAGAAAACAGTAGCAATGATGGCATTATCGGTTCTACTCCAAAAATGTCGCCGTGGATATAAAGCAAACCGATGTAAACAAAAGCGGTTTTACTAACCAAGCAATTTTTTTACACATTGAAAAGCTATCATACATTGATAGCTTTTTTATTTATTAATGCAGTAATTCAAAACATTGTTTTGCAATTTCCAGCTCTTCATTAGTAGGTATCACCAACACTTTTATTAAAGCATTGGCAGGATTAATTTCGCGAAGAACAATGCTTTTTTCTTCATTCTTTTTATCATCAATATTAATGTTTAAAAATGATAAATGTAAGCAAACGCGCTTGCGCATGGCAGCATCGTTTTCGCCAACGCCAGCGGTAAAAATAATTGCGTCCAAACCATTCATCGCGGCAGCGTAAGCGCCAATGTATTTTTGAATGCGATACGCGTACATTTTAACAGCCAGCTTTGCATTTTCATCGCCTTCTTCAACCGCTTTGTTTACGTCGCGCATGTCATTACTGCCAGTTAAACCCAACATGCCGCTTTGCTTGTTTAAAAGGTTATTGATGTTGTTTGACGAATAGCCTTTATCCATCAGATAAAACAAAACGGAAGGGTCGATATCGCCGCTGCGTGCACCCATAACTAAACCGGCGAGCGGACTAAAACCCATGCTGGTATCAACACATTTTCCATTCATCACCGCGGCCATGCTGCAACCATTGCCAAGATGAATGCTAATGAGTTTTGCAGCGTTGTTGTTCAAATACAAGCGCGCCTGTTCTGTTATATATTTATGGCTTGTTCCATGAAAGCCATAGACTCTTATTTTATCTTCCTTATAAAATTTTTCGGGTATGGCATAGCGGAAAGCGAACTGTGGTATGGTTTGATGAAATGCCGTATCAAACACAGCTACCTGCTTTGCTTCCCTGAATATTTTTTCCGCCACTTCAATGCCTGTGAAGTTGGCAGGATTATGAAGAGGAGCCAATGAAAACAAGGCTTTGATGTTTTCTTTTACTGTATTATTAATAATGGTTGCAGATAAATACAACTCGCCGCCATGCACCACACGATGACCAACAACATTGATGTCGTTTGTGTTTTTAATTACTCCGATTTTTTTATCTGTTAGTAAAGAAACAATTTGTTGCAAACCTTCCTCATGGTTGGTCAGTAACATTGTTTTTTCAAAAACCTCTTCTTTATCATCAACAAATGTTTTGTGTTTGATGGAAGCGTTTTGTTCACCAATCCGTTCAATCAAACCTACGCAAATTGGCTTTGCAGAGGGCATTGTAAATAATTGGTATTTGATAGAACTACTACCTGAATTGATGATGAAGATGTTCATAAAATATAAAGCTGTAAGAGTTATCATTCCTCCCCGCACTGAATTGCCGTAATAATAACTGTATTAAAAATATCATCCACTGTGCAGCCTCTGCTTAAATCGTTAATAGGTTTATTTAAACCTTGCAGCATTGGTCCAATGGCAAGCGCACCGGTTTCCCGCTGTACAGCTTTGTAAGTATTGTTACCAGTGTTCAGGTCGGGAAAAATCAATACGCTTGCTCTGCCTGCCACTTCCGAATCAGGCAATTTTTGACTGCCCACCAAAGGATCAACCGCAGCATCGTATTGTATAGGTCCTTCAATTTTTAAATAAGGTTGTTTTTGCTTCACAATCTCTGTGGCTCTTCGCACTTTATCAACGTCTTCACCCACGCCCGATGTGCCCGAAGAATAGGATAACATGGCTACTCTTGGCTCAATGCCAAAACGCCGGCTGCTATCGGCTGATGCAATAGCAATTTCTGCAAGCTGTTCTGCTGTTGGGTTCGGGTTTACAGCGCAATCGCCAAACACCGAAACTCGATCGGGCAGGCACATAAAAAACACAGAAGAAACCACCGAAAAACCAGGCTTTGTTTTAATAAATTGCAGTGCCGGGCGAATGGTGTGTTGTGTAGTATGCATGGCGCCGGAAACCATGCCATCCGCATCGCCTTTGTACACCATCATCGTTCCAAAATACGATACATCAGTCATTAAATCTCTTGCCATGTCAAGTGTTACATTTTTGCTTTTGCGAAGCTCATACAAAGTGTGTACATAATCGTCATAACGAGCATCAAAAGCAGGATTTAATATTCGCACACGCGATAAATTCATATCAATGCCCAAGCGTTTTACGGCGGCTGCAATTTCGCCCGTATCACCTAAAAGGGTTAGCTCAACAATATCCTGCAAAACCAAGCGGGCTGCGGCTTTCAGTATCCTGTCGTCATTTCCTTCCGGCAAAACAATATGTTTCTTTTTACTCTTCGCACGTTTGGTTAATTGGTACTGAAACATCTGCGGCGTAATAACGTCTGATTGAAATGTAACCATCTTTTCATCCAGCGCCTGTGTGTCAACATATCTGTTAAAAAGAGTGATAGCAATCTCAATTTTTTTACCATTATCGGCTGTAATTTTTGACGCAATAGAGCCAACAATTTTTGAAGTTTCAAACGTGCCTGTTTGTACCGAAATGATAGGCACAACTGTTTGCAAACCTTCAATCAGTTTCATCACGGGTTCTTCGGGTTGTGTATCGGCTGTTAATACAATACCCGCAACTTTTGGGTAAGATGCAGATAAATTCGCCTGCAAGGCGCCAATAATAATATCGCCTCTGTCGCCCGGCGTTATGATGAGCACATTCTCTGTGATATATTTTAAAAAATGAGGAAGCTGCATAGCGCCGGTTATAAAATGATCAGCCTGATTAGACAGTAAAGATTCGCCAAACAACAGCTTGCCTTGTAAGTGTTCATTAATCTCTTTCAGCGTTGGGCTTTGCAAACTTTTATTTTGCGGGATAACCGATAAAATAACGTTTTGAGAAAGCTGATTGCGCAACAATTCGTGCACATCTTTTTCTTGTTCGGCAGCCACTTTGTTTATAATCATGCTCAACACCTGCACTTCACGTCCTTCAAAATTGCGCCATACATTTAAAGCAAAATTTACAATTTGCGCCGTCGTTTTTTTTTCGCCCGAAACAACAATAATGGCAGGGGCGCCTAAATTTTTTGCAATCAAAACATTGTATTCAAATTCAAATGCACTGCCTTCTCCCAAAAAATCGCTGCCTTCTAAAACGGTGAAATCATAGTTCTCTTCCAGCTTTTTGTATTTTGTAATAATGGTGTTGATGATGTCGGCTTCACTATCTGTTTGTATGCGATGCAGCACTTCCTGGCGCGTAAAAGCAAAAGCATCTTCGTAGCTGATAGGTAAATTAAAATGGTTGAGAACCGTTTCAATATGCACATCTTTTTTATCATTCATTTCATCATTAATAATGGGTTTGAAGTACCCGATTTTTTTTGCTTTGCCAAGAAGCATATTGATTAAGCCAATGGTGATAACCGACTTGCCGCTGTAAGGTTCTGCCGATGCAATAAAAACGGTTTTCGTCATGAGAACAATTTGCAGCGAAAGTAAACCGGAAAAGAAACATGTTTAGAGAAACAAGGCATCGGATAAAACGGAAGAAATAAAACGATGAGAGAAAAGGGTTGTAAAAATGAAGTAAAAACAAAGGCTTCCAGTAAAATAAATATGCTTTTCCAAAGCCATTTAACTTTTGGTGTGCTTTATGCTAATTCATCAGTTCATAATAAAAATTGTATACCATGTTCGATCAGATTTTAGATTTAGTTAAAGAGCATTTGGGTAATAACCCACAGGTGGCAAATTCAATTCCTGCCGGTCAGGAAGATGCTGTTCATCAGGAAGTTGCCAACCAAATAAATAATGGTTTGCAGCAACAAGCTACCACACAAGGCGGCATCAGCGGTATGTTGTCTCAATTAACAAGTGGCATATCTTCCGGCAGCCCTATCACCAGTGCCATTGAAGGCGGTTTAGTAAGCAGCTTAACCAGTAAGTTTGGTTTGCCTCCTATGGCGACCGGTGCTATTGCTGCCGCTTTGCCAGGCTTACTTCAAAAATTTGCGCACAAAGCAAACGATCCTAACGACAGCAGCATTACCATGGACAGTCTTACAAAATCGTTTAGTAGTGGCGGTTTAGGAAGCATGTTTGGCTTAGGTAAATAATTTTTTAAACACACGTACCGGTAACCTGCAAGGCTTAACAAAACCTTGCAGGTTATTTTTTACTACAGTTGATAAACTTCTGCTTCATAAGGCAGTAGTATGTTGTTTTTTGATGGCAAAGAATAATTATCTAATAATAATTTTGCTCCACTCAATTTGATGCCGGTATTGTAATAATAATAAAGCGTGCCGCGTATAGTTAAAATAACGTTGCCAGCATTTTGGAAGAAACCTCTATCAATTGCTAGTTATTGTTTCCTTCCTACAGGCAAAGAGTTTAAGGTTGTTTCTATAGAAAATGTTTCAACTCCTTGTAGTCCGTTATTCTTGGCAAATAAGTTATGTTTTGATGAAGATTAAATTTGTCGTACAACACGGCATCAATTCCCAAATCACTTGCTGCTTTGATTTCAGATTGCGGATCATCGCCCACAACAATCACTTCCGATGTTTTATAATGATGCCTTTTTATAATGTCGGCAAACACTTCTTTCTTCGAGCCTTTAGTAATATCTACAACATAAATTTCCTTAAAATCATTTTCAATTTTCAAACCTTTAATCTTACTATTTTGCAGTAAAACAAAACCTGTTGTTACCAGGTATTTTTGAAGTGCCAAATCTTTCGTTTCCGTATAATCTGCAAAAGGTTCAATTGGTTTATTGTAAGTCATGGTTTGCAATAGCTGAATGCCTTGTTGCATAAGCGTTTCACTAAAGCCGTGTACTTCCGCAACCACATGAAAAGGCTTTCGTAAAATATCATGTTTAATATCGCTAAAACTGCTTTTAAAATCGCCGTTTTTTTGTATCAATTCAAACAACGAAGAAAGCATATCATCGGCTACAGAAGGCACTGAATAAATGGTATTGTCGAGGTCGAAGATGATTGCTTTTTTTGTCATGCCTGTGAAGCGTTATTCAATAATGAAAGATATTTTTTGCAGCAAAACAAAACCTGCTGGTTGAAAGAACCGACAGGTTTTGTTTTACCATTTATCTAAACCCAACAATTTATTTCCTAACAGAGATAGTTCTGCTGTTGTATATTTCGTTTGTTCCCATCTTCTCGGATCGCCCGGGAAAGCGTAACCTTCGGGTGCTCTTCTTTCTTTCCATGATGAAATGCGCCACTGGCGTAGTTCATCATTTTCTTCTTCAGCCGGCATCATAGAAATGTATTGCGCCATGCGCACTTTGTTAACGCTGTTGTTGGGTCTGATGCCATGAGGTTGTGTACTGTTGAAGATAAGCAGATCGCCAGCTTCCATCGGCACTTTTACAACTTCAAAGCCACTCACATCAGGTTTAAAATGATTGCGGTCTTCCGGCTGCGTTAGCATCCAGGTATCGTAGGTTCTGTACAGTTCCGGTACGCATTGAAAGCCGCCCATATTTTCATCCGTTTGGTCGGCTAATGCCAGTACGCCCTGCACATTTTGCGGCTTTGTTTCAGGGTCGTAATCCCAATGAATAAACCCTTTGTATTCGTATCCTGCACGGATGGGCAAGTTTAAATTTGCACGGTCAATAGTAACCCATAATTTTTCTGTTCCCCAAATGTCAGTAAATGCCTGATGAACCTTTGGGTATTGCCTGTTATCCCATAAATATTGATGGTTATAAATTTCTACCATGCCAGTATTCGTAAGCTCTTTCATCTTCATTTCGGCACGTGGCGGCGCATACCAGGTTTCCGAATTATTCGGGTCTTTTTCTTCAAACTCCCAAAGAAAATTCGCCAGTCTTTCAACCTGTTCTTTTGGCACTGCATTTTTAATAACAATGTAACCGTTTTCTATCCAAAACTTCCAGTCATTTTCAGACAAGAGTTGTAAGGGTTTGCCGTTGCTGCGGTCATTTAATTTCACTTTACTGCTCTTTGCAGTTGAAGGGTTTCCGGGAATATCTTTATGTGCGTTGCTCATGGTTGGCGCCATTGTAGTGGTTATTTTTTCAGTTTCCATATAACAAGTTTTGTGTGATGATTTAATGATACAAAATTCTGTAAATCTTATAGTAACAACCTTATCTTTAATGACGTTTGTTTGCTCTGTATTGACATTTTTTATTCTTTTTTGTAAAATAAAATAGCTTTACAGCAAAGTTTGTTATGAAGATTCAGAAAGAAATTGTATTGCCCGATCCAGGTCAGTCATTCAGATTATTCACGCCAAGTTTGCGACATTCTTTCTACTGGCATTATCATCCCGAATATGAATTGGTTTATGTGGAAGCCACAAACGGAATACGGCATGTGGGGCAACACATTTCAAGCTTTATGGATAGTGATTTGGTATTGATGGGCTCCAACATTCCTCACCTGAATTTTGATTATGGTTTGCAAACTGAATACAAGCAGATTGTGGTGCAACTGAAAGAGAATTTTTTAGAAGGTGCATTAAAAGAAACACCTGAATTTGAAACGATAAAAGCCTTGTTTGAGAAAGCTTATTTGGGTCTTTCGTTTAGCGGAAAAACAAAAGCAACCGTTGCAGAAAAATTAAGAAAGATGAAAGGCATCCCTCACTTTGATCAACTGCTTTGTTTACTTCAGATTTTTCAAATATTAGCTACTTCAAAAGAGGTTGTTGAATTGAATGAGCAAGATACCAGCATCAAATTATTTTTAAATGATAAAATACGTATGGGTTCAATTTACAAATACATTCATGCAAACTATAACGAAACACCCGATGTGAACAAAGTGGCTTCCAGCGTACATTTGAGCACAGCAGCCTTTTGCCGGTACTTTAAAAAACAAACAAAAATGACGTTTACCGATTTTGTAAATCAGTATCGGATTACGCAAGCCAAAACGTTGTTGCTGCAAGATAAAACAGTGTCGGAAGTTTGTTATGAAGTTGGTTTTAACAGCCTCTCGTATTTCAACAAATTATTCAAAAAAATCACGAATCAAAATCCATCTTATTTTAAAAAGGGCTACTTTTTCAATCGTTAAAAAAAGTTTGTAAACTCAACTTTTCATTATGATAATTTATACATCTTTCCAGGCAAGCTCACCACAATATTTTGCAGTTCTAAATTTAAAATAGCTGCTGCCACCGCACTGCTGCTTAAGCCGCTTTGCAAATACAACTCATCAATATGAACCGCATCTTTTTCTTTTACTCTATTTACAATTTTTTGTTCATCATCCGATAAACTAATAAATAATTCTCTCTGGATTTTCTTTTTTATAGGTGCGGTTTGCCACCCTAATTCATCTGCCAATTGTGCAGCGTCAGTAAGCAAAATAGCTTTGTTGTTTTTAATTAAATAATTACAGCCTGCACTTTTAGCATCGGTTGTTTTGCCAGGAAAAGCAAACACATCGCGGTTGTAATTATTAGCCAGTTCAGCCGTTATCATACTGCCACCCTTCAAGGCAGTTTCAACTACAATAGTTGCATCGGACATGCCTGCCACAATGCGGTTTCGCCTGGGAAAATTATGCTTGTCAGGTTTTACCGCAAAAGTAAACTCAGTTAACAATCCACCGTTATTCAGCATCTCTTTTGAAAGACTTTTGTGTTGCGCCGGATAGATGGTATGCAAGCCATTGCCCAGCACCCCAACCGTATGCAAGCTGCATTGTAACGCCGTTTTATGAGCAATACTATCCACACCAAAAGCAAGCCCGCTAACAATTACAGGGTTGTATTCTTTTACATCATTCAGTAATTTTTCAATCATAGCTCGGCTGTAATCTGTATTATTTCTTGTGCCAATAATGCTGATGATTCGCGAAGCGTTCAAGTTTATATTGCCTTTATAATAAAGCAACGTTGGAGCGTCGTAACAGTGTAGCAAACGTTTAGGATAGTGTTCATCGGTTATAAAAAAAGTTTCGATGTTGTTCCTTTCAATCAATGCAATTTCATCTTCCGCTTTTTTAAAATCTGCGAAGGTTTTAATTTGTTTGGCTCTTATCTCGCCAATGTTTTCTATCGCGCTTAGTTGTTTAATGGAAGTATTAAAAATGCTTTTTGCATCGCCAAGTTCATCAAGTAAAAGTTTGGCTTGCACAGCACCGATGTTAGGAATTAAAGTAAGCGCAATTTGATAAAGTACATCTTCTTTCATAAGCAGTTGCAAAATGCAATATTAATGAACCGCAAAGCAATGAATAACACGATAACCTTAATTTTGCTACCTTCATTTTTATGCAAGCACTGAGTATGGAAAACAATGATGACAAACAAACCGATATTCCGGAAAACATTCCTAACCAATCGGGAGTTGAAGCAGAGCAACGTGGCGGATGGTTTAGAAGGTTTAGAAAAGGCATCACCACATCAACCGCCGAAAAAAAAGAAACGCCGGAAGGTTTGTGGAATAAGTGCCCGGAATGCAATTTCATTACTACCACAACAGAACTTGCCGAAAATTTGTTTGTTTGCCCCAAATGCAATTATCATCACCGCATTGGCAGCCAGGAATACTATGAAATTTTATTTGACAAAAACTCGTTTGAAGAGTTATTTGACAATATACGCAGCAAAGACTTCCTTCATTTTACCGATTTAAAACCTTACCAGCAGCGGTTGAATGACATTTATGCAAAAACAGATTTGAAAGATAGCATGCGTGTTGCCGTGGGCGAGATAAACAGCCAAAAATTAGTGATTGCCTGCATGGATTTTGATTTTATCGGCGGCTCGCTGGGAAGCGTAATGGGAGAAAAATTTAGCCGCGCTGTAGATTATTGCATTAAAAACAAACTGCCTTATGTAGTGATTAGCAAAAGCGGCGGGGCGCGCATGATGGAAAGCGCTTTCAGTTTGATGCAGCTTGCTAAAACAAGTGCAAAGCTTTCGCAGTTAAGCGATGCAAAGCTGCCTTTTATTTCTCTGCTAACCGATCCTACTTTCGGCGGCACAACGGCTTCGTTTGGCATGTTGGGCGATTTAAATATTGCTGAACCCGGCGCCCTTATTGGGTTTGCGGGACCGCGCGTGATAAAAGAAACAATAAAAAAAGATTTGCCGGAAGGTTTTCAGCGCAGCGAATTTTTATTAGAGCACGGCTTCTTAGATTTTATTATTGATAGAAAACAACTAAAAGAAAAGATAGCGCAGTTGGTGTATTTATTTGACCATTAGTTTGTTTTTACTGCAAAAAAAAGATACAGATTTATCGTGTATTCCTGGTGAAACTTTATCCCTTTGCGCCTTTGTGGGTAAAATGTTTTCAATCGGCGCCATTGTTATTTACTCATTCTGCCCTTTTGTCTTGCCATTTCCCTTTGCATGGTATTTGGTGAACCCTTACCTTCACTCCTAAAAAGAATCATAATGAATATAGGAAAAGAATTTGAAAAATATGCGGTGCAGCATCGTGGCATCAGCAGTGCTACACTCCACAGCTATGGTAACCAGTTTACGAATCTTACGCCATACATTATAGAAGAACGTCCGTTAAATGTTGCCAGCATGGACGTATTTAGCAGACTGATGATGGACAGAATTATTTTTCTTGGCGAAGGCATTAACGATTATGTTGCCAACATTGTTACTGCGCAGTTGCTGTTCTTGGATAGCACCGACAGAACGCGCGATATTCAAATGTACATCAACAGCCCCGGAGGCAGTGTTTATGCAGGTTTGGGCATTTATGACACGATGCAGTTTGTAAGTCCTGACGTGTCAACTATCTGCACCGGCGTTGCAGCCAGTATGGGTGCTGTATTAATGGCTGCCGGCGTAAAAGGAAAACGCAGTGCGTTAAAACATTGCCGTATTATGATTCATCAACCCAGCGGTGCCATTGGCGGTCAGGCTTCCGATATTGCCATTACAGCAAGGGAAATTCGAAAAATCCGGCATGAATTAGATGAAGTGCTTGCGCATCATACCGGCCAAGACATGGAAACCCTTGCCCGCGACCGGGATCGCGATTTCTGGATGACGGCAATAGAAGCCAAAGAATACGGTTTGGTTGATGAAGTGTTGTTAACGAATCCAAGAAAAGAAAACAAATAAAAATCTGATTTTTGATTGCGGAGTTACGATTTCATTACTATCAATCATAAATCATAAATCATAAATCAATATGATAGACCTGACATACAAAAATCCATTTTTAATGGATGATGAAGAAGAAAAAGAAGAAATTGAAAAACCAGAAAAAGAAAACCAGTCTTCTTTCATTTTAAAAAAAATGGAGAAGCTTTTTCTTGAAACAAGAGCTGTGTATTTATGGGGAATGGTTGACGACAGAAGTGCCCGCGATGTTGTGAGCAAATTGTTGCTTTTGGAAGCCGATAATCCAGGTAAAGAAATTAAGTTTTATATCAATAGCCCGGGCGGCATTGTTACCAGCGGCTTTGTTATTTACGATACTATTAAATTAATGAAATCGCCGGTAAGCACCATCTGTATGGGATTAGCTGCCAGCATGGGTTCAATTTTATTAAGTGTGGGCACAAAAGGACGACGTTTTATTTATCCGCGTGGCGAAGTAATGATTCATCAACCCAGCATAGGCGGCTACTTTCAGGCAACCAGCGCCGACATTGAAATTCAGGCGCAACAAATTGAAAGAACCAAACTGGTTGGCGCACAGGTGCTGGCAGAAAATTGCGGTAAAACAGTTGATCAGATTATGAAAGATTTCGACCGCGATTACTGGATGGATGCTGATGGCGCCGTGAAGTATGGTATTGTTGATGCCGTGTTAAACGAGTTATAATTTCAATACTTTTTTAATAGGGAAACCGCTTTACAAAGGCGGTTTCTTTTTTACTTTGCACAAACAGAAACCGTAGCGTAATTGAAAGGTTTGAGGTATAAAAAAGATCATTAACTATTAAGTAAAAATTTATGGCTAAACAACAAAATAAATTAATCTGCTCGTTTTGTGGTAAACCGCGCGATGAAGTAAATGTTTTGATTGCCGGACAACATGGCGAACACATTTGCGACAATTGTGTAGAACATGCTCAAAGCCTTATTGGGCAAGAATTAGACAGCCGTCAGAAAGCAAGAAATAAGCATTACGAATTTGCTATCCGAAAGCCTGCCGAAATAAAAGCGTTTTTAGATAAATACATTGTTGGGCAAACCGATGCAAAGAAAATTATCAGCGTGGCTGTTTACAACCATTACAAACGCATTACACAAAAAAAACAAAACGATGAAATAGAAATTGAAAAAAGCAACCTCATTATGGTAGGTGAAACCGGAACCGGAAAAACTTTACTTGCTAAGACAGTTGCCAAGTTGCTGAATGTTCCTTTCGCTATTGTTGATGCCACTGTTTTTACTGAAGCAGGTTATGTGGGCGAAGATGTGGAAAGCATGCTAACACGCCTTTTACAAGCCAGCAATTACGATGTAAGTGCTGCCGAAAAAGGCATTGTTTACATTGATGAAATAGATAAAGTTGCCCGTAAAAATGACAACCCTTCCATTACACGCGACGTAAGCGGCGAAGGTGTGCAGCAAGGCTTATTAAAAATATTGGAAGGCACTGATGTTTTGGTTCCTCCGCAAGGTGGCAGAAAACATCCCGAACAAAAAATGGTGAAGATGAATACAGCTAATATTCTCTTTATTGCAGGTGGTGCTTTTGATGGTGTTGACAGGATTATATCGCGCCGCATAAATACAAATTCAATTGGCTTTGGTGTAAATAAAGAACACCAGGAAATGCAAAAGAAAAACATGTTGCAATTTGTAAATGCCACCGATTTAAAAAGTTTTGGTCTGATACCCGAATTGTTAGGTCGTTTGCCGGTGATTACGCATCTGGAACCGCTGGATGCAGCAACATTGCGATTGATTTTAACCGAACCAAAAAACAGCTTGATGAAACAATACAAACGTTTGTTCGAAATTGAAAACATCAGTCTTACTATTGATATTGAAGTGCTTGATTTTATTGTTTTAAAGGCAATGGAATTTAAACTGGGTGCCAGAGGTTTGCGTAGCATTTGCGAGCAGATTTTAACCGATGCTATGTTTGAATTGCCAGGCACCAATACCAAAGATTTTCATGTAACATTAAGTTATGCAAAACAACAGTTTGATAAGAGTAAAATGAACCTTTTAGAAGTTGCGTAGTTATTTCTTAATTGAATAATGAGTTGTGAAAAAATGAGTTCTTGCATCTTACATTCTCCACTCACTATTCGAAATTGACCACTTATAATTCACACTAAATAAAAAATATGAACGAACTTGTTGAACGAATTACAGCTGCTGCAGGCATTACGCCTGAACAGGCGCAAACAGCCGTAGAAACAATTGCAGATTTTGTAAAAGAAAAGTTTCCTATGATGGCTGGCGCTGTTGACCAACTATTCAAAAGCAATTGATACAATTGAATTTCCATCCCGTAGAAAAAGCAATAAGAATAAAGTAATAAAATCAACTTTTATCGGTGAGCTTTCTACGGGATTTTTATTTTTATTGCGTATATATTTTTTCATTTTTATAAACCAATAATTGTTTCATGGATTATTTTCAAACTATCATTAAAGGAATTGTAGAAGGCATCACCGAATTTTTACCAATATCCAGTACCGCACATTTAAAATATACGAACGGCTTACTACATATTGATGAAAAAGATCCTTTTGTAAAAATGTTTGATGTAGTAATTCAACTTGGCGCCATTCTTTCAGTTGTTGTTCTTTATTACAAAAGATTCTTTGATTTTTCGCGTTCTGTTTTCTATATAAAACTAATTATAGCCGTTATTCCCGCGCTTATTTTCGGAGCCATTTTTAAAAAGTATATTGATTCAGCATTAGGTAATCTCATCTTCATTGCCTGCGTAATGATTGGAGGTGGAATTATACTTTTATTTATTGATAAATTCTTTACGAATAACAGGATTGACGATGATAAGCAAATTACATATCCGCGTGCTTTTGCTATTGGTTGCTTTCAGGTATTAGCTGTTATATTTCCAGGTTTAAGCAGAAGTGCTGCAACCATTATCGGCGGCATGAGCCAGAAGCTAACACGCAGGATAGCCGCAGAGTTTTCGTTCTTTCTTGCTGTTCCAACTATGATTGCCGCCAGCGCAAAAGAGTTTTGGGATGTGTATAAAGATCATCCTGAAGTGCTGAACAAAAACAATTATTCATTGCTTGGTTTAGGCGCCCTGGTTTCTTTTATTGTTGCATTGTTTGCGGTTAAATTTTTTATTAGCTATCTGCAAAAACATGGCTTTAGGGCTTTTGGTATTTACCGTATTTTATTAGGTGCGGTCATGTTGTTTTTAATAGTTAAGGGCTATGTGAAATAGAAAGCATTTGCGGGAATGCAAAACATAAAATACATTGCTTCGTAAAACCAAAGCGGAATGCAAACGGCTTCAAAAAAAGTGGTTAACGGTTGGGCAATGTACGATTGGGCAAACAGCGTGTACAGTCTTGTTATTACCTCATCTATTTTTCCGGCTTACTATGAGGGTATTACGTCGGGAAAATCAATCCATTTTTTAGGAAGAGTTTTTACCGAGCCTTCAGCGTTGTATGACTATGCGGTTGCGTTTTCTTTTTTAGCGGTAGCACTCATGTCTCCCTTACTATCTTCCATCGCCGACGCTTTTGGAAACAAAAAAAAGTTCATGCAGTTTTTTTGCTACATGGGTTCGTTAAGTTGCTGTGCCATGTATTGGTTTCAGCCCGATAACCCGCAGCTTGGCATTATCCTTTTTATTTTGGCATCAATTGGTTATGGCGCCAGCATTGTGTTTTATAATGCTTATCTGCCTGAAATCGCAGAGGAAAAAGACCAAGATTTTGTAAGTGCAAAAGGCTTTGCGTTGGGTTACATTGGCAGTGTGATATTGTTGATAATTTGTTTGATCATGGTAACAAAGCCTCAACTGTTTGGGATAGCTGATGCAACCAAAGCTTCGCAAATTTCTTTTTTATTAACCGGTATCTGGTGGATGGCGTTTGCACAAATCACTTTTGCGGTGCTGCCAAAAAGCAAAACTAACCCGGCTTCTCAAAGCCGCAATGTGTTTACAAAAGGCTATGCTGAATTAAGAAAAGTTTGGAACGAACTGAGATACGAAGCAACGCTGAAACGGTTTTTACTTGCTTTCTTTTTTTTAGGAATGGGTGTTGAAACCGTCATGTACTCTGCTGCATTGTTTGCAAAGCAGCAAATTTTCCCAAACACCGGCAACAAAGAAACTGATGCTGCCAATAGTGGTAAGCTGATACTCACTATCTTAATCATTCAAATGGTTGCAATTGGTGGTTCTTATTTGTTTTCTTTTTGTTCCAAAAAAATTGGCAATTTAAAAGTGCTTTTGCTGGGTGTATTAATATGGTCGGGCATATGTGCATGGGCTTATTTTATATATACGCCATTGCAATTTTATTTTCTTGCAGGCACAGTAGGTCTTGTGATGGGCGGCATTCAATCGCTTTCACGATCCACTTATTCCAAACTGATGCCTACGACCAAAGACACAGCTTCTTACTTTAGTTTTTATGATGTTTGCGATAAAGTGAGCACTGTAATCGGGATGACAACTTTTGGAATGGTAACCGAAGGTTTGGGCGGAATGCGCAATGCCGTTTTGTTTTTAATGACATATTTTATCATTTCATTCTTTATTTTTTTATACGCGCTGGCAAAGCAACCCAGGCTGAAAATGGCTTAATCAATCATGAAATTATATACCATAGATACGGGCTTTTTTAAGTTAGATGGAGGTGCCATGTTTGGCGTTGTTCCAAAAAGTATGTGGAGTAAACTAAATGCACCCGATGAAAATAATCTTTGCACATGGGCAATGCAATGTTTATTAATTGAAGATGAAAACCGTTTAATTTTAATTGATACCGGCATTGGTAAGAAACAAAGCGAAAAGTTTTTAAGTCATTATTATTTACATGGCAACGATACGCTGCAATCATCTTTACAAAAACATGGCTTTAATAAGCATGATGTAACAGATGTTATTCTCACGCATCTTCATTTCGACCATGTTGGTGGAGCAATAGAGAGAGTGGGAGATAAGCTGCAACCTGTTTTTCCAAATGCAATATATTGGAGCAATCAGCAGCATTGGCAATGGGCAATAAAACCAAATGCGCGCGAGAAAGCATCGTTTTTACCGGAGAATATTTTGCCATTGCAACAAAGCGGGCGATTGCAATTTATACAAACACCTAAGCCGTCAGATAATAAAAGCGAAGGTTTGTCTGCGCCCGAACTTTTAGCTTTAATTGGCACACAGTTTTCCAAAAATATTTTTATCCTGTTTGCCAGCGGACATACAAAAAATATGATGTTACCATTAATTAATTATAACGGTAACACCATTCTTTATATGGCAGATTTAGTGCCTTCTGCGGCTCACATTCCATTGCCTTATGTGATGGCTTATGATATGTTTCCATTAATCACTTTGGAAGAAAAAGAAAGGTATTTGAATATCGCGGCACTAAACAATTATACTCTTTTTTTTGAACACGATCCAAGCATCGAATGTTGCACTCTGCAACAAACCGATAAAGGCATTCGTGTGAAAGAAACGTTTGCTTTGGCTCAACTCATATCTTAATACAAAACGTTTCTAACTTTCCTTTTCTTCTTCCGAATGTATCTTTGTATTATGCAAAAAAGAAGCATGAGTGAGCTGGAACGTAAGACAGTAGCGGAGTTCCGGCAATCAGATAAATTTTCAATTATTGCAGTTCTTGAAAATGTGCGCAGCGCTTATAACGTAGGCAGCGTATTGCGCACCGCAGATGCTTTTCTTTTACAAGCTATTTATACTACTGGTTACACGGCTCACCCTCCGCACAAACAAATTGCTAAAACAGCTTTGGGAGCTGATGAAACGGTTACATCAAAACATTTTATAAACGCTACCGAAGCAATAACTGAACTAAAAACAAAAGGCTTTGCCGTATATGCTATTGAACAAGTAAAAAACAGCATTCCTTTGCAGCAATTTGATGTAGATGAAGATGATAAAATTGCTTTTATTTTTGGTAATGAAGTAAGCGGTGTTGAGCAGGAAACTATTTTGCTGTGCGATGGCTGCATCGAAATTCCTCAAATGGGCATGAAGCATTCTTTAAATATAGCAACGGCAGCAGGTATTGTATTGTGGGAATGTGTAAAACAAAAGATAAACGGGTTAATAAAATAGCATGAAAACATTAATGCAGCAATACAAATTGGTGCAAAGCGCAAGAGGTGCTTTGTTCGATTATCTAAACTCCATTACTTTTAAAAAGCTTCATCTTCCTATTCAAAGCTACAATAGCAAATCAGTTTGTTACCTACTTAACCATGTTGCTTTGTGTTACCTAAGCTGGCTGAATGAATTTGCTTTGAAAATTCCTTTGTTAATAACCGATGAAACAGCATGGCAAACAATGGACGATGTAAAAACAATTTATACAGAAGTAGATGATTGCATGTATAGTTTTCTTACTGCTTTTGATCATAAAAACACAATGATATCCGCATTTAAAAAACGGCAGGAAGTTACCCTTACTTTATCAGTTCTGCAATTGTTTACGCATGTAATTACACACGAATTTTATCATAAAGGAGTGATAGTAAACATGACAAAACAATTGGGTTTTACACCTATTGATACAGACGTTATTCGGTTTTAAAATAAACAGATGAGTACAATTAAAAGTTATCTTTCGTTAGTTCGTTTTTCTCATACCATTTTTGCAATGCCTTTTGCTTTTATTGGGTTTTTTTTAGGAGTATCAGTTCCTCATTTTATACCTAATGAAATGAATTTAAATGATTCAATTGGTTGGGGACGAGATAAAACAAATTTTATTTATGTAGAAGGAATTACATTTAAATTACTTCTGGTTATTATCTGTATGATAACTGCCCGCAGCGCAGCGATGGCGTTCAATCGTTATTTAGACAGAAGCTTCGATGCTAAAAATCCACGCACTTCAATCCGCGAAATTCCAAAAGGAATTATATCTGCCAATAGCGCATTACGATTTACAATTGCGTGCTGTGTTCTGTTTGTTTTTACTTCATATTTTATTAACCCAATTTGTTTTTTTCTTTCGCCGGTAGCTTTATTGGTTATTTTGTTTTATAGTTACACCAAACGCTTCACGCCGCTTTGCCATCTTGTATTAGGCTTGGGGTTAAGCCTTGCACCCATCGGCGCTTATCTTGCTGTAACTGGTAAATTTAACATGCTCCCTTTACTGTTTTCTTTTACTGTTATTTTTTGGGTGAGTGGCTTTGATGTGATTTATGCCTTGCAGGATGTTGAATTCGATCAGTCGCAACGCTTGTATTCAATACCTGCCGTGCTGGGAAGAAATAAAGGATTAAAAGTATCGGAGCTATTGCATTTGGCTAGTGCTGCCTGTGTGATTTTAGCAGGTTTTTATGGCCATTTTCATGCAGTATATTGGATTGGAATTGTAGTGTTTATCGGTATGCTTATTTACCAGCATTCTATTGTTCATCCGCACGATTTAAGTAAAGTAAACATTGCATTTATGACGGCAAATGGTATTGCAAGTGTTGTATTTGCAGCGCTTGTAATTGGTGATTTATTATTGTTTTAAAATGGCATTAGGTTATAAAAAAAGTATAGATGTAACTCTATACTTTTTTATTTGTAAGAAAGATATTTATTTATACCGGCTGCTTTTTTAAACCTACCATCATTAATAAAAGATGTCTGAAAAACATCATTTGATTGCCAATGTTTCGCTTAAAAATTTCAGGTCGTAAAAAAATTCTTATCAGCCAAGCCATTCTTATTTTAAAATAAAACGGATGAATTTCTTTTTGCGTTCCGGCATACCAATCAAACACATTTCCAATGCTTACAATCAAACCTGCATTCAGTTTGTTTTTATGCTGAACCGACCATTTTTCCTGTTTTGGTGCGGTCATTCCAATAAAAACAACATCAGGGTTAAATTCATTTATGCTATCAATCATGTTTTGATTGTCTTCATCTGAAAAAACAGGTTTAAAAGGCGGCGAATAAGTGGCAACATTTACATTCGGATATTCATGACTCAACCTGTCTTTTATCAGTTGTAAAACCTTTTCAGACGAGCCAAGAAAAAATACTTTTCCTGATGTTTCGTTAAGCCTTCCTAAAAAATATTTGTACACTTCTGGTCCTTGATTTTTCTTTATGTTCTTTCCTTTTAAAAAAAGGGATGCTAAAGCAAAATAAACACCGTCCAACACAAGATAATCAGTGTTTTTTAGAACGCTTTTAAACTCTGCATCTTTGTTTGCAAGACCATAGTTGTTTGGGCTGATGCTGCAATTAATAGCTCTGCATTTATCAGCTCTCAACGGAATTTTTGATAGATCATCCGAAAAAACTTTATAGCCTAAAACGGTTACAGAGTTGTATGCCTCCTTCATTGTTTTTAATTATAAATTATTAAATAAGATTATTTTTTTATTCAGCCATTGCAAAATTTTCGCTTGGCACCATTGGGCTAATCCATTCGTATGTTTTGGATAAACCATCAATTAATGGTGCAGACACTTCCCAACCCAATTTGCTTTTGAATAAGCGATTATCGGAACGTCTGCCTCTCACACCTGTTGGACATTTAAAGCCATATTTTTCAATAAATTCATCACCATAAATATTTTTAACGGTAATGTTTTTACCAGAAATATCAATTGCCATTTGTGCTAATTCATTAATGGTTACCATTTCTTCCGAACCAATATTTACAGGTCCTGTAAAGTCAGATTTCATTAACGATAGCACAGCTTTTACGCATTCATCAATGTATAAAAACGAACGTGTTTGCAAGCCATCGCCCCACACTTCAAACTCGCCGCCATCAGGCGTTTCAGCCGCTTTACGAAGCATAGCAGCTGGCGCTTTTTCTTTACCGCCGCGCCATGTGCCCTGTGGCCCGAAAATGTTATGAAACCTGGCAATGCGCACGTTTAATTTATAGTTGCGGTTGAATGCCAAAAACAAACGCTCGCTGAATAGTTTTTCCCAGCCGTATTCCGAATCCGGATTGGCAGGATAGGCTGAACTTTCTTCACAATTTGGGTTGTTAGGATCCAACTGATTATTTTCCGGATACATACAAGCTGAAGAAGAATAAAATAATTTTTTTACACCTTTGCTCACCGCTTCTTTAGCAACATTCAAATTAATGATGGCTGAATTGTGCATTACATTTGCATCGTTTTGCCCGGTAAAAATATAACCGGCTCCGCCCATGTCAGCAGCCAATTGATATACCTCATCGTAACCTTCACCTATTACAGCTTCAACCACTTTCGGGTCGGTTAAATCACCCAAAATAAATTCATGCGAAATGTCTTGGTGGTCAAAATACTCATGGTTTTTTATATCGCTTACGCGTACATAACAACCATCTTGTTTTAATTTTTTTGCAAGATGACCACCGATGAATCCGCCACCGCCTAATACAATTACTTTTTTCATTTTTTTAATTTGGTTTGATTTGATTGATTACATTTTTATTTTTAGTTATGGTAATATTTGAGTATTTGGCTTGTAATAAACGAACCTTTATGTATATGGAAATGAATAGACAAAATTATTAAGACTTTATGTATCATATTGTTCGAACTTGTTACCAAAAAGTTACGAGCTAATTTTTATTTCCTCACTTAATAATTTAATAAGATGCTATCAATTTGTTTTTGTTTATATGTATACCAGATAAATAGGAATAAAAGAATTAAAAACAAACTCTTAATGCAGCAACTTAATTTTCATTAAAAAATTTTTAGTAAGCAATATGTAATGCAGTTACACGTCTGAACATTGGTTTTATCGGATTTTATTTTTTTCGAATGCACGTTTAGTTAGTTTGCTGATACCACTTTTTGAAGTGTAATTATCTTTCTCAATTTCCGTTCCACTTCTTCAATATTTACTATTAAGTTTAATTTTTCACCCTGTTTAAATGTGCGAGCCCTGCCATCAGATTTGCAAATTAAATAGTCGTATTTTATACCTACTTTATTAGCTAAATCGTTGAAAAACGGCTGTGCAAAATCTTCTGCCATCAATTCAATCACATGTGTGTTTTCATTACAAAAAACAAGGTTCGCCTGCCCTGCGCCGATAGTAGCAATAATAATCTCTGCATTGGAAAATAAACTTATTTTTTCCTGAAATGAGAGTTTAGATAATTCAAAAGATTGAAATCCGTATTTATCAAGTACCTTAATTAGGGCCTCTTCGTTTAATACTCTTCTTTTAGAAGAATCGTTACGGCTAATGTAAACAAAAGGGCGATTGAATTTTTTATCCGTACCTAAAGATTTGTATTTTAAAAACTCATCTCTTAAAAAATCGCAGCACCATAATGGAATGTGTTCATGGTAACGAACATAAGTGGTAGCCAGTAATGTATCTGCCTGAATGTGATTGTGAATATCTCCCGCGATTATTTTGCTTTCATCTATGCCAAGCATTTGCATAGCATCTTTATGATAATCCTGTTTATAACTCGGTACCAAAAACCAATCAATTTTTTCATACCAGCCGATTTTTTTCAACAACGCAATGCGCGATATAGAATCAATCAGCCAGTGCGAATAATTTACGATTCCACCTTCGCCAATTAACAAGCTTAAAACAGTGCCATTATATTTTTCAGGAACTCTAAAATAATTCTGACGAAAAATACCATTTTTTGAGGGAACGCTACTTTCTAAATCATATGATAATTCGCCAATCAAGTGATTGTTACCGCAGATAATGGCAATACTAAAGTTATTATCGGTATGCGCTCTGCCATTAGGAATTGCCACAACCCGTGCGGCTGGAATATGAGCAACAATAGTAGTATCAACATAACCAATAAAACGATTTCTGAAATCGTCTGTAACATTCAAATAAGAAGTATAAGGTGGAAAAGCTTCTACACAAACGGCTTCTTTTACAACCGTTTTATACTCTTCAATAGTATTGTAAACGCCTTTGGGTTTATAGCGTTTGTTGTGAATAAGAAGGCGGGTAAGCAGTTTCTTTATTCGTCTTATTATTTTATGAAGCATCATGTTTGGCAGGTTTGAAAAAAAGATACGCTTTGTATTTACTTTAAAAGCAGTATCTGAGTAAAAGTATCGGCTATTGGTTAATTACTTGTTGATAAATTTTATCGTATTTATGAATTAAGGAAACGGTTTCTTCGATATTATTTTTTGATGATGCGCCAAATAAAATAGATTCAACGTTGGGCAAGCTGCATACATATTCAATAGCTTCTTTTGGCGGAATGGCACCCGCAGCTAATACCTGCATTGCTATCACCCGCACATTGCGAGTTTCTAATGTTTCTTCATACAATTCTTTGCCGCCCGACATTCTAAAGTTTGCTTTATTGATTGATGCACAAATAAGCGGGTTGTTTATACCTGCATCTTCCAAAACATTTAACAGCTTTGGAAGATTCATAGTAATAAAACCGGCTTCAGCGTTGTATTTCTCTTTTATGTAATCGTGAAAAGCTTTAAAAACGCTTTTCATGCCCAAGCCTAACAACAAATCGGTTACAACATTTTGCAGGAAAATATACGGCGTATTAATACCTTTAAACATCTTCATTTCCGAATCAATCATTAGCTCCATGATTGATAAATAATCTTTCGATAAATATGCCACCCCACCTTTAAATAATGAGCCAAAAAAGTTGCCTGGAACGTATTGTTTTATAGTTCCCATCACGCCAAGCTCAGTAACAGCGTTTGCATATTTATGTGCATAAGGCAAACATGGATAAATGCAATAATTTGCATACTTCTCCTGGTTATTTCTTACATGCTCGCAAATGTTTGCAATCCTGTCATGAGTGGTGCACATAAATGTGTTCACGCCTGCATTCATTGCATAGTCTAAAGTTTTTATTATGGCGCTATCATTTTTAAATTTGATTGACTGCGCTTTTGACTTTTCGTCTGATATATGATTAACTGCAAAGAATTGATTATCGCCAAAAATGATACGCTCCATACCAATTAGTTTACGTTGTTTTTAATTAGAGAAATTACTTTATCTGTGTGCCAGGCACTTTGAAATGTATTGATGTTGTTAGGCACCTTTTTTTGAATGGCTTTTATAAAGTAATCTATCTGTGCAGAATATTCCTCCCCACGAAGATAAAAATCTACAGGCTCTGTTAAATCAGTAATGTATTTTATGTTCCAGCCTTTGCTATAACCTTGTGGAAAACTTGTTGTTTTAAAATATACTTTAAGTTCGTTGGCATCACAAATTATTTTTCCATTACTTCCTAAAATGGTAATGGATGTGGACATCTTTCTGTATGTTTCATCACTCCAGTTTACCGATAGCACACCATTTACTTTTGATGATAATTCAAGAACAGAAAAAACAGAATCTTCCACATTTTTCGAATAAAAAGATTTAAGAACAGTGCCTCTCACTTTTTCAACCGGACTGATAGTGTAGTTAATTAAATCAATTACATGGGAAGCATAATCCATCAAACATCCTCCCCCTTCTTCGGGGTCTGAACGCCAGGTATCTTGCTTTGGTTTGATGACAACAGGTCCGTACGATTCTCCTGTAAAATGAAAAATGTCACCGATATAACCGCTATCCAAAATTCGTTTTAGCTCCTGAAAAGTACCGATAAATTTATTATGATAACCAACCTGGTTGACTATTTTTTTTCTTTCTGCCAGTTCAACCAGTTCTTTGCCTTGTTCGGGTGTTAAGCACAATGGTTTCTCGGCAAAAACATGCCTGCCGCTTTCCAAAATTTTTTTAACCATCCTTGCATGAAGCTTGGTAGGAACAGCTACAAAAACCGCATCAACATTGGTTTCTTTCAGCATGTCTTCGTAGTCGGAAAATACTGGAAAGGAAGTATATTTTTTAAATACATCAAGCGTCATCTTTGATGTGTCGCTTACACCAACCACTTCTACATCGGGATGAGCGCCTAAAATAGCAAGATGTGATACACCCATTTTTCCAACACCAATTACACCAACTTTTACCATAATTATTTTATTTATTTCAGAAAGGAAAATTTCAGTTTGAATTTTTATAAACCTTCTTCTTTTAGTTTCGTTGATTCATTTATTGTAATACTTTTCTAAATTAAAGAAATTCAGGCATTTAATTCTAATTTTTTTACAATCATATAAGAATTAATGAAACGATAATTGTAAGAAGACATTGAATACTTAAATTAGCTTTGATTACTGCTTTTTTGTAAAATGAGAGACAAATTTTTTTCAAACTTTTCCAATGTAAACAATTCAAAAAATCTTTGCCTACCTTTTTCTCCCATTTCATAACGCAGAGATGGACTTTTTATTAGAATAGTTATTTTTTCAGCTAACATTTCTGCATTATCATGTGGCACCATAAAACCAGTTTCACCTTCTACTATAATATCTGGTATGCCACCTTCAGGTGTTGAAATAATAGGTAATCCATTTTGCATGGCTTCTAAATTCACCAACCCGAACGTATCGTAATGCGTTGGAAATACAAAAATATCAGCCTTCTCATAAAACGCCTGTTTATCCTCGTTGTATCTTGGACCATGAACAAATACAATTTCTGATAAATTTTTTCCTTCAATCTCTTTTCTAAATTCTTCTTCTGGTACATTCGACCATCCACCTACAAAATGGCACTCGAAAGATAAACCTTTTTTATTTAGTATATCGCAAGCATCAAGCAAAACAAATATACCTTTTTCGCGTATCATATTCGATAAAAAAAGCAATTGGCATTGCCTATCACTTTCTTTATTTAAAACTCCTTTGTTCTGTTTGACAATTTTCTCATTCACAGGGATACCGCAAGGGCAATGAAAAACATTTTCGGGGCTTACATAATGTTGTATGTCTGGATACAAATACCAAGATACCAAAATGCTTTTTGTATTTTTAAAAGCATAACGATAAAGCGATTGAGAAAGGACACTTTTATTAATACTTACACCTTTATTATGAAAATGATAAATGATATTGGTATGCCATAGTTTTACAAGTAAAACAATAAGCAAATCCTTATAAAATCCTGACCCATAAGCGGTCAAAGTCATATAGCACAAGTCATACTTGTCTTGACGCAGTGCTTTAATTACATTTTTAATGATACCTGCAAATGTTACTATCTTTTTTAAGCTTCCTTTGCCTGATTGATTTAAAATTCTGTTAGTGGCTAAATCAACATAATCAGCTTCAAAATTATTATTTATAATTTTGCTATCGCGAATGTATTTTCCAACCATCGCAGCACCATGTAAAGGCGGCGGCAGGTGTAAGATAAACAGAATTTTTGGTTTTGCCATACACGTTGATGGTGGAATGTTTTGGTATTTATTTACTTAATTTTTGAGCTGATATGATTGTAAAATACGTCTCTTATCAATAATATTACATTCATGATAAAGCGAATTGTACTGATTGTAAAATACCTTCTGCAGATTGACGATGATTATACGCTTGCACAAGTTCAACTGCATTATTAGAAAACGTTGTAAGCAAATGATTGTTCGATAACAAATGCAAAGCATGGTTTGTCCAAAGCTCTGCGTTAAGCAAAAGCACATAACCATTTTTTCCATCAATAATTAAATCATTGGCTACACCGGCGTTATCGCATGTAATTACAGGTGTGCCGGCTGCGCAGGCTTCATTAGCTACTACGCCCCACGGATCGTTAAGCGATGGAAATAAAAACAGCTTTGCATTTGAATAAAATGAAGGCAACGTTTTTTGGTCAAGATAACCAGTGAAATTATATTTTATGTTGTGCTTGTCAAGCTCACCAAGCATTTGTTTTCGCTGATCTCCATCACCAATAATGAGCGCTTTAAAATTTGAAACTTTTTTGTTTAATAGTTTTGCAATTTCAACAAAAAACATGGGCATTTTTCTTTCCACTATTTGCCCTGAAAACATTATGTGATACTCCCGGTTTTCCATTGGTTGCGGCGTAAATTTTGAATTGTCTATGCACAGGCAACTCTTAAACATTTTATTTTCTTTTACACCATAACTTTTGTACAAATCAAAACCGCCATTTCCAGGTGCAACAAAGGCTTTTGTTCTTGTAAAAACAAATCGCCTGATGACTTTTTGTACATTAGAAAAGCCTTTTTCCGATATGTAAGTTCCATCATTATAAACAATCAATTTTCGTTTTTTTAGTAAACACCACAAAACGCCATATAACATAGTAGGTTTAAATGCCGTAATAATGAGTGCATCCGGATTTAATTCATTTAATAACTTCCATACTTTGGGTTGATTAGGACGGAAATGATCTATGGTATCAGAAAGAAAATATTGCGGGTAATTGCCATGATCAATCTTCCATAATCTATCGGGTTCTAATTTAGCACAATATATCACAGCATAGTTTGGATTTTGTTCCGAAATTAGCTCATGCATTCGCTCACGGTAAGGACCAGGAACCTGCGTTAAATACACAATCTTCGGAGAAGTTTTCATCATGGATAATCAGATTTGTAAGCAAGTTACTTTTTCCATTTGTCCCACATAAAAGGGAAAAATGTTTTCAGCCACAGTTTTGTGTAAGCTTCTAAATAATGCGATGGGAAATGCTTTTTTATAAAATGCAGATACTCTTTATAAGCCAGCCCTTTCGGGCTATACAAATAAGCAATTCGTTCTTTCAATTTTGAATTTTGCGGCTTCCAGCTATTGCCATGGTCATCCTGACAATATCCTAAAACGCCGGGAGCAACCACCACAGGAAAACCATTTTTTTTTGCTGTAAGTGTATAATCGTAATCGGCAATTCCATGCGTGTATTCGTTCGATAAGATACCAATTTTTTGAACAATTTTCCGCTGTACAAACATGATATTCGCATTGCCTAAATCGCACTCCTCAAAGCATTCATTGTTTTCAATTAAAACATTATGAATTTTTTTTGGTGACATCAATTTTCGTCCGCCATAACTTATTTTATTATTGAAATTATCTTTTGTACTGCCGATGCAAATAACCGGTTTGCCCAACTGCTGAAACGCATCTTTGTAAGTGTTGATGAGAACATTAATAGCATCTTCAACCAATACCGTATCATCATTTATCAATAAAAAAAAATCGGCTTTACTTTTCGAGGCTTCCTGCCATGATTTTCTCATGCCGCCTGCCCAAAACAAATTGCCATTACCATGGTAAATATTAATGTTGGGAAACGCCATAGCAGCTGCTTCTGCCGTGCCGTCTTTTGAAGCATCATCGGTAAGATAAACAGTTAGTTTTACTTCAGGGGGAAGCCTTTGTTTTTGCAGTTGCTGCAAACAATTTACTGTTTTTTTTTTCCTGTTAAAAGTGGTTATTAAAATTGCTATTTCCATAGTTAAGAATACAAAAGCAAATTCAAGCGCAGTTCATTAACTGCATTACACATCTTTTACCAAAGCTATTTTTCGCAACTGCCACGTAAGCGAAATATAAAACGAAAGCATCAGCATTATGATGGTGAAATAATTAATGTCGCGAATGAATTGTATTTTAAACTGATTAATCATTAAAAACAAAAACAACAGATTACAGCCTAATAAAAGATCTGTGGTAAAATAGTTTTTTTTCCGGATTGCCCAATAAGTTTTCCAACCTATCCAGAGCGAATAAAAAAACAAATACATCATACAAAAAAAACCTATTGCACCCCACATTACATACGAGCTCATATACAGGTTGTGGTAGTCGGCAATACCATCGTCCATTTCACCCTTTTTAAAATGAGCAAGGCGGTATTCATCAGGCGAAACAAAGTAACCTCTGCCAATTATATTCGTTTTTTCTACTTGTTTCATGGCATAAGGAAATAAGCCGCCTCGGTTCATTTGATCGCCATTTAAAATGCTTTCTAATGTTAAATGATCAAAATCAACAGTGGCTTCGGTTCTTTCTGAAAAAACATTAAAATCAACAATTTTAAAAGCATTATTTAAAAGAAACAACCCAATGATCATTGTAATAAAATAAACAATGATTTTTGTTTTTACTCGTTTTCCAAGCAAGATAAATGCGCTTATTAGAATAAAGGGCAGTAACAGTACGGATGAACGTGTACCGGAAAACACCATTGATAAGGCAGCCAGCAGAACAGTAACAATGCTAAAGTAGTAAAAAAAGCGATTCTTTTTTAGGAAGCTGCCGCTTAATATTCCGGGCAGCAACAATGCAATAAGCGAAACACACCATTCGGCGAAGGCTTCAAAATTGTTAAGCGTTGAACCGCTTCTTACAATATTCAGTTCAAATTCAATTGTTTCATTTGTAACAGGGAAAAAAGGAAATGGAGAATTGAAAAATTCATATTTCTGATTAATCGCCACTAAAAATTCGTAGCCCCAAAAAATAGAAATAGCGATAACAAATTTATAAATATCGTTTTCAGTAAATTCAATTCGTGAAACAAAATAAAATGAAAACAACATGATGCAAAAGGCAGCAAAATTCTTCATCTCCACTACCAATGGAAAAAGGTTTCCGCCGGTTACACTTAATAAATCGAAAATGCACCAAACAAACAAAGCCGATTTTATAGACTTGTCAAACACAGAGGATTTTAAAAAAGCCATCTTACCATTGATGGCTGAATAAAATACAATCGCTGCAAATGCTGCCAAATTGTAGTTACCGCCAAATTTATCTCCCCAAGGAAAAAAATTACCAATAAAGAGTTGTATAAAAAAAGAAACCGGATCGTTTTTGTGCAGGCTAAAATAAAACAAGCCTGCCATAATTAGTAAAGCAGCAGCATTTACCGGCGCCGGATAAATAGAATACGTAAATGAACCGCAAAGAATGAGTGCACCAATAATAATAAAAAGCTGCCAGTTAGAAGTTTTTTGCTCTTCTGTGGCTGTTGCAATATTAGCTGGTAATATATTGGTTAACGATTGCATTTTTGTAGTTACGTCTATCTTGCTTTTTGTGGTTTATCTTTTTTATTTAGTTGGTTTTTATTCGGCGGCAACTTTATCTTCAGGCTGATGTTGCAAACAATTTTTGTAAACGTTTGCGAACGATTTCACCTGCACATCTGACGAAAATTTGAGGTGCGCCTCGGCGGCGATTTCTTCATTATGAAACACATCAATGTTTGCAATGCAAGTAAGCAAAGCATTAGCTAATCCCTGCGACGATATTTCTTCAGACAAATAACCGTTTTTTCCATTGGTAATCGTTTCGTTTAAACCGCCAACTGCAAAGCCAACTAAAGGAGTACCGCAGCAAAGGCTTTCTACCATTGAGTTGGGTAAGTTGTCTTCTCTGCTTGGCAATAAAAAAATATCGGCTTTGTTATAAAGCTCGCTCATTGTTCTTTCATCATTTATCATTCCGGTATAACTTATTTCGGGTATGCGGGATGATCGGTTTACTTCACCAACAGCCGTAAAACTACAACTGCTTGTGATAGATGTATCAAGTAAAATATCTAACACAAAATTGAAACCTTTACGGGGATTGTGCAGGCTTTCAGCAACAAACACAACATTTAATTTCCGGTTTTGTAAAGCTGTTTTTTTGCCTGGTAAAAATTTAAAAACTTCTGTATCAACACCATTGCATATATGATGATGCGGAAATTTGCCAAGCAGTTGCGATTGCTTTGATAGTTGTAACAGCCATTGAGAAGGTGTTACAATGGTTAAGCGGTTAAAAGCTACATGGCGCAATGCTTCTTTTTTAATATTGAGTTGCTTGTTATCAACATCAGATAAGGCTTTGCCCCATCTTTTTTTATCGTTCTCATAGTGAAAACCGCCTTGAAAAGGATTCATGTCGTGCAACGTCCAGGCAACGGGTTTGTTTATATTTGAAAAGAAGCTTTGATAATCAACAAAATTTGAAATCCAATGCAAATGAACAATATCAGCTTCTTTTACTAAGTGATGATTGTGCAAATGAATATAAGGCGTATTAGCGAATGAAAACATCTCAATATTACGCTTGTATTTTCTAATGGCATAGTCGTTTTTTTGTTCAAGTGTAAGAGGCAATCCTATTTTTTTTAATACGCGTAAAAACAATTCGCCTAAATAAAACACTTTACTGTATCTGAAAACCGTTGCAGAAGTTTTGCCTTTATTTAAAAATAAAAATTTGCTTTCGTAACCATGCTTTAGCAAGGCATTGTGTAAGCGTGTGGCTGCAATACCTGCACCACCGCCCTGAAACGTTGTAATATGTAAAATTTTTAGTGTTGTCATAAGCAAAACGCATAACTTATTATTATGCTGGTTGCGTTTTGAGAGCTTTGTTTATGTGGTTGTAAATATGCTTTGTTTCGTTCAAACAATCATACTATAATATTGGATTTAATGTTATTTTAAAACTGAAAAACTTATTGTTTGGTTTCATAAATAAAACTTTTTAAAACCGCTTAGTTCAACATCTTCATTTTTATCTTGTAAGTGAAAAAGATATGTATCTCCCATAAAAGCTGCCCAACTTGAAAAAGTGCTGACGGGTCCTACAATATAATCGCAATGTGATAAAAGATAAATGTCTTCTGCAGGTGTTCCTTTTGTATATACAATTTGCAGCCCGAACGTATTATCGAAATTAATTTCTTCATTAGAACAAACAATGAAAACTGGCTTTTTTACTTGATCGGCCAGGCGCTTCATTTTTGAGTAATAAACATCATCATCCCACAGAAATTTTCCTTGAAAAAAAGTTGCATAGTCGCCTTTTCTTACATGCACACCAAAAAAAGTATGTAAAGGAAAACTGTTTTTTGTTGATAGTAAAAACAGTTTTGCTTTTACAGAAAGAGCTTCATCAAAAGATAGCATTTTGCGAATGGTTTGCTGATGCGCAATTACGCCGCTGTAATATCGGAATAACCAGTGAGTAATTATAATAAAGCGAAGTGATTTTTTCGCCTTAAAATCCCGGTCAACATCAAATTCTTTATTTAAAAAAAGACATCCGGAAAAAAAACAATTTCTTTTTAAACAAAACAGCCGCACCAGGTTGTTAATAAATAAAGAAACAGTTGGGTTGTTAAGTCTTTTATCAAAGCGAATAGGGGCTGTTTTAATTGTTTTTTTATCTAAATTTTTAAGCAGGGGAGCTGAAGCGAAATGAACAATTGTAAAATTATAATCAAGTGCAAACGCTAATAAATGCGCTAATAAAGCAAGCTGGTTTCCCATTTGCCCATACATTGATAAATAATAGATCGTTTTTGTTTTTGCCATTCTTTACAACATTACAACTTGGTAATTCAACATCGTTCTATATTAAAATCATATAATATTTTATAGAAGCAGGTATGATAATTTTAAAAATACGGTACGTTATATACTAAACAGCACAATAAAAATAGCAGTAAAAACAAACGTTTCCAGATTGCTTATTTATAAAACAAGAGGTGTTTGCGGCAACTCTTTTTTAAATCTTTTTACTACAAAAAATGCCTGAAAACAAACAAGACAGAAATAAGTAATATCGGTTGCCACGGCCACACCGGTTTCAGCAAAATACTTGGCTGCTGATGTATAAAGTATAACGCATAACCCTGCAGATATTGCGTTGATTAATAAACTCTTTTTTGTTTCGTGCAAGGCATTAATAATAGCATCTAATATTGAATATACTATCATTAAACAACTGGTAATTGCAAGAATGTTGGAATATTTTAAAGCGCCATTATATTTACCTGCTGTTACATAATTAATTAAAAACGGCGATACAAGCCAAAACGCAATTAAACTTATACCTACAAGCACCATTAAAAGAAAGCTTGTTTTTTTTAATGATTTTATATTTTTAAGAACTGTGTTTTTATAAATTTCCGGTTCAAACGTTTGATAAAACGGAAACAATGCGGTGTACAAATAAGTAGCTATGCCTTTGCCTATGTTATACAAACCCATTTCCGCTGGCTGGCGCAACCGCTCCAGTACAATGTTATCGTAGCTAAGTATGGGCAGATAAAAAAATGTAGCTGGCAATAAAGGAAGAATCATTCTAAAAGCTTTGCGAATGACGTCTTTTTGAATCTTTAATTCCTGACCTTTAAAAATGTGAATTAACGAAATGATAAAAAATAAAACTTCGGTAATAAACACTCCTATAATTCTTCCGTACAAACCCATTCTTGCATGTATAACAAAATAAAGCGATACAAAAATGGCAAGTACACGATAGCCGGTTACAATAAGAAAATACAAAAAAGCCTTTTGTCCTAATCGATAATTTGCCTGAACAAATGTTTTATAATTAGCAATAGCTCCTGCGCCAAATACAAGAATTATAAACGGATAAAAAGGTACACTTGAATGCGAATATCTCATGTACACAAACATGCCAATACAGGCAAGCGGATAAAAAATAATATTCCATAACAAGGTGAATAATGCAAGAGAAGTAAGAACTTTTCGCCTTTCTAATTCATCAAATTTAAAATATACCGACATGTGATAAGCCGGAAACACCAAACTAAAAAATGGTGTAAGAAAAGAACCTACTGAATTATAATATCCGAAATAACCAAACTCTTCTGCGGTTAAATAGCGTGCAAATAAGGGAGACGTAAAAATAGAAACACTAAAGCTGATAATAGGAACTAATAAATAAAGTCCTGTATTTTTTATTTTACTGATTAAATCTTCCCGGTTAACTGAAAATCTTCTAAGTATTTTTTGGTTTAATCCTGCAATCTGCATAAGCCGTTTTAAGTAACAATAAAATGTTGCTTTTGTTATTCTTTATCGCCAATAGCTTTAGGCTTGTATGTGTTATCGTTGTATTGATAACGATTGCCATATCCGTAACCACGTCCATAACCTTTCTTAAGAATACCGCGCCCTTTCACTGAATTGAACACAATAACCGGGTTTTTTAAATCTTTCAATTTACCGCTTTCCTGAAGCGATTGTATCATTGCTTTTGGAGTGTAGCCGTGCCTTATCACAAACAATGTCATGTCGCAATATTCGCTTAACAAATAAGCATCTGCAACCGGATCAACAGGAGCGGTATCAACAATAATATAATCAAATTCTTTTTCCAGGTGATGAAATAAATCGTTTAGTTTTTCATCCAGCAACAATTCAGTTGGGTCGGTAGTACCAACGCCAACAGGGATTACAGAAAGATTTTTATAGGCGGTTTTGATAACAATGTCTTCCACAGTGCATTCACCTTCTAAAAAATTAATGGTTCCAATCTTTTTATTTACATTAAAAATTTCCGATGATTTCGGGTTGCGTAAATCCAAATCAACCAATACAACTTTTTTTCTTGTGGCTGCCAAACTCACGGCGAGATTGCTGCTCACAAAGCTTTTGCCTTCGCCCGTAATGCTTGAAGTTACTAAAATTTTCTTTTGAAATTTCCGGTTGCTAAACAAGCCGATAGAAGCCCGCAAATGCCTGAACTGCTCAGTAATAAAATAATTATTAGGTGTGTTAATGGCAATGGGTTCATCTATTTTAATATTAGCAAGTTCAGCCACTACAGGTATATCGGAAAAGTCTTCAATTTCACTTCGAAACAAAACTTTATTGCTGAACATTTCTTTGGCGCTAACAAACGCAATACCTAAGCCTAAAGCGCCAATAATTGCAGCAAGAAAAGCAAACGATTTTTTAGGGCTTTGCGGAAATTCATCGGCCTGTGCATTATCAACCACTCTGCTATCGGCTACTGCCGAAGCTAAGGCTAAAGCCGTTTCTTCGCGCTTTTGTTTTAAAAATGAATACTCATTGCCTTTAATGCTTTGTTCGCGGCTTATCTCTATCAGTTCTTTTTCTTTTTGAGGGATGGCTTGCAGTGTTGATGAATACGTGCTGTTGGTAGATGAGATATTATCCCGGCTGGCAAGCAAACCTTTGCGGCGTGTTTGAATGTTTTGTAAAATATCTGGTTTTAATTGCTCAATGCGGTCGCGAATGTTTATTGTGTTTGGATTGTTTTCGCCCGATACAGCTTTTTGTTTTTGATATTCAAGTTCAAAGCTGTTCAGGTTTACAACCATCGCTGTTAACGCAGGATCTTCAATACCACTACCAGAAGGTACAGGAACAATGCCAACACGGTCATTATTCGATTTTGCAAATTTTTCTATCTGGTCTAACACCGCTAATTGCACGCTAATATCCGAAACTCTTTGATCGTTTGTACCAACATTTTGCAGGTATACTCTCCCTTGTTCGCTTAAATCTACCACGCCTTTATCTACTCTGAATTGCTGAATTTTATTTTCAATATTTGTCAATTCCTGCGTTACTGTTTTTAAACGATCATCCAATGAAGTAAGCGTGTTTTGCGCCAATACATTTTTTGCTTGTACGGATGCTTTATTATACGTTTCAATTAAATTGTTTAAGATATTTTCACCTCTCTTCGGCACTTCATCTTTAAAACTCACATTCATTATAGTAGAAGTTTTACTTGATGTGGTTACTTCCAAATTTTGCACAAGCCCGCTAACCAATTTCCTAATATTAATAAGAGAAAAAAACAATCTCCCTTTCGGTTCGCCCATTTTGTATTGGTTAGAACGAAATTTTAAGATTCCGTAAGGAGTGTTTACCCATTGATTTGTGGGATAAGTAACGTTACCAATTTGCACACTTCCCCCATTATCCTTACGAAAATTGAAATACACTTTTTTAACATTAGTAATAGCAGCGGGGTTTTGCGCTTCTATTGCAATGGGCGAAGTAGTGTATGCAGAAGCAGTTTTAAAACGTTCTTCCTGTGAGATTGGTGCGTACAAATTCAGGTTTGTAACTACATCCTGCATCAGCGTTTTTGAATGCAACACTTCGGTTTCGTTTTCAACAATTGTTTTCTCGTTATAAATATTTAGCGACTCAAGCAGCTTTGAATCGTCAACGCCTTTTCGTTCGTCTTTTACAGATAAAGTCGCCACAATATTATAAACAGGCGGTGTTATGTTAATGTACACATAAGCAATGGCAACACCTACCAGCATTAAAACAACAAATAACGGCCAGTAAGGCAAATACCTAAACTTTAGTGAACTAAAAAAACTGTTTTGTTTTTTTTGCATGTTTTTGAATGTTTTACAAGAGTAAGTTTAGTATTGTTTGTTAATTAGATTCTGCTTTAAACTTTCTATTGGTTCAGTAAAAAATAAAGGTTGCTACGTATTTTATAATACCATATTTTTCTTGGAAAAATAATACAATTTTTTTAAAAGAGATAAGCAGCTTTGGGTTTAATCTTTTTTTATTATTTGCAGTAAAAACAAACCTCAGTCGCATAGCCTATCCAAATGCTAATGAAAAAGCCTTATTACTTAATTTTAATAACGCTTTATAATTTACAAAAAAAAGACCCTTTTATGAGAACGGGCTTTAAATAAACTTAAAATATAAAACGACTGTTTGCGGCGAATAATTATGTTATGAATAAATAAACCCAGAAAGGCTGATATAATTTGTAGCATTTATTAAATTGATGCCTCATAACTTACCTTTTAAAGGTTACATTTTTCAACAAAAGAAAGAGACTATAGCGTAACTTTTTGGATTTGTTTTTTGTACGCATTTGTTTTTACTGCAAAAATTTATGGCATTAATTTATCTTTTATAGTAGAAAGAATTTTTTTCCAGTTTCTGATTCTATAAATTTCTTTCTTTATATTTTTTGAAGAAAAAGAATACAATTTACTCATCAGCGAATCGTTTGGATATTTGTTTACACCCATGCTTGCAATAGTAAATGCAGTGGCATATTGTTTTTCCATCATCATAAAAAGCCAGCCTAATATAAAATCCCTTGTTGAGAGATTTGGAACATCAGAATCGAATTTTTTAATGTAAGAAATCTCCGCCCAGCCGGGTGTGGCTTTTAAAATGCCATTTGCAAACTTTGATTTGACTTTTTTGGGAAACAATGTATTAAATTGATCTTTCGATATGTTAATCGGTCCCAGAATACGAAACTCATACAATCTAACCGGAAGTGTTTCCATGTAAGTTAGCACATGATAAAGTTTGTCTTCGTTTTCATAAGCATCAATAATACCTGGCTCAAACTGAACAACCGTACAATTCGATTGTAAAGAAATGGGCAGGCTTTTAAACAATTGCAAATCGGTTCCCTGGGTATCTGTTTTAAACCAATCAACCCTGTCAATGCCCATTTCTTTCAATGCAACGCTTATATTTTTCGCATTCAGTTCAACTGTTTTTGTAACATCAAATAAATGACTGTAATGAAACGGTCGTAATTTTTCTGTGGATGGTTGCAATGTGCTTGAACAATAGGGGCTGCGTGTTAAGTAGAATTTTATTTTATCCTGATTTTCTTTTGCAGTAACAATGCTATTGTAAACAAATAATTTTTTAAAAGCAGAGGTTTTATTTTCAATAAAACCAAACTCACGGCTATCTGCATCAAAAGCAACTCCAATGCAAAAATTAGCAATTGGCTCCCATACCGGATTGAGGGAGCCTGAAGCACCTAAATCTAACAGTACAGGCGGATTATTAATAATCTCATCTCTTTTTGAAATCAGGGTAATCAATTCCTTTAAACTCATAAATAATCAGTTATACAATTTAAGAATGAAGTAAAAACAAACGAAGCGGAACGTGGTAAAGTAACGAACTATCTAAAGTAAATAAGATAAAAATTTTTGGCTTTATAAAAGCAAATCCAACGTGTTTTTAATTCGTTTTATTGTTTCTTCTTTACCAATAATTTCTGCAATTTCAAAAATACCGGGTCCAAATTTACCGCCAACCAGCATAATGCGAAAGGGCAACATCAACTCGCCGAGCTTTAAAAGATGAACTGCAACAATCTCTTTAAATTCTTTTTCAAGTTCTGTTTGATACCAGTTTGTTGTTAGTGTAAAAGCTTTTATTACTTCTGCAAAAAACAGTGCTTTTTGTTCGTTCCATTTTGGTTTGATGGATGTTATATCAATATAGTTTGGCGTTTGAAAAAAGTAAGATGCCTGTTCAACAAAATCAGGTAATAAAGTGCAACGTTCTTTTACCAAATCCAGCACTTTAATAAACAGGTTGTCGTTAACAACTGCTATATTTTTTTCTTCAAAAAGCATTTTCACCCTATGGCTGTAATGCCGTGCAGGTAAGCGTTTCAGCCATTCATGGTTGAACCATTTAGCTTTTTCATAATCAAACTTTGCACCTCCTTTGTGTACTCGTTCAATCGAAAATTTTTCAATTAGTTCCTCAATCGTAAACAGTTCCTGATCACTGTTATCGTTCCAGCCCAGCAATGCCAGTATATTAATAAATGCTTCGGGTAAAAAACCCGTTTCCTTAAAGCCTGGCGTTACTTCGCCGGTGTTTGTGTCAGTCCAGTTTTTTGCATACACAGGAAAGCCGAATTTAGCGCCATCGCGCTTGCTTAATTTGCCTTGTCCCGTAGATTTTAAAATGAGTGGGAAATGTGCCCATTGAGGCATCTTATCTTCACCAAATAAATATCGCCACAATAAGATATGAACCGGCGTGCTGGGCAGCCATTCCTCACCGCGAAAGGCATGAGTGATTTTCATTAAAAAATCATCTGCTACAACTGCTAAATGATAAGTTGGCATCCCGTCAGCTTTCATCAAAACTTTATCATCTGTTGAGGATGTATTAAAGCTTATTTCACCACGAATCATGTCCGTAAACCGAATGTCTTCGGCTTCATCGGGCACTTTAATGCGAACCACGTATGGCGTGCCTTCGTTTATTAATCTTATGGCTTCGTCTTCGCCTAACGTTAATGAATTTCGCATGAAGTTACGTGTTGTAACTCCGTACTGTGCGGTAGCCTGTTCGGTTTTGTATTGGTTGCGCATCCGCTCTAACTCATCAGGTGTGTCAAAGGCATAATAAGCATGCCCGTCTCTTACCAATTGCTGTGCATATTGTTTATACATTTGTTTTCGTTCGCTTTGCCGGTAAGGAGCAAAATCTCCGCCATGCACAACACTTTCATCTGGCTGCAAGCCGCACCAGGCAAGCGTTTCAAAAATGTATTCTTCCGCCCCGGGAACAAAACGGTTTTGGTCGGTATCTTCTATTCGTAAAATAAATGTTCCGCCCTTTTGTTTTGCAAATAAGTAATTAAACAAAGCTGTTCGCACACCGCCCAAATGCAAGCCGCCGGTTGGCGATGGTGCAAAACGAACCCGAACGTGTGAAGTATTCATGCGGCAAAAATAGAATGCGAATAATGAATGAGAAATTATGAATTATGAATAATCAATTCAGGCGCAGGAATAAAAGGTAAGAATCGCATAAAACCATCGTTCATAATTATCAGGGTCTTTTAATAGTAATGATAACTACCGGCGGTATAAATGATTGGTCATTTTCGGGGCGATTGTAAATAGTGTTTACTACGTTCATGCCTTTAACCACTTTGCCAAACGCGGCATATCCTTGCCTGTCAGGGTTGTTTTCGCCATTCCAATCAAAGCCCGGCTGATCACCAATACAAATAAAAAATTCAGTGTTGGCAGTGCCCGGAGCCAGCCTTGCCATTGATAAAGTTCCGTTCAGATGCAAAATACCGGTTTGCTTTGTTGTTTCGTGAGGTATGCCTGGAGTAGCAATTGATTTTTGATAATTCGTTTTCCAGATTCCACCTTGAATCAACTCACTTTTGGCAGCGTCGGAAGGTTGATTCTCATCATTTAAAATGCGGTAAAAAGAACCGTGTTTATACAAGCCTTCATCCACATTGTGAAGGAAAGCGGTTGCTGTTTTCGGTGCTTTATCGGTATAAATTTCGGCTTCAATATCGCCGGCATCAGTTTCAATAATAACATGCGGATGACTGTATTTAATTGATGTACAAGTGCAGTAAAAACAAACGAGTAAAACAAAAAGCGGCATTCTTTTCATACAATTAATGTAAAGTTAACCGAACAAGAAAACGATCCCAAATATCTTCCTCCAAAACTTCAGTTTGCCAGCCTTCTTCGCTTGCAATTATGGTAAGCAAATATCTGTCGATGTACAGCCAGGTAAACCAATCGGTTCGTTCATTTTTATAATCGTATTGATACGTGATTTCACCGTAATATGTTTCGCGTTGCGGTAATTTATAATCGTATAAATAAGCTACATCTGAAGAATCGAAAAGTAGCTGTCCGCCTTTATTTATCAATGTTTTAGCGTGTTGTAAAAACAAACGAAGATTTTCCGTGTTGCCAGTAAAGCCAATACCGTTCATCATAAGCAACAAAGTATCAAACGTGTCGCTTTTATAAAAGAATACATCGCCGGTAACAATTTTTTTTATACCCCGGTGTTGCATTACTTCAGCAGCTTTTGGCGATATATCAATGGCTGTAACATCATATTCTTTTTGCTGCAAAGCCAATGCATGGCTGCCTGCTCCTGCACCTACATCCAGCACTTTTCCTTTGCATAATTTCAACGCCATTTGCTCTAATTTAGGCATCTGCTTTTCAGCTCTGAAATAAATTTTTACCGGCATTTCTTCCGGCTCTCCATAGTTGTTGCGTATCCATAATTTTTGCGGATTGTTCTTAAAACAGTAATCGTGCATGGCTTGTCCTAACACATCTTTCATCAAACAAAATTGAAAAAAGTTTTACGTTTCCTCAACTACATTTGCCGTTTCTTTTTCAACACATTTAATATTTATAAATGAAGCTGCTTTGCAATGGCATCATCTTATCGGTTCTTATTTTTTTATTTCATTCCTGCACACCTAACAACGTTACCGTAGATGAATCACTTAAAAAATATTTTGACGAAAATAAAGTAACCGGCACATTTGGCTTGTTTGACAACGGGCAAGGCAGCTTTACTATTTACAACCTTTCGCGCTACCGCGATTCGGCTTATTTGCCCGCTTCCACTTTTAAAATTGTTAATTCGTTAATCGGCTTACAAACCGGCAGAATTTCTAATGAAAACATGGTAATAAAATGGGATGGCGTGATAAGATGGAATCCTGAATGGAATAAAGATTTAACTATGGCAGAAGCGTTTAAACTTTCGGCGGTGCCTTATTATCAGGAAGTGGCGCGAAGGATAGGAAAAGATACCATGCAAATTTGGTTAGACAGTTTGCATTACGGCACACAAAAAATTAAAACGAAAATTGATACTTTCTGGCTCGATAACTCACTAAAAATTAAACCTGACGAACAATTGGGCTTGCTAAAAAAATTGTATTTCTCACAATTGCCGTTTGATAAACGACCACAAGCGATTGTAAGAAAAGTGATGCTGCGGGAAAGCAATGCCAACTATCAGTTAAGCTATAAAACAGGTATGGGTTATAAAGAAAACGGCAATGCCATCGGCTGGATAACCGGCTGGATTGAAGAGAACCAGCATCCTTATTTTTTTGTGTTGAATATAGAAGGAACACACGATACTGATATCGTAACAGCGCGTATGAATATTTTAAAAGGTATTTTAAAACAATTGGGCTTTTTTGAAGGAAGAAAATAATAAAACAAATACGCAAAAGATAAAAATGAAATAAATAAATAGTGATGAAAATGAAGGGTTGATTTTATAAATTGTTCATGTGGCAATGTTGTTTATAATTAGCTCAAAAAAAGCGCAAATTAAATTGCCACTGTTCCTAAAAAAATCATTTTCAATTTCTTTACTTTTTCTTTTGCTCCACCACTTGTAGCTTGCAAACATGCTTTCTTTTCAAAACAATTCTTATTTATTCGGCTTGCTGGTTATCATTCCGCTTGTACTGTTATTTTCTGCAGTGCTTCGCTGGAAACACAAGGTGGGCAAGGCTTTGGGTGATAGAGAGTTAATTGATAAGCTGACCAATAATTACTCTTCGCAACTATACAAAGCAAAATTTATTGCCGTTTTAATTGCGATAGCACTTTGTGTTTTTGCAGTTGCTAATTTGCGTAAACCAGCCAAAAGCGATACGGAACAACGCGCCGGAATAGACGTGATGATTGCGCTGGACGTAAGCAAAAGCATGTTAAGTCAGGATATAAAACCATCGCGGTTAGAGGTGGCCAAACAATTTGTTAGTTTATTATTTAATGACATTAGCGATAACCGTGTTGGCTTGGTGATTTTTGCAGGACAAGCTGTTCTGCAAATGCCGTTAACCACCGATGCTGCTGTTGCTAAATTGTATGTAAGCAATGCAACACCCGATGCAGTTCCTGTACAGGGAACCGATATTAACAATGCGTTGCAGCAATGCAGCAATGCACTCAATACAAAGGAAAAAAAATACAAGGCAATTGTATTAATAACCGATGGCGAAGACCATAACCCGCAAACAAAAAACAGCCTGCAGCAACTGTATGATGACGGCGTGATTGTTTATACTGTTGGCATTGGTACAGCAGAAGGATCGCCTATTATTGAAGCTGGAAATGTTTATAAAACAGACATAAACGGACAAACGGTAATATCAAAATTGAATGAAGAAGAATTGAAAACAATTGCGGAAAAAACCGGCGGTACATATTATCATTTAGATAACCCGGAAGCCACAGCAACTGCGCTCGCTTCACAATTAAATAATCAGGAGAAAAAGTTAATTAGCGGCGAAGGCAACAGCCATGAATACGTTTCTTTTTACCCCATTCTTGTTGCCGTTATGCTGATGATCTTAATTGCAGAAATTTTTATTCCTGAAGTGAAAAAAAAGAGAAGCTATGAACTATAAGAGGCAAATTTCTGGATACAAAAAACAAAGTAAAAATTTCACTGCAAAGCATTCCTTGTTTTGTATTTTATACGTTGCTGTTTTCCTTTTTCATTTTTCCGCATTGGCGCAAAATGAAAACAAAGCTATAAAGGAAGGCAACGATGCTTACCGCAAAAACGATTTTGCAACAGCCCTGAAAGATTATACCAAAGCGTTAAGTGAAGATAACAAAAACGCAGTAGCAAAATTTAATATGGCGAATACATTACAGCGAACGAATGAAAACGACAAATCGGCAAGCCTTTATGATGACGTAATAAAAAATGCAACCGATGCCGGCCTACAATCGAAAGCTTTATACAATAAGGCTTTGGCTTTGTTGCAACAGAATAAATTGAACGATGCAATAGATGCTCTTAAACAATCTTTGCGCTTACAACCAACTGATAATGATACCCGGGAAAATCTTGAAAAAGCATTAAAAGAAAAGCAACAGCAACAGCCGCAACCACAACCTAAGCAAAATAAAAAACAACAGCAGCAAAGTGAAAAACAACAAAGGCAACAGCAAATGAACAGGCAGATGATGGAACAAAAATTTAAAGAATTGGAAGACCAGGAAAAGCAGTTGCAAAAAGACATACAAAAACAAAAAACAAACACCAACGATAACGAGAAAGACTGGTAGCTAACTATGAATTTGTTGTGCTTATCTTGCGGTGATATTGAATTTTTTGATACTAAAGATTTACAAATTATGACGCCGGATGCAGCTGTAAAAACAAACCATCAGTACGATGCCACCGTTGCCATTTGCAAAGAAATCTTTGATAAAAAAACGCTTGATTACGGTACTTCGTGGCGAGTGCTGCGCACTATTTCGGTGGTTGATCAAATCTTCATCAAAGCCTTACGCATCCGCAATCTGCAGGAAATAAAACAGCAAATGGTAAGCGATGATATTCCGGGCGAATTCAAAGGCATTTTAAATTATGCAGTGATTGGTTTAATTCAACTACAAATGCCTTCTGCTATCGAAGATTTGCTGCTGCAAGCCGCATCGGGTTTGTACAGCCGGCAAATACAAATTGCTAAAGAAACAATGCTGGCAAAAAACCACGATTATGGTGAAGCCTGGCGTGATATGAGCGAACAAAGTTTTGTTGATTTGATATTGATGAAGCTGCTTCGCATTAAACAAATTTTGTTGAACAATGGCAGAACGCTTATCAGCGAAGGTATTGACGCTAACTATATTGACATTATTAATTATGCCGCTTTTGCATTGATAATTATATCAGAAAAAGAACAATAAAACGGTTTCATGAAAAGAAAGTATTTATTGCTCATTCTTCGCTGGATTGTGGGCGTTTTATTTATTTTTTCAGGATTAATAAAAGCAAACGATCCGTTAGGCTTGAGTTATAAAATGCAGGAATTTTTTGACGCCTGGCACACCACTTTTTTAAACATTTATGCCTTGCCGCTTTCTTTAGTGATGAATGTATTTGAAGTGCTGGCAGGTGTTGCAATAATTGTAGGCTGGCGCATAAAATTGTTTAGCTGGCTGCTTTTGCTGCTCATTATTTTTTTTACATTTCTTACAGGTTATGCCACACTTTCGGGCAGGTTTACAAGCTGTGGTTGCTTTGGCGATTGCGTGCCTTTATCGCCTTTGCAATCGTTTATTAAAGATCTGATTTTATTAGTTCTGATTGTGATACTTTTTATCAATCGAAGCCTTATCCAACAAGCCTTTCCGTTAGAACGATGGTCGTTTTTTATTTTATTATTTACAGTAGTAAGCGTATCTTTTTTTGAAAGTTATGCGCTCACTTATTTGCCCTTATTAGACTGCTTGCCTTATAAAAAAAACAATGATATTTTACAGCAGATGAAAACGCCTGCCGGCGCTGTTAGCGATAGTTTTGCCATGACCTTTCAATATAAAAAAAATGGTAAAAATGTAGAGTTTGATGAGGAGCATTTCCCGGAAGATTTTGATAGCACTTATCAATTCATCAACCGTTACGATAAACTGATACGCAAAGGAACCGCTTCGCCTCCTATAACTGATTTTTCTTTGCAAACGGTGAATGGAAAAGATACTACAGCAGCCATTTTACAGCAACCTAAGTATGTGCTGGTGATGGTTCAGGATTTTGATAACTGGAACAAGCAGGCTAACGATTTTAATGAGATAGATGAGTCTTGTAAAGCTCAACATATTCCTTTGTTTATTGTAACGCCAAACCCTGAGCAGGCTTTACAATTGTTACAGGGCGCAACTATTTTGCGTTGCGATGCCACCGTGCTAAAAACCGCGGCACGTGTAAATTCCACGTATTTTGTAATGGAAAAAGCAGTGATTAAAATGAAGGCAAGTCATGCATCGAAAAACAAAATTCTCGAGTACTTAAAAATAAAAAAATAAACAATTTGCTTTAGTTTTTACAGCAAACAAGGAGTTGTTTACTGCTTATCTTCGCCGCAATGTTAAAAGTATTATCAAACGAACAATTAATACATATCGCCAGCACTTTTGGCACACCGGTTTATGTGTACGATGCCGAGAGAATTGAACAGCAGTTGGAAGAGTTGAAAGATGCGTTTGTAAATTGCAATGCAAAGTTTTTTTATGCCTGTAAAGCCCTGACTAACATTAATATTTTAAAACTAATAAACAGGTTAGGGGCGAATGTAGATTGCGTTAGCATTAATGAGCTGAAACTCGCACTGCACGCAGGTTTTGAGCCGAAGCGCATTTTTTTTACACCCAACTGTGTTGATTTTGCTGAGATTGAAGAAGGGAAAAACTTAGGTGTGAACATTAACTTAGATAACATCTCCATTCTTGAACAGTTTGGCAATAAATACGGCAACAGTTATCCTATTTGTATTCGGCTGAATCCGCACATTATGGCGGGTGGAAATTACAAAATTTCAACCGGGCATATTGACAGCAAATTTGGTATTTCTATACATCAGATGCGGCACATCGAGCGCATTGTAAAAACAGCTAATTTACATGTTAACGGTTTGCACATGCACACCGGCAGCGAGATAAAAGACATCAATGTTTTTTTGCAGGGATTGGAAGTGATGTTTGATATGGCAACGCATTTTCCGCAACTTGAATTTATTGATTTAGGAAGTGGCTTTAAAGTGGCCTACCAGGCATCAGACGTATCAACAGATGTTCGCGAATTGGGAACTAAAGTGGCAGAAGCGTTTAAAAGCTATGAAGCGGAAACCGGAAGGCAATTGGAAGTTTGGTTTGAGCCCGGAAAATATTTAGTGAGCGAAGCCGGATATTTTGTAGTAAAAACAAACGTAGTTAAGCAAACCACGGCAACGGTTTTTGTTGGCGTAAATTCCGGATTTAACCATTTGATACGACCTATGTTTTATGATGCGTTTCACCGTATTGAAAACATCAGTAACCCGAATGGACTTGAACGGATTTATACCGTTGTTGGTAACATTTGCGAAACTGACACTTTTGCCTGGGACAGAAAAATTAATGAAGTGCGGGAAGGCGATTACCTGGTGTTTTATAATGCCGGCGCTTACGGTTATGAAATGAGCAGTAACTTTAACTCGAGACTGAAACCTGCAGAAGTGCTGGTAATAAATGGAGAAGCGAAACTGATTAGAAAGCGTGATGTGTTTGAAGATTTATTGAAGAACCAGGTTGAATTGATGTAATTTATGTTGCCTGAAAAGATGAATCAATAACACTCGTTTACCTGCTTAATTTATTTCATAACGTTGACGAGTGCGAAGCAACGATGGTAAACCGGAGCGTTGCAGTTCAATATATAAAATTGTATTTTGTATTTCATTTATAGTAAAATCAGGCTTACTTAAAAGTGCTGTAAAAACAAACTATCTACGGCTGTAATTGGGCGCTTCCTTTGTAATTTCAATGTCGTGTGCATGGCTTTCACGCATACCGGCATTGGTAATTTTTACAAAGCTCGCTTCCTGTAAAGCACTTATGTTTTTTGCACCGCAATAACCCATGCCAGCCCGCAGGCCTCCTACATATTGCGCAACCACTTCGCTTAAAAAACCTTTGTAAGCCACACGACCTTCAATGCCTTCGGGAACCAGTTTTTTTATATCATCTTCCACATCCTGAAAATACCGGTCGCTGCTGCCTTGCTGCATTGCACCAATGCTACCCATGCCCCGGTATTCTTTAAATTTTCTGCCCTCATAAATAATGGTTTCACCAGGGCTTTCTTCTACACCGGCAAACACACTTCCCATCATCACCATATTGGCACCGGCTGCTAATGCTTTTACCATATCGCCGGTATAGCGAATGCCGCCATCAGCAATTAATGGAATGCCTTTTTTCTTTAATTCAAAAGCTGCCTGCATAATGGCGGTAAATTGCGGAACGCCAGCACCTGCAACAATGCGGGTTGTACAAATTGAACCTGGACCAATACCCACTTTTACAGCATCGGCACCGGCTTCTGCCAAGTCCTTCGCCCCGCTTGCTGTGCCTACATTTCCGGCTATAACCTGAATGTTTGTAAAGGTTTTTTTCAACAGTTTTAAAGATTCTATTACGCCCAGACTATGACCGTGCGCACTGTCTAAAGCCATCACATCAACACCTACCTGCCGCAACGCGTCGGCACGTTCTAATAAATCTTTTGTAATACCCAAAGCTGCACCTACCAACAGTCTTCCATAATTATCTTTTACAGCATTTGGAAAATTGCGAAGCTGTAAAATATCTCTGTAAGTAATTAAACCAATGAGGCTGCCGTTGCTTGTTACAACAGGTAGCTTTTCTATTTTGTATTGCTGAAGAATCGATTCTGCCTCTTTCATACTCGTTCCTTCGGGGGCAGTAACCAGGTTTTCTTTTGTCATTACTTCATTTACCGGGCGAAGTTTATCTTTCTCAAAACGAAGATCGCGGTTAGTAAGAATGCCAACCAGTATATTGTTATTATCCACTATTGGAATACCGCCAATTTTATTTTCCTTCATTAATTTTAGTGCATCGCCAATAGTATTTTCTACATGCAGTGTAATCGGGTCAATGATCAAACCACTTTCTGTGCGTTTCACTTTTCTTACCTGCTCTGCCTGGTTTTCAATGCTCATATTTTTATGCAAAATTCCCAAGCCGCCTTCACGCGCCAAAGCAATGGCAAGACTGGCTTCAGTAACCGTATCCATAGCAGCCGAAAGCATGGGTACATTCAACACAACATTTTTGGTAAGATGAGATTGAATGTTCACTTCGCGAGGTAATACATCGCTGTATGCAGGCATGAGCAGCACATCATCGTAGGTTAAGCCTTCAATAAAATTTCGATTATCGGGATTAAAAGAAGAGAGAGTATTGTTTGTTGCCATGTGCAAAGATATAGGAGCGAATGAATACAATGCAAATACGCAACTGTTTTGGGGAGATTTTGTGGATTGTTAAGACGGCTGCTGATAATTTCTTGCACCAAACAATAAACTGCCAATGCGAACCATAGTGCTTCCTTCTTCAACGGCAATTGCATAGTCGCTGCTCATGCCCATGGATAGAATTGGTGGTTGATGGTTAATAGTTGATGGAGAGAAATATTGATTGGCTAACGTTTTTAAATGCTGGAACTCTTTCTTTATTTTTTGATGATCCGTTGTGTTGGAAGCCATACCCATTAAGCCTTTCAGGCGAATGTTTTTAAAACCGGAGTTGTCATTGTTTACCTTATTCATCAGAAGTTTTAGCTCTTCGTCAGTTAACCCAAACTTGGTTTCTTCCGCCGCAATATCAACCTGTAATAAACAATCAATAATCCGGTTGTTTTTTGCGGCTTGTTTGTTCACTTCGTACAATAATTTTTCATTGTCAATGCTGTGAATTAAATACACAAACGGCGCAATGTATTTTACTTTGTTGCTTTGCAAATGACCTATAAAATGCCAGCGAATATCGTTGGGAAGCTGCGTTTGTTTTTGCTCCATTTCCTGAACATAATTCTCGCCAAAATCACGCTGCCCTAAGTTGTATAAAGCTTGTATATCTTCAACAGGTTTGGTTTTGCTCACCGCAACCAGCGTTATCTTTCCTGCAGATAATTCGTTACCGATTTTTAAATACGCTTCTTCGTTTATCAATATTATTTTTTATCTGCAAAAATAAAAATGTTTGTTTTAATTCGGGTAGATGTGTTTTTTCAAAAGTAAATACTGAAGCAGCAAAGCATCGTTAAAGGCAGGGCAATAATGATAAAACAGCAACCATTTATTTTGAAGAAAAACATAACGATAAAGCGGAGCGAAATAAGAGGGAATATTGCCAGTAAAAAAAGGAAAATCGCTGTTCTCAATTTGCGTTATCGCTTCCTCCGTTTCCGGCAGTTTCATTGGCGGCGGAGCGTAACCCCATTGCATGATTGCAGACGAAAGAATTATTTTTTGAAGTAAATTATCTGAGGTTGCAAATTGCAGTGAAGCCATCATCACAAGCTGTGGCTGTAAGGCTTCTAACGGCAAAATTTTACCGTAACTCATTAGTCTTGCAAGGTGATATAATAGTAACGAAGTGCTGCCGTAATAGGGTGAAACAGAAAGCGGTTTGTTAATATAATCTTTGTTTTTAATTGCTTTTACAATCACATTCAAAGCAGCGCTGTCAGCAGCCGTCCACGTTAGATGATATCGCTGAACAAAACACAAAATATTACACAACACGCACACATCATAAACAGGCGGAAAATTCTTTCCATACCAAACAGAATATGTTTTGTAAAGACGGTAATTTTTATGGATTGTTTTTGCTCTTTTTTTATTGCTGATAAACGCCTGCATTGCTGCGTGAGCTTCTGCAGCCCTTGTGCTGTCTGCATTCTGCGCCATCAGGCTTAACACCGTATCATCTAAATCATCCGGTAGCGAAGTGTTCTTTTTTACTAACGGAATCCACCAGGTGTAAGGAAAAATAAACGTTGTATCAGTGCGCCAGAAATTATAGGAAAGTCTCCCTTTTTTATTTTGAAAATGAGAATATAAATAAGAAGATTTTTGTTGGATGGAATCAATTATCAAACGGTTATTTGCCGATAGAGAGGAACGCTGTTGAGCTAATGTGTAATTGAGTAAGGCAGCGAAGAAAATGTTGTTATCGTTTGTTTTTACTGCAAATTTTTTTTTGTTAGAAATATAAGTAGGAAAGTTATTGTTTGTTTGCAGCGATGCAATGCGTTGAAGAAGTTGATGAATCAGCGCACTGTCCTGCGCATAGGAAGGCAGGTAAAAACAAAGCAAAAGAAAAACGAACAATTGACTGCGCATGTGTTTGTTACAAGCAAAATAATTAATTCGGGTAAATTTTTTTATAAAAGAAAAAACTATAAATACACAGGTTTTTACAATGATATTCTGTGTTCGTTATAAATAAAAATCATTTCAAAATGTTTCGGCTAATTACTATGCGTTGCATCTCGCTTGTGCCTTCATAAATCTGTGTAATTTTTGCATCGCGCATCATTCGTTCTACATGATATTCTTTTACATAACCATAACCGCCGTGAATTTGTACAGCTTCGGTAGTTACCCACATTGCCGTTTCGCTTGCAAACACTTTTGCCATGGAAGAAGCACAGCCATAATCCTGATTGCTATCTTTTAACCAAGCCGCTTTTAAGCACATCATACGTGCAGCATCAATGCGGGTCGCCATATCTGCCAGTTTAAATTGTACCGCCTGATGCTTGCTGATTTCCTTATTAAATGTGCTTCTGCTTTGGCTGTAATGTAACGATCGTTCAAACGCACCTTTAGCAATGCCCAATGCCTGCGATGCAATGCCAATGCGCCCTCCGGCAAGTGTCTTCATCGCAAATGTAAACCCGAAGCCATCATCGCCAATGCGGTTTTGCTTCGGCACTTTTACATCATTAAATAAAACAGTTGCTGTGTCGCTCGCACGAATGCCCATCTTGTTTTCTTTAGCTGCAACGGTTACACCTGTCCAGTTTCTTTCCACAAGTAAGGTAACAATTCCATGCGATTTTTTGTTTTTATCTGCTTGCGCCATCACCAAAAAAACACTTGCCGTTGTGCCATTGGTAATCCAGTTTTTAGTGCCGTTCAATAAATAATAATCTCCCATGTCTTCAGCAGTTGTTTTTTGTTGCGTGGCGTCGCTGCCGGCTTCGGGTTCGCTTAATAAAAAAGCGCCAATATATAGCTCATCATCTTTTTTCCCCTGCGCTAACGGCACTAAGTATTTTTGTTTTTGCTCCTCGCTTCCAAAGGCTTGCAAGCCATAACAAACAAGGCTGTTGTTAACACTCATAATTACGCCAATGCTGGCATCAACACTGCATATTTCCTGCATTGCCAGCACATAACTTACGGTATCCAAACCGCCACCGCCATAGTCCGGCGAAACCATCATTCCCATAAAGCCAAGTGCTGCCAATTTTATAATTTGTTCCTTTGGAAAACGCTGCTGTTCATCTCGCTCAATCGCGCCTGGCAGGCATTCCTGTAAAGCAAAATCGCGGGCTGCCGTTTGTATTAATTGTTGCTCTTCGGTAAGTTGAAAATTCATATTTCTATTTGATTTTGCGAAGTAAGCTAACAATTGTTAGTATTTCAAGAATAAAAAAATAAATCTTTAGAGCCTGTTTAAAAACAAATACACGAACCACAAAGGCATAAAGAACACAAAACTTCACAAAGAAAATAAGTAAAAAACCTTGGTGCTACTTCCTCCTTAAAAAATATGTGGGCAATTATGAGCTGGCTCCCGCGGCCATAGCGAAAGTGTATATAAAAGCTGATAGTATTTTGTATGTGTTTATACAAGGTTAGCCGGAGTATAAACTGGTGCCGGTTGATGCTAATAAATTCAGCGTTAAAATACTAAGCGGCTATTCAATGCAATTGAATGCTAATGCGGCTGGAAAGATTACTGACCTTTTGTTCATTCAACCCAATAGAACGTTTAAAGCCATTAAAAAAGAAGAGTAAAAACAAACATAAATTGATGCTTTAATTGTGTTCTCTTTGGGCTCCATTCCATTTTTTCATGCCTTCCAAAGCATCTGGAATAATATCTGTTTTCTTACCCGTAAACGGATTCGTGGTGTGTAAAGTTTCATCTTTATCGTTTTCTTTTACTTCATTTTGTTGTTTTGTTTTTGTTGCTTTTTGAACGCTTTTTTTATTTTCTTTTTTCAGAACATTCGTTTTACTTTTTATGGTAAAAACAAAGCCTGAAACACAATAAATGAACGGTTTGTTTTTAGTGAATATTGGGATGATATTGTTGTACAGAAACTAAATTTGAGGGCACCGGCAAATGGTTCCAGGCATGATGAATGGCAATGGCAGCGCCGGTTGCTGAAGCTTGAGCAACAGTGGCTGCATAAACAGGTACGTTTAAAAAAGCTTGCGCTAATAAGCTCATATAAATTTCATTTTTACTAAATCCGCCATCTACATAAATGGCTTTTGTTGGTTTGTTTTTAATGACTTTTTTTGTTGATTGTATTTGCTGCTCAACAATTTCCACCATTAGTTGATGATAGGCTTCTTCATAAGATATAAATTGATGTAATGAAGTTTGCACAAAGGGAAAAGCAGGTAACACTTTGGCTTCTTTTTTTGTTAGATAACTACTGAAATTACCACTTAAAGAAGCATTGTAACGAACGGTTTTGTAATAATCTGCCGAAACCTTAAAATGATCTGCCAAACGTTTTATCTGCTGCTCATGAACATTACCGGCAAACAACCGCGAAGCTTTTACCGGCTTGCCTTTGTAAGATAAATAACAAAGGCAGCCTTCTTCCAAGTCTTCAGTTGTTAACGGTTCTGCATCAAAAGGATTGAGCGAGATACACCATGTGCCGGTTGATATTAAAACATACGGCCCGGCAAACATCGTCAGGTAAGGAATTAATGCTGCGGAACTATCGTGCAAGCCAACGCCAACTGCTATATTATTTACATACGTTACCGTGTTTGAAGAAGCAAAGGAGGGAAATTGTTCGCTTATTTTTTCTTCATTAACCCAACGGTGATAATTGTTTTGTTGAAAATGCCAGAGCATTGTATGGCAGCCAATGCTTGTTATCTCTGCATACGGTTTTTTTGAAAAAATGCAACTGATGTATTGCGGCAAATGAAGCGAGCAGCGAATGCGTTTATAATTGTTTGGTTTTGTATGTTTCAGCCAATACAATTGCAAGCCTGAATTTAAGTTGCCAAGATTTGGCGAAGAGGTTTCTATTGCAAGCGATTTGTTTTTATCGTACTTTGAATAGAAATTAGTAAGAAGCTCATCAGGAAAGGGTTTGAGATAATTGTAAATGGGCAAACAAGGCTGAAGATTTTCATCAACATGCACAAAAGATGCACCGTAAGCAGATACATTAACGGCTAAAATTCGATAACTTTTATTAGCAAGTATTTTTTGAAACGATTGTTGTATCCATGAGGTTAAAAGATGAACATCTTCACAAGGAAAACCGTCTTCATCAACCGTTTCGGATAGTTGTACTGTCTCCTCGTAAACTATTTCGTACAGCATGTTAAACAACAACATTTTTTTATTGGTTTTGCCAATATCAAAAATGAGAATGACAGGCATGTACATTTTATGAAGATAAATGAATTAAATTTTGGAATGCATCGTTTACAATCCTGTAGCAACGGTTTTTAATCCTCTTTGTTTAATAAGATTGTCTCTTACTTTTTCTGCCCGATAAACTTGCCAAGGTTCCAATGCGCCGCCTGCCCGTAAACGCGCTTCCGCTACTAATGCACGCACATCTGTTCGGAAAGCATTCTGCAAAATTTCCTGCGCGTTTACTACATCGTTTTGCTGTTGCGCTTCGGTAAGTTTTTTTCTGTCAACCAATAAGGCTTGCGCATAACAAATCATAATAGCTTCTACCGATTGCAGCAAATCTTCCAGCGGGTCTTTTACATTGTGCGAAGCATCTATCATCCAGCCAAGATCGGTTGCATGATTCATGTTTTTTTCATCCATGCCCTCTATCAATTCATTAAAAATTAAAAAGAGCTGGTAAGGTTTAATACTGCCAACAGTTATATCATCATCGCCATATTTACTATCATTAAAATGAAAGCCGCCGAGCTTGCCTTCCATCAACAACAGCGAAATAATTTGCTCTATATTGGCATTGGGCAAATGATGACCTAAATCTACCAGCGTATAAGCCTTGTTGCCGAGTTTGGTTGCGTACAACAATGATTGTCCCCAATCGCCAATAGTGGTCGAATAAAAGTTAGGTTCGTAGGCTTTGTATTCAACAAACAATTTCCAATTTGTTGGCAACGCTTTATACACTTCCTGTAAACTTTCCAGCGTGTTTTGAAAAGCGGTTCTGAAATTTAACTGACCTGGAAAACAACTACCATCTGAAAGCCATACTGTGATTGCCTTTGAGCCTAATTGTACGCCATATTTTATTACTTCAATATTGTGTTCAACAGCTTGCCTGCGGATGGCTTTATTAACGTGCTGCATCGAGCCAAACTTGTAGCTGTATTGTTGATTAGGCTGGTCTTGAAACGTGTTGGAGTTTACCGCATCAAATTTTACATTAAGATGAGAAGCCAGCGATTGGATGCTACTTATATTTTCCGGTATATCCCATGGAATATGCAACGAAACCGCGCCGCTGTTTTTATTTAACGAATGAAGCAAGCCGATGTCTTCTATTTTTTCTTCCAGATTGCGAGGCTCGCCGCCGCCGCCAAAACGTCCAAAGCGCGTGCCGCCAGTGCCCAATGCCCACGAAGGAATGGCAACCTGAAAAGCCATCAGCTTTTGAATAATGGCTTCATTATTACCCATTTCATTACTTATGAAATTGATTTTCTGTTTATGCTTTTTTATTGCAACACTATTGTGTTCTTCAATTTTATTTTTTTTAATAAACATAGCAATCGTTTCTGTGTAAGAATAAACAATTATCTGTAAAAACCCATTGCCACGCCGCCATCCACATTCAAAGCGTTTCCGGTTGTTTTATTCAGCAAACCGCTTACAAAAACAAAGCAGGCGTTTGCAATGTCTTCAGGCAAAATAACTTCATTCAGCAAAGTTCGCTTCGCGTAATAAGCCGGTAATTCTTCAACTGTAATGCCGTAAGCTTTCGCTCTGCCTTCTGCCCAGCCGCCAGCCCAGATGTTGGAATCGGAAATAACGGCATCGGGGTTCACCATATTCACCCGAATTTTATCGCTACCCAATTCGGCTGCCATTAACCTTGAAAGGTGCGCCTGCGCTGCTTTTGCGGAGCCGTAACCTGCATTGTTAGCACCTGCTACAACAGCATTTTTGGAAACAATATTAATAATGTCGCCACCCATGGTTTGTTTTTGCATCACTTTGATACCCGCTTTTGAAATAATGAACTGACCTTTCACTAAAATATCATATAACCTGTTCCACTCTTCCATCGTATGTTCTGCAATGGATTTAGAAATGCTGATGCCCGCATTATTCACTACAATATCTACACCGCCAAAATGAAGACAAACAATTCGAAACGCTTGTTGGGCAGAGGCTTCATCGGTTACGTTTAGCACGGTAGAAGAAGCGGCATCTTTGCCAAAGTTTTTTATAAATTCATCCGTTGCGGTTTGCAAACGTTCTTCATTAATGTCATTAATCATAACACAGGCTCCTTCCTGCGCAAACTTTTTAGCAATGGCTTTGCCAATGCCGCCTGCACTTCCGGTAATTAAAGCAATGCGTCCGCTTAACGGTTTTGGTTTTGGCATCCGCTGTAATTTTGCTTCTTCCAGCAACCAGTATTCAATATCAAAAGCCTCTTGACGGGGCAACGATGTATAGTTAGATATCGCTTCTGCGCCTCGCATTACATTAATTGCATTGATATAAAATTCGGCTGCAATGCGTGCGGTTTGCTTATCTTTTGCAAACGTAAACATGCCAATGCCGGGGTATAAAATCACCACGGGATTGGCGTCGCGCATAGCCGGGCTGTTATGGTGTTTGTATTGGTTGTAATAGCTGGCGTACATCTTCCGGTATGCTTCAAATTGCGGCTGTATTTTTTCTTTTATAGAAGAAATGTTATTCGCATCCTCGTCCGGCGCAAGATGTAAAAGTAAAGGAGAGATTTTGGTACGAAGAAAATGGTCGGGACAGCTGGTGCCCATTGGCACCAATCTTTCCAAATCATTTGAATTGATATATTCTAAAACTCTTTCATCATCTGTAAAATGCCCTATCATTTTGGTTTCTGAAGAACAAAAACCACGAAGCACGGGAGCCAGCGCAGCAGCTTTTTGTAAGCGGTCTTCTTTGGATAAGAATTGTATTTTTTGTCCTCCGAAAACAGGTTTGTTTTTACTGCACTTTTCTTCTACATAACGGGCGCAAAGCTCAATAACATCAAGCGTGTTTATATAACTTTCATACGCCGTATCGCCCCAGGTAAACAAACCGTGGGAGCCGAGCATAATGCCGCGGATATGAGGGTTTTCATCAAGCGTTTGTTTCATTTTCAAACCCAAATCAAAGCCGGGACGCTGCCAGTCAACCCAGCCAATTGTGCCGTTAAATAATTCTTCTGTTATACGTTTGCCATCTTTTGCTGCTGCAATAGCAATGGCTGCATCAGGATGCAAATGATCGATATGTTTAAAAGGAAGAAAGCCATGCAAGGGTGTGTCAATCGAAGGCGCTTTCGAGTGCAAATCAAACAAACAATAATTGAACAATTCCACCATTTCATCTTCATACTCAATACCGCGGTAAATAGCTTGCAGGTTGCGCAATTTATTTACATACAAAGCGGCAAGCCCGCTACGGGTAAGGGTTTGAAGGTCGCCGCCGCTTCCTTTTACCCACATCACTTCTACTTCATTTCCAGTAAGCGGGTCTTTTGCTATTGCCTTACACGAGGTGTTACCGCCACCATAATTCGTTAATCGCAAGTCGGCACCCAACAAGTTGGAGCGATAAATTAACAAGCTTACTTCATCGCCTTGTAAAGCCGCCGCTTTCTTTTCATCCCATAAATAACTTACGTGTTTGTATAGATGCGTTTTTGTAGTATTCATATTGTTGGATTGATCAATAACAGTAACAAAACGGTTGTGCAGAGAACCATTTTGTATACAATACTACAAAAAGAAAAAAAGTTAGGGAAACAACCTGTAATTTTTTATAATCATGGCAAAAAAGGCTAATGGATAAGTTTTATAAAGGTGTGGAGAATAGCGGGTTCGAACCGCTGACCTCTTGCATGCCATGCAGTTATTCAGAAATAATTAGTTTTAGTAAAGGATAATCATTATCTTTAAAACTCAATAGCAGCAAGTCTTTTAGACTTGCATCATTATCAAATGAAACCATCTGAAATCATTCTTTAGTTTTAGTTAGGTTTTAGTAAAATGAATATGAGTTTTTATGCCTGTGATGATTGAACCGCTTTTGTGGAAGTACGATACCTTAAAAAATGGTGAATATGCCGTTCAGATTCGCCTTACGAAATACAAGGACGTTAAGTATATAAGCACAGGATTTAGTTGTTTACTAAATGATTGGGATGAAAAGAACAATCTTCCTTTACCAGTGCATACAAAGTATAAAGAGATAATCAAAAAAATAAACAAGCTGGTAGAGGATGCTTCTTTTGAAGTTAAGCTTGCAGAAAAGCATGACGAAATATTGACAATGGCAGAACTCAAAAGAAGAGTTACCAACAAGCACCAGAAAACAACACCGAAAAAAATTCTGGAGTTTTTTGATGAAATCATAGCTGAACTCTCGGCCGCCGGAAGAGACGGCTATGCTGATGTTTTCTCTGCCTGTAAAGCAACAGTAGATAAGCTCTTATCCAGTAATGACAAACCATTTGTAGCCTTTACCGAAAAAGATTTTAAACAATATGAAGTGTTCATTCGCTCTCTGGAGACTGAGAGTACAAAAAGTGTGTATTTAAGAACCTTTTATCGCCTTTGGAATCTAGCCATAGAACGAAAACTTTGCCCTGAAAAACATCATCCTAAGTTTACAATCAAATATCAGGCATATAAAAGAATAAAAACGCGTAAACGTGCCATTCAAATTGATTACATTAAATTCATAGAACAACTAAAATTCGATTATAGCTCTCGCCTTTTCCGTTCACAACAATATTGTTTGTTTACCTATTATAGCCGAGGCATCAATTTCTCAGATTTAGCTAAGCTTAAACATGGTGTCAACGTAAAAAACGGACACGTCTATTACAAGCGGTCAAAAAATGGAAAAATCTACGATTTTGAACTCCATCCTAAATCAAAAAATATCATCGAGATATTTAAGCAATATCCGTTAGAAAGTGACGCTGATTATGTGTTTCCTATTTTAATGTCAATACATGATTCGTCAAAAAAAATCAATGTTCGAATTGACAGCGCGTTAAAAGATTTTAATGAGGATCTTCAAATCTTTGAAAATGAGATAAAATGCCCTAAGCATATTACTTCTTATGTAATCAGACATTCATTTGCTACAAACCTGCGTGATAAAAATGTATCGGTTTCTATTATTAAAGAAGCATTAGGGCATGAAACAGAACTACAGACAACAACTTATCTTGAAGAAATTGATGATTCTATTATTGCCAAAAGTATTGAAGACGCTTTAAAGTAATTAAAGCGTCTTCAAATCAGTTGTTTATTTATTTTCTAACAATTTTTCAATCTCTTCAGCACTATAGTAATTTATGCCAACAATCTTTGTAGGATGCAATACATCATTAAGGCAAAGGTTTTGAAGCGTACCGGCTGATATATTTAAAAGTTTCCTGACTTCCTGGCTCCTTAACCATTTCTTTTGGTCTTTCTTTTCTGTTTTTATTATTAAGCTTTTTAACTCGTCAACTAATTTAATTCTAAATTGTTCCAGATCATCTTTTGTAATTATTTCTACTGCCATAACTCACATTTTTAACTCAGTTCTAAGTCTCTGATCTCTCATTAAAATATATCAAGCTTCCCAAAAAGTGATTGTAGGAAGGGATATACCTGATATAACCATACTCGTGAAGCTCCCACATATTCTTATTGTAAGTGCCCATGGTTGATATTTTGGCAGAAGGCATCAAGTCTTTGCTGAACACGCAGATTGGATTGTGCATTCCTCTTTCCTCTGCATATTGCAGAATGGCAACAAACAAGCTGATATGTGAAGGTCCGAGACGACCATCGCTGCGCACTTCCTGCAAAAAGCAATGCAATTCCCTTTCATATAACATCACTGTACCCTCCCATTGATCTTTACACTTTCTGTTTCCGGCTCTTTTTTTGAACCGGCTTGTCTTCTTTTTGCTTAACACTTTTTTCCTTCTTCTCCGTCTGTTTTGCTGTTTGCACAACCTGATGTTCCTGTTTCTTTGTTTGTTCTTTTTGAAACATTTCAGTCAAAGAAGCTCTTTGACCCGTTTTGTTGTAAGCCGTGAGTGTCTTGTATTCGGGGTTGGCGGCAATAAATAATTTCTCTTCTTTACCACCCATTTGAAAGGTTGCTGATTGAAGATTGCCCCTCTCTAATGACCGGATTAACTCCTTTTTGCTTTCTGCATTTTGCAAGTCTTTGATTGGATACTTTGCTAACGTTGCTTCCAAATCAAAGCCATACTTTTCATGAAACTGTTTGAACTCATAATCGCCCGTTTGTGTAACATTCTTAAAATCGAGCTGTTGCCATGCATTGTATTTTTCTCCATTTTTGTTGGTAAGCGTTTTATGTATTGCTCGTCCAGCTAACAGATTGTAACCTTCTTTTAGTGTGATCGAACTTCCTTTTTGAAACATTTGCCTTGCTTTTATATCGAACTTGTTATCCATTAACTGCAGTTGATACCGGTTGAAGAAATACATGTCGGAATTGTTTCCTTTCTTAAAATGAAGGGTAGCAGTTATATTGTCCTTTCCAAAGGTTTTATTATGCATCAGTTGAAACTCTACGGCTCCCTGCGACATTCTATTGGCAAGTTCCTTATTCAACACATCCTCGAAACCAGTATTCTTCAACTGCTCTGTCAAATACTTATAATTTACTTCGTTCATACCATACGATTTAAATAGTTTATGAAAACGCTTTTATAATAGCCTTGCTTTTTGAAGGTTATGATGAGTAAGGTGAAGAGTAAGAGAGCGGCTTCCTCCCTTTTCTCCCAGTTGGATTACCCATTCTTTTGTATTCGGAACTGTAAAGGCTGCAAACGCAAATACACTTTTACACTCTTTCTCTTTTTCGACTTTTTCAAGCGGAGAGTGATAGAGCGGTATCAATTCTATTTCCTGGGTTGCCGTGCGTTTTGCCTTTTTCTTGTCTTGTAGAAAGAAGCGAACATAAGAAGGAGTAAATGGAATTAGTGATCCATTGGCGATGCCTATTTCCAAGTAAACCTTGTCATCTCTTACAAAGATGTTCAGCAAACGCAGCTTAATTCCTTGTTCACGCACCTGTTTGTGCAGTGAATACTTTTTACCTTTGATGACATTGACCGCATTGATAAAAGAAGCTTCCGACACCGGCTGATCTCTTACCATGGCTTTCTCGCTGCTATCGCCAACAAAAGAAAAATTAAGGGTAGTTGGAGCGTCATTATAATCGACTTCAAACGAATAAAAATGTCCGTCAGCGGTTACAACGGTTACATTGGTTTCTTTGAAGTTGGGCTCCGCTGCTTTAATCTGCAGGATGTTTTCAACACCAGGTGCTTTCTGTACAAGCACCAAACTGCTTCCTCTATCTACACTTTTAATAGCAGATGGGAAGATTAGGTTGCTCGTTTTCACATAACCGATTTCTATCCGGTAAGGTGCAATGCTTTTGGGTAAATACTGTGCAATCAACTTCGCTTGCCCATAGCAACAACAGATACCAGTCAGCATCATTACCATTATTTGTTTCATTTTGTATAATTGTTTGGTGATAAAATTTTATTTTACATTCTCGTCTTTCAACAATACACGGTACCCCGCTTTGATTGTAACCTTTACTTGTTTCGCTTTTTTGTTGATGAGTGCTTTGGCAGCCGCAATGCTTGCATTTGCTGCTTGTGCACCAAGGGATGGATCAAAAGAAGAAATACCAAAGTTGCCAACAGCTTCACTACCCGTTTGTTTAGCCACATCCCGATTGATTGAACCAGGAATATAGATACCGGGCAAACCATCCATATCATACACAGATAAAGCCACCGGCAACAAGTTGTTTGCATAATGAATGGAAGCAATCGAGATGTTCAGGCGTTCGCTTTGCAGAGAAGCCGTTCCATACAGAAATGTTCCTTGCGGCACAGCAATACCATTGACATAAACGTCATTCTTCAGAGCAAACTTTATCACGGAACCGCTAACTACGGTTTGTGTTTCTTCTATAACTGCCTCAATAATGTTTTGGTGTTTTTCACTTGAGCTATCGGTACTCAGGGAGTAAAACGCATTGTGTTTTATAAGCTCTGAAACCTTGTTGCGTTTATCTTGTTTGCTTTTGTTTGTTGCTTCCAATAATGATATGTCACCACCACTTTGTTCATTAACAACCGGAAATACCTGGTGCTTATTCTTTTCGGATTCCTGTTGCGTTCTCTCCTTTACCCGTTCGGGATGCTGGATGTCAAGAATCTTATCCATCATGCCATTCAACTGCTCCGTTTCGGGATCGGAAGAAGAATCGGGTCCATTAACCGCTTGCAGCATTCGCTCCAATCGGTCAACATCTTTTGTTCCAAAAGAAGCTTGGCTTTGCTCACTTTGGCGATGATCGTTTGCTGGTGAATGATCAGTTCTTTTATTGTTTATTGCTGCGTTTAATTGAGCAAGCTTTTGAGTTACTTTGAATTCGTTTGAATCTTCATAGTCAGGCGGCAAAGGATTATAAACTCTTAGGCTTTTATTTTCGCCCGATAAATAAATGCTATCTTTTTTTTGCTGAAAGAGAGGATCATTTTTTACCACCGCTGAATGCAGTGCGGAGTCTTTATCCGCCTGTTCATAAAAGGAAAGCTTGTTCCAGCCTTTGTCTTCCTTCAACTTTGCTTTCGGTAGTTGCATATTCAACCCGCTTTGTGTGATATTTGCTTTTGCTTCACTTCCCCCCACCAAGCCTACCGACCAAAGCAAAAATGTGAGGAAAGGGAGAATGAGTGCCGGTAAAAGCAACAGGAATCTGCACCGCTTCATCTCATTGTCATTGCTGAAGCTGTCTAATCGTTTCATGGTTTACTGTTTTATTCTTTAATTAATCGTTCGATAATAATGATGCTGTCAATTAAATGCGGTCTCTGTTGTGTAAGGCTATCATAAACAGGCTCATCGTTTAGATGAATGCTATCGAGATAGTGATGAAAATGCCGGATGCGTTTAAGTACAAGAGCATCAGCCGATGGCCGGTAAGTATGTGTAGGTGCGGGTGCTCTTATAGCAGGGAACTGGAGCCGGCTTCTATGTTTGTATGAATAAACAAGCCGGCACGTAAGAGCGAGCGCAATGGTCATAAATATAACTATCAGTGTTCTCGCTAATGTCTGTTCCGGTATCTTTTTAGCTTTCTTTGATAAGTAGTCCGCCCACTTTTGTAGCCCCACATCACAAGCCTTTTTTACACTTTCAAATGGTATCGTTCTATTTTGTCCATCTCGTTTCTTGCCTAACCGTAACATAACAACTCTCCTTTTTTAACGGGCTTCTGTTTTTTCATCTTTGTTTTCAATCGTATTCCAGTGTTCAATTAAAAAGCCGTGCGGATTGTTATCGCTGCGCGACACATTGCGCAGGTTCCCTTCTGTAAGGAGAGAACGGTAAACAGTACTGGTAGCACGGATGATTTTTTGTGTCGCCCAGCAGCGGAACGGATAAGGATACACATTCACATCAACCTGTATGCTGTCCACATCAATCCGCTGGCTGATGTTTCCGCCAATGATGTTGTTGTAATAGCCATTCTCTTTTAAGTCTTCGTACTGACGCTTGGCGCTTTCATCAGCCAAATACAAAGCTTTTGTGAGGTTTGTTTTTATCACTTTTTCATCAGGGTCAAGCGTAAAAAAATATTGATGAAACATCTTTACGTGATCTCTCGCTTCGACAGGAATGTTATCTTTTCTGTCGGCAGCCACAGCTTCCAATGCTTTACCATTTGCCAGTACATAGATTTTGCTTTGGGTGATGGCAGCCAACTGATAGCTTTTGAACAAAACAAAACCACATAGGAGAAAACAACCGGCAATGATGACCGCTGTAAACATCCGCACATGCTGAAAAGCGGTTTCTATATTTTTCATTTTTGTAAACATGGTCAGTAAATTTTCTTATCGCTTGAAAGCTTATTTTTCAAATAATGATGGGCGTGACCAAAAGCCTTTCCCACACCGTGAGCAATGCCTGAACCCGATGGTGGTTCTCTATATCCACTTCGTACATTACCCCCTGCCCTCATCAGGTTGTGTTCGCCACCATTTACACGATTCATTAATGAAGAGCCTGCCGACATGCCGCCGGCTGCCGCACCACCAATAGCCCCTGCTGTTACGGCACTTGCCTTACTACCCAGGGCATCGCCGCCACCCACATGCACGATGTAATTGGCAATGGACGGAACGGTGAAGTAGCCGATGATGCCAATGATGAGAAAGATGAGGTATCCCATATCGGTGTGGCTGAAAAAGGTATCACCAAAAGTGTTTACCTGCTGGATGTCCATCTTCAGCATGTTCTCCTGAATCTTCCCCATAATGCCTCCAAAGAGGTTGGCAACAGGCAGCCAGAGAAACACATTGAGGTAGCGGGCGATCCACTGTTGAAGCGTGTGATGAAAGCCGTCAAACACACTCAACCCAAAGGCCAGCGGACCCAAAATGGCAAGGATGATTAAGTTGAAGGTTCGTATGGTGTTGATGCAAAGCGACGCGGCAGCAAACAACACTTGAAGTATTTCGCTCATCCACTCTTTGATCGAGTTGCGAAAGTTGTAAGAAGCCTTTGCCATGGCAAACTTGATGTCATCACCAATGCTTTCAAACGTTCCTTCATCAGAAGCGTCTTTGCCCGGATGCGTGTATTCATACCATTTGTCTTTATCTCCTTCACCTCCTTCTCCAACATACATTTCGTAGAGATAGCTTTGCTTGACGGCTTCTTCTTTTTGTTCCAGAAGAAAGGCAACCGCACTGTCAGAGTTTGTAACCATGCCGCTTGTAGCCGTTACAGTTGGCTGCATCACTCCATTGATCAAACTGATGACCGATGGGAAAAGCATGATCGCAAGACCAATGGCGAAAGGACGGAACAGTGGATAGAAGTCTATCGGCTCTGCCCTCGCCAGGTGCCGCCACACTCTTGCTGCCATGAACCACAGAGCCGCAAAACCGGCGATTCCTTGCCCGACCCCGATCAGTTGTGAACACAACGGAATCATTTGATTATAGATTCCATCCAGCACATCGCGCAGGCTGTACAACTCATTCGAAAAGTTTTGACCGTTATCCTGTGCCCCAGAGAGAAGGGGCAAAAGCATTCCCCCAACTGCCCATAGGGCAATTTTTACAGACCGTTTCATATAGTTTATTTTACTTGTTTACACCATAGAGGCTTTGCAGCTCTTTTGCCTCATTTGTTTCCTTTGTTCGTTGCAGAAGGAGAATAGAATTATGATTATTGAAACTTCGCAGGAACTGAAGTTTATCTTCCATGTTCGCATATATTTTATCAATGCTGCTTAGCCGCTCATCATCATTCATGCGCAGCTTGTTGGCAGTGAGTAACAGGGTAAGATCATCCAAGTCTTTCAAGGATTGTTGGAACACATTGCCATACACCTCACCCACATAAACAATCTCATCTCCATTTAGTAAACCACTGCGTTTACAATTGGCAAATGCCGACTTGTATTCCTTTATCAAGCGTAACTGGTCATCCATGATTTGGGGTATCTTCCAGTATTTCCGAACGGTCGGGCTAACAAGCCATAAACCGTCCAAAAAGGCTTCGTGCAGATTGAAGGTTCCTTTTGAAATATCTCTAATGGTGGAATACCCTTTTTCAACCACTTCATAGCCTTCTTTCATGTCTTTGAGTATGCCTTTCATCTGCGCCAGCTTTGTCCAATCCAATAACAATTGTTGCGCTTCGTAAGATTGCGCCCATGCGCAGTTGATATACCCAACCAGGCAAAAGCAGAGGATCATGATTTTATTCCGTTTCATAACTTCTATTTGAGATTGAATAGTTCTTTGATGGATGAAGTTTCGTTTTGTTCGTTTTTCCGGTTTCCGATCAATACATTTAACTCGTTGTGAAAATGTTGAGCGAAGTTGTTCTTGTCCAGCATACGATTGTAGAGGGCATTTATTCGGTGCAGCCTTTCATCATCGGAAAGCTGCAACTGGTTATCGGTAGTAAGCAAAATCAAATCCCCAATGCCGTTTGCACAATCTTTCAACAAAGAAGTAAAGACAGAATTGATGTAGCCAATCTCACTACCGCTTACTTGGCCGTTTTGCCGAGCCTCTTTCATGCATAGTTTGTATTGCGTAATCGTGTTGTATTGTAAGGCAATGATGTCGGCAATGCGGGTGTAATGCTTGATAGCAGGATTGACAAGGGAAAGAGAAGTAAAGAATTGTTGATGCAAATTGAACTCATCGTTTTTGCCCTTACCAATTGCGCCTAATCCTTTCTTACCAATTTGATAACCTCTACTGAGATACCCTTCATATACCTGCAGGGCTGCAATCTGTTGGGTTAAGTACTTAATCTGCGTTTTCTTTTGCTGAAACCATTCGTCCCACGTTTGCGCACTTGCGCTTTTTAAAAAGCATGCGTACAACACAAAAAACAGAACCATCTTTTTCATAACACACCACTTCAATCTTCACAAATTTTCTTTCATTACCATTCCGATGAATCACAAACCGTACATCGCTTTCACCGCTCTTGCTTCCTCTTCATTTCTGGCTCTTTGCAATGAGAGCATCGCATTTTGATTATTGAACCGCTGCAAGTCGTCCCAATTTTGATTTACCCTTTCTGCGATGCTATTGATGATTTCAAGCCTTTTGGCATCAGACATCTGGGTAAGAAAAGAATTAACAATCATAAGAAGCCCATCCACATTTTTCACCGATTGGTCTACAATACCGGAATACACCTGCGACATATAGTTCAACTCATTCGCAGTAAAATGAGAATCCCTTTGTACCCTATGCCAGGCACGCTTGTATGCAGCCATCAACTGCGCTTCTTTTGTTGAAATGTCTTTAACCTGGTGGTAATAGGCAATGACAGATTTTACTTCCGTTAGGCCTTTGTAGTAATCACTATACAAATCCTTTTGTTTTTGTACCCAATCCGTTATCCCGTTCAGGTGCAGTTCGCTCATGCTGTTTTCAACCACCTTCTGCGCATTTTGCAGCCAGATGGTTTTGTTTTGCAATCGCTGCACCTGAAGGTCAACCGCTTTAATCACTTTTGTTACCCCTTGTTTAATGATCTCTGCAATTGGTATTTGGGCCTGTCCGTACTTGGGAGTTAAAATAGTTAAGAGTACAATGACTATAAGTGTCATACATTCTCGCATACATTCGATTTAAACTGTGATTATTATTCCTGCCTACAGATTGACTTTGGCATACTGACTTGCACCCATAAAAAGCCCTTTATTAGAGGGATCAAACGAAAACGTTTTACCCAACTGCTGTTCATAAAGATTTTGAGATTGTTCATCATAAATGGCTTTCCAGTTCTTTTCCGTGTACTGTGTTGGGAGGAGCCTGTTGTTACGTATCGGTTGAAAAGCGGTTCTGTTTACAATCAGAAAATTGTTGCCAGCAGCACATTGAATAATAAGCGTGTCGTAAGCAATCGCAAACTCGTTTTTCACTTCCTTTACATAAGTGCCTGGGATGAAACGCTTGGTGTTATCAGTATGCTTCCAAATCTCCCGACAACCAATACACAGTAGAAAGCAGGCAAGAGAGATACAGGTTAATTGACGCATATATTTATATTTTTAGTGTTATAAAATCTATTCCTCATTGCGTTTAAGGTCAGCAACTAATTTTTTGATTCCCCTCTCCATGCTTCCCCACTTTTCCGTGTATTGCAGCACTTTCAATTTTTCCCCTTCTTCCGTTGTGTAAGTGAAGTATTCTTCCGGTGAAAGCTCATTGCGATAGACTTTCATCACTTGACCACCTAAGTCAATAAACACTTCCCTGTATTTTTTTCCCGGTTCATTGTTCCGGTTGACAGATAAGAGAATGGTCTTTCCTTTTTCGGAGAGTCCTAACGCTGCCTGCAAGCCATCGAATTTGTTCATGAACTTGCGCATGTCCATCAGCACTTTGATGTCCGCATTGTTGATGATGGCTTCTTTAATAACCGGTGAACTGATCACATCGTCCAGTTCCTGAGTGACTACGACGGCAATACCGTTAAACTTCCGTACCGTTTTGTACACGTACTTGATAAACTCTGCCATTCCTGCCTTGGCAATCGCTTTCCACGCTTCTTCAATCACCAGTACTTTGCGGATGCCTTTTAGTTTTCTCATCTTGGAGATAAAAAGTTCCATGATGATGAGCGTTACCACGGGAAAGAGAATCGGGTGGTCTTTGATGTTATCCAGTTCAAAGACGATAAAGCGCTGCTGCAGGAGATCGAGATTTTGACTTGCATTTAGCAAGTAATCAAACTCGCCGCCTTTGTAGTAAGGTCGCAGCACGTAGAGGAAGTTGTCAATATCAAAGTCTTTGTCTTTTACCTTATGCTCTTTCAATACTTGTACATAAACACTCTCTACATACTCGTAAAAAGTATTGAAAGAAGGAAAGATGTTTTTATGAAACAAGAGCCAATGATAATAGCCCTGCAAAGCATTTGATAGCGCAACATATTCGGCACGGTTGAAGCTTTCATTTTCTTTTTTCCAAAGCGATACGAGTAAGGCTTTTAAACTTTCTTTCTTCTCTGTATCTAAAACTTCATCAGCAGAAATAAAAAAGGGATTAAAGCGTATGGGAGCTGCTTCTGTATAAGTAAAGTAGTAACCATTGAGCAACGTACACAAACCCCTGTAGCTGCCGCCAATGTCAACGATAACGGCATGAGCACCGCCGTCATATAAGGAACGGGAAAGGTGATTGGTAAAAACCGATTTACCACCCCCTGAACCCCCTACCACGATCATATTCCGGTTGGTGATGATTCCCTTTTCCATCGGTTCGTCAAACAAATCCACATTGACAGGTTTGCCCCATAACCGCTCTGCCAAACGGAGTGAACACTTGCCGCTGCTTTGGTAAGGGGTATCGCTATTGAGAAAGCAGGATGCCTGCTCAACAAACGTTTCAATGAGATGGTCTTTAGGCAGGTCTGCATAATTGCCGGGAATACCCGCCCAAAACAGTTGCGGCGCACAAACCGTTTCATGCTTGGGAACAGCATCTATTTGTGCAAAAGCGGCTCTTACTGCTTCAATTTGTTTAAGCACATCAGATTCATTGCTTGCAATGGTCATTAGCGTGAGGTTCAAAAAACAAGGGCGTCTGCTTTCGGCGGTTAGTTCATGCAGGTAATCATTAATCGCATCATTGGAAATCGCATTTTCCCTTGAATAACGGGAAAGCGATAAGGTGCGCTTTGCTTTGCGCTCATTGCGCCGTTTGCTTTCCCTCACATTGCCTAACAAAATGTATGTCGTGGTCAAATGATCCACCGGCAGAAGCAATCCCAATGGTGAACCATAGCTTACAGGAAAAACCGTTTTATCTGTACTGTAAGCATCATGGGTGATTCTTGATGAACAGAAAGAGGGATAACTATCCACATCGGCAAGTGTAAAGAACTGGCAGATATCGCTGCCCACTTTTACGCCACCGTTTAAGTCAATGTCTTTGATGATCGGCTTGCTGGAATCCGCAATTTGAAACAGATATTTTTCAATGATGCCTGCTTGTTTATCAGTGCTCAATATATCATCCGTGGTTAGCCTATGCAAACGCACACCCGCTTCCTGCATTAACCTTTTAAATTGGCTTACCCAATTTTCCCATTCGTTTAAGATCGCAATGCTGATTGTTTGCTTTGGTACCAGTGAGGTGCGAAGCAGATTGGTATAACCTGAATAAGAAGCTTCACGGTTTGGCGGCAACTTTACCACGCTGATAAAGCATTCATGTTGCCCATAACTTCTGCCTCCAAAGAAAGTATTGCTTGCAGACTCTAAAAAACTGTTGCCCTGGGTGCTGCCCTGAAACGTTTTCTTGATGTAAACGTCCTGTTGAACAAATAACGAGTTATCGGGTAACGAGTTGATTGCTTTTATTCTGGCTTCATTTAACGCTTCATACTCTTCATTGGAGCGTGTTAAACATTCAGGATAATGCGCTTTGAATACGATTGTAATATCCCCATTTTTTGAAACGATGCAACCATGTTCAACACTTGCAATCGGCATGTGCTTCTCTAACCACTTTTCCATTACTTCAGCATTAAAAATTTTCTTGACTTCGTTTTTATCACTTTGGGTATTCTGCCCTGCGCCTTCTTTTGCGACCAACCGTACTGACCGTATTTATTGTTGAGCCTGTATACGAAAAAGAACACGGAGGCGCCTAAGCCAACTCCAATTGCAACCACGAGATAGGCGTTTAACCCCGCGATATACATGATGCTGAACAGAAGCAATACCGCTACCAAACCACCGGCGAAATAACCAATGTATTGCGATTTCAGTCCACGAAATTCAAGCGGTCGGTTGATGCCCCTATTAATGCTATAAATGGTATTGCTCATGTCTCTTTCTTTAAATGCCGAAGAATGATTTAATAACTGTAACAACTAAGGCGGCGAATACGCAGGAACCAAACCAAGCAGCCGCAAATGTGCTTACATCAGGATGACCACTATTCCACTTATGATATACCTTATACGCACCGATTAGGCCCGCAATAGCACAGACCGCATACATTAAGTTCGCACCGGAACTGAAATAACTTTTTACCATTTCCGTTGCCTGATTGATACCGGCATTGCCGTCTTGCGCTTTCGATTCAATGGTTGCTATAATTGTCGTCATCAGCAACAGAGCTGTCCTTAACCTTCCTTTTTTGCGCTCATCGCGCCACACATTCTTTCTCACACTTTCCTCCTTGTATTTTGATTTAAAACATGACGATCCGTTACCTGTTGTACCTGTTCCTGCAGACAACAGGAACAGGATTACCAACAGGCTGTTTACCTGCAATGGATGGTATTATCCGCACACGGTTTTACTGCCCGGTACCTATGCAGGTTTGATTGCTCCATTCAACATTTCCATAACTCACTCAATTCTTCCGCGCTGAAATGAATGGAACAATAATTTTCCGTAGAAATGGCGATGAGTTGGGTTAGTTCGTACTTATACTGACTTTCTTTTAAAGAAGGATATTTTAGAATGATTCGTTGAATGGCATGGGTAAGTTCTTCTTTTGTAATGGATTCATCAGAAGAAGAAGTAAAGGCTTGGACTTCATCGGCAAAATCCTGTGTGTATGGAGACAAGCTTACCATTTCATTTTCGGATTCCAATTCCTCTTCGAATGGTTCACCAAACAGATTGGTGTTTGCATTTGCAAAAGTTTTCGGTTCCGCAAAAGTTGGAGATGCTTCCAGGAAATCGTTGCTTTCGGCTTTGATTGAAGGAGCTTTTGCTTTGAGACGCCGAATAAAAAGAATGATAACCAAGTAATAAACTCCTAAGCATACGCTTACTATCAGGGCATAGGTTGCCCATGTCATTGATATATTCATAACTCACATTTTCTTACTTCACAAATTTTTAAAGTGCTAAGCTGAATCTCTTAAGAAGAGTATCTGCATTTTTTTAATTGCAGCAGATGGTATAATAAATTCGTCAGCAGAAGGCTCACAAAAATGACCAACATGGTCAACGGAACCGATTCACGGAATGTGTTATAATTGTAATCGGCTCCTGGCTGTGTGAAAAATCGAATCAGCGAAACAAGCATGCACACGACTCCGGCTATATCGAACAAGTGTTTCTGATATTGTTTTGAAACGAGGAGAGACAGTATAAGCAGAATCAGCCCCGCTAATCCCAATAGAGAATGCAAAACACCCTCAAGCGATCCCATAATCAATAAAACGATGTAAAAGAATGCGCTTGATTCGCCACTGATAATAAGAAAGCAAAATAGAAGGGATATGGTTACAGGATGTATTAAAATTTGCATGGCTAATTTCATAAAAAACATTTTATTGTTACTGTCCGCAACTTCCGTGGCTGCTACCTGCCTCTTGTTCATTTTTGGGAACACTTGGAATTCCATGTGCCGTATTGCCTGATGCCTGTAGCATCGTGATTTCTTTATACAAACCCTGTGGTGTATTCATCAACGTCCCATCGCCTTCTGTACTATACTGCGGTATGGTCAGCGGATTATAAGTGGCTGCATTGTAAATACTCAAAGCAAAATCGGTACAATTCCAATCAGAAAGACTGTAATCGGTGTTCTCTAATAATTCAAGTTTACTGATGACTGCTTCAAACTGACTACTGCTGATGGTTTGGGTAAGTGATGCATCAAAACGGTGTCCTCCGTTATCAACTATTTTACTTGCGCACGGGTGGCTTGTCAATATCTGCCAGCTTATTTGCGGATAGAATCCAAAGCTTAGTTGAATGCTGAAGTTATCAGACGATTTTGTTAACTGAATAAAGCTATGCCCTGGTGAACCGGTTGCCCATTCAAACATTTTACCGGGATTGTTATTAACAGGAATATCTGAAAAGATAGTAACTTGATAGGTGGCTCCTTCATCAGGCACACTGCTGAAACATTTAATGTAATCCTCAACTTTTATAGCGGGGTCATCATTGGATTCGACTTCAACCACCATCGTATTGTCTTCATTGGAAGTAGCCGAAGAACCATCTCCGTCGCCAGAATAACCATAGGTATACGCGCCTCCATCACCTCCTCCAAAGTCATCGTAAAATCCTTCGTAACAATACCAATCGCCTTCAAAATCGCCACCAGTAGAGTAACAGGTGATTACACAATCGGGTAGTGTTTGTTCCCCTGCCGGTTGTTCTGCCTCCATCAAATCCGTTCCACTCCCAATAGATTTAAATTTTCCACTCTCGATTTCTTTCAACCTTGTGTTCGATCTGTTCAAGGAAGCAATGGCAAAGCGACCTCCAAATCGTTTGTTATCTCCTTTCAACATCTCCTTATCAACGTGAACAATCTTGCCTTGCCTGATCGTACCCAATGTATCCGTTTTGAGCAGGATAAAATCGGTAGCCATATCTCTGTTGAGCAAGCCGATTCTTACAAAACATCCTTTGCTTTGTACATCAGTACTTTTATACATCCTGCTTATATCCATGTTTGTATAATCATTCGAAGAAAGACTGTCTTTCAATTGTGATTTCACTTTTTGAAAAAACAAAACGTTTTTGTCTGCAACAGAATCTATTGGCAGGCTGTTTTCTTTCTTACAGGAAAAAAAGAGAACGAATAAAAAGAGGATTGGTAAGGAACGTTTCATAATCTATTGCTTTGATGATGTAAAAGTAAATTGGGAGAACGCGAGCGCGGATATGGAAATCAGAAGAAATTAAGCCCGCAAATTAGAAGAAAATCAGCCTTTATAAGCCGCTTTTATTTGAGCATAATACGTTTCGTTGATGTTGAGATAGGAAGCGATGTACTTGGCTGGCAACCGAAGTATAATTTCAGGCTGAACCAACATCAGTTCAGCATATCGTTCACCCGCAGTCTTAAGCGAAAGAATACGTTGTCTTTTTTCACTTTCCACATAGTACTTTTCAAGAAGCATCGCCCGGTGCAGATTGAATTCGGGGAACTTTCGATAAATGGTTTGCAGCTCCGCATAACTGATTGACCAGGTGACACATTCTTCCAACGCCTGAATGTATTGGTAGCTTTTGACTTGTTGTAGAAAGCTTTCGACCGAGATGATCACATTGCCCTTGTCCATGAACCAGATGTTGATTTCCTGTTCTTCATTGTCATAAAAACATCTTACCAAACCGGTTTCGAGAAAGTAGATGTGGGTGCTTACCTGTCCTGCCTGCAGCAGGTAGGAGCGTTTCTTAAACGAGTGACGTTGTAACGCACCTGTCAGGTAAGCCTGTAGCGGTTCTGATAAGAGGGCCATCGAATTCAATAACTGAAGTAAGCGTTCCATGGTTATTTTTTTGCACTGCCGATTGGCAGAATCCTCAAATGCCGTTGTATGAAATTAAGATATCGATCAATGACCCGCTGCCGGAAATCCTTTTACATTCTCAGACCGCGGGCACGAAAATGTAAAAAATTCAACTGGTAGGTATCCCGACTCTTCCGGTGTTTGCCTCGAAAGCCAACCACAAAACAACAATGTGGGGTATAAAAATAAAAGGAGAATGAATTGAATGAACAACGTAATCTTACGTTGTTTCCCGGTAATCTTACGCCGTTTCGGGGTAATAGTACGGACACCAAACTTTTCTGACGTAGCTTAGTATCACATTGTCGTAAGGCCAAACTATTTCATACCGGTCCCATTCATTTGGCTTCACAAGTAAAATACTTTTTATGATTATTCAATCTGTAACACCACCCGAAGATGGTCCTGACGGCCCAACCCACGCGGCTTCCGAACGGATCCGCGTCGTGATTGCTGATGACCATCCAATCTATCGGGATGGATTGGCCTTTATAATCAACGCCGATGCGAGGATGGCGGTGGTTGGTGAGGCGGACAATGGCAGGCAATTGCTTCAATTGGTTAAGCAGTACCAACCAGACGTGGTATTGTCCGATATCAAAATGCCTGATATAGATGGCATCCGGGCAGTCAGGGAAATCACCGGCATGAGTCTGAATACCCGCTGCATTCTCATTTCTCAATATGACAACGACCGGTTTATCATGGATGCGATAGAAGCAGGCGCAATTGGCTACCTGATTAAAAAAGCTTCCAAAGACGAAATTATTGAGGCGATACAGACCGTATTTGCTTTTCGCCAGTATTTTTGCCGGTTTGCGTCTGCGAAGTTGGCAAAATTGATTTCCAGAAGCATTTACCATCTCGTTCCTTATCCTTCTACGCCAACATTTTCGGAGAAAGAAAAAGAAATTATCTCTCTGCTGTGCGAAGAGAAATCGAGTGAGGAAATTGGTAAAATCGTTTTTATGAGTGCAAGAACGGTTGAGGGACACAAAACGAAAATTATGAAAAAAACCGGCGCCAAAACCACAGTCGGTATTGTCGTCTATGCCATCCGCCACGGCCTTTTTAATGTAGAAGAGTTAAAATGAACCACAACAATGGAATTCCGCGTTATTCACGGTTTTTCACGGCCTGTTTAGGTATTTCAATCTCATATTTTGTTCCCTCGCCTTTACGGGTTGTTAAGTACATTCTGGCGTTTAAAATGTCGGCGCGCATGCGGATGTTCTGCAAACCTAAGCCCCTCCGGTAATCCTCAGAGGCAAGGTCAAATCCACCTCCGTTGTCTTCGATCCTGAGGAAAAGGGTGTGCTGGTTTTCAAAGATTTTGAAAAAGATGCGGCTGGCTCCCGAATGCTTGAGTATATTGTTTATGATTTCTTGAAAAATACGGTAAATGTGAATGTCCGCTTCGGCTGCCAGTGTCGAAGTCATGAATTGAAAATGATAATCAACCTGATATTGGGGTAAACTAAGGAGCGGTGAAATTAATTCTTCCAGAGCTTGTTGCAAGCCGTACGTTTCCAGGGCAACGGACAGTAACTGGTTTGAAAAACTTCTCACCTTGTCACTCAGGCTGTCCACATAAGTAATGGTAGATGCCAAAATAGTACGTTGTTTCTCATCCTCGATCGAAAGAACGGACAGGCGAAGTTTAATGACTGATAATCCCGAGTTTAAGTCATCATGCAGGTCAGAGGCAATCCGGCTCCGCTCCAATTCCTGTATTTGCATTTCCTGTTGCAGGGTCAGCTGGGTGGCAGACACTTTCCGTCGGTGAAACCGGAGCGCGGTGACAACAAAAAACGCGATCAGTACGATCACAATCAGGCCCGTGGTCAATAGGGCAATATAAATTCTTCTCTCGTCGGGATGCATAACACGGCAATTGCATAAATAATATTGGAAACACCATTGACAACCGAAAGGGTCATCCAAAGGTAATCATAAAATATCGTGCTAAATGGCACTTTGAAAAGGTGAAAAACCTCTATGAAGAGCTTGCATCCATAAAACAACAGGAAAGCCACACAGATCAGAAAAGTAGCCTGGCGCAGCAGGTGTCCTTTCTCATTAAAAATCAGGCTGTTCATCTTATCAATGCTAAATACGAGCAGCACCAGCGAAGCGTAGCTCCGAAAAATCGAATTGGGGTCTGAGATCCGGTTAATGAGAATATTATCGGTGACCCACACTGCGACTCCGACCCACAGAACAAAACGAAGTGTCTTTAAAGTAAGTGCCCGCCATTTGTAAAACTGGTATATAAGAAGGATGTACTCGCACAACACATAGAGGTTTGAATTGGTCATGTTGGACATCCGGTTCTCGATGAGTACCAGGCTCACCGTTTCATTCAGAAGCGCAAGCCAAACGAAGCAAAGGAAAGGACGGTAAGACTTCAGACTATGCTTAACTCTTACGAAGCCGGCAATGGCAGCGAGCAGAATGGAATGGTCCAGTATAATATCGAAATGATATATACTCACAGGTTAACCGTTTAGTTGGGATTTAGGCGGGCATGATTCAGGGCATCGGTAACCGTCTTCCAGTACAACACCTCCGCTGCCCGATCCCTCGTCAGCCGTCGCCACAAGAGGTGGCAGAATATCGGCATCATTGCTATCTGCCGCCACAAGTACCGTTACCACCGTATTGTCCTGTTTTCTTCCCAGGTAAATACGGAGACGGGCGCATCCTGGCACAGCCAGCAATGCCTGTATTGCGACTGCTTCATAGGTTTCACAAATAAAAAAATCAGAAGGATGGCTGTTACGGTAGCTGCTTGTCAGGTCGATGGCTTCCTGTAAGGTGATTTGATGATTGTTGCTCATAATGATTAAGTATTTATCGCAATACTACTATGGAGCAACCTCATTCGGATGCGTAACATTACGCAATTCTGCAGGATTATTACCCTTTTTAGTAACTCTACTGTAAGAAAGTGTAGGATTTGTTTAGGAAGGGAAAAAGCATCTTGTTAGTTCAGATTACTATTAACCGGAACACGGTCCACTTTTCATCGTCTTTTCCGTCCTCCCTGTCAGGGCACCTTCTGTTTAACAGCGAATGCTTTTATGCTGAAGGGAGCTATGGTTCTTTACTCCTGCAGCGACTGCAGGCAGCCCCGTTTGTCTTTCTCTATACCATCATAACAACACAAGAGGAAGTGAGTATTGAACTGGCATTATCCAGCGAAGGCGTAATCTGCCAGTTTGTACTGGAACGGCCGGTGAAGATAACGTCTGCTCAAACTGGTGAACGGGAACTTCATGCGCAATCCATCACCCTTTTCTCTGCGCAGGCCTGGCAGGGAAGGCTCCTATTAGGTCCGGCGCAGACGTATTCTTTCATCTCTGTTTTGTACCCGCTTTCATTTGTCTGGCAGCAACTGGTTTTTTTCCCAGCTTTTGAACAATGGAAAGAACAGTTTTCCCGCTCACTTTTCCTCTTTCCTCCCAACGGTATATACCCGCTTTCGGTTTCCTGTTCGGGCCTTCTCCACTCGTTACTCCACACGCCCTACATCCCCCTTACCCAATCTTTCTACCATCATCTGCTTAAACTGTTGTTAGGGGAAGTGTTACGAAGCCTGCAAAGCGAAAAGAGGTCAGACGCTTTGTTCAGCTTAGCAGATGTGGACAGAATCCGTTCTGCCAAAGAATGGATTGAAAACCACTTAGACACTCACTTTTCCACCCAACAGGTCGCGCGGAAAGCTGGAATCAATGAATACAAACTGAAAAAGGGATTTAAAGCCTTGTATGGCTGCGGTATGTATGCCTATCTCTTACGGCAGCGCCTCGTTATTGCAAAACTGGCGCTCGAACAGACCCGAAAGCCAATCAAGCAGATTGCGCGGCAGGCAGGCTATTCCACGGTCAACAATTTTGCCATCGCATTCAAGCGCCGCTTTGGTGTCACTCCTTACGAATACCGCTTTCTCTACGGTTCATGATAAAGCAGCTTCCACCGATTTCCTTTTATTCCCATCACGTGAAGGTTTACCGGACTTCCTCCTGCTCTCATATCTTTTGCTCCCGCCTGCCTATCGGGGCGAACCTAATTTGCACCTCTTATCAGCACGTGAACCCTTCACAAAAGAAAAAATATATGAAAAGGGAAACTGAAATTCAACTGATCATTGACATCATTAAATGCGGGCTGATCGGGCTGTTTTGCTATACGGCTGTCAGCAAATGGCTCTCCTACGACGATTTTATGTACCAGTTAAAGCAGTCACCCTTCCTGCATGGCGGGTATACTCTTTTCTCATTCGCACTGCCGCTGGCAGAGCTCAGCATCTGCACGATGCTCACGGTGCGATCAACAGCCAAAGCCGGATTTGCTGCCGCTGCACTTTTGCTGGTCCTGTTCACCGTCTATATTACCTGTATGCTTATCTACGCCCCGCATATACCCTGTTCCTGCGGCGGTTTCCTTAGCGGGCTGTCCTGGAGGCAACACATCGTGTTAAATACGGTGTTGGCGGTGCTGTCAATGATAGGCTACCTGACAGAGCAGGGCAGCAACAGAGGAATTGCCCTCCAAAAGAACTGACTGAATATATTATTGCAATAATCAGGAGTTTTCCGAAAACCTGTAACAGAGTAGGAATCAAAACAAAAGTTTTTAATGCTTTTTAAGATTATAAAAGCAGACGATAAAATGAAAAAGAATCGTGTCAGCCTCGCGGCGGTCGCCGCCATTGTCTTCGCTCTTTCCAGCGCTTTTGTTACCCGTATAAAAGCAGATGAAGCGGCTAAGCAGTCTCCGTCTTATTACTGGTTTACTCCGGCGGGTGTGTACGAGGCGCTGAATACCACAACGGCAGAGCAATCGCGTACAGGCTGCACCTTTGCCGCCTCCGTATGCGAAAACGCCTATACCAGCAGCCAGTTAAACAACCCGTCCCAGCCGTCACAGGGTGTCAAATCCGGCCAGACGCCCCAGGTCATCATTCACAAGAATTCCTAACGGAAGGGAACAATTTCAAAAGAGAGAACAGCCCGCCTGTTCTCTCTTTTGTTGCTAACCGTTCTTTACCGTTGCTAAAATCAGTCGAGCTATTACCGGCCCTCCCGGATCACCAGCATTTCGACTTCCTCAACCGATTCTATTACATCGAGGTCATACTTCGCTAAGCTTTGCCTGAACAGGGATAGGTTAGCCGGTGTTCCTTCTACTTTCATGTCAGCCTGTTGGTTGTCCAATCCTGTCCTGTCAAGAATCGGTAAGGGAGAAGCAATATCCCAGGCTTCAAGCACTGACGACATCATAATATTGTGAATGAGTGTAACGCCTCCGCTGTCCAAATAATACCCTTCTCTTCCGCCCGCCGATTTCCAACGTTCCCCTTTTCCTTTCCTTACCAGGAGAAGGCATTTCACTTTCCGTTTTTCCACCATTCCGTGTACCCCGAAAAAGCGGTCGAAGTCGGCTATTGCATACCGTTCAGGGTGTGGCACCCGGGAAGGAAGTATTAAGTTATAACACCAGAAATTCTCCTTCTGCCAGTCGTCATTATGGTCATAACGGGGTATATTAAACCGGGAGGCATCCTTTACTTGCAGAATGAGCCGGTTCGTTTTCAGGTCAACAATATGATAAGCCCCCGCATACAACTGTGGTATCGTCTGGTTGTAAGCGGAATAGAAGGTCTGGTTACGGGCAGTGTCGGAATTGAAGACGGACATCACGCCCGGCAACCGGTGTGTAATCACAGAGCAATAGGCTAAGCTGCCCCCATTCCTTCCGCCGCCTTCCGTCAGGATGGGCGCATCATAATCAAAATCCGTCACTTCTTTCTTTAAGGGTAAGTGTATCGCCTTTCCGTCTAAAAGGTCGCGGATGACGGGTGCCGTTATGTTCCCCGGTTCGGTAATCGCGACGATAACGCCTTTCCGGTCCACCAGGACAGCATGAGGAATATAAATGAACTTAAATCGCTTGCCCGCCAGCAGGGAGTCATCCGTGATCACCGGCATCGTTGTTCTCGCTGCATAACTGTTTTCCTGCAGGTAGCGCCTGATGGCTTCCCGACTCTCCGTTGTAACGGCAAGAGCAGAAAGCCCGTCCGGGAACTGGCGGCGTAAACTGTCGAAGTGAGAAAACGAAGCCACAGCGGCACCGCAGGTGGTGCGCCACAGGTCAAGAACGAGAATCCTGCCCCGCAGGCCGGGTAAGCTTACCGACGACGAAGAAGCGTACCGCAGTACGCTGTTGAATGTATAGTCCGGCAGGGTGTCGCCTACGGAAAGCTCCTGCGCCCGAAGAGACGTACCGGAAAGAAAGGAGAAAAACAAAAAACAAAACCATTTACTGCAACGATTCATACTGTTACTTTTTTTATAATCATTACTATTAACCACCAATTGTCAACCACCAACCACCAAATGTCAACTTCCTAATACCCCGCATTCTGTGTCAGGTTCGGGTTCAGCAGCAGTTGGCTGTAAGGGATGGGATAAAGGGTATCGCTACTTTTCCAGCCGCTCTTTAGGGGCGCCAGTACCGCATCCGCCGTTCCTGTCCGTTTGAGGTCTAACCAGCGGTGTCCCCATTCAAAGCAGAATTCAATGCGGTTTTCCTGCCTGATGTGGTCCAGCAGTTCCTCCTTCGACAGGTTAGGGGAAAGCGGGGGCAGCCCTGCACGGGTACGGATGGCATTTACATCGCTCACCGCCCCCGTTAGGTCGCCTTCCTCCGCGCCCGCTTCGGCACGGATGAGGTAGAGTTCCGCCAGCCGGAGAACGGTGTAGTTTTCCACTATGGCGTCGCCTCCTCTCACCTTGTATTTATAAGGGTAGCGGTACAGCGTTCCGTTGAGAAAGGCGTTGTCCGTCCATGCCGCTTTGCGGCCGTCACCTGGTTCAAAAGCATTCACTAAGGATGGCTGCAGGGCATAGGTGGGAACAACGGTAGAATCATAAGGAATAAAGTTCAGCCCTTCCGCAGTGTTGATGCCGGGGATCACCGGAACAAGGGCAAACACGGTCTCACGGCTGCCACTTAAAAAAACAGAGGAAAGGTCTTCCAGTGCAAATGCCCCGCTGTTGATTACGGTGTCCGCTTCCGCCGCCGCTGCACTCCAGTACCGCCGGTACAGATAAACCCTTGCCAGTAGCGCAGTGCAGGCGGCATACGAGGGTCTCACCGCCGGTGACGCCGCAACGGCATGGCGTAGCTTTTCTTTGGCCTCCAGCAGGTCAGCCGTAATCGCATGATACAGGCTGCCTGTATCGGCACGGGGAAGCGAAGCATTGGTAGTATAGGCGGTGGACAGTTCCAAAGGCACTTCGCCAAACAGGTTGGTCAGGTAAAAATAAGAGAGTGCCCGCATGAACAGGGCCTCACCCGATAGCTCCTGCCGGGCTCCTTCGCTCACGCCACCCGCAGCCGCCAGCCCCTCTAAGCAGGCATTGATCTGGTAAATGTAGCTGTACCCCTTTCCCCACAGGTCACCCGCCAGGATGCTGTTTTGGGAGGAAAGAGCATTTGCGGTAAACGGGTCGGCAGAAGCGTCCGGTGTAGTCCGGTACAGCTCATCCGCCGACAGCGCCGGGTATAACGTAGTCGCCCCGTTGAGGAACTGGAGGGAGCCCGACATAATCTGGCTGTACAGGCCTGCAACGGTGGCTCCCGCAGTGGCATCGTTTGAAAAGGCGCCGTCAGCCGTAACCTGTGTCACTGGCGGCGGAACTGTTACCCACTTCGTGCAGGAACCGGGCAGGAAAAGAACGCAAAGAAGCAGAATATTATATCGTTTGCGTAAGCAAGGAGGTATCATAGGAAAAAAGATTTTACAGGTTTAATTGTATACCGCACGTTATGGTACGCAGCGGCGGCAGTGAGAACAGGTTCTGTGTTTCGGGATCGGAACCCTTGTAATGTGTGAGGGTAAACAGGTTTTGCGCCTGCACATAAATGCGGACACCCGCTGCATGGGCTTTTGTCAGCATCCGGGAAGGCAGCGAATAAGAAAGGGCTACGTTCTTCAGCCGGATAAAAGAAGCATCGCTGTACACGGCACCAGAAGAAGAAAGATAGTTCAGTGCATTGTAAGCCGGCGATCCGGGCGTAGCCGTAAATTTCTGTATTCCCGTTACCCCGCCTACCTCCTGCCACCGGGTCACTACCGCTGCCGGTTCGTTGATCATCCCGCCCGGCGGCGGCAGGGAAGGAGTATAAAGCGAGGAAAGCTCGTTCAGGCCCGTTTGTTGCTTCGCCTGCAAAAAAATATCTACTTCCCAACCCTTCCCGCTGAAACTGTTCAGCAACCCGCCGTAGCCTTTTGGGGCAAGGTCAGCGAGGACAACAAAATCGTTGTCATCCAAAACACCATCATGGTTGACGTCGCGGAACGAGAACACACCCGTTGCCGGGTCCACCCCGCTGTAGGAAAAGCCTTTTACTATCGTTACCGGTTTGCCCACAACATACTTATCCGTATAAGGAGAAGAGGACAGCCCGGGGAATTCAACCAATTTGTTACGGGGCACTGTAAGCGTTACCGTAGAGGTCCAGGAAAAAAGAGGGCGAACGATGTTTTTGGTAGTCAGGCTGACTTCCCAGCCCGTATTCTGCACTAAGGCAGGTAAGTTTTCCAACAGGGAACTGAACCCTGTCTGCGAGGGCAGGGGCGAATTCACCAGTTGGTCGGAGCTCCGGTTGCGGTAGTAATCAAGCGTAAGAGAAAGGCGGTTCTCCAGGAAGCCCAATTCCATGCCCCCTTCCACCTTGCGGTTCGTCTCCCAGCTATAAAGCGGGTTGTAAAGCCGCGTCGGGTACAAGCCCGAAACACCGTTATAAGGATAAGAAGTAGGCGACCAGGTATCCAAGTAATTGTAATCACCTATCTGGTCATTGCCCGTAACGCCATAGCTTCCCCGCAGTTTGCCAAAGGAAAGAAAATGGAGATGCCGGTGAATGAACGCTTCATTAGAGAAAATCCACGCACCGCCTGCCGCCCCGAAGTTCGCAAACTGCCTGCCCCTTCCGAAGCGGCTGGAGCCGTCCCGCCTGCCGGACAGGTTGAGGATATACATGTTGTCCCACGAGGCGGTTACCCGCCCGAACAGGGCAGCATACTTGTACTGGCTCGCCCCATTGCCCAAGACGGAAATACTGCTCGCCCCGCTCAGACTTTGCAGCAACTCGTCGTTGGTATAGCCGTAGGCGAACAAGGACGAGCTTTCGTTTTTATTCTGTTGCAAGGTCCCTCCGCCCAATGCGTTCAGCTTTAGCTTGCCCCTCGTCTTTTCCCATTCCGCCTGCGGCTCCACAATCCAGCCCGTGTAGGCATTGGAGCCAAATAGGGTGTATCCCTGTGGACTATACTGCGGGTTCTGCGACGCGATGGGGTTTACATTCACTTCCGACAGGCGGTAGGTATTATATCCGCCCGTCACGCGCAGGGTCAGCCCCGGCAAGAGGTGATAGGATAAATTGAGGTTGGCGAGCCCGTTATCTGTTACTGCCCGATAGGTCTGCAGCAGGTAGCTTAGGGGGTTGTTGATGGTAACGCCGTCTTTACTCCAAACTAAGGCTCCCGTTGAATCAGTCAGGGCCGGTGTGTTCGGTGGCAGCCGTGTCTGGCTCGTCGGGTCGGTGCCCACAAGCGAATTGTTCTCCGATGAATAGATAACGGAGAGGGAAAGCGACAGTTTCCGGTTGGGAGAAGTATGATTGATCGAAGCATTCAGGGAACCCCGCTTGTCCCGCATATCACCGGGGAACACGGTCGTCTCGCGGTGGAAAGCGCCGCTTATAAGGAAGGTGGTGCCTTCGCCCCCGCCTGAGAGGGAAGCCTGCACATCGGTGGTAACAGCAGTGCCGCCCGTCAGCAGTTGTTGGAAATCCGTATGGCGGGTGGTGTCCCATAAGAGCAGGTCGGGGGCGTTGGTTGCATCCGCCGCTACGCTGTCATTGCGCAGGGCTTCCCGCCGCATCGCTATGTATTGAGGCGTTGACAGCAGCCGCACGGGATGCGCTACGCGGCTCACCCCGGTGTTCACATTGAGGGAGAAGTGGGTCTTGCCGCTCTTTCCTTTCTTTGTGGTGATGAGGATCACTCCGTTGGCTCCGCGGCTGCCATAGATGGCGGTTGCATCGGCATCTTTCAGCACGGTAATGCTCTCAATGTCAGCAGGGTTGAGTGATGAGAAAGGACTTAACCCGCTGGAGAACGAAGCGGCGGCAGAGGAAAGCTGGTTGACGGAACCGTTGTTGGGTGCATACGGCACACCATCAATGACGAAGAAAGGATCAGACCCCTGGAAGAGGGAGTTCTGCCCACGTATCTGTACCGCAAAGGAAGAGCCGGGCACACCGTTGCTTTGGGTAACGGACAGTCCCGGCACCCTCCCTTCCAGGGCGGCAAGAGGGTTGGACACCGGTTGCTTCTCAATGTCGGCGCCCGAAATGACAGCGATGGAACCTGTATTGGTGCGGCCGGTGGTGGTGCCATAGCCAATCACCACCACGCTGTCCAACTGTCCCGACCTCTCTTCTAAAGAGATGTCTAAAAAGCCGGAACGGCCAGTAACTGGCAGTCCGTACGGGGCATAGCCAACGGAAGAGAGAAGCAGGGTGTCTTCCGGCTGGAGCAGGGAGAGGGAGAAGACACCGGAGGCGCTGGTAACGGTATGCGTGCCGCTGCGGGATAACGAGACGCTGACATTGGATAGCGGGGCATGGGTACGGGAATGCACCACGCCGGTTACGGAAGACTGGGCGCACAGTTGCAGCACCGGCCATAGCAGTGCCTGTAAGCAATAAAACAGTTTCATTGCAGGCTAAATTTTTGTAGAATAAAGAGGATTTTGAAACGGGATATATCCGTTGGTGGTGGATCGTTGGTAGTTGATAGTAGAAGCCTTCGCTGTTGCGCAAATCTCCTTCTGCCGTGGTGGAGGCTCTCAACAGAAATTCAACCATTCACTTTGGACACTATGTGCGGAATCTCAATCAACCTGTATTTCTCCACCATCTATCAACCATCAACTACCGACCGACTCCCCCTACACTGGGTTCTTCGGTTTCTTCGCAAACTGCACCTGCAGGATGGATAGCCCGCTCTCAGTAAGCCGTGATAAAAGGCAATGGTTTTTGTGATTGGGGAAGCTATGGAAAAGATAAGCAGCCACTCTATGTTGGTGCTTAGCAAGTGCTTTATAGTAAGCTATGTGTCCCAGGATGGTCTGGTGAAGAAATCGGTGCTGTTCCTGTTGCGAAAGGGAATGAGGATAAACGCGCAGGGAGGAAAGGGAGCGTTTCTCCTCCTGCTGTCTCTTTCTCCTTTTATGTAGCGAAGTTGTGCTTCGATGTTTCTCTAACCTACTTGCCATACCATAAACAATTAAATGGGTGAATGGATAAGGTTGAGCCCGGGTAAGCGGAGAACTGCGTTAGAAAAAACAAAACTTAAAAATAAAAAAGGCGCAGACTACAACTTACTGGCTGAAGGCCCTCGGAAGGCCATGGACACAATAAGTGAGCCCACGCCCGTAGGCGTGAGCATTCAACTTATTGTCTTGTGTCCATTGAAAGTTTCCGAGGTTTTCAACCAAGACTCAAAGCGAAGTGCTTCAAACTATATTATGAAGATCGCAAAACTTATTTTATTATATCGAAAATCAAAACAAATATAAAGCAATTTTTAATTGGGGTAACATATTACCCCAATAATTTTTTTGATTTCATCCATCTTGTTCGCCTCTATCAGGTGATGCAAAAAAACTACTCTATAATACAAGCACAATTTGGGGAGCACTTAAAAAAGCTTAGAGAAGCAAAAAGTTTAAGCTTACGGGAGATGTCATATAATTGTGAATTAGATAGTAGTAATATTTCAAAAATCGAGCATGGAAAATTTAATATCGGATTAGCTACAATAGTTGAATTAGCAAAAGGTTTAAATGTTCACCCTAAAGAATTATTAGATTTTAAAATAGACTAACTTGCCAATAACTAATGCCAGTAATAACTACATTGTTATTGCTTACTTACTTTGACAAATAAAAGAGTAATATATGCCAATTAAAAAAGGATTAAACGAAGGTTTGCATTCCTGTATTTGTTACTTTTACACTTATCCATAAAGCCCTTTTCTTTCCTCCTGTTTCCTCCGCTTCCCTACCCATTACAAGCAACAAAAAGACGCACCATGAACGAAGGATGAACGAACCTTGGACGAAGGAAAGGTATAGATGGTAGGTAGTTGTCAAGTCCTAAAATAGCTATACAGGTTAGATAGTAAATCCTGAAAAAGCTATACAGTGGTTTCATTAATCCTGTTAGTGCTTTACAGTAATTTGTTTTCAAAAATAAATTGTTTTTAAGGGTTTAGGATAATTATTGTTTTTTATAATAATTCTTCCATCTTTTTTTAAGTTGACCTTCGCTTGCGTGTGCCTTGTTGGGTGTTAAGTAATCGCAACTGGCATGAGGTCTTATTTCATTATAATTATCAATAGCCTTTGTCAATGCCTGGCAGGTTTGTTCATAATTCAACGGGCTGCTATAGAGGTTGAACTCTGATTTCAGGATGCCATTTACTCTTTCGGCAATTGCATTTTCATATGGATCACCATTGTTGGTCATACTTATTGCAATATTGTTACTGCGAAGTAAATCAACATATTCTTTGCTGCAGTACTGTCATCCCCTGTCTGAATGATGTATAAGAGGGCGGCTGTTTATACGTTGTTGTAATGCCATTTGCAAAGCGATAATACAACTTTCTGCCGCCAGTGTTTTATGCAGATTGTAACCAACTATTTTTTTTGAATACGCATCTGTAATAAGGCTTAAACAGATAAAACTGTTACTAAGCCTGATATAGGTAATATCACTTACCCATAGCTGTTCAGGCCGGTTTATATCCATTTCTTTAATGAGATTACTGTACTTGTGCATCCAATGCCTGGAGTCAGTTGTTATTATTTTTCTTTTTCTTGTTCTTATCAGGAGTTTGTGCCTTGCCAACAAATCAAACAGGTAATCTCTGCCTGTCTGCAAACCATGTAATACTAATTGCGGTTCAAGCATATACATCAGTTTACGTGTGCCTATGCGGGGTAATTGATTTCTTATTTCAAGTACCAATTGAATAATAATTTCATCTTTTAAAAACTCATCCTGTTGTCTCCACCTGTTATCATACCAGGCATGTCTTGTTTTGCCAAACAGTTTACATAGTACCATAATACCGGTTTGCGGATAGCACTGTTTCATTTCTGTAACTGTTTGGCACCAAGCTTTTTTCTGATGCTAATCTTAAATTGTTCTTCAGCAATATCAATCATTGTCTCAAGTGCGGCTATTGTAAGCTTTGCATCTGCAAGTTCTTTTTCAGGATTAACTGTCATTACCGGCGGCATAGATGAAATGGTTTTAACTGCAATGTCTGCCGATTCTTTATGAGCCTGCCTTATCCATTCTCTTATGCTATGAAGCGATGATACATTACAGGCAATCTGGACCTCCTTTAATGGTCATTCTGCCTTCGGTGACAGCTCTTACAATTTCGCGCTTTTTGTGATGAGAAACCTGTGCTTTTTTTCTTCCCGGCCCATAGCGGATCATCCACTGGCCTATAGTTCCATATCCCATTCCATATTTTATACAGGCTTCTTTGCGAGTAAGCCCATTACATACTTCCTCTACAATTGATAATATCTGTTTCTCAGAAAAATTAAACCCAGAATCAGACCTCGTACTCCTGATCTGATGTACCGTCTTTATACTCATACACTTGATTTTTTGTGTATAGCTATATTAGGACGGGTCAAATAAAGTAGAACCAAAATGAAACTATGGTTATATTAAGCAGCAATTTACTACAAGGCATCAGTTGTGCGGTTGGGAAGCAACTTGTGTTTAAGAAATATGGAGATAATACCGTGGTTACCAGTTATCCAGATATGAGTAAGGTGAGGCCGAGTGAGCAGCAGGTAAGAAAAGAGAAAGGTATTTGCTAATGCTGTGGCTTATGCAAGAAGTATTAGCAGGAATCCGGTTAAAAAAGCAGAGTATTTGAAGAAGGTGAAGGTTGGTGAAAGTGTATATCATTTTGTGTTGAAGGAGTATTTGGCGAAGTGTAAGAAGTAGGAAGGGTTTTGATGTCTATAAGTAGAATGCCTTGCTGCTCTGCAGCAGGGCATTTTTCGTTGATAGCATCTCTTCTTAATGAACCCATCTGCTGTTTGGGTCTCTGTTTATACCAATTCGTACTCTGTTTATGTAATCTAACGCTCGTTGTGATAAATGATCTGAGCTTGAAAGAGTATCAGTAAGAAATCTTAAACTATTGTCCTCGACCTCTGCTTTACCAGTGACTGCTATTTCATCGAACACATCTACCGGAATGATCATGAATGGGTCTTTGCCACAATAAGCTAATGTATTTAAGACTTCTTCTAATGAAACTGGATTTATCTTTCTTATCGCTAAAGATAAAGTTTTTATATCAATTTGGTGAATTATCCCGGCTAACTTAGTAAGTGAATGATAATAGTTTTCTTGAAAGTCTATGTATAACTTGTCTTTCAATAAAATTGGCATTTTAACCTCTTCTATCAGTAAAGGCAAAACAACTTTTGTTTTTGTTTCAATTTGTCTAAACAGGGCTGCATTCAATTCTTCAATCGTCCAAGTTGCCTTTTAAGTATGCTTGCGAAAGCAATATTGAAATGAATTGTGATTTTTCTAATCCTACTGACACGAGGTTAGCAATACTATCTCCTGCTGCAATCTCCCATTCATCAAACCATACATCAACTTCACATACATTTAAAACATCAGCAAGTTGCCTTGCAAAGTCTTTGTCTTTTGAATTGTGATTTAAGAATAAGTGCGGACGTCTATTAACTTTCGAATATATATCGCCATTTGTGTTTGATTTGTTGTTTTAAAATGTGTGACTAAAGACTGGAAAAAGCACCTGAATTATTTGATTATCATGGTCTTTTTAGTAGTTGATAAAATTGTATAAATAGGCTTTATATTTTTTTAAATCTTGAATTTTCTTCTTTAATTTACAACTTCAGAAATTTAAATAATGGCTAGATCCGACCTTATCGTAAAATTAGTTAAAGCCGGAGGTGATGGAGATAAGGAATATTTTAGAAAGGTTGTAGAATCCCTTATAGCTGAAGAAAAAAAGTAAACAACATTATATTCTTGCTAATCAACTTGAGCAGGAATTGAATTCTTTAAATAACTACTCATCACCTTCAACATTAAGCAATTTATTTGTAACCCATCCTGATAACTTAGATAATTATCTATTAACTATTAATCCCAAAAAAACATTTTGATAATTTAATTCTTGATTCGGGACTTAAGAAAGCAAATTGACGAACTGATTTCAGAGCAATTTAGAAGAGAATTACTTCACTCATATAATTTAGAGCCACGTCATAAAATATTGTTAGTCGGTCCTCCTGGAAATGGGAAAACTTCCGTCGCAGAAGCTGTAGCGGCATCTTTAATGGAACCATTATATATACTGAAGTATGACAGCATTATAGGAAGCTATCTTGGAGAAACAGCAAATCATCTAAAGAAGATTTTTGATTTTGTTAGAACGCAACACTGTGTCTTGTTTTTTGACGAGTTTGATGCAATTGCGAAAGAGCGAGGTGATAATCAAGAATCTGGCGAAATAAAAAGAGTTGTCAACTCTCTTTTATTGCAAATAGATAGGCTTCCAAGTTTTGTTACTGTAATTGCAGCAACAAATCATCCCGACCTACTTGATAACGCTATCTGGCGAAGATTTCAAATTCAGATGGAATTGAAGAAGCCAATCCAATCAAAAATTCTAATCTGGCTCAAGAAGTTTGAGGAAAAAATGGATCAAAAGCTTCCTGTTGACATTAAAGAGTTGGCGAAGAAGTTAAATGGCTTAAGTTTCTCTGAAATACAGGATTTTGGTTTAAATATCCAGCGCAAATATGTTCTTTCTCTGCCTGCAGCAAACTTAAAAACTATAATAGAAGAATCTTTAAGCGAACTTAGAACGAAGTATAAACCAACTTAATGGCAAATTTACCCTTACTTCTTTTTGGTGAAACTACTCCCTCCGACCGAACAACAAAAAAAACTGGCTTCCTTAAATTGGTTGGTCCATCTAAAGAAGCGCAAATAGCAAAGTTTGATAAAAGACTTACTGAAATTGAAAAGATATTTCAAAGCAGAGCAGTTCAATTCAGTAAGTCTATTAAGTCTTTGATTCCTGAGATGATTCTTGTATTTGAAATTGCAGGAACAATTAATGAATTTTTTACGGCACTTGAGAAAACAACCGGATTAAAATATCTGCTTGAATTCTACGAAAAAGATATGGATTCGGGAAGTGGATTCTTTTATAAAGATAATGACGGCAATATTAAAGAAGCTTTTGATAGAAGGTTCTTTGTAACCCTTACTAATCAACAAGGCATCAAAGAATTATTAAGGTTTTGGAAAACATACAAAGACAGTGACAAATGGGATAATGGTACTACTAAGTTTAGAGATTTCTTTAATCAACTAACTGATATCAGACCATATAGTTTAAAGGATAGGATTAGGGACACTGGATTTGAACAATTTATAGAAGAATTAAGACAGCAAGAAAGCGGATTCGTGAATTTCGAAATTGAATTTGCTTATCATGAAAAATCAGATGAAAGAAATAAAATACTACAAGAGGTCAATATATTGTTAGAGGAATACAATGGTGAGATACTTCAGGAGTCAATTACAGTAATTGAGGGTATTAAATATTTCGGAGCAGTTGCTCAAACCTCAATATTTGCCTTTGATGAGTTAGTTGATAATTCAGATGTCTCCTTTTTACAGTACGATAAAATTCTCTATTTTAAGCCAGTTGGACAAAGTGTTTCAAAAAAAGTAGATTATGATAGTGACAATATAACTGTTGATGATGCACCTATCGAAGTAAAAAAATTAAGCAATGAAATGGTAGTTGCATTACTTGATGGTTATCCTTTACAAAGGCATTCGAAACTAAATAACAGATTAGTAATTGATGATCCTGATGATTTAGCTGGAAAATATGCTCCTAAAGATAGAGTTCATGGCACATCAATGAGTTCACTCATCATCAATGGCAATTTGAATAGTTGTACTCCAATTCAATCAAGATTATATGTAAGACCAATTTTAGAAGTCCAAAATATCGACAGTAATGAAACTCAAGAAAGACTACCTGATAATCGCCTTGCTATAGATATAATCCATCGAGCTGTAAAAAGAATGTTTGAAGGCGATGGTGAACAAATGGCTGTAGCGCCAAGCGTAAAAATTGTAAACTTTTCTATCGGGGATAGTTTCAGACCGTTTATCAATATCATGAGTACTTGGTCTAAATTGATAGATTATCTATCTAATAAATACAATGTTCTTTTTATTATTAGCAGTGGGAACTACACTGAAAACGTAAAGATCGATTGTACATTAACTGCTTTTGAAAAGATGAATGATTCAGATAAACAAGCTATTTTTTATAAAGCCTTATTTCATCAGAATTATGAAAGAAAAATACTGACGCCGTCAGAATCGATAAATGCTTTGACTGTTGGAGGATTGCATAAAGATTCATCTGTCATTAACCCATACAATAGAGACCATAATGTTTGTACTTTTCAAGATCTTCCAAGTCCAGTCTCAAGAATAGGATACGGTTTCAATCGCTCTCTCAAACCAGAAATACTTTACGATTGTGGTAGAATACATTATCGTGTTCGAACAGCAGACAAAAAACATATTCTTTTACAAACAGCAAGTGCGTTAAGAAGCTATCCTCCTGGAATTCAAGTGGCAATTCCAGGTGAGGAAGGTGAATTAAATACAATTGGTTTTAGTACAGGTACAAGCAATGCAACTGCATTAATTAGTAACAAGGCTTGTAAATTGCATGAAATTTTAGAAGAAATAAGTAGGGCGAATACCTCCAATAGTAGCAACAATTTAAGTTCGGAATATTATTCGGTACTAATTAAAACACTTTTAGTTCATTATGCTGATGACTCTAAAGCGAAACAAAAGTTAGAAAGCATCTTAAATGAAATAAGCGGTTTGGATCAGAAATTTGCAAAGGAATATATCAGCCAAAATATAGGTTACGGCATATTTGATGATACTAAGGCTGGATTTTGTACTGATAGTAGAGTTACGTTGATAGGATTTGGCAAATTAAAAAAGGAACAAGCATTACTTTATAGATTTCCATTACCTGATGCATTAAGAGGTAAAAAAATTGATAAGAAAATTACAATTACCCTGGCTTGGTTTTCACCTTTGAATTTCGATTCAGGAAAGTATAAAATTGCTCATTTGTATTTTGATAATATTACTTCATCTCAAAATGATATAAACCTTCATCGTACTGGTAGTGATTTGTATCCAACATTAAGAGGAACATTACAACATGATGTAGTGGTAGGGGACGGTGCTGACGCCTATATTCAAGGAACAGATTTAATTATAAAGGTTAACTGTCGGCATAATGCCAATGGCATGTCAATCAAAGATGAGATTCGCTTTGGACTAGCAGTAACTTTAGAACTCACTGGAAGAAAGCTTCCTATTTATCAAGAAATAAAAAACAGATTACGCCAACGTATTCGTGTAAGGTAATATAAATGTTTATTCTTTTTGTTTGTTGATTTACTCACCGAATCTAGATTGGAACTTAATCGTTAGTAGATAATGGTACCATTACAGCACAAAGTATTTTCTTCTTTTCTTTATCGGTCGGTGTCCTCACCGAACCGAGACACCTCAGTGTTCTTATCCAAGAAGACGAATATGAAAAGACAAGACAGGCAATCAACACACTTAAACAATCTATTTGGGGCAACAAAGAAGTAATCTTTCATTCCCGTGATATTCGCAAATGCGAAAAAGAATTTCAAAGTTGTTCAACTCAATGCATATCATAACTATTTGAGATCAGGTAGTATCTTCACTTCCGTTAGTTGGCAACTAAATCAATAGAGCGCATCATGCAGTCAAAAGTTCAGTTACTTCCTCCGTCTTCGGAAATAGAAACAAAAGCGGTTCTAAAGCAGCTAAGCGCTGCCAACCGTTACCTTGCTTTGCTCAACGGCAGGTGTGCCACCATTCCCAATGAAAACATATTAATCAACACCTTGGCTTTACAGGAAGCCAAAGAAAGCTCCGCTATCGAAAACATTATTACTACGCACGATGAACTATACAAAGCACAGTTGCTCGAAGCTAGCTTCAGCAATGCGGCAGCAAAAGAAGTAAGCAGGTATGCAGAAGCATTAAAGCAGGGGTTTGCCACCGTTCGCCGCGATAAACTAATAACCAATAAAACAATACTCGATATCCAGCGGCATTTGGAACAAAACGATGCGGGCTACCGTCGCTTACCCGGTACAACTTTAAAAAACGAACGTACTGGCGAAATTGTCTACACACCGCCGCAGGATCTCAATACCATAGAGACCCTAATGCAAAATCTGGTTGAGTTTATAAACAGGGAAGAGATGAGCGATGCTGACCCTTTGGTAAAAATGGCTATTATCCATCATCAGTTTGAAACCATACATCCATTCTATGATGGTAACGGCAGAACCGGGAGAATTATCAATGTCTTATATCTCGTCAAAGAAGACCTGCTGGCGCTTCCTATCCTATACCTTAGTCGCTACATCATACAGCACAAAGCCGGTTACTATCACTTACTGCAACAGGTTCGGGATGATGGCAATTGGGAACCTTGGATTCTTTATATTCTGAAGGGAGTAGAAGAAACTGCGAAGCAAACTTTACATTTAGTTGAAGGTGTAAAATCAATAATGCAGCAATACAAAAATCGCATCCGTACAGAGTTGCGGAATATGTACAGTCAGGATTTGCTTAACAACCTGTTCAAGCATCCCTACACCAAAATAGAATTTCTCGAAAATGACCTGAACATAAACCGGAAAACGGCAGCCAAATATTTAAACCAGTTGGCAGAAAAAGAGCTTTTAAAGAAAGTAAAAATCGGCACAACAAACTTTTACATCAATCAGCCATTATACAATCTGTTTAGAGAAGGCGTACCTGTAACTCAGTCTGTAGAACCCATAAAAACCGTTACCGAAAATAAAGTGTAGGTAAGAAAAGAATCATCACATCAGAACTCAAAAGGAACTTGTTCTTACATCCACAAAGCCCCAAAAAACGGACAAATGAATTTTGATATGTCCTAAAAATGCAAAAAAATGGACAGATAACCTATCAAATGTCCACCAATTATCAAAAGAAGGACCTTAGCTGGAAAAACAATGCAACGACAGCCAATACAGCCTCTGCGTAACCACTGCTAAAGAAAAAAACAAATGAAGTTACACAAAGTTAATAGGCACCCAAGTTCCCTGACCGTTGACAGCAAAAAAGAGTTTAGTATAAACACAAAACCTAACCTATATAAAACATGTATTGCCTATTCCCTTTGCTTTCTATTTTTATTTGCAGTTGGTAATATTTTTTTCAATCTTTGAATTTAAAATCTGACTACTTATGGCAACTAGCGATGAAGAGAAAAAAATTCAATGGGTAACACTTCAATTTACTGCAAATGGTAAAGACTACTCTTTTGATGTAGTACATAATCTTGAAAGATTCGGTATAGGAATACAAGCTGCTTTAAAAAGCTGGCTTGCAAGAACAAAAGGGTATGATATTGACTCTTTCTGCCAATATGTGAATGAAAAAGACCCCAATATTATGTGTGCCTGAAGATGCCTACGTACTAATCACTTCCGGCGATTTTCCTGAATAACACATCATTCCTCTTTCACTTGGACACTCTTTTTATTAAATTTTGCTAACCGCTTTAGCGATTCAGTTCCTATATGTAACTTGCCAAAAAACCAATAATGACAAACGAGGCAAAACAATTCGAATTAAAATCGAATGATGTCAGATTAAGAGTACAAGAGCATAAAATAGCCGGTCAAACCGTATTCAGAATCGCTTTCTCTGACAGAACTCCTCCTTTAGTAATTACCAAAGCCCAGCACTTTGAGGCACACAATTTCTGGACATCCATTCCGGAAGGAAGGCAAAACGAAGCTGAAGAAATAGGTGCAGTCATTTCAAACCATTTAAAATCCATCGTATAGTCATGTGCTATTACAACGGTCAGAAAGTAACCAGAGCCGAATACATTCGTCTTAAACAACTGGAAAAAGAAATTGCTAAGTATGATTTTTTAAGCCGCGATCTGCAAACTGGCTTTGATTACGATACGAATGCTGTTTTAAAACGCTATCCTGACCGTGAAGACTTTGATATCGTGAAAATGGAATGGGGCTTTATCCCGCATTATTTGAGGACGCGTGAAGACGTTTTAAAAATGCGGAATGGTTATTATAAACAAGATAAGACGTTTCAGCCGCCTATTGTAACCTTAAATGCTAAAGGTGAAGAAATTTTGTTTCCAGATAAGATTTATAGAGATGCGGCTTTACACCGGCGATGTCTTGTCTTGTCAACTGGCTTCTACGAATGGCAGCATGTTTTCCCGTTAAACAAGCGAACCGGAAAACCTGTTAAAACGGCAATTAAATACCCGTATTATATTTCTCTCAAAGACAAAGAATATTTTTACATGGCAGGCATCTGGCAGCCCTGGACAGATAAAGCAACAGGTGAATATATAGAGACTTCTGCCATTGTTACAACTTCCGCCGTTGGTCATGTTCTCATGTCACAAATTCATAACTCGAAGGAAAGAATGCCTGTAATCTTAAATGACGACCTTGCCTTTGAATGGTTGTTTGGGAAGTTGTCTGAACAAAGAATCTTGGAGTTAGCAGCCACACAGTTCCCCTCAGAAGATATGCAGGCTTATCCTATCGCAAAAGATTTCAGAAGCGCCTTAGAACCAACTAAAGCTTTTCAGTATGAAGACTTGCCCGAATTAAAAATGAGCGTTTAATTTTCAATTATGCCATCGGCTTACTTTTCTTTTCACAATAGCCAGCAGCACGTATTACAAAGCTTTCACCAAAGCGATTCTTCACGCTATCAATTGCCTGGTACAGGTTTATCATTTCAGCCTTGTCATCAAACAAATTAATCTGGTAATTTCCCGGTATCAAATCCGTAAACCGAATACCTATTAACCGAACCAGCATACGACGCTCGTAGACTGCTTTAAATAGCTCTTTCGCAGTCTTTAAAAGAACGTGGTCAGCATTCGTATAAGAGATCGACAATTGCTTTGTAAACGTCTCAAAATTTGAATAGCGCAGCTTCACGGTAACGCAGCCTGTCAGCTTGTTTTGCCCACGCAATTCAAAAGCAATCTTTTCCGTCATCCTTACCAATTCACCATTCAGGAAATCAACATTAGTGGTGTCTTGATGAAAAGTATGTTCAGTAGAGATGGATTTTTGTTCATGAAACGGTACGACCGGCGATTCATCAATGCCCTGGGCTTTACGCCATAAGTCAGCGCCTGATTTGCCTAACAAATTTTGCATCATTACAACCGGTATTTCACTTAATACCTTCACCGTTTCCACGCCCATCTTTAATAACTTGTAACCCGTTTCTTTTCCCACGCCAGGAATCTTCATAATGCTTAGCGGTGCTAAGAAAGTTTTCTCGTTTCCAAAAGGAATTTGGATTTGCCCATTCGGTTTCACTTCATTGGTCGCCACCTTACTAATCAGCTTATTGGTGGCTAACCCATACGAGATAGGCAACCCACTTTCCTTCATCACTTTCGTTCTTAACTCATTCGTAAACTTCAGGCATCCAAAAAACTGATCCATGCCGGTCAGATCAATATAAAACTCATCAATACTTGACTTTTCAAACAAGGGCACAGTATCACGTATCACATCGGTTACCAGTTTAGAGTATTGGCTATACGCTTCAAAATCGCTTTTCACAATGACTGCATGAGAACAAAGACGCATGGCTACCTTCATTGGCATAGCACTATGAATACCAAACTTACGTGCCTCATAACTACAGGATGCTACTACTCCGCGGTCACTACTGCCACCAATTAAGATGGGTTTCTCTTTCAGCTTTGGATTGCGCAGTTGTTCTACCGATACAAAAAAAGCATCCAAATCAAAATGGGCTATATGCCTGTCATTCTTTATAAACATTAGCCTAAGTTTTCGTAACTCCGTTTCTTATACCCTACTTTCACTAAATGTCTTACCTCTATACTAAACACACCAAAGTCTTCTGTTACTTTACCAGTCACCAGATAGAAGCCTGAGGCATGAAGCGGATAAGCCGCCGCCGCATCGGGGAAATGAACCGTATCGATCCAGTTCAACTCTTTATCAACGAAAGTTCCAAAGAACATTTCAGCATCTGTCTTTGTAACCGCATGTTTGCGGGCAATAAAATAAACAAGTGATGTCACTACTTTACCAAGCTTCGCAGGCAGTTCTTTAGCCAATATATATTTATCCGGCTCAGCATCAACCATCGCAAATGGATTGGAAAGCGTAAAGCCCAATATTTCCATTTCATCATAAAGATCATCAAGAGGCAAATCTTCCAGTTGTGGCAGGCTAAATTCTAATGGCGGTTCTGTAAATAATGCGGCACCACCCTGCACAACAGCTTTATTTTTTTGTTGTAAAAAATTAGCTTCCCACAACAACCTTTTCTTTGACTTGCCGCTAAAGCGAAAAGCGCCTACACTAATTAAAGTGTTCAACTGCTCCAGCCCAATGTTGGTACGCTCAATAAAGTCCTGCAAATGCAGGTAAGGACCATTTTCTTTTCTTTCTTCCAGCAGCGTTTCAACAAGCTTATTCTGTAATCCTTTGATATGGATAAAGCCGGTATAAACAACGCTACCCTGAATGTTTGTATATTCATCACTATTGTTCACACAAGGCGGTTTAATGTCACCACCCTCTTTTAAGAGTTCCAGAAAATAAAGTTCCCTCGAATAGAAGCCACCAAAGTTGTTTATTACACTCACCATAAACTCTTTTGGATAATAGGTTTTCAGGTAAAGGCTCATATAGCTTTCAACGGCAAAAGAAGCAGAATGCGCTTTATTAAAACTATAGCCGGCAAAGCTTTCCATTTGCCGCCATATTTCCGTTGCCAACTCGTCACTATGTCCCATCTCTTTGCAGTTATTCAGGAACTTTTCCTTAATCATCAGGAACTGATTATTAGAGCGATACTTACCACTCATAGCACGCCTTAATATATCAGCTTCACCAAGACTTAAACCGGCGAAGAAGTGACCAATCTTAATCACATCTTCCTGAAACACCATCACGCCAAAAGTTTCACTTAAATGCTCTTCGAAAAGTGGATGCGGATATTTGATACTATCCCTGTTATGAAAGCGCGAGATATATTCTCTCATCATGCCGCTTTGCGCAACACCAGGTCGAATAATACTACTGGCTGCGACCAGTGTTATATAATCATCACACCTTAATTTTTTAAGCAGTTGGCGCATCGCAGGCGATTCAATATAAAAGCAGCCAATTGTGTTAGCTTCTCTGATTTGCTTTTTTATTTCTTCGTCACTCTTAAAATTATGGAAGTCGTGAATATCAATATCAACACCTTTATTTTTTTTGATTAACCGCAGGCTTTCCTTAATGTGCCCAAGTCCTCTCTGAGATAGAATGTCATACTTATTGATACCTATATCTTCAGCTACAAACATATCCATCTGGGTTCCCGCAAATCCTTTCGGTGGCATGAATGGTGTGGCATACGTGGTTAGCTTTTCTTCTGTAATCAACATACCACAAGGATGAATAGAAAGATGATTAGGAAAGCTCGTCATTAAAGCGCCGTAGCGAAGGATAGTAGCAGCAATCTTATCTTCAGCCTTCGTACTACGTTGAAGGGCCTTAATTTCATCTGTTGGCAAGCCGAATACTTTTCCTAATTGCAGGATAATAGCATCATGTTGAAAAGTAGAATAAGAACCTAATAAAGCCACATGGTTCCTGCCATATCTTTTAAAGACATAATCAATCACTTCATCTCTGTCAGTCCACGAAAAATCAATATCAAAGTCAGGTGGTGAGGTTCTTTCGGGATTGAGAAACCGTTCAAAATATAAGTTCAATTCTATCGGGTCAACATCAGTTATTCTAAGACAAAAAGCAACAATTGAGTTAGCACCACTGCCTCGACCCACATAATAAAAACCGCGTGAAGAAGCATAGCGTACAATATCCCAGTTAATAAGAAAATAAGCGTTAAAGCCTAAGTCATTAATAATTTTCAATTCCTTTTCCATCCTTGCCTTGGCAGTTTTACTTTTCTTTCCATACCGGGCTAAGAAACCATCTTCTGCAAGCTTTTGAAGCAATATTCTATCATCTTCTTTGGTAGCACTAAAGCATTGTTTGTTCTTATCAGTGTCAAAGTCCATATTGATAGAACAAGCTTCAAGCAGCTTGTAAGTATTGGTAACAATAAACGGGTATTGTCGAAAAGCTTCCAGTAAATGAGAAGGTGAAACGAATACTTCTCTTTCATCAGCCTGTGTTTCTTTAGGAAGCATAGACAACAACACATTCTTATCTATCGCCCGTAACAAACGATGAAGATTGAAGTAAATTTTATTTTGAAAGGTCACCGGCTGAAGAACAACTAATTTATCAGAATACCTTTTGACGTCAACTGCATACAGCTTATTTACTTCCCACGGCAAAATTCCAATCCGCTCATAGCTTAACAACTGTTCCGGTGCTTTAGCACCAAATGGATAAATCACAAACCCATCTTTATCATCGTCAAAAAAGCAGGGCTCTTCACTCCACTCAGGAAAAGGTTTTTTGTTTACCAGGTGTTCGCCAAGAAAAGCATTAATCCACGCAAACCCCTTATCGTTTGCAGCTAGTAGAATATAAAGAACAGTATCTGCATTTCGTACCTCAACGCCGGGAACCGGCTTTATACCTACTTTGCGGCATAGTTTCACAAAATCCCATACATCACACGTTGAATTGATATTAGTAAGCGCCAGAGAAGTAACGCCATGTTCTATAGCCGCCTCAATCAATTCCTTGGTTGAGTACGTGCCATAGCGAAAACTGAAAAAGGTTTTGCTATTCAGATACATAATAGTTGGTTGGTAGTAAGCTAAAATAATTAGCAAAGTAAATGCTAAATATTTTAGCAAACCAAATTCTAATTATTTAATATGAAGTAAAGGAGTCAAAATCAACTCTGAATTAAGAGAAGAATCATGACTTATTTTATGTCACAAGATATATCTTCTGTTTCTGCCTAGGTTATAATTCTTTAGCTTCTTTCATCTCTACACGCGTTCCTTTTCTGTGAATAAGCATCAACTGCTTTTGTTATACTGTTATGCAGCCAAAGAATAAAAAAGTTTTTTGTTTGTATTGTATTGTTATGATTTATATTTACTTCAACCAATTCTTATACACCAATGACAACAGTCGTTCTTAAGCCGCTTTTCCATCGCAGCCAGGAAAGCATTGCAGTCTGTTTTCCGCATAGCCCGTTAGTAAGCAACAAAGTCAGGACCATACAAAAGGCAAAATGGAGCCGGACACATGCTTGTTGGTACATTCCATTAGATAAGGGACTTTATGAATCATTAATACGGTCTATTGGAAATGATGTTAAGATAGAGAACAAACAACTGAAAGAATATTTACAACAGCGCAAAGCCATCACTCTGAAACCGGATCAGCCCCTTTCTATAGCAACAGCTAAGATGATAGCCGCATACCCTTGGAATGAAAACAATATGAAAGCCCTGACCGATTACAGAAATTTACTGTTGTTAAAAGGCTATAGCCCCAATACCATCCGCAATTATTGCAATGCCTTTCACCATCTGCTTCGGTTGCTAGGCGAAAAAAGCGTTGCCGATTTATCCAGAGCGCAAATTTTATCATACCTGCTATGGCTAATCAGGGAACAGGAATATAGCGAAGTGCATATGCACACAAACATTAACGCTATTAAATTCCTTTTTGAAAAAGTGTTGGGCAGGCAGGCGGAGTTTTATGATGTGCCCCGACCCAAAAAACCCTGGAAGTTGCCGGAAGTGCTGGCAAGTGAAGAAGTTTGCTGCCTGATTCAGAAAATAGAGAACATCAAACACAAAGCTATGCTGATGGCAGGTTATTCTGCGGGTTTGCGGGTGAGTGAGATTGTAAATTTAAAAATTACAGACATTGATAGTAAGCGGATGATGATACACATTCACGGGGCCAAAGGAAAGAAAGACCGGCTGGTTCCTTTGTCAAAAAAGCTGTTAGACATACTGCGGGAATATTTTGTTCAGTATAAACCGAAGGGGTTTCTTTTTGAAGGGCAGTATGGCGGCGCTTACAGTGCCCGCAGCATACAAATGATATTGACGGCGGCCAAAATGAAAGCCGGTATTAAAAAGAAAGGCAGTATTCATTTACTTCGGCATAGCTATGCCACCCACCTGATGGAAGGGGGAACCGACGTACGGTTTATTCAGGAACTTTTAGGACACAACAGTATTAAAACTACCATGCGATACACACACGTAAGCAAAAAAGAAATTGGAAAGATAGAAAGTCCGTTAGACAAGCTGAAGTTGTAAAACAAACCTTTCGTTTTTTATGTTGACGCTTTCGTTTTTTGTATTGTTCACTGTTACACAGGAGTTGTGTGTAAAATGCAGCAACACAAAAAACAAAGAGCTGGTTTTCTGATTAACAGTTGGCTTTTAGGCTTGATCTGGTTTAAACTAACTTTACTCATCTTTACTTAATTTATTGTTTATCAATAGATTGTGATTTTATTACTTATCTTGTTGAACTGATTTTGCAGCTATTTAACCACCATTTGATTGCAAATCTGATTGCAAATCTGTACCCGGAAGTAAGAGTAATTCGTGAACAAGAAAAACGGTATTATGTCAGTCGCTATTGCCATTATCCTTGACAAAAGAAGACTAAAAGAAAACAACAAATACATAGTAAAACTTCGGGTTAATTATCAACGGGTAACTAACTATTATCCTACATCTACGACTTATGCCAGGAGGATTATGATAAGCTTTCGGCTCCCCGCATTTCAGCTTTTCTGCAAAGCATCAAAACAGAACCGAAGAAAATTGAGCACGAAGCGGTAGAAAAAGCTGCAGAGCAAATTGAGCAGGAATTGGGACCGATTGACATCTGGATAAACAATGCAATGGTAAGTGTTTTTGGACCTCTGCAGGAGATGAAGGCGGATGAATTTAAACGCGTAACAGAAGTTACGTATTTAGGTCAGGTGTATGGAACGATGGCTGCCTTAAAAAGGATGTTGCCACGCAATAAAGGGAAGATCATTTTAATCGGGTCTGCACTGGCTTACAGAGGTATCCCGCTGCAGTCGGCTTATTGCGGTGCCAAGCATGGCATTCATGGGTTTTTTGAATCGCTGCGTTCCGAATTAATACACGATAAAAGTGCGGTTCAGCTAAGTATGGTGCAGATGCCTGCGATGAACACTACACAGTTTGGTTTTGTAAAAAGTTATCTGCCAAACAAGCCGCAACCAATGGGAACTATTTATGAACCTGAAGCCGCCACCAATGCCGTATTGTATGCTGCAACACATGATACACGCGAAGTGTTTTATGGCTACTCTACTTACGAAACGATATTGGGCAATAAATTTTTGCCCGGGTTTTTAGATAAATATTTAGCGAAAACAGGTTATAAGGGACAGCAAACGGACGAGCCGCAACCGGCAGATAAAAAGAATAATTTGTGGGAACCGATTCCCGGCGACCATGGTGCGCGCGGTCCGTTCAACCAGAAAGCGATGACGTTTAGTCCGTTGTTTTATCCAAAGAAACATACCTGGCCTACCATTGCCGGTATTGGGATTTTGGCTATCGGAATCACTGTTTTAATAAATCAAATAACTAAGAAATAGGTTGCTTCCATTGCATTAAGTTTCTGTGTAAAACCTATGAACATAACCACCATCGCTATCATTAGTATTGTTATTGGTGTCGTTTGTTTACTCATCATATTGGCAAACATTATCAGGCATCCGCAGTCTATGAAAATCATGAATGTGGTGTGGCCAATTACCGCTTTATATTCCGGTCCGTTAGGCTTAGTCGCCTACTATACCATCGGGCGAAAAGGATCGGCAGATAAGATGATGAATCATAAGGAAATGAAGAGTATGAAAAAGGATATGGGCATGCGTAATAAAAATCCGTTCTGGCAAAGCGTTCTGGTGGGCGCTTTGCATTGTGGAAGTGGTTGTACCATCGGCGACATGATTGCAGAAACGTTCTTGCTTACCGTCCCGGTATCGCTGTTTAGAAGCGAACTTTATGGCGGTTGGTTGATTGATTATATCCTTGCTTTTGGTATCGGTATTGTTTTCCAATATTTTGCTATTAAACCCATGAAGCATCTGTCAACAAAAGAGGCAATCATAGCAGCTTTGAAAGCCGATACGCTGTCGCTAACGTTTTGGCAAATTGGTATGTATGGCTGGATGGCAATTAGCATATTTCTCATTTTTCATCATTCACTCGAAGCCTCCAATCCTGTATTTTGGTTTATGATGCAGATAGCCATGTTGCTTGGCTTACTTACGGCTTATCCCATCAACTGGTGGCTGTTGAAAAAGGGAATTAAGGAGACCATGTGATGCATGCAAAAAGCTGTTACACTTTGCTACTGCTTCAGCTTTATTTGTATGCTTTTTTGATCAATGTGTACAGATACGTGAAGATGTTATACCTGATGCCGGTATGAATGCACAGATCATCACCATTATCAATAAGGAAAGAGTTATACCTTCGTCAAAACAGCGGCTTCAAAGTTTGATCGGAAGCCTGATAAAAACACTTTGAAAGCAAAGCAAAAAAAAGTTAGAAAAACCGACAAAAGAAAAGATTACATACTCACACATAAAACAAAATAGTGAAATAAAAATCACACCTTACAGGTCATTCTCGAAACGCAGGACTATGAAGCTTTTGATTAAAAATATGGTAAGTCTTCGGTGCAAGATGATCGTGAAGTCGGAGCTGGAAAATCTCGGGCTTCATTTCATTGTTGTAGAATTGGGCGAGGTAGAAACAGTAGAAAAACTTTCTGCAAAAAAACAAACGCAACTCAAGGCGACATTGCTGAAGTTTGGTTTGGAACTAATGGAAGACAAAAAAAGCATGCTGATTGAAAAAATAAAAAACATTGTGGTTGAAATGATCCATTACAGCGATGAGCCGCCGATTACTAATTTTTCGGATTATCTAAGTAACAAATTAAGCTACGATTATAACTATTTATCGAACCTGTTTTCCGAAGTGAAAGGCATAACCATCGAGCATTTTATTATTGCGCACAAAATAGAACGCGCGAAAGAATTGCTATTGTACAACGAACTCACCCTTACTGAAATCGCTTATAAACTTCACTACAGCAGCGTGGCTCATCTGTCCAACCAGTTTAAAAAAGTAACCGGCTTAACGCCTTCTTTTTTTAAAAAGATGAAGCACAAACGGCTTACGGCGCACGAAAATTTATAACGCTTTTTCTTTACCATTTTTTTCTTTCCAAATCAGTAAATCATGCAACGAATAACCAAAGTTGTGTAACGCTTCATTATTTTAATAAGCGCATCTTTACCTGTTAAACAGAAGCCTGATGAAAAGCAAAGACGTAACCGCTGATGCGAACGGAAAAGAAATGGAAAAATCAAAAGTTCACATTATTGTAGAGATCATTGAATATGTGCCCAACACCGTGTTAAGCAAAACCATAATAAAAAAAACAACCGGAAACGTAACGGTTTCTTCGTTTGATGCCGGTGAAGAACTGGCTGAGAAAACGTCCCCGTTCGATACGTTTATACAAGTGATTGACGGCGTTGCCGAAGTGATTATTAACGATAAAAAGTATTCGCTTCAGTTGGGCGAAGGCATTGTGATTCCTGCACATACGAGACAGTGCTTTAATGCCAACGAATCTTTCAAAATGATCGCCACTGTTATCAAAAGCGGCTATGAGTAAACGTTTTACATACTTTGTTGTAAGCATCCGCCGATCAAAACTCAGATACCTTCTTAACAATATTAACGCCTGAGCGGCTCCGTTATTTCTACTGCCGAAACAGATAAATACTGTAACATTTTCCTTTAATCGTGTAACAATGATCGCATAGAAAGATTTGACCTTCACACCGTGAACGTTCTTGTACAGAAAAACATCACAAATAAACCATCAAGTTTAGAAATGGCACCTGCTCGCTATGTGATAAGGTTGTGATTCAATAACCAGTTAGCAGATACAGAATAAAACACGTAAAACAATTTATAAAAGAGCTCAATGCGTATTGTGTAAATATTTATAAACGATAAACCTCTATTATTAAACCTTCTTTCTTTTTACATAAAAGACATGAAAACGATACTGATCGCAACAGATTTTTCACAAGCATCCAGGAATGCTTCCTTGTATGGAATGCAGTTTGCCAAAGCGTTAAATGCATATGTTATTTTGTTTACTGCTTACAGCGTTTCTCCTGACATTGCTGCTGTAAACATGCAGGTTTCGGATGATGATGTGAGGAAACAAACTGAAAATAAACTTATCCATGAGGCTGATATCATTACGAATGGAGAGCCGCTGCCAATTGAAATTGTTTATGAAAAAGGATTGCCGGAAAAAGCAATACTTGCTGCAGCAAATGAAAAAGAAGCAGACCTTATTATTGTTGGTATAAAGAGTAGTAATGACATAAAGAAGCTGTTTGGCAGCATAACAACTTCAATCATCAAACATTCAAACATACCGGTCATCCTCATTCCCGAAAAAGTGATGTTTTCGAAGCCAAAAACAATAGTATATGCCAGTGATGTTTTCTTAGATATAACCATTCAACCTATAGATCTAATACAATGGATGACGGATTTTTTTAAGTCAAAACTTCATGTTGTGCGAATTGTAAAAGACGACTACGAAAAGTTATTGGAAGAGGTAAATGTGCCGCACCGGCTACGATCGGAATTAAAAATGATCAATACCACATTTCATTTTCCGGTGAATATAAATGCGAGTGATGTTCTTAATGATTTCATCATTGAACAACCGGTTGACCTGCTGGTTATGAAGCCGGGCAAGGCTGAATGGATGGAAAAAATATTCACAAAAAGTGAACCAAAAGAAATGGTTTTTCACTCCCGCATTCCCATACTGGTGTTGCCTGAATTAGTGGATAAAACGAGTGAGTTGTTAATGCCTGTAAGTATAGAAAACAGGAGCACAATGCAAACAGACACTGATGCTGTAAAGGCGCTTTCTTTTGTAGAGAAAACGGACAAGAAACCCTACCAGCAAATGCGTAAATTATATAACAAATTATGGAAGTTGTGTAACAAACTGCAACCATGAGTGAGCGACCTTTATGATAGAAATTGTAAGTTTTGATTTCTATCAATCCGGAGGTTTGAAATGAAAAGTAAAAGTCTGTTTTCTCTCCTAATATTTGTCGTCATCTTTGGTATTGCCATGGCAGTTTCTTATGCTGCGTATGGTTTTTCAAATGTTCTTTTTTCAGAAGTTATCGGGGCTATTGCGTTTATAGTTGCCCTCATTATTTCTTCGGCTGTTAAAATTGCCGACCCATGGGACAAAGCAGTTGTATTGCGTCTCGGTCAGTTTCACTCATTGAAAGGTCCCGGACTTTTTTTTATCATTCCCATCCTTGATACAATACCCTACTGGATTGATACACGTGTAATTACTACTTCTTTTAAAGCAGAAAAAACACTTACTAAAGATACCGTGCCGGTTGATGTTGATGCCGTGCTATTCTGGAAAGTTTTTGACCCGAAAAGGGCGGCTCTTGAAGTGGCAGATTATTTAGCTGCCATTAGCTGGGCTTCGCAAACGGCTTTGCGTGATGTGATTGGAAAAACTATGCTTTCCGACATGCTGGAAGGACGCGATAAAATAAGTGATGTGCTTCAAAAAATTATAGATGAACGCACAGAACCCTGGGGTATTCATGTCAATTCTGTTGAGGTAAAAGATGTTTTAATTCCCCCCGCATTAGAGAATGCAATGTCAATGCAGGCGCAGGCGGAAAGAGAACGGCAGGCACGTGTCATTCTTGGAGATTCGGAAAGACAGGTGGCTGAAAAATTTGGCGAAGCGGCTCTTACGTATGCCAACAACCCTGTGGCTTTGCACTTACGCGCAATGAATATGTTGTACGAAGGATTAAAAGAAAACTCAACAATCGTTATAGTTCCCAGTTCAGCCGTAGATACAATGCAGTTGGGAAGCATGGCTGGCTTAACGGCTTTAACGATGGGTATTGGTCAGGATAAAGAAAAGAAGGAAAATGGCGCTGTATCACAAGGGAATGGAACTGTTTTAAAAGCAGAGTAATAAAATTGACACATCATTTCTTTAAAATGAATTCATAAAATGACAACAACTCAAGTTGAAACTAAGAAAACGGAATTGTCTTCCGGCAATACACAAAAATCGGCAAAAACAAATCAGCAAATGAAGGCTTTGATTTATCAAGGTGCAGGAAAAAAATCGTGGGAAGACAAACCCAAACCGATGATAGATAAACCAACCGATGCCATCATAAAAATATTAAAGACAACTATCTGCGGAACCGATCTGCATATTATGAAAGGCGATTTGCCTGAAGTTACTAAGGGAAGAACGATTGGCCATGAAGGTGTTGGCATTGTTGAAGAAGTAGGAAGCGCAGTAAGCCTTTTTAAAAAGGGAGATCATGTTATCATTTCCTGTATTACCTCCTGTGCTAAATGCGATTATTGTAAACGCGGCATGTATTCGCATTGTAAAAAAGGCGGATGGATTTTGGGTCATTTAATTGATGGAACGCAGGCAGAATATGTACGGATTCCATTTGCAGATACCAGCTTGTACCATATACCCGAAAGTGCGGATGAAGAAGCGCTCGTGATGCTGAGTGATATTTTACCAACCGGTTTTGAATGTGGCGTTTTAAATGGACAAGTGAAACCAGGTGATACTGTAGCCATTGTTGGTGCGGGTCCTGTTGGATTAGCAACTTTATTAACGGCACAGTTTTATACGCCGGCAGAAATTATAATGGTTGATATTGACGACAGCCGGTTAGCCGTTGCCAAAACGTTTGGCGCTACCCAAACGATTAACAGCAGCGACGGAAAAGCAGTTGAAACACTGATGAAGCTAACAAACGGTAAAGGAGTTGACGTTGCTATTGAAGCCGTTGGTATTCCAGCCACATTTGAATTGTGCGAAGCGATTATTGGTGCAGGCGGACACATCGCAAATATTGGTGTTCATGGAAAAAGTGTAACGCTTCATTTAGAAACGTTATGGTCAAAAAATATTACCATCACCACACGTCTTGTTGATACGGTTACAACGCCCATGTTGCTTAAAACCGTTCAATCAAAAAAGATAGCGCCTAAACAATTAATCACTCATCATTTTAAACTGAATGAAATAATGGAAGCCTATGAAACATTCGGTAATGCCGCAAAAGAAAAAGCATTAAAAGTGATATTGACAAATGAGTAAAACTGTTTATTGAAGAAGAATAATAATCACTCAAAATTAATCATACAAAACCAAATTATGCAAATCAACACAAACAAATTAATCGGCTATACACTGGAAGCCACGGATGGAGAAATTGGAAAAGTGGAAGCCTTTTATTTCGATGATGATACATGGACCATTCGTTACCTCGTTGTAAAAACCGGCAGTTGGCTATCGGGTCGTAATGTGTTAATCTCTCCTCAAGCTGTATTAAATGATTCGTTGACAACAGAATCGCTGCCTGTAAATCTTACCAAAGAACAGGTAAGCAGCAGCCCGGATATTGATACTGATAAACCCGTATCGCGCCAGCAGGAAGCCGAATTGTTTAACCATTACCCCTGGCAAAATTACTGGGGCGGCGGGTTTTACGCTGGCGGCGTCTGGGGCATTATGTCTCCTGCTTCCACCATTGATAATAACATAGCAAACGAACCTGAAACGAACGATAAGTCATCGGATGACGACCCGCATTTACGCAGTACAGATAAAGTTGTTGGATATAACATTCACGCAACCGACGGAGACATCGGGCATGTGAATGATTTTATTATGGACGATCAAAGCTGGCAGCTTTTATTTTTTGTGGTGGACACGCACAACTGGTTTGGAGGCAAAAAAGTATTGATACCGGTAAGCGATATTAAAGAAGTGCAATGGGAAAATTCAAAGGTTGTTATTGATATGAAAATGGATGCTGTTAAAAGCAGTAAGCTGTTTGATGAAGCCGAATTTAGTTTCCCGGTAAACATTTTTGAATTATAGAAAAGCAGTGTTATTGTTTTTAATTGAACCATAAAAATAACACGTAAAAAAGACCGTTGATTCACAATAAAATTTTTAAAATGAAAACAACTTATCCCGCTTCTTTACGAAGCATTTATTCAGTTACTGCTGTATTATTTATCATGGTTACATTTAGTTCCTGCGCAAGTAAAATGGCTTTTCAAACATCATCCGTAGTGCCAGCAGCAGAAGGAACGATAAAATATAAAAAAGACAAAAACAACAATTACAATATTGATATCAATGTAGTGCGGCTGGCGCGTCCTGACAGATTAACTCCGCCGAAAGATTTATACATCGTTTGGATGAATACAGACGGCAATGCAGCTAAAAATATCGGGCAGATTAAAACATCAAGCAGCCTGCTTTCCAGCACACTGAAAAGCTCATTAGAAACGGTAAGCACAGTTAAACCCACCGGCTTTTTTATTACCGCCGAAAACGATGGAAATACTCAATATCCGAGCGGAGAGGTGGTACTGAAAACTCAATAGTAACATCTGTTTACTATTCTCAAAAAAATTTATTATGAACACACTTACGCCGCCACTTCCGAATATGGCACCGAAGCTTATCCCCCTGGCAATCCCGTTAGTTATCCCTCTTAAAGTAAAAAGAATCAAACACGACATTGTGTTGAATGTTAGTTTTAAAGATGCACTCATCAGGGTAGGAATTTCTTTACTTTTATCAATTGTACCGGTGTTTACCGATACGCATTTGATCCTCTACATTTCACCTGTAGTCTTTTATCTGTTCGTCTCGGCGCTTACTAAATTTTGCATCGTTAAATATGTATGGCGCCGTTATATCAAACACAAACCAGCGGTGGTGTCATCAGCCTATGGAAAAAACCCGAATTACCCGGAAGAATCATTGTAAGCAAGTCTTTCCTGCTAAATAATGCAGATCTGTTAGATGTTCATTTTTATTCATAATTTCTATGCCACAGCGATGAAAATATTATAACAAATAATGCTTGAATTGAAACACAAGAAAAAAATATTGCACGAACTTTTTATTGAGTTGGTAAAACTGCAAAAGGAAGTGATTGCTTCAGGTTTAAAACTGCTGGTAATACTGGAAGGAAGAGATGCAGCCGGCAAAGACGGAACGATAAAAAGAATCATCAAACATCTTAGCCCACGGGAAACAAAAGTGGTAGCATTGGGCAAGCCTTCCGATTGGCAGGAACGTGAATGGTATTTTCAACGTTATACTGCTCACCTGCCTGTATCAGGCGAATTCGTATTGTTTAACAGAAGCTGGTACAACCGTCTTGGTGTTGAAAAAGTAATGGGTTTTTGCACGCATAAACAATACAAATCATTTTTCAGTGAAGTGGAATCTTTTGAAAATGGTTTGATTGAAGGCGGCTTCATCATCATTAAATATTATCTCGACATCAGCAAAGACGAACAGCAAAAGCGATTGGACGACCGGGTGAAAGATCCGTTGAAACAATGGAAAACAAGCCCGATTGATAAAGAAGCATTGAAGTATTGGAAAGATTATTCTGAAGGCAGAAATGAAATGCTGCTGAAAACAAATTTTGAAAATAGTAAGTGGACAATTGTGAAAGCAGACAATAAGAAAAGTACACATATCGCGCTCATCACAGATTTACTGAAGCAATTGAAATATCATGGTAAACATGAAAAATTATTAGCAGCGGATTACGGTTTGGTTTACACTGCCACAGCAGAAAACATAAAAGAAAATCTGTTTTAATAAGCAAGAGATTTAAAAAATAGATAATCAAAATATTAACTAACAATTTAAATAGTAAAGTATGTACAACGGTTTTCATTTCTGGGGAATGAATTTTATCTGGTGGTTTGTATGGATGGGATTATTGTTCTGGATTTTCTTTACGCCTTATAACATTCCGGGACAAAAAAATAAGAAGGATTCTCCCTACTACATTTTGCGAAAACGTTTTGCTTCCGGTGAAATAACAAAGGAAGAATACCAAGAACACAAGAAAATTTTAGTGGCCTTATAGATTGACTACAAAGCTGCATTGTATTTTATAAATAAAAATTAAACATAACAAATGTCAAACAAAACAGTATTAAACAAGGAAGTTACCGGCACAACAGTCGCAAACATAATTAACAAGAGCAATAAAGAAAATCCGGCACCTGAGAAAGTGGTAAAAAGAACAAAAAAACCGCTAAAGCAATCTTCTGTTTCACAGATTGATCATGTCGAGGAAAGTGCCGTTGGCGCTGTGAAAGCAAATTCATCAAGAACGGTGAGAGGCTCCAGCGGCTTGGCGAATACAGGAACTATCATTTCCTATGATTAACGCAAACCAATGAATGTAACATCAAGAAATACCAGTAAGGAAAGTCGCTACGGCAAAATTATTTCAGTTCGCGGCAGTGTGGTAGATGTATGGTTTGAAAACAATTTACCCGCTGTTTACACCTTACTCCATTCAGGTAAAGATAAGAAAATATCAATCGAGGTATTGGCGCAATTGGATGACCATAGTGTGCGTGGCATTGCATTAAATCCCACGCAGGGATTAGCAAGAGGAATGGTGGTAGAAACCAACGAAACAGAACTTACCGTTCCTATTGGTAAAGAAATTATGGGCAGGATGTTCGATGTGTTTGGAAATACGATTGATCATCTCGATGCACTTCCAAAGTGCGAACGCCGCAATGTGCATCAATCGCCGCCGCCATTATCCAAACGCTCTACCAAATCTGAAGTGTTTGTAACCGGCATCAAAGCCATTGATGTATTAATTCCACTGGAACGTGGCGGCAAAGCCGGATTGTTTGGCGGTGCCGGTGTTGGTAAAACCGTGCTGCTTACCGAGATGATTCATAACATGGTTGGCCATAACAAAGGCGTAAGCATGTTTTGCGGCATTGGCGAACGCTGCAGAGAAGGAAATGAATTGTATAATGCCATGAAAGATGCGGACCTGTTGAAAGATATGGTTATGGTTTTCGGGCAGATGAATGAACCGCCCGGTGCCCGTTTTCGGGTAGGTCATGCGGCGCTTACAATGGCTGAATATTTCCGCGATGACGAGCACCGCGATGTGTTGCTGTTGATTGATAACATCTTTCGTTTTATACAGGCAGGCATGGAAGTTTCCGGCTTGATGGGACAGATGCCTTCACGGCTCGGTTACCAGCCAACCATGGGCACCGAATTATCCGAACTGGAAGAACGCATTGCCTACACTGATACCGGCGCTATCACTTCCATACAAGCGGTGTATGTGCCGGCTGATGATTTAACCGATCCGGCTGCGGTTCATACCTTCTCGCATTTGTCTGCGTCTATTGCGTTGTCACGCAAAAAAGCAAGCGAAGGTTTATATCCTTCAATTGATTTGTTGCAGTCAAATTCTAAAATGGCAACGCCGGGTATCATCGGCGAAAAGCATTATAACCTGGCGCAAAAAATACGGCAAACATTAGCGCAGTACGAAGAACTAAAAGACATTATTTCTATGCTTGGCATGGAACAGTTATCTGTTGCAGATCGTAACGTAGTAAACCGTGCAAGACGGCTTGAACGTTTTCTTACACAACCCTTTTTTGCCACCGAACAGTTCAGCGGCATCAAGGGCAAAGAAGTGAGTTTGAAAGACGCACTGGATGGTTGCGAACGCATACTGAATGATGAATTTAAAGATTATCCTGAAAGTGCTTTTTATATGATTGGGAGTATTGATGAAGTAAAGAAAAAAGCAAATAATAAGACCGATCCATCCAAATCAAAAGATACATCGAAAGATGATACGAATACCAGCAGCACTAAACCAAATGATACAACAAAAGCGAATAAAGATGCTGTTCAGAATAAGACAAAAGATAATAACAGCAATGATCAGAATAAAACGAAAGATGCTGCAAAAGAGAATGGCAATGCCGATAAAACCAAATCAACCGGAACAGCAAAAGTGAAGGATGATGCGGATAAAAATAAGTTAAGCGGTCATGCTAAGTGACATCTTACAAAATGATTAAAAGTTGTAAAACATACACAATGAACCATACAAATTAAATTATCCTTGTAACAGGCGCAACTGGTAACCAAGGAGGAGTAGTAGCAAAAAGCCTGTTTGAACAAAACAAGTTTAAAGTGCGTGCATTGGTACGTGATAAAACAAGTGATAAAGCAAAAACACTCGAAGCATCTGGAGCAGAACTATCAGAAGGTGATTTTGATGACGCAGCATCTCTTGAGAAGGCATTGCAGAATGTTTATGGCGTTTTTTATATGCAGGATTTTAAAAATGGCGCAGATACAGAAATTGCACACGGCAAAGCTATTGCTGATACAGCAAAGAAAACCGGCATTAACCACTTTGTTTATTCATCTGTTGGCGGAGCAGAACGTAATACCGGCATTCCTCATTTTGAAAGTAAGTACAAAATAGAAGAATACATTAAGGAAATTGGTTTGCCTTACACCATTTTACGCCCTGTTTTCTTTATGTACAATTACAACGGCATGCGGCAAATGATTGAGAACGGAACGTTATATATGCCACTTAGTTCAGATAAGAATTTGCAGCAATTATCAGAAGATGACTATGGTAAAATGGTGGCTGATGTATTTGATGATAAGAACAAATATGCAGGCAAAGAAATAGAAGTTGCCAGTGTTGATATAACCATGGATGAAATTGTAAAAAGCTTTAGCAATATATTAAACAAGAAAGTTTCTTATCAGCAAATTCCTTTTGAAGCTTTTCAAAAGCAGGCAGGAGAAGAAGTAACAACGATGTTCCGTTGGTTTGAAAATGTTGGTTACAATGCAGACATCAAATTGTTGCAAAACACTTTTTTTAAACTCAGTTCCTTGGAGGATTATTTAAGTGAACACGAATAGGATAAAACAGCAAACGTTGCACAATAATTAAATAACATATTCATCAAAAAAATAGTATGAAAAACAAACCAATAACAGTTTCAGAACAAGAAGGAGAAAATCTTTCAGTTGTTGGCGATACCTATCGCATATTAATAACCGGGAAACAAACCGACGGCGATTTTTCAACCATGGAATTTAATATCCCTCCTAATGGTGGTCCCGGACCGCACTCACATGCTGATTTCTATGAATCATTTTATGTTGTTGAGGGAGAAGTAGAAGTGAATTCTGAAGCTGGTTCCTATACAGCCAAAAAAGGTTCATTTGTAACCATACCCAAAGGAGGTATTGTTCATGATTTTAAAAACAGAACAAATCAGAACGCAGTTCTGCTTTGCACGGTTATTCCTGCAGGTTTAGAAGATTTCTTTATAGAAATAGGGAAACCTGTAGCTATCGGTAAGTTTCTTCCATCGCCTCCTATGGATGACCCTGAAGCAGTAAAAAAGCTGGAAAAAATAGCCGGGAAGTATGGACAAAAAGTTTATCCGCCAGACTATTTAGATTAAGTAGTTAAGAAGTGACAGGAAATTTAATAGCAAAATTGCTTGAAGAGAAAGCACGAACCGCCAACTTTTGCTGTTAGGCTTCAGCCAATAAAAAGGAAACTGCAGATACTCAATAAAAGATAAAATGGAAACATCAATGCATCTTAAAATATTACTTCCGTTTCGCGTGTTTGCGGACGTACCAAATGTAAGCCGTGTGGTGATAGAAACAAGCGCAGGTTCTTATGGTTTGTTTCCGCAAAGACTTGATTGTGTAGCGGCGTTGGTTCCCGGAATTTTTGAATATGAAACAGAAGATGGTGTAAAATATTTAGCCGTTGATAAAGGCGTAATGGTTAAAGCTAACGCTGAAGTTCTGGTGTCAGTTCGCAATGCGGTTGGCGGTGTTGACCTTGGCAAATTGAGCGAGTTGGCAAAGCATGAATTTCAGCAACAGAACGATGCGGAAAGCAATGTGCGTTCAGTAACGCTAAAGCTCGAGAATGGCTTTATTTATAGCTTCGATAAATTTCGTAATGAGTAAAAATGGAACTTATTAAAAATAAGAAGAACGAAGATTTTTTTAGTGGCAGAATTGCTGCAAAAGAAAAACAAAAGCTCACGGCGCTTCGTAAAAAAAACAGCACCGTTTGGTTTGGTTTGGGCATGATGGGCATGGTGGGCTGGTCGGTGGCGATGCCTTCGTTGCTTGGCGCAGGATTGGGAATCTGGCTGGATAAAACATACCCGCAATCCTTTTCATGGACGCTTTCCTGCTTACTCACAGGCTTGGTTATAGGCAGCGTTATCGCGTGGTATTGGGTGGCTAAAGAAGATAAGGAAATGCACGATAATACAGAAGAAAACAATGACTGAAACAATGACAATGATATTAGCTTTTGTTGCAGGTATCGCGCTGGGAATAATATTTTTTGGCGGGCTTTGGTTCACCGTAAAAAAATCAATGACTTCCAAAACACCTGCGTTATGGGTGTTAGGTAGTTTCTTGTTTCGCATTAGTATTACATTGCTTGGTTTCTATTTTGTTGGCGGCGAAAACTGGCAGCGATTGCTCATTTGTTTAGGCGGTTTTGTCATCGCGCGCTTCATTGTTATTTATTATACTAAATCAATTGACGACAAACAAATGCAACTAAAAAAGGAGGCGGCTCATGAAGCTTAGTCCCGACCAAACTGTTTTCTGGCAACATGGTTTTATTACCATCAACCTTACCATTGTTACAACCTGGGCTTTAATGCTGGTGCTAGTTTTAGCAGCATGGTTAGTTACCAGAAAACTAAAAACAGATCTTAAAATTTCACGCTGGCAGTGCTTTTTGGAAATGATTGTTACCGGCATCAACGAACAAATAAAAGAAGTGGGTTTAAACAAACCCGAACAATACATTGGCTTCATCGGCACTTTATTTTTATTCATCGCGATAGCGAATTTATGTATCATATTTCCGGGCTATACGCCGCCCACTGCATCACTGTCTACAACCACTGCATTAGCGCTAAGCGTGTTCCTTGCAGTGCCTTTTTTCGGTATTCAAAAAAGTGGTTTGGGCGGTTATCTGAAATCATATTTACAACCCACTTTCATCATGTTACCTTTTAATCTTATCAGTGAAGTGTCCCGCACACTCGCATTGGCAGTTCGGTTGTTTGGCAACATCATGAGCGGCGGGATGATCGTAGCAATTCTGTTAAGTATCTCACCTTTTATTTTCCCGATTATCATGAGTGCCTTGGGCTTGCTTACCGGCACCGTGCAGGCATATATTTTCAGCATACTGGCTACTGTTTATATAACCGCTGCCGTGCATGATTCAAAAAAAATAGATAACACAAAATCAGTAACAACTACATAAAAACATATTATGGATAGTACAACACTTATTGCAATGGCATCAATTATTACAGCAGGAATTACAACCGGCATTGGTTGCATGATGCCTGCATTGGGTGAAGGCAAATCAGTATCATCAGCCTTGAGTTCTATTGCGCAACAGCCCGATGCCGCGCCAACCATTACCAGAACATTATTCGTGGGTTTGGCAATGATCGAATCAACTGCCATCTATTGTTTCGTGGTTTCTATGATACTTATTTTCGCCAACCCGTTCTGGAACCATATCATCGCTAAAAAGTAAACAAATTATGAAAATCAATTGGTTCACGGTAATAGCGCAGGTCGTTAACTTCCTCATTTTGGTGTGGCTGCTCAAACGTTTTTTATACAAACCCATCCTCAACGCTATTAACGAACGAGAGAATAAAATTACCGGTCAGTTGAAAGATGCCGACGATAAAAATGCGGCTGCAATTAAAGAAGAGGATGACTTTAATAAAAAAAATGCGGACTTCGATCAGCAAAAAAAAGCGTTGATGGATAAAGCTATTACAGATACAAATGCGCAACGCGATAAGCTGCTGCAGGATGCAAAAGATGAAGCCAATACACTGCGTTTAAATCTTGAAAAAGGGGCAAAAGAAAAGCAGCAGAACGATGAGTTGGCGAAGGCAGATAAAACGCAACAGCAGGTGTTTGCCATCACCAAAAAGCTACTGAAAGAAATGGCTTCATCAAGTTTGGAGGATCAGTCAGTGAATACATTTAATAAGCGTTTGAATGGTTTGAACGAGGAAGAGAAAAACAAGTTTGTCGAAGCTTTCAAATCCAATGCAAATACCATCTTGGTGCGCAGCGCATTTGATTTGTCTGCACCGCAACAAGCATCCATTACTACTGCGGTGAATGAAGTGCTTGCCGCAAAAATTGGATTACAATTTAAAACTTCACCCGAATTAATCAGTGGTATCGAGCTTACCACAAACGGCTATAAACTGGCGTGGAGTTTTGCTGATTATCTCCAATCGTTACAAAACAATTTAGATGATATAAAGAAAAATAAACCAACGGATAAAGCTGAAAAGAAAGGCGAACCTGATAAAATTTCCGAACCAAAAATGAACGGAATACCTGTAAACAATTAGCATGATTTCTACGGATGCAGATACAATAATTAATAACGGCTTCGATGCGTTGGAAGCAGGCATAAAAAGTTATACGTTTCCTTTTGCACCACGCGAAGTAGGCATTGTAACCAGCGTGTCAACCGGCATTGTAAAAGTGTCTGGTCTGCCCGGTGCAGGCTTTGAAGAGTTATTGAAATTTCCCAATGATTTGTTTGGCATTGCTTATAATATTGATGAAGATGAAATTGGTGTGATTCTCTTAGGCAAAGATTCGCTACTAAGCGCAGGCGATGAAGTAGAAAGAACCGGTCGTGTAATGGATATTCCGGTAGGCAATTCTTTGATCGGAAGAGTGATTGATCCGTTGGGAAATCCAATTGATGATAAGGGTCCGGTTACGCTTCATCAACGTTTGCCTATTGAGCGTCCTGCTCCCGCAATCATGGATCGTGGCGAGGTAAACGTTCCTTTGCAAACAGGAATAAAAGTGATTGATGCGCTCATTCCCATTGGTCGTGGTCAGCGTGAATTGATTTTAGGTGATCGTCAAACCGGCAAAACGGCCATTGCAATTGATGCTATTCTCAATCAAAAAGATAAGAATGTTTTATGCGTGTATTGCGCCATTGGTCAGCGTGCTGCTGCAGTTGCAAAAGTGATCGCGAACCTTACAGAAAAAGGTGCGATGGATTACACAACCGTCGTGGTTGCTGAAGGAAATAATTCGCCTGGTCTGGAATATATCGCTCCGTATGCAGCAACAAGCATCGCAGAACATTTTATGGAAGAAGGACATGATGTATTGATCGTTTATGATGATCTTACCCATCATGCACGTGCTTATCGTGAAATATCATTGTTGTTGAGAAGACCGCCGGGACGTGAAGCTTTTCCGGGTGATATTTTCTATATTCATTCCCGTTTATTGGAACGGTCAACACATTTGAGCAAAGCGCTGAAAGGCGGGTCCTTGACGGCTTTGCCCATCATTGAAACGGAAGCGCAAAACATATCAGCCTATATTCCTACCAACCTTATTTCCATTACAGATGGACAGATTTACTTATCACCCAAACTATTTGAACTGGGTATTTTACCGGCTGTTGACGTAGGCAAATCAGTTTCGCGTGTGGGCGATAAAGCGCAGTTGCCTGCCTATCGTTCTATTGCTAAATTAAAATTGGAATATGCACAGTTTGAAGAATTGGAAACCTTTGCACGCTTCGGCACACGGCTCGATGAAGGAACGCGCAAAACGATTGAACATGGAAAGCGCATTCGCGAATGTTTGAAACAAAATGAATTGTTGCAGATGTCTGCTCCTCAACAAATAGTCGTTTTGCTTGCGCTCACCAACGGGCTGTTAGATAACATTCCGGTTGAAAAAATACAGGATGCAGAAACTGCGCTGTTAAATGGCAGTGCAACATTTCCTACTGATCTGTTGAAAAGATTGCTTTCAGACAAGCCATTAAGCGATGATGACAGCAAAGCCATTTTAAAGATTGCGGACACCATACTCGCACCTTTTAATTTGAAGCCGGAAGACACGAAAAAGAATGCATCATAAAAAGCCCTTTAGGGGTTGGGGTAAAAATTATGGATACCTTAGAAAGCTTACGCAGCAAATCGGAAGGAGCGAAAGATTTAAAATCTGTGGTCACTGCTATGAAGGCAATGGCAGCTTCAAACATTGTTCAATATGAAACTGCGGTCAGTGCTTTAAGTGATTATTACAACACAGTTGCGTTAGGTATCATCGCCTATTTTAAAGCAGAAAAGATTGAAGGTATCAAAGAAAAAAAATCAATAAAAAAGAACAAGGAAGATCAAATCTGCGCTATTGTATTTGGATCAGACCAGGGTTTGGTTGCCCGCTTTAATGATGCCATGGCAGACTTTGTAACTGCTTCACTGAAAGCATTGCCAGGCAAAAAAATCATCTGGGCTATTGGTGAACGTGTCCAGTTGTTATTGTCTGATGCCGGTATGCCTGCAGCAAAGTTATATCCTGTTCCAGGCGATGTAAATTCCATTACACCGCTCATTACAGAAATTTTAAACCGGAGTCAGGAAAGCAATGAGCAGCAAGAAATAAATGAGTTTTATATTTTTCACAATCAACCGAAAGCAGGTGCAGGCTACACGCCTGTCATGCAACGCTTTTTACCGTTGGATGAAAAATGGAAAGACTCTTTGCAGCAGATTGAATTTCCGAGCAAATTATTACCGCAGGTTGCGGGCAACAAAAGCGATACGTTGTTCGCATTAATTAGCGAATATCTTTTCGCCTCTCTTTTCAAAGCCTGTGCGGAATCATTAGCAAGTGAAAATGCAAGCCGTCTCGATGCTATGCAACGTGCCGAAAAAAACATTGGTGATTTGTTAGATGATCTGAATAAAAAATATCATCGCTTACGGCAAAGTTCCATTGATGAAGAATTGTTTGATGTCGTGTCGGGATTCGAAGCATTGAAAAAGCAATCAACATAAAATTAATTTATGAACAAAGAAAAATTTAATAACAATCAATTATATGGTCTTTTGCCTTCTGATTGTGAAGGTATGGCGACACTTACAGAACTTGCGCTGGATTTGCGCTGGTCTTGGAACCATACGGCAGATGAATTATGGCAGCAGCTTGATGCTGATTTTTGGAAAATTACCCATAACCCCTGGGTCATAATACAAACAGTATCCCGAGACCGGCTGGAAGAACGATTAGCAGATGACGGATTCAGGCGAAAAATGAATGAATTAATTCAGATAAAAGAACAATCAAATTCCACTCCTGCCTGGTTTCAACAGCACCATTCTGATGCATCACTTTCATGTGTTGCTTACTTCAGCATGGAGTTTATGGTAAGTGAAGGGCTGCCGATTTATGTTGGCGGGCTTGGCAACGTTGCCGGAGATCAATTGAAATCTGCAAGCGATCTTGGAGTACCCGTGGTGGCTGTTAGCCTGCTTTACCAGCAGGGGTATTTCCGTCAAAAAATTGATAAAGATGGTAACCAACAGGCGATGTTTCCATTTACTGATCCGGGGCAGCTTCCTGTTACTCCGTTACGTTTGCCTAACGGCGAATGGCTACGCTTAAAAATATCTTTGGAAGGTCACACGATTTGGCTCCGCACCTGGGAAGTGCAGGTGGGAAGGGTGAAACTCTTTCTTCTCGACAGTAACGATGTGGTGAACTTGCCGGAGCATCGGGAAATAACCAGTGAACTCTATGGCGGTGGCGAGGAGATGCGTATCAAGCAGGAAATCCTTTTAGGAATGGGTGGATGGAAACTGTTGCAGGCACTTGGGATTAAACCGGAAGTCTGTCACATGAATGAGGGACATGCGGCCTTTTTAATATTGGAACGGGCCAACACTTTTATGAAAGAAACGGGTATTTCATTCGAAGCTGCATTAGCTGTTACCCGTGCCGGAAATTTATTTACAACACATACGGCGGTTGCAGCAGGTTTTGATCATTTTAGTCCAACGCTGATGTGGCAATTTTTTGGAGAGTACGCTAAAAATGAATTGCGTATTGATTTTAACAACCTGATGGCCCTTGGTCGCGTCAATCCTTTTGACACCTCTGAGAGTTTCAACATGGCTTATTTAGCAATTCGCGGCAGCGGTGCCGTAAATGCTGTAAGTCGCTTGCATGGTGATGTTAGCAGGCATCTTTTTAGTATCCTTTTCCCACGGCAACCCATAAACGAAATTCCTATCGGTCATGTAACCAACGGTGTACACATGCCAAGCTGGGATAGCCCATTTGCTGATAAAGTTTGGACAGAAGCCTGCGGAAAAGACCGGTGGAAAGGTGAGTTGGAAAACCTTGAAGAAGACATTAGTAAAATAAAGGATGAAACACTCTGGCAAATGCGAAACGACTGCCGTCATGAACTGGTAAATTTTATCAAGGAAAGATTTGAGAAGCAGTCCCAAGTTGCAGGTCAGTCTTCCCAATTTATTGAGACTGCAAAACATGTTTTTAATCCAACCACTTTAACCCTGGGTTTTGCCCGCCGTTTTGTGCCTTATAAGAGACCGGATCTCTTATTGCATGATCCGGAAAGATTTGTACGCATACTTACGAATCCGGAACATCCAGTTCAATTGGTTATTGCAGGTAAGGCACCTCCATTTGATGAATCAGGAAAGTCATTAATACGGCAATGGATTCAATTTATTGAACAATATAATTTGTATTATCATGTTGTTTTTTTAAGTGATTATGATGTGCTGCTGGCGAGGCACATGGTGCAAGGCGCAGATGTTTGGGTAAATACTCCACGACGCCCTTGGGAAGCGTCCGGTACCAGTGGAATGAAGGTGCTGGTAAATGGAGGAATTAACCTATCCGAACTGGACGGTTGGTGGGCTGAAGCGTACACGCCTGAAGTAGGTTGGGCCCTAGGCGATGAGAAGGAACGTGGTGATGATCCCGCCTGGGATGCAAGAGAAGCGGAAGCCTTGTACGACATATTGGAAAAGCACGTAATTCCTGATTTTTATAACCGCAATGAAAAAGAAATTCCTGAACAGTGGATAGCAATGATGCGTAAAAGCATGGCGATGCTAACACCACGTTTTTCGGCTAATCGTGCCGTAAGAGAATACACAGAAAACTACTACCTGCCTGCTGCAGATAATTTCAAAAAAAGAGCTGCCGAAAATGGCGCTGTCGGAATAAAAATAGATCAGGTTCATCATCTTCTTCAACAGCAATGGAGCCATATACAATTCGGAGAAGTGCATAGTGAAGACAAAAACAATGGACACCTTTTTCGAGTACAGGTAAAGCTGAATGGTATAAGCCCTAAAAATATTTCGGTAGAGTTATATGCGGAGGGAATTAATGGCGCTGCGCCGGTGAAAATAAAAATGAACCCGGTTGAGGATTCCGCAAACAACGGAACAAAAGAATATGGTGTGCAATTGGATGATTCAAGGCTGGCAAGCGATTATACACCTTGCATCCTTCCCAACTATGAAAACATATCAGTGCCTTTGGAAGACAATCTTATCGTTTGGCAGCGCTGATAATCGTTGATTGAAAAAAAAATAATAAAATGCAAAACCTAAATAATATCACAACCTTATTTGTTGATATCGGAGGCGTTCTCCTTTCTGATGGCTGGGGTCATAATTTCCGGCACAAGGCAGCCGCACATTTCAACCTCGACATACCCGAGATGGAAGCGCGTCACAAATTGTTTTTTGTGGTGTATGAAGAAGGAAGGATAACACTTGAAGAATACCTGAAACGGGTGGTGTTTTACGAGGAAAGAAACTTTACACTGGATCAGTTTCGCGATTTCATGTTTGCGCAAACCACACCTAATCCGGAGATTATAAGCTACATTAAAAAGCTGAAGAAAAAATACGGATTGCAGGTAGCCGCAGTAAGCAATGAAGCGAGGGAGTTGAATGGCTACAGGATACAAACATTTCATCTAAAAGAAATCTTTGATTTTTTTATCTCGTCGTGCTACGTACATATAAGAAAACCCGACGCAGAAATTTTCAGGCTGGCGCTTGATATTGCCCGTGTGCAACCTGAACAGGTTATCTATATTGATGATGTTGACATGTTCACACAAATTGCTTCAGACCTTGGTATCAAAAGCATTCATCATGTTGATGTTACATCAACTTCAGATCAAATAAAAGCAATGGGTTTACCCATTGAAGAAAATGAAGTTAGCTATGCATGATGAACCATTCATACTAACCATTAACGGAGGTTCCTCGAGCATTAAGTTTGCTTTATATATTGGGGGCGAAGAACTCCAACAAATACGTTCCGGAACCATAACAAACATTGGTTCAGAAGATGCTGCATTTACCATTAAAGAAGTTGATGATAACAATTCAAGCAAACAAAAAATAAAGGCTTCCAATTTTCATGAAGCAATGATTTCATTCATTGACTGGCTGGAAAAGCAGGAATGGTTTGAACATATAAAAGCAATCGGTCATCGCGTTGTGCATGGCATGAAACATACAGCGCCTGAAGTTATAAGTGATGATTTGATCGAAGAGTTAAACAGTATCAGGAATTACGATCCCGATCATTTGCCTGCAGAACTTGAGATCATTCAAATGATCAAACAAAAACATCCAAATCTTTTACAGGTTGCCTGTTTCGATACTGCTTTTCATACTACCATTCCGGCTGTTGCAAAAAAGTTTGCCATTCCAAAAAAATATTACGGCGAAGGCATTCAGCGTTACGGTTTCCATGGCATTTCTTACAGCTATCTGATGCAAGAATTGAAGCAGAAAAATGAAGCGGAAGCCAGCGGAAAAATCATTCTTGCACATCTTGGCAGTGGCGCCAGCCTTGCTGCTGTTAAAGATGGAAAATGCATTGATACAAGCATGGGATTTACACCCGCGGGAGGTATTGTGATGAGTACACGTAGCGGCGATCTTGATCCGGGTGTTGCCTGGTTTTTCATGCAGAAAGGAATGGATGCAAAAGCATTTAATGATCTTATTAATCATCAGTCAGGATTGCTTGGTATATCAGGCATCAGTGCCGATATGCAGACGTTACTTCAACAGAAAAAAGAGAATACTAATGCAGCACTTGCGATAGATATTTTCTGTTATCAAATCAAAAAATTTATCGGTGCTTATATAGCTGTTTTAGGTGGATTGGATACGCTGGTTTTTTCAGGTGGCATTGGTGAACATTCACCAATAATACGTTCACGTATTTGCGCTGCTTTTGAATATGCAGGCATTCATGTTAATGAAGAAAGTAATAACAAAAATGAATGGCTGATTTCAGATAACAGGAGCAACGTAAAAGTGCATGTTATTCCGACCAATGAAGAATTAATGATCGCAAGATTTGTTTACAATATTGTTGCGTTAACAACCCACGCATAATAATTAAATGTGTAATTCAATTTGAGAAGTTAAATGGATCCTCGTGTTTATAAAAATGTGTGAATGATGTAACATATTCAAGGAATGGTGTAACACTATGATGACGTATTGAAGTGACCTTTATGCGCTGTGCAATTATTTGCAGATAATAACTATGATGTAGAAGAATTGCAAGACTAACTTAAGAAGGCGGGTCATTATATCATTAAAGAAGCCTTTTAAATTAAGCGTCAAAGTATGAAAGAAAGTTACGGCATGTAATTAACCAGTACGATTAATTATCAGGAACCATAGCAGAAAACATTTCATACTATTTAAAGAATTGTAAGTTAAAAATGGAACATCAAATAACTACCGAAAAGCCTGAAATAATGACTGCAATGGATCATTCAAAAATGAACCATAACAGCATGAAGCATGATGCTAATCCACCAATGGATATGGCTGGTCATAATCATCATGCCATGATGATCGCTGACTTTAAAAAGCGCTTTTATGCTGTGTTGATACTCACTATTCCTGTCATGTTATTATCACCCATGATACAAAAATTCATGGATGTCGACTGGCAATTTATGGGTTCATCTTATATTTTATTTGCTTTATCAACTGTAATATTTATTTACGGCGGAATGCCTTTTTTAAAAGGCATGGTAAGTGAGTTAAAAGTAAAGAATCCAGGTATGATGACATTAATAGGTTTTGCTATTTCGGTAGCGTACATCTACAGTACAGCAACGGTTTTCGGTTTAAAGGGCATGGATTTTTTCTGGGAGCTGGCAACACTAATACTCATTATGCTTCTTGGGCATTGGATTGAAATGAAATCCATTGCAGGCGCTTCAAAAGAACTGGAGTTATTAGTGCAGTTAATGCCGTCTGATGCACACATGGTAATGGATGAAAAAGTACATGATGTAAAAACAGATACGCTTAAAGAGAAGGATATTATTCTCGTAAAACCCGGTGAAAAAGTTGCTGCTGATGGCAGCATTTCAGAAGGCGAAAGTTACCTGAATGAATCTATGATGACCGGCGAATCGAAGCCCGTTAAAAAAATTAAAGGCGATAAAGTAATTGCAGGTGCTATCAATGGAAATGGTTCTATAAAAGTTACGGTATCACATGCTGCAAAAGATTCTTATCTCTCACAGGTAATCAAGTTGGTGGACGATGCGCAAAAGGCAAAATCTAAAACACAATTGCTGGCAGATACCGCAGCAAAATGGCTGACATTTATTGCATTGAGCGCTGGTATCGCTACATTTTTATATTGGTATGTAACCGGTCAGCCTTTAGACTTTGCAATGGCAAGAATGGTAACCGTAATTGTTATCTGTTGTCCGCATGCGTTAGGATTAGCAGTGCCGCTGGTGGTGGCAAAATCAACTTCATTGGCAGCAAAAAAGGGATTGCTTATTAAGAACAGAACTGAATTTGAAAATGCAAAAAAAATAACCACCATCGTATTTGATAAAACAGGTACGCTCACCATTGGAAAATTTGAAGTATCAAAAGTTGTATCACTTAAAAAAGAGTTGAATGAGAATGAAATCATTCGGCTTGCCTCTGCATTAGAACAAAAGTCAGAACACCCCATTGCAACGGGCATTCTGCAAAAAGCAAAAGACTTATCTATCAAAATTCCTACGGCTGAAAACTTTAATGCAATTACAGGGAAAGGCGTTGAAGCAACAGTAGAAGGTAAAAAAATATTAGTAATTAGTCCCGGTTATTTACAAGAAAAAAACATCGCTCTTCCGGCTGATTTTTCCACCAACGATACCGAAACAGTTGTATTTGTAATTATCAATAGTGAATTGGCAGGATACATCGCTTTGTCTGATAAAATACGACCGGAATCTGCAGGCGCCATTCAAACTTTGAAAGAGAATCATATTAAATCAATATTGCTTACCGGCGATAATAGTAAAGTGGCAAAAGCGGTAAGTAAAACGCTGGGCATGGATAGTTTTATTGCCGAAGTATTGCCCGATCAGAAATTAAAAGAAATTAAAGAATTACAAAGCAAAGGTGAGTTCGTTGCCATGACCGGCGATGGTGTAAATGATGCGCCTGCTTTGGCACAGGCAGACGTTGGAATTGCGGTGGGAAGCGGAAGTGACATCGCTGCGGAAACTGCCGGTATTGTGCTCGTAAACAGCAATCCGAAAGACATTGTAAGTCTCATCTTGTTTGGCAAAGCCACACATCGCAAAATGATTCAGAATTTGATTTGGGCAACCGGCTACAATGTAGTGGCATTGCCGCTTGCAGCCGGTGTGTTATATCATTGGGGCATATTGTTGAGCCCTGCGGCCGGCGCTGCATTGATGGCAGTTAGCACTATCGTTGTCGCTATCAATGCAAGTATGTTGACAGTAAAATAAAAGAATGTTCAGAAAATAAAAAACAATTAAAACAAATATTATGGACGCTGAAATTATGGACACTGAAGTGGAAACTTTATCACCATCACTATTACAAAAAATGAACGCCTACTGGCGCGCCGCAAATTATCTTTCTGTTGGTCAAATTTATCTGTACCACAATCCTTTACTGAAAGAGCCGCTAAAGCTCGATCATGTAAAACCATTGGTGGTGGGGCATTGGGGCACTACGCCGGGACAGAATTTTATCTATGTACATCTCAACCGGATGATCAAAAAGTACGATCTCGATATGTTTTATATCGCTGGTCCTGGTCATGGCGGACCTGCATTGGTAGGGAATGTTTACCTAGAAGGAACCTGGAGTGAAGTGTATCCAAACATCACACAGGATGAGGCAGGATTAAAAAAATTATTTACGCAGTTTTCATTTCCCGGCGGCATTTCAAGTCATGTTGCGCCCACAACACCGGGCTCTATACATGAAGGTGGCGAATTGGGTTATTCTTTAAGTCATGCTTTTGGTGCAGCGTTCGATAATCCTGATTTGATTGTTGCCTGCATTGTTGGTGACGGCGAAGCAGAGACAGGTCCTTTAGCAACTTCATGGCAATCTAATAAATTGCTGAATCCAATTACAGATGGTGCTGTTCTTCCTATTCTTCACCTAAATGGTTATAAGATTAGTAATCCAACTATCCTCGCAAGAATTGAAGATGATGAGCTTGAACAATTTTTCCGTGGTTGCGGATGGACGCCGCATTTTGTGGAAGGTGATGATCCGGGAAAAATGCACCAGTTAATGGCAACTGTACTGGAAGAAGTGATTGCAGAGATCCACCGGATACAAAGCAATGCAAGAAGTAACGATGATAATACGCGCCCACGCTGGCCAATGATCGTTTTAAAATCACCCAAAGGATGGACTGGACCGCTGGTAGTGGATGGCTTACAGATAGAAGGCACCTTCCGGTCGCACCAGGTTCCGATATTGGTAGATGCTGAACATCCGGATCATGTTGCGCTTTTGGAGAGCTGGATGAAGAGTTATAAAGCGGAAGAATTATTTGATGAGAATGGAACTCTATTGCCTGAATTAGCTGAACTCGCACCAAAGGGCAACAGGCGTATGGGTGCTAACCTGCATACAAATGGCGGTGTGCTTTTGAAAGATTTGCGCATGCCCGATTTTCATCAGCATGCTGTACATGTTCCTTCGCCCGGTGCCGTAACTGGACAAGACACAATGGTGCTTGGAGAGTTTTTAAGAGATGTTGCGAAGTTGAATAACGATGAACATAATTTCCGTGTATTCGGTCCTGATGAAACATTGTCGAATTTGCTGGGAGCCATTTTTGAAACAACTAACCGCCAGTGGGATGACGCAACAGAACAGTATGACGAATTTTTGGCACCTACGGGGCAAGTGGTTGACTCTATGCTCAGCGAGCATCAATGTGAAGGTTTCTTGGAAGGTTATTTATTAACCGGAAGACATGGTTTGTTTAACAGTTATGAAGCTTTCATCCGCATTGTTGATTCTATGTTTAGTCAACATGCCAAGTGGCTGAAAGTAACGCTGGAACTGCCATGGAGAAGAAAGATCGCATCGCTTAACTACTTATTGGCATCACATGTTTGGCAGCAGGATCATAATGGATTTACACATCAGGATCCGGGCTTTCTCGATCATGTCATTAATAAAAAAGCCGATGTGGTAAGAGTCTATCTCCCACCAGATGCCAACTGTTTGTTGTCTGTGTTTGATCATTGTTTGCGCAGCCGTCATTATGTGAACGTTGTGGTTGCAGGTAAACATGCGTTGCCACAATGGCTTACCATGGATCAGGCTGTCATTCATTGCACGCAAGGCATCGGGATTTGGCAATGGGCAAGCAACGACCAGGGCTTTGAGCCTGATGTGGTAATGGCTTGCTGCGGCGATACGCCAACGCTTGAATTGCTGGCTGCTGTTTCTATTTTACGCGAACATTTACCTGAATTAAAAATACGAGTTGTAAATGTGGTTGACTTAATGAAACTGCAATCAGCATCAGAACATCCGCATGGCTTAAGCGATGCAGATTATGATGCCATCTTCACGAAAGATAAACATATCATCTTTAATTTTCATGGTTATCCATGGCTGGTTCATCGTCTCACTTATCGAAGATGTAACCGCAATCTTCATGTAAGAGGTTACAAAGAAGAAGGCACCATTACCACGCCGTTTGATCTGCGCGTGCAAAATGATATTGACCGCTTTCATTTGGTGATGGATGTGATCGACCGTTTGCCGCAATTGGGCAGCAAAGCCGATTACCTGAAGCAACAACTGAAAGATAAGCTGGTAGAACATAAGATTTATGTACATAAATATGGCAAAGACTTACCGGAGATTTTGAACTGGAAATGGAAAATCAATTGAAATGGAAAAAACATAGCATAATAGTAAGTAAACCTGAGATCTTTAATAATAAAATATGCGAAAGAAAGTAATTGCCGGAAACTGGAAAATGAATGAAGACTATTATGAAGGATTAAGTCTGTTCACCGAAGTTATCAACATTATAAACGATGAAGTGACTGGTGAACAGGAGATTATTGTTTGCTGCCCTTTTATCCATTTGCACCGCCTCACCGAATTATCAAAAAGTTATTCTAAAATTTCGGTCGGCGCACAAAATTTATACCAGGCAGAATACGGTGCATTCACAGGTGAAATATCTGCCGCAATGATCAAGTCAACTGGCGCTGAATATGTCATAGTAGGCCATTCAGAAAGAAGGAAATATTTTAATGAAACAGATAAAATCGTAGCTCAAAAAACGGACACAGCCTTAAGGAATTTATTAAAGCCAATCGTATGTTTCGGCGAAACAAAAAAAGAACGTGAAGCAAATGAACAAAAAGACATTTTAAAGCGCCAGTTGGCAGAGGGTATATTCCATCTAAACAAAACCGATTTTAACCGGCTTATTATAGCTTATGAACCTATTTGGGCGATAGGCACAGGAGTAACAGCTTCACCGGTTCAGGCTCAGGAAATGCATGAATTTATCCGGCAGGAGATAGCTGTTAAATACAGCCGGGAAATAGCGGACGAAATAACAATTTTATATGGAGGAAGCTGCAATTCCGAAAACGCAGCGACACTGTTTTCTCAGGCTGATATTGATGGCGGTCTGATTGGTGGCGCGTCTTTAAAATCGCGGGATTTTGTTAATATAATTAAGGCATATGATGTTGATTAGAAAGAAAACTATATACAAAAAGCTGAAATGGATTAAGCAGTTAGATCATTAAAATATACAGCAATGAATAAACAAGTTTTGATAAATACCGTAAATGAATTATTTGCAGGCAGTAAAGGTTTGCTGGCGATGGACGAAAGTACCGGAACCTGCAATAAAAGATTTGTAGCGGCGGGCATTCCTCAGACCGTTGAGATTCGCCGCGATTATCGTGAACTAATAGTTACAACGCCGGGTTTGCACCAAAGTATCGGTGGTGCCATTTTGTACGATGAAACCATTCGCCAGCAAACCAAAGATGGCGTTCCTATGATAGATGTGTTAATTAAAAATGGAATTATTCCAGGCATTAAAGTAGATACAGGCGCTAAACCAATGGCAGCGTTTCCAAGCGAAAAAATTACGGAAGGTTTGGATGGTTTGCGTGAACGCTTGGCGGAATATAGAAAGATGGGTGCACGGTTTGCTAAATGGCGAGCCGTGATTACTATTGGCGATAGCATACCAACAACAGCATGTGTGGAAGCGAATGTTCATGCTTTGGCGCGGTATGCGGCTTTATGCCAGGAAGCTGATATTGTTCCGATTGTAGAACCTGAAGTGTTAATGGAAGGAGATCACTCATTGCAAAAATGTTTTGATGTAACAGAAAGCACATTGAAGATTCTTTTTTATCAATTGTATCAATACAAAATTGTTCTGGAAGGAATGATTCTAAAACCCAACATGGTAATTGCCGGAACCAAAAGCGATGAAAAAAATAGTGTTGATGCAGTAGCTGAGGCAACCGTGAATTGCTTACTGCAATCTGTTCCCGCAGCAGTGCCTGCGATTGCTTTTTTATCGGGCGGACAATCGCCTGAAGATGCAGCAGCACATCTGAATGCGATTCATATCAATTTTAAAAACCGCCTGCCTTGGATTGTGAGTTTTTCTTTTGCAAGAGCTATTCAACAACCAGCTTTAGATGCCTGGAAAGGACAAGATGCGAATGTAGAAGTAGCTCAAAAAATATTATATCAACGTGCCAAAATGGATGCGGCAGCAAGGTTGGGAGAATATAGCAAGAACATGGAAAAAGTATAGAAACACAAACGATGCAAATAAGTCCTTTAGCAGGCAAACCTGCAGATCAAAATATACTCGTTAATATTCCTAAGCTCATTACGGCTTATTACACAGGAAAACCTGATGCTTCAGTAACTGCTGAAAGGGTTTCATTTGGAACCTCCGGTCATCGTGGTTCTTCATTCAACAATTCGTTTAACGAAAATCATATACTTGCTATTACGCAAGCCATTTGTTTTTACCGCAAAAAACAAAAAACAGATGGTCCATTGTACATTGGGTTTGATACACACGCATTGTCTGCACCGGCTTTTGCAACCGCAATGGAAGTTTTGGCAGCGAATGATGTTGAAACAATGATTGCAACGAATGATGAATACACGCCAACACCGGCTATTTCTCATGCGATTTTAAAATACAATTCGGGCAGAAAAGCGGGCTTAGCAGATGGCATTGTGATTACGCCATCACACAATCCGCCGGAGGATGGAGGCTTTAAATATAATCCACCCAATGGCGGACCGGCAGCAACGGAAATTACGAATTGGGTTGAACAAAAAGCCAATGAATTGCTGCAAAGCAATCTTCAAAGTATAAAAAGAATATCTTTTGATAAAGCGCTTAAAGCATCCAAGACACATCGTTATGATTACCTGAATAACTATGTCAATGATCTTGGAAATATCATTGACATGGATGCCATTCGGAATGCAAAAATAAAGATGGGTGTTGATCCTCTTGGTGGTGCAGGCGTTCATTACTGGGAACCTATTGCCGAACGTTATCATCTGGACTTAACGGTTACCAATAAAATTGTTGATCCCACTTTCAGTTTTATGACGGTTGATTGGGATGGACAAATCCGCATGGATCCATCTTCACCTTATGCTATGCAACGATTGATCAAAATGAAAGACAAATTTGATATTTCATTTGCCTGCGATACAGACCATGACCGGCATGGCATTGTTACAAAAAGCAGTGGACTATTAAATCCGAATCATTATTTATCGGTTGCGGTTTATTATTTATTGCAACATCGTCCGAACTGGAATAATGCGGCTGCTGTTGGAAAAACAATTGTTACTACACAACTGATTGAGCGGATAGCAGCAAAACTAAATAGAAAACTGTACGATGTTCCTGTGGGATTCAAATGGTTTGTTGATGGCTTGTTGGATGGCTCACTTTGTTTTGGCGGGGAGGAAAGTGCAGGCGCTTCTTTTTCAAGATTGGATGGAAGTGTATGGACAACCGATAAAGATGGGTTTATTCCCGCATTATTATCAGCAGAGATCACCGCTAAAATGGGAAGCGATCCGGGTGAATTATATCATCAAATCACAAAAAACTTTGGCGAGCCTTTTTATGATCGCATCGAAGCAAAGGCAACGCCGGAACAAAAAGAAAAATTAAACCATCTTTCTGCTGAACAAATAAAGCATACAGATTTGGCAGGCGAAAAAATCAAATCCATTCTTACCAATGCACCCGGAAACAATGCGTCGTTAGGCGGAATAAAAGTGGTAACAGAAAACGCGTGGTTTGCAGCACGTCCTTCCGGCACAGAAGACATTTATAAAATTTATGCAGAAAGTTTTTTGAATACAGATCATCTGAAAAAAATAATTGATGAAGCACAAACGGTTGTGAATGATGCATTACAGACGAATTAAACGAATTGAATGAAATTACAATTGATACCTGCGGCACATGAACTCATCTCTAATATGAGGGCTTTTTTTCAGGTAAGTGATGCCAAACTTAATCACTCAAATGAAGAACCGCTCAGGGAAGAAATATTTAGCGCTGACCAGATGGAGCGTTTTGCCGAAACGTTGGCGTCAAAGCATAAGTTAAGTTCAAAACCTGCAAAAGATCATTTACTGAAACGGCTTGCAGATAATGAAACCGTTTTGCAGGAAGTGCGCAAACTGCTTACTGATTCTATTAAAAAGAAGTACCAGGTTACGCCAGCCGGAGAATGGCTGATAGATAATTTTTATCTGGTAGAAGAACATATTCTGATTGCTAAAAAAAATTTCCCAAAAAATTATAGTGAAGATCTGCCGCAACTTTCAGATGGAACTTCTGGTGGCAAAACGCGCATATATGATATTGTTCTCCAGATAATTTCTCACAGCGATGGAAGAATAGATATGGAAGGCCTGGGCGGTTTTGTGAAGGCTTATCAAACGATAACAAATTTACAATTAGGAGAATTATGGGCGATACCGCTAATGCTGCGGCTTGCGCTTATAGAAAATATAAGGCGCGTTTCAGCACGCATTGCTATTGACAGGGTTGATAAAAACCTTGCCGATTATTGGGGCGAAAAAATGATTGAAACTGCCGGGAAAGACCCCAAAAACCTGATACTGGTAATTGCAGATATGGCTCGTTCAAAGCCTCCCATGGTGAGTGCATTCGTATCGGAATTAATACGCCAGTTGCGTGGAAAAGGTCCTGAACTGGCAATGCCGCTTAACTGGATAGCGTTGCAGTTATCTGAAAGCGGCTTGACAAGCACCGAATTAGTAGATGCAGAAAATCGAAAACAGGCTGCCGACCAGGTTTCCATAAGCAACAGCATTGGAAGCCTTCGGTTGCTTGCAGCAATGGATTGGCGAAACTTTGTTGAAGCACACAGCATCGTTGAGCAAACGCTTTGTGAAGACTATGGCGGAACGTATGGATTAATGGATTTTTCTACCCGCGACAGGTACCGGCATGTAGTAGAATCGGTTGCCAGAAATAGTAAATCAAGCGAGTATGAAGTTGCACGGATAGTCGTACAAATGTCGCATGATAAAGCACCTGCAGCAGATCAGGATAAACGTACATCACATGTTGGTTATTACCTTATTGGACAGGGATTAAGCCAAACAAAGAAATTGGCAAAATGTCGTTTGCCGTTCGCTGAGAACGTACGGCAAACGCTTCAAAAACAATCTTTCAATATATACATAGGCTTTATCTTTTTAATCACTTTATCCATAAGTGCAGGCATTTTAATAAACGCCGGTTTGGAAACAAAAAACCTATGGCTGCTTATACCGATTGCTTTGCTTTCATTGCTGAGCGCAAGTCAGCTTGCTGTTTCCGTTGTTAACTTTTTTTCTACTTTATTGGTGAAGCCGGGTTTGTTGCCGAGAATGGATTTCTCAAAGGAAATTCCTTTTAGTTCAAGCACGCTGGTTGTAGTTCCAGCAATGCTCACACGAATTCCTGAAATAGAAAATTTAGTAGAAGCATTGGAAGTGCGTTTTCTTGCCAACAGAAACAAAAACTTATATTTTGGATTATTAACCGATTTCACAGATGCTAAACAGGAAATACTCGCCGAAGATCAGTTACTCCTCGATTTAGCACAACAACGAATCGAAGAACTGAATAATAAGTATAAAAGAGAAAAGGATGATTTGTTCTTTCTTTTTCATCGTCCGCGCAAATGGAATGCTAAGGAAAATGCATGGATGGGTTATGAAAGGAAACGCGGGAAACTTTCCGAATTAAATGCATTGCTGCGGGGAAATTCAAAAGATTCCTTTTCGCTGATTATTGGCGACCCATCTGTTTTTCAAACTATAAAATATGTAATTACACTGGATGCAGATACACAACTGCCATTGGGCTCAGCCTGGAAATTAATCGGAACGATGGCCCATCCTTTAAATCAACCATGGTATAATGAAAAGAAGAAAAGAGTAACGAAAGGTTATGGCATACTTCAGCCAAGAGTAACCGTAAGTTTGCCGGATATAACCGGTTCTTTATACACACGCATGCACGGTGATGAGCCGGGCATCGATCCTTACACACGTGCATCTTCCGACGTTTACCAGGATTTATTTGAAGAGGGATCTTTTATCGGAAAAGGAATTTATGAAGTAGATATTTTTAAAAAAGTACTGGAAGGAAAATTTGCCGACAATAGTATCCTGAGTCATGATTTACTGGAAGGTTGTTATATGCGGTCAGGGCTGTTGAGCGATGTGCAATTATTTGAGAAATATCCAACTCGCTACCAGGCTGACATGAAAAGACGGTCACGCTGGGTTCGTGGAGACTGGCAGATTATTTCGTGGTTTCTGCCCTTTGTTCCGGGTGCAGGAAGGTATTGGTATAAGAACCCGGTTTCAGGTTTATCGCGCTGGAAAATATTTGACAATATCAGGCGTAGCCTTGTTCCCATTGCATTAACTGCGCTGTTATTATTCGACTGGATTGTATTGCCTTATTCCTTATTCTGGACCATTGTAGTTTCATCAATTATTGTTTTTCCCGTTATCATTTCTTCATTTTGGGATACCATGAGTAAACCAAAAGATGTGATTTTAAAACATCACCTAAAAAATTCAGTTAGAAATATTGCAGATATTGTAGAGAAAACTTTGTTCACGCTCATCTGTCTTCCTTACGAAGCATTGATAAACCTCAAAGCAATAACATTAACGCTATGGAGAATGATTTTCACCAGGAAAAAATTATTGGAATGGAATCCATCAGCCAATGAAAAAAATGCCGTTAAATCAAGCCTGTTTGCATCTTATGCTTCCATGTGGATTGAGCCTTTTCTTGCGTTAGGATTGTTCATCTGGTTATCAGTTTATTTGCCTGCAAAATTATCCATAGCAATACCTATATTGTTATTATGGATGATAGCGCCCTTTATCACCTGGTGGATGAGCAAACCATTACCAGAACAGGTAGCCACACTTACTGAGGAACAAAATATTTTTCTTCGAAAACTGGCAAGAAAAACCTGGAGTTTTTTTGAACACTTTGTTGTATTGGAAGATAACTGGCTGCCGCCCGATAATTTCCAGGAACAACCGGTTGAACAAATTGCACATCGAACTTCTCCAACCAATATCGGGCTTTCATTACTCGGCAATTTAGCTGCCTGCGATTTTGGTTATATAACTGCAGCGCAATTTATTGACCGCACTTCGAAAACGATAAGCACGATGGAGAAAATGGAGCGATACAAAGGGCACTTCTATAACTGGTACGATACAGAATCGCTGGAGCCGTTATTCCCAAAATATATTTCTACAGTTGACAGCGGAAATCTTGTTGGTCATTTGCTGGTATTGCGGCAAGGTTTGTTTGCGCTTCCTCACCGAAAAATTCAAAGTAAAAAATTATTGGAAGGGCTGGTGGATACATTGCGTGTGCTTACAGGTACTTTAAATCAAAATGAAATTAAGTTGCTGCAACCATTTACAACTGATTTGCAAGCCGCCTGTAACGCAGATTTAATTACCTGGAATGATATAAAAAAATGCAGTGAATCTTTAGAGAAGAACTTTAATGCGGTAATTGAACAATTAAATAGCGACCCGGAAAGTGAAACCTATTGGTGGAAGCAAATGTTAAAAAAACAATTGGAGCAATTGAATGTTCATCTTCAAATTTTTGCACCGTGGATTTTATTAAAAGATGCTCCATCAAAATTCATTGAATTTGGTTCGATGAATGAAAATTCCACATTGAATCAATTATCTAAAACAGCACGTGAGCTGCAGGTTAAAGTAAACCGGCATCTTGCTGAAGGCAATTCGTCTTCCGAAAATCAATGGCTCGAAGCACTTCAAATTGCTTTATCAAAATCACTTCGGCAGGCGGATGAAATAATTACAGTAGCAGAAAACCTTGCTGAACAATGCAACGAACTGGCAGATGTTGAATGGGATTTTTTATATGATAAAACAAGAAACCAGCTTTCTATTGGTTACAACATTCAGGAGCATCGCATAGATGCCAGCTTCTACGACCTCTTGGCATCCGAAGCGAGGCTGGGCATTTACATTGGTATTGCTCAGGGAAAATTGCCAGAAGAAAGCTGGTTTGCCTTAGGGCGGTTGCTTACCAACATAGAAGGATCTTCCATTCTTCTTTCCTGGAGTGGTTCCATGTTTGAATACCTGATGCCGCTTTTGGTAATGCCTACTTATATAAACACTTTGCTCGACCAGACTTATAAAACAGCCGTAAAATGGCAGATTGATTACGGTAAAAAGGCTGGCTTGCCCTGGGGCATTTCAGAATCCGGCTACAACATGATTAACATAAATTCCCAATACCAATATCGCGCATTTGGCGCTCCTGGTTTGGGATTGAAACGCGGGCTGGAAGAAGATTCTGTTATTGCTCCGTATGCATCTGCAATGGCACTAATAGTATCGCCGGAAAAAGCCTGCGAAAATCTGGAAACACTCCACAGAAAAGGATTTGAAGGACGCTACGGATTTTATGAAGCCATAGATTATACACCATCCCGCGTACCGCGTGAACAGGCCAACGCCGTTGTTTATTCGTTCATGGCTCACCATCAGGGAATGACCTTGTTGTCATTGGCATACCTGCTTCTTGACAAACCCATGCAAAAATTATTTGAAGCCGAACCACAGTTTAAAGCAACCCTTTTATTGCTTCAGGAACGGATTCCAAAAGCATCAACTTTCTTTGCACACACAACAGATATAGCAGACATAAATTATGCAGCAAGTGGCACCGAAACAAGAATCATCAATACGCCTAATACTCCAATACCAGAAGTACAATTATTATCGAATGGTAAGTATCATTTAATGATAACAAATTCAGGCGCTGGTTACAGCCGCTGGAAAGACATTGCTGTTACACGCTGGCGTGAGGATGGCACCTGCGATAACTGGGGAACATTCTGCTATATACGCGATTTGAAAACGGAAACTTTCTGGTCTAACACTTATCAGCCGGCGCTTAAAAAAGCAGAAAGGTATGAAGTCGCATTTTCGCAGGGTCATGTGAATTTTCATACAGAGAATAACGGTATAGAAACGCACACTGAAATTGTTGTTTCTCCGGAAGATGATATTGAAATGCGAAGAATACGCGTAACCAACTGTTCCAAAACCCGCAGATCCATTGAAGTTACCAGCTACGCAGAAGTAGTAATTGCGCCTGCCGCTTCAGACATCATGCAACCCGCATTCAGTAATCTTTTCGTACAAACAGAGATCATTCCGCATCAGAATGCTATTATGTGTACACGCCGTCCACGTTCTGCAGAAGAACAGTCACCATGGATGTTTCATTTGTTGTCAATAGAAGAAAAACATCCTGAAGAAATATCCTATGAAACCGACCGGATGAAATTTATTGGCAGGGCAAATACCATCGTCAACCCGCAGGCAATGCAATATTCCGGTCCGCTTTCAGGAAGCCAGGGTTCAGTGTTAGACCCTATTGTTGCTATACGCCATAAAATAACATTAGACTCCGAAGAAACCGTAATGATTGATATGGTTACAGGTATTGCCGAAACGAAGGAGGCTTGCCAAAACCTCATTAATAAATACCAGGATAACAAAGCGCATAAAGACCGTGTATTTGAACTGGCGTGGACACACAGCCAAGTAATACTCAGGCAGATTAACGCTTCTGAAGCCGAAGCTCAATTGTATGGTCGCCTTGCAAGCTCTATATTATTTGTGAATTCTGCCTTTCGTGCAGATCCTGCCATCCTTATCAGTAATCATCGCGGGCAATCCGGTTTATGGGGATATTCCATTTCGGGCGACTTGCCAATTGTTCTTTTGAAAATTGATAAACAGGCAAACATGCAATTGGTAAGACAGCTTGTGCAGGCGCATGCTTATTGGCGTTTAAAAGGCATAGCAGTTGATCTTGTGATCTGGAATGAAGAACATAATGGTTACCGGCAGATTTTTCAAAATGAAATACTGGCGCTTATTCCGTCTGAAGTAATGGATCGCCCGGGAGGTATTTTTGTAAGAGCTTCCGATCAAATATCGAATGAAGACCGCGTATTATTTCAGACAGTAGCCCGCATCTATCTTTCAGATAACGGAGGAACATTAGCTGATAATATCAAACGCAAACCGCTCCTAAAATCACTCATTCCGTATATTGCAACTACACAAATCCGCAAGCCTGCTGTAACGCCGGTTACTTTGCCAAAAGACCTGAACTTTTTTAATGAATTGGGTGGGTTTTCTGCTGATGGCAGTGAATACATTATCATCATTGATAAAAAAAGCAAAACGCCTGCGCCGTGGGTGAACGTAATTGCAAATCCAAATTTTGGAACCGTTATTTCAGAAAGCGGGACAGCTTATACATGGACTGAAAATGCACATGAGTTAAGGCTTACTCCATGGAATAATGATCCTGTTTCTGATTCCGGTGGTGAAGCATTTTATCTGCGCGATGAAGAAACCGGGCATTTCTGGTCAACATCTTTGCTGCCTGCAGGAGGTCAATCGGCTTATATTACCCGTCACGGTTTTGGTTACAGCGCTTTTGAACATATTGAAGACGGAATATATTCTGAAATGCTGGTGTATGTGGATATTGATTCACCTGTTAAATTTATTGCACTAAAAATCCGTAATCAATCCGGACGACTTCGTAAGATGTCAGCTACAGGTTATGTTGAATGGGTGTTGGGTGATAGCAGGACAAAAACCGCTATGCATACACATACCGAAATGGACCCTGACAGCGGAGCGCTGTTTGCTAAAAATCAATACAATACTGAGTTTCAGAACCGCGTTGCCTTTTTTGATGTGGATTATTTAAAGAAAACATTTACCGGAGACCGCGCCGAATTTATTGGCAGGAACAGCAACCTGCAAAACCCAGATGCCATGTTGCGTGCAAAACTTTCAGGAAGAATTGGGCTGGCTTTAGATCCCTGCGGCGCTATACAAATTCCATTTGATATGGCTGATGGTGAAGAGCAGGAAATTATCTTCAGGCTTGGTGCCGGTAAAGATGCTGCGGAAGCAAGCGCCATCGCTAAACAATTCAGAGGAAGTGCGTCAGCAAATGATTCATTGGAAAAAGTAAAAAAATACTGGAAAAATACAGTTGGTGCTTTGCAGGTAGAAACGCCGGATAAAGCAATTAATTTGATTACCAACGGCTGGCTTACCTATCAAACACTTTCATCAAGGCTTTGGGGACGCAGCGGATTTTACCAGTCAGGCGGCGCTTTCGGTTTCAGGGATCAGTTGCAGGATGTAATGTCTTTGCTTCATACAAGACCCGAGCTTGCCCGCGCACAAATTTTGCTTTGTGCATCGCGCCAGTTTAAAGAAGGCGATGTACAACATTGGTGGCATCCGCCGGTTGGTCGTGGCGTACGAACACGAATCTCAGATGATTATTTATGGCTGCCTTTTGTAACTGCTTATTACATCAAACATACCGCTGATGTTGCAATTTTAGATGAGCCTGCAAACTTCTTAGATGGGCGCCAATTAAATCCGGGCGAGGAATCTTATTTTGATCTTCCAGTTGATTCCGGTGCATCGGCTTCACTTTATGAACATTGTGTCAGGGCAATCAAACATGCGTTCAATTATGGTGAGCATGGATTGCCTTTAATTGGTACAGGCGATTGGAATGACGGGTTTGATAAGGTTGGACAGCATGGTAAAGGAGAAAGCGTTTGGCTGGCATTTTTTCTTTATGAAATACTGATTCGCTTTATTGAAGTTGCCCGTTTGCACCATGATGCGGCATTTGCAGATGAATGCAAAAATGGCGCACAGCAATTAAAACTAAATATTGATAAAAATGCATGGGATGGAGCATGGTACAAACGTGCCTGGTTTGATGATGGAACACCTTTAGGATCTTCCGTTAATGAAGAATGTACCATAGATTCTATTGCACAAAGTTGGTCTGTTTTATCAGGAGCAGGAGACAACAATCGTGTACATACCGCGATGGAATCTGCTTATAAAAATTTGGTAAAAAAAGATACCGGCATTATTCAACTATTAGAACTGCCTTTTGATAAATCTGATTTAAACCCTGGCTATATAAAAGGTTATGTGCCTGGCGTAAGGGAAAATGGCGGACAATACACGCACGCTGCCGTATGGATGATTATTGCTTTTGCCAAACTGGGCAACAACAAGCGTGTATGGGAATTGTTGAACATGATCAACCCTGTAAATCATGGTAAAACCTCCAAAGAAATTGCTTTGTATAAAGTGGAACCTTATGTGCTGGCAGCAGACGTCTATGCTTTTTCGCCGCATGCCGGGCGTGGCGGGTGGACTTGGTACACCGGTTCTGCGGGTTGGTTATATCGTTTGATTATAGAATATTTTCTTGGTCTGCAACAGGAAGGAAATAAATTAAAAATTGTTCCTTGTATTCCCGAAGAATGGAAATTATTTAAAGTTGATTATTGCTATAAAAACACGGTTTACCACATAATCGTTAAGCAAAAAAATACTGTTTCAAAAATGTTCGTGACGATGGATGGAGTAAGGCAGCAAGACGGGATAATTATACTTATAAATGATGGCGTTGAACACAACGTTCAAGTTGAAAATCTTCAGCAAAATGCGGAGGTAGATCCAGTAATACATTAACCACTTGCACGATTTGTATTGAAACGTAATATCTATACGTTCTCAAGTGTACACCGTCTTTGTTCCCTAAGTTTTTAAAATGCGATGGCGATCATCATGGCAAACAAAAAAGCAGAAAACGAGGGCGAAATTCCAAAAAAAATTAGCCAACCTGCAACAAAAAGTGATGTGTATAAAAAAACGGCTAATACTCATAAGCAAGCTGCCTTTCATCAGGTTGAAGCTGCAAAGTACCATGAAGAAGCTGCAAAATATTATGAGGCTGGTAAATACGAGAAAGCAGCGCACAGTTCGTTTCTTGCTTATGGTCTCGGTCTCACACGATTGCCGGTTGATTTATTAGTGATGATGCAAAGTATCATGCGCACCTCTTCAAGCAAACAAACCATCAATAAAATGGAGGACTTTAAGAATTTAGAATTTCTTGCAGTCAATTCTAAAGAGATTATTGAAAAGCAAGTTGATTCTTACCGCCAGCAACATTCCTATGCAGGAACAATTATTGGAGCCACCGCTTTATATATACCTTTTTTCTTGGGAGGCTTCGATGGAACTTATTAAACTCTTCAGTTCATTTCAATTGTTCCTACCGCTTTTTTTATTTAGGCCATACTTTTAATGCTTGGCATTTTCAGATCAAAACCGCTTGATCAGGCATTTCATGTAACCAAGTACAAAGAGTTACTGACAAAAACTTATCAAGAGATATTGCTGTCTGAACTAAATGCCGTTAACGTTACCTGCTACTTTTTGACAGCAAGCTGTCGTTTTGTTTTTGCTTGTTTTTCTATGTTGACAAGGCTAAGCAAGTGCGTTTGTTTTTGCGCCTTTTTTGTTTTGTGTAGCTTTGGCTGGCATGTTCAGGTGGACACACTAAAGCAGCAGGTAACACGAACTGTGTAAAAAACCAAATAATTCAAGCCACATTTTTATAATAATCATCTCTGTACAAGACACCGGACGTTACTACTGCAAAGACCTGCTTTAAAAGTTTGTTACATACAGCTATCAGTGCCAGTTTTTTATTTTTTCCTTTGGCTACCAGCCGGTCAAAAAGCGCTTTGCAGGCGGGATTGGTAGTTTTGGCATTAAGAGCACACATGTACAAGACATGGCGCAAGTGTTTGCCCCCGGTTTTACTGATGTGTACCTTTCCCTTTATACTTTTGCCACTTCGGTATTCTTTAGGGCTGAGTCCTGCATAGCTGATCAGTTGCTGATAACTGTGGGTATGTTTACATCCCTGTGTAGTTATAATTAAGGTGGCAGTGGCTCTGCTGCCAATGCCTTTCACGCTGCTTACCTGCCTGACCATTTCTGGTTGCCAAAGCAACATTTTTTGATGCAGTTCTTCTTTGAGCGTTTTGAGTTCAGCCTTGAGCAATTTAATGATTCCATTGAAGGATTTGCTCACCGCAGCGCTGTCTGCTTTTTGCTTTTTCTGTGCGTATAGTTTATTGGTAAACGCGGTGATTTCTGCCGTAATGGTTTCAATAGCGTTATTGAGAGTATGACATTCAAAGTATTGCTGGTCGGGCATTTCATACTGTGCAGGTCTGCGCTCAATACCATACTGGCAAAGGTGCCATGCATCTTTTTTGTCCGTTTTGTTTCGCTCCAGGCTCATTTGTATATACCGTTTTACCTGCAGGGCATTTACAACGCTGTAACTACACTTTTTTTCATGTAAAAAGAAGCAAAGCGGCAGCTGAAAGACGCCGGTGGTCTCCATCACAAAATGATAGCTGCCGGGGCATAGTTGCACTAATTGTTTGAATCCGTTTGTGTCATTGGACAACTGGTGCCAGACTCTCTCTCCCTCGGGTTGTTGCATGCAGATGTCGAAGCTATCTGCTGAGATATCAATGCCGCAATAAAGAGTTGTAATACTCATTTTTCATCGATTTAAAAATGACAAATTTGATTTACATTTATATCGCAAAACAAAAAAGGAAGAACATTCTTGCTATTGTTTTCATCCTAACACAAGCTCTCGGGCTTATCGAACTGTACAACATAAAGCAAGAAAGGAGGCAGGGATAACCGTGTTAGACGAGCTATATGCTTTTGAGGTTTGACTACCTTATTCCGCCTCTGTTCTTTCTGACTTTGAGTGTTTTGAAATACAGCATAAATTTATTGAATTGTAAACATAGGAAGAGGTTTTGTGGCAGCGCGACACATCAAAAGCACAACAATGGAAAATGCGCCGCCACAAAGCCCTGAACGTCAGACTGTGAATAAACTCCAAAAGCGCTCAAAAGTACCTCTTAGAAAATTCAGTTAAGCCTTTAAGAGCTAATCTAAGCAGCCTTCAAAAAAGACGAGATGTAATTTCTAAAAAAACAGACTGGGTTATTTCGGTGTTTAATAGCGTTCTCAGGGACTATTTTTAAAGGGCACATTACTTTTCGGTAATCCGGTTGCCAGTTTTGGATGGCTTGCAACATTTTATCGTAGCCGAGTATGTTTTTAGTTCGCATAAAGTTGTAGCAGAACATAATCAGGTTCATCTCTCCATTTACTTTTTGCAACCCCTTTAGTAGCGTATGCGTATAACCCCAGTGGCGCTCTATACTGCCAAAGGGATGCTCGCACACCGCCTGCCGTCGCTTGTAATAATGAGGATTTTGTTTGATGTTGTTATCATTGATGTCTACTGCATCCTGGTATTCGCTTCTTTGAATAATACGTTTGGGAAGTTTAGTGCACTGATCTTTTAGCGGACACTTCTTACAGGCATCACTACGATAAGTTTTGAACCGGTATCTCGTTTCATGTGCTTCTCCTTTTTTATTGTGCCATGTGCCCAGGGAGGTTAATACGGCACCTGCAGGACAGCTATACGTATCGGTTGTCTTATCATAGTCAAAGCTTTCTGCTAAAAACTCACCAGCAATATGCTTTACGGAAGGTTGTTCTTTATACGCTACATGGGTTATCATATGATCAGCGTGGCACTGCTTTAGCTCAGCGCCGGTATGATAGCCTTTATCTGCCAGTACCGTTATTGTTTGTTCTTTTTGTAATTGCAAGTTTTGTTTTGCCTGTATAGCAGCCTTATGTAAAGCCTTTCCATCACTCTGGTATTGGTGGCTTCCGTATGCACAATCAGGTTATACTTGTCATCCACCGCATTTTGTGTATTGCAGGCTATCTCCACAATGCTTTTTACAACAATGATGCTGCGGCTGTCCCGATCGGTGGTGCTGATTTGTTTGTCTGTTGTGGCATTAAGTTGCTGCTGAAGGGTGTCGTATTTAATGGTACGCTCTTTTAGCTTTTTAAGACCTTCGGCTATCTTTCCTTTTTTCTATTGCAGTTCATCGGCAGTGGCGTTTTCCTGTTCGTCGAGCCCATCGAGTTCCTGTAAATACCGGGCGGTCTTGTCTTCAATAAACTGGTAGTGCTTATCTATCTTTTTTTGATTGTAATTATTCTTTTTACTGTTCACGGCTTTGAACTTACTGTCATCGATGCCAATAGTTGTTTTACCCAGAAGACCTGCATCACCCAAAAACTGAACATATAGTTTGAACATGGATTGTAAGGGCTTCGCATGCACTTTGCGAAAGTCGGCAATGGTATGGTAATTGGGTTGCAGCGTTTGCAGCAACCATTGAAGTTCAGTATTGCGGCTGCACTCTTTTTCAAGCTTGCGGCTGCTGCGTATTTTATTGAGATAGCCATACAAGTACAATTTTAAAAGTACCGAAGGATCGTAGGGCGGACGCCCTTCGCTTTTATACACTGTGTTGGTAAAGCCTAACTTTTTCAGTTCCAGCTTCTCTATAAATGCATCTACCAGCCGTACCGGGTTGTCTGCACTTACCTGGTCGTCGAGAGTGGCAAAAAATGTTTGATTGCGGTTGCTGCCTTCTATAAATTGCATGCTTCATTAGCTCAATAATCATACGCCTTTAACCACATTCACATTGTGTGTATATTTGATTTCATAAACGTTCGGTTTTTTCACAAACTCTCGTTCAGGTATTTACGATGGCAGGGCACTTCAGGTTCCGTAAGCCTGAACCAAAGCTGGTTTATTTTCTGTTGTTGAGGTTAAAAGCTTCTGCTTGGCTGTGTTGGTCATGCTGAAACTAAAGTACAACAGACATTACAAATGTCGAACCTGCGTTCAGTCACCCCCTGCTATTGCAAATACTTCTGTCGACTGCTTTTTTTAAGGAGTTCGAAGTTGCAAATAAAAAATTTAAATTACCTTTTCAACAATCGCTGTTGCACAATCTTCATCACAATGTCTTTGTAATTACGGCTTATCGGCAAAGATTTGCCGGCAATTTTAATTTCATTGCCTTCTATGGCATTTATTTTTGAATTATTTACAAGATACGATTGGTGAATCTTAATAAAATCATCGGATGGTAATTGTGCTTCTAAACTTTTCATTGTGAGGTAAGCAATGAACCTTTTGTTTTCAGTATAAATGCTTACATAGTTGCCAATGCTTTCGGCGTAAAGAATGTCGTTCAACTCGATCTTTTCAATTCGCTTGTCGCTCTTAATGAAAATATAGGAAGGCTGCGCTACTCCTGTTGCGGCATTCTTCATTTGATAATAGTCTTTCGCTTTTTGCACCGCCTTTAAAAATCTGCTGAAAGCAAAAGGTTTTAAGAGATAATCAATAATATCCAGTTCATATCCTTCCAAAGCATAGTTAGGAAAAGCAGTGGTTAATATTACCAGAGGTTTATTGCTGATATTTTGCAATAGTTGCAGTCCTGAAACTTTCGGCATCTCTATATCTAAAAACATTATATCAATGTGATTTTCTCTAAGAAATGCTTCTGCCCTTATTGCATTTTCAAATTTGCCTATTAAATTAAGATATGGTATTTGCTCTGCAAATTCGTTTAATATCTTACGGGCAACAGGTTCATCATCAACTATAATACAGCTAAGTTTTTTCATGGCAAAAGCATTAAATGAACATGATAAATATTTTGTTCTTTTTTTATCGTCAATTGATGGTGGTCTTTATATAAAAGTTCTAATCTTCTCTTTGCATTGTTAAGACCAATGCCTTTCTCAGCAGGTTCTCCTTCATCATGAGTATTCACACAAGTAAAATCAATTCTTCCATCTTCTTCCTTCAACTCAATGCTAATGCAGTTGTTGTCATTTTCACTTCTTGACACATATTTAAAAGCATTTTCTGCAAAAGCCATGAAAATGAGCGGCGCAATTTTAGTATCGCTGTTTTGATAATTTATTTTCAAAGTTACCTTGATGTTATCATTGCTTCTTGCTTTTTGCAGCGCTACATAATTTTCCAAATAAGCTGCTTCTTTTTTTAATTCAATATGATCAACATCTGCTTCATATAAATTATACCGCAGTAGATTTGAAAACTGTACCATCATATTTCTTGCTTCGTGGTTATTCATATCAATCGAACCATAAATCGTATTCAAACCATTAAAAAGAAAATGCGGATTGATTTGCGAACGCAGGTATTTTAATTCTGTCTGCAAATGGTTTATCTCAATGTTTTTTACCTGCTCACGTTGCTCCGACCACTTTTGAGTAATGTATAGCATGGAGGCAACAATAACAAAACAGACAGCATAAATAACATTGTCACCAAGGTTAGTTCCATCTCCATTATTATCTGTATGAAAAAGATTGCGGTGAATGTATTGATTGTACCAGACTGCTATAAAAGCATATAAGGCAATTAAAATAATAACGCCAGCAACATAGAAAACATACCGCTTTTTTTTAAGTAAACGGGATAATAAAAATTCATTATTTACCAATATAACAAATACCACAAGAAAAAAATGTACGAGAAATGTAGGTAGGTAAGAGAACCAGCTTCCATTAACAGAATAGCGTGGCTTTTCAAGTATTAAAGCTCCGGTATAAGCAAACAAAAAAAGTATATTAAATATATATCGCTTTAACAACATTATCTTGTTTCATTTTCTTTAACAGGATAAATATATTTTACTAACTGATAAAGGTAAAATGTATCTTTTATGTATGTTGCCGTTGTCACGGTAAGCTATGCAATTACAAAGACAGTAACGTACATTATCAAATTTATTTTTTACTTCAACAGAAAACTATTATGGTTACACATACTTCCCACTTGTATAACCAAACCATTTTACATTACGCTTAATATTAGGCAAAATTGTCCTTTTGCGTAGCATATCTTCATTAGTATCACATAAGTTTTTTAGCGGTTAATGTCTTTTCTACTTTCACAGGAATGATAGTGTTGGTTTAAAAAGAAAACGCAACAATTCTAAAATTTAAAACAAAAATGTTATGCAAAAGAAATTTTTGATTTTCTTCTTATTAGTTATTTTGTTGTTCGCAAACAGTAGCTATTCACAAAGGGTAAATATTGCTTCAGAAAAAGCAAAAGCTACATTAGTAGTAAATGAGTTTACAAAAATCTGGGAAACCAAAGACATGAATGTGTTATCAAATATTGTGGCGCATGACACCGGCATGGTAAATTACGGTATGAATGCCAATCTGATTTTTGTTGGATGGGATGCATTAAGAGATTCAATTGCAAAAATGTGGTCTGTAATGGAGATGAAAAAAATGGACGTAAGAAACCAGGTAATTAATATTGACCGTTCTGGTAACGTTGCTTGGTACTCAGAAATGTGTGATATGGATTTTTTATATGGCGGCCATCCTATGCAAATATTAAATCAACGCTATACAGGTGTTTTGGAAAAACGAAACGGTAATTGGGTAATCGTGCAATTTCATAATTCTATTACCTGTCAATAATAGTTGTATAAACAACTTCTGCGTTTTGTCTATTCTGAAGTTGAAGCTGCCTGCGTCAAAATAGCAACCAACGAAAAAGTATTGCCAGTAGTGTGGCTGGAAGTTGAAAAATCGTCCAGCCCGGACAACCGAAGTTCGATTGAAAAACTTTCGATGAAGATAAAAACAAAAAGCCGAATAGCAAACTGCTGCCGATTGCTCCAACGTCCAGCCACACTACTGGCAATACTCTTGTTGGTGGCAGTTTTAATTGTCCATTAAATTCTCTGTCTGATTGTTACTTAGTTTTTTGTCAGCTTCACTCGTGCAAAAGGTTCTAATTTCCCTTTTTCCTCTCCGTCCATATGCCATTGCCATGTGTCCGTATCTCTGTCATATAAAAATGTAGTGTAAAATTGAGTTGCAGCGTTAAATTTAAATAAGAATTCAATTTTATCTCCATTTTGCTTTGCTCGACCTATTACTTGATTAGAAATTCCTTCATTGCTTGTGTTATCTAACCAAAGGCAGAAGTATTGTTTTTTTGCTTCCTGCCAACATAAATATACTACTGCTTCGTAACGAGGATTTCCTTTTCCGTCCTTTTCTCTTGATACTTCTGTTAATTGAACATATTGTCCATTAAGCACTCTTTTTGCATCGATGTCATGTATAGTCTCTTGTCCCGCAATTATACCTTTAAGAACCCATTTACCTGTCAGTTCATTAAGTAATGAATCTGGTTGAGTTGTTTGTTGGGATTTTACTTTAATAGGAGAAATCAAAACCAATACTAAAATCGTTTTGACAAGTCTTTTCATAAGTATTAGTTTTTTTAATTAAGAAGTCGTTCCTTTTAATCTTTTTGAGGTTGTCAGACAAAATTGCCACCAACGGTAGGTATTTGCGATGGCAGGGCATTTAAAACTCGTCACGCTGATACCGAAGCTGATATATTTTTGTTGCCGAAGTTAACTACAAATGTTCAATAGCATCACGTCGCGATGAGAACTAAAGCTGATTAGAATTACTGCTGCCGATTGCTCTTCCGTCGCCCCCTGGTATTGCAAATACAACTGTTGGCTGTAGTTTATTTTTGTCGGAAAAGCTTTTGCCACCATTTGCGTTTACCTTTTAAAGTTTTTAAATTTTCAGAAGTAGATTGGTCAATCATGTCTTGAAAATTTATTTTGCTATAAACGATTTCTTTAACACTCTTTCCTTCTTGTCCTGCATCGGCTGAATTTTTGATTTTCTGGATTGATGATAAGTTGTTTGGATTGTCTATTGGTTTGTTTTTACCAAATTCATCAGAAAAAAATCCGCGAAGGCAGCTTACCTTTTAACTTGAAGGTTTAAAACGAAATCCGAATATTCGTATAGTTTATATAGGTTTGCTCCGTAAAGATAGCACTGCTAAAATTTTAACCCACCGTAAAATGAAAAATACTTTCGTTCTTATTCTGTTGATACTCTCGTCCACGCTTTCTGCGCAAGATAACGCCGGTTATAAATTACCACCTAAGGAACTGGCAGATATGTTACTGGCAAACCCCACCCCGTATGTAACTGTTAATAGCAAGGGTGACTGGATGGTTCTCAGGAAGGTAAATTTATATCCTTCGGTGGAATATTTAGCGCAGCCCGAATTACGTATTGCAGGACTTCGAATCAATCCGAATAACTATTCGAGGAGCAGACTATTTTTGATCGACGGCCTGAGCCTTGAAAATGTTAAAACCGGTACGGAATACAAAATAGATGGATTACCATCTCCCTTACACGCCAATCAGGTTAGCTGGAGCCCTTCTGAAAAAAAAATTGCCTTTACCAACAATATTGCGGGGCGGGTTGATTTGTATATCGTAGATGTCGCAACCCATAAGGCTGTTAAAATAAATAAATCTCCTTTAAATACTATTCTGGGTGGTAGTTATTTCTGGTTCGACGATCAGACTATTTTTTATAAAATACCTCTGAACCCTGTTAGCGCAGCGCCAAAAAAATCACTGATACCAGCAGGGCCATCTATTCAGGAAAGTATTGGCAAAAATGCGCCAAGCAGAACCTATGAGGATCTTATTAAAACACCTTATGATGAATCTCTGTTTGCATTTTACACAACCGTACAACTTGTCAGAAACCACAACGGAATAGAAACTACCGTAGGCAAGCCGGCTATTTATACTAATCTTGATCTATCGCCCGATAAAAAATATATACTGCAACGAATTGTTCATAAACCATTCTCTTATCTTATACCTGCATCCGGTTTTAATTCTACCGTTGTTATTACGACTACAACCGGACAAGTTGTTTCTCAGGTTACGGAACTGCCATCGGAGGAAACTTCTCCTTCGGGGTTTGATAATGTGCAGGACGTACCCCACGATTTCAGCTGGCGATTTGATCAGCCTTCAACCCTTACCTGGTTTAAGCCATTGGATAGTGGTTTCATAAAACATACAATGGAATACCATGATGCCTGTTATTCTTTAAGTGCTCCATTCACCGAAAAAGCAATTGAAATATTTAAAACGAAAATGCGGGCATACAATATTATCTGGGGAAATGAAAATCTTGCACTCGTAAGTGAAGGACTTGAAGGAAAACAACTCATGCAGACAAGTCTCTTCAATCCATCAAACGGACAAATGGACATCCTCTATACACGAAATTCAACGGATGAATATAATAATCCGGGCTATCCTGTACTGGTTAAAAATAAATTTGATAAAAATGTGGTAGAAACCATTGACAACGGATCCAAATTGCTGATGAATAATGAAGTGGGTGGTTCACCGAAAGGGGATCTACCCTTTCTTGCAAAATTTGACTTGAAAACTAAAAAGAATGATATCGTCTGGCGTTGCAGCGAAGGAAGTTACGAATATGTCAGAACAGTTTTGGATGCGGATCATCTTGTGCTACTCACTTCCAAAGAAACTGAAAAGGAAGTGGCCAATTATTATGTAAAAAATATCTTACTGCGAATGGCAGACAGGCCGCTTACTCATTTTGCAAATCCCTATCCACAGCTAGATGGCATAACAAAGGAAATGATTACTTATAAGCGTGCTGATGGTGTTTCACTCTCCGGTACTCTATACCTGCCAAAAGGATATGATTCAAAACGTGACGGACCACTTCCCGTGTTTATGATGGCCTATCCGGTGGAATACAATTCCTCTTCAGATGCCGGCCAGGTTCGTGGTACAAAATATAGGTTTCCTTTTCTCTATTGGGGATCTCCTATTTTCTGGGTTACGCAGGGGTATGCAATTCTGGATGATGCAGAAATGCCGATTGTTGCAGCTGACAGCACCAAGAAACCAAATGACGATTTTGTAAATCAGTTAAGGATGAATGCGGAAGCCCCCATTCATAAACTGGCCGAGTTGGGTGTGGGCGATAGCACACGAGTAGCGGTTGGGGGTCATAGTTATGGTGCATTCATGACGGTTAACCTGCTTGCACATACCAATTTGTTTAAAGCAGGTATCGCAAGAAGTGGTGCCTATAACAGAAGTCTTACCCCATTTGGTTTTCAGGCTGAGGATCGTACATATTGGGAAAATCCAAAACTCTATTTCGACATGAGTCCCTTCAGTTATGCCGACAAAATTAAAACACCCCTTTTGTTGATTCATGGCGAGATGGACGATAACCAGGGAACATTTCCTCTTCAAAGCGAAAGGATGTACAATGCCATCAAAGGTAATGGTGGAACGGTTCGATATGTCGTTTTACCTTATGAAGCGCATGGTTATCGCGGCAAAGAAAATTTATTACACCTGCTTTACGAGGAAAATGCGTGGCTCGATAAATATTTGAAAAATGCAAAAAAATAATCTTTTTAGTTAAGTCGCCTGATAGCTGCAGGAAATCACTTTCCATTAAGTACATCTGGTTTTTGAAACATTCATTCTCATCGTTAAATTGCTATAAAACGGTTCATCAAGAAAATGTGAAGCAGTGCTATCTTTATGAAGCAAACCTATTTAGAGTGTACGAATATTCGAATTTCGTTTAAAACTTCAATTTTAATCGTAACCTACCTTAATGGATTTTTTTATTTTAATGAATAAGATTTATTCTATAATCCCAGTCTGTTATCCCAAAGCTTTTTGATCATATGTGCTGATGACGGTCGGGATGATGATGTACTTCCATATTTTCTGTTCCTTGATTTAGTTTAATAGGCTCGGAGTAATTAGTAAGAATAAATGCGTCTGAAGGGTTTTCCGATTGAGTGTTTGTCGGAGTGTCTAAATTTTCTTTGTCTATATTGTCTGCCATTCCTTGTTATTGTTCAAATTGTTAGAGTATTCAATCGCATGACGTACAACGAGAGTTTGTGAAAAAACCTTTCATTTATCTCATCAAATATACACACAATGTGAATGGGGTCAAAGGCGTATGATTATTGAGCTAATGAAGCATGCAATTTATACAAGGCAGCAACCGTAATCAAACATTTTTTGCCACTCTCGAAGACCAGGTAAGTGCAGACAACCCGGTACGGCTGGTAGATGCATTTATAGAGAAGCTGGAACTGAAAAAGTTAGGCTTTACCAACACAGTGTATAAAAGCGAAGGGCGTCCGCCCTACGATCCTTCGGTACTTTTAAAATTGTACTTGTATGGCTATCTCAATAAAATACGCAGCAGCCGCAAGCTTGAAAAAGAGTGCAGCCGCAATACAGAACTTCAATGGCTGCTGCAAACTCTGAAACCCAACTATCATACGATTGCCGACTTCCGCAAACTGCATGCAAAGCCTCTGCAATCCATGTTCAAACTGTATGTACAGTTTCTTGCAGATGCAGGCTTGCTGGGTAAAACAACCATCGGCATCGATGGCAGTAAGTTCAAAGCCGTAAACAGTAAAAAGAACAATTACAATCAAAAAAAGATAGATAAGCATTATCAGTTTATCGAAGATAAAACAGCTAAATATTTACAGGAGCTTGATGAAATTGACCGGCAGGAAAACATGACAGCCGATGAACTGCAATTGAAAAAAGAAAAGATAGCCGAGGGTCTTAAAAAACTAAAAGAGCGCACCATTAAATACGACACCCTTCAGCAGCAGCTCGATGCCACAACAGACAAACAGATCAGCACCACCGATGCCGACAGCCGCAGCATCATCATCGTAAAGAGTATTGTGGAGATAGCTTACAACATACAAAACGCCGTGGATGATAAACATAACCTGATCGTTCATACGGAAGCCACCAACTCCAACGATGGAAAGGCTTTGCACAAAGCCGCTATACAGGCAAAACAAAACCTGCAGTTACAGAAGGAAGATAGCCTCAGAGGGTGCTGGCAGACAAAGGCTATCACACTGGTGCTGAGCTACAGGAGTGCCACGCCCACAATATGATCACCCATGTAGCGTATAAAGAACAACCTTCCGTAAAACATATAGCCCATGAGTTCTTAGCCGAAAGCTTTTTGTATGACAAGCCAACCGACCGCTACACCTGTCCTGCCGGTGCCGTATTAACCTCCCTGGGCGCCTGGCACAATAAAAAAGGGGAGGCGAACAAAACGAGCTACCGCTTTAAAACCTATCGAACCGATGCCTGCCAAACATGTCCTTTACACAACCGGTGTACAAAGCTCCCCAAACGTATTATCCAGCGCAGCGAATACCAGAATGCGGTAGACAGTAATGATAACAACATCAGACAAAATCCGCAGTATTACAAGCGAAGACAGGCAATCTGCGAGCATCCCTTTGGTACCCTCAAGCGTCACTGGGGTTATACGCATACCTTACTGAAAGGATTAGAAAAAGTAAACGGAGAAATGAACCTGATCATGTTCTGCTACAACTTTATGCGCACCAAAAACATACTGGGCTTCGATAACATGTGGCAAGCCATCCAAAGCTGGCAACCGGACTACACAAAACTAGTCTGCGCCTTAAAAACCGCGTTTCTAAAAGTGATGTACAGGCAAAATCAGCCCCTCTGTTTTTTTAGACATTACGCCTCGTCTTTTTTGATGGCAGCTTAGATGAGCTTCTGCAAGGTTAAGAGAATAGGCTAATTGAGGTGTGTCGATTTTGACGGACAGTAAAGTTGCTTAGGTGATGTAAAAATAATAGTTCTTTTCAAAATTGGCGGGGCTTTCATAACTGAGGGATGAATGCCTTCTTTTAGTGTTGTAGTACATTTCTATATACTCAAAGATTTCTGTGTTGGCATCCTGCAGGTTTTCAAAAGCGCCGTCCTGCATCAGTTCTGTTTTAAAGCGGCTGAAACAAGATTCCATAAAAGCATTGTCATAGGGGTTATCCGCCCGGCTCATGCTTTGCAGCACTCCCGGTTTTGAATGCAACAATTTGCGGAATTTGTTACCGGCATACTGACCACCACGATCAGTATGTACAATCAATTGCTCCTTTGTGATACTACGGTTCACCAGTGCTTTTTTGAATGCTGCTATAATGAGTCCTTCTTTCCTATTGTCATCCAGCTGCCAGCCAATGATTTTTCTTGAATATAAATCCATCCATACCGCCAGGTAACCATACGTGCCGCCTGCAAGCGGAATGTAAGTGATGTCACCTACCCATACTTCATCCGGTCTTGAGGGCAAGCTGCGCTCCAATAGCAGATTGGGACTAATAGGATAAGGATGGCGGCTGTCGGTGGTCTTCGGTACGAAGCTGCGGGGCTGTATAGCTTGTAAGCCCTGCTCCCTGAGTACTTTACGTACCTTATAAGCACCTGCACTTACGTTATTAGCCTTCAATTCTGCTGCTACTCTGCGCACACCGTAGCGCCAGCGATGTTCTTTAAAGATGCGGATGATCGTTTGTTCCATTTCTTTTTTCTTTTGGTCAGCCTTGTTTTTCTTCTTCTGCCATCTATAATAAGCACTGCGGCTTACGCGGAGCACCCGGCATAACTTCTGTACCGCGTAGTGGTCTGCATGAGTTTCCACAAAGCTGTACAACTGCTTTACGTCTGCCGGCTGAAAATAAGCAAGGCTTTTTTTAAAATATCACGCTCCCCCTCCAACTCCCAGATGCGTCTGTGCAGTGCCTGCTTCTCTTCCGCTACCGGGACAATGGGGCTGTTCTCCTTACTAACTGCTGCTGGCTGTTGGCTGCTACGGCTCTTCCATTTGTAAATCAGATTCTCTCCAATACCCAGGCTCTGGGCTACTTCACTTGCCGAACGTCCATTGTGAATCATTCTCAATACTTCTTCCTTAAAGGAAGCATCGTACTTGCGGCGCTTTGCACCTGTTGTTTTCTGTTGCATCTGAATCGCTAATGTAGGCAACTTTACTGTCCGTATTTATTAGAGCATCTCACTAATAATGGGTTTACTCTTCGGCATCATTCTCGTAAAATCCGAAGTCATATCATGGTATCGCATACAGGAAATGTTTAGGCTGCAAAGTTTTCACATGTTTGGTGTAATTGGTTCGGCAGTTGTGACAGGTATCATATCAGTTTGGCTTATAAAGAGGTTCAACATCAAAACCATCAGAGGAGAAAAGATAGAACTGCCAGCTAAAAAATTTAATAAAGGGCAGATTTATGGAGGTTTGGTTTTCGGCTTTGGATGGGCAATTACAGGAGCTTGCCCCGGTCCTTTGTTTGCACAAATCGGTTCAGGGTTTAGCGTAATTATTATCCCCCTACTAAGTGCTATTGCAGGCACATGGGTATATGGTTTACTAAGAGAAAAATTACCTCATTAAAAAAGGTTCTAAGTGACAAGTGTCACTGAATAGAAAATAAAGATGAAGGAAGTTTGCAACGTAAATAAAAATTATGCAGATAAAACAATTTGAAGATAAAAACCTTTCACACTACAGCTATGCTGTATTATGTGAGTGCGAAAAGAAGATAATATTGATTGACCCGGCACGTAATACACAACCCTACTCTGATTATGCAAAAGAATGGGATGCTCAAATAACCGGTGTTATTGAAACACATCCTCATGCTGATTTTGTAAGCAGCCATTTGGAATTACATCAAATTACAGGTGCAAAAATTTATACAAGCAAAGACGTTCATGCCTTTTATCCTCACCAGGCTTTTGATGAAGGACAAACCATACAATTAGGTAAAATAAAATTAACGGCACTTAATACCCCAGGACATTCCCCGGACAGTATCAGCATTTTATTGGAACATGAGGGAAAGCAAAAAGCAGTTTTTACAGGTGATACACTTTTCATCGGTGATTGTGGCAGACCCGATTTACGGGAAGGTGGAGGAAAAATACAAACCACAAGAACAGAACTTGCAAAACAGATGTATCATTCATTAAGAGACAAATTGATGAAGTTGGGGGATGATGTAACTGTTTATCCGGCACATGGCGCTGGAACACTTTGCGGCAAAAATTTAAGTAAAGAAAGCAGCAGTTCAATTGGAGGAGAGAAGAAAACAAACTGGAGTTTACAGGAAGCAACTGAAGAAGAATTTGTACAAAATTTGTTAGCCGACCAGCCCTTCATACCTCATTATTTCCCTTTTGATGTAGAGCTTAATAGAAAGGGTGTAGCAGCATTTAAAGAAAGTATTAGTAATATTAAAACTGGAGAAACCATTCTTGAAAATTCAGCATCTGCATTAGATAAAACGTTTTGGGTAATTGATACAAGAAATGAAGAAGATTTTAAGAGAGGACATTTGCCCCATTCCATTAACCTGATGGAAAAGGGGAAATTTGAAACATGGTTAGGCAGCATTATTAAACCGGAAGAAAAGTTTTATTTAGTAAGTGACAGCAAAGAGCAATTACAAACAATATTGGAAAGAACGGCTGCTATAGGGTATGAAAGCCAGGTGGCAGAGGGATTTGTGATTGAGAGCGGCATTGTAAAAGAAGAAAAGATTAAGGTAGGTGAGTTTAAAAATCATCAGCAGGATTATACAATAGTTGATGTTAGAAATACGTCGGAAGTGAAAGAAGGAAGGATTTTTCAAAAAAGCATCTCTATACCTTTAGCAGAAATTAGAAATAGGGTTAATGAAATTCTAACTGATAAACCAATCGTTGTTCATTGTGCAGGAGGTTACAGAAGTGCAGCTGCAAGTTCATTAATACATGCTCAATTGAATGGTACAGTAAAAGTTTTTGATTTAGGCGAAGCAATTAAAGAGTTTCAATAAAAGAAAAGAGATGCATAATTCATACAAAGAACATTGGGAAAATGTTTTTACAACAAAAGCAGAAGATGAAGTAAGCTGGTTTCAGCCTTACCCCAAAATATCAATGCAATTTATAGACTTATTAAACCTTCCATTAAATGCATACATAATCGACATTGGTGGTGGAGACAGCCATTTTGTAGACGCCTTACTTGATAAAGGTTACCAGAATATCTATGTGTTAGACATATCGGAAAATGCAATAGAAAGAGTAAAGCAAAGATTAGGTTCAAGAGCATCTAAAGTTCATTGGATAGTAGCAGACATTACAGAGTTTGAACCACCAGTTCAGTTTGACTTTTGGCATGATAGGGCAGCATTTCATTTCCTGACAACAGAAGATAAGATTTACAAATATGTTTCCATGGCTGAAGATGCAATAAAAAAAGATGGTTACTTAATACTTGGTACATTTTCAGAGAACGGTACAACAAAGTGCAGTGGCTTAGAAATAAAGCAGTATTCAGAAACATCAATGTCAGCAAGATTTGAAATTGCTTTTGATAGAATTAAATGTATTCAGGAAGACCATACAACACCGTCGAAGGTAGTTCAAAATTTCTTGTTTTGTAGTTTTAAAAAGAAATGATTATAGCTTCAACTTTAGTACTTCTAATTCTTCTTTAGTTTGTCACTAACTTAAGTTGGTACTTTCTCAAAGCAGAGAAATTGTTGAATATTGTTTATTGACTACCGTTTTGGGTTAAAGCTGATTAGAAATCCGTCCGCTGGGGTGGGTGGTGCGTTGGCATTTTTAGCTCTTTGCAAGGTTGGCTTTGTGTCAGGGCTTGTGCGCCTTGCAATGTGCTAAAAATACCGTAGGGCAGTGTCGGCAAAGTCATGCAATGTGTCAACTGTTACGCTGTGTCCAAATAGGGTGACGTACAACGTGAGTTTGTGAAAAAACGCTGCGCTAAATATACACATATGTGAGTATTTAGGGAAATGGGCGGGTGTATAATTTAAGTAAATTACGGGATGCAATTTATTGAGGGTACCCATCGCGATCAGACCTATTTTGCCACGCTCAACGACCAGGTAAGCAGGGATAACCCGGTTCGGCTGATAGATGCTTTCATAGACAAAGTGGAGTTGCAAAAATTGGGTTTTAGCAATACCGTTCATAAGAGCGAAGGCCGTCCGCCGTACGCGCCTGCTGTGCTTTTAAAACTATATCTCTATGGCTATCTCAATAAAATCCGCAGTAGTCGAAAACTGGAAAAAGAATGCGGCCGCAACATAGAGCTGCAGTGGCTGCTGCAAAACCGCGCACCCAACTACCACACCAGTGCAGACTTCAGAAAACTACATGCAGTGCCTTTGCGATCTATGTTCAGGTTATACGTTCAGTTTTTGGGTGAGGCAGGTCTTCTGGGTAAAACAGCTATTGGCGTCGATGGCAGTAAGTTCAAAGCCGTGAACAGTAAAAAAAATAATTTCAATCAAAAAAAAAGATAGATAAACACCGGCAGTTTATCGAAGATAAAACCGCCAGGTATATACAGGAACTCGATGAAATTGACCAGCAGGAAAACAGTACAGCCGATGAACTTCAATTGAAAAAAGAAAAGATAGCCGAAGGGCTTGCCAAACTAAAAGAGCGCAGCATAAAATATGACATCCTTCAGCAACAGTTAAACGGCACGGAAGACAAACAGATCAGTACCACTGATCCCGACAGCCGCAGCATCATCATTGTAAAAAGCATTGTCGAGATAGCCTACAATACACAAAATGTGGTGGATGATAAACACAACCTGATCGTGCATACCGAAGCCACCAACTCCAATGATGGTAAAGCTTTGCATAAAGCAGCCCTGCAGGCAAAAGAAAATTTGCAATTAGAAAAAGAACAAACCATAATGATACTGGCAGATAAAGGCTATCACACCGGCGCTGAACTGCAGCAGTGCCAGGGTGATCATATGATCACCTATGTAGCTTATAAAGAACAACCCTCTGTAAAGCATATCGCCAATGAGTTTTTAGCAGAAAGCTTCGACTATGATAAGGCAACCGATACGTATAGGTGTCCTGCTGGTGCCATATTAACATCACTGGGCACATGGCACAATAAAAAAGGAGAAGCCCATGAAACGAGCTACCGCTTTAAAACCTACCGTACTGATGCCTGTAAGAAGTGCCTGCTAAAAGATCAGTGCACGAAGCTTCCCAAACGTATCATTCAGCGAAGTGAGTACGGGGATGCCGTAGATACCAATGACAACAACATCAAACAAAACCCGCAGTATTACAAGCGGCGACAGGCCATTTGCGAGCATCCCTTCGGCACCATCAAGCGCCACTGGGGTTACACTCACACCTTACTGAAAGGATTACAAAAAGTAAATGGAGAAATGAACCTGATTATGTTCTGCTACAACTTTATGCGAACCAAAAACATCATCGGCTACGATAAAATGTTACTGGCCATCCAAAACTGGCAACCAGACTATACAAAAGTAGTCGGCGCCCTAAAAAACATCTTTATACAAGTGATTTACAGCCCAAATAAGCCCCTCTGTTTTTTCAGACATTACGCATCACCTTTTTTAAAGACTGCTTTGGTTAACGCCTGCCAGCTTTGCAGAATAGTATATGAGACACTTTTGAGCGTTTTTGAAGTTTATTCACAGTCTGACGTTCAGGTATTGCTGTCAGGTGGGGAATTTATAACCTCCGCCTGGAACTGCTGCTTGGCTTTATTCTAAAAGTTGAAGTTAAGAACTTTTTCTGAACTTTATTCGGCTGCTGAAACTAAAGCTGACAATGGTTTGCAGCCGATTGCTTCAACGTCCTGCCCCACTTGCAGCAATACCTCTTGTGCGTGTTGCACAACTCACAGAGTGTGAATAAAGATAGATGAAAGAGCTATGAGGATGTAGTAACTTGTCGTATGCAAGGCAAGAAAGAATATTCTGAACAACTCTTTACTTCTTTTCAGTTGTCTGAGCGCGTACCGGAAGATAACTTCTACCGCCGGCTCAAAGAGACGCTTAATCTTCAATGGGTATATGTTGCCACAAAAAAGTATTACGGAACAGAAGGCCAGCAAAGCATCGAACCGGTTGTCTTTTTCAAGTTGATTCTTATCGGATACTTAGAGAACCTGATGAGTGACCGGCGTATCATCACGACGGTAAGCCTGCGCCTGGATATGCTTTTCTTTATTGGCTATGATATAGATGAACCGCTTCCCTGGCACTCTACATTAAGCAGAACCAGGCAATTGTATGGTGAGTCATTGTTCAAAGACTTGTTCAGGCAGGTGTTGAAGCAATGTATAGACAAAGGCATGGTGGCCGGCAGAAGGCAAGCTATGGATAGTGTGGCGGTGAAAGCCAATGCTTCAATGAGTAAACTGGCAGAAAAAGAAGTATTGGAAGATGGTGATGATTATACAGGTAATTTAAGTGATAGTGATGAGGAGCAGCAGAACAGCAACAGCAATCACACGGTGTCAAGGGCAAGAAAAAGATCGGTTGATCTTCACCACGGGCGGAAAGCCAAAGAATACAAGGACATGCCCAAAGGCGACAAGGAATCACAGCAGAAAGCGAAGTTTGTAAGCAACCATACTCATTACAGCCTTACTGATCCTGATGCCCGAATATCTGTAAAACCGGGCAAGCCAAGACAGTTCAATTATCACGCACAGATAGCCGTAGATACAGCCCATCATGTTATTACCCAAATTGAAAGTCATCATGCCAGTAAAAAAGACAGCCAGTGTTTATCATCTTTGGTGAAGAACACCCTTGATAACTTACAACAGAACGATCTTGTAGTAGAAGAGGTATTGGCCGATGCAGGTTATAGCAGTGGCGAAGCTCTAAAGGCTTTGGAAGACAACCACATCACCGGTTACTGAGGTGTGTCGATTTTGACGGACAGTAAAGTTGCTTAGGTGATGTAAAAATAATAGTTCTTTTCAAAATTGGCGGGGCTTTCATAACTGAGGGATGAATGCCTTCTTTTAGTGTTGTAGTACATTTCTATATACTCAAAGATTTCTGTGTTGGCATCCTGCAGGTTTTCAAAAGCGCCGTCCTGCATCAGTTCTGTTTTAAAGCGGCTGAAACAAGATTCCATAAAAGCATTGTCATAGGGGTTATCCGCCCGGCTCATGCTTTGCAGCACTCCCGGTTTTGAATGCAACAATTTGCGGAATTTGTTACCGGCATACTGACCACCACGATCAGTATGTACAATCAATTGCTCCTTTGTGATACTACGGTTCACCAGTGCTTTTTTGAATGCTGCTATAATGAGTCCTTCTTTCCTATTGTCATCCAGCTGCCAGCCAATGATTTTTCTTGAATATAAATCCATCCATACCGCCAGGTAACCATACGTGCCGCCTGCAAGCGGAATGTAAGTGATGTCACCTACCCATACTTCATCCGGTCTTGAGGGCAAGCTGCGCTCCAATAGCAGATTGGGACTAATAGGATAAGGATGGCGGCTGTCGGTGGTCTTCGGTACGAAGCTGCGGGGCTGTATAGCTTGTAAGCCCTGCTCCCTGAGTACTTTACGTACCTTATAAGCACCTGCACTTACGTTATTAGCCTTCAATTCTGCTGCTACTCTGCGCACACCGTAGCGCCAGCGATGTTCTTTAAAGATGCGGATGATCGTTTGTTCCATTTCTTTTTTCTTTTGGTCAGCCTTGTTTTTCTTCTTCTGCCATCTATAATAAGCACTGCGGCTTACGCGGAGCACCCGGCATAACTTCTGTACCGCGTAGTGGTCTGCATGAGTTTCCACAAAGCTGTACAACTGCTTTACGTCTGCCGGCTGAAAATAAGCAAGGCTTTTTTTAAAATATCACGCTCCCCCTCCAACTCCCAGATGCGTCTGTGCAGTGCCTGCTTCTCTTCCGCTACCGGGACAATGGGGCTGTTCTCCTTACTAACTGCTGCTGGCTGTTGGCTGCTACGGCTCTTCCATTTGTAAATCAGATTCTCTCCAATACCCAGGCTCTGGGCTACTTCACTTGCCGAACGTCCATTGTGAATCATTCTCAATACTTCTTCCTTAAAGGAAGCATCGTACTTGCGGCGCTTTGCACCTGTTGTTTTCTGTTGCATCTGAATCGCTAATGTAGGCAACTTTACTGTCCGTATTTATTAGAGCATCTCATACATACCCAATTTTGGTCAGTACAAATCATCCAGAGAAGGCTTTACTTACGATAAGGAGAATGACCGCTATACCTGTTCAAGAGGTGTTCATCTGCCCTTTAAGAAGATACAAACCACTTCTTTGGGCTACGGGATGAAAGTATACCGCTCAAGCAGTAAAGACTGTGGCAAGTGTCCTTTGAGAAGTGTGTGCATTGGAAAGAGTGATTTTAAGAAGATTGATGACAGTGTTGACAAGCCTTATTATGACCGCATGCACACCAGACTTCAAACCAACAAAGCAAAGCGGATGAAGAAGCTCAGAAGCAGCACAGTTGAACCGGTGCTGGGTACATTGGTTAATTTCCTGGGCATGCGAAGGGTAAACACCAGAGGCATCAAAGGAGCAAACAAGTGTATGCTCATGGCTGCCATTGCTTACAACCTTAAAAAGCTGATGAAGTTTACAACCCGAAAAGCCGAGGTTGATATAAAAGCAGTGCAGCAAAGCCTGCAAAGGGCTTTTTCGGGGTTTACACATCACATAATGCCCATAAGAAGATCATGGGCCCATTGAATGATTAAAACCATTATATGTTTGTAACCGGCTGAATTGTTTTTGATAACCAAAGAAAAAGTCCTTGGATTATTTTTTAATCGAGTTGTGCATCAGCCACCCAATGTTAGCGGCTGGCATTCCATTTTAGGGATAGAGTTTACCTATGTGCTTTATGTGATTTGCAATCATTTTTGTTAGAACATTTTTATCAATGTCAGCAAGTGTTTTGATGTGAACGCAACCTTTGTCGGCTTTATGCTTACCAAACTGTTTTAGTAATTCTGCTCTGTTGTCAAAGTTGGCTGATAAATAGAGTGCAATAGAGGAAGCCCTCGGTGAAAAACCAAAGTTTGCATTATCACCTTCTCGTCCACTTTCATATTTATAATGATGGCTCCCAAAACCGACAATACTTGGTCCCCACATTTTAGGTTCAAGTTTTGTCAGCTTTTTTATTATTTTGATTAGTTCAAAGCAGTCATTGCGTTTGGTGTCATCCGTAATATTATCAATGAACCCGTTAACACTTTTTTCCGTTTCAGTTGTTTTGTTTTGTGCCATATTTAGTCCTTTTTAAATACAGAAAGAAATAATGTCGGTTTGGATTTTGTGTCAAAATCTAATGGATAGCTATCGCCTTTTAAATTATAAACTATGGTCAGTTGGTTGTTGTCACGTTTGTAAAGTGTGGTGAAATGTTTGCCCTTATTTACTCCTTCTTTTCCGTAAATATCCATTTGCCCGTTTTTATAGGTCAATGTCCCTTTGTCAACGCTTTCGGCAGTAAGCGTATAAGTGGTGTCTTGTATAAAAAGCTTTTGTGCCTGAAAATAAGTGGCAGGTAAGTCTTTGCCACCCATCTCTTGTTTAATTGGTGTCCAACTTCCATTAAGTGTGGTCAATTGTGACGATACTTTTTTGGTCGTTGAGCAACTAAAAATTAACGATGTCAACATTAAAACAGCAATGTGTCGCATATTGTTGAATTTAGGTTCTGTTATTGAACTCTCTGCCCTGCTTGCCGAAGGCAGGAATTTATTGTTCATGTCGCCTCAGCCTGTATTCTGTTGCTCAATAAAGATAATTAGTTCAGCCCGTGTTCGTCGGCCCTGCTTTTGCCAACGCCATGTTGGGTGCATTAGTCAGTTCAGCTTCTTAAGAAATACAATCTTATGTTCACCCTCATTCCAAAAGTCATGTATTACCGCTTCTTGTTTATAGTTTAGCTTTTGGTAGAATTTCCGTGTCAAACGGTAATGCTCGTCGCCTGAGGTCTCCACAAGTAAAATCCTTTTATTTTTCGCTATAAGAAGCTGCTCAATGAAATTCATCATCTTATGCCCAATGCCTCTGCCCTGCAGCTCTTTGTCAACAGCTATTGCATAAAGATTGTATGTTCCATTAGTCAATTTTTCTGGTGCACAGTAACCAAGCGCAGATGGCTTACCGTCGGTTATACAAGTAAACCAGATTGCCTCTGTGTCAGGGTTGGTAAAGTAATCTGATATCATGTCCTCTAGATATTCTAAGGGGAAGAGTCCGCTTGTATTTAAAACACGTTTCAGACCATCCAAATCTTCCTTTAGAGTCTTCCTGATAAAGTCTTCCACTTTGCTGTTTTTTGTCTTGATTGCACCCAACGATAGGGCTTGCTGCTGTGCTGGCATTTATATCCGTCAGCTTGAACTTTAGCCCCTATGAAAAACTATTGATGAAGTTATGTACAAAAGTTGATTAATGAAAGTCTGCCCGGACTACTGATGATAGCATTACAAAAGTTGATGATTTGCAGTTCAGCCAGCATAGCAGCAAGCCGCTTTGTTGTAGGAAGTTTTTCTATTCTATTTTTGTCGCCATTCCTTTATTTATAGTAAAGCCGGTCACTTTTTTTGTCTCATCAATTACAAAATTTAAATCTATTTTTTGTTCAACGAAAAAGAAGTGTGTATTGTCTGTAAAATGAATTTTCCACTGCGTATTATCACCTACATTTAAATAAACTCCATCATTTTTCTTTAATACAGATAATGTATCGCCTCCAATTTTATATTTACCGATATATCCCTGCATTAAACTATCAGGTATGATAATTTCCTTTTTTATAACTGGTGAATAGAAGTTTTCCCAATTGTATGTTTTTGCAACACTGTTTATAATTTCATCGTATAAAGCTGTATTATAAGTATTAGTCATAACAACAACACCGTTTCCTCCATCGAAGCTACCAATATATTGACTTACGAAGCCTTCGTCAACGCCTCCATGTGTAAAATATTTAATACCATTTTTGTTGAGAATAAATATACCAAAAGCCGCCGAGCTATCTATGTAAGGAGTAAGCCTTAATTCCGTCATTTTTTTAGACAATACTTTCTGTGATTTACCAGCTAAAGCCAATTGTGTTTCTATAACATATTTAGCAAGATCAGTTGGGTTTGTCCATAAGCCGGCGGCAGCTTGTTCAGGATAAATATGGTATTTTCCTTTCACTGGTTTGCCATCATTATAATAACCCGTTGCCAGTAAACTTTCTCTTGAAGCAGGTGGGGGTTGAGTATAAGAACTGTAAGTCATGTTCAATGGTTTTAATACATTTTCCCACATATATTTATCATATAGTTGTCCTGTTATGTCTTGAACAACTAATTGTAAAATTTCTGTTCCACCACCAGCATATTCATATTTAAGCCCAGGTGCATACATAGAACGAACTGCATTTGTATTAGCAGGTCTTTCGCCATTTAAAACTTGTATCAGTGTTGGTATGCTGTCTCCTTTTTCATAGCCGGGAAATCCGTGAACAGTTAAACCTGCTGTATGGCTTAATAAATTCGCAATGGTTATCTTTTTACCTTTTGATAAAGAGTCATAAGGAAATTTCCATGTTTTTAAATAGTCATTTATATCTGTATATAAATTCAATTTGCCATCCTGTACCAATTTTAATACACCAATTGAATTAAGTGATTTGCTATTTGAACCTGCCTGAAACAAGGTTTGTGTTGTTACGGGTCTTTGTTCAGCACTATCCGCCCAACCATAACCTTTCGCCCATTCAATTTTGTAATCTTTAATTACAGCTATACTTATTCCATTTGCATGATAAAATTTCATTCTGTCTTGCAATGACCATTCGGCAGGTGTTCCCTCTATTTGCACCCATCCAGATAAATTACTCTCAACTTGTTGAATACTTGCTTCTACTTCTTTAGGATACTTTTTGCTTACTTGCCCGTATAGCATGGATATCTGAATGTAAAAAAGCAGGAATAAAAGCAATGAAAGAGTTTTGGTATGTTTATTCATAACGATGTTTTAATAATAGCGTGTCAAATAAAATTTCCTACAACGGTTTAGAGCTTTGCGATGGGCTGGCATTTATAGTGTCCAGCTTGGTACATAAGCCAAATTGAAACACCAAAGCCGAAGTTAAGGACCAAAGCTGAATGTTGTCCGTCAAGCTGGAACCTAAGCCCAGTATAGCTTTCAAGCCCATTGTTATTCTGTCAGCCAGCCTATTGCAAAACCCATGTTAGCGGTTCGTTGTTCTTCTTCGTTTCTTTTGTCTACTTAAAGTGAGCAAGAGTGTCGTCAACCAAATGTTCTATTTCTAAAAAATTATTGGCAAGTTCCAGAATGTCATCTTGGAAATTTCCCACGTCTATTTTTAGCCAACCTTCCATTAATGTCAATGGTCCAAAATCTATGCTTACATTTTTCCATTTATGTTCAAACGCCTTAAAACTGTCTCTAAAAATGTCTGCAAATTTTCTGCTTTGTATGGAATAACCTTTTAGCTGTCTCAGCTTAAGTGCATGTATATTGTATAAAAGTTTTTGTTCTTTAATAGATGATTCGCTTATCCAAACAGAGAAGAAAATTCGTGATTGAGAAGTCAATGGGTCTTGAAATTGGTTTGTCCATGACCTTTTATATAATTTCAAAACAACGCAGTCTTTACCGTATTTGACAACTGCACTATCAACTTGCTTTTTATTAAGAATTTTTTTGTCAAGTTTGTCGGCAGCCTTTTGAATTTCGTCCAAGTAAAAAGAAGTCTCCACTTAATATTTTGGTTTTAATATTTGACTTTTATTGTCTGCTGATGATGTGTTTGTTATCGCACCACAATGACCGCTAACGTTTCAGGGCTTTGTGTTGTGGTGGGCATCAGGGCTCGTCTGCCCAGCCCATGTACTAAAAGCCCGATTGAAATACAAATGTTTAGCCCTTGTTCGTCCGCCCACCATAACGCAAAACCCATGTAAGCAGCAGCCTTGGTCGGCAAACATTTTTAGTAGAACCATTCTTTGCCATTGTCCAAACGTACAAAAAAGTCGGTAAATGAAGTGCCGATGTCAATGTGATATTGTTTGTCTAAGTCTATAAATGGTGAAAGCACAATCCTATAATTTTTATTGTCCATAAATTCGATTGCAATAAACTCACTACTTGGATTATTCCCAATTCCTAATGTCAATGGAAGGTTGTCAAATATGCCTGTGTCCTTGTTTCGGGATAACAGTTCGTCGATGTCCCAAAGGTTAACAAGTTCTGGTCCTACAAATTCTTCATACTCTCCAAAATTGTCAAGGTAGAATTTGTAGTCGTCAGGAAGTGGAAACCCAATTAGATTTTCTATTTCTTTAAATTTCGTTGTCGGTTGTGTTGTCCGCTTGGGAAAGTTATATTTTGTCAGTATGGTTTCAAGTTCGGTCATTAAACGTGGTCAATATTTGGTTTGTCAATTCGTTCGGTCTGTCAGTAAGGTTGCTGCTTACGATAAGGCCTTTAGATTTGTTTACACCTTTTATTGAAGATATTACTACTATTATTACTTTTTCTTTTTTGTTACTTTTTTCTTTTGTGAATTCAGATTAAAACGTGAAAAACTAATTTTAAAAAACCTGAAAGCTACCGGATCGCTTTATGTTGGGGCAAGGACCAAAGGCCTATGCCAAGTTTTAATCTCCGGTAGCTTTTTTGAACAAAGAATCAAATAGAAATTAGGGCTCACGACCCATTATCAAGGTCTTGATAACTGTTCAAAAATTTCAGGTATTTATTCACCGTTTAAAATAAATAAACATGGACAAATTTAAAGCATTTACGGGGATTGATATCTCTAAGAAAACATTTGATGCGGCACTTCTTTTCCCGGAAACTGGTGTATTGCACCACCATTGCTTCAGCCAAACAAAGGAAGGATTTAAGTCTTTTGAACAATGGCTCAAATCACACGAGGTAACTTTATCAGAGACGTTGATTTGCATGGAGCATACAGGACTTTATACCAACGGGATCATTGACTTTTTGGTAGAACGTAAAGCAAATCTTTGGGTTGAGATGGCTATCAAAATAAAACGCAGTATGGGCCTTCAAAGAGGAACAGATGATAAAGCCTCTGCCATCACTATCGCTGAATATTGCATGCGCTTTATTGATCGCGCACGGCTCTGGAAGCCAGTGGACAGAAAGCTTTCAAAACTTAAGAACATGATCGTACAGCGCGACCGGATTGTGAATGCGCTCACACAGCTCCTCGTTCCCATTGAAGAAATGAAGAGTTGTAATGCTGCCGGGGAAGCTGCAGAATTAGAGCGGCTTCAACTTCCGGCCATCAAAGGATTAACCAAAGCAAAAGAAAAGATTGAGGCTTCCATACAATCTTATATCAGCAGTGAAGAAACCATCAATAAAAGCATTCAATTAATGTGTAGTATTAAAGGAGTTGGTTTGCAAACAGCAGCATCATTGTATGTGTATACAAAAGGATTTACCATGTTTGAAAATGCGAAGCAACTGGCCTGTTATTGTGGTGTGGTGCCTTTCAGTAAAAGTTCCGGAACGAGTGTTCGTTTTAAACCAGGCGTAAGCCCATTTGCCAACCGTAAACTAAAAAGCCTTTTGCATTTATGCGCCATGTCCGCTCTTCGCTGGGATAAAGAAATTAAAGCTTATTACGAGCGCAAAGTTTTAGAAGGAAAAAACAAAATGAGTGTGATCAATGCCATCAGGAATAAACTGCTGCTAAGAATATTTGCAGTGCTAAGAGATCAGCGGCCTTATGTGGAAAACTACGAAAGGGTAGGTGCATAAGTCAAAGAAAAAACATTTTGTGGGATCATAGAAAACTTGGCGATGGGCTGGCATTCAATGCTTGTCAAGCCCGGAACCAAAGCCGAAAATTGTTACTGAAGATGTAGATAACAACCTAAAGCTAAATTATTAACGTCAAGCTGGAACTATTGCTGATATTGATTTGTAGCCGAAGTTTACTCCGCCAGCCAGCCTATTGCCAAACCTAATGTTGGCAGTAGTTTTGTTATTCTAGTCTATCAATTAAATTGTATTCTTCAAGTGCGTCTGTCCAAATGTACGCTTGGTTAATTTTGATGATTTCTTTAGCTAATGGTGTCAATTTTTCTTGGTCTAATTTGTCTTTCTTCAATTCTTCAATGAACTTTTTTGACAACTCAAAATTTAATAAATTCTTTGTGTCTGTGATATTGCAACAACCATAACCGTCAAATGAAATCCTACATAAGGAAATTAAATTGTTACTTGTTTGATTGAAGTCAATAAAAACAGAACCGTCAAGACAGCCTAAATAAAAATCTGCTTTTCTACTTTCAGGCATTTCGGTTTTGAAAAAATCAAAGTCTTGTCCCATTACTGTCTAAAGATATAGTTGAAGATTTAATTTGGAATTTTCATTATAAAATTTCCTTTACTGTCAAAGAAAGAACTGTTTTCATCCAAAATAATTTCTTCGTCCAATGAATAAGTCTGTAATTTTTCAACAAAGTCCTTTGTAAATTTTTTGATTTGTTCACTTGGTTGTGTTATACCTTTTTCTTGCATTTCTTTTCTTGTTGTATAAATGTCAAGATAATGTCTTACGTCAAGATTTTTCATTCGTCAATTTATTTTTTCTTCTCAAACTCTCCAAGGACTGTAGAGTCTCGTAAAATTACTGCCAACGTTCGAGTATTTGCGAAGACAGGGAATTCATTGATTGTCAAGTCCCGAACAAATGCTCATTTGAAAACATGTTGTTGAAGTTAAGAACTTAAGCTGAACATTGAACGTCGAGCCCAAACTACTGCTGATAGCAGTACGTAGCTGATGTTACACTGTCCAGCCCTGCTTTTGCAAATACTTTTGTTGGCTGCGGCTTTTATTTTCTTTCCCTTTGAAGGTCTAAATCCTGAAAATCAAAACTGAAATCTATGTCGGGTGAGATGCCTTTCATCTTTATACTTTGTGCTTTGCCGTTTTCATCTAGGTTGAACATCGCAAAGGCATCACAGTTCATATCCTGGTATTCCCATTTTATAGCGAAGCGTTTTTGAAGTTTATTGTGTTCGAGTATTTGGTCAAGTCCCGAACAAATGCTCCTTCGAGCCCAAACTACTGCTGATAGCATAGTTACACTGTCCAATACTTTTGTTGGCTGCGGCTTTTATTCATCGGGTGAGATGCCTTTCATCTTTATACTTTGTGCTTTGCCGTTTTCATCTAGGTTGAACATCGCAAAGGCATCACAGTTCATATCCTGGTATTCCCATTTTATAGCGAATGTGTTGGCCTTATAGAAATTCATCGGCCCATTTAGTTTTGGTGAACGAAACGCTTTAAACCATAATTGATTTCCTTTCAGGAAAACTTCAATCTTGCCAAACCATTTATCTTCGTAAATACCTGTGTAATCTGTCACATTGAATTTTGTGTTTTTAGCAGCCGCGACAGTTTGCCAAACTTTTGTCACCACAGAATCTGCACTGCTGTTCCTCGATTGCATATACTTGCTATACTTGTCCACCCAGCCAAAATCATCCAAGCCCAGATAGCTATCAATAATCGATTGGCCTACAGCACTAAACAATGCACTACCACCACTTTCAGTATTGGTTAAGATAACCACTCCTAGTTTCATGTCTGGAATCATCATAACACTGGTGAGCATACCTGGCAAGCCACCTGTGTGTGATACCTGCAGATTGCCTTTTATATCGCCAAGACCCCAGCCAAAACCATAGCCACCAAAGTGTTGATTATAACGCGGATTAGGATATACGTCAGTTACAGTATGTATGCTCCACATTTCTCTCTGTCTTGCTTCGCTGAAAAGTTGCTTTTCCAGATTATTTCCGTATTTGCCTTTGTTGATCTGTGTTATCATCCACTTGCTCATATCATCTACATTAGAAACAATACCACCTGCTGCACCATTAATCTGGTTATTAAATGCTGCAATCGTTCTTATTGTTCCTGTTTCAGTTGAATGTGGTGTAGCTATACTGCTTTTGTCTTTGACTGCTGCAAGTGATGAAAAAGAGTTGGTCATCTGTAATGGATCAAGAATCCTTGTCTGGATAAATTTTTCCCATGTCATGCCGCTTACTCTTGCAATTAATTCTCCGACTATAACGTATAGCTGGTTGTCATAATCAAACTGTGTTCTGAAATCTGATTGCGGTTTAAAGTATTGAAAAATGCTTAATTTATCCTTTATGGTAAAGTCAGTACCATCCGGGAAATCCATCAGATCACCAGCACCTAATCCAAGGCCACTGCGATGACATAACAAATCTTCCACTAAAAAATTTTCAGTTACATAATCATTGTACATTTTAAACTCCGGCAGGTACGTTCTTACTTTGTCTTTCCATTTCAGTTTGCCTTCATCAATCAAAATAGATAAAGCCGCTGTAGTAAAAGCTTTACTGTTGGATGCGATCTGAAAATTGGTATGTTCATCAACAGGTAACTTATTTGTGATGGACCTTACACCATATCCTTTTTCATAGAAAATCTTTCCATCTTTTACAATAGCCACTGCAACACCTGCTACATTAAATTTCGCCATTGCATTTTGCACCAATGAATCTATTTGTTTGGAAGATAACTGTGCAAAAGCTTTTGTACTTAATAATAGTATGCAAAGCAGTAAAGTTTGTTTCATTTTTTTAATTAGTTTTTATGATTCGAGTAAGCTTGCAGCCAACGTGAGTTTGTGAAAAAACTTCAGCTTTTATAAATATACACACTCTGTGAATATTTAATGCACCCTTTCACTATATACGTTGTGTAAATTACTGCATGCAATTTATAGAAGGCCACAACCGTAATCAAACCTACTTTGCAACTTTAGATGATCAGGTGAGTGCAGACAACCCGGTAAGATTAATAGATGCATTTATTGATAAACTTGATCTGCAGAAGTTAGGTTTCACTAACACAGTGCATAAGAGCGAAGGCCGTCCGCCGTACGCACCTGCCGTGCTTTTAAAGCTTTACCTGTATGGTTATCTAAACAAGATACGCAGCAGCCGCAAACTGGAAAGAGAATGCAGCCGCAACCGGGAGATTGAGTGGTTGCTGCAAAGCCTGCAACCTAACTATCATACCATATCCGATTTTCGCAAACTGCAGGCAAAGCCTTTGCAATCGATGTTTAAAATCTATGTACAGTTTCTTGCAGATGCAGACTTGCTGGGCAAGACAACCATCGGTATAGATGGCAGCAAGTTTAAAGCAGTGAACAGCAAGAAGAATAATTATAACCAAAAAAAGATAGACAAGCACCGGCAGTTTATCGAAGATAAAACAGCCAGGTATTTAGCAGAGCTTGATGAGATGGATAAGCAGGAAGCAGTAAGTAAAGATGATCTTGTAGTAAAGAAAGAAAAGATAGCAGAAGGCCTTAAAAAATTAAAAGAACGTACCATAAAATATGATACCCTTCAGCAGCAACTTAATGCCACAGCAGATAAACAGATCAGCACCACCGATACCGACAGCCGCAGCATCATCATAGTAAAAAGTATTGTGGAAGTTGCTTACAACATACAGAATGCCGTGGATGATAAGCATAACCTGATCGTACATACTGAGGCCACCAACTCCAATGATGGTAAAGCTTTGCATAAAGCAGCCCTGCAGGCAAAAGAAAATTTGCAATTAGAAAAAGAACAAACCATAATGATACTGGCAGATAAAGGCTATCACACCGGCGCTGAACTGCAGCAGTGCCAGGGTGATCATATGATCACCTATGTAGCTTATAAAGAACAACCCTCTGTAAAGCATATCGCCAATGAGTTTTTAGCAGAAAGCTTCGACTATGATAAGGCAACCGATACGTATAGGTGTCCTGCTGGTGCCATATTAACATCACTGGGCACATGGCACAATAAAAAAGGAGAAGCCCATGAAACGAGCTACCGCTTTAAAACCTACCGTACTGATGCCTGTAAGAAGTGCCTGCTAAAAGATCGATGCACGAAGCTTCCCAAACGTATCATTCAGCGAAGTGAGTACGGGGATGCCGTAGATACCAATGACAACAACATCAAACAAAACCCGCAGTATTACAAGCGGCGACAGGCCATTTGCGAGCATCCCTTCGGCACCATCAAGCGCCACTGGGGTTACACTCACACCTTACTGAAAGGATTACAAAAAGTAAATGGAGAAATGAACCTGATTATGTTCTGCTACAACTTTATGCGAACCAAAAACATCATCGGCTACGATAAAATGTTACTGGCCATCCAAAACTGGCAACCAGACTATACAAAAGTAGTCGGCGCCCTAAAAAACATCTTTATACAAGTGATTTACAGCCCAAATAAGCCCCTCTGTTTTTTCAGACATTACGCATCACCTTTTTTAAAGACTGCTTTGGTTAACGCCTGCCAGCTTTGCAGAATAGTATATGAGACACTTTTGAGCGTTTTTGAAGTTTATTCACAGTCTGACGTTCAAGCATTTGTGAAGGCATGGCAATAGCAATTGGTCAGCCTGGTACTAATGCTTAATTTAAAAATGAAGTTGAAGATAATTACAAATGTCGAATAGCGGACTGTCTGACGATAACAAAAGATAATAAGAATTACTGCTGTACAAGTGCGGCTTGTCAGCCATGCTTTTACAAATGCACATGTTGGCTGTAGTTATAGGTATTTACAACTATTTGTTCTTCTGTAAATTACTCGCCCATTGATTTACTATGCCTTTACATTTTTTATCAAGTAAATCGAGAACTTGTTGTGTTGTAAAATGGTTGATGGTACCTGCATGAAAAGTTTGCAAATAATAATCTATAAAACCAAGTCCGCATTTATCGTATATCTGCTGGCATAACAAAACTATGTTACAATGAAACCATTTAAAATTCTGAATCGGCATTGACATGTATAAGCTATCCATTGCTTTTATATTATGATAACGTGGATGGTAATGTGTTTTAATAAAAGAAGAAAAATCTATTAGCTTTTGTAAAGCAATTGTATCTGTAAGCTTAAAATAACAATAGGAAAAATAAGTTGCAATCATTTCATTAGCAAACATGTCTGGAATGATAACGTGTTTATTATCGTCCGTAAAATAATGACCTAATTCATGCAGTGAATAAACATAATATACGGCGTCCGATAGTTGTTCTATAGTAAGGTTTTTCTGTTGTAAATAATTATTCAAGTCAGTAGTATCTTGAGTGAGTCCATAAACATTTATAAAAAACGAAGGGTTAACGACAGCCGGAAGAAAGACCCATCCGGAATCGTAAGCAAGAAAACCAAAAGGATATTTTTCATATATCCACTCAGAAGAATCTAAAATAGCCATCCGGTATTTGAATGAAGTGTGATATTGCTGCTCATAAAATTTTGTAGCGTTAAAAAATATCTCCTGAAACTGTGTAGCCCGCTCCTGGTAAGCGGGTGTGTAATAAACCTTGGGATTACCTGCAAGGCTATCCGTTATACGAATCGCCATAATACTATCGCTAAACCTGCTTTGGCAATAAGCAGCGTTACTTAACAATGATGCAATAATAACAGTGGTAAAAATAAGTTTCATCATTAAATTTAAATGAAAAAAATTCATGTTAAGCCAAGCCAGAATAATTACAGCCAACGCGAAGATTGCTGTTATTATACGCAATTCCAAAAAAATATTGCCATTGACAATCAACCTTTTAATGTTGCGCTTTTTGTATTGTAGTTGCGCCAATACTACTTACCAGTCAATGTTTTCCTTTGCCATTAAGTCATCCAGTGGACTCATAATATTTGCCAATGCTTTCCTGCTTACGTGCAGATATCGCTCTGTAGTTTTAATGTTAAAATGCCCCAACAACTCCTTTATATACTTAATATCCGTTCCTTTTTCCAGTAGGTGTGTGGCAAAGCTGTGGCGTAAACTATGAAACCCAACTTCTTTTTGTATGCCTGCCCGCTCTTTTGCATTTTGAAAGATCTGTTGTACGGTACGGGTTGGATAAGCCTTGCCCGTTTGTTCACTTTCGAAAAGCCATTTTTGAGGGCGTGGTTTATATTCACTGATGTAATTTCTCAGAATATCTAATAATAATACAGGACTTAAATTCACATATCTGTCTTTCTTGCCTTTTGCCCGTTCTATAAATATTTGCATTCGTACACTATCTATATCTTTAATGCGCAGGTTTACCACTTCACTTACCCGCAAGCCTGCACTGTAAGAAGTAAACAACATGGCCTTATGCTTTTTATTGGTAATTGCGGTAAATAACTTTCCCAATTCTTTTTCATTCAACAGCTTGGGTAGCAGCATTGGCTTTTTAGGACGTGGTATTTCCAAAAAAAAATTTTTCCCTGTGCAGCACCTGCTCATAGTAAAACTTCAAAGCATTCATCCGGCTGTGTACGCTGTTTTCCTGTAACCCGTTCTTTATACAATACAACAGGTAGCGTTGCAGGTGTTGCGGTTCCAGGCCCTGCACCGGCACATTGCCCAACACTTGCAGCAGTTGTATAAACTCGTTGCGGTACGTACGCAGCGTTGAGGAACTATAAGCTTTCAACGTTAGATGTTGCAGGTATCTGTTCAACTCCTGTTCATTATTATGGCTGATTTGTGGCAACCGTTGTACCGGCGTTATCGCTTTTGTGGCAGCTACGGCCTGCAAGGTATTTGCCAAGGGTATTTTGCAGGCTGCGCGGTTTTCCCTTGTATCAGGTATCGTCCAGCCTTTGAGGGTGCGGCTCCATCGAGCGCCAGGCACAGCACGCATTCGTTGGTTAAATAAAGCATTGTGTTCGAATTGTACTAAAATCCGTTTCTCATTTTTATGATGTATTGCCTGGTAAATAATTGCTGGCATACAAAATAGTTTTTGGTTTCTAATTCCAAATGTAAAGAAATCGGAATTGAATGGCAAGCTTTTCCAACAATAAGGGTTTGGAACGTAAGAAAAAAAATCATTGTCTCATAACAGATGATCAACCGTTATACAAAAACGACCGTTTTTGTATAATCACTTTCTTTTCCACTTTGAATTTTGTTTTGTATTGAATTTGATTTTAAAAAACCCATTTACAAAATCAAGTTATACTTTATCTATTCATTTCAAATTTTAGTATAACATGCAAGGTCTCACTGCGGCTCTCAAAAGCAAAGGCATAAGTCAAGTGATGGCAGCCAAAAGCAAGTAAGTTGATGTTTGTTTATGGGTTGCTTTTCGCTGCCATCCCTTGCCCTTTTGCCAGCCCCCGTTCGGCGATGGTGGGGAAGGGGATGCCACTTGTATGAATAAGGCATCGCTCCACTTCATTGCACCAGGTATCCGTCTTCGCTTTGCTCCACCAATGGGTTCCATTGCGCTCGACTTCGCTATTCATACAAGTCCCATCCCCTTCCCCGCCATCGCTTATTAAGATAGATACATCGTCTAACCTTCGTAAAATAAGTATGAACCAATATAAGGAAAATAATTCTCTAAACCATTTCTTCATGAATAGATGTAAACAAACACCTGCTTAACACATTTAAAGTGCAAAGCAAACCACTCATAAATCTTCACACATTTGACCCACCTATAAGTACTAAATAGCCTTTATAAATTCTCTGTTTTGACAAGAACAACGGATAAAAAGAGACGCAAAGTTGGGCAGGCTGCCATTTCATAGCCTGCTCAAAACGCTGCCAAAAGACTACGGCATAAACTACTATAAATTCTTTCCTACATCCCCAATTTTATTCCGTTTCCTTTTGGCGTTGGGTGCAGCCTGCCCTCTCAACAGCTTTCTTTTTTTCCGTTTTTTCTTTTACAAAACAGTTTTTTTATGGTTTACTTAATCCACTTTGAAACGAAGCTCCACCACGCACAGCACTACATCGGTTTTGTCAAGCGCAATCTCAAACAACGCATTAAAAAGCATAAGACCAACAAGGGCGCAAAGCTATTGATTGCCGTTAATCAAAAAGGCATCGTTTGGGAAGTGGTGAGGGTATGGGAGGAAGGCGACCAGCACCTCGAAAGGCAGTTAAAAAACTATAAAAAGGCGCGTTGCTTTTGTCCCATCTGCAAGAAGCAACATTGAGCCAGTTCTTTTTAATTTTTTCATCTTCAAATCATAATCTATGCAACCATCAAAATTATCACGGCTCATGTACCTGTCTTGGGAGATACAGCGCAGAAAGCGATGTGGGAGAAGCAAAGCCCTTCTTTCCGCCTGGGCAATCCTTTCCAACGAGGACATTACGGTGTATTATCTCGTAAAGAAGCATTCGCATAACAACGCCATCTATCCCAATAAAACGGGTGCATGGAACCTATCTCTATTCAAGCAAGGAGAACAGTAAAGGAGTATTTATTCATCATTAAAATAAACAAATATGGAACTGACAGGAAGGGTAACGCACGATGCAGTCATCAAAACGTTACAGGACGAAAAGCAGGTGGTTAATTTTTCAATTGCCATCAATGAGTATTACAAGCCCAAAGATGCGGCAGAAAGGACACAAAAAACCTTTTACGCCCAATGTGCTTACTGGCAAAACACAGGTATTGCCAAACACTTGTTGAAAGGGTCGGTGGTGCAAGTGGAAGGCAGGATGGAATTTAAAGTGTATGCCGGAAAAGACGGTGAGCCCCAAGTAGCCGCTCACTTTCACTGCCGCCGCGTCAACCTGTTCGGCGTAACGGCAAAAAAAGAAACGACCACAGGAGCGGAAGAAGTTGCGAACAACGAAACAAAAGGCATTGAACACATTGCAGCTATCACGGAGCCAATGGAAGATATGCCGTTTTAGTGGGGTGCTTTCTATGCAACAACCCTTTACCCTTTTCAAACACCTTTTTACAACACGATTTTGATAACAAAACAAAACCGCAGAAGGACCGCCTGCGGGATAGAAATTATGCTTGGCAAATCAAAATGGCACATAACATTTGTTACGATGAACAGAGGGGAAAGCATTCCTTTTTTTCGGTACGGGAAAAGCCCTGGCACGGCTTGGGTAAAGTGGTGGATGGCTGCGCCAGCAGCAAAAAGGCTATGGAATGGGCAGGGCTGGATTTTGAAGTGGAAAAGCGGGAACTCTTTACGGAAAACAAAATAGATTGGAGTTCCGATTTAAAAATTCCTCATTTCTTTGCCACCGTCCGCACCGATACACAAGACGTTTTAGGCGTGGTAGGAAACGATTATAAAGTAGTTCAGAATAGTGATGCTTTTTCCTTCTTTGATGCCATCGTCAAAGGTGAAGGCATCCAATACCAAACTGCCGGTGCATTGGGGAAAGGAGAGCGCATTTTTATTACTGCGAAATTACCTTCTTACATCCGCGTGGGCAGGGAAGATTTGATAGAGCAATACCTGTTTTTGACCACAGCGCATGACGGTTCCAGTAGCATCACGGCAGCCTTTACGCCTGTGCGCATTGTGTGCAACAATACGCTCAATTCCGCTTTAAAAAACATGAGCCACTGCGTCCGTATCCGGCACACCAACAATGCCAAACAAAAGCTTGCACAAGCGCATCACTTAATGGGCATTACCAACACACTTTCGGGACAGTTGGACGACCTCTTTAACCAGTGGTCGAAGGTGAAGATAACCGATAAAGAAGTGTACAAATTGATACAGCTTGCTCTCATACCGAACAAAGAAGTGTTGAGGGATATAAAACGGGGAAAGGAAAACGAACTATCCACCCAATTTCTCAACATCTGTAACGGTGCTTATGAGTATGCACTGAATAACGAAACGCAGCAACTCGACACCACCAAAGGCACGTTGTTCGGTGCTTACAATGGCGTTACCGGCTACTTCCAGAACGTGCGTTCTTACAAAGATGAAGAAGCCAAACTGAAATCGCTTTTGTACGGTGGCATTGCGCAGCAGCGCAGCCAAAAAGCATTCGACTTATGCGTTGAATTTTCAAAGTCCGGCGAGACCGCCTTTTTGTTGAATTGATAGAACGCCAAGTGGGGGCAGACAGTTTACTGTTTTGCCCTTTTCTTCCTGCCATTTATCTAAACACGCAAACAAAAATTATGACTGTGAATATCATTGAAGAGGAAAAGCAACCTCTTACACTAACCGAAATATACAACACCTGGTACAAATTGAAAACACGTTATCCTGATGCCCTTGTGTTATTAAGAATAGCAAACCAGTATTTTTCCTTTGAAAGCGATGCCGATGCCGTTGACGGTTTACTGCAACGGGAACCGCTGCCGCCATGGAAGGAAAGGCAGGTGTGTCAATTGCACTTTTACGATATTGATAAATTGATTGATGAGATTATCAAAGTCCATTGGCGGGCGGCAATTTGTGAACCCTTGTACTCGCCTTCAACCCGCAAGTAGCACCCTTTAAGTGGCTCCTTTTGGAGCCGCTTTCTTTTGGTAAAAGAAAGCTTGGCAAAGAAAAAGGAGAAGTAAGGTAACCGTTGGTTGAATCCTTTTTGTTTTTATCAAATAACCACTGAAAACGAACACTATTTTTCTCCCTTTATTTTTTACAAAGGTAGCCCAGCGGCGCTGCTGAAGCGGCAAGGGAACTACGGCATAAACTTGCTGTAAATTCTTTCTCACACTTTCGATTTTATTCCGTTCCTGCCCTTGCCTTGATTGCGCCGGGGCTGATGGCTGTATCCAATAAAATCAGACAACTATGGAAACAAAAATGGATGCAGCTTATAGCATAGTAAATGGATTAAAACTATGCGAAGTGGAACTAGTGTATAAAGGCACCGTAAAACCTTCCCAAAGACCAACGGTTTCCCAATCCAAAGAGGTCTATGAAGTATTGAAAAGGGCCTGGGATGATACCAAGATAGAATTGGTAGAGCAATGTAAAGTTTTGCTATTGAACAGAGCCAATAGGGTATTGGGAATCTGCCACTTATCATCGGGCGGTGCAACTGGAACGGTAGCTGATCCAAAGATGATTTTCACACTCGCTCTAAAAGCAGCCGCCTGTAACATTATTCTGGCTCATAACCATCCGTCAGGAAGTTTGAAGCCAAGCCGGGCGGATATTGAGATTACAAGGAAGATTAAAGAAGGTGGGCGACTGCTGGAAATCGAAGTGCTTGATCACCTCATCATCTCAAATGAAGGCTTTTATTCTTTCGCTGATGAAGGAATGATGTAAACGCTTTTTATCACTTCAAAACATACATTTTATGAGCTACAAAAAAGGGCTGAAATGGATGAAAAAACATCCAAAAAGAAGTAAGCAAAATGTGATTTCTCACACCGGAGGTTCGTTTACTCTCTCCCATTCGTTTATAGAACAATATTTTAAGTACAGAGAGAAATGCGAAAAGGAAGGCAAGGAACCTTTGGATTGTGAAGGTTACTACAACTTCACCATGTATAAACATCGTTTGTAAACGGCAAAGCAGCAAGCGGTACAAGATAAAATTGTATCGCTTACTGCGTTTTTCTGGTGGTGTAAACACTTACTTAAGAGATAAAGCAGTCAGCTTTGTGTTCATCTCCTGCAAGCCAGCTTTGTTTAGTAGCTCATCCGATAAAGTACCCAACTCTGATAACGTTTCTTTTTTTGCGATACTTATGATCGTTTGCTCGCCCGCTTCCTCCTTAGTTGCCAAGCCAATCTGAATCACTTTTGCAAGGAGCAATATATTTTTCCTTGACAGGTTGAGCGTAATCTTTACAGGCTCATTCATACCCGGAGAAATCAATAAAGTTTCATACACCATGGCAATGTCTTTTGCTGATAACATAGTTCTCATTTTTTTGTACACAACATCTTTTCACAATCATAAAAGTAAAGATGCGGCTTGTTCGCATCCTATTCATTTTTTGAATAGGATGATGTTAGCTCGTCATTTTATTTTCACGCCGGTTATTCCGATTTGTGAACGAGAAAAAGGTGAAGAATGAATAGCAATGCAAAACGGCTTTCCTGTGCGGAAGTAAATAGAATGGACTTGGTAGATTACCTGTCTATATTGGGCTTTCAGGCGGTGCGAATAAGTGGGCATCATTACTGGTATCTGTCTCCCTTTCGTGCTGAACGAACAGCTTCTTTTAAAGTCAATAAAAAACTGAATGCATGGTATGACTTTGGGGAAGGCAAGGGTGGTACTTTGATAGACTTTGGCATCCGCTATTTTAAGTGTTCCGTAAGTGAGTTTTTGCAACATTCATTTTTCTCTTTTTCACCAGTACAAAGACCGATGGCGGGGGAAGAAAAAGAGCAGATAAATAACGAATCAACCATCCTCATAAAGAAGGTTTCAACCCTCTCTTCTTCTTACCTGTTTGCGTACCTTAAAAGCAGAAAAATTGAGGTTGAGATAGCAAAACGATGGTGCAAAGAAATAAGCTTTACGCTGTACGGTAAAACCTACTCTGCCATCGGCTTTGTAAATGATAGCGGAGGTTATGAATTGCGCAATTCATTCTTTAAAGGAAGCAGCCATCCAAAAGACATTACAACCCTGCAAAAGGGAACAAAATCAATTGCTGTTTTTGAAGGTTTCTTTGACTTTCTTTCTTATCAAATGATTTGCAAAAACAAGGAAGAAACATTGCACACTTTTATCATACTTAATTCGCTTTCTTTTTCTTCAAAAATAGAATCAACGCTATCCAATTTCGATGAAGTGAATCTGTTTTTGGACCGCGACAAAAGCGGACAAAAAACTACCTCTCATTTGCTTTCATTGGGTAGCCACATCCAGGACAAAAGTTACTTATACAGCCACCACAAAGACTTCAATGACTGGCTGCAAAATTTCGGTTTGGGTTCAAACCAAGGTCCACAATCTGAAAAAAGCAACTCGTAAAGATTACTATGCGCATAAACCTATATCGCTATTACAGAAGACAAAACAACTGTACAACAAATGACTTACATCCTCAAACTTTCGAAATCACCGCTTTTCCTTGGAATTGGCAAGATGTACGGTTGTATCACACCACTTGCTTTCCTTCTGCCAAATTCACACAAAAATCGCTGTGTGCAAACTATAAATATTGACTGGATAACGTAAAAAAATACAAAATGGACAGGACAAAAGAGGCTCACTCACGGTGGCTGCACATACGTTTAAAAGAGGAAGAACACAACGAAATCTACAACAAGTTTACAATATCCGCCTGCCGCAAGTTGAGCGAATATGCAAGACGTGTCTTGCTTGATAAACCAATAACCGTCAAAACACGAAATGGCTCGCTGGACGAATTCATGGCAGAAATGATCCGGTTGCGTGAAGAGCTACATCTGGCTACAAACGGGGTGGAGGAAGCAGTAAAGAAATTGCAAACATTACAAAATATTGATGAGCTTAAGTTGTGGTTGCTTCTTTATGAAACAACGCGGAAAGCAGTCGCCGAAAAAGTAGAAATCATCAAGCAAAAAATTAACACAATCAACGACCAATGGTTGCAGTAATTAATGCAGGCAAAAGCCTCAAAAACATCCTCAATTACAACGAGCAAAAAGTCCATTTGGGAAAGGCTGAATTGCTAGGCGCAACCCGCTTTGCAAAGGATACACAACTGCTTTTATTCAAGGATAAAATTGGCACTTTCCAAAAGCTTACTTCCCTCAATCATCGCACAAAAACAAATGCGGTTCACATCTCTTTAAACTTCGATTCTTCAGATGAATTAAACAGTGAAAAATTAAAGAAAATTGCTGACAGTTATATGAAGCAAATCGGGTTTGGTGAACAGCCGTATCTGGTGTATCAACACCATGATGCGGGGCATCCACACCTGCACATTGTTACCACAAATATAAAGGGTGATGGCATCCGTATTCCACTGCATAATATTGGACGTGTGCAGTCGGAGAGAGCAAGGCAAAAGATAGAACAAGAGTTTGATTTACTGCCCGCCCAACACCAAAAGAAAGCAATAACGATGAAGCCGGTAAATGTGCTAAAAGCGGAGTATGGTAAAAGCGAAACCAAAGAGGCAATACAAAGGGTGCTGGATGCTGTATTGCTCAGTTATAAATATACTTCTCTTGATGAGTTAAATGCAGTATTGAAAGCGTACAATGTGTTAGCCGACAGAGGTGGTCAAAAGTCAAGGATGTACAAGCATGAAGGTCTGGTATATCGCATACTCAATGAAGGGGGTAAAAAAGTAGGCGCACCGATTAAAGCCAGCCTGCTTCAGGACAAACCAACGCTTGCATTTTTTGGAGCAAAGTTTATCCAAAATGGGGAAGCGAAACAGGGCCATCAAGTAAGGGTAAAGAATGCAGTGGATTTATTTTTTGTAAAGCATCCCAACCCAACCTTTCAAACACTTCAGCAAGCACTTGAAAAACAGCAAATCAGCCTTACCATACAACAAAACAAAACCGCTATCACTCAGGGGTTGATCTATGTTGATCACAAAACGAAATGTGTGTTCAGTAATGGTGAATTGGGGCAACGGTATAGCGCAACCGGCATCCAACAAAGATGCAATGGGACAACACTTGTTCAGTCAATTTCTGATATAGTAAAGCAAAAGCAAAAACGGAAGAAACAACAGCATTTATAACATTGAAAAATCTAACGGATTATGGCATTGAATACGGGAGAAAACGAACAAGGATTAAGAAAAGTAATTGACCTGACCCGAATGATCAGTATTGTATTGCTCTTGCTTCACTATTATTACTACTGTTATGGAGCGTTCCATGAGTGGCACCTGACAGCTCCAATCGGCAACCGATTGCTCGCCAATTTGGGTAAAACAGGTTTGTTCCAATCGTTCGGCAAATCGAAGCTGATAGCTATTGCGTTTCAGCTTCTTTCCCTGATTGGAGTGAGAGGAAGAAAGAGTGAAAAAGTAAAGCTTAAAACAGCTTCTGTTTTCTTTTTGGCTGGGATCATTTTATATTTCAGCAGCACGATTTGCTTTCCTTTATTACAATCGCCCATTGACCAGGCGATAGGCTATATTACGGTAACAACAGCGGGCTATATTTTGGTTTTGACAGGAGGAAGTTTACTGACAAGAATCATTAAAGTGAATCTATCAAAAGATGTGTTCAATAAGGTTAATGAAACCTTTCCCCAGGAGGAGCGATTGTTGAAAAACGAGTATTCCATTAACCTACCAGCCATTTATAATCTCAAAGGAAAAAAGAGGAACAGTTGGATCAACTTCATCAACCCGATGCGTGGATTGTTGGTCATGGGTTCTCCTGGCTCTGGCAAGTCTTACTTTATCATTCAGCATATCATCCGGCAGCACATCGAAAAAGGCTTCTGTATGTTCATCTACGACTTTAAATTTGATGACCTGACTAAGATTGCCTACAACCATTTTTTAAAGCACAAGAACGCCTATACAATAAAACCCAAATTTTACATCATCAACTTTGATGATTTAAGCCGCTGCCATCGTTGTAATCCATTGCATTCTGATGGTATGAATGACATTACCGATGCGGTAGAGTCGGCTCGTACTATCCTGCTTGGTTTAAACCGTTGGTGGATCAAAAAGCAAGGTGAATTTTTCATTGAATCGCCCATCAATTTTATAACGGCAATCATCTGGTATTTACGTAAATACAAAGGGGGTGAATACTGCACGTTACCTCATGTAATTGAGTTGATGCAAACTGACCATGAAAAGCTGTTTACAATACTCAGAACGGAGCCGGAAACCGAAGCGTACATCAATCCGTTTATCTCTGCTTATTTGAGTGGTGCTGCCGAGCAATTAGAAGGTCAGATTGATGCCGCCAAAATCGGTATGGCAAGGCTTTCTTCTCCCGTTCTTTACTATGTAATGACCGGCAATGATTTTACATTAGACATCAACAATCCAGCCGCACCAAAGATTGTTTGCATTGCCAATAATCCGCAAAAAAGTGAAGTGTATGGCGCTGTGCTTTCTCTTTATATTTCACGGATGACGAAGCTGGTCAATCAGAAGGATAAAGTAAAGTGTAGTCTCATCTTCGATGAGTTTCCAACCATCTATTTTAGAGGCATTGATAACCTCATTGCAACAGCCCGTTCTAATAAGGTGGCAACCACCATTGCGGTGCAGGATTACAGCCAGTTAAAGAATGAATATTCCCGTGATCAGGCTGAAGTGATTATGAATATTATGGGCAATGTAATCTCCGGTCAGGTGAGCGGTGATACGGCTAAGTTTTTATCGGAGAAATTTGGGCGCATTTTGCAGGATAAGGAAAGCATTTCTGTTAATGCCAGTGATACTTCTATTAGTCGTTCAAAGCAATTGGAGCAAGCCGTTCCACCTTCTGCCATTTCCTCCCTTTCAAGTGGTGAATTTGTGGGTATTGTGGCTGATAATCCGGGCGAAGAAATTATTTTGAAAGCGTTTCACTCCAAGGTAATAAACGACCATAAAGAATTGAAAAAAGAAGCGGCTTCCTACCAGTCAATACCACCATTTAAGATTGTTACTGCCTCTATCGTTCAGCGCAATTATGAACAAATAAAACAAGACGTGCAAAACATCGTAGAAAGTGAAATGGAAACAATTTTAAATGATCCAGGGAAGAAGCATTTACTCATTCAACGATAAAGTAGTTATAACGAACCTTATTTAATTAACTCAAGTTGCTAGTTAGGAATAAATAAGGAGCAGAGCAAGGGAAAGAGAATAATTTTGAGTTACTACACTTGAAATTGATTTTCCGATGCTCTGCGAGGATAAAATTATAGCTCTTTACTGTATTGTAGATGATTTATTGAAAGGAATCGGTCACAAGGAAGATGTCAGAAGAAAAGTAACTGATAGTGAAGTCATTACTACCGCTCTTGTGTCGGCTCTTTACTTTGGTGGTCATCAGGACAACGCCAGACACTTTATGCAGATGACAAGACTTATTCCCCGTATTCTGGATAAGAGCCGCTTTAACCGGCGGTTGCATGAGGTAGCGGAGTTGCTCTTCAGCCTGTTTTACCAGGTAGGTGATCTGTTGAAGACGGCAGCCGGCGCATCAGACTACATCATTGATTCCTTTCCGGTAGCTGTGTGTGATAACATCCGCATCAGCCGCTCAAAGATTGTAAAGGGTGAGCAATGGAGAGGCAAACAGGCAAGTATGCGCCGCTACTTCTACGGTGTCAAGGTACAGGTGCTTACCACAGCCTCAGGTATTCCGGTTGAGTTCTCCTTTGTACCGGGAAGGGAAAGTGATGTGCAGGCACTTAGAAAACTGCCTTTAACAGTGGCGGCAGAAAGCAAAATCTACGGTGATGCTGCCTATACTGATTACACCATTGAAGATGACATGAAAGAAGCAGACGGTATAGCACTGATGATAGCACGAAGAAGCAATGCAAAACGAAAAGACGAGCCGTGGATCAGCTTTCTGAAAGAACAGATGCGAAAAGGAATTGAAACCACTTTCAGTAAAATCAAAGCCCTGTTTCTCAGAACCATTCATGCCGTCACTTTCAAAGGCTTTCTTCTTAAACTGATACTTTTTATCTTCGCCTTCACTCTCAACAAACTTTGCTGATTATCTAACAACTTGAATTAATTAATGTAATCGTTCCTTTCGCAACCGTAGCTACTTTGTTTTACAGTTTGTAAGAGGCTGTCCCAGCCATACTCTGTAGTGTCAGCCTTTCGGTGCTAACATCTAAAAGTAGGTTGCTCAACATAGCTATCACAATCACTCCTGAACAGGTGTCAGTTTGCCGCGAAATCACTGGTCATTTTACCCGATTATATACTGGTCAGTATCACCCAAATTACCAGTTGTAGATTTCGTTTAATTAAACCAATGATTCCATGCAGAAATGATCAGCAAAACAATTGATTTTCAAGGTTTATATTAATCAACACCTTACAGAATTTTTTATCAACGATTGCGAAATCATCCACTTAGCACAATGTTACTGACCTAAATAATAAAAAGAACCCCAATCTCTAAATTCAGGGTATGACGCCCTGGTTAATGATTGGGCAGCTTTAAATGATTGCTGTTTCGTTAAACCCTGCTTTAAATTTTGATAGAGGTATTTAAAGAAAAATGCGCTTGATTCAGGCTCCGATTCCCAAAGTGTGCCAATTATTGTACTGACACCTGCAAGCAAAAAAGAAGCAGGCAGCCCTCTTAAGTTATCGTTATTATCAAATCTGCCTAATGCTGTTTCACATGCGCATAACGTTAGCAAATCAACATTACTTAAATCAATGCCTGCAATTTCATAGGCATATAAAATACCGTCTTCATTTTGTCCAGGTTCTAAAAAAAGTGCGTGAAAGGCAGGTGCTTCAGCAGTTAAATATCCATGCGTATAAAGATGAACCCATTTTGATGATTTTAAATTTTTAAGAAAAGCAGCTTCTGTATTAGCCTCATCGCTGGTAACTTCAACAGAAAATAAATCTGCAACCGGTTTTGTAAGTGATATTGCATCAGATAATTCAGAAACTTTATAAGGATTATTTTTTGTAAAAGTCATTGCCATTACACTTACATTGTGTTCAGCAGAAAGCGGATTTTGTTTCGGTTTTAAAGCTGCTAAATTAGGAATGTCAGCCACCATCCATTCTTCACACAAAAGTTTTCCCGAAGGCAGTTGCAATAAATGAAAAGGAAAATAATGAAAAGAGCTGTGTGGCCATATATATAATTTATTTTTCCCCTGCTTCTTAAATTCTTCCAGGTAAGAAGGTATTTCACCTCCTAATAAAATGCTTCTGAAACTCTCTAATTGAGTAGATGCGTCCCTGCTTAATCCAGTCTCGTCAGGATCATCGTTAATGATGGCTTTGCGAACTCCGGAAATTGTAAAAGCAAGCATTGGAATTTTTACTTTTACACTATCTTCAGTTAGCTCGACATATCCTGAAGGTATATCTTTACTATATCCGTATGTAAAACAGTAGCCCACTTTTGTTACAAACATGCTATAAGAAGCAGCCATCCCTTCAACTGAAGACCCAAGATAATGGATCATTAAAACTGAAGCATCATCCAGTAAAGTCCTTAAATCATCGGGCATTATCATGCAGTCTTTTGTATCAACCTGTTTAAGCATGTTGCTGTAAAATAAATCATCAAAACTTATACGTAGGTTCTTCAACCTTGTTAATTCATCATTGCCGCTTTGTTTGGAGTTATCGCCCGCATAAGCAATAAGAATGGTTTCTTTATCAAGTACCTTGTTACCTGCGCCCGGAAATTTTATTTGCTGCCTACTGAATAGATTTTCAATTTCTGACAACAATAATTTTTCGTCTTCATTTTTTAAAGAAAAATTAACCCGCAATGTTAACAGTGAAGCAAAACTGTAACCCTTTAATAATTGAAAAAGCATGATCAATATTATCGGTTTTACAGGCTGATTGATACAAAAGCGCTGCAGTAGCATACGATAAATTTCATTGCATTTTAAACTGATTGATGGTGATCCGGTTTTCAGCAGCCGTAAAAATATAATTGAAAGTTTTGCTAAGATATTTTCACATCCTTTTTCATCACATTTACTGCAGAGATCTGCAATCTCATCCAGTGAATCATTTTGCTGTTTTATATAATTTAATTGGTTGAATGAACCAAGTGCTAGAAAATAAAATGTAACGGATTCGGTAAAATTGTTTTGATTATATTGATTAACCGCTTCTCCAATCTGGAGAATTGCAGTTAGGTAATTTATTAAAGGGATAAGAAATGAAAAGGTTTCATTTTCGGCAAGAGAAGTGGAAATGATTTTTAGAATCTGCAGTCCTGATGCTTCTTCATTCTTAGAAGTGCTTTGCGCTGCTATTGTAATTAAAGAGGAATAAAAATTGAAATCGTAGGCGATGTTTTGTTTAAAACGAGCAATGAATTTATTATATAATTCAGTTGTGTTTTGTTTATAATCATCTTTTACAATTTTATCAGAAAGGGCAAAGAAAAGCTCAATAGCTTTTGTAAAAAAGTTGTTTGAAGCGGCTTCATCAGGAAAAGCGTTTAATATATCCTGTGCTTTTATATAAAGGTTTAAAGCTTTGTTTTTATCAACGGTAATGCAGTAGTCTAGTTGATTTACAATTTTCGATAAAAGTGCCGAACTACCATATTTTTCCATTAAGACTTCAGGTGTTGAATCTAAAATTTCGTCAATGTTGAAATCTTTAATATTTTGAGCTATTGCAGTGCAATTACAACGCTTTAAAACGTTTAATAACCAGATTATCTTCGACTCATTTCCTTCTTCCTTACTTAATAAATCTATAGCTTCAGGGCCTGCTTTGCATATTCTTTCATACGTTTCTGTGCCGGCTAAAAAATTTTGCCACATCAATGCTTCGCATAAAGCTTTCAGTGTAAGACCACGGCTTATTGCTTGGCGAAAGGACAAGGCCTTATCAAAATAAGCAATGGCTTTTTTCATAGCATCGGCTGCGGAAGGCATTAATATTGTTTCTGCATCAACGCCTGCCAATGCCTGCCCGTAATAATTATATACCTGTTGCTGCCACTTATTAAATTGAACTTTATAATTGGAAGAATTTTTTTCAAAGAAATATGGATCAAGATGCAACACGCCAAGTTGATGATATATTTTTCCTGCAAACCTACTGTTGTTTTCTGTTAAGCAAATATTGGCAATGTTTTCTCCGTATTGCACACATTTATCAAGCAGGCGTTTATCCGGGACTTCAACAAGAGCATATATACCTATATTCAAATAAAATGCAGCTGTTTCGTTGCGCATAAACTCCCATTCATCTTTCATCTTTGCTGTTTCCGGAATAGCATTAATTGCACCAATAGCAATATTCATTAATACAGTTGCATTCTTCCATAAACTTCTGTTTTTATTAACTGCCTTTTCTGCAGAAATGCATAGGCAACTAATATAAACCGGAGATAATAATTGCGAAACTGTCTGAGTTTTTGCAAGTGTTAAGGCAGTAGCTTCATCTATAGATCCTTCTTTATATTGTTCATAAATATGTTCTAATGGTCCATACCCATATGGATATCCGTTACCACTTGCAAATTCCTTATACCCTGTTTCAAGAAATGATAAAAAGTTTTCCGCGTCTGCTGTTGTTGCAGGAAAGTTTTCTTTTATATAAGGATAAATTTGTTGCCAGAATGCCGGTGAAAACAAAACCGGATATTGCAAAACGAGTGATGTTGAATACTTTTTCTGTTCAGGTTTTTGCAACAGAGAAACAAAAAGATCAATTGCAAATTGATTCATAAATTAAATATCAATTTCAGCAATGTTTATAAGCAAATTTTCACCAAGCATTTTTGTAACGTTACCTCTTGCTATTGCAAAAACATCTGAATTAAAAGTTGCATTTTTTGAAATGTACTGAACAGTGGTTTTAGATTTTTCTGCTTTAAAAAAAAGAACAGAAGTAATGTTGTTGAAAGAATTAATAACGAAGGTGCCAAGCTTCATGGCTACTACAGTATTTTCTTCTGTAGCCAGCGCAATTTGAAAATAACTTTGGGAAGCTTCCATAGTATTTTTTTCAAAAGCTTTTATCTTTTTATCTTCATCACTTAAACCCTTTATAGCATCAAGTGTTTTTTTTATTATTGCAATGTAAGTGCTTCCAAAAACACTCGTAAGAATGTCTATAATTACATTTTGTATTTCAAATAAGTCGGAATTCGATTCATAAGTTTGCAAATCTTTGCCTTCTATAATCCAACCAGTTTTTGACAAAATTTCTAAAAATTTATTGTACCATAACAAGGTATCATTATTAACGGCTTTATTAGCTGCCATTTGCGCTAATAGTACCGTGTTTAACACATCACTTCTATTTTGCGCAGAAACCTGAGATGCAAAAGAAAGTATGCTTTTTTCAGAAAAAAAAGATTGATCTGCTCCTTCTTTTATTGGTAAAGACGGAGCTTCTACACCTAATGTTTTTCTGATTTTTCTATAAGGCTCACCTGGCTGAATTGCTAATCCGGCAATATATTCATTTATTTTCATTGAGTTTTTAATTGTAAATATAATAAAACAATTCAATGACAATAACCACCTTTCAATGATATTTACTGATAAACTAGGTTATGAAAACCTTTGTTCCATATTTGAAAACTTCTATTAAATCTTCTTCGGTATTCTTTACTTTTCTTAAATTTTGGTCATTTCTGTCAGCAAATTTCACTTTCCATAGCGCTAACCATTCTTGTAGTAAAATATTGGCAGTTTCTCTATCAGGAACTAATACTTGAAGATGAGGGTTGTAAGTTCTGGCTTTTGGATTAAAGTTGCATTGCAGAGTTTTTATCCTACGAATTTAATTGCGTTGCCTCTCTGGCTTCTTTTACTATTTCTTCTTACAATAATTTTGAAAGCTTGTAGTGTATTTTTTAACCTTAATTTTAAAAGTCTTGTGTCAACGGACTGTGCGGTAAGTGTAAGAAAATAGGGGTCTTTCCATTTTTTTATTTCAAGCAAATATTTGTTGACGAGTTGCGCTTTACGAATACCGCAACAATAAGTGCAGAAACGATTTTTACAATGTGGTGCATACATTCTGCCATTGGAAGTAAAAATTTTATTTTGGCAATGATAGGTATTCCAATAAGCATTCGCTCAATCCCTCGCTCCTTTTTCTTTTGCAACATCAATTAGTTTCAACATTAATGTTTGTGTTATCAACTTACAGCGTGCGCGGTGCTTGACCGCTTTTTCGTTTGTTATTTCGCTGCCGTTACCGTGTAATAGCATCATTGGATTGTTCTGCATCTATTATTGTTTGTCTTGACGTCCTCCCGAAAAACCGGACGATGGTAAAGTAGAGAAAACGGGTAAGATTCATAACTTTAAAACGTGAATAGTTACCCATGAAAAAGACAAAGTTTACGGAGGCGCAGATCGTGTTTGCGCTGCGCCAGGCAGATAGCGGTGTAAGGGTTGATGAAGTGTGCCGGAAGATGGGCATCAGCGAAGCGACCTACTACAACTGGAAGAAGAAGTTCGGTGGCTTGGGTGTAACAGAGCTGCGAAGGTTACGTCAGTTGGAAGATGAGAACAACCGCTTGAAGCAAATCGTAGCTGACCTGACGTTAGACAAGCAAATGTTACAGGAAGTCTTAAAAAAAAATGTCTGAAACTGCGGCAGCTAAAGCAGCTGGCAGAAAAACTGATCGATGATTTCCGGGTATCAACCAAAAGGGCCTGTGCGGTAGTTTGTATGCACCGGTCAGGCTGGTACTACAAAGCTCATCGAAGAGAAGACAGACCGGTAAGACAAAGAATCAAAGAGATAGCTGCAGCCAGGGTAAGATATGGCATGTGGCGCATCTATACGCTGCTCAGAAGGGAAGGCTTTAAGGACAATCATAAACGTGTACAACGCATTTATAAAGAGGAAGGATTGAATCTGAGAAGTAAGCGTCCAAAAAGAAAAAGAAGCGCTGCTCACCGATTAGAACGTCCAGAACTTTCTACTTTACATCAGTGCTGGAGCATGGATTTTGTTTCCGACCAGTTGTTTGATGGCAGGAAATTCAGGGCGTTAACTGTAGTGGATAATTTGAGTCGCTACTGTCATGCAATCAGTGTCGGCCAGTTGATCAAAGGTATTGATGTGGTAGCGGTGATGAACCGTTTAAAGGAGGAAGGAGGACAGGTGCCTCAAAGGATACAGGTGGATAATGGCAGCGAGTTTATATCCAAAGAATTTGATAAGTGGGCATATGATAACGGTGTAACTTTGGACTATTCAAGGCCGGGCAAACCAACCGACAATCCGTTCATCGAATCATTCAATGGATCGTTCCGGGATGAGTGTCTGAACATCAACTGGTTCTTATCACTGGAAGATGCGTATGAAAAGATCAATGCCTGGGTAGAGGAGTATAACAACTTCAGACCGCACAGTTCTTTACATGGCTTGACACCGGCGCAGATTGTGGAACAGCAATTGACAGAAAAAGAGAAGAAAACGTAAGCCCTGCCGGGGGCTTCTACTCATTGATATTTGTTTTTTACAGCGATAGAATATGTATCGGCTGAGGAAAGAAAAAACATATATCAATGAGCAGATTTGAGATGTCCAAGAAAACCCGAATTTCTATTTTACACTTGCCCTAATTAAGGGAGGACGTCAGCAACAATCTGTGTCTCTGTAAATCTTGTGTTTTTCATCTTTTGCAGTTTAAAATTATACTTCTTTCTCTAATCCTAAACCGTCACTTTTTTAAGGACACTTACAAGAATCTCTCTAACCATTTTTCAAAATTTTTAGTTTTATAAAATCGGCATAAAAGCAATGATTACACATCCGAAATATTCAATAGATAAATATTTCTTTTCCCAGTTTTTGTTTCTTCCTTATCAATCCAGCGGACATTGTTCTTGGTTTTTACAATAATTGGTGGGCTATGCAGTAAATTTTTTGCACTCGAAAATGCATCGTCTTTATTATAGCCTTTTGCAATTCTAAGCCATGTAAACAATGCCTGAAATGATCCATCGGTATGAACATCTTCATCAATATAACCACTTGATAAAATATTTGATACAGAACCATGAGATAGGATGCCGGTTTTCCAAACTGCATCAGAAGAAGCTTGAAATTGTGAGGGTATCATATAGCCACTACCATTAGTATAAATAAAAAAGTTTTGAAGGTTCTTACCTGCATCATCCTGAGGTATGTCGGCTTCTTTGAACTCAAAAAAATCCTTAACCATATTGTAAGACACTACCTGTAGCCAAGTGTTATCTATCATTGGAAATCCGTCATTGGTTTTATTTATAATACTGGAAACTAATTCAACCAGTTTTTCCAGTTGTTCCAAAATAGGTAACTTATATATGTTATATCCATCCCCCCAAAAAGTGTGCACATAGCCCTTATTTTCAGCTAACTCGTCTGAAATATTATTTTTCCTGACACCTCTTCCATCTTCCCAATCCCTGTTACCAAACTCAATTCCAATCCCATTTTTGTTAAATACCGTAGCATGATATTCAATTTCGCAGACATCATTAAATTGATGAATTGCAGGGATGTCCGGCCCGTTAGCTACTGAATTTTTTTCCATTACAACCGCGAAATGAGCCGTCGCATCGTTATATTTGATACAGGCTTTTGGGGTATCCTCATTCCATTTTATACATTTTGGAGTTTCAAAAGCATTGCCTGTAGAATAGCCGGATGTTTCGTGTAAAACAATAAATTTAATGTCAGAAGCGTCTCTTAGTTTTTTAGAAAGGTTGTTATGAGGGATAGCTTGATTTTTATAATTACGGAAATTTGCGATTCCCGAAGCAAACTCTTGTGTATTGATTACTATACTATCCTCTGCGACAGGAACAAACTGATTTACTTGTGTCGCACTTTTTAATGTTTTGGCATTTTCCTCAAAAGATTCGGAGGGATTTTTTGCTTGTTTAGAAAATGTTATGGTTACACCGTCTTGAGGTAAATTGACATCAGTATCAACAACAAAAAATGCATTTACATATTCCTGATTAAGGCCGTCAACTTCACCGATCCATTTTCCACCATATCTTGACAGGCCAAAGTCTGTAGTATATTTCACCCATTGTTCATGCGTGGGATAGCGATTGTTATCTTGTTTGTAGTAAACTCTTGTATTGTCAAATTCGCTTGCATTTCCAATAGGATTTGGAATTTGTCCGACCAACCCGTTATAAGCCATAGTACGTGCAGTCAATGACAGATCTTTCCAACTACGGTTTTGTAAATCTATGAATGATTGGAGCTGACCTTTTGGCACCGGATCTAAATCTTGCGGCTCATGGCCCTTATAATATCCACCTGTTTTGACAAATTCATTTTTAATTATATTTCTTTTTGCTGCACTCCAGCTATTTAAAACAGGCTGTAAAGTCGTGGAATATTGCCTTATAAATTGATTAAAGGTAGGATACTGATTATGCCTGGTGAAAGCAAATTTATTTATTAATGCCCAAATAACAGCACGATTATCTGCATTGTCTATGCCACTCGCCTCGCCTGTAATTAATTTAGCTGTCCATATCAAATCATCTTCCGTAAAGCTGTAAGTAAATGTGTTTGCACCACGTGTGAAGCTTAAAATTGCGAATGGCCCGGAAGGGATTGTTTCCAGGCTTTCACCATTTTTTTGGTATTCCACAGTTGAACTGACTTCGTCCCTTGTATCTTCAGTATAAGAATTAGCTATACTCTTATATAAAACTGGGACAGTTGAAATTGATTCGGATAGGTTACCCCCACTTGATTCATCAAAAATGAGCCTAAATATTTCAACAAAAAATCTAATCTTTATAGCATTGGATCTTGACTGGTCAAATTCACCAGCAACCGGGCATGTATTAAAAGCCCATTCTATAAGGGATATAGGATTGCCGTTTACTAAATATTTGCTTTCCTTTCTATGTTTATTTGCTGACTTTATAAATGCAATAAAACTGGATTCCCGCATATTCCAATGCATATAAATAAGTCCAACATCTGTTACTCCGCCATATTCAGAAATTTTTTTTGACTGATCTTCATGGTATCTCAGCAATGCATCCATTACTAACAGACTGTAAATGTAAAAATGTGTTAACGGATTTACCGTGTAGAGACCTAGGTCTTTGACTTGGACGTTAAGGTTCGAATTAATATCATTAACAAGATTTCTGCTGAGATACTTTGTTTTAACCAACTCTTCGATTTTATTATTGAATGCTAACTCATGATCTTTAGCGTTTGTATCAGTAATATTTGCAATGTTATCACTGCCTGCTACAGCAGTAAAATGAATAAGAACATCCATGCCCATTTCGTAATAATAAGTATTTGATCTAAAGATGGCAATAGCGTTTTCCGGGGATGATGCATTTATACCAGAAGATCCAATTGCCTTGACGGACGCTTGTTTATCAGACCCCTCTTTTTTCCAGAAGGCCATTAATACTTCGGGTTTACTGATAGCTCCATGCATGTTATACGCATTATAGCAAACCTTTATCATTTCTTCTGTTACACCAATTAAAGGATTATTGGGCAAACCGGGATGTTTTAAACATGTAGCTGAAGATATTCTCTGATAGATTGTATTAATTTGATTTTTTGCAGCTCCTTTTCTAAGAGTGGATAAATTCGCAATGGAGGCATCTGCATCTTCACCATAAAAATCTTCGTCAAAATTATTTTCGCTTATGATTGATGGATAAACCGATGGAGACAATTCCTTATCACCGGTAATATTAAATAACTTCTGTGCATTCTTAACGTTGTAATAATTGGGTCGTAACTTCTTCCATTCCCATTTTAGAATAGGTGTTGTTATCTTTTTTTTTCCGCCGAGAGTGAAAAGATAAATTTCATTTTTACAGGCGAAATCAACAATCCCATACCATGCCTTTACGATATGGCCATATTGGCGGCGGATTAAAATATCACCTCTTCTTATATCAAAGTTGTTTGATGCGTCTTGCAAAGGCAACAATGATTCGAAGTATTCGGATAAATTATCACCATTTAGTTCAGGGAATTCATTTTGCGAAATTTTAAACAATGATTCAATGGGAGGATTGACGAAATTCATGTCTTTCATAATTTTCTTATTTTTGATTCCCTCGGAAGAACATTGTTCATTAAAAGAAAATGAATTATCAAACAATTTTTCAATCTTTAAATTACCAACGCCATACCTTTTTTTTTCATTTTCATCATTCATATCTACCCATTCGCATGCGCTAAATAATTTTTCTTTGACCTCTGATATTGACAACGGTCTTCCGGATGCTTCATAAAGTAATGCTATAGCACCTGTAACAACCGGTGCGGCCATACTAGTACCTGACATAGTAACTAATCCATTAGACGAACGAAACTCAAAAGCTGATGCGGATTTTGCAGCCTTAATTCCAACCCCTGGTGCTGTCAGATCGGGTTTTTGCCGTCCATCCCATGTTGGTCCTGCGCTGCTGAACGAACCAATTTTTATTTGGTCATTATGATCATTGATTGCTCCAACAGCGATGCTATGAAAACCATTACATATAGATCCTGTAGTTGTTGCACTGGTAGACTGTTCTATAGAGAAGCGACTTTGATTAGCGCTGCTGCCATTATTACGTTCGATCCATGTATGATATTTGATAGTTTTAGAGCTGTTCGTTTTCAGTATAATTTTCCATTTTCCATGAGAAGCTGTTTCATCAAGAATAACTTCAACTTGGTTTAGGTTTGTACTCGGCTCCTTCGTGCGGTGATAGTATCTTCCAACTTCAACGTTCCAATTTTCAAAAATTTTGATTTTTCCTACTCCTTGCTGTGATAAAACACAATCACCGGTAGGCGTGAGTAAGCTAATTTCAATCTCATCTAATGGCTCATACCAAATTTCTATTTCGTTTGAAGCCTTATCATGTTCTGAAATAAGCCAGGCAATACTTACCTCATCATCTTTTGTAATAAAACCATTGCTATGTGTTCTGCTGCTGAAATAATTGCCACAGCTTTGGACAACTGCTCTGCAGTCTTTGGATTTTAGCAACTGATCTATGGCCTGTTCAATTAAGGAAAGGCCAGCATGAGCATCACCATGTCCGCCCATACTCATATTGATTACCATAGGCGTTTCTCCGGCGGTTTTATCCAAAAAGTGAATGGCATCAAAAACTCTTGCAGAAGTTCCCAGCCCCATCAGATCTTTGGAGTTATCCGCAGAAAGATGAACACCTATAAGATCAGCCTCTGGCGCCACGCCTGACTCTCCTACAGTTCCGTTTCCTGCTGCTATGTCAAGCACGTGGGTTCCGTGCATTCCCTGTTGAAAAATATCTTGACTTCCAGGATGATAATTCAATTCATGGAAAGGTGTGTCGGAAGACAATGCGGAATTAATTTCATACCTTTTATGTATTGCGCCGAAGCCATATACATTGTTGCCATCGTAAGGAGCACTCTGGTCCCATATGGCAAGAAACCTTGTAGTTCCATCGGGATTGATGAAGTTAACATGTGTGAAGTCTAATCCCCAGTCTGCAATACCTACGGCTATTCCTTTTCCTGTAAATGGAACATCAGGAGGCCGGCGAACACTATTTTTGTTATAATGAGCATCTTGATCTTCAATAAAATTTTCTCTTATAGGAGGATCCAGCCGCAAAGTTTTTGAAGCTTTCATGCTCCATACAGCCGCATCGTTTCTTATTGTTTCAATGTCACCGCGCCGGATTTTACAGCTTAATATATCACCAATTTGTGCAACTATTTCTATTGGACCCGAAGGAAATTGTCCAAGCTCCGATAATTTTATTAAAACCTCTATCTGCTCGTCAGGCTCACCGATAGCTAACAATTCCCATAATAATGCATCCATTACTTCATTATTTAACTACCACGAAAGGAAAGTCATATAAAGTAAATCTTTTAAAACAATGCTATATCTATTTCTTTTCCATAGTAAAATAAATAAGCGCTCCCACCAAAAGCAAAGTTGTTGTATTCATATTACCAAGAAAGCCATTTAGTAATGGAGGATTAGTTGTGTATTCATTCGTTCCAGGAGGCGCCGCTGCAGTCCCGCTTAAACCAAGTTGACTAAAAGATCTTGGAGACACTAAAAAAGCACCTAGTATCCATGGCATTACCTTTTTAAGATGAATCTCATTACCCCCGGCAATCTTACTTGCCAAGAGGGTAATTATTGTTCTAGGAAGTAACGTATCTTGAATTGTGTAAGTTGGCTGACCTGACGGATCCAATATTGGGTTACCAGACGAATCTACATTTAGTATTACTTGAGGAGGGTACAACGCAGACACTAAAGTTTCTATGCCCAACTGAGTTGACATCGAATCATTTGATCCTCTAACTCTCTTTTTTAAAGAATTCAGATCATCCGAAACATTACTGAACGCGGTTTGCACTGATTTTTCAGATACCGGCTTCATTCTTTTTTGAAGATTTCGGCTTCTGTCTCGTCTTCCCGCTCTTCCTCTGTCTCTTGCTCTGTTCCTTCTCTTTCGTCTTGCCTCACTGTAATCTTCGGATTCATTATAATCTTCATTATAGTCCTCATTATAATCTTCGTTATAGTCTTCGCTATAATCCTCATTATAATCTTCGTTGAAGTCCTCTTCGTTTGATGATTCGTAAAATGCCATAATTGTTATGTTTTATCTGGTTAAAAAATGTTACAAAGTTTTAATTACAAGGCAACCTCTTAATCTGTTATGAAAGATTATTTTACTTCTTTAATCTCCAGCCACGTTATTCTTTTCAGTGCTGGTAAAATCAGTTTGCGGAATAATTTTTCATCAGGCTTAAAAAAACCGGATTGTCCTTTTCCTCTGCATTTTTCACATCGGTTATCTTCACCCCAGCAAGTAGAGCATGCACCTAAAGCTTTTGCTAAATCATCCAACTCATCAAGAACATCATTAAAGTCTTCATTCAATATCTGGGCAGCCGAGGCTAATTTTCTAAATTTAAGTTCCGCTTCTATATTCTTACTTTTGGGCTCTTTAGTATTAGAAGTATTTATTTGCTGAAAAAGTTCGGCAAACGGCGCCAGATCCGGGCGCTCAGAAACTACGCGTTCAATCAATTTATTGTAAAGCAAATTATTTTCCATAACAAGTTAATTAATGAAAGCATTCAGGATTAATTATCAATAAGAGCTTCGCCCAACCATTCAGCTTGTCTGTCTATATCGTCTGAATACGGCATTGCTTCAGAAATCTTCGGATCAGGAATTATATTTTTATCGTCTAATTCTATCAAAGCTTTTTGTATAGTTTGCAGAAGAAGCCTCAAAAAAATAGAAACCGGAATTAAGGTTACGTTACCATCCTTGACAAGCGGAGCTGTACCATTTCCTACTCCAAGAGCAGCACGTGTTAAGGCGGTTTGTGCTTGAGGATTCTGCATTAAAGAAAGCGTTTTACTGGTGGCAGGCAGAAATTTTTTTTGCAACTGATCATTACCAACTTTTGCTAAACTGTTACCTAACTTGGCGCCTACTGGACCTCCAACATACCCTCCTACTGCACTGCCAACAGTTTTTGTAATTTCTGGGTGTTCTGCAAGAAATTTTAATGAGCCCGTTCCAATACTTTTTCCAACATTACCGACAGTATTTATAAAGCTTTCTGCGTATTCTTCAGGTGCTTGGTTAATTATCTTTTCCAGAATGTCTTCAAGTTCGCCTTCAGATAAATTTGGATAAATATCACCCAAGATGAAAATCAGAGCATCATAATAGTCGTCTTCAGTTAGATTATCGTCAATACTGTATATTTCTTCTAACATAACTATATATTATTATAACAAGTGATTGCAATGATTTTGCAGAGAACATGTTTGTGTCGTAATCCTTTTTGAAACTAGAAACAGATTTTATAATTAAGGTTTAAACTATCTATCAGGGTATTATGTAAATGGACGAATGGTATGACAAACTTTACATTAACAATTACTATCAGTAATTAAACCTTGCTGTTGGGGTTCTTCTTAAATGATTTGATAAGATAAAAGTAATAATATTTTTAAACTTTTATTTTTTTTCTTTAAAATATCAAATAAATAGTAGTTGGAATATGAAATAATCATACATTAGCTCAATATTAGCTACAAGCTTATTCCAAGACAATTCAACGAACTATTGGAACGAACCAACATAAACGATTGTACCTTCTTTTTTTATTCATTTTTATGATTTATTATGGTCTTCAGTGATAATGGGTAGTTTCTTCTATTAAATAAAATACCATTTACAGTATAGGGTTTCTTGTGAAGTAACAGCATGTGTGCTACTAAATTTTAGAAAACACTAACTTAACCTCAATTGTTTTATTATGTTTAACAATGTAGCCGTTGATGTGTTTTTAGGTTTAACATTCGTTTTTTTACTGTATAGCCTTTTAGCCACTATTATTCAAGAAGCTATTGCAGCAATATTAAACCTAAGGGCCGCTGTGCTTGTTAAAGCAGTTAGAACGATGCTTAATGATAGAGAATCCCAAAACCTTGATAGAAACTTTGTAATTAACCTTTTTCAGCGAATTAGAATCGCTTTTGATAACCAGTGGAATTATCTAACATGCCATCTACCAGATAAATCATTAGCAAAAGCATTTTATAAACATCCAAGCATTAAATATTTAAGTACAAGCAGTTTAAGGAGCAAACCATCTTATATTAATCCTGCAAACTTTTCCTCTACACTCATAAAGATTCTAAGGGGAAGATTTTATGATGGTAGTACCCCTGACCTTATTGCTATCTATCGGAAGCTCTATCCACAAGTAGATAACCAACTTCCAATTGTTACTGTTGGCATGACCGAGCCGGTAACTGCAGAAATTAAACCTGAAACACTAGACCAATTGCGTCAGCTATATGTTGACGCAAACCAAGATATCGATAAATTCAAGTCTTTACTTGAAGATTGGTTTAATGATACAATGGACAGAGCAAATGGTTGGTACAAAAGACAAACTAAGCGCATACTTTTTTTTATAGGATTATTTATAGCCCTATTAGGTAATGTGGATACTATTAAGATTTACAAAATCTTAGCGACAAATCAAACGGCAAGGGAACAAATGGTTCAATTGTCTACCCAGGCGCAAAATAAATACAGCAGTATAATTGGTCATGATAGTATTCAGTTATCAAAATTTGACAGCACTACTTATGTTACTGTTGAGTCAGATGTAAACAGTGCAGGCAGCATATTAGGCATTGGCTGGCTTTCCGATTCAAATTTTAATGAATTCAAAAAATTGATGACGACAAAACGCAAACTCGATAAACAGTTAGATAGTATCAGATCTAAAAATCCTTCATCACCTACATTGACTATTATTGGACAACAATATAAAGATTTGAATCAGCAATTTATACCATTAGCAAATGAAGTTAATTTTAAAGAAACTAACAGGTACTCAATTCTTGGCTGGCTTATAACTGCACTTGCACTCACTCTTGGCGCTCCTTTTTGGTTCGATCTGCTGAATAAATTTATGAGTCTGCGTTCAACAGGTGCAAAACCAACCGCAAATGATTCTAACACTATTTCAAATGATTTAAATGATACTACCATGCAGGCTCAACCAATAAACGTAGCTGTAAATCCAAATACTAAGGAAGAGGAGGCCGTTGGATAGAATGGAAAAATTAATTGTAAGCGCTAAAAAGCTGAATAAAAGAAGTATTATTCCGTCAATTTTACCAGATAGTAACAATATTGCAGGGGAAGTATTTCAGAAGTATACGTTTAACGGGATCGAAATAAAGCCTGTACCTAACCCCGCCTTGGGTAAATGGTTTCAAGACCAGGATGGGTACTTTTACTGGGGTGGCGGCTTAAATATCGTTGGACCGGCCGGTGATGACACAAATCAATTAATTCAGCCAGCAGTTGTTTTCCCTGTGCAAACAAATGTAACAACATCAATTAAAACCAAGATTGAAGAGGTGGTTAATGCATTCGAGACAGATTCAGTTACCGGTAATTATGCAGGACTTGTAAAAAATAGAGACTATTATGATCCCATTACTAAAACAACCATCGTACAGATTAGTTATGGTCGTTCTCAAACCACAGAATTTGGCAACTTAAAAAACTTAGTTCAGGATTATGTAGATGCGCAAGGTATGTATGCTGTCCAGTTGAAGCCTTATTTAGGCAAGATTGGCAACAAGCCAAGCCTCAGTACAAATGCTATCTTTTGTATGGCATTGATAGATGCAGGTAAAAAAGATACTATTATGAGGATATGTCAAGATTCTTTTTTTGATAAAAAGTATTATGAACCCGCGTTTAGCTGGTTTACTGAAAATGGTTTTACTACAAATTTAAGTTTGCTTGTTATATATGATAGTTGGATTCAATCTGGGCAAATTCTGCATTTTCTTACTCAAAAGTTCTTGACCAAAACACCTATCATGAACGGAGATGAGAAGGAATGGATAATTAATTATGTAGAGGTAAGGCAAAACTGGCTTGCAGCTAGCAGCAATATTCTTTTAAGAAATACGGTTTATAGAACAGAATGTTTTCATCAGCAGATACTTAATGGTAATTGGAATTTAAAACAAAAAATAATGGCTAATGCTGTAATTGTAGCATAGAACCTGTTTAGAGTTTTTTCCGTAAGCTTTTGACTTTAAAAGTGTTAAGAAATTGCTGAAAAAGGGCAAAACGCTAAGAGCTAACCCTTTATAAAAATTCTAAACAGGTTCATTTTAACACATGAACAACAGATATAAGCGAATTAAAATACAACAAATAAATAGCGTATTGTCATTAAAACGGTTTTAGAAACCAACTTGTATTCCTGCTCTAGTAAATAAATACTTATTTATTTTAAGTAACACTGAAAAATTGTTAATGTTTATTCAGTTAGTAGAGTTCACAATCTAACCGAGGAACCTCTGCTTGTAAGCCAAATGCTTATGCTTGGACAAGCGCTGCTGAAAAGATCTGTCACTACATTCCTTTTTTAATTTGAATTAGAATAAGCTGTTAGCAATCATTTTCTACCGATTTTAAAGATAATATTTATAAGGGTGGTTGTAACAAGAAACTCTAAATAAAGTCCAATTTTAAGGTAAATCATATATGTATCTCTTGAATTAAAGTATTACCTTTAGCAGGTGGTAGGAAGCCATAAAAAGCGATAATAGGAAATTTCAATTTTCAGTGATCAATACTGACGCATATTTGACACATTCCTTATGCAATCAATTGATTTACAATAACCTACGAATCCAGTCCTGGGCACATTCAAAAATTATTTGAACCAATGATATGCAAGTTTCTTTATTGTTTTATGTATTAAATAGTGGCGCCCTTCCCGCCTGTATCTAATAACGATCACACAAAATTTATACACACTTTTTTTTGGAAGGATCCTTGTAATTGGGCATATTATCTTCGTATAAAGGTTTCAATTTAAGAGAACATTTAATTTCGTAATCCTGTAACAAAAAGGCAACTTTATTTTACTTGCTTTTTTCCAATTGTTATGCAACGAAAGGAAACGTAGCTTGCCTTGATTCCCCAAATAACTACTTAACGTTTAGAAGAGCGTTATCTAAAAAGCTTCACTTTAAAAGATGGATAGGAATTGATGTTAACACTTAAAACCAATTAACAACAAATTTTAGTTTTAGTACAGTTTTAGTAATAAAGAAAGTGCTACAAGTTTTTCTGTAACACTTTGGAAATCAAGTGGAGAATAGCGGGTTCGAACCTCTGACCTCTTGCATGCCATGCAAGCGCTCTACCAACTGAGCTAATTCCCCTTTTGTTTTTACTTCACTTTTTATTATATCAACTGAACTAATTACTCTTTTTAAAAGACGGCAAAAATAAAAGCATTACGCGTTCTTCCAAAAATAATACAGCTATTTAATTTCTTCAAAATCTATGTAATCGCTATCAGTGCTATCCTTTTTTTTTGATGTAGCGGAGGCGCGGTTATTTTTACTACCATTAGGTTGCGGGGCTTGCTCCTGTTGCATTTGCTGTACACGGTCGCGCACGGCAGAAGACACTTTAGTAACCGGCACAATAATACTGAACACCAATTTATAAACGAGGTAAATAATAATGATAGCAAAAATGAGTTCGGATAATTGCATGAGGTTACAAAGATAACCACATGCTTTATGCACTTATTAAAAACAAATTACTTTTTTGCAAACGGTTAACACGTTGTGTATTTGGAGGCTTGCCGCCATTTTATTACTTTTGCACCGGAAAAAATGATTGAAGGGAACGGGAGCCGTTCCCTTCTGTTTTATCGTAACATGACGTTAGCCGAACAATTACAGACAATTGAATCATTCATTGAGCAAATTCTTAACGAAGAGCGGGAGTTTTTTTTGGTTTCGTTGCGCATTAAGCCAACTAATAATGTGAAAGTTTATCTGGATGGCGATGCGGGTTTACCCATTGAAAAATGTGTTTACTTCAATCGAAAATTATACAAGCTGATTGAAGAGAAACATTTATTTCCTGAAGACGATTTTTCGCTGGAAGTTTCTTCACCCGGGGTTGACGAACCTTTACAATGGCAACGCCAATACAAAAAAAATATTGGCAGAACCATTGAAGTGATTTTTAAAGACGACACAAAAAAAACAGGAAAATTATTGCAGGTCGCCGATGCCGATGTTATTATTGAAGAAACCTTTGGCAAAGGCAAAAAAAAAGGCACACAGCAAACTATTATTCCGTTTGAAAATATAAAAACAACAACCGTTCAAACACAATTTTAAAACGTAAGATGCTTTGGCTTTATACCATTCATGTTATATTAAAAATCTTACATTGCTATGGCAAGTATTAATTTGATAGATGCCTTTCAGGAATTTAAAGATGCTGAAAACATTGACCGACCCACTATGATGAAAGTAGTGGAAGATGTTTTTAAAACATTACTTCGTAAAAAATACGGAAGCGATGAAAATTTTGACGTAATTGTAAACGCCGAAAAAGGCGACCTTGAAATTTTTCGCCGCCGCATGATTGTGGAAGATGGTGAAGTAATGGACCCTTTAGCCGAAGTTGAATATACCGAAGCGGTAAAAATTGAACCCGACTTTGAAGTAGGTGAAGAATTGTTTCAGGAAATGGATATTCTCGATTTCGGCAGACGCGCTATCCTCGCGGCAAAGCAAACCCTGGCAAGCCGTATCTCCGATTTGAAGAAGAATGTTTTGGTAAAAAAGTATGGTGACAGAATAAACGAAATCATCAATGCAGAAGTCTACCAGGTGTGGAAAAAAGAAGTATTATTGTTGGATGAAGAAGGCAACGAATTAATTCTTCCCAAGTCGGAACAAATTCCGCAGGATTTCTTTAAAAAAGGAGAAAGTATAAGAGCCATTGTTCGCCGGGTTGATTTAAAAAACAGCTCGCCTGTTATTATTGTAAGCCGCACGGCGCCTGAATTTCTGGCAAAGCTTTTAGAGATAGAAGTACCCGAAATTTTTGATGGTTTAATCACCATTCGTAAAATTGTTCGTGAGCCTGGTGAGCGTGCAAAAGTGGCGGTAGAAAGTTTTGATGATCGTATTGATCCTGTGGGCGCCTGCGTAGGTATGAAGGGCAGCCGTATTCACGGTATTGTGCGCGAATTGAAAAACGAAAATATTGATGTGATCAATTTCACAGCCAATGTTCAGTTACTCATTCAACGCTCGTTAACACCGGCAAAAATAAGTTACATGAATTTAGACACTGAGCAAAAACAAGCAGATGTGTATTTAAAAGCCGACCAGGTTTCGCTTGCCATTGGCAGACGCGGTGTGAATATTAAGTTAGCGCAGGAACTTACCGGTTATGATATTGATGTGTTTCGTGAAAACGAAGGACAGGAAGAAGAATATGATATTGATTTGGATGAATTTGCTGACGAAATTGAACCCTGGATTATTGATGAACTAAAACGGGTTGGTTGCGATACGGCAAGAAGCGTATTGAACTTAAGCGCCGAAGAGTTGGAACGCCGAACCGATTTGGAAAAAGAAACAATTACAGATGTTATTAGTGTGTTGCAAACAGAGTTTGACCGCGGCTAATCATTGCATTTGTTTATGGTAAAAAATTTAATGTTGGCACAAATTTGTGTTTATTATTCGCTGTAATTCTTTCTTTGAAAAATAGTTACCTGTGTTTTATAAATGATGTTTCACGCATCTTTTATTTTATTCAGAAATTATATAGATTGGTGCAAAAAATAACCTTTGTAAAAAGTTATTTTTGCTTATTGTTTTAATCTGCTCTTACTTAAAAAACAAACGTAACATACATAGCAAAAATATAATTTGCTATCTTGTTTTTTAGATATAAACTTTACAAAAAATTAAAAGAAGCTGCTGCAAAACCTGCCGCAGCAATGACAAATAAAAACACTGAATGTCAGAACTGAAGTTACCAAGATTATTAGCCGCCGCAAAAGAGTTTAATATAGGGCAGGACACCCTGTTGAATTTTCTTGCAGGCAAAGGTTTTAACCGTGAAGATTTAAAACCTACCGCAAAGCTGAACGAGGCAATGTATCGTGCTTTGCAACATGAATTTCATACCGATAAAACAGCCAAAAATAAAGCCGACCTTGTAGAGATCCCGAAAACACAAACGGAACGCAGAATACGTCGTGAAGATGAAGACATCAGCATTAAAAGAGATGAAAGAAAATCTGCGCCAAAAGAAAAAGAGGAAGTTCCGCAACCTGTTGTAAAAGAAGAACCTCAGCAACCGCCCGTAGTTCCGGTAGTTGTTGTAGCTGAGGAAAAACAACCGGAACCTGAAATTATTGTACCTGCAGAACCGGAAGTGAAGTATGAACATGAAACGCATGTGGTTGAACCCGAACCGGAACCGGAAACATTGCGCATTGAAGCGCCTGAAATTGAAGCCCCAAAAATTATTGATAAGATTGATTTATCTGCGATAGATTCTTCTACACGCCCGCGCAAAAACGTAGCTGTAAAGCAAGAGCAACCCGTTGAAGCTGAAATTCATGAAGAGCCATTGATTGTTGCGCCTGAAATTGAGGAAGAAGAAATGCAACCGCAGGAAGACGAAGAAGATCTTGCGCCTGTAGTTGAAAACATTAAAGCAGACAAATTAGAAGGTCCTAAAATAATGGGCAAAATTAATCTTCCGGTTGATAGTGATACACGTCCTAAAAATTTTACACGAGACGAAAAGCGCAAACGCAAACGCATACCAGTTGATAAAAAAGGCGATCAGTCTCCTCAAGGACAAACCAGTTTCAACCCGCAGGCTCGCAGTGGCGCAAGCAACGGTCAGCCGTTCAACCGCGAACGAACCATAACGCCGCAAAGAGGTAATCAAAATGGCCAGGGTAATAGCAATCAGCAAAGTGGCAATCGCCCTCCTTTCGCTCAAAATAAAAACGGGCAAAGTAGCGGCGGCGGTCGCATAACAATTAACCGTAGCGCTGGTAACAACAGAGGTGGTCAAACCGGAGGCTCTGCTCACGGACACGGAAGAAATGACAGATTTCAACGTCCGGAAGATAAAGAAATTGATCAAAAACAAATTCAGGATAAAATTAGAGAAACGCAGGCGAAGTTGTCCGGACAAAGCGGACGAGGCAAGAGCCTGAAAGCGCGTTATCGCCGCGAAAAACGACAGGAAGCTGCCGAAGCAATAGGAGGAGTTGGTGAAGATAATAAGCTACAGGTAACCGAATTTGTAACCGTTAGCGAACTTGCTAATTTGATGGATGTAAACTTTACCGATGTTATCAGCAAGTGTATGAGCTTAGGTATTATGGTATCCATCAATCAGCGTTTGGATGCAGAAGTTATTGAGTTGGTTGCAGGCGAGTTTGGTCTTGAAGTTGAATTTTTAGGCCTGGATGATTTAGATGAGGATGATGAAGATGATGACTTTGATGACGAGGAAGATTTACAAAACCGCGCACCCATAGTTACTATTATGGGGCATGTTGACCATGGCAAAACCTCACTTCTTGATTACATCCGCAATGCCAATGTAGTAGCGGGCGAAGCAGGTGGTATTACACAGCACATCGGTGCTTACGAAGTTACTTTGCCAACCGAAGAGCATATTACATTTTTAGATACACCCGGACACGAAGCCTTTACCGCGATGCGTGCACGTGGCGCAAAAGTTACGGATATTGCTGTAATTGTTGTAGCTGCCGATGATGCGGTGATGCCGCAAACTAAAGAAGCCATCAGCCATGCGCAAGCAGCTGGTGTACCAATGATTTTCGCTATTAATAAAATTGATAAGGACGGTGCAAACCCGCAAAAGATTTATGAGCAGTTATCGCAAATGAATATTTTGGTGGAAGAATGGGGTGGTAAATACCAAAGCCAGGAATTGAGCGCTAAAAAAGGATTGAATGTAGATGCCTTGCTTGAAAAAATATTGCTGGAAGCTGAAATATTAGATTTAAAAGCAAATCCTGACCGCGAGGCAACAGGAAGCATTATTGAAGCCTCACTTGATAAAGGTCGTGGTTATGTAGCTACTGTGCTGGTTCAAAACGGCTCGTTGAAATTGGGCGACATTATGGTTTCCGGTCAAAACTACGGACGCATTAAAGCTATGTTTAATGAACGCAATCAGCGTGTGAACGAAGCGCCGCCATCAACACCGGTTCAAATTTTAGGTTTGAACGGTGCGCCGCAGGCCGGTGAAAAATTCAAGGTATATGCTGATGAAGCTGAAGCAAAAGAAATTGCTACAAAGCGTGCACAAATATCACGTGAGCAGGGCTTACGTGCGAAGAAGCACATTACGCTGGATGAAATTGGAAGACGCCTGGCTTTGGGCAACTTTAAAGAATTGAATGTTATCATTAAAGGTGATGTGGATGGTTCGGTGGAAGCGTTGAGCGATTCATTGCAAAAATTATCAACCGAAGAAATTGCAATTAATGTAGTTCATAAAGCCGTTGGTCAAATCTCTGAAAGCGATGTATTGTTAGCCACAGCATCTGATGCAATATTAATTGGTTTTAATGTTCGCCCAAGCACACAGGCAAACCGGCTGGCAGAAAATGAAGGCGTACAAATAAAAATGTATTCTATCATTTATAACGCTATCGAAGAAGTGAAGAGTGCGATGGAAGGCTTGCTGGAACCAAAGATTCAGGAAAAAGAAGTGGCTACAGTTGAAATTAGGGAAGTGTATAAATTTGATAAAGCCACCGTTGCAGGATGTTATGTTACCGATGGTAAAATTCGCCGCGACAGTAAAATTCGTTTGTTCCGTGATGGCATTTTAATTTATCCGCGAACGGAAGGCGGCTTTGCCGAACTGGGCAGCCTGAAACGTTTTAAAGATGATATGAAAGATGTGGCTGCCGGATACGAGTGCGGCTTGACAATTAAGAATTTTGCAGACATTAATGTTGGCGATACTGTAATTGCAATTGAAGAAGAGGAAATTAAGCGAACACTGTAAAAATAATTTTGAAGTAAAAACAAAAGCGGCTCAATTTTTTGAGCCGCTTTTGTTTTTATACAGTGTGATAAAGTGGTGTAAAAACAAAAACCACTGCATACAGTCAAATTATTTTAAAAAAGTACAAGTGTAATTGTTTTTTCTCTTTACTTAAAAGTGAAAAAACAACAGATTTATTATTGAAATGATGATAAACCGGAGTTACAAAAGTTGGGTACACAATAATTGGATTTTGTATTTTTTATTTTAATGCTATCCTTAATAAGCGTTGCATTCATTCGGGTTAATCATCAATCCAAAACTTCATAAACAGTAGCTGAAGCGGCTTTATTTTTTAAAGTAAAATCTCCCACTTTATTGCAATTGAACGACTCGCGTACATTATTATAGCAAGCTTCGTTAATTACAATTTGCCCTGCTTTTGCTATGCTTTGCAAGCGCTGTGCGGTATTTACTACATCGCCAATTACAGTATAATCAAGACGGCGCAAAGTGGCTGAACCAATGTTGCCTGAAATAAGCTCACCACTGTTGATACCAATGGAAACTTTGGGCGAAAAACCAGGATGGTTGACATCATGCGCACCATGTTCAATGTGGTTGCGAACGGCGAGACAAGCTTCGATAGCACGATCTAATTGATAATCGCCACGAAACACAGCCATAATAGCATCTCCAATAAATTTATCAACATGACCGTTTTGCGCAATGATTTCTTTTACCATTACATCAAAATATTTATTCAGAAGTTTAATAACGCTATCGGCAGGTTCGGTTTCGGTGAGCGACGTAAAGCCGCAAATATCAATAAAAGCAACGGCGGCATTAATACTTTCGTTGCGCATAAGTGAAGATTCAAACTCTTCTTTGTTCATGAAATTCAACACATTTTCATCAACATACATACGGAGAATGTTGTTTTCTTTTATAGCTTTTAACGTTTGTTTTAGTTGCTCAACATGATGCAATGTTTTTTGCAGTGTAAGTTCCAAATCGTCAAAGTTTACGGGCTTGCAAACAAAGTCGAATGCGCCGCGGTTCATAGCAGAGCGAATATTGTCCATATCGCCATACGCCGAAACAATTACAGCTTTAATAAGCGGCATTTCATCATTTAGTTTTTGTAACAATGTAAGTCCATCCATTTCAGGCATATTAATGTCGCTGAATACGACATCAATGTCCTTGTGTTCGTGAATTTTATCTAATGCATCTCGGCCATTAATGGCAAAAACAAAACGGTATTTTCCTTCCCGAATTTGCTTGCGGAATTTTTGTTTTATCAGTACTTCAAGGTCAGTTTCATCATCAGCAACTAAAATTTTCGACATTAGTTTGTTATTTTAAGTTTCTCTTTCAGAAGATTAAAATCAAGAGGTTTAGTTAAAAAATCATCTGCGCCAGATTGCATAGCCAGTGTATGATTTTCCTCATCACCGTAAGCGGTAATCATCATCACAACGGGCGGCGGTATAAAATGATGTTGTTTAATTTCTTTCAGCAATTGAATACCACTCATGCCCGGCATATTAATATCAGACAAAATAAGCACGGCTTCCTGGCTGCGATTGCCTAAATAATGCAAGGCTTCCTCACCAGAATTGGCAAAAGCAAAACTAACAGCACCGCTTCGGATTTCTTTGCGGAAGCGTTGCTCGAACAGTTGTTGCACATCGGTTTCATCATCAACAACAAGAATGTTTTTCATGGTCGAAAAATAAATAAAAATTATGAAGGAATAGTAATGGTGAAATCGGTAAAATTATTTTTTTTGATTAAACGGATATAGCTCCGCTGTGTTCTTTAATAATGATGTTGTAACTCTAACTCAAGCCCAGTCCGGTTCCTCGTCTTATCGGTTGTATAGATGTAAGAGAGACTATGTATCATTATATGATCAGGTACAGTATAACAAAAACAAAAAGCGTTTGTCATTAAAACATCATTTGATTTCCCTTCAAATTTATCGTTTTATTCCTAATGTACTTTTGTTGGTATGATGCAGTTTCAACACATATTAAAAAATAACATCGTTACTTCTGCAGATATAATTTTTGAGAAAAAACATCAGCTTCCCGGTTCTGTAAATTATTCTATAACCCGTTATGTTTCAAATGAAAGCAACACAGCCGAAGACACTGGTTTGCTTTCTTATTTTGTTAATAAAACAGATCCCGCAACCAGTTATTTACAACTTCAGTTTTGTATTAGCGGAAACAAAGTTTTTTTTGAAAAAAGCAATTCTTCTTCAACCGATACGATAGACGTTTTTCAATTTCATTTTACCTCTACATTCCTAAACCAGTTTGTTCAAAAAATAAAGCTCAACAACCAGAAAGATAAGGTACTTGCCTTTAGTCACCCTCATTCATTTACCAAGTTGTTTCAGGTTTGCAACCGTAAGCGGAATGTGCTGGAAGCCTTGCTGGCAAATGATTACACAGGCGCAATGGAAAATGTATTTGTAAATGCAAAAGTACACGAGGTGTTGCTGTACAGCATTGAATGTTTGGTTGAAGAAAAAGAAGAAACATTCACCTGCCGTTTTCTTTCGGATGAAAGTGGACGTGAGCGAATTTACAAGGCAAGAGATATTTTGTTGCAACGAATTGGCGAACCAATAACCATTAAAGAATTAAGCCGTAAAGTTGCCATCAACGAATGTTATTTAAAGAAAGGATTTAAAGAAGTGTTTGGTACAACGATATTTGATTTTTATCAGCAGCAGCGAATGGAACATGCTAAATATTTATTGTATGAAAAAGGCTTGAGCGTAACTGATGTCTCGCTTTTGCTGGGCTATTCTTCCATCTCGCATTTTTCATCTGCCTTTAAAAAATATACAGGCTTAAAGCCTTGCGAATTGTTGCGGTAACATTTATTTGGTACAATCAAACACAGGCTGAAAGCCGGCGCTTATTAATACGCCGGTCAGCCCTGAGTAGTGGGTTGGAAATAGTTTATAAAGAATTTATGGGGTAAAAGGATTCGAGTATCAATTACAAAGTGAAAGAATTGCAAGAAGATAAAAAACGGGAAATCTCCCCTTTTTATTTGCACTAAAAATGAATAGAAATGGGAGACTGTAAGAATAAATCTTATTTAATTATCTTACCCGTTCAACTGAAAAATGTATGAAACCAATTACGCTTGCTATTGCTGATGACCATCAACTGTTTTTAAAATCGTTAAGCCTTCTTATCAGCAGCTTTCATAAGTTTCAAATAATTACCGATGCTTTGAACGGTAAAGATTTAATAAGTAAAATAAAAGCATTAAAACAACAACCGGATATGGTGTTGCTTGATGTAAACATGCCGGTAATGGATGGCATTAAAACGGCGCAGGTTTTATTAGAAAATTATCCGCTGATAAAAATAGTTGCATTGTCGATGAAGGATGATGATCATACCATTATTAACATGCTAAAAGCCGGTGCCTGCGCGTATTTACTGAAAGATATTCATCCTGATGAATTAGAAAAAGCATTGCTTGAGATTTGGGAGAAAGGATATTATAACGCCGATAGTTTAAACATTCACTTTCGCCGAATACAGATGAAACAAAGTGGCGATAAACAGCTCCGTTTATCGGAAAAAGAAATAGCATTTTTACAGCTTGCATGCAGCGATTTAACATACAAGCAAATTGCTTCACAGATGTATCTTTCCGAGCGAACTATTGATGGCTATCGTGAAGCTTTGTTTGAAAAATTAAGCGTGCAAAGCCGCACAGGTATGGCGTTAGAAGCGATAAGGAGGCGTCTGGTTTCGTTATAAATGTTTAAAAATCCGGTCTTATTTAATCAGTCAGTAACTGTTGTACTGCATTCCAATATCAGTAACCTCCTGAAGCATTCATGTTTAAACACAAGTATTCAGCTTCTCTCTTAAATATTACTCTTTGTTCATTTACTTTTGATGCTTTTTAAAAGAAAGCTATCATGTATTTTCCTTCTGCAACTTATCGTGTTCAACTCAACAGTTCTTACCCGTTTTCGCAGCTGCAAAACATTATTGGTTATTTACACAAACTTGGTATTTCAACCATTTATGCGGCGCCCGTTACAACAGCAATGAAAGGCAGCACGCATGGTTATGATGTTTGTAATCCTGATGCTTTGAATCCTGAAATTGGCACTCTGCAAGAGTTAGAAAATATAAGCAAGCAATTATCAGAAAAAGATATGGGCTGGCTGCAGGATATTGTACCCAACCATATGGCTTTTATTACTGATAACGAACGGTTAACCGATGTGTTTGAACGTGGCGAACAATCGCCTTATTATCATTATTTCGATATTAACTGGAATCATTTTGATGCTATTTACAAAAACAAATTAATGGTGCCGTTTATCGGAAAAGATTTGAATGCAGCCATTGATGATAACGAAATTACATTGGTGTGGGATAACGATTTTTATCTTTCTTATTCAGATACAAATTATTCTGTAGCAGCAACTTCGTTATCGTTTATTTTTTCTTTCAACAATAAAAAAATGACCGATGCAACAGAGGTTTTGATGAGTAAAATAAATAGCGGCAAAGAAGAATGGAAAGAAGCAAAAAAAGTGTGGCAAAAGAAAACCGGAGAAGAAACCGAAGTAATAGAAAAAGCTGTAAAAAATATCAATAAAAACAAAGCTTCGCTTCGCGAATTAATGAACAGGCAGCATTATGTTTTAACGTGGTATAAAGTAACTGAAAGCGAAATTAATTTCAGAAGATTTTTTACCGTTAATCAACTTCTTTGTCTTCGTATGGAAGATGAGTTTGTTTTTACTGACTATCATAAGTTCCTCTTTTCATTGTATCAAAAAGGTTTGATTCAAGGTTTTCGTATCGACCATATTGACGGCTTATATCATCCTCAGCAATACATTGAAAGATTGCGTAAAACCATGGGTGATGATTGTTATATTATTGTCGAGAAAATATTGGAATACAATGAAGACGTTGCGCGAGACTGGAGCCTGCAAGGCACAAGCGGCTATGAATTTTTATCGTTCACCAACCAATTGTTAACCGATAAAAAAGGTGCGGAAAAACTCTTGAACTTTTACAAAGAACTGGTTCCTCAAACACAATCGTATGAAGACATTGTGTTTGAAAAAAAGCATACGTTTTTATACTCGCAAATGGAAGGTGAGTTAAATAATTTATTACATCTATTAAAAGAGCTAAAACTGTTTGCAGGAAAGGGTTTCAATAATGATAAAATGAAAAAAGCCTTAGGTGTTTTAATGGCTTCATTTCCTGTTTATCGTATCTATCGCGATAGTTATCCACTGCATAAAGAAGCGCTGCCAATTATACAAAAAGCGTTTGCAACAGCCACTAAAAAAATAAAGGGTGAACAACATGAACTATTGCTGTTAAAAACGGTGTTTGATGCTGATGGCAAACAGCCGGATGATAAAAACAAACTACTCTTTTTAATGCGGCTGATGCAGTTTACAGGACCATTGGCGGCAAAGGGTGTTGAGGACACAACCTTTTATGTTTACAATCCTTTGATTTCTCATAATGAAGTGGGCGATTCGCCATCGCGGCTGGGCATCACTATTGATGAATTTCACCAGAAAATGAAGAGACGGCAAAAGAACAATCCGTATTCATTAAATGCTACTTCAACACACGATACCAAACGCGGTGAAGATGGTAGGCTGCGCATTAATGCGCTGGCGGCAATGCCCGATGAATGGATACAAAATGTAAACAACTGGCGGCAAATGAACACACCGTTTGTAAAAATGGTGAATAACAAACCCGCGCCTTCCACCAACGATGAATATTTTATTTATCAATCACTTGTAGGTGCGTTTCCTGAAGACTTACAAGTAACCCAAACATTTATCAATCGCACGCTTGCATTCATTGAAAAAGCATTTCGCGAAGCCAAAGTAGAAACAACCTATAATGAACCGAATGTTGAGTACGAAGAAGCGTGTAAACACTTTGTCGTTTCAATACTGAATGAACGAAATTTATTTGTAAAAAGCTTTGTTTCTTTTTTTGATAAAGTGATTGATATTGCTACGCTGTATTCGCTTGCCCAAACGGTAATAAAAATTACGGCTCCGGGCATACCTGATATTTACCAGGGTTGCGAATTGTGGGACGTAAGTTATGTTGACCCTGATAACAGAAGACCGATAGATTATGAATGCCGCATCAACAATCTAGATGAAATCATAGCAATGGAAACAGGAAGTATAGATGACTTGTTATCGTTTCTTCACCAACATAAAAAGGAAGGCAGAGAAAAGTTATACGCTACTTATAAAACGCTTCATTTTCGCAGAGAAAATAATGGTTTGTTTTTACATGGAAATTATTTGCCCTTGCATACCAACCACGAAAAAGTATTGTCGTATGCAAGAAGAAAAGATAATAGCTGGGTGGTTGTGGTTATTTGTTTTTCGGAAGATGTTTTAAAAAAAGAAAAATCAATAACTGTTTCTCTTCCCAACGATTCACCGCAAAGCTGGACAAACATTTTTACAAATGATAAAATAAAAGCAATTAATGAAATAAACTTACTTTCTTCTTTGCAAAAATTTCCGGTTGCAGTGTTAACGGCTGGAACAGAGTAAAGAGTAAAAACTTCATTTCCAACCGAGTTGTTATTTACATATTGCTTTCCCTGCTTCATCTTTGCAAGTATATGAAGCAGCCAACAGCAACCGCACCGTTATGGTTAGTTATCGTTGCCTTCGCCATTGTTTATATTGTTTGGGGGTCCACTTATTTTTTCATACAAACTTCCGAAAAAGGTTTACCGCCTTTTTTATTGGGCGCTATCCGCTTTTCTGCATCCGGTTTTCTTTTGTTACTCTGGTGCGCCGTTAACAAACAAAAAGTATGGTATCGTCCGCAAATTATTTCATCTTTTATTACCGGAAATTTATTGTTGTTTATTGCCAATGGTTCTATTATTTGGGCAGAAGAGGTGCTGCCCAGTTCCTTTGTTGCCGTGCTGGTTTCTGCTGTACCGCTTTGGTTTGTTTTGCTTGATGCCCGCAACCGTAAAGCCAATTTCAGCAATCGTAAAATCATCGTTGGAATTATAATTGGTTTTGCAGGCGTAGTGCTGTTGTTCGGTCAAAAATTAGTATCGGGTTTATCATCTGCCAACAGTACGTTTTTAATTATTAATATGCTGGTTGTAATTGGCGGAAACATTTGCTGGGCGGCAGGTTCGTTGTATTCAAAATATCGTAGCCAGGGCAACATTATGGTAGGTGCCGCGTGGCAAATGATAGCTGCCGCCCTTTCTTTTTTTTTACTTACTTTTTGTAGCGGCGAGTTTAGCCGGTTTCACATTCAGAAGGTGCCGACGAGCGCTTGGCTTTCGGTTTTATATTTAGTTACTATGGGTTCGCTTGCAGGCTATAGCGCTTACATTTGGTTGCTAAGTGTGCGCCCGGCTACACAGGTAAGCACTAATGCGTATGTAAACCCGGTGGTAGCGGTTTTACTTGGTGTTTTTTTCGGTAGTGAAGTAATTAGTAATACGCAATTGATTGCGCTGGCTGTTATTTTATCCAGCGTTTTTATTATTAATGCGGATAAATACAAAAGACCTTCTGATACCATGATAGAATCTGATTATAAAAAAGAACAAGAAGAATTGCTTTGAATGATGATAAGAAACAGTAGCTTTCTATTGTCAATATTAATTCATTACTATTAACGATTGCTTATGTTCCTCACAATCTGCCGGGCGGTTCGACATGCATTCTACTGATTTTCTTTTACTCCATTTTCCGTCTCCTTTTCATCACCTCTCTTCAGTTCCCTTCATGCCATCAGAAGTTCCTTCATATACCTCATCAATCAACAAATCATTCCCATCTGCGGCGGCGGTTGCCAATTCATCGCAGCGATTGTTGTAAACATTAGCAGCATGCCCTTTCACCCATTGAAAACTGATATTGTAAAATTGTGCTAGCTCATAAAATTGCAACCACAAATCCTTGTTTTTTTTACCACCACTGAAGTTTGTTTTTACCCATTTTTGCAACCAGTTTTTGGTAATGGCATTTACAATGTATTGGCTGTCGGTGTATATGGTAAGCGATAATTTTTTTTTCTTTAGATTCTGTAGCGTAACAATCACAGCCATTAGTTCCATACGGTTGTTGGTGGTGAGCCGGTAACCGGCCGAAAGTTCTTTTTTCTTATCGCCAAACATCATCACCACACCATAACCACCTCTTCCGGGATTGCCGCGCGCCGCGCCATCGGTATAAATAATCAGTTCGTTATTCAATAAAAGAATTTGTAAACATTACTCCGTAAAAAAAGTGCCTTTCAAATATGTTTTTGCATTGCCGCGCATCAGTACGCGATCCTCTTTTAATTCACAATCCAAATAACCTTTACGAGCCGAAAGCTGAATGCTTTGCAAATGATTTTTGCCTAACACATCAGCCCAGTACGGCACTAAAATAGTATGTGCCGAACCTGTTACCGGATCTTCGTTGATGCCGCTTTGCGGATAAAAGCAACGCGCCACAATATCGCTATTATCGCCCTTTGCCGTGCAGATAACGCCACGAGCTTTTACAGTTGCCAGGCTTGCAAAATCGGGTTCTAATTCTTCCACGACTTTCTGTGAAGGCAACACGACCATCATATCAAACGAAGTAATAAAAACAGGCGCTGCATGCACGTGCAGGCTGCTAAACAAAGCATCGGGAATGTTCGCCAAAGGAGTTGGCTGGTTAGCAGGAAAGTCAAGCTGGATGGTATTTTCAGCAACACGGTTTGTTTTTAATGCACCGCTCAATGAATAAAAAACAATCTCATCTTTATTATAACCCAACTCTGTAAACAGAATATGAGCCGAGCCTAACGTTGCGTGGCCGCACAGCTTTACCTCAGTAGTGGGTGTAAACCAGCGAATGTGAAAACCATCTTTTTCGGGTACAAAAAAAGCAGTTTCGCTCAGGTTATTTTCTTTGGCTAATTGCTGCATCACATCATCGGGCAGCCAATCAGTAAGCGGGCAAACCGCAGCCGGATTGCCTCCGAATAATTTGTTTGTAAAAGCATGAACAATGTAAATGGGTAAACGCATCGTATGATTTTAAAGTTGCAAAATAACGGTTAGAAAGAGATGGAGCAAAACAATTGTAAATACTCAATAAAATGGATTTTGATTTATCTCTTTTTCTTTGATTTCTTTACTTCAAACAATTTCATAACAAATCTTAACTTCATCAAGGGAATTAAAAACAACACGAAAAAACTTTCTGTATGAACATGAAAACATTTTCCAACATTTTAATCGCTATTGTTGCCATTGAACATCTGTTCATCCTGTATGTTGAAATGTTTGAATGGGAAACGCTGGGCAAAAAAAGTTTCAGAGGCTTGCTACCTGACGCTTTGTTTTCTTCCACAAAAGTTATGGCTGCTAACCAGGGATTATACAATGGTTTTTTAGCTGCGGGCTTACTATGGTCGTTGTTTATTTCTCCTGTTTTATGGTAACTGAATATTACTATTTTCTTTCTGATTTGTGTTGTGATTGCAGGTATTTACGGAAGTGCCACGATAAGCAAAAAGATATTGTTTATACAGGCTGCTCCTGCCGCAATTGCACTCTTATTTGTGTTGATGGCAAAGTATTTTTCTTAATCTTTAATTACTCTAAACAAGCGAAGCGCTTAAGCAAATAATTTATGCTTACACCGGAACTTTTCCGGTTCTTCGCCTTATGGGAAGATGTCAGGGTTTGCATTAAATAATGCTTTTATAACCTTATCTTATTAAAAAAAAAGCAAAAGATTTTTTATCTTAGACATCTATATATAAACATGCTTCACGATACAGAAAATATGATGTTTTCAATGGCTGCCGATTTCATTAATTACAGCAGCCAGCCCCTTTTTTTAACCGGAAAAGCCGGCACTGGAAAAACCACTTTTTTAAAATACATTAAGCAACAAACAAACAAACAAACAGCAGTGGTTGCTCCCACCGGCGTTGCGGCAATCAATGCAGGCGGCGTTACCATTCATTCTTTTTTTCAACTGCCTTTTACACCTTATGTACCGCAACCGGCAGGCTTTGCATCCAATGAAGAAATGCTTGACAAACATCATTTGCTTGGAAGAATAAAAGTAAACCGCGATAGGAGAGAAGTGTTTCAAAAATTAGAACTTCTTATCATTGATGAAATCAGCATGGTACGCTGCGATGTGATTGACGCCATTGATGTGGTGTTGCGCTCGTTTCGCAACCGTCACAACGAACCCTTTGGAGGTGTGCAGGTATTGTACATTGGCGATATGTTTCAATTGCCGCCGGTGGTAAAAGAAGATGAATGGAACATCTTATCACGCTTTTATAAAAGCCCTTATTTTTTCGATAGCAAAGTGGTAAAAGAGGCCCCGCCGGTGTACATTGAGTTGACTAAAATTTACCGGCAAAATGAAAAATCGTTTATTGATATTTTGAATAAAGTTCGCAACAACGAAATGGATTTTGAGACGTTTGAAAAACTGCATGAGCGTTACGAACCAGAATTTACTATTCCTAAACATGAACGATATGTGGTTCTGACAACGCACAACAATAAAGCCGATGCCATCAACGCGGCTGAACTATCGAAATTGAAAGGCGAAGGCCGTGTTTACGAAGCAGAAATTGGTGGTGATTTTAGCGACAAAACCTATCCGGCAGAAGCCGCATTGCAGTTAAAGATAGGAGCGCAGGTAATGTTCATTAAAAACGATCCTGAGAAGCGATTTTTTAATGGAAAAATTGGAGAAGTTATGAGGATGGAAGATAGCGCAGTATTTGTAAAATGCGGTGAAGAAGAAACTGAAATTGAAGTAAAACCAGAGAAGTGGAACAACATAAGATACACACTGAATAACGACTCTGTGGATGAGGATATAATTGGATGGTTTAAGCAATTGCCATTGCGATATGCCTGGGCCATTACCATTCACAAAAGCCAGGGATTGACCTTTGAAAAAGCCGTGATAGATGCAGGTTCCTCATTTGCATCGGGCCAGGTGTATGTTGCATTAAGCCGCTGCACTACATTAAACGGGATTGTTTTAAAGAGCAAGCTCACGCCTTATAATTTGCGAACTGATGAACGCATTGTTCAGTTTTCGGGGCAAAAACAAAACGTTGATGCGCTCACACATCAATTGGAAAAGAGCAAATCGGACTATCAAAAAGAAACCCTTTTGAAATTGTTTGATTTTGCTTCAATTCTTCATCAGGCAGCCCGCGTGATGAAAGTGTTTTACGAGCATCCGACATCGTTTAACGAAGGCACAAAAGAATGGCTGGAATCGTTGCAAACAAAAATACAGCAACAACAAACCGTTGCCAATAAATTTGAATTGCAGTTGATGATGTTGCTGGAAAGAGAAGTGTTACCAGAAAACAATGAAGCGGCGCAAAGCCGCATCAGGAGTGCAGTTGCGCACTTTCTAAAAGAATGGGAAGCTGTGTATCAAACCATTCCTCAATCGCCTGCCATTACCGACAGCAAAATGGTTGCGTTGGCTTACAACAATGAATTGCGTGCATTGTATCACGCTATTTCATTGCGTTTGGTTTTGTTGAAAAGTTGCACCAATGGCTTTAACACCGAAATGTATAACAAGGCAAAGAAAAACTTTTCAACTTCTAACGTTTCTCTCAATGCGTATGCAGGCACGAACGATACAAAAATTGAAAATGCGCATCCCGATTTGTACCGGCAGTTACGGCAATTGCGCGATACCATTTGTACTGAGTTGGAAGTGCCTATTTATATGGTTTGCGGGAGTTCAGCGTTAGATGAAATGAGCACTTTTTTGCCATCCACACAGGCGCAACTAATACAAATTACCGGCTTTGGAAAAGTAAAAGCGCATCAGTTTGGCGAGCGGTTTTTGCGCATTATCAACCGCTATGCTGATGAACACAATTTGAGTTCATCCATCTCCGAAAAAAAGGCAAAACGTCAACGGAAAGAAAAAGAAAAAAGGGACGAAACCAAAAGTGATGCAATAACAAAAGCGGATACCAAAAAGGAAACCTTTGTGTTGTACAAAGAAGGCAAATCGGTACAGGAAATTGCAGAGCAACGCAAGCTTTCACCACAAACGGTTGAAGGGCATCTGGCTTATTTTGTTCAGGAAGGAATGGTATCGGTTGACGAATTGGTTACGCGGGAAAAATTGATTTTGATTGAACCCGCGTTGCAGGAATATGATGGCAAAACACTTACCTCTGTAAAAACAAAATTGGGTAATGAGGTTAGCTTTGGTGAGATAAGGCTTGTTTTGGCATGGAAAGAGTTTTTGAAGAAAGATTCAACTTTAAGTGATTAAAATTACATTTGAACAAATTAAAAGCACATGCAACGTACAGCAATTGAGGCGAATTTTATTTCGGAAGAAGACTATTTTCTTTTTGAAGAAAAAAGCGAAGTGAGGCATGAATTAATCAACGGAAATTTATATGAAATGAGCGGCATTAGTAAATATCATAACAATGTTGTTTTAAATTTAATTATGTTGTTTAAAACACTTCTTCAAAAAGAAAAATACATGATTGCTTTTGAAAGCTATAAGTTTAAAACACCTGATAGAAATTTCCTTTACCCGGATGTTATGGTTTGTGAAAGAGATCCTGAAAAATATTACAGTGAAAAACCTGTTTTAATTGCCGAAGTGCTTTCGCCATCCACCCGAAAGTTTAATTTGGTTGATAAATTTATTCAGTACCAAAAAGCTGAAACTTTGCAATACTATTTGTGTATTGAGCCAGAAAAAAAAGTGGTTATTTTTTACTTCAAAACGGAAGAAGGAGAATGGATGACCGAAACTTTTACCAACGATGATGATGTTATTTCATTGCCTCATTTAACCATCAACATTACGTTGAAAGATATTTATCAATCTGCTTAAAAATTGATGTGCCCGCGCAATGAAAACACATGCACCGAACCACGATCCTTATTGTATGCCGGATGATTTATAAACTGATAATCTGCAGATAAAAAAAAGTGATTGAACAACTTGGCGCTATAATAAATTTCAACAATATTTTCACTTCCATAATTAAGATTGCCATCACCTATAATAAAACCATAACCGCCACTTTTTAAATATAACTGATGGTCTTTAGAGATGCTACTAACAATAAAAGCCGCCCCTACTGCATCTTCTGCACGCTTCCATCCATTGCCTTTTATCTGTACGCCTCCACTAATGCTTTCATCAATTTCTGTAAAAGCCCATGTTGCCGACTTGCCATCGTTGTAACCTGCTCTAAAAAAGCAACCCACAGCATCAGACAATGTTAGTTCCGCATTAATGCCCACTCCGTATTTTGTGCTGTGATAGTCGGCGTTGTACTCTTTGCCCATAATTACAGGCAGGGCAGAGCTATCACCTCTTTTCATTTCATCAACTGTTTGCTTGTAATAGGGCGCATTTACTAAATTACGGAAACCTAACAACCGTATTATTCCTCCTTTCTGCATGATCTTGAAATTTTTCTCAAGTTCAACACTCAAACCGTTTACATTTTCAATATGCGCATTCAGGTAAGGACCGTTTGCAGTTGTTGGCACCTGCGTTGCAGAAAAACGCAATGCCCATGCAGGGTTTATCCATTCAATTACAAAACCCAGTGTGTAACCACGTGTATTGGCAGGATAATCATACGAGCCATTGCTCATTAGCGCCCAGTTAAGAAAAGCAGTGCGTGCATCATGGCTGTATTTATTTTTATCGAAAAAATCACTTATACAAAACTTACCTGCACTAAAAGTGATGCGTGAAGCAGGGATGATTTCTTTTACCTGGTTTCCATCATCTTCCAATGTATCCCATGTATTGTGCGATAAAGCAATGTGCTGCTGCAAATAATATCTTGCCATGTATAATTTTGGCAATGGATCGCCAACACGAAAAGACTCGCCATTGGTAAAGCCGGCAATACCTGTAGTGCCGCTGAACCCTTGGCCACCGGCTATTTCAGGGTTTGCATATATATTCGTGTATCTAAATAATTTGCGCCCGATAAATGCAGTTGCTGTAACGGTAATTAACCCTCTTTCCACACTATTGCTTAAGCTGTTGTTGCCTGAATATAAAGCATTAAAAGCTCCATGCGTTTGTGATACTGCTGTGAATTGAAAATGCGCCGACCATGAGGAATCGGGAGTTTTGTTGCGCGGTTTTATGATAGTGTCTTTTTGCGCAAATAAAGTTTTGGTGCTTACTAAAAAAAGCAGTCCTAAAAAATATTTCATGTAATTTATATCAGCGGGATATTAAAAAACCTCAACGCTCCATTGCCGTTGAAAGACTGCGTTTGGTTGCAAGGCGTTGATGCCTTCTTTTTGTGTAATATCGCCGCTTGAAGCGGTGGTGTCGGCAATACCGCACCAAGGCTCGATACATAAAAAATCAGCATCTTTTTTATTCCAGATACCGAGATATGGAAAACCTTCAAAATAAATAGTGAAACCATGCGGTGTAACATCACTTTTTACGCTGATGCTGTTACTTTGAAAACCTTTAAACACTAGCGCATCATCATAAAATAAAAAGCGTTTTAACTTTAATTGTTCAGCGTTGTGAAAGAATGGTACGGGCGTTGTTTCAATCAAACCATCCTGGGAAAGCGGATAACGATCTGCATTTTCAATTTGACTGAATGAAAGATAATAATCTTCAAAATCAGTATTGTCAACCAGCGGAATTTTAAACGCCGGATGTCCGCCAACTGAAAAATACATTGTTTCATTGCCTGTATTTTTTACTGAATACACTACATACAGGCGGTTTTCATCAATGGTGTACTGAATAGAAAAAGAAAATGGAAAAGGGTATAAAAACAAACTTTGCTGCGTATCAGTAATGGTAAAAGCAATTGATGTTTCAGATTGATCAGTAACAGTAAACTCCATATCTCGTGCAAAGCCATGACGGCCTAAATGATACGTTTTATTATTGTAAGTGTAACTGCCCCCTTTCAATTCGCCCACAATCGGAAACAACACAGGGCTGTGCTTTGCCCATACTTGCGGAGCCGCATTCCACAAATATTGCAAACCGGTTTGTTGGTTGATGATGCTTTGCAATTCGGCACCTTGTGAATTGATGTCAACGCTTAAAATATGGTTGTGTACTGTTGGCATGGATAAATTTTTATTTTTAGATTTACATAATTCAACATCGTTGTTGGAAATAAAAAAGCTGTTTTGGCAAACAGCTTTTACTAACTTGTTAGCAACACGATATTAATATTCATCTTCATTAAACATAAAATCTTCCTGGCTGGGGTAATCAGGCCAAATATCATCAATGCTTTCATACACTTCGCCTTCTTCTTCCAATTCCTGAAGATTTTCAACTACCTCAATAGGAGCGCCGGAACGGATAGCATAATCAATCAGTTCATCTTTTGTTGCAGGCCAGGGCGCATCTTCAAGATAACTGGCTAATTCAAGGTTCCAAAACATAACAGCTTTTAAAATTTGCTGCAAATGTAGTAGTTGAGAATGAAAACGCAAATTTGCTTACGCAACTGCGGTTAAATTATTAGCGAAACATTTGATTATTATTTTACGTTTGCAGGATATGCTTAGCGCAACAAATATTTACAAATCGTATGGTCATATTCAGGTAGTAAAGGGCGTGAGTTTAACAGTTGAAAAAGGCGAGATTGTTTCTATCACAGGTTCATCGGGAGCTGGAAAAAGCACGCTGCTTCATATTTTGGGAACACTGGATGTTCCCGATAAAGGCGAAGTGTTTTTAAATGGTTATTCTCTAATGCTTTTAAAAAATAAAACGCTGGCACAATTCCGCAACCAGCAATTAGGTTTTGTATTTCAGTTCCATCATTTGCTGCCAGAATTTACGGCACTTGAAAATGTTTGTATTCCGGGTTGGATAAAAGGACAAAAAAAAAGAGAAGTGGAAGAACACGCAATGCGTTTGCTTACCGTGTTGCGCATTGAAAACCGAATAAATAATAAGCCACAGCAATTAAGCGGCGGCGAGCAGCAACGTGTTGCCGTGGCGCGGGCATTAATTAATAACCCTGCCATTGTGTTTGCCGATGAACCAACCGGAAACCTTGACAGTAAAAACGCAAAAGAGCTTCATCAGCTATTTATTGAATTAAGAAACGAGTTTCAGCAAACGTTTTTAATTGTTACACATAACGAAGAGCTTGCGGCTGGCAGCGACCGCGTTCTGCACATGAAAGATGGATTGATGCAAAACTAAACAGGTTTCAAACTCATCCGTTTTCAAATTATCGTTTCGTTTACAGCTTTGCGTTTACTTTGCACGTTTACTTGTATTCGCAAGCCGCATGTATAAAAAACTTTTGTTTGTTTTTGTATCGATTTTGCTTTTCGCTTCTCATCTTTTTTCGCAGGATTTAAACCAATTGAGAAACAGGATGAGCGGCAAGGGTTCTTCAAAAGCTGGAAAAGATTCGCTTGTGCATCGCGACCCGAATGCAGATTCCATCACCATTTCCTATCGCTATTTTGACTCTTCACGGATTCGTAAACTCGATTCTTCCATCAACGATTGGTACTCTCGTTTTCCGGTTCCTCCAACGTATAATTACTTAAGCAATTTTGGAAGTGCAGCCCATTCGTTATTATTTACTATGAATATGCAGCCAGGCTTTGACGCAGGTTTTCATTCGTTCGATATTTATAAATACACGCTTGCCGGAACTCGTTTTTTTCAAACTACACGACCGTACACCGAGCTGGCTTATTCGCTGGGTAGCAGTTCAGAGCAAATGGTAAATGTTCTTCACACACAAAACCGAAAAAATAATTTAAACTTCACGTTTGAATACAGGTTCATCGGTTCGCCGGGCGCTTTTAAAAATCAAAATACAAGTCATAATAATCTTCGCATCAGTTCCTTTTATCAAAGTAAAAACAAACGTTATGGTTTGTATGTTATCTATTTAAACAACAAATTGAAAGCATCGGAAAATGGCGGATTGGTAGGAGATTCGGAACTGCAAAACCTTTCGCAAAACAACCCGATTGAAGCCAATGTGCGGTTGGGCAATGGTTTAAGCAACTATAATACCGGCAATATTTTTAATACAACGGTTAGCATAGGAACGTATTACCGTGAAAGCACAATCTACTTTCGTCAGTATTATGATTTTGGTCAGAAAGATTCGATTGTTCACGATTCAACGGTTTTTCGTTTGTTTTATCCACGTCTTCGTTTACAGCATTCGGTATCGTACAGTTCCAATATTTATGAATACCATGATGATGCCCTGGATTCTACAAGCTATATCAACTATTATCATTTTTACGGAGCGAACAATTTAGATACATTATTGTTCAGAGATAAATGGAGCAACCTGAACAACGAGTTCAGCATCATCACTTTTCCTGATAAAAAAAATGTTGCGCAGTTTTTTAAGCTGAGTGCCAATTTGGAATTGATAAACGGAACATTGTTTAATAACGGAACCAAAAGTTACACGAACGTTTTTGCTTCGGCAGAATATCGCAACAGAACGAAAAACCAAAAATGGGATGTAGAAGCATTCGGCAGGTTGTATTTAGCCGGAAGCTTTATTGGCAATTACACGGGTTACATTAGCCTTCAACGGCAGTTAAGCAAGAAGTTAGGAACATTGCAGGTTGGCTTTCAAAATACAAACAAAAGCCCCTCGGAGTTAAGCCAAACTATAACTTCCTTTCCTGTTATTCCAATTGGTTCATTTCACAACACTAACATTTCAAAACTGTTTGCCAACCTTTTCGTTCCGGAAGCAGGTTTACATTTATATGGAAATTATTATGCGGTTACTAACTACACTTATTTTACTGATTATTTTACAATGCGGCAGCAACCGGCATTGTTTAATTATTTAACGGTTGGGTTGGAAAAAAAAATCAGGCTGTCGAGACATTTATTTTGGTATTTTGAAGCTGCTTTTCAACAATCCGCAGGCAACGCACCTGTACATCTTCCGCAAGTGTACACAAGAAACCGAATTGCATTTGAAGGCAATTTCTATAAGAATTTGTTTTTATCAACCGGCATCGAAATCCGGTATTTTACGCCTTACAAAGCCGATGGCTATACACCTGTTAACGGGCAATTTTATTATCAAAGTGATTCAACTTTAAGCAATCGACCAGATGTGAATATCTATCTTAACTTCCGTATTAAAAGTTTTAAAACGTTTGTACGGTTAGAAAATTTAAACACACTTGATAATTACAGCGGCAGTTTTGGTTTTTTAAATCATAATTTTTCAGCGCCGCATTATCCGCAAAATGCATTGTGGTTGCATTTTGGTGTTTGGTGGAGCTTTGTAAACTAATTTCTATTGTGCATAAATTTGCTTTTATTTTTGTTTGATTAATAATGAATATGAATCGAAATCTTTTGTCTTTGATTTTGATAGCAATGTGTAGCTGTTTTTCATTTCATGCACTGGCAAATGAGAGAACAGACACAGTAAGTGTGGTGGGGGTTTGCCAGAGTTGTAAAGCACGGATAGAAAAAGCCGCTAAACAAGCAGGCGCTTCATTAGCAGATTGGAATGATAAAACAAAAGTTTTAAGCGTAACATATAACGATTCGGCAATATCGCTTTTAGCAATAGAAAAAAACATTGCTTTTATGGGTCATGATACGCGCGATGTAAAAGCCACAATGCTGGCGTATAATAAGTTGCCAGCTTGCTGTAAATATGATAGAAACGGAATTGCAGTAAAAACAAAAGCTTGCGAAGAAGATAAAAAAGAATAATCAATTTATTGTATGAAGCGTTTTGGTTTGTTTATTATAGTTTGTTTACTAAAATTGATTTGCTTTTCGCAGCCTGTTCCAGGTATGATGGCAAAAGAAATTAAATTGCCCGATGCGAATAGCCAAACTGTAACGCTCTCATCTTTTAAAGGAAAAGTTGTGCTGATTGATTTTTGGGCAAGCTGGTGCAAACCCTGCCGGCAAACCGTTCCGGGTTTGAAGAAATTATATTCTCTCTATCACGATAAAGGTTTTGAAATTTATGGAATTTCACTTGATGATAATCAGAAAGCATGGCAACAAGCTATAAATGATGATCAGTCTAAATGGATTCATGTAAATGATAAATTAGGGAACGTTGCCAATCAATGGGTAGTTTCCGTTATTCCCAGTACTTTTTTATTAGACAAAACAGGAAAAATTGTTGCTGTTGACGAAGATGAAAAAGCGCTTCATAAATTAATACCTAAGCTTTTAAATTAACTGCATTACAATTTTATTAAATCCAATTCCTTCAAATTTAAATCTGCTCCAGCTAAACATGTAAATAATTTTTTAGCAATAGAATAGGTGATGGAACATAAAAATTTTTATGTTAAGTTGGCTACTCCATCCAACAGCAAAAACCTTATTTTACTCTTTCTTCATTATTCTCTTACTAAGCTTATAAACTCTACAAACTATTGCATCCATTTGAAGAATTGTCAGTAGAACATCTACCAAAATATTTTGACTAATCATAAAAAATGGCGACGATATACCACTTCCCACACACTATTAATAATCAATTATTTATAAAAATTCCCATTAAATTTTTATTCTATTAATCTGCAATGAAGTGTGGAAAATCTTTAAAAAAGCACATTTGCTTTGGGCTACTTAACATTAAAAGTGAAGTAGCCTTTATTTCGCTTTTTTCTTTGGCTCACCTTTTTTTGGAAGGGGAGTGTTAAGTGCTTTTTTCATTGCTTCCTGATAAGTCATATCTAACTTAACTGGCTTTTCTTCTTTTGACTTTGTAGGCTTTTTCATTTTCTATTATTATATTTTCCATATTTCTTTTGCTTGTAGAAATAACTCTTCTTGTCTCTTGTCTATTGAATCGAAATCCCATTTGTCGTAATTCATCAGATTTGCATTAATTTTTAAACGAGTGTCTTTGTAAATGTTTTTCTTCAATTCAAAGTCTCTATTTTGCGCCCTTTGGTTTATTTTGTCCTTTATTAAGGTAAGGTTTCCAATTCTGTTTAATGATAGCTCATATAATTCTGCATCTTTGTTTTTTAATTCAAGCCATGAATCTTTAGGTCTTTGTGGCATTATATGCTCCAAGTGAATATCCTTGCTTTTCCAATTAATGCTTTCACCCGCCTGCCTTATTAGTCTATCTAATATCATTTTAGAAACACTTGACTTCGGAGAAGCTAAGATAAACTCATCTTTAAATTTTTTATCCGCCTTCGTGTTCATAGTCGGGTGGCTTTTTATTTCTTCGATTATAGCTTCAATATCATTATCAGAATTTAATTTATTTAGAAGTGTATAATACAGTTTTTCTAAGTCTTTGGGATCGCTCTTAATAATGCTATGGCGAAAAGAAATACATTCAACAGCTTTAGAAAGAAGGTCAAAATTTTTATCATTCAAAATCTCCTTACCTCTTAATAGCAAAGGGTAACATTTAGTAATACCCATCGCTTTTAAACCCATTAAATATACTTTTTCAGGCTGCGGATTATAAATTTCAACATAGTTTTCGGCAGCGGTTTTCAAATCTTCTAAAAAAGAAGATGTGTTTGATAGCGATTTTAATTTATTAGAATAAACAGGAAAAACAAATTTTTCGGGTACAGGAGGGTAACTATCAATACTCTTTTGAGGGTTTACCCTATTTTGTTCGATACTTTTTCTAATTTGAAATGAATCTGAAAGGGAATTTATATAATGAAACATAAAGACATCAATATTGACCTTTTCGCGTTCTAAAATATCGCGCATTTCATCCCACATTTCAACTGATTCCTCCTTACTAATGCCTTTTGCACTGTTACAAATCTCGTTTTTTATTAAATCTGATTCAGATAGTTCAAGACCTCTCGAATTTAATGTTTTGAAAAGCAGAAACTGGTCTTCTTCTACTTCTGCCGTCATAACTATGTATTGGCATTCTGTTACATTATCCAAATAATTAAGTAAACCCGTAACTCCGTCGCTCTTCACAATACCTTCTATTTTTTCATTTAAAAAGGTGTTGAGAGCAGTAAGAAGGAGTTTGTGGCTTTTTTTATCCTTTTTATGCTTATCCGGGTCTTCACCTTTTAAAATTGCATGAAACAACTTCCTATCCTTTTTAGTTGGCTGCAAGCGAGGTTCATTAGTATCATCTATAACCGAAGCTTTTTTGCTTTTTGTGTATATAATATTGTCAATAATTTTAATTGCGTTTGGTATTCTTGGATCGTTTTTGTCGTTTGATTCAATAACTTTCAGTTTGTTTCTAATGCTATATAATATTAAAAATACTGTCGTGAGCCGTTGCTGTCCATCTATTATTTCTCTTGTGTTCTGATTTTTTGCATATAACAGAATCGAGCCTAAAAAGTGTTTATTCTCTTCATTAGCAATTTTAATGTCATAGAATAAATCCGATACTTGTTCTAATTCCCAAGAATATTCCCTTTGGTATAAATAAAGGAACTTCAAAGATATATTCATTGAGTTCTTTGTCTTGAATGTCAACTGGTTTTTGAGTAACGGTCATCGAAGTTCTTTTTGCAACAAGGTTATTCATTTTTTGCTGAATTATTAGGGTTAGAGATAAGATTTTTATATTTTAATCTTCCTTGTGTATTCTGCAAGGTTTGTGTAAACCGTTGTTTATCTGTTATTTTACGGTGGTTATAACGGTAGGCAGTTTCATTGCAATAGCGATGAAGGTGTTTAGGCTAAACGCTGTGATAGATACCAAATATTGAGCGTTTAAATTGTGAGAAGAAGCCTTCAACAGAATTTGTGCAGGCTATACCGTTTTTATATTCACCCTGTGAATGATTAACCGTTGCATGTCCGGCATACTCATAACTTAATCCTTGATAGGATAAATGAGTGTCTGTAATCAGTATTGAATTGGGATCAACATTTTCCCTTACTACTTCTTTAAAAGTCTTTGCACCAATTACAGTAAGTCTTGCTTTGCCATCTCTTTCAAGTAACCCCATAACCGCTATTTTATTATCTTCTCCCTTTTCCTGCCATTTTTTACGCCTTTCTTGGTGCATGTTGGCGAATTTGCCGCCTATATAGGTTTCATCAATTTCAATAACGTTGTTCAATGGCTCCGGTTCCGAATCGCCCATTATCAGGCGAAGCCTTTGCAATACAAACCATGCTGTTTTTTGTGTAATTCCTAAATCGCGGGCTAACTGGTGTGAGCTAATACCTTTTTTGTGTGCTGTTAAAACAAAGGTTGCTGCAATCCATGTAGATAATGGAATCTTTGAATTTTCAAAGACAGTTCCAACAGTTACGGTAAAATCCTTTTTGCAAGTCTTTTCTTTACAACGGTACGTTTTGCCGTCTTTTAATTTGTACGGTTTTGTTCCATTACAGAAAGGACAAACCGGATTTCCACCCCAGCGCATATCTTCCAAATGTTGTCTGCAAGCCTTTTCATCTGAAAGTTTTGCCATCATTTCTTTTAGATTTTTAAACTCAATCATGTTATGATAATTTTAGAAAACTAAGTTATTTAGTATTTTTCTTGACTTCTTAACTGTACATTCTTTGTGCGGAACTTGTAAAACCTGTGAAAATCCTGTTTACAACTTTTTAGCGGAAAATCTTAGAAAAGGGTTGTGGGAAGTGGTATATCGTGGCCTAAAAAATCTTATAAATATATTACTAATTTTTTTGGTAATCAAACACTCTATTATTACTATAATATTTAGCATGTATATATAAATTTATTTAAGTTGATATCTAATTAATATAAATCAATAACTCAATTTTAAAAGAAAACAAATTGGATAGAATTATGAGTTGTTTTTGATACTTTTGATTTGATCAAAAATTAGTAAGAAGATTTTTATCAACTAATTGGAATACAATTATTTATAAGCTTATGATTCATAATAAAGTTAAAAGAACATAAACGGTTAAAATTGTTCATTAACAAGCGCATAAAGCGATTGTCTAAGTCAAATTGTCTGAACTAAAGCTAAGTGGAAGTAACATTGAAGATTGAGGAATAATTAAAACTTGTCCGGCAGTGCCGCAAACTATAAGACGTATTGGATGTTGAACACGCTTTTCAAATTCTGCAAGAACCTGTCGGCAAAAGCCGCAAGGTGTTGCCGGGGTTATACTTTTACCTTTAGCGTTTGTGTAGGTTACAGCCATTGTAAGAATTGGGATATCAGGATACAATTGAGCAGCTGTTGCTAACAGCGAGCGTTCAGCGCAAATACCGGCTGGATAACTTGCGTTTTCCTGGTTGCTGCCGGTAATAAACTCACCGTTTACAAGCATAGCAGCCGCACCAACTTTAAAACCAGAGTAAGGCGCGTATGCAATAGAAGCTGCTTCGCGGGCTTTTAAAAGTAAGAGATAATCTTCCTGGTTCAGCTGCTTTTCAGAATCAAAAATCTGGTAAGAAAAACTAAATTGGTTTTCTTTCAATGAGGTTTAATGAATAGGTTTGAAAAAACGATTCCATCGAGGACCTTTGTCCCAGCTAAACCAAATTAAAGAAGCTTTGCCTACGATATTGGTTTCAGGCACAAATCCCCAAAAACGGCTGTCCTGACTATTATGGCGATTATCTCCCATCATCCAATAATAATTGTACTGAAAAGTATATTGATTGGTTGGCTTGCCATTAATTGTGTATTGCCTGTTACTTTCATCTAACTTATTATGTTCGTAAGTTGCAATGATCCGGCGATACAAAACAATATTTTGCGGTGTAAGAACAATTGTTTTACCTTTTGATGGGATGGTTATGGGTCCATAATTGTCGGCACTCCAGGGATAATTGGCAATATCGAATGGAAAAGTTCTCTGGTCAACTGAATTATCAGTGTATAAGGCGATTGATTTAAAATTAGCTTGTTTTTTTATTAACTCAACATCAGCATCCGATAAGGTAAACCTATATTTAGAACCCAGCAGTTCCATGTATTTTCCATCTTTTTCATAGGTAATGTCTTTGCCGCTTTGCGGGTCGCTTCCCGTATCAAAGTGAAGATGCAACTGGTTTTCCAAAAAATCCTGCGTGAAAGCAGTGCCGTTGGTTTCAACAATATATTCGTTTTGCTGACCGGGCGCTACATACGCTTTTTGGTTGTTAATATACAAAACTCCGTTTTTTACCTGCAACACATCGCCAGGTATGGCAACACATCGTTTAATATAATTATCAGTTTTATCCATTGGATGCACAATCACATCATGCTCAGCGCGCAATGCATCGCGGTTTCCATTGTAATCTCTTCGTAAAACATCATAATAAGTATTGGCGCTTAAATATTCAGGTTCATTAATGATAGTATCACCTGCGGGAAAATTAAAAACTACCACATCGTTTCTTTTTACTGCGGTAAAACCTGGTAACCGTTTATACGGTAATTGAATTTTGGTTGAGTAAGAAGGAGTTGTTTGAGAAAAAGGCATGGTGTTGTGAACGAAAGGAAAACTAATTGGTGTTTGTGGAATACGTGCACCATAGCTCATTTTACTAACAAACAAAAAATCGTTCACCAGCAATGTTTTTTCCATACTGGGTGTGGGAATGGTGTAAGCTTCAAAAATAAAACTGCGAATGAGAGTAGCAGCTACAACGGCAAACACTGCAGCATCAATCCATTCGCGGGAGGCCGGTTTTTTATACAGCTTCATTACCTCTTTGCCTTTATATCTTTCACTTTTTGAAAAACCCAGGTAAGGAAAGTAAATAAAAGGCAAAAAAACGGTTGCAGCGTGTTGAAGAATATTGAATTTACCAAAGTGCATTACAAAAATAATGGTTATCCAAATGGTAATGAACTGACCGGCAATAGGAATGAGTTGAAGCCAGAACCATATTTTTTTTATGTTGCACTTTTCAACAATGCACCAAGTGTTATAAAACGGGATAAACGCCTTCCATGGCACGATGCCTGCTTTTTTAAACATGCCGTACATACCAATGTGCCAGCCAAGAGTGCAAATAATAAAGATTGCCCAACCCATAGTTTGTTTTTGAGATGAACAAAAATACCATTCTGCAACGGCGCACAAAATAGAGAAGTAAAAACTTTTCTTAAACTGTTAGTAAAATTGGATCAATTTGTTTGCTGCAGTGATTGGATGATCATAGCGCTTGCGCCACCACCGCCATTGCAAATGGCAGCCGCACCAATTTTTGCCTTGTTTTGCTGCAACACATTTAGCAAAGTAACCAAAATGCGGGCACCGCTGCAACCTAAAGGATGACCCAACGAAACGGCACCACCAAATACGTTTGTTTTTACTGCACTTATACCAAGCTTTTGCATATTGGCAATACTAACCACCGAGAAGGCTTCATTAATTTCAAAATAATCAACATTATGTAAAGTTAAATTGGCTTTTTGCAACGCTTTAGGCAAGGCAAGCGAAGGCGAAGTGGTAAACCATTCAGGCGCCTGCTCGGCATCGGCATAACTTACAATAACAGCCAGAGGTTTGATATTTAATTGTTTTGCTTTGTCTTCACTCATCATAACCAAAGCAGCTGCCCCATCATTTATGGTACTTGCATTGGCGGCAGTAACAGTTCCATCTTTTATAAAAGCCGGTTTTAATTCGGGTATCTTATTAAAATTTACGTTGTATGGCTCTTCATCTTTATCAACAAGTATGGCATCGCCCTTTTTTTGCTGAATGGTTACAGGTACAATTTCATTGGCAAACCAACCCTTCTCAATGGCTTGCTGGCTTCGTTTGTAACTTTCAATTGCGTATTCATCCTGTTGTTGCCGGCTAATGTTGCAGGCTTGTGCGCACAATTCGGCAGCGTTGCCCATCGGGTAATCTTTGTACACATCTGTCAAACCATCTTTTGATAAACCATCAATTAAACTCACATCACCAAACTTATTTCCCCAGCGTTGCTTTGTTGCATAAAAAGGAACATTCGACATACTTTCCATGCCACCGGCAACAATAATATCCGCATCGCCCAATAGTATGCTTTGGGCAGCCATTGCTACCGCTTTCATTCCACTGGCGCAAACTTTATTGATGGTCGTTGCAATTACATTATCCGGCAAGCCGGCGAGCATACTTGCCTGTCGCGCAGGAGCCTGACCAACATTGGCTTGCAACACGCAGCCCATTATTATTTCATTAATTTGTTGGGGTGAAATACCGGCTTTTTCAACTGCTGCTTTGATAGCGATGGCTCCCAATTGAGGAGCGGTAATATCTTTTAATTTTCCACCGAAACTTCCGATAGGCGTACGAACGGCAGAAGCAATCACAACTTTTTTCATTTGGCAAATATTTCTTTATAAAGCGCAAAGATAATTGCAGTAAAAGGTTGCCTGAATGAATTAACGCTGTTGAAAACGAAAATAGCAGAAGTACATTTAAACTAATAACCAGAATAGAATTTTGACTCTGGCTTTTATGTAACTAAAAAAGCACTAATTGAGATTTGCTTTACAGGTTTTATTTCAGTTGATAATGTTGAAGAAGATTATATAAAAAATATAATTTGATTACACAAACAACTAAATACAATAAAAACAAACTCTTATTGAATTTATAAACATCAAAAAATGGAGTAAAACAAAACGGCATGAACAAAGTAAGATATTGAACGAAATCTTTTTAATAAACGATTCAGAAAGAGAATGGCTTACTATTTCTTTCCTGTTCAGCAACCAGAAACAGCTTTGTTTTTATTCCATTTTTTAGGTTATGAAATAAATAAAAACTACAAACCTCGTAAGCCGGATTCTGTTTCTACACTATCATTTATCTGCTCCTGATATTACTATCAGGATGTAGCTGCCTACCCAGATTCATTGAACGAGCCGCTCTCAAGCGAATCTTTATGTGGCATTACAGCACTTAAGGTTTGCCCGCTTTGTGCATTGCTGCCCAAAGCCGTAAGCTCTTACCTTACATTTTCACCGTTACCGCAACAAGTTGCGGAAGTTATTTTCTGTGGCACTTTCTCTTGCCTTTTTAAGGGCAGCCGGTTGTTAGCCGGTAAGTTGCTCTGCGCTGTCCGGACTTTCCTCTTCTATAAAAACAGAAGCGATAGCGCGGGTTTGTAGCGTTGCAAAGGTAGTGTTTGGTTGGTAGTTGGCGGATGATAGTTGATAGTTGGCAGTTGGTAAATTATAGTTGGTAGTTGATAGGATAGTTGGTGGTTGATAGCAAATTGATTTCAAAGTAATAAATGTCAAAACTTGTGAGTTTATAGCTACCAACCATCAACCATCAACTATCATCCGCCAACCACCAACTAATACTGAAAAAAAATCTGCGTGGCGCCGTAGCCAAAACGCGGATCGTACTGATTGATGAATGTTTTTACTTCTTTTCGGGTTTTTAAAATTTCGTGTATTTCATCTTTCAATTTTCCGGTGCCGATGCCATGAATCACAATCAGTTCCGGCTGATGGTGCGCTACAGCCAATTCATACCATTTCTCAAATTGGTGAAGCTGAAGAGTAAGCATTTCAAAGGCATTCATGTTCTTCCAGTTGTCGGTTAATTTTTCTATATGCAAATCAACGATGCTGCGTGCGGGAGTAAGATGCTGTCTTGCTTTAGAAGCATCATAAATGGTAAAGCCTTTCGCAGCAAGGCTGGTAAGTTCTAATTTATCTTCTTCGGCTTTATCGGGGTATCCGGTAAATAAAAGATAGGATATAGAAGGCAGGTTTTTTTCTTTTATTTCTTCTATCTTTTTAAACATTTGCTTCGCTCTTATTTTTATAGTTGCTTCCATGTAGTCTGCTTTCTTTTTTTCAGGTAAAACGAGCGAAAATTCAAAGTGAAAAGAAGGATTATCGTTCAATGTTTCAAACGGTATATCATGCAGGTAAAAATCTTTACCGGCGCGGATTTCATTGGTTAAATCAAATTCCGTTCTGCCATTGGAAAGCTGTTGTTTATAAGTAAACCGATAGCTATAATCAGTTCGGTTAATCAAATACAATTTAAACAGTTCCACAACTTCATCATTCAATTCATCCAGCCCGAATTTTGGCAAGAAAGAAAGCCACACACCCGGCTCGGCTTTGATGTTGGTTGTAATTGTTTTTTCTTTGGGTAGCTGATCAATATATTGCTTTGTTTTTTTTGCTTGCGGAACTACGGTTTTTTTGGTAAACCGATGAAAATAAGGAAAGTCAATCTGATCCATATACGCCGGAAACTTCACGCCGCGCACTTCAATCAGCACCATTTTATCATTCATTATTTCAATCACCTTTCCTTCTTCGTTGCTATGCAACACAATAATTTCATCACCTACCTGGTATTTCATTTTACAAAGGTAGGAGGGAGTGATGAGATGTGGGAGAGTAGCTAACGTTTAAGCCTGGCAAAGAACCGGCATATAAAACACAGTAAATAAAAACCATAAATGATTTTGGATTGAAAGTTTGGGTTGTGTTCTTATGTGTCAAATAATAACCCGATATCAGAACTGAATAGCGGAAATAAAAATTGCTTTTCTATATCTTCTCAAACACCAGCCTGTAATGATCCATCGCTTCTCTTTCAAAACATATTTTATTCGGACTGATTCTAAAGATAGCTACCTGGTGCCTGAACTCGCTATCAAACAAATATTTTGGAATCAGCGATGCATACAACAAATACTTCTTCAGGTTAAATTTCCTGAACTTTTTTCGCCAGCATTTAATGGTTTGAATATAATCCAATCGCCCGCTGCTTTTAGAGATTAACTTCATAAATGGCGCAGCGTTTTTTATCACCTGCTCGTCGCTGTATGGCAACCACGAACCCGGAAATTGTTTAATCATCAAAGCCAACGCGTACTCATTAGAATCTTTATCCGCATTTATATTAACATCCTCAAAAGCGGGGGTATTCTTGCTAAATACCATTGTCTGCATATAAAACCTTCCGCCTTTGGGCAGCAGGTCGCTAACTGTTTTAAAAAAACTGGTATAAATCTCATCCTGCCGGCCCGCTTTAAACTCTTCTACAGAGCAAAAATGCTCCAGACCGCCAATGCAGGTAACCGCATCAAAAGTTCCAAAGGTTTCCGGTTTAATGGTTCGGCAGTCCATAATTTTTACGTTCAAACCATTCTTCACATCGGCTTCGGCCTGCCCTGTAGATAAGGTAACGCCAATGCCGTTGGCACCCAATTGCCTGATGTAGTTAAGAAAAGGTCCCCATCCGCAAGCCATATCCAGCACTTTTGTGTTCTTGCCAATGCCTAAGCTTTCCGCAATAAACTGGTGTTTTTTTCTTTGTGCTTCTTCCACAGTCATAGCAAAATCGCCATCAAAGCGTGCGCCGCTGTAATCTGCCATTTCCCCAAAGCTTAACCGAAAAATGTTGTCAATAGTAGTGTAGGTAAAATCTAAATCCTGCTTATCAGCCATAGTATGTATGCAGTAAAAATAATTTAATGATGAACCGGAACAACAGGTTCTCTGCCCAACGCTTTCAGCAATCTGATGTGCGAACCAATAGCACCGCGAAACGTACTGTTTTCGTTATAGCGAAGATGATAATCAGCCGCAGTTTGTTTTACGATTTCGGAAATTTGTTTATAATGCACATGACAGATTCTGGGATACAAATGATGTTCTATCTGGAAGTTAAGCCCGCCGCAGAGGAAGTTTAAAAGAATATTGTTTCTGCCAAAATCAGCGGTTGTGTACAATTGATGAACTGCCCAGGTGTTTTGAATATTTCCAAGATTGGTTGGCAATGGAAAATCAGTTTCCTCAACTACATGTGCCAGCATAAAAATAATAGCCATGGTTGAACCCTGCGCAAAGTGCATTAAAAGAAAACCTAACAATACCTGCCACCACAAAGCTTTAATAAAAACAAGAGGAAGCACAATAAACAGCGTATAATAAATTGCTTTTGAAAGAAACAAAATTACATACTGTACCGGTGGATGACTTTTGTTATCATAGTTGCCAATCTCTTTCTTAAAAAATTTAATATAGTCTTTTACAAAAACCCACATGAGGGAAGCTAAACTGTAAAAAAGGAAAGCATACCAGTACTGATGGCGATGCACTTTCCGAAGCTTTTGATGCGGTGACATCCGCAACAGTGGAATTGACTGGATATCCTCATCATGACCTTCTATATTTGTGTAGGTATGATGAACAATGTTATGCGTAATGTTCCATACATAACTATTTGCTCCAATTATATTAAAGGTATATCCCAAAATAGTGTTTACCGTTTTATTAGCAGACAAGGAACCATGCACCGCATCATGAGAAATATTAAGACCAATAAAAGCTGTAAAAAAACCAAGAATAATCCATAACAGAAACTGAATAGCAACGGCAGTACCTGAAAACAAGAGTAAAAGATAAGAACCAATAAAAACTGCGGGATAAAACAACAGTTTAAAACCCATTAACGCATTGCCTTTTTTTGAAAGGTTGTTTGATGAAAAATAATAGTCAACTTTTTTATTTAAAGTAGCATAAAAGTCGGACTCTTTGGTTTTTGAAAACTTTACTTTGGTTGGCAAATGGAAAGATTTTTAGTTTTATAATTATATTATCCTGGCAATTATGGAACGATCATTTTCGGACGAAAGATAAAATAGTTATTTTATAATTGATCGTTAATGCAATAATTTAAAATTAATTTTTTTATGTTTGAGAATGCTTCACATAAGATATAGCTTCTGATGGCACGTTTGTATATAAACTACGGATGCTTCTAAACATTGTTTATAAACGGGTAAGCTTGTGTGTAAAACAACTCACAAATTATTTTTCATCCTTCAGCAAATTATAATAATCATCTTCAGTATCAATATCTATATTTCCCTTCGGGAACAATACGGTTTCCACATCATCAGGATATAAGGCTATTATTTTTTTAGCACCTCCTTCACCCGATAACTGAAGCAACTCTTCAAAATAGGCAGGCGCAAATAAAACCGGCGTTCCGGTTGTGTTTGCATACGAGCAGGCTACAATGCCTTTGTTGCTTTCTTTTCGTTTATCGCACAGGCGCCGAAACAAGTTTGAAGAAACATAGGGCTGATCGCACACGGCTATAATTATGTCTTCTTTCTTTTTTTTTATTGATAAGACGGCAAGCAATCCGGCAACAATTGCAGAAGCCATTCCCTGCTGCCAGCGTTTATTATTTACAACATGTATCGGCTGATGGTTAATGGCTTTTAAAATTTGATCACTGTCAGCGCCGGTAACAACTACAACCGGTTGCAAAGAGGCATCGAGCGCTTCATCAATGATGTGTTGAAGCAACGTTTTTCCTTTATAAAATAAAAGTTGCTTACTGCTTCCCAAACGTGAGGAATTGCCGGCGGCTAATATGATGATGCCGGTTTCATTCATACTCTATCAACCGGCTGTGAATGGCAAAGGGTCTGTCTTTTAAAAGAGTTCCTTTTCTGCCTGCTAACACGGCTTTAATTTCGGCAATAATTGATACAGCTATTTCTTCTGCGGTTTCGGCACCAATATCCAAACCGACAGGTCCGTAAACAGAATGGATTTGTTCGTCCGTTACTGCAACACCATTTTTTTCTAACTCGGTAACCATGCGTTGCAGTTTATTTTTTGGTCCTAACACACCGATATACGTACAACGAAAAGAAAGAAGCTGCGACAGCAAAGCAAGATCATAATTATAATTATGCGTCATTAGAACAAAGGCAGTTTGTTCATGTATGCAAACCTGAGCCAACGCCTCGCAAGGCTTGGCAACAATCACTTCGCCTGCTTTGTAAAACCGCTGTTTTGTAGCGTGTGTAGGTCTGCCGTCAACAACAACCGTCTGCCAGCCCAACAAGGCTGCCATATCAACCAAGGGCAATGCATCGTTGCCAGCGCCGGCAATAATAAGTTGTATCGTTGGTGGAACAAACTGGTACAGAACAGAACAATCGGAGTACGATTTTACGAAAGAATTTTTATGTTCCAGAACCGTTATCGCTTCCTCGATAAAGTTTTTCGATTCATTAGTCAGGCTTATTTTTTCTTTATCGTTAATAAAGCAACAGGTTCCGGGCTGATGTGCATTTTTATCTTCGTTAAATGCCGTTACCAGCACAGCCTCTTTCCGGTGCCGGGCTACGTTTTTCAGTAAGGCAAGCGGGTTAAGTGCATTATTATTTACAATAGGTTCAAACAGAATATAAACAATGCCGTTGCATCCCAACTGAACACCCAACTTAGCATCATCTTCATCCGTTGTATCATATATTTCAAGCTTGTTTTGCTGCCTGGAAATTGCCAGCAAAGCTTTGCGCAATGCATCACCTTCCAAACAGCCACCGCTGATGGCGCCTGTTATTTCTCCCTCTTCTGTAACCAGCATTCTGGAGCCGGGCCGGCGATACGATGAGCCTTCTACTTTTACAACCGTTACCAAAGCCGTTTGCTTGCCGCAGACAACCGCTTTATCATAAGCCTGTATAATATCATTTAGTTCCTTCATTTACTAACCGATTAATTTATCCGGCGTAACCGGAATTTCCCTGATGCGTTTGCCGGTTGCATTATATACAGCATTTATAATGGCAGCCGTGATGCCGGTAATTCCAATTTCACCTGCACCTCTTGCACCAACCGGACTGATGTAGGGATCATTTATACCGGTAAACTGCACATCAAACTGAGGCATGTCGGCATGAACAGGAACCAGGTAATCGGAAAGGTCTTTGGTAACAATGCGACCTGTATTTTCATCATATACACTACCTTCCATCAAAGCCATACCAATGCCGAAAATAGCGCCGCCCATAATCTGGCTTTTGGCTGTTTTTTCGTTTAGAATAGTACCAATGTCCATTGCGCTTGCCACCTTATCTACTTTAACCATTCCGGTGAGCGGATCAACCATCACTTTCACAAACTGCGCCCCGAAAGAATGAAAGGCAATCTTACTGCGGTCGAGCCCCTGGTCTTCTCTTACATAAGGATTGTCTTTGCTTTCATTTTTAGAACCGCCTTGTCCGCCGCCCTGGCTCCCACCGCCTTGCTTTGCGGTAGAATTAGCCTCTGTTTTTTGCGTTTCTTTGGTAGAAACATCAGTAGTAATTTCTGTTTCCACCAAAGGCATTTTATTCCTAGTTAATATCTGCGAGTATGTTTCGCTTTTTGACGGATCGTTGCGGGATGATAACGTGCCGTTATCTATTACAATAGCATTTTCATCCTGGCTGTACAAAGGCGATTTGGCATCGGTAATAGCCATCTTAACTACTTTGCTTCTTACTGTTAAGGCAGCCGCGCGCACTGCCGGGCCGGTGGTTGCCATGGTTTGAGAACCGCCCGAATTGGGACCCTGCGGATAAATGGTATCACCTAATTTAAATTCAACTTTATCAATCGGCAAACCCAGCGCATCAGCCATTACCTGCGCCATTACCGTATAAGTGCCGGTGCCAATATCCTGTGTGCAACTGGCTGCCACAGCATGACCATCCTGGTATAATTTTAACCGCACCGTTGCTTTGCTTCTGTTGGCAGGATAAGTTGCTGTTGCCATGCCATATCCAACCAGATAATTTCCTTCTTTTGTTACGCCCGCCTTGCTGTTGCGTTTTGCCCAGCCGATAGATTGCGCGCCCTTTTCATAACATTCTTTAAGATTTTTTGATGACCAGCTATGACCATCTTCCGGATTTTTTTCGGCATAATTAAGAAGCCGCAACTGAACCGGATCGATGTTTATTTTTTCCGCCAGTTCATCCATCGCTACTTCAAAGGCAAAAGTGCCGGGCGCTTCGCCTGGTGCTCTGGTTGGGCAAGGCGTTCCCTTGTTCAACCGTACTATATTTTGCGTGATATTAAGGTTAGGTGTATCGTACAACATCTTTGTGGCAACACCTGCAGTTTCAACAAATTCATCAACAAAAGAAGTTTCAGATGTGGTTTCATGTTTCACCGACATGAGCTTGCCTTCTTTATCTGTACCGAGACCAATCTTCTGAATGGTGAACGACCGCCGGCCGGCGCAGGTAAACATTTGACCTGTGCGTTCCAGCACAATTTTTACCGGACGGTTTACAAACTTAGCCGCCATGGGCGCCAAGATAGAATTTGCCCACATAAAACCTTTGGAACCAAAACCACCGCCGATAAAAGGCGAAATTAATCGTACCTTATCCGGCTGCATACCCAGCATGGTTGATATAGCCGCGCGGTTACCAAATACAGATTGCGTAGCATCGTACACCGTAAGCGTATCGCCATCCCATACGGCGGCTGTGGCATGAGGTTCCATTGGGTTGTGATGATAAACAGGCGTGTTATAAGTTTGCTCGATAACAACGGCCGCACTGGTCATGCCGGCGTCAGCGTCGCCTCGTTTTACCTGCACATCTGTTCCGCCAAGACCCTGCGATGGTTGATAAATTTTAGCATCCGGCTGGTTAATATCAAACACTGGTTTTTCTTCATTGTAAGTAACTTTAATTAACGAAGCCGCATGTTCGGCAACTTCAAATGTTTCGGCAATTACAACGGCAATGTGCTGACCATTATAAAAAATCCGTTCGCTTTGCAAAGGCAGCAAATCTTTCTCGGCAAACTTTCCGCTACCCGGGTCGCCACCACCCGACAATGTATGAAGACTCATTGCGTTTTTATACGTCATTACGCCCAGCACGCCTTTTAATTTTTCTGCTGCACCTGTATCAATTGTGTTGATATGACCTTTGGTGATTGTGCTTTGTACGGTTACTCCATACGCAATATTTTTTATGTTCCATTCGGCAGCATAGGTTGCGGTGCCGGTTACTTTTGCTTTGCCATCTTTACGGTCTATCGGTTTGCCGATGATGCTATCCATATTAACCTCCTATCGTTTGTAGTGCGCTGATAATTGTTTGTTTGGCAAGCTGGGGTTTAAAAGCATTGTACTTGTATGTTTTTGCTTCTTTTAATGCAATATCTGCCGCTTCTTTGTAGGTATCTGTTGATGTATTTTTTCCAATTAATAATTGCTCGGCTTCCTTCGCCCGCCAGGGTTTGGTTCCAACGCCGCCTAATGCAATTCTTGCGTTTTTAATTACTCCATTTTTAACATCCAGCGCAACAGCAGCCGAGGTTAAAGCAAATTCGTATGATTGCCTGTCGCGCACTTTTAGATAGGTTGAATGATGAGCAAAAAATAAAGCAGGAATTTCAACAGCCGTAATTAATTCGCCGGGCTGTAATGTATTTTCAATGTGAGGTGTATTACTGGGCACCACATGAAAATCTAAGAACGGAATAGCCCGTTCGCCATGCGCACCTTCCACATGAATAATGGCATCCAGCGCTGCCATAGCAACGCACATATCGGAAGGATGTGTGGCAATGCAGGCATCGCTCGTGCCTAAAATTGCATGAATGCGGTTATAACCGTTAATGGCTGAACAACCGCTTCCCGGCTCGCGTTTATTGCAAGGTGTTGCGGTATCATAAAAATAATAGCAACGGGTTCTTTGTAAGATATTTCCGCCGGTGGTTGCCATGTTTCTTAACTGGGCAGAAGCACCGGAGAGCACCGCTTGCGACAACATCGGGTAATGGGTACTGATTATTTTATGATATGCCAGATCGCTGTTGCGCACCAGCGCACCAATGCGGATGTTTCCGTTGGGCAAGGTTTCTATTTTTTGTAACGGAAGCAATGTGATATCAATTACCTGCTGCGGCTTTTCAATATTCATTTTCATCAGATCAACCAGATTGGTTCCTCCACCAATGAACTTAGCATCGGTGTTTGCACCAATTGCGCCAATCGCTTCTTTATTCGTTTTTACTTTACTAAACGTAAATGGATACATAGGTAAATATGTGTTGTAAATTAAGCGCTTTGCTGAACTTCTTTAATAGCATCCAGGATGTTTTGATAAGCACCGCAACGGCAGATATTGCCGCTCATTAACTCGCGGATGTCGGCATCGGTTTTTGCGTGTCCTTCTTTTAATAAGCCAACGGCAGAGCAGATTTGCCCTGGTGTGCAATAGCCGCATTGAAACGCATCGTGCTTTAAAAAAGCTTCCTGCATCGGGTGTAGCTTGTCTTCGGTTCCCAAGCCTTCAATGGTAGTGATTTCCGACCCTTCGCACATCGCCGCAAAATGTAAACATGAGTTGATTCTTGTTCCATCAACCAAAACCGTACAGGCGCCGCACTGACCACGGTCGCATCCTTTTTTTGTGCCGGTCATCTGCATGTTTTCACGAAGTGCATCCAGCAAGGTTGTTCGCGGATCAATCTCTATTGTTTTCTTTTTGCCGTTAACGGTTAAAGCCACCGTCATCATACCTGGTTGAGCGGCTCTTAGTTTATTTAAAATCTTTTTGTTTGATGAAGCGCTAACGGCTAAACCTGCTGTAAGTGCTGAGGTATGAGCGATAAATTCCCGTCTGGTTGTAGTGCTGCTTTCTTCTTTTTGGGGAAGATGGGTGTTTTTGTTTTCGTTCATGAAACAATTTATAAATTAGTATTGGAGTAAAAGAAAACAGTACAAATAATATGCTATGAAATGGATGAAGAAAGGTAAGATACCGGAAATTTGTTTGGATTACCTAATACATAAAAAAGCCTTGCTATGGCAAGGCTTTACTTTTTACAGGTTGTTATATTTAGTGTTGAAAAAATAATTTATTTTACTACTACAACCTGAAACGTTCCTGGTATCATCGGCGCTCTTCTTTCGCCTGCAGCGGCTGTTCCAAAATCTGCCGTTGGAAGGTAAACAGTGTTTGTTTTTGTATCAACAGTAGAAGTTCTTGCACCGCGTTTGGTAGGCACATTTGCCACTACGTCAAACTTATCTTTTGTTGTTTCTTTTATTACCGTTAATGTGCCTTCACCATTAGATGAATAAGCCAGTTTAGTATTCGGGTTAAAATCCGTTCCATCGCAGCCATCGCCAATAGGAACTTGTGCAACCACTTTGCCATTTGTAGCATCTATCACCATCATCATTTTGTTATCGCAACCGGCAAACAAACGTTTGGTGGAACGGTCAATTGCCAAACCGGAAGGTGATGTGCCGGGCGCAATAGGCCACGAAGCAATCAATTGATGCTTTGTAATATCAACTACTTCAATTTCGCTTTTGTCTTCGTTGTTTATAAAAACTTTTCCGGCACCATCGCTTACAGCAGTTTCCGGTTTTCCTTTTACGTCAATTGTCGCCACTACTTTATCGGTTGTCGGATCAATCACCGAAAGATTGCCGCTTCTGCCATTGCAAGTGATGATCGTGTTGGAATAATCATCCCAAAAAATAGCATCCGGGTTTTGGTCAGTGGCAACGCTGTCAAGCACTTTTAGTGTAGTTAAATCAAACACGGTTACGTTGTTAGATCTGCCATTGCTGGTAAAACCTTTGTTTACCGAATGCACAACTGCAACACCATGCACGCCCATTGTGTTGGGAATTACACCCAGCGAATCGCCGGTAGTTTTATCAAGCACATTCACCTGTGTGCCATGCGAAACATAAAGCTTATTGGATGCGGTATCAACAAAAATATAATCCCATCCGCCGCCACTTTTAATGTGAAAAGTATTTTTCACTTGCATGCTGCTGCTTTGTGCGAATGACGATTGCAGACCCGCGAAACATAATACTGCAGTTGCTAAAAAAACTTTGTTCATAGTGCTTTGTTTTTATAATTGATAATGATAAATCGGTTTTGCTTTTTTATGGTTAGGTTGTACAATCCATTCTGATAATTTTGCCGATGCTATTCCAAAACCGGCGCCGGCAATTACATCGCTTGCCCAATGCCGGTTGTTTAAAACTCGCAGCACACCAACTGCCGTTGCACTTGTATATGCCGATGCTGTTAGCCAAACGTTATGCTGCGCAAATTCATCGCTAAAAATAGTAGCTCCGGCAAACGCTTGTGCGGTATGGCCTGATGGAAACGATGTAGGTGCTGCATCATCCGGCCTGGGCACTTTGGCAATATGTTTTACCGTTTGAACTAATGCAGTAACAACCACTTCTGTAACCACTACTTTTTCGGTGTATTTCCAAAATGAATGTTCTTTGTTATTGATGAGAGCCGCATATCCCGCCGCCATTGGCGAAAACTGCAAATAGTTATCTATGCTGGTATGAAAGGTTGCAAAGTTCCTGTCTCTTGCGTATTTTATTTTATCGTCCGGAATAATAAATTTACCTGAAATACCCAATGCTCCGGTAGTTATTAAACTAAGAGGAATAATAAAAGATTGAACCGTAATTTTTTTTGATTGATAGAAAACAATTTGCTTCGTAGTATGCATAGAATCAAGCCCAATATGGCTTTGCGCGTTTACATTATCGCCGGATGCAAACCCTGCAATAAAAACAAACATTTGCCAGTGGTTTCTTTTTATAACCTTGCATTTTGCAATCATCAATCTTTTTCTTCTTTCAAAAATTTACCGTTCATATCAAACAATAAATCTTTTCCCTTTACTTCGGCTTCATACATTTTTTCATTGCCTCTAACAATTACAGCCGCTTCTTTTATCGGTTCATCTTTATAGTTTGTTTTTACATAGTTAATAACAGAAGAAGGCAGATCGCTCACTTTCATGTCTGTTTCCGTTTCAGTTAAAGTTCCGTTCGCAGTAAATGTAGCCGACATGGTTGTACCTTCTTTTGTAAAGTTAGCTTCATACTTTCCATCTTCTTTATCCCACTTCTTTACTATCGTGTTTGGAAAGGTTTTGCTAAAAGAGTTTTTTACAGCAGCCGGCGTGTTTTGTGCTGTGCATTGAATTGTTGCCAGCAAAGCAAAAACCATTATTATTTTCATAACTGTTCCTTTTCATAACAAACGTATAGTTCAATTCTGTGTAGATTTTGGAGTAGAATAACTATCAAAACTACTTCTTTAGAAAATTAACATCGCAGTCGTAAAAAAATTTGCCGGATGAAACAAACTTGTATCTTCGCAGTGTACTATATCACTAATACACTATGATACAGATTCAAGATTTATCTTTTGGTTATAAAAGAAAAAAACTTCTATACAAAAATTTAAACCTGACGCTTGAAGCAGGAAGCATTTACGGGCTGCTTGGCAGGAATGGCGCAGGCAAATCAACACTGCTTAAAAATTTCATCGGCTTATTATTCCCAACGAACGGCACTATTTCGGTAAATGGTTATTCGCCGAAAAAAAGATTGCCTTCTTTCTTAGAAACGATTTATTTTATTCCTGAAGAAGTATATGTACCTGCCTTAACTATTGACAGCTACAAGAATTTATTCGCCCCATTTTATCCTTCATTCAATGAAGAACAGTTTTATAGTTACTTAGATCAATTAGATGTAAAAGAAAAAGGCAAGTTGAATGCCTTATCGTTTGGTCAGCAAAAGAAATTCATCATTGCTTTTGCGCTTGCCTGCAATACAAGTATTTTATTATTAGATGAACCTACCAACGGACTTGATATCCCTTCTAAAATAAAGTTTAGAAAATTAATTTCATCTGTGTTTACCGGCGATAAAATCATTTTTATATCTACCCATCAAATACGTGATTTAGACAACTTAATAGACCGCGTAATTATTGTTGATAACGGCGACCTGCTGTTAAATGCCTCCATAAAAGAGATAGCGGATAAGCTTTGTTTTAAAACGGTGCCGGAGCTTCCTGAAACGGGCAAAATTTTATATGCGGAAGATTCATTAAAAGGACAAACAATAGTGGTAGAAAATTTAGGGAATGAAGATTCTAAAATAAATCTTGAGCATTTATTTAATGCGATAACAGAAAACCCAACAATGGCAAAATCAATTTTTCAAAACTAATCATGATGAATAATACATTCAATGCAAAAAGATTCGGACTACTGGTAAAGAAAGCATTATTGGAAAGACCTGCACAAATGTTTGGCTTTACAGGGTTATTACTTGCGCTTGTTTTAATATTGTACGCGGTTATAAAATCATTAGCAGGATTTAACGGGGCGCAAAACCTAACATTTATATGGGGACTGCCAGGCGGCAGCTTTTTTTTAGCTTCGTTTGTTTTTGGTTATTTTTCTTCCAATGCCAGTGGCTCATCCTTTCTCACACTTCCTGCATCTCACTTCGAAAAATGGCTTTGCGGTGTTTTAATTGCAGGTATTTTATATCCTGTTATTTTTTTAATTTTTTACCGTATTATAGATACCAGCTTTGTTGCAATGTACCATAACAGTCTTAACTCGTCTTCACCATTTTACAAACAGCAATACCAATCTGTTTTTCTGTTTGATTTTAATGGTTTCATCGCCTGGAAAGTGTATCCGATGTTCTTCTTTTTAACAGGCGCAATGCTGGTGGGTTCACTGTATTTTAATAAAGTAGCTTTTATAAAAACCGCTATTATAATAAGCATACTTTGTATTGGTGTTTTCGGATTAAACTGGATGATAGCCAAACTATTTTTTGGCAATATCAGCGATGCAGGTCCTTTTAATCATGTAACCATCCCGGTAGAGAAAGAAGAAGGGTCTATCGAATTGCCTTCAGGTATTAGTTATGCTTTTAATTATAGTATTTCTTACATCATTCCAACTATATTATGGATACTGGCATTTACCCGTTTGAGAGAAAAAGAATTTTAAATTTTATGCATGGAGTTTAAAGAAAACCCCGCCATTTATATACAGATAGCAGAATATGTATGCGAACAGATCCTTTTAAAAAAGTGGAAGCTGGGCGATAAGATTATCAGCATAAGAGAGCTTGCCGTAAATATGGAAGTAAACCCCAACACGGTGCAGAGAGCTTATGACTTTTTACAGCAACAGGATATAATAACCAATAAAAGAGGCATAGGATATTTTATAGAAGAGGATGCAATGGACAGTATACTCAATTTCAGACGTAAACAATTCATAGAAAACGAACTGCCTGTTTTTATGCGAAACATTTTTTTGTTGAAAATAGATTTTAAAGAAATTAAGATACTCTATGACCAATTTGTAAAAGACAATTTTAAAAAATAAGTTATGAAATTCACAACGAAGATGCTATTGGTTCTGCTGCTTATTTTATTTGCCGGATTACTTTCTTCCAATATTATTCTTAAAAAAGAATACAATAAGTTAGATAAAACAGACAGCTACTGGACGTACGAAAAAGTATTGAAGCAACCATTCAAATACCTGAAGATAAGAGGCGGAAACGGCACCAAGATTGCGTTTGAGCAAAGCCCTAATTCTTCTGTTCGTATTTTGCAGGAATGGAAAAGGTATCACAAAGGCGAAATAAAAGCACAGGTGATTAACGATACTTTGTTTATAAATTTTGATTTTATTCCTGCTAACCTGTATGAAAAATTCTGGATGCAAAACACTACCGCCGTGCGTATTTTTTCACCGCAATTATTATCTGTAGATGGCTTCAACACAAACTTTGAAATGTTTAAAATGAAGCAAAAAAGCTTTAACGTAAACATGGCTGGAAAATCGAGCTTTGAAGTAGAAAGTATGATACCTTCTTTAGATTCATTAAATATTTCTCAGAGAGATTCCTCTGAAGTAGTCTTTGAAATGTCGCCTGAATACAAGCCAGCTAACCAACCAAAAGAAATTACCTTCAAGACTAATAATGGCGGAGTTGCTACATATACACCGGGTGAAATAAAAAGCAATGAAGCAATGAACATACAATCAGTAAATGCCAATCTTCAAGGTTATACATTACTTGATGTGGGTCATGCTCAAATAAATTCTTTGCAACTGCATATTGCAGACAGTTCCGGAATAATTCTTTCAGGAAATGCATTGAAAAAGATTAATAAAACAGTGTTAGCTGAATGAGTATTTTACCTCATCAACCAATTTTTGGTTAAGTACATTTAGGAAAATTATTCTGCTATAATAAAACTTTTGTTTTTATACACTACTCGTATCCATGTTGGCAACACAATCAGCAGCAATGGCAAGGCAATAATAAACCCGCCAATCACCGCAATGGCAAGCGGCTGGTGCAGTTGCGCACCGGTGCCAATGCCCAAAGCAATAGGCATTAATGCAATGATGGCGCCCAATGCCGTCATCAGTTTGGGGCGAAGCCTTGTTGAGATGGCATACACTACCGCCTTATCAGTATCATTAGTTTCTTTGAGCGATTCATTGAATTGTAAAAACGTAAAAATGGCATTCTCGGCAATGATGCCTACAATCATAATTAAACCGGTGTAACTTCCTACATTCAATGGAGTGTTGGTGAGATACAAAGCGATATAACTGCCCGAAATGCCAAGCACCGCAACGGTTAAAATAATCAACGCAATACGAAAATCTTTAAACATAAAAAGAATAACAACGAACACAAGCAAACTGGAGGTAGCCAATATTATAAGCAACTCGTGAAACGATTGTTGCTGATCTGCGTAAGCACCACCATATACAATGCTGTAACCTTGCGGCAAAGAAATTTTTTTAGATATCTGCTGTTGAATTTCTTTTACTGCGCTGCCCAAATCGCGGTTGTCTAACCGTGCCGTTACCACACCCATATTTTGCATGTCTTCGCGCTGTATTTCTGCATCACCCGTGGTTACGCTTACATTGGCTAATGAACCAATGGGTTTTAATTGCCCGTTCGGTAAAAAAACGGGTAGCTGTTTGATTTGATCAAGACTTAACGTTCGGTTATCCGGATACAACATGCGAATATCACTAAGCTGTTGCGGATCGTAAACGCTGCCAACAACATTACCTTCCAAAGCCGTTTGCAATTGATACTGAAGATTAGCTGGCGTAATGCCAAATTGCGCAAGGTTTACGCCGTTGGGTTGAATATTGATGTAAGGTCCGGCAATAGTAATTCCGCTAAACACATCTGCCGTGCCGCTTACAGCAGTTACAACATTGGCAACCTGCGAGGATAGTTGGTGTAGCTTTAATTGATCGCTGCCAAAAATTTTAATTTCTATCGGTTGTACCGAGGTCATTAAATCGCCCAGCATATCGGTTATTACCTGCCCAAAATCCACGCGCAGCGCGGGTTGTGAGGTTTGTATCTGCTTGCGTATATCTGCAATTACTTCATCGGTAGTGCGGCTTCGTTTCTTTTTTAATTGAATTAAATAATCGCCTTTATTAGGTTCGGTAATAAAGAAACCCATTTCCGTTCCGGTGCGCCGCGAATAGGCTTCCACTTCAGGAACTTTTATAATGAGTTTTTCAATTTGCTGCAACATCCTGTCCGTTTCATTTAACGACGTTCCGGGCGGCGAATTGTAATCCAGCACAATGCTTCCTTCATCCATTTCGGGTAAAAAACCGGTTTCAAGTTTGGGTAAAATAAATACCACAGCAGCCACTAAAATTGCAATAAAAACAAACGAGATGTAAGAGTTATGAATAAAAAACGAAACCCATTTCTGGCGATGAACATTGTGCGCTTTTTCTTTTGCTTGTTTGCGCGCCTGGCTCTTCGAAAACAATAAATAAATAACCGGAAGGCAAAGCCAGGTTACAAAAAAAGAACACACCAAAGTAATAATCATTGTGTTGGTCATCACCTTAAAATAGGCGCCTGCCACGCCACTCATCAGCACGAATGGAAGAAAAATAACAATGGTGCTTAAAGAGGAACTTACCATTGCCGGGAACAGATAATTAACCGCTTTCTGCACTAAGGTTAATGACGGCTCGCCGGGGTGCTCTTCATGCGTTCGATGAATTTGTTCTACCACTACAATGGCGTCATCTATAATTAAACCAATGGCGGCGGCAATGGCGCCAAGCGTCATAATGTTTAAGGTTTGATGGGTAGCATACAAAACAATAAGCGTAAGAAATAAAGTAACCGGAATGGTTACTAAAATAACGCTGCTGGCTTTGAACGAACGAAGAAACAAAATGGCTACAATGATGGCTAACAAAAGCCCTATCCATAAGCTGTCAGTAACGCTTTTAATGGCATCATTTACAAAATCGGCTTGTATGTAATACGGCTTGATGGCAATATCTTTAGGCAATATTTTTTTAAGGTTGGCAACTTCATTTTCCATTTGATCAGACAACGAAATGAGGTTTGCATTGGGCTGTTTAATAATGGCAAGCAGCAAGCCTTGTTGCCCGTTGGCATTGATTTTTACATACTCTTTTGCATCTTTAATTTGCACATCGGCAATATCTTTCAACAACACAATTCGCCTGCTGTTGTTGCTTAATACCACATTTTGCAATTGCTCTAACGAGTTTACCGAAGCATCGGTAACGGTAAGATACATTTGCCGGTAATCATTCAAATAACCATTCGATTGAATAAAATTATTCTGACTTAAAGAGGTATTAATATCATCTGGCGTAATGCCCAGCGCATTCATTTTTTGCTGATTGAGAAGCAGCTCATATTCTTTTGTTTTACCGCCAATCACACGCACATCAGCCACGCCTGAAACCCGCGACAAATAAGGTTTTATGGTGTAAAGCGCCAGCATTTTCATATCAATGGGCGTGCGGCTGTGGCTTTCTAACGAGTAACCAATTACAGGCAAAATAGAAGGGTTCATGCGCTCAACGGTAATGTTCACAGAAGCAGGCAATGTGTTGCGTATTTCGCTGATTTTTGATTCGATTCTTTGCTGCGCTAAGTTTACATCCGCATCCCAATTTAAAAAAGCGGATAGCTCGCAACTGCCACGGCTTGTAGTGCTGCGCACCGTTTGCAAATCGGGTATTTGTTTAATGGCGGCTTCTAATTGACGCGTTACCGTAATCATCATTTTACTTACCGGCTGCTCGCCTGCATCAGCAATGATTTTTATTTTAGGAAACGTAATTTCGGGAAACAAAGCGGTTTGCATTTTGCTATAAGCAAACGCACCGCCTAATAAAATAATAACTATGAGAACAGTTACCGGATTTTTGTATGTAGTGAAGAAATTGCGCATTCCTTTTTATTTGAAAAACAAATGTTCTGTAATCCTTTTATTTTTTGTGTTAATAGATGCCAGCCCTGCTTTGGCACAGCAATCATCGCAGGACATGCAAAGTTTGCTCAATTCCAAACGGTATTCGTTTACGGCACAATATGCACAACCCATGTCGGGCAAACAGGTGAACCTTACTTCGCTTTATATGCTTACGCTTCGCAACGATACCTTGCTTTGCAATCTTCCTTATTTTGGCGTGGCTTATGTGGCGCCCATTAATCCATCTGATGCAGGATTGCATTTTGTTTCCTATCATTTTGATTATACCGTTTATCCACTGAAACGGGGAAGATATACAGTTGCCATCAAATTAAAAGATAGATCGGATGTGCAACAAATGTATTTGAACGTATCTAAAAAAGGCTATGCAACTTTACAGGTAACGCCCACCAACAAACGGTCAATTTCTTATTATGGTACGGTAGATCAAAATACAAAGTAATGCTTCGATTACTTGCTGAAATATTACTGTAAACAACAAAAGCGCAGAGACACAAAGAAGCATGTGCATTATAGAAAAATCATGGTTTCACGCGTTTTTTCAAACGAACGTAAATGATAATTCTGTGCAAATGCTGAAGTAAAGATGCAAATAACTTTTGTTAATCCGGTTCTCATTTCGATAGGCCGCAAACCCCAACTTTTGTTTTTATTGCAAAAACAAAAAGCCCGTTCAACTGTTGAACGGGCTTCTATCTAAAATCATAAATTCCAACTCATAATTCTGAATTAATCTTCCACTTTCACTTTGCCTTTGCTTTTGGCTATTACTTCTTCAGCAATGTTATTAGGAGCAGGGGCGTAGTGGCTAAACTCCATGGTTGAAGTAGCACGACCTGAAGATAAAGAACGAAGCTGTGTAACATAACCAAACATTTCGCTAAGCGGTACTTTAGCTTTAATAACCTGCAGGTTAGCACGGCTATCCATACCTTCCAGCATACCACGGCGGCGGTTTAAATCGCCTGTAACATCACCCATATATTGGTCTGGCGTTAATACTTCTACTCTCATGATTGGCTCTAACAAAGTTGGTTTTGCTTTGCGTCCAGCTTCGCGGAAACCCGCGCGGGCACACAATTCAAACGACATCGCATCAGAATCCACATCGTGATAGCTTCCATCAAATACACGCACTTTCATGTTATTTACGGGATAGCCAGCCAAAACGCCCGTTGTCATTGCAGTTTCAAAACCTTTGCTAATGGCAGGAACAAATTCTCTTGGTATTGATCCGCCAAAAATATCGTTCACAAACTGGAAATGTTTGCCTTCATTTTCTTTCATCCATTCTTCATCGGCAGGACCAAAATCAAACTGAATATCAGCAAATTTACCACGACCGCCGGTTTGTTTTTTCAGCACTTCGCGGTGTTCAATCGTTTTAGCAAACGATTCTTTATAAGCCACCTGCGGCGCACCCTGATTTACTTCTACCTTAAATTCACGACGCATACGGTCAATGATAATTTCAAGGTGCAATTCACCCATACCGCGAAGGATGGTTTGCCCCGTATCTTCATCAGTATTTACACGCAGGGTAGGATCTTCTTCTACCAGCTTGGAAATAGCCATACCCATTTTATCAACGTCAGCCTGCGTTTTCGGTTCAACGGCAACTGCAATAACAGGTTCCGGGATGAACATGTTTTCTAAAGCGATCGGGTGATTTTCATCACAAAGCGTATCGCCGGTTTTGATTTCTTTAAAACCAACTGCAGCTGCGATATCACCTGCTTCAATAAAATCAATTGGGTTTTGCTTGTTGGCAAACATCTTCATGATACGGCTAATGCGTTCTTTTTTACCACTTCTTACGTTCAATACATAAGAACCCGCATCTAAATGACCGCTATAACAACGAAAAAAGGCAAGACGACCCACGAACGGATCGGTCATAATTTTAAAAGCAAGGGCGGCAAACGGTGCTTTTGCATCAGGTTTGCGGGTTTCTTCAGCGCCGGTATCCGGATTGATACCTACAGTATCTTCAATATCCAAAGGACCTGGCAGATAACGGCAAACCCCATCCAGCGCTGTTTGTACGCCTTTGTTTTTGAATGAAGAACCGCACATCATTGGTACGATACTTAAATCGATGCAAGCCTTACGGATTGCCTCATGAATTTCAGCTTCAGTGATGGTGTTCGGGTCATCAAAAAATTTCTCTAACAAAGCATCATCATAATCGGCCACCGCCTCTATAAGGTTTTGTCTCCACTGTTGGGCTTCTTCAAGCATATCGGCAGGCACTTCAATTTCATCGAAGGTCATACCTTCTGTTTCCATGTGCCAGATTACGCCTTTCATTTTAATCAAATCTACCACGCCTTTAAAGTCATCTTCTGCACCAATGGGCAACTGAAGCGGAACGGCTTTCGCACCCAGCATATCTTTCACCTGCTGAACCACCATTAAAAAATCAGCACCGCTGCGGTCCATTTTGTTTACGAAGCCAATGCGCGGAACTTTATAACGGTTTGCCTGGCGCCATACGGTTTCTGATTGCGGTTCTACACCGTCAACAGCCGAAAACAAGGCGATTAAGCCATCCAGTACACGCATGGAGCGTTCTACTTCTACTGTAAAATCAACGTGACCGGGCGTATCAATAATATTAAAATAATAACTTTTTGTTTCTGGTGTATCTTTTCCTTTTACGGTAGGGAATTTCCATTGGCAGCTAACGGCAGCGGAGGTAATGGTTATGCCTCTTTCTTTTTCCTGCTCCATCCAGTCGGTGGTAGCGGCACCATCGTGCACTTCACCAATTTTATGAATCATACCGGTGTAGCGCAGGATCCGCTCAGTAGTGGTGGTTTTGCCGGCATCAATGTGTGCAGCAATCCCGAAGTTGCGTTGATATCTTAAGTCCGCCATAAAGGTTTTCTTTTACTCAATTTTTAAGTCCGCGAAGGTACTGATATTTTTTGGTGTGGCGTAATGATTTAGGGCAGTTGGGTAGAATGAAATTGTTAAGGTTTACGATGATTTACTTCAACCGTTTCAATGATGCTCGTTAGCAAACTATATCTCATAAAACTGTTTTTTACAATAACTACCTGTTTGCTTAATTTATCGTATAAAAACAACTTCTTAGATAGATTATAGTATCGTGTAAAATTCATTAGTCGCTATTCTGAAGCCGGCAAACCTTTGTAAAAATAAATGAATATCACAAGACTTTCCCTTTAACTGCACAACAGGATATTTTACCGTCTTACTTTCAACCGTATTGAATTGCTGTGTCTGTTCGATATGAGAGAGAAGCAACAGCCTTATTGTTTTTTTTCTTTATGTTATACCAAATGAAATATAAATCAGGAGATTTACTGACGATGCGACGTAGTCAGGAGACTACGCTGAGCAAAGGTCCTATAGGTTCGGAATTCATTTTTTATTGAATATAATTTTATCTTCCACACCTTAGATCAGAATACTACTTCAAGCGAAGAATATGATTTATTGTAAACGCTATGCAACAATCGTAGCTGTCTCTACTTTCGGCTCAAATATGCCGCGCCATACCAGCGCTGCCAAAATACCGCCAACTACTGGCGCTGTCATAAATAGCCACAATTGCCTAACTGCCAAGCCACCAGCAAATACAGCAGGACCAAAGCTACGCGCAGGATTAACGGATGTACCGGTGATAGGAATGGAGACCATGTGAATAATCACGAGGCAAAAACCAATAGCAAGGCCAGCCATCGTTCCATTACCATACTTAGAGGTAGTAGCAAAGATAACGAAGAGGAACAGGAAAGTCATGATCGTTTCAGTGAGGAAGGCGGTGAGCGTGCCGTAAAGTCCGAGGTATCTAACACCCCAGCCATTAGAGCCAAGAGCATATTCGCCAAGATTTTTAAATTCTGCCGTACCATTTGGGTTAAGGTGGCCTTTTACAAACATATACAGCAATCCCGCGCCCAGGGTAGCGCCGATGAACTGCGCAATAATGTAGCCTAACGCATCCTTGCCCGATATTTTGCGGGCTACGAGCATGGCAACGGTAATTGCCGGATTGATATGGCAGCCGGAGATACCGCCGATGGCGTAAGCCATCACCACCACTGCCAGCCCGAAGGCGAATGAAATACCCAGTAAGCCAAGGCCCGCAGCCGCGGGCATCTCCGGCTTGAGGATGTTGCCAACTACAGAGGGTATATTGCCTCCCGCTACAACGGCAGCACCACAGCCAAAGATGACGAGTGCGAAAGTGCCGATCAATTCTGCAATGTACTTTTTCATAGAGTGTGTTTGTGTTTCATGACGAGTAAAGCACAAAGAAAACGTTAAATTACCTTAGAAAAGAAATGCAGTAAAAGTTTTTTTAAAAAATTATGGAAATTTCCAACTCATTGTAGTTTGTCACAACTAATAAATTGCCTAACCCATGTTCTTTGAGGTGTTAGCGTAGCGCACCTCGAAGAATAGATAAAATAATTCTCCAAATCATTTCAAATCATTTCCTCCAAGCACAGTTTCCTTAATCAATGCACAATCATAACTGCAAAAACAAGGAACGCTTTTGAATAACTAACCTTCAGTTGTAGAGGCCCCCAAATCAGCGTAGTTTTCTTCCTTACTACAATGTCTCCCATAAAATAATATGCGCGTCAGTCCGGTAACATTGCGTTATGAGGTGAATAAAATTCGAATCGGGTGTATATTGCGCGTGCGATTATTTTAAATAATTCTATATTTTAATTCACATGGTTGTCATAAAAAGTCATCAGGAGTTTGAAGCACACTTAGGTAAAGAATTAGGTGTTTCTTCCTGGCATAAGATTACGCAGCAACAGATTGATAACTTTGCTGATGCCACGTTGGACCATCAATGGATACACGTTGATCCGGATAGAGCTAAAACAGAAAGCCCTTTTAAAACAACCATTGCACATGGATATCTTACACTTTCGCTGTTACCTTATTTTTGGAAACAAGTGGTTGACGTTCAAAATCTTAAGATGGAGGTTAATTATGGACTTGAAGGACTAAAATTTGGGCAGGCAGTTGTTGTTGACAGCGAAGTAAGGTGTAGGGTTTCGCTAAAATCCATTATTAATTTGAGAGGTATTACCAAGGCAACACTATTCATTCAATTGGAAATTAAAGATCAGCCAAAACTTGCCTATGCCGGCGATGTTTTATTTCTCTATCATTTTATTTAATGTTTACTCACTTAGTTTACCTGCGTTCTTTAAGGTTCATATGTTCTTCGAGGTGCGCTGCAATAACACCTCGAAGAAAAGATAAAATGATTCTCCAAATTATTTCCTCCATGTATAGTTTCCTTAACCAATGCACAATCATAACGCAAAAGAAAAGACAAGAAATGCCTTTGTAATAACTAACCATCAGTTGTAGAAAGCCCCAACTCAGCGTAGTTTTCTTCTTTACTACAATGCCTCCTATAAAATATCATGCGCGTCAGTCCGGTAACATTGCGGTATGATGTGAACAAAATTCGAATCGGGTGGCACTATCAATTTTTTCAATCTTATCTTTTTATAGGATGTTCATCCTAACGCCGCTTTTTTGTTTCACAACTCAAAGTCGCCCTTGTTAGAATACTAAAATTTTTCTTACTAAAAGTTATAATAACATTGCATTGTTTTGTACAATTCTATTTTTAAATTTTTAATGAATAATAATAGTCGATTAATTTTAGGGCAGTACTAATTTCAAAACTAAAAGATGAAAAAAATATTTCATAAAATTAGATACTATTTATTGCTTAGATTTAAATACCAGATAGAAAAACTTCCCTGGAAAATCCTTAATCTACAACTCGAAACAGCTTCAGGAATAAACTTAGAAATAAAAACAAGAGCAGACTGGCAAGTTTATAATGAAATATTTGTAAAAAAAGATTACGATTATGCTATTGAAATGAGTTTAAATAAAATGGATAATGAAAAAAAAGTAATTAATTTTTTAGATTTAGGCAGTAATGTAGGTTTTTTTACTTTGCGATTAATTGATTTTTTGTATCAGCAGCCAAAGTTTTATGAATATAGCGGAATACTAATAGAAGGAAGTTTACCGGTTTATGAAGAACTTAAATATAGAATTAATAAACAAACAAAAATTGCTTCACAACTGAAAATAATACATGGGTTAGTTGGTAAGCGTGCAGGAAGTGCAAAAATATTCCAATCCGGTAATTCTGTAACAAACACTTTAAAAACAAATTCTTTGCTTCGTAAAAAAATTTATGGAACTGAAGTTTCTTATATAGATATTGAAACATTATTTACAGACAATATTACCATTGATCTGCTTAAATGCGATATTGAAGGATCAGAAGAAGAATTTATTGAAAATTATCAGCCGTTACTTAAAAAAGTAAATGTTGCCGTCTTCGAAATGCATTATAAAAAATGTGATGTAAGCTATTGTCTTAATGTTATTAATGATTGTGGATTAACTAATAGAAAAACGATTTTTAATTATATGGGAGATACTTCTATGGAAGTATTCTGGAGATAAAATTCTTTACACACCCGGTAGTTGCCCTTGCTCGGCAAAGTCTCCGGACTGCGTCGCCTCGTCAGCAAATCTCCCGATTTGCAAACCATGAAAGTAATAAAAGGTTTGCCAGCATTACTTTCCCAATTTTATAAAAACGGTATTAGATTTTCCGGTTTCAGCATTGTCTCTACAAAAGAACTATAGAGAGGGATGATGTTGGAACAAAAAATACTGCCGCATCTTTATACTACCGGCTTATTTTTGTTGTATCATTCATCCGACTATGACAAAAAAACGATTGCTTACACTTCCTTTACTATTTATTGCGATATTCAGCTTTGCCAATGTACGCCTGCCCAATGTCATAAGCAACAATATGGTGCTGCAACAGCAAAGCAATGCCAGGCTGTGGGGCTGGGCAGAGCCGGGAGAGAAAATTATGATTACCACTTCGTGGGATAATAAAACCGATTCTGTAACAGCTAACCGCAATGCGGAATGGCAAATGAATGTAACAACGCCCAAAGCCGGCGGACCTTACATAGTTACATTGAAAGGCTACAATACCATTGAACTACACAATGTAATGATTGGTGAAGTATGGGTATGCTCTGGGCAATCGAACATGGAAATGAGCGGCAGCTGGGGATTGCAGGATATAAAAGCTGAATTGCCTTCGGCTTACAATGCCAGTATCCGGTTTTATCACATCCCAAAAACAACCGCACCATATCCTCAGGATAATAGTGGCGGCAACTGGGAAGTTTGCGACAGCAATACTTTAAAAACTTTTAGTGCAGCAGGCTATTTTTTTGGCAAGCAACTGCAACAAAAACTAAATGTGCCGATTGGTTTAATAGAATCAAGTTGGGGCGGCACGCCTGCCGAAGTGTGGACGCCGGACAGCATTGTAAACAACAACGATACATTAAAAGAAGCCGCTGCCAAAATACAGCCGTCGAACGGCTGGCCTTATAAGCCTGGCTATACCTACAATGCCATGATTGCTCCTGTTGTTCCTTACAATATCGCTGGCGCCATCTGGTACCAGGGCGAAAGCAATACCGGCACGGCAAGTACATATAGTAAGCTTTTTACTGCAATGATTACTGCCTGGCGTAAAAGCTGGAATAAGGATTTTCCTTTTTATTATGTGCAGATAGCTCCCTATCATTATGGCAAACCCTACGAGGGCGCCTTGCTTCGCGAACAGCAGCAGAATACCATGCAACTTGATAAAACAGGCATGGTGGTAATAACTGACCTGGTTGCCGATACCAATAATATTCATCCAATTGACAAACATGATGTGGGCATGCGGCTTGCCAATTGGGCGCTTGTAAAAACCTATCTTCAACCAGGTATTGCTTACAAAAGCCCGATGTATAAAAGTATGATAGTCCAGAATGGTAAAGCTATAATTTCGCTGAACAATATACTTTCGGGATTAACAGTAAAAGAGGGCAGTCCAAAGGAATTATACATTGCCGGTAACGACCATATCTTCTTTCCTGCCGATGCAGCTATTAAGAATGGTCAGCTCATAGTAAGCAGTAAATTTATAAAGCAACCTGCAGCTGTGCGCTATGGTTTTGGCAATGCTGCTGTCGGCAATTTGTTTAGTACAGAAGGTCTACCGGTTGCACCTTTCCGTACAGATGACTGGCCGGTTGATAAATAATAAAAAATATAATAGCCTTCAGGCGAGCGAATCTCTTAACTCAATCGATAAGCAAAACAAAATGATTGTCGGTTTAACGCAGTTAATGATTATCTGATTACCGTAACCGTACCCTTTTCTGTACGGCTTATTCGTCCGTTTAAACGGTAAGAGCATATCTACAAAATTATGCTGTCGGCGCACATATTTCTATACGATTAAAGGCAGCCAAATTCGTCCTTTACAGGGTTTTACTATTTTTATCTGGCTTATCAAAACCAACGTTTTCTTTTACTGCATTTTAAAAATAGTAAATGATATCAGGCAATCAACCTTTTTTAAAGGCGGCGGCAAATTCATTTGCAAAATTTTCCAGCTTTACTTTTCCCATTGCGGTTGGCTTATGAATTTCATAATCTTCCCGCAATACTCCGCTGTGAGTGCTGGCGCCCAATTCAACAAAGAGAACCGCAATATTGGCTGGTATTCCGTTCTTTTCCAAACCTTCCTGCATTTGTTCATCCGTAAAAGTTACCCAGTTCAAATCAGGCTTACCAATAGCCGTTCCTAAAGCATGAGCAATTTCATTGGCGGTGCGGTCATCACTTGCCACATATTTTACTCTATGTCCAGTAGCTTCCGCTTCTAATTCTTCCGCAGCAGCGGCAGCAATATCTACCGGAGATACCAAAACTATCTTATCATCTCCACCATAATTGGCCCCGATAAATCCCGCCCCGCGTATCATATTTACAAAATTGTACAAATTATAATAGAAGTAACCCGGGCGCAGATGAGTAACAGATACGTTTGACAGCTCATTCAAAATGCCTTCTACACTATGAGAACCGAGGATGAAGCCTGTGCCTTTATCTAAATGCGCGCCGTAACTGCTAAGATGAACCACATGCTTTACACCCGATTTCAGAATGGCTTGGGCATAATTGCTGCCGATTCTCCGGTAATACGCTATCTGATCGGTCTCGGCAAAGTTTGGTGGCGCCATAGCATACAAAGCATCTGCGCCGGTAAAAGTAGCTGTAAGAAAACCGGCATCTTCTATTGAGCCAATAGCAGCCGTGGCGCCTAAAGCTTCAATATCTTTTTGTTTATCGGGCTTGCTGCTGATAACAGTTACGGAATGTCCTTTTTCTACCAACTCTTTTGTTAATGGCTGGCTGATATGTCCTAATGAACCTGTTACAATAATTTTCATAGCGCTTTCTTTTTATTTTATTCTGCAAAGGTCTATACTTTACAAGGGATTCGTGTAACCGAATCTCTCTTTGTTGTAGCTTTTTCTTTCTAATTGAAGAAATAGCCGGGTTGAAAGAATGCAATAAAAACAAAGGTGAAAGAGTAGATTGTAGTTTTACTTTGTAATTCCTTTTTCATATCCTTTTCACAAAAGGCAACCGCCTTCTTTGTTTCGTGGTATGTTTTCGGTTTATATTTGTTATGAAAGAATTTAAATAAAAAGCAAACATTACTATGAAAAACAAATGTGTATTTATTATTGTTATTTGCCTTTTTTCAGGCTTAGCGGCTTTCTCGCAGAGATATAAAACTGTAAACGATACGGCAAAGCTAAACCAGGAATATCAAAAGGTATCGCAAAGCATTACCGACCTTACCAATCAGCTTAACGATGCAAAAAACAAACAAACATCTTTGCAATCAAAAGCAACTGATGCGCAATCAAACGCTAATACTGCTTTGCAATCAAGCCAGGATCAGGCATCAAAAGCTACCAATGGAAGCGTGAAAGAAGCAAAGCGTGAAAGAAAAAAAGCGAAAGCAGCAGAAAGAGAAGCGAAAGACTCAAGAAATGCCAACGGCAATGTAAAAGATGAAAACAAAAGGGTAGAAAAATTAACCAAAGAATTGGACAAAAAACAAAAGCGTCTTCAGGAGTTAGAACAGATGAGAAGTTCTATACAATCGTCAGCACCTGCAGGCGCAGCCCAATAAACACTTTTTTTCTTTTATGATTTAATGACTATCCGTATAGAGTAACCCCTTCCTTATTAGGGATGTGCAAAGCCGTCATTGCGAGGCACGAAGCCATCTAAACACCACACAACATCAGGTTGATAAGTGGAATATAGCAGTACATACAATTTACAGACTGCTTCGTGCCTCGCAGTAACAATACAGGTTGCCATATCCGGATAGTCATTTACGATTATTGTATTTCCCGGTATTAACTTTTCTACAGGTAAAGTTAGTACCGGTTTTTTATGCCGGAAATTTTGCAGTAAGTAAAAACTCTTTCCCACTCTTTTTGAGTTGTTGCAATTGCTGTTTTGCGCTGCCGCCTATCCATCCATCCTTCCAACCGATAAGGCACACACGAATGAACAGAGAACCTTATATTTGTTTTATAGCAAGCGCATGGCATACCGGCAACTAACATGTTTTTTTACGTGCGTATTTCTGTTTACGTTGCACACGGCTGCACAGGACAGTTTGTACCGGCGGCAGCCGATGCCAATCTTTATTAGCGGTTCTTTGTTTTACGATTTTCCTCAAAGTTTTGGCGCTTCTGCAGGTGCAGAATTTCCTCTTAACAGCCGCCATATTTCAATCATTAAAAAGGGCAAGCAAAAAGAAAAATACAGAGACATAATCACAACCTCCAACATTGGGTTTTACCGGTATGCGTTTAACAACAGGGGTTTGTTTTTATTGCAATCTGTTGGGTATCGATACCATAAAACAAAACCTTATTATTTTGAATGGCTCCTGACTTTTGGCGCGTTGCGAACGTTTTATGATGGCAACGTATATTCGGTTGATAATTATGGAACGATAAGAACTTTACAAAACTTTGGAAGGCTGTATGCCATCACGGGTTTTACAACTGTTTTTGGACACGATTTTGAACGAAGCGCAAAGCCAAAGCCGATAGCCATTTCTATCCAGCCATCGCTTTGGGTACAATATCCGTATAACAGTTTTCTTTTACCGCATTTTTCTATTCAGCTATCTTTCAGTTATCATTTCAATCAATTCAATATTGTAGTTCATCAAAAACAAATAAAGCGCACTCATCAAACATGAAACGTCTTTTCTTTTACACCATTTTTATTTTGCTATGGGCAAGCAGTTGCAGGAAAGAAGCTGTGCAATTATCTGCCAACGCTAACGACATTTTTTGGTTGAGCAATGCCGGAGCCGATATGCCGGTATGGGTGAAAGGAAATACAGCTTCGAAGGTTATGATTTTGTTTTTGCATGGCGGACCAGGCAGTGGCTCGTATCGCTTCACTGGCTTTCAAACCGATCAGTTATGGAAGAATTATTCCTTTGCTTATTGGGATCAGCGCGATGCGGGAGCCGCAGCCGGAAACAGCAATTACGCCAACCTGAACCTGAACCAAATGGTTGATGATTTAAAGAAATTAGTGGAACTGATTAAATACCGCTATGGAAACGATACGGAGATTTTTTTGATGGGGCACAGCTTTGGTGCTTTGCTGGGTTGCGGATATTTAACGCAGGATAACAACCAGAATAATATTAAAGGCTGGATAGAAGTGGATGGCGCACATGACTACCCGGAAAGCGACAGGCTGGAACGCCACATGCTGATTGACACCGGCACTTCAGAAATTAAAAAAGGGCATTATGTTTCTCAATGGACAACGATTGTAAAATATTGTAGAAAACATCCCGTAAGAAATTCGGTTCCTATTGGTATGCAAACCGACGATTATGCTTCTGATGCAGAAGATTATGTGAACATTAATCACACTCAAACGGCTGTAAATTTGTTCTCGGTGTCATCGCCCGCCAGTTTAGGCGCCAATCTTTTTAAATTGGATTATACCGAAGCCGGACACGATTTTCTGCAAACACTAATGAGCGCTTCTTACACTAACCAACTATACAAAATCACCATTCCTTCCCTGCTTATTTGGGGGCAGTACGATTTTACAGTGCCTATGGGTTGCGGCTATGACGCTCTTAACAGGTTGGGTTCTTCTTACAAACAACTGGTGTTGATGCCACATTCCGGTCACGCGCCGATGAACGGCGATCCCGATTTGTTTGCTCAGTCGGTTAGTCATTTTATTGAAGCGGTGAGATAAGTAAGCTTCTTTGTTAATTGGTGAAAATCACTCCACCGGTTCGGAAAAAAGTACAAAATAAAGCCGCTGTAATTCAGTAATCGCCATCTATACAAATTCGTCATAAGTTCATATAACGATGCCTTTGTCAAAATCTAAAAAGTAAATAATAAAGATGCTTATATAACGAAAAGGTGTTTACAATTTATTAGGAAGAACATCAACCAAAAGAAAGAAATTTATAACCATCAAACTTGATTATAATTTTCTTATCATTGTTCGCTTTTAAAACAAAAAAAAGATATGCTAAAAACAAACCATTGCTTGCTTGTTACTGCTACCGCAATGCTATTAGCCACAAGCTGCGTGAGCAATAAAAAATTTGCATCGTTGCAAACAGACTACCAAACGTTACAAGGCAAAGCGGCCGCACTTGCTAAAGCCAACGACGATTGCCAAAGCAATTTGGGTACAGCTAATGTAAAAATTGCAAGCCTTCAGGATCAGTTGCAGGCAGAGCGCAATCACAATGCTTCTTTGCAGTCGGCATTAGACAAAAGCCTTACTTCTGCCAGCCAGGGAAATACAAACGTCTCTAAATTGGTAGATGAAATCAATTCTTCCAACAAATACATTCAGCAACTCGTTGCTTCAAAAAATAAAAGCGATTCGCTGAACATGATCCTTACCAACAATCTTACCCGTTCGTTAAGCCGTGATGAAATGCAGGATGTAGATGTGCAGGTGCTTAAAGGTGTAGTGTACATTTCGCTTTCCGATAATATGCTGTATAAAAGCGGCAGCTATGAGATATCCGATAAAGCCGGAACTACGTTATCAAAAATCGCTAAAATCATCACCGATTATAAAGATTTTGAAGTGCTGATTGAAGGCAATACCGACAATGTGCCCATTACCAAAACCAACATCCGCAACAACTGGGATTTAAGCGCATTGCGGGCTTCTTCGGTTGTGCAGGCTTTGCAAACTAATTATGGAGTTGATCCTAAACGTTTAACCGCCGCCGGACGCGGCGAATACAACCCGATAGCCAGCAATGATACAGATGCCGGTAAAATAAAAAACAGGCGCACTCAAATTATCATTACGCCTAAGCTGGATCAGTTTATGGAACTGATAGATAAAGCACCGGCAAAAGATTCAACTGGCGCAAAAGGTTAGAGAAAACCGTATTGTAAAAGCAGTAAAAACAAAAGCAGCAACCAGTATTTACACGTGTTGCTGCTTTTGTTTTTACATCAAAAACTAATTGCAAGTTTTTATTAAGAAGTATATTATTCAGCGTTCAATCATGGTACATTAAAGTTTCGCATTGTTTACAAATTTTACATTTGACTGATCACATCAATATGTTCATTTTGCCTAAACAATTTTGCAGACTGTCTTGCCAGGGTTTTGTTTTTATATTGAATACACTTTGTATTTTTTGCTTGTCTAAAACCGAGTAAAAGGGGCGCTTGGCAGGAGTTGGATATTGCTCGGTTGGAATCGCATGAACAAGACATGAAGAATGGGTTAATTCTTTAATTGCCATAGCAAACTGGTACCACGAAATGTTGCCTTCGTTGCCATAGTGATAAATGCCTGATGGCACCGGATTGTTCACGCAATATTTAATAATGGCAAGTATAGCTTCTGCCAAATCCAGCGCATAAGTTGGTGAACCCTGCTGATCGTTCACAACATTAATTTGATGTCTTTCCTTCATCAGCCGCAACATGGTATTTACAAAATTATTTCCATGTTCGCTATACACCCAGGAAGTGCGAATAATAATGGTGTGAAGATTGTTTAGTAACGCCAGTTTTTCTCCTTCCTGCTTTGTATAACCGTAATGATTTACAGGGTCGGTAGCATCATCTTCCAGATAAGGAACATGACCTGTGCCATTAAACACATAATCGGTTGAAACCTGCACCAACACTGTATTATAGCGTTTGCATAAAGCGGCGATGTTACCTGCAGCTGTCGCGTTTATTAAATAAGAAGTTTCCTTATCGCTTTCCGCTTTATCAACAGCGGTGTAAGCTGCGCAGTTAATAAAAAAATTGGGTTTGTTCTTTTCAAAAAACGTTTCTAATGAAGATTGCGAAGCGATGTCTAACTCCATTTTATCAGTAAAAACAAAATCGAAACCGGTCAGTGATTTTGATAAATTGTCCAGCTCACTTCCTAACTGGCCATTTTTTCCACTAACTGCGATGATATGCTTTGCCATAGTTAAAACAACAATTATTGGTTTATAAATTCTAATACCGATGAAGTTATATAAGCCAGTTGCTCTTCATCCAATTCAGTATGTATAGGTAAAGAAATTACACGCTCTGTAAGCCAGTCGGTTACTTGTAAATTTACGGCTGAACTGTTTAGGTTGTCAAACATCTTTTGCCGATGCCCGGGAACGGGATAATAAATCATGGAAGGAATATTTTTGGATGCTAAATATTCATTCAAATGGTCTCTGTTAATGCCTTCCAGCAGCAATGTGTATTGATGAAAAACATGGTGGCTGTAAGATGCGCGATACGGCGTTGTTATTTTTGAATGATCAGCGAAAGCGGCATCATAATAAGCGGCTGCTTTTCTTCGCGCAGCAATGTAATTATCCAACTCTTTTAGCTTGATGTTGAGTATGGCAGCCTGCACCGTGTCAAGCCTTGAGTTGCAGCCTACTACTTCGTGATAATATCTTTTTTGCTGACCATGATTGGCAATCATTTTTAGTTTTTGCGCAAGCGTATCATCGTTGGTAAACATAGCGCCGCCATCGCCGTATGCGCCTAAATTTTTGGAAGGAAAAAACGATGTGCAGCCAATGGTTCCAATGGCTCCTGTTTTCTTGGTAGTTCCATCTTTAAAAATATAATCGCTTCCAATAGCTTGCGCGTTGTCTTCAATCACTGCAATGTTATGTTCGTTCGCTACCTGCATAATGGCTTCCATGTTGGCGGCCTGCCCATACAAATGCACGGGCACAATAGCTTTTGTTTTTGATGTAATTGCATTGCGCAGCCAATTAACATCCATGCAAAACGTTTGTTTATCCACCTCAACAAAAACAGGTTTTAAATTGAGTAAGGCGACCACTTCGGTAGTGGCAATGTATGTGAAGGAAGGTGTGATTACTTCATCGCCGGGCTGCAAACCCAGCGCCATCATACTAATTTGCAAAGCATCGGTTCCGTTGGCACAAGGTATTACATGTTTTATGTTTAGGTAAGAAGCCAGCGCATCAGCAAATTGCTGCACCGGCTTGCCGTTAATAAAGGCTGAACTTTCCAGCACATCCATAACAGCTTTATCAATATCAGGTTTTAATTTTTGATATTGGGTTTTTAAATCCACCATTTGTATCGGGCGCATACTTTTGTTTTTTGTGCGGGCAAAGCTAACTGAAAATTGAAAAGAGGATAGGCTACCGGTTGTACAGCAAAGTGCAGTAAAAGAAAACCACATTTTGTTGCCTTACAGCAACGATTTATTTTTTAAATCAACTTTTTGCAGCAACTCGTAAAACTCTTTTTTGGTAGCTAAATTTAGCAGGGCTTCTTTGTGTTTTTCATGATGCATATCGGTTCCAACAAACTGAACCATGTTTTGTTTTATTAACTTTTCAGCCGCCTTTTTTACATAGCCGCCATAATATCCTGATAAAGATAAAAGGTTTACCTGCAGCACGCAGCCGAGATCAATTAAACGCTGGTATTTATCAAACGAATCGTGTAAGTAAACATAACGTTCAGGGTGCGCCATTACAGGCTGCAAACCTTTAATACAAAGCTCAAAAATTACGCTTTCTATATTGGGAGACGGCGCAATAAAGCTCATTTCAATCAAAATATAATTCTTGCCAAACGTAAGAAGCTGTTCATTTTTACGGATGGTTTCTTCAAAATCCATATCCACCAGGTATTCGGCAGCGGCTTCTATTTGCACAGGTATGTTTTGCGCTTTTATTTGCTGTTGCACTTCGTGCAGGCGCGGCAAAATTGTTTTGGGTGAATTGGGATGAATATCGGAAATAATATGAGGTGTGCAAATGAGTTTGCTATAACCTAACTGATGCAATTGTTTTACATACTCAACGGTTTCATCCATTGTTTTTAAACCATCATCCAACGCCGGTAAAAGGTGTGAATGCATATCTGCGCCTATGAAAGAAAAATCGGCAGTTACCTTTTTGCTAAACAACGAAAACATAAAGCAAACATACAGAATCCTTAATCGTAGCGTTTCACCTTTGTGTACCAAAAATCGCGATAAAAAAGCGTGAAGCCAACACGGGTATAGTTTTCTTTTAATACACCACTGCCAGATGCCCCACTTGTACCTTCCTGCAAATACAACTGATAGCCAAGCGTACTGCGTTTGGTATTGCCGCCAATACCTAACGTAAAGCCTTTATCGGTAAGCTGCTGACCGTTAATGACTAAGTATGTATTGCCATAATAAATGCCGCCCTGTAAAAAGAAATTTTCAAAAGTAAAGTTTGAAACTTTTTTTTGATTGGAATATTGAAACCCTAACGACATGCGGTTGCTGCTGTTGAGCGAGTAACCCAAGCCTGTGTAGTTTACTTTATTCCATTGCTGTGCGCTGTAATCGGCTGCAACAGTAAAGCTGTTTTTATAGCTGATGGATGCGCCGCCAGTATAACTTAAAGGCAACGTGAAATGGGTATCGGAAATAGATTTATCTGTAACCAAAGCGATGCTTCCCTGCCTTACGTCTAACGTATAATTCGCACGAAGATCTGACGATGGTGAAGCAGAAGCGCCAATGGCAAGCTTTACATTTTTAGAAAGTTTCGCTTTGTATTGGAAGCCCGCTTTTGGAACCAGCTTGCTTAAAAACATATTGCGGGTAGTAACAATTGAATCGCTGATAATGTTGGAAAGAAGAGTTTCGTTTTGAATAAGTGAACCAAATAAAAACGAAGCCTGAACGCCTATTGAAAGATTTTTGCCTAACGCAAAGCCGTTACCAAAATAAAACTGGTACAAGCCGCCTGTTCCGTTGTAATGCGCTTGTGTTTGCTGGTTTGTGCCATCAATAAACTTAGTGCTGTAAAAAGAGTAATTGCTGGAGCTATAAGGCATTAAGCCAATTGACGAACCCCACCATTTTTTCACTTTAACAGCTAACGCCAATTTCATCATTTGCATATCAACCGAATGCTGATTATCGAGTGATACATTGTTGCCAATATAGCTGATTGCCTGCAACCGTCCGCCCACTTCAACCGAAAAAAAATGATCGTCCAAGGCTGTATAAGAAGCCGGGTTAGCATGATACATACTTCGTTGTGAAGATAAACTAACACCTGCATCAGCCATGCCGGCCGACCTGTCAGAATAGCTTTGTTCAATATCGCCGATACCCACAATAGAGTAGGGCGATGTATTGGTTTGTGCAAAGGTAGCAGCCGTTATCAGCAACTGTAAACCGCAAAGCAATAACAGCACTTTTTGCATAAATCGTTTCTTGTTTTATTTTACAGTAAGATAATAAAGTTGTAGTTTGATGGGACTGATTTTGTTTTGCTGATCGCCAATGATAACACGTTTGAAGCTGGTTACATTCTGGGTGTTATTCGCCAGCCGCAAAAGAAAACCATTTTCGTTAGCCGATGCAACACCTAATTGCGAGATAACATAGTTGGTTACATCGTAAGAGTATTGCGTGTTTTGTTCGTACAAATAATCTCTTACAAACGATCCGTATTGTACAGTACCAGTCGGGAATGTTAAGTCGGAAAAGATGGAATTGTTAATGTCGGTTGTAGTAAGCCGCAAACTATCAGGCAATGTGTAAAAGCCTGTATAAGTGCCAACTACTGGTTTTATAATTAACAAAGCACGCTCAATTTTTAGATAGTTAGGAATTGTAAAAAGATCGCGGATGGTTGGCATTCTTATTTTTGCTACACAATTGGTTGCAGGCTGTGTGTAGCCGGCGTTGTTGGTAAGAAAGCTAGGCAGCGCAATTGTTTGCATATTCAGCGTTGCCAGCGATGTTCCCGTTCTGTTTACATCAATGTGGTTAAACTGGCGCTGGTTGTTATACAAAGTGAAATCAGCAATTTTACTGGTTGATAAAACGTCTGATGTTTCATGGTAATGCAGGCGCATAATAACGCTGTCTTTAAACCCAAAAACAAACGCATTGGTTTGCTGCGGAACAATGGTAATGCCATTAAAATAGTTAACAAAATTATCGGGAGATGTAACTTCCTGTGTGCTGTCTTTCAGCAATTGCAAAAGCTGGTTGCCTAACACATCTGACAAGCGGAAGGAAATTGTATCGGTTATAGAAGGATAAAACTGAAATGTTTTTCCTCCAATGGGCGTTGAAAAATATGGTATCGCATCGTAGTTATAAAAACTGGTGTTGTACGTTTTACTAATCAAATTGGAAAGCCTGTAAACGTTCAGTTGCAATGGCTTTGTGCTATCACCATAATAATTACCATTGCATTTTATTATCAGTTCCAGCGAATCGTAAGCAACGTATTGATCAGAAAAAGAAGGCGGCTTGAATTGATAATAAGATGAAACATTCACTTGCCCGAATGCATTATCGTTGTATGAACCCGCTAAGCCCGAACCGGTTGCCGATGTAATAAATGAATCAATATAAACAGTGCTCACGTTTACTGAAAACGTATCGCTCATTACTATTTGCGAATACTCGTCACCAATAAGTTGGGTGCCTACACTTACATTAGCTTTAGTGCAAGCGTTTATAAAAAAAAGGAATGTAAAAAAAGCAATTAAGTTTGTCAGCCGCATTGCTTCATGTTTACATTTGTTTTGTAGCATGTTGCAATGTTATAAGCCTCCGCTGTTACAAATTTGTTAGTATGTATTAGTCTTCTGTTTTTATCTGCCATTGCTGTATTTGTCTCGATTTACTAATGTAAAAATATAGATGAATAGCCATACCAAATAAACAAGCTTTTCATAAAAAATGTTCTTTCTCACCTCTTGGTCAACACCTGTGTAAAGGATAAAATTGTACAATTCATCTTTAAAATTATCGCGATAATCCATTTTAACGAAACCACCCAAAATGCACCGGATAATTTCAGCCGCAAATATTTCTTGTATTATGTATAGCGCTAAAAATTGGTTAGGTATTTCTTTGTCGTCTCTGCTGTTGCTAACTGCTTGTCATAAAAATACGTCGACACCGGGAACTTCTAATGTTGGTAACTGGGTGAACCGTTACGAGATGAATGGTAATGTTAGAAGCGAAGCGGTTGGTTTTGTAATAGGCGATACGGCTTATGTAGGCTCCGGCTTTGATGGAACAGAAAGGCTGAACGATTATTATGCTTTTAATCCTGCCACCAATTCATGGTATCAGATTGCTAATTTTGGCGACTCTACCACTGTGCCACGCAATTCAGCAGTGGCATTTACAGCAGCAGGTAAAGGATATGTGGGAACCGGATTTGATGGTATTAATAAATTAAAAGACTTCTGGCAGTACGATCCATCAAAAAACACATGGACACGGAAAGCCGATTTTGGTGGCAGCGCGCGTTACGATGCGGTTGCTTTTGCGCTGAACGATAAGGGTTATGTTACCACCGGTTTTGATGGTTCTTATTTAAAAGATTTTTGGAAATACGATCCAACAACAGATACATGGAGTCAACAGCCTGACGGCATAGGTACCAAACGCAGTGCTGCTGTGGCTTTCGTTTATAACAATGTAGCCTACGTGGCAACCGGAACCAATAATGGTCAGTTAGTGAATGATTTTTGGAAATACGATGGAACTGCCTGGACTGAAATGCGCAAAATCACCAACATATCAACCGACAGTTACGATGATGATTATTCTGATATTGTTCGTTCCAACGCAGCCGCATTTGTTATGGGTGACACTGCTTTTATATCAACCGGTGAAAATAGTGGCTATATCAGTAAAACATGGGCTTATTTAATTACAACCGATTTATGGATTAGAAGAACCGCTTTTGAAGGCGCTTCCCGCAGCGGTGCCGTAGGCTTTACTGCACAGGGGAGAGGTTATATTACCTGCGGTAGAAGCAGCTCAAATTATTTTGATGATGTGTATGAATTTCATCCGGATGAAGCTTACAATGCAAACGACTAAATACAGTTGTTTCCTTTTTCTTTTGCTTTGTTTTTTATCGTGCCAAAATACTGCAAATAATAAACAGCAAACGGCAACGCATAATGGAAAAATGTTTGTAACTGTTCAGCCTTTTGAAACCGCAACAGGATGGGGTTACAGCATTTATACCGATAATAAATTGTATATTAAACAAACGTTTATACCAGGGTTGCAGGGCAACCACTCTTTTGCCACTCGTGAAGATGCCAAAAAAGTTGGAGAACTGGCGGTACAAAAAATGGCTGCCTATCATAAAATGCCATATATATCGCCAGCCGATTTACAACAATTAAATATTCAACTGCCTCACTAATTTTATAATTCGTTCTACTTCAATTTTATAAAGCATATCGTAATTACACGATGTGCTTTTTGTTTTTTAACAGTTACCTGACATTCTTTATTTTATTCTTGTTGTCATGTAGGTTGCACTATTTGCATGTAACTCCTTCTGTGTGTAAGTTTTGCAACCAAATATTTATCATAGTCAATAGAAAATAAAAGCAATCATGATTCACTGCATTATTGTAGATGATGAGCCGCTGGCTTTAGATTTACTTGAAGATTACATTAACCAGGTGCAGGATCTTAAATTGATTGCACGTTGCAACAGTGCTGCTGCAGCACACAAAGCGCTTGAAAAAAATGATGTGCATTTAATGTTTCTTGATATTAATATGCCTGAAACAAACGGTATTAAGTTCTTGCAATCGTTAAAGATGAAGAACCGCCCGTTGGTTGTGTTTACAACGGGGCATAGCAAACATGCATTGGAAAGCTATGAATGGGATGTAACTGATTATTTGCTGAAGCCTTTTTCTTTTGATCGCTTTTTAAAAACTGTTCATAAAGCAAACAATCGTTTACAGCCTTCTTTGCTTAATCATACTGCAGTAAACAATACGGTTCAAAAACACATTTTTGTAAAGTCAGAATACAAAACCTATAAAATTGATTTGCCTGATATTATTTATGTAGAAGGCTTAAAAGATTATTCAAAAATTTATACCACATCCGGTAATGTGCTTACTTTAAAAAGTTTAAAAGCAATTGAAAGCCTGCTTCCCAAAAATGACTTCATCAGGGTTCACCGCTCTTATATCATCGCTATTCATAAAATAAAAGTGGTTAGTAAAAGCCAGATTACAACAATGAATGATGTGAATATACCAATTAGCGAAAGCTTTCGCGAAAATTTTAATGCCATGATGAACGCCAGCCATATTTAACTTCATTCATCAAAACCGTAAGGCAGGGCATTTTAATTCTTTACCGCCGTTGCCATAAGTTCCTGTTTTTATAAGCGATATTTCATAGGCGCCGTAAGTGCCATTGTACGTTCCCAGCGAAGAAGTGGTAGCATCATAGCTAACGGTTAATTTAAAATCGTTCAATTGAAAGCCAACCATCGGTATAGCTGCATCCTGATAACGATAATACAAACCGCCAATCATTTGCTTGCTTCCATCGCCGCTTAAATTATAATTTGCATTTAACCCGCCAACCACTTCGTAAGCGTTTCCCATTTTGCTGATGTAAGCGTTCGGGTTTATAATCCACTGGTTGTTTATTTTATATGCTGCATTTAAAAAAGCAGTATAACGAACATCAATGCGCGAATCATAATCGCTTTTGGAAGAAAAGAAACTTTCGCTGGGGCGGTTCAAATGCGAGATACTTAAACCCGCATTCAGGTAAGTGTTGTTATTTGGAAAATAAGCGTAATTAAGCCCGGTTTGCAAATCGAAATACCCCACCTGGCTATATGCAAACTGTTCGCCTGATGGAATGGTTACATCAAAAAATTGTCCTTCATCATTCCATTGATCATTAAAAGTAAGCTTTGTTAAATCTACTTTTTTAGTAACATAGCCTATATTAAAACCGATGCTTAACAAGCTTGATAAACCAACCAATTGATGATACGCCACTGATGCGTAAGCCCGCGTGGATGTTAGACTTCCAGCGCCTGCCACATCTTTCATTATTGAGCCGCCAATGCCCATCCAGCCATTATCAAAACGGTTATTAAACAATTGCGCATCGCCCCATACATTCATGGTTTTGTATGGGTTGGCTGTGAGGCTTGAATATTGGTTTCGATAGTTGATGCCGGCGCGCCAGTCCACATCCGGCGAGAAGCCGGTGTTGGCAGGATTCACCAATAAAGGCGCATTAAAATATTGAGAGAAGTGCAGGTCTTGCGCATCTACATTATGAATGGATAAAAACGCAACCGCAATGAATAAATATTTTAAAAAAATGGTGTCATGTTTCATAGCTTTTTCTTTTAATCATATTATCGTAACAATGTAATATCTCCCGTTTTTTTGTATTTTTTCCCGTCTGTAAATTCAACATTTAAAACATACGTGTAAACCTCCTGCGGCTGCAATACGCCTTTGTAAGTACCGTCCCATCCTAATTTTTGGCTGGTTGAAATAAATATCATAGTTCCCCAGCGGTTGTAAATGCGCCAGTCCATTTTTGCTATGCCAAAACCCTTTACATTGATGGTGCGGTTTACGCCGGTTGGTGCAATGGCATTGGGCACATCAACCAAAGGTGTAATAAGTGATGCCACCACATGCTTTACCGTATCGGTACAGCCATATTGATTGTATGCTATCAATGTTACAACAAACGTATCTGTGTGGTTATAAATGTGCTTGATAACTGAATCTTCATTTGCTGTTATAAACTGGTCTCCATCTCCCCAAAGCCATTTGTAAGAGGTTGCACCGGCAGAAGTATTAAAGAAAGAAGTGGGCGTATCGTTTTGCGCCTGTATGGGGCTGAAAGTAAAGCTGGCTGTGGGTTTTGCGCTTACTACAATTGTAAACGGCGCCGATACATCCTGCTTGTTACAAGTGGCGCTATCGGTAACGGTTAAGGTTACAGGATAATTGCCCGGCAGTTCGTAAAGATGGGTGGGCGATTGGTCGGTTGATGTAGAGCCATCTCCAAAATTCCATAAAAAAGTTTGCCCTGCCAGCGATGTATTATTGAACACAGCTGTATAGGGCACGCAGCCATAAGGCGGTGTTGTGAATAGCGCTTTTACATTAGGAGCGATGCGTATTGTATCAACTAAAACATCGGGTGCGTTGCAATAGTTAGAATCTATCAGATACAATTTAACGATGTAGGTTCCCTGTGAAGCATACGTGTGCGCGGGCGGTTGTATTGTGGTGTCAACCGTACCGTCTCCAAAATCCCATACGAAAGAAAAGTTATTAAAAGGCTTGCCTGCAGGTGCGGTAGAAGTATTGGTAAATTGAAAAGCCAGCGAAGTGCAAGGTGGCAATTTTGCAGATGAGAATAATAAGTTTGCTTTATCTTTTCTTGCACGGATGGTGGTGTAAGAAGTATCGGCAATATTACAAGCCGAAGAATCAATTGAAATCAATCTTACCCTGTAATCTCCAATTTGTGTGTAGGTGTGTGAAACTGAATCAACCAATGTGGTAACATCAGGCGTGCTATCACCAAAACTCCATACATATTGTTTTCCCAGATCGAGTGTATCAATAAAATTTACGGTTAACGGCACACAGCCGGAAGTATCATATTCTCTTCCCTGAACACTGGCGCGAACACCGTTACCAATGCCTGCCAGTTCAAATGCAATTTTTACGGCTGCTTCATTACAAAGAGCCATATCTGTTGCTCCGTTATTTGGTGCTACAACGCCTAATGTAGTTGGAAAACGACTGGAAGGAGGTTCGGTTTTAAACAAACAATCGGCGCATACCGCCTGGTAAATAATACCTTGCTTGTCGAAGCGGCTGGTGCCTCCGTCAACATGGTCGCCAAAGCCGCCTTTTTGCCCGAAAAATTGGGCATACAAAGGAGCCGCTGCATTGCGTTGCAATACAAAAAAATAAAAGTCTTTCCCGTCTGTTGATCTGAATTGAGCCGGTGCATTGGGAGACACGTATAAACCAATAGAATTTTGTCCTGGCTGGAATAGTGCGTTTAAACCGCCCGACCAGCCCGATATATAAACGTTTTCACAACGATCAACCAAAAAAGCGTCTGGTGAAATATCCGGAACAGATGTGCCTTTGCCAAAGGTTGTAGAATACACCCAATCGCTAAGATCTGGTTTTAATTTAGCGATAAATTGTTTGCCTCCAGCCTGGCTCCAGGCTGCGTTAATTACAGGCCAGTTGCCGGTTGAGGTTCCCATAATGTAAGGAAAACTAAATTTATCGAACTGAATACCGTATATCAAATCAGAGCCGCCTGTTCCAAAATAAGATGTTTTTATAAGTTGGTAAGTAGTGTTATCAATGATCGAAACAAAACCATCGCAATCACCGTTGAGTGTATTAAATGTTGAACTGCTGTTGGCAATACCCGGCATATCGCTGCTTTCTGTGGCGCCTGCTGTATAAATGTTATTGTTGGATGGATTTAAGGCAATAACAAACGTTGCATCATTGCCTGAACCACCTAAAAACGACGACAAGATCATCGTTTTTAAATCGGGGGAAGCTTTAATAATCACTCCATCCTGTCCGCCGTTATTGCTGCCTCCGTTGTTAAATGTTTTTTGAAACGCATTTGCTGTAACAGGGTAGTCGGAAGATTGTGTGCAGGAAGCCAAGTAAATATTCTGGCTGCCATCAACCTGCACTTCACTTCTTGCATCATCACCATAATTTTTTGCAATGCTTTCTGCACCGTTCGATTTGTCTTTCGGTTTTATATTTACGCCATCGTAGTTGGTTCCGCCAATGCGCCTCGAAGCAACCAAGCCACCGCTGCTGTTTAATTTTGTAAGAAAAATGTCAATGTCGCCACTGCCGCCTTCCGGTCCATATTTATTTACGGTGGAAGGATAATCTTTTGAAGATGTTCTGCCGCTGATTATTAAGTTGCCGCCTGCATCAACAATTAAACTATGCGGCTGCTCATCTCCATAACCGCCGAGGTAAGTGCCGAATAAAATGCTGCTGCCGTTTTTACTAAATTTTACTATACCAATATCCATTGCGGGAGTTCCTTCCGAACCATAACTGCCCTGTGAAAATGTACGGCTGTATGCGCCCAATGTAGTTGGATAGCCATTATTGAAAACAATGCCGCCTGCATAAAAATTTCCCTGCCCGTCGTAAGTTGCTGTGTAACCCCAATTATCTGCCGTGCTGCCGGTGAAGGAGCAAAACACTATTTGAGGATCGATAACAAGCGTGTTGTTTTCATCATAGTTTCCTGCTTTAAAACGAACTGTGTTTCCGCTTACCGCATAGCTTACAGTTACGTTTGTTTTTGCTATAGCTGATGTTTGATAAGATTGCGGTGATAGCTCCGTAACATCGCCCAGCGAAGTGGATACTAACAAATCTCCTTTCTTCAAACGTAAGCCGTTGGTTCCATCAAACTGCATTGCAATCCGGCTTACATCTCCGCCGGGATGCACAATAATGTCGTACTTTAACTGGCTGTTGAAAGTATAATATCTAACATCAATATTCGGATACATGTTTTTATAAACTACCGCCCCGTAAACTTTGCAACCCGTTGCCCATTTGCTTTTATCGTTGCCAATAAAATAATTGTTGTACGTGTTTAAAGCCTTGTCAGGAACGGTTTCGGGCGAAGATGAAGCATTTAAAAAGGTAACGTTATAAGCATGAGAATGGAGAATAAGATCAGGATTGTTTTGATTGTTAGCGTTTGTGCTGTTTGCACTATTAGTTTGCCACGATTTGCCATTATTTTTCAAAACAGCAAGCGTTGCCGAATCGTGATGACCGCCGTAGTGATCTGCTATTTTTTGCCAGTCGATGCTGCTGTTCAGTAAAACACGATACCCGTTTTTTTGTAGATAAAAACCGCCGCCGTTAATTTGCCCGGCATAATTTACATGCGTATCCCATTGCCCTTTGTTTTCAACAAATTGAATGTATTGAGCTTTTGAAGTAAAAACAAAAGACAAAATAAAAAGGAGAGAAAGTATATCAATTTTCAAGGCAATTGTTTTCATTATTCTTCTTTAATTCAAAACATTTTTATCAACCGAAACGTATAAATCCAATCTTAATTTACTATCAAATTTTATATTTAGCAGCCACATTAAAATGTTCTGCAAAATCTTTTTATTTATTATAACGAATGCAGGACATTTTTTATTAACTGGCTAAATAAAATACCTGCGTTGTTTATTTGCAAAATTTATTCAGAGTGCTTTTTGAATCAATTTATCCATTAAGATAAATTTCGTTCATTTTCAACAAGCAGCGGACGTTTTATTTCTGTTTTTGTTTAAATGCGCCGGTGTTAATTTTTTGCCTTATAAAAGTAAGAATATAAAAAATGAAAAGGAATAACCAATTATGAAATTTTGCTCCATGCCGTTTTGCCCTGCTGGGTACCTAAAAATAGTTGTAAGCTTTTGTGTTCTTCATTTTGTAAATTCGGGTCGTTTTCAACTATTTTTTCGGCAAACATTCTTGCTGTCATCAACAAATCTTTATCATCAACCAAACTTGCCAGTTTAAAATTCAATGCACCGCTTTGCCTTGTGCCTTCAATTTCACCCGGACCGCGCAATTCCAAATCCTTTTCAGCTATTTTAAAGCCATCGTTGGTGCTGCACATTATATCAATACGTTGTTTGGCATCGGCTCCGGTTTTTGAGCCGGTTAAAAGTATGCAAAAACTTTGCTCGCTTCCCCTGCCGACACGGCCGCGTAACTGGTGCAGCTGCGACAAGCCAAATTTTTCCGCACTTTCTATCACCATAACGCTTGCGTTGGGCACATTCACGCCCACCTCAATTACGGTTGTGCTAACCATAATGTTGGTATCGCCCAAAACAAAACGTTGCATATTGGTTTGTTTTTGCTCCGGTGTTTGCCTGCCATGCACCATGCTGATATACCACTTTGGTTCGGGAAAAAAACTTTTTACCTGTTCGTAGCCTTGCATTAAATCCTCATAACTTAATTTTTCGCTTTCTTCTATTAACGGATAAATAATATAAGCCTGCCTGCCTTTATCAATCTCACTTCTTATAAAGCTCATAATATTCGCCCGGTGCATTTCGCTGCGATGCACGGTGGTAACAGGTTTGCGCCCTGGCGGCAGTTCATCAATCACACTATAATCCAAATCGCCGTAAGCCGTCATAGCAAGTGTGCGCGGAATGGGCGTTGCCGTCATTACCAGCACATGCGGATGAATGTTTGATTTGTTCCACAGCTTCGCCCGTTGCGCTACACCAAACCGGTGCTGTTCATCAATAATGGCAAGACCGAAGTTTTTAAATACCACATTATCTTCAATGATAGCATGTGTGCCGATGATGATATGCAACGCGCCATCTGCCAACTGTTGCAGTATTTCTTTTCGTTTTTTTGTTTTTGTGCTTCCTGTTAGCAACGCAATGTTTACCGGCAATTCTTTTAAAAGATGCGATAAACCATCAAAATGCTGGTTTGCCAAAATTTCGGTTGGCGCCATCAAACAACTTTGATAGCCGTTACCGGCGGCCAGCAGCATTGAAAGCAAAGCCACAATGGTTTTGCCGCTTCCCACATCGCCTTGCAGCAGGCGGTTCATTTGATGTCCCTGCGCCGTATCGTTCCGTATTTCGCGCACTACACGCTTTTGAGCGCCGGTTAATTCAAAGGGAAGATGGTTGCTGTAAAAGCCATTAAACAAATCGCCCACTTTTTCAAACACAATACCTCGGCTTGTGCGGTTCCGGCTGATGCGGAGAATGTTTAAGCGAATTTGCGATAAAAACAATTCTTCAAACTTAAGCCTCCTCACAGCTTCAGAATGTTGCTGAACGGAAGGCGGAAAATGAATGGTTTGAAATGCAGCAAAACGTGGTACAAGGTTTAGGTTTGCAATTATAAAATCGGGCAATATTTCGGGCACATCTTTAACCGAAAGCTGCGATAACAAATTGTAAGTGAGCTTGCCAATTTGCCTGCCGTTTAACTTGTGGGCTTTTAGTTTTTCGGTGGTTGAATAAATGGGTTCTAAAAATGCTTTTCCATCCCTTTTTGCATCGCTTACCGCTTCAATTTCAGGATGCGTTATTTGAAGCTTGCCGTTAAAAAACGATGGCTTCCCAAATACTAAATAATACTCACCTTCTTTCAATAATTTTTCTATCCAGTTAATGCCCTGAAACCAGGTTAGCTCAAGCGTTCCGGTACTGTCTTTAAGATGCGCTATTAAACGCCGCGAACGCTTTTCGCCCATTACTTCAACATATACAAGCCTGCCACTTACCTGAATAAACTCTGTGTCTTCTGTAATGGAAGAAATGAGGTTTACTTTTGTTTTATCAATATGACGGATAGGATAATACTCCAGCAAGTCGCGAAAAGTAAAAAGATTAAGGTCTTTGCGCAACATATCGCCACGCAGGGGACCGACACCTTTCATGTATTCAATAGGCGAGTTAAGTATAGATGGAGTTAATGAAATTGCTAAAATATTTGGTTACAAATATCGGAAAAGAGTATTGCTAAAATGCAATATTAACAACGGGTTTGGTTGAAAAGCAATAGATGTGGTTGTAAGAAATGGAAGTTTCTTTCACTGTATCACTACATTCGTTATAACCTTTTCGCCGAGCGCTTCATTTACGCGCTCCATAATTTTTTCTTTTTGATACATCAATTCGTTTTTTAAAGGACCCACCGATGTATTGATGAACAAAGTGCCATTGATGATTTGAACACTATCGGTATATTTGGATATGGTGCTGCCCATAATTTGCTGCCACACTTCTTCAATTTGAACAGAACGAATGCCATTTTTCAAATTGCTTTTGTTGATTAAATTTTTAAGTGCTGCGCCGATATGATATTCGCTCATAAATAGTTGGTGGTTGGTAGATGAAAGTTGATAGGTGAACAATAAGAAAATGGTATAAAAACAAACCTTATATTTTCAGGTAATTCATCAGCAAATCGTAGTTCTCGCGCAGTTCGTTTTCGTAGGCTTCTTCTCCAAAAAAATAACGAATTATATAATCGTACCGTTGCAGGGTAGCCAATACATCCGAGACTTCCGTTTTATTTAATTTAATGGTAACAATAAATAAACCGGTGCCGCTTTCGGTAAACGTATTCAGTTGCACAATGCTGGAATTGTTTGTTTCCACCAGCCGCGATAATTCGCCCACCGCATAATTAATCCGCTCCATTTCAAGAACAACAATAGCACCCGGCTCTTCTACATTTTGAAACGCGGCAGTAGCACGCAACAGTTCTGCAGCCGTAATTACGCCCTGCAATTGAAGTTCGGCATTTACTACAGGCAAAAGCGTTAAATCGTTGCCCACTGCGGCTTTCAATGCAGATAAGAAATGCTCCCGCGGCTGCACAGATGCTTTTATTAAGGTCAGCGATAATGAAGCTAAGGTTGCCGAATCGTCTTCATCAAACAAGTCGGTTTTTGAAATTATGCCTGTAAACAAGTCTTCCTCTTCTACGGGTAAATGTTGCACATCATAATCTTCCATCAACTGCAGAGCTAAAGAAACTGTATCGCTAAAATGAAGCACCGGATAATTTACAATCGGAAGCTGGCTTACAAGCATTGCATATTTTTTAGTAAGACAAAAAAAATCACACCATAGTTGCAGCAGGCTGTTTTAATTTTTTTAAAAATGCATCGAGAATACGGTTGAACTCAGCGGGCACTTCCATCATAGGTGCGTGCCCGCATTTATCAATAAAATGCAATTCGCTATTGGGGATAAGCTTATTAAATTCTTCTGCAACAAACGGCGGCGTGATGGTATCGTTCTTTCCCCAAATTAATAGCGTAGGCTGATGAATTTGGTTTAGTTCTTCACCCAAATTATTCCGTATTGCACTTTTGGCAAGCGAAATAATTTTTATCACTTTTAAACGGTTGTTGGTAATTTCAAACACTTCATTTACCAACTCATCGGTTGCTATCTCCGGATCATAAAACGTAAGCTGTGTTTTGTTTCGTATGTAATGAATATCGCCACGCTTCGGGTAGCTATCGCCCATGCCGTTTTCAAACAAACCTGAACTGCCCGTGAGGATTAACGACTTAATGCGTTCGGGATGTTTTAAAACATGCACCAGCGCAACATGGCCACCTAAAGAATTGCCCAATAAGTGAATAGCTGTGTAGTTACGGGCTTCAATAAATTTATATACAAATTTTTCGATGCCGCCAACGGTCGTGTGAAAAATATCCAACTCAAAAAGAGGCAACATTGGAACAATAACCTGGTAGTGGGTTTTGAAATGATCTATTAAATCTTTAAAATTACTTAAGGCGCCAAACAAGCCGTGCAACAGCAGCAACGGCTCGCCGCTTCCTTCCTCAAAAAATTTGAACTTTTCGTGCTGTTTTATTTGATATGACATGAAAACCCCTTTGTAAAAACCCTTTGTCAAAATTAACTAAGTGCCGCTAAAATAGCGGTTTTGATTTGAAGAATGTGATTTGTGTGTGATTAACTGCATTATCGAAAAAGTGTTCTAACTGCTGAAACATGTTTTGAAACCAGGGTATCAGGCTGCTGAAAGCATTGATAGCTTTAGGACCCAAAGGTTCAATAAAATTATACACGTAAGAAGCTTCAATGGTTTGTTTTTTTAATACTGTTGTTTTTGTTGCAAAAAATAAAACAACACTAAAGATGATGGTATAAAGAAGCGAATAAAGCACTACGCCCGCTACTTTATTAATAAAGCCCAGCATGGCAAGCTGTAATGTTTTTTCTATAACCCTTGCCACCATGCGGGTAAGAAAAGCAACCCCGATTAAAACAATAGCGAATGCAATAATTGGCAGCAAACGTTCGCCAAGGTTGGTACTTTTTTGCAGCCAGGCAGCTACCGTTGCGGATAATTTTAAAGCCGCTGCCAAACCAATAAAAATGGTAAAAAATGAAATCATAGCAATAACAAACCCTTTGCTATAACCTTTGAAAATTGCAAGAATAAGAATACCGAAATATATAAGATCAATCAACATGATTGAATGTGTAACAGGTAATTTTAATATTGATGGAAATATAATATTGAAAGGTATTGTAAACAGAAGCCAACATTACCTATACATCTTCAATCTTACTTCGCCAACAGTTGCTTTACAACCGCTGAAATCGCTTTTCCATCTGCTTTTCCGGCAAGTTGCTTTGTAGCAACGCCCATCACTTTTCCAATGTCGGCTGGCGATGAAGCGCCGGTATCGGCAATTATTTTTTGCACTGTTTGTTTCAATTCATCATCGCTCATTTGTGCCGGTAAAAACTTTTCAATTATAATAAGTTCTTCCTCTTCTTTTTTGGCAAGGTCTGCGCGGTTTTGCTCTGTAAAAATTTGAAGAGAATCTTTACGTTGCTTGATGAGGCGCTGAAGTAGTTTTACTTCACCATCTTCCGAAATTTGCCCGTTTGCGCCCGGCTCTGTTTTGACTTTTATAATCTCTGCTTTAATGGCGCGAAGACCGCGTAAAGCCGCTTCATCCTTAGCTTTCATAGCGTCTTTCATATCAGTCATTACTAATGTTTCTAAACTCATAGTTTCTTTTTATTGAGGTAAAAAAGTTTGTATTACTTATTCGGTTATTATAAAATAGCGGGCGGATAATGGTTTTATTTTACTTCATTTATTTGCAGGGCGCGAAACTTTTTCATCCAGTCTTTAGCAAAAGTTTTCATATCGTTTGATAGCTCCTGATAACGTGTGGCTCTACTGTAAGTATCCCCCATGGTTATCATGGTTTGATAAAAAAAATCCGTCATTTCATCCACCATCATATCTTTCGTCCAAAGGTCAATGCGCAAGGCGGTTTTATCGGCATTATCCCAAAAGGAAAGCATCATCGCTTTTGCTTTTTGCACTTCTTCCAACTGGCTGTCGGTTGCATTCCAGTTAATTTTCTCAACCATTTTATTGTCGTCCCTCGTTATATCAATTGTTATTTTTGATTGAATCATGCACTTGTTTTATTAAGTGGCAAAAATAGGAAGTCTTTTCTACTCAAACAGATTGGCAGGTATGGCGCTTTGTAAGGTTTTCATTGTATTTTCTTTTGAATACAATTTTGTTTGCTCCTTGCCTTTATCTATTATTCTGTTTCGCAGGTTTTCATCTTTATATAACAAAATCATTTTCTCGCCAAGCTGTTCATAATTGTTACGTTCTAACAATATTGCAGCATCTTCTGCATATTCTTTTACACTCTCTGTAACGAAAGAAATACAGGGCGTTTCACATTGCATCGCTTGCAGCAAAGGCATTACATCGTCATCTTTCAAAGGTGTATGAATAAACAGGTAAGCAGAAGCCAGCAAAGAAGCCTGTTCAGCTTCGGTTACTTCCTGCAGCAGCCTTACATCATCGCGGTATTTGTACGAGCTGAATTTTTCCTGCCATTCTTTATTCTCACTAAAAAGAAGCCTTCCAAAAACCAACAACTTCATACCGCTGTGCTGCCATTTTTTAAAGATTGAAAACGCTTTCAACAAGCTCATAAACGAATCAAATGTTTTCTCCGCGGCACTTACAAAAAAATATTCTTTGCCTTGTGTGTATTCCATTTTCAGCGATTGTTTTTTTGACCAGTTAACCGGTTGAAAAACATCATCTGCAGCAGCACGGATAACCTGGATATTATGTTCTGGCAGTTGATGAAGTGCAATTAATTTTTGCTTTACAGCAGCTGAACAAACAGCAATTTTTATTGATGAGGCGATTGGTTTTGTTTTACTCCATTTTTCAGCATCATTCACAACAATCAATTGCGGTAAACGGGATGAAATTTTATAACTATTGATCTGCACCAGCCATTGAATGCTATTTTTTTTTATTACAGAAAGAAGCTGTAAGCGGTTTATAAATGACAACGAAAACTTGTTTTGATGAATAACAATTGCAGTTTTTTGATTTGTTTTTATAGCACTTTTTGCTTCTGAAATAGTATTGGGTTGATAAATGAAAACGTTTTGTTTTACTAACAATTCAATAAGGCATTGATATAAAAAATTTGCGTAGCTATTTTGTTTTGTTCGATAATAAAGAAGTAAAACCTGCATAAATAAAAGTTCAACCAAAAAGAAGCGAAGACACAAAGAAAAAGCTTTCTTCCGCTTTATTATATAAACAAACCAACAAGGTTTTTACAACGGATTAATTTGCTGTAAAAATTATTGAAACAAAGTTTCTGCCACAGCAATACTTTCCGGTTTTCCAACATCAACAAACAAACAGTTATCATCTGCAAAGCCATGCACAGTAAGCGTTTTAGCCAATTCAAGATATACATCAATCATCGAAAACTTACCACTGAACAACGGTTGCATCAACATAAACAACTTACGATTGATAACATGAATTCCATTGAACGCCTTCTCATAAAAATGACCGGGTTGCTTCGCCATCTTCACTTCGCCGGTGTTTACATTTCGCCAGCCGCACAACACGTTTTCATCTGTAAATAAAAGATACCGAGATGTGCTTCTATCGCTCACAGCAAGCGTTGCTAATGGTTTTTTTTGCAAGTGCTGTTCTATCATTTTATGCAATGGTAAATTGGTAAGCACATCTGCATTCATCAGCACAAAATTATCTTCATTTACAAAGTGAGGCGAAGCAAAAAGCAAACCGCCGCCGGTTTCCAAAACATCTTTTTCAAAAGATACAGTTACCTTACTTCTCCATCCATTATTTTTAATTACCGCTTCTTCAATTTGTTCTGCAAAGTGATGCGTATTTACCACCACATCATATATTCCAAAGGTTTGTAAATATTCAATGTTTCGTTGCAATAAACTTTTACCGTTTACTAATACCAGCGTTTTAGGATGCTTGCTGGTAAAGGGTTTCAGGCGTGTACCCAAACCGGCAGCCAATATCATGGCTTTGCGAACAGATGATTGGGAAAGATCAGGATTCAAGCGTAGTAATTCTTGTTGTATGATGTTGCCTTATGTTGTTACGTCGTTTTGTTTTTGGTATTTGCGTTTCTTCTTTCACCCAATTATTTTGGTTATGATGATGAATCTCAACCTTTACTTTGTATTTATTTTTCAGATGCCTTGCCGTTTGCTCGGCAGCGTACACACTCCGATGCTGGCCGCCCGTACATCCAAATGAAATAGATAAATGATCGAAACCACGTTTGATATAATCTTCAACAGAAATATCAACCAGGTTATAAACACTGTTTAAAAACTCGTTCATTTTTGTTTTTTCTTCCAAAAACGTTTGCACATTTTTATCAAGTCCGCTGCTATATTCAAACTCTTCATACCGACCTGGATTCAGCAATCCGCGACAATCAAAAACAAAACCGCCTCCATGTCCTGATGTGTCTTTAGGCAATTTCTTTTTAAATGAAAAACTGTTGATGGTAACTACAAGCGGTGTGTTTTCATTCGCCTGACTGTTTTCAAAACGACCGATGATATCATCGCTTACAATGGCTTTCAGAATGCGTGCAAATTCGGGTGTCGCTTCATTAATGTAGTGTATATCCATAAAGCATTTCAGGTTTTTTAACGCCAGAGGAATGCTTATTAAAAAATGCGCTTTTCGTTCAAACAAACCTCTAAAACCATACGCACCCAACACCTGCAGCAAACGCAGTAAAACATAACCATTGTATTGCTCAACAAACAAATTTCTGTTTAGTTTGTAAGGCAGCAATTTATCGGCTTCATCCATGTAATAATGCAATAATTTATTCTTCCATTCATTGCTTAATTCTGCTTTTGCCTGCCATAGCAAACTCGCCACATCATACTGCAATGCGCCACGCATCCCGCCCTGGTAATCTATAAAACAAAGCCCGTTTTCTTTTACTATAATATTGCGGCTTTGAAAGTCGCGGAACATAAAATATTTGTTGTCATCATTCACTAAAAATTCACTTATGTTTTCAAATTCTGCATACAAAGCCTGCTTATCGTAAGGCAGTTTCAATGTATCTAAAAAGTAATATTTAAAATAAAGCAAATCGCTCATAATTGCCTGCTTGCCAAATTCTTTTGCTGTAAGGCATAAATTATAATTTAAGCCTTCATCGCCTTGTATTTGCAAGTGCGCCAACTGCCGCAGGCTCATTTGAAATAACTGATACACAACATCATTATATCCATGCATAGAAAGCATATCTAACAACGATTCTGTTCCGGCATCTTCCTGAATGTACAAGTTGCCTTCATTATTCACCGCAAACACCTCGGGCACGGGCAATTTTTTTTGTTTGAAGTGATGCGTAAACTTAATGAATGTGTTGTTCTCCTGAACATTGTTATTATAAGTAGCGATGAATGTGCCTGCAGAAGTAAAAACGCGAAAATAAATACGGTCGCTTCCGCTTTGCGGGAGCTTTTCAATGCGTTCAATCGCATCTTGATGGATGGAGGAAAGCAAACTTGTTATGGCAGCTTCTATCGTCATAGAAAAAATTTACGGATGGTAAAAATAGAATAGTTTTCGGGTAATTATAATTCAAAATTATTCTCCGGTAAACATCTTCAAAATCTCATTTTATCTGTTCAAATCTCCATTTATCTTTGCCGTCAACATTTTGTTCCGCCTGCAACGGAATCTATAACATACCATAGAACATGAAGCGATAAAGAGCTTAATGTCTGAAATGAATTATTATGGCAGTATTACATAACCGCATCAGCGGAGAAGAATTAAAGCAGCGGTTGCTTCAGGAAGCGGAAAAGCGCACCACCATTAGTTTTTACCAGTATTTCGAAATTCAAAATCCTTTAGAATTTCGAAATTTTCTTTACAAACAATTGGATGAGTTGAATGTGTTTGGTCGCATTTATATTGCTAAAGAAGGCATTAATGCGCAGATAAGTGTGCCAGATAAAAACTACGATTTGTTTGTACGTTTTTTATATTCTGTTGATGGTTTGAATGAGGTAAGATTGAACACTGCTGTAGATGACGATGGCAAATCGTTTTGGGTGTTAAAAATAAAAGTGCGTGATAAAATTGTAGCCGATGGAATTGATGATGAAACTTTTAGCATGAACAACAAAGGAAGGTATGTAAATGCCGCTCAAATGAATGAATTTTTACAACAGCCCGATACGGTTGTAATTGACATGCGCAATCATTACGAATATGAAGTGGGGCATTTTAAAAATGCGCTGGAAGTGCCTTCCGATACATTTCGGGATCAGTTGCCAATGGCGGTTGATATGTTGAAAGGAAAAGAAAATAAAAACATTATTATGTATTGCACCGGAGGCATCCGTTGCGAAAAAGCAAGCGCTTTTCTTTTACACAAAGGTTTCCATAATGTGTTTCACCTGGAAGGTGGCATTATTAATTATGCGAAGGAAATAAAAAAACACGAGTTAGAAAGCCAGTTCATCGGTAAAAACTTTGTGTTTGACAATCGTTTGGGAGAGCGGATAACGAATGAAGTGATTGCCAAATGTCATCAATGCGGAAAACCCTGCGATGCTCATACGAATTGCAAAAACAATGGCTGCCACCTGCTGTATATTCAATGTGAAGAATGCGCCGAAAAATTTGATAGCTGTTGCTGTGTTGAATGCAAAAACACAATTCATTTGCCCATTGAAAGGCAGGCTGAATTAAGAAAGGGAATTGATAAAGGCAGAAATGTGTTTAATAAATCGAAAACGAGATTGCGACCGAGGTTGGGTGATTTTAGTTGACAGTTGGTGGTTGGTAGTTGATAGATTTTATTGTTCTTTAGTTATGAATTATAAATAATTTTTTGGCTCTATCATCTGTTAGAAAGCCATTCTTCCACTTTTTCATACATTTCTTCATTACTCATGTCAACAGGCTGAAAAGCTTGCCCCGTAATGCTTTCATACAGTTCAATATACCGACGGCTTATGGTAGTTACCCATTCATCCGACATATTGGGAACGGTTTGATTTTCTTTACCCATGAAGTTATTTTCAATAAGCCACTCGCGTACAAATTCTTTGCTCAACTGCTTTTGACGCTCGCCCCGCTGTTGCCGCTCTTCAAAGCCATCGGCATAAAAATATCGTGAAGAATCGGGCGTATGAATTTCATCCATTAAATAAACAACATCGTCAATTTTGCCGAACTCATATTTCGTATCAACCAAAATTAATCCCCGGTTGGCTGCAATTTGTTTACCTCTTTCAAAAAGCTGCAAAGTATATCTTTCTAAAGCATTCCATTCCTCTTCTGTTGCCAGGCGCTGGCTTATGATTTCATCTTTCGATATATCTTCATCATGCCCTTCCGATGCTTTCGTGGAAGGTGTAATTATCGGTGTTGAAAAGGCATCATTTTCTTTCATACCATCCGGCATAACAATGCCGCACAAAATTCGCTTGCCACTGTTATAAGTGCGCCACGCATGACCTGTAAGATTACCACGCACTACTATTTCAATTTTAAACGGAATACATTTTTTACCCGTTGCAGCCACCGGGGCTGGCGTTGCAAGAAGCCAGTTAGGACAAATGTCATTTGTTTGTTGGAGCATGAAGGCGGCTACCTGGTTAAGAACCTGACCTTTGTAGGGGATGGGCTTTGGCAAAATAACATCGAAAGCCGAAATGCGGTTGCTGGCGATCATTACCAGCGTATCGTTACCAATTGTGTAAACATCTCTTACTTTACCTTTATAAAAAGCAGTTTGGTTGGGGAACTGATGAGGTATCATAAAACAAAAATAGAGGAACAATTGTTTTATTTACATCAATTAAACTATTTATATTTACTTGTCCGAAATTCAGAGAATAGGTTTTCTTTTATTGCATTTTGCCTGACATCGTACCCAAAACAAAAAACAAATGCTTCAGTTATCCAACTTTATAGTTGCTAACCATCTATTTTTTATAGTTTTTTGTTAGTGTTTTTGAAAATATTTATGTATAGATTAAAATATTTTAATAATTAAAAAAAGTATCACTTTTTTTCTTTTAATTAACAATAACTGCTTTCCTTTACTATAATAAACTATAGCTACTTTATGAGATATTTTATTGCTTGTTTTATTTTCCTTTTCTGTGCTTTTACAGTAAAAGCACAAACCGCTATTTCTATTTCAGGAACCGTAAAAAACAATACAACAGGCGAAGCGGTAACGGCGGCTTCTGTTTTAATAAAAGGCAGCAATGCAACAGGCACTTTTACCAATGAAAACGGCAATTTTAGATTGTTACTGAAGCATTCTCTTCCGGTTACATTAATTATTTCATCGGTTGGGTTTGCAACAAAAGAAATTGCGGTTAATACTGTTGAACAACCCATCAACGTAAGCTTACAAATAGCATACGTGTTAGGACAGGATGTTGTGGTATCTGCCAGCCGAACGCCGGAGCGCATTTTAGAATCGCCGGTTACTATTCAGCGTGTGAGTGCCGCAACGATTGCTGCTTCGCCGGCTTCATCTTATTATGATGTGATTGGGAACCTGAATGGCGTTGACTTAACAACTTCAAGCCTTACTTTTAAAACACCCAGCACACGCGGTTTTAACGGAAGCGGCAACGTACGTTTTAATCAGCTTGTTGATGGTATGGATAACCAGGCGCCTGGCTTAAATTTTCCTGTTGGTGCTATTGTTGGGCCTACAGAGTTGGATGTTGATAATATGGAATTATTAAACGGTGCATCATCGGCTTTGTATGGACCTGGCGGCATGAACGGAACATTGTTGATTACAAGTAAAGACCCTTTTAAATACCAGGGTTTAAGTGTACAGATAAAAGGAGGTGTGAATCACATAAACGATTACAGCCGCAAAGCCTCGCCTTATTACGATTTTGCTTTGCGCTTTGGAAAGAAAATAGGAGATAAGTTTGCTTTTAAATTATCGGGCGAATACATAGAAGCGAAAGATTGGGTGGCAAGAGATACCAGCAATTATTTACGAAGCGCCACCACTCCAGGCAAACCTGTTGCAGGTACACGCTTAACTGATGCTAATTATGATGGCGTAAATGTATATGGCGATGAAACATCAGTAAATATTAAACCTTTTTTATATGGTATTGCAAAACTTGACCCAAGCGGCGTAGTTGGAGCAATACTAACTCCTTATTTAGATTCTTTACCTAACGTTTCCCGAACAGGTTATAAAGAAAGCAATGTAATAGACCCAACTACTCGCAACATTAAAGCCAGCGGCGGTTTGTATTACATGATTTCGCCTAACACCGAATTATCATTTGTTGCAAATCTTGGCTATGGCACTTCTGTTTACACAGGTAGCGACCGGTATTCACTTAAAAATTTTATGATCTCGCAGTATAAGCTCGAAGCCCGTAGTAAAAACTGGTTTTTGCGGGCTTACACTACCCAGGAAAATGCAGGCCAATCGTTTAACGCAACGGTTACTATGCAACTGTTTAACGAAGCCTGGAAGCCAAGCTACAACCCGGCAAACCCAACTGCAAGCTGGTTCCCGCAGTTTGCCGGTGCATTTGTACAAGGTGCGGTAACAACTTTTACAACGGCTTATCGACAAGCCAAAATGCTAAATGCAAGTGATGCGGCGGCGGGCGCAGCTGCAAATGCAGCCATGCTGGCAAACACGCAAAACTTTTTAAATGGTGCACGCTCTTACGCTGATGCAGGACGGCCGGCAGCAGGCACTTCTGCTTTCAAAACTATATTCGATCAGGTTCGCTCAAAGCCAATACCGGCAGGTGGTTTATTTGTTGACCATACAGCTTTGTATATGGCAGAAGGGCAATATAATCTGACAAATTTATTGAAAATAGATTCGGCAAAGAGGCGTACTGATATTTTAATTGGCGGTAATTACAAACGATATGAATTAAATTCTCAAGGAACATTATTTAACGATATAGCAGGTAAAATTCCCATCAATGAATATGGAGCTTATCTTCAAATTTCGCAACGTTTATTCAATGATGCTTTAAAACTAACCGCATCGGGCAGATACGATAAAAACGACAACTTTAAAGGTAACTTTACGCCACGCCTTTCTGCAGTAATATCAGTTGCAAAAAATCATAATTTCCGTTTGTCTTATCAAACAGCGTATCGCTTTCCTACTACACAACAACAATACATTGATTTAAACATTGGTGGCGGTACAAGATTAATTGGTGGATTGCCTATGTTCAGAAGTACCTATCATTTTGATACCAACCCCGTTTACACGTTAGCCAGCTACGGTCAGTTTGGGCTTAGCGGTAACCCCCAAGCGTTGGTGCCACAACAGTTTGGTGAATTTAAACCTGAAACATGTTCCTCTTATGAAATTGGTTATAAAGGTTTAATAGCCAATAAATTGTTGATAGATGTGTACGGTTACTATTCTGAATATAAAAACTTTTTAGGAAGGATAACTGTGCTACAATCTTCGACTGTTGCCTACGACTCGACGGGGCTTGTTAATCCTAACAAATATTCGGTTGCAGTAAACAGCACAGGTAAAGTAAAAACAAATGGATGGGGAATATCCCTGCAGTACCTGCTGCCACACAATTTTAATATCAATGGCAACTTGTTTTCTGACGAATTGAAAAGCGCCTCCATCAACTTCATGACAGAATTCAACACGCCTAAATACCGTGCTAACATTGGGTTTGGCAATACTGGCTTCTTAGGAAAAAATGCGTTTGGTTTTAATGTAGTTTATCGCTGGCAGGATAAATTTTATTATGAGGGAGATTTTACTTCAGGTAATGTAGCAGCCTTCAGTACGGTAGATGCACAATTAAGTTATAAGCTTTCAAAAAGTAAAATATTATTGAAGTTAGGCGCTACCAATATAACCAATCATTATTACATCAATGCTTATGGCAACCCGTCGGTTGGCGGCTTGTATTATTTGAGCGCTACGCTGAATATTTTATAAGATTGATTTCATAAAGAATAAAAAAGCTCTTTCTCCTGTAAGAAAGAGCTTTTTTATTCTGGCAGAGCGTTTTGGGCTGATGAATTCGTGGCTCGTAGCTTAAGTAATGTACATTCTTTCAACAATACATTTCCTCATCTTTTTAATTCCTAACTGTTACCGATATTCGCACCACGAACCCGTGTAGTTATGGAGTTATCTTTCGACAATACAAAGGTTGCATTTGCCTATAAAAATGATAAAGCGCTGAAAAGTGGTCGCTTTTTATTCAGCACCATGAACTATCCTGTGTTTTCAGCCGTTGGGATAAGGATTACGCCATTTTTAATGAAAACAGGGCTGCCCGTTCATGGCATTATCCGCAATACTATTTTTAAGCAGTTTGTAGGCGGCGAAACGCTGGAGCAAACGGCAGAAGTGGCGCAGAAATTAGATGAATATCATGTAAAAATAATACTTGATTATGGCGTTGAAGGCAAAGAAGGAGAAGCGAACTTTGAAGCTGCAACAGAACAGTTTATTCGTGTAATTAACTATGCGGCTTCGCAAAAAAACATTCCTTTCATCAGCATAAAAATTACAGGCTTTGCCCGTTTTGGCTTGCTGGAAACGTTGAACGAAGCGCCACGGTTACGGAGTGGCATTCACGACCACGAAATAGAAAACGAAGAATGGGAACGTGTGCGCGAGCGTATGTACCGCATTTGCGAAGAAGCGGCTAACAAAGGCGTCGGCGTGTTGGTAGATGCCGAAGAAAGCTGGATTCAAGATCCGATTGACAGGTTAACAATCGAGATGATGGAAGCATTTAATAAAGAGAAAGCGGTGGTTTATAATACCATTCAATTATACCGGCACGACCGGTTTTCTTTTATGAAGTTATCGCATTGTATTGCAAAAGAAAAAGGATTTATTTTAGGAGTGAAATTAGTGCGTGGCGCGTATATGGAAAGAGAGCGTGCAAGAGCCGCCCAGAAGCGATATCCATCGCCAATACAACAAGATAAATCTTTTACAGATGGTGATTATAACGCGGCTGTGGACTGTTGCATCAACAACATTGATACAATTGCTGCGGTGATAGCCACGCACAACGAATACAGTAACCTTCATGCGGCAGAATTAATGGATAGCAAAGGCATTCCTCACGAGCATCCTCATGTGCATTTTTCGCAATTGTATGGCATGAGCGATAACATTACGTTTAACCTTGCAAAAGCGGGTTATTCGGTAAGTAAATATGTACCGTTCGGTCCTATCCGCGATGTGATTCCTTACCTCATGCGGCGCGCACAGGAAAACAGCAGCATTAATGGTCAAACAAGCAGAGAATTGATTTTAATTGATAAAGAATTAAAACGAAGAAAAGACAAGTAAAGCAAAAGATAAAAGAAACAACATTCAAGAGGGTAACAAAAATATTTAGTTAACAAATAGTAAGCAAAATTCAATGCTGATAGCTCATACCTCATGCAACAATACCAACAATTATTACAATATATTTTAGACAACGGCGCTACAAAAACCGACCGCACCGGAACCGGCACCCTTAGTTGTTTCGGTTATCAAATGCGCTTTAATTTAGAGCAGGGCTTTCCGTTGGTAACAACAAAAAGACTGCATTTAAAAAGCATTGTTTATGAGCTTCTTTGGTTTTTGCAAGGCGATACCAACATCAAATATTTAACTGATCACAACGTAAGCATCTGGAACGAGTGGGCAAATGAAAACGGCGATTTAGGACCCGTGTATGGCAAACAATGGCGAAGCTGGGAAGGCAACGATGGAACAACGATTGACCAAATAAGCGAAGCGATAAAACTGATTAAGCATTCGCCGGACAGCCGGCGTATCTTAGTGAGCGCCTGGAACATTGCCGACTTACCAAAAATGGCATTGATGCCTTGTCATGCTTTATTTCAGTTTTATGTTGCCAATGGTAAGTTAAGCTGCCAGTTATATCAAAGAAGTGCCGATGTGTTTTTAGGCGTGCCTTTCAATATTGCATCGTATGCATTATTAACGATGATGATGGCGCAAGTTTGTAATTTACAATGCGGCGATTTTGTACACAGTTTTGGCGATGTGCATTTGTACAGCAATCATATCGACCAGGCAAAACTGCAACTCACTCGCGAGCCATATCCATTGCCAACACTAAAAATCAATCCGGATGTGAAAGATATTTTTAGCTTTCAGTTTGAAGATTTCAGGTTGGAAAACTACCAGTTTCATCCACACATTAAAGCTTCGGTGGCGGTGTGAACAATACAATGTAATAAGTAGTATTGATTAAGATTATTTAGAAAATTTTATTAATTGCTATTTATCAAATCATATAATTTATAAACATCGCTACGTCAATCATACTACCTATCTAATACTTATTACAATGCTCATTTCTCTCGTTGTAGCTGCTGCTGAAAACAACGCCATTGGTAAGGATAATACTATGCTCTGGCATCTGCCAAACGATTTAAAATATTTTAAAAATATCACCTGGGGCTTGCCTGTGCTGATGGGCAGAAAAACATTTGATTCGTTTGGCGGTGGCAAGCCGTTACCGGGCAGAGCAAATTTAATTCTAACCCGAAAAAAGAATTATTATCCTGAAGGAACCGTTGTTGTAAAAAGTTTGGATGATGTTTTTTTCTTTGTAAAAGAAAACGATTTTAATGAATTGATGGTAATTGGCGGTGGCGAAATTTATAACCTCACAATGCCAAAAGCAAATCGAATTTATCTTACCCGCGTGCATCATAGCTTTACCGATGCGGATGCTTTTTTTCCTTCCATTGATGAAACAAAATGGGAGCGAACGGGGCAGCAACATTTTATGGCTGACGACAAGCACAAATATGCGTACAGCTTTGAATTGTGGGAAAGAAAATAACAGGTTTGTTTTTACTTCATTTTTAGCACTCTTCATTCAACATTCACATTCAATCCCTAACATTGCGCTGATGTACAGCAAGCTGCAATTTGCTTTTAAATTTCTTCGCTATTGGCTCACCGCATCCAACGGCAAAGGGCACCGCATTCATTCGCCGTTTGTTTTTGATTTTGTAACCAATGTGTTGAATGATAACCGCAGCTTTTATTGCTATGAAACAATAGAATTACTTCGCCAAAAACTGAAGCAAAACAAAACCATTCTTACCATAGAAGATTTTGGCGCCGGTTCGCACCTCCACAATTATAAACAACGCAGTGTATCGTCTATTGCCCGTTCTGCTGTAAAGCCAAAAAAATGGAGCCGTTTATTATTTAGAATGGTGAATTATTATCAACCCGAAACTATTCTTGAATTGGGCACTTCGCTAGGCGTTACCACTTGTTATTTAGCCAGTGCAAAAAATAACGCAAACCTGATTACAATGGAAGGAGCGACAGCCGTAGCTGTTATTGCAAAGCAAAATTTTGAATGGCTGCGTTTGCAAAATATAAAACTCATCACCGGCAATTTTGATGAAACTTTACCTTCTGTTTTGAAGGGTTTGTTTTTTGCAGATTTTGCATTTGTTGATGGTAATCATCGTAAAATACCAACACTCAATTATTTTAATCTGCTACTGCAAAAAGTAAACGAACAATCCATTTTTGTTTTTGATGATATTCATTGGAGCGATGATATGGAAGAAGCATGGAATGAAATTAAACAACACGATGCTGTAACCGTAAGCATTGATTTATTTTTTATCGGTATTGTTTTTTTTAGGAAAGAAAACAAAGCAAAGCAGCATTTTATAATCCGGTTTTAAAATAGATTGTGATAGTGTTGATTATATAATTTGCGTTATTGTTGGTTGAATTATTCCGGTTTTTATGAAACGAAGGCAGGTTTTCTCAGGATGAAATCCGGAGTTATTTATATTATATCCCTTCGGGATTTTCGGGTTAATTTGAAAGCGATTTCGCGTATTGTTGTAGCTATTTATTTCACATTTCACAGGGATGAGCGAAACACTGATGATAACCTTGTTTTAGTTTTTACGTTTTTTTACTGCCACAATACGAAAATTTGAATCACTTGTCTTTAAAATAATCTTCCTGTTCTTTATAAAGCTGATATGCAAATCTTCCTTCCGGCATGATCACATCATCAAAGGTAAGCGTAGCATCGCGGGCAATATCTTTCTTCAATACACAACCTTCTGCAAAGCCAAGCGGCAAAAGACTTTCAGCTATTCTTACATCAGCGTTTTCGCATTGTCCGTAGGTCATAAAACCGCCAATGCCATCAATGGTTTCGCCTTGTTTTAAATCCTTTTTGGCTGTGGCAACTACTTCAACATAAGGCTTGCCCAATGGCGTTAAAGCTGCATCATGTAATAACACAGCACGGGCAATGGTATTTGGCGCTAACAGATGGCACAAGTGATAGGGTTCGTAAAATAAATACAGAGGTCCATCACCCAATTTATAAAGTTTTAAAAACCATTGCTGCACAGGGTCATCAGTTGTTGCCAGCACAAACACACCGGGTGCAGGTTCGCTAATGCCTACAGCATAATCAACAATGCCATTGCCTAGTAAAACATCTTCCAGCGGAAATAAATTTACCACTTCTTTTATGGTTGTGTTGGGCGCAACTGTAGGCCCGTGCATACCCCGTTTGGCAACCCGCATGGCAGTGCCATTAGCAACAATCGCCTGCTCATAACTCATCTTGCTGCCATCGGCAAACGATGCCACCATATCGGGTTTCTGGTTCCATTGCTTTGCAAACGATTCCTGCGTGGTTGGGTTGCGGTAAGGGTCTTGCAAACCCTTAATATTTCCGCATAAAACAGGCTTCAATCCCATGCCTTTCACCATGCGATACACATTCATAATTACCGCCGGCTGGTCTCCATCAACATTGGTGTAAATCACACCCATTTTATCGGCGTGCACTTTTAAAATAGGACCCACAGTGCAATCCAGTTCAGCATTCATTAAAATAATGTGCTTCTTGTTATGAATAGCCCGCCAAATAATTTGTGCACCAAATTCTATGGCGCCGGTTACTTCAACAACAGCTTCGATATTTGAAGCATCGCAGAGCATTGTTGCATCATCACTAATGCTGTATTTTTCTTGCTGAATATTATCTTCTAACTGTGCAACTGTTGTTGGGTTTTCTACTTCATTAACACCAGCTTTTACATAAGCATCTCTTGCTTTTTCTATGTGGCGATTGTAAACGGCAACCACCCTGATACCAGGCTTGTATTTGCATATTTGCATAACGATAGCCGCGCCCATAAAGCCTGCGCCAATAACGCCAACTTTAATAGGATTGTTTTCTTTTGCTCGTTTTTGCAACAGCGTATCTATGATAATCATGTTGTATTTTATAATGAATTGAGAGGATGTGAAGATGGCTGAAACAAAGGATTTGTTTTATCTTTTTCCGACATTACCAGCGGCGCCATTACCCAATGAATATTAAAAAACGGATCGTTCCAAAGAAGCGGTTGTTCGGCGCCGGGCTTATACAATTCCGACATCAGATACAAAACTTTGGTATCATCTTCCAATGTTAAAAAACCATGCGCAAAGCCTTCGGGAATGTACAACATTGTGTTGTTTTGGGCGGAGAATTCCGAAGCTATCCATTGATAAAGAGTGGGAGAGTGGGGTCGCATATCAATAATCACATCATACAAACTTCCGCTGATGCATTGCACCAATTTTGCCTCTTTATGCGGCGCAAGCTGCCTGTGCATTCCACGCAGCGTTGCTTTGTTTTTATTATAGCTGATATTGGTTTGCGCAATGCTAAAATCGATGCCGTGCATTGCAAATTCATCTTTGCAATAGGTTCTTCCAAAATAGCCGCGCTCATCTTCTTTTGTTTCGATGTTGATGATAAACGCGCCTTTTAATTGGGTTTCGGTAAAGATCATAGGTTTTGTTTTGCTATATTTTTAGAATAAAAACAAACCGTTGTAGAAATAAAAAAAACAGGGAAGCGGCACTTTCCTTTAGCTTTTCACACGTTAGGTGTTACTTATAAAGTTGCCATCATTATCGTTTTCTTTTGTTCCATTTTTTGTTTTCCATTCGTCCATTCCAATTTATCATTTAGTACTCCAGATCTTTGAAAAGCGGTTAATTCTTTTAAACGGATCAGGTGCGAGCCTCGGAAATCGGCATCATTAAAATTCATTGCGACTAAGTTTTCTTCCAACTCTTTTACAGCTTTCTCTAATGTAATTTTTGGCTGATGATCGGGCGCAAGCGAAGCGAACAAACTGAAGTTGATAAGATAAGAACGCTTATCCGGCGCGGCTTCCGGGTTAGTTGTAATTTCGGTGCCGGGTATTACTTCTGCTACTGTTTCTGCCAGGTCTTTTATCTGGTAATTCCAGGTGTGCGTGCCCGTGTTCACAGCTATAAAATTACCACCGTTATCCGCCTTTCTTACTATTGCCCATTCCATAGCACGCGCCATATCTTTTACATGAATTAAAGGTCGCCACGGGCTGCCATCGCTTAAAATATTTATCTTTTTCGATACCACTGCGCTTGCCACAAAATCGTTCAACACTAGATCAAGGCGCAGCCGCGGACTCATGCCGCAAGCCGTTGCAAAACGCAGGCAGGTAACAGTAAAGTTTTCGTCTGCCAACGGCTCCAATTCTCTTTCGGTAAACACTTTGGAACGTGCGTAAGCGGTAAGCGGGTTTACTTCCGATTGCTCGGTTTTAGGCGCATCGCCGGCAGCTCCGTAAATGCTGCAACTTGATGCAAAAACAAACGCTTTGGCACCTGCTTTTTTCGCCATTTTTGCAACCTGTATGCTCGACTCAAAATTAATATTGATAGTAACCTCTTCAAACTGTTTTCCCATGGGGTCGTTAGAGATAGCCGCCAAATGAATGACTGCATCAACGCCTTGCAAAACATCTTCTGATATATGCCTGATATCGCCAAAATATTGCTGGTTCAACAGGCTTTCGGGCAAGATGGAAGCATTGGTAAGATTGGCTGCAAAATAACCGGTATCGTAGCCAATTAAAGTAGCTTCCGGATATATATTTCGCAAATGGGCTGTTACAATTGGACCGATGTAGCCCATGTTGCCGGTAATTAAAATCTTCATAAAATGAATTTATAAATGAGGTTATAAAGAACAATTGTATATATGTGTGAATGCAAGATGGGTTGTAAATTTTTATGAATTGTAAAATGAATACCAATAAAAAAACATCAATAAAAACAAACGAAGCGGTTACACAAATTGCCTGTTCCAGATTTGCCAGGGCGCGGTTCCTTTTTGCCACAGTTCTTCCAGCACATTTTTATCGCGCAGCGTATCCATAGGTTGCCAAAAACCCGTATGCCGGAATGCCGACAACTCGCCATCTTTCGACAAATTTTCAAGTGGCTCACGCTCCCACGTAGTGCCTTCGTCTTCAATATAATTCATTACTTCCGGCTCTAAAATAAAGTAGCCGCCGTTTATCCATGGCATTTCGTTTTCGTTATTTGGCTTCTCCTGAAAGCTTTTGATAACTGTATCTTCAGGCGCCAAATTAAACACGCCAAATCTGCCAGGTTGTTGCACCGCCGTAAGTGTTGCCAATGTTTTGTTTTGACGATGAAATTCGATAGAAGCCGTAATGTTAATATCGCTTACGCCATCTCCATACGTCATGCAAAATGTTTCGTTGCCAATGTATTCTCTTACACGAAGCATTCGCCCGCCGGTCATGGAATGGTAGCCTGTGTTTACCAGCGTTACTTTCCAGTCTTCCGTTTGGTTGCGATGAATTTCCATGCTGCCTTTTTGCATATCGAATGTAACATCGGAACTGTTTAAACAGTAATTGGCAAAATATTCTTTAATCATATCGCCTTTGTAGCCGCAGCAAATGATAAAATCGTTGATGCCGTGCGCCGAATAAATTTTCATAATGTGCCACAAGATAGGCCTGCCGCCAATTTCAACCATAGGTTTAGGTCGCACACCGCTTTCTTCTGATATGCGTGTACCAAAGCCGCCGGCAAGGATTACTGCTTTCATAATGGTTTATATTTTGGTTAAAAAAATATATGACAAGTGTGCTAAATAAATAACGCGGGTTTTGTTTTGATATTGGTAAAATTAAAAAAATTGATGGGGCTGAAGCCATAATTTATACAACATGTACATGCGGAATAGGAATTACAAATTTGCCATTCCAATCCCTTATATAATGCAGTTGCTTCATTACTTCTTCCTGTAAATTCCAGGGAAAAATTACAACATAATCAGGCTTGTTTTCTTTTAATGTACTTTCATTTACTACTTTTATATGACTGCCCGGCAACCATTTGTTTTGCTTATGCGGGTTGGCATCAACCACATAATCAACCAAATCGTTTTTAATGCCGCAATAATTCAGTAAGGTGTTGCCTTTTGCAGCAGCACCATAACCCGCCACTTTTTTATTTTCTTTTTTTTGAGTGATTAGAAATTCAGTAAAATCAAACTTGATTTTTATTGATGCTTTTTGAAACTCATTGTAATAGGCAAGCGTGTTCATGCCTTTGTTTATTTCTTTATCCAACAGCTTTTGCACACTATTTAAAATAGGTTTTGAAGTATCGTTTTCATGCTTTGCATAAATACGAAGTGAACCGCCATGCACAGGCACTTCTTCCACGTCAAACATATCCAATCCCTGCGCTTTAAAAATTTGTTTCACTGTATAAAACGACAAATAAGAAAAATGCTCATGATAAATGGTATCAAACTGATTGTTATCAACCAATTGCATCAGGTGCGGAAACTCCATCGTAATCACGCCGTCATCTTTCAATATCATTTTCATTCCTCTGATAAAATCAACAATGTCGGGAACGTGCGCCAGCACATTGTTTCCCAGCAATAAATCGGCTTTGCGGTTGTTTGCAACCAATTGTTTTGCGAGAGAAGTTCCAAAAAATTCGCAGATATTTTCAATGCCTTTGCTGCGCGAAACTTCAGCCGTGTTGCCTGTTGGCTCGATGCCAAGAACCGGAACGCCTCTTTCTTTAAAATACTGCAATAAATAACCGTCGTTGGATGCAATTTCAATCACTTGACTGTTCTCATCAAAATGAAAACGAGCCAACATTTTTTCAACATATTGTTTTGCATGTTGCAAAGCCGTTGTTGAATATGAAGAAAAATAAACGTAATCATTATTAAAAATACTGTCGCTCTTTTTGTATTCATCAATTTGCACCAGGAAGCAATTGGGGCAAGTGAACACTTTTAATGGATAAAAGCTTTCAGGTTCATTCAATTCTTCTTCGGTTAGAAAAGAGTTGGAAGCGGGCGAGTTGATAAGGTCGATAAAAACATCAGTGAGTTTTGTTTTACAAAATCGGCAGTTCATAACGATAAATGGTATTGGTTGTGTTTAGAATGAAAAATGATATTTGGCGAATTAAAAAATATAATTCAATGTCAATATTACATCTTTATTTTTATTGAATGTAAGCAACTATAATCTTCCATCTGCAATACCTTTTTCCAGCACCGATTTTACATCAAATAAAACACAGTTTTCAGCACGAAATTTTTTTATCAAATCGTAAGTAAATTGCTTGTGGGCAACCGCTATTATTATAGCATCATACTGTTCGTGTCCGGCAAGTTGGTTATGGATAGTAATGCCGTATTCTTCTTTTGCCGTTTCGGGGTTTACCAAAGGATCAAATACATCAACCTGCAAATGCTGTTGCTCTAATTCTTTAATAATATCAATCACTTTTGTGTTGCGAATGTCGGAGCAGTTTTCTTTAAAAGCAAAGCCTGCTATCAGCACTTTATTGTTTACCGATAGTATTTGTTTTTTCGCCATTAGCTTCATCACTTCATTTGCAATGTAAGCGCCCATTCCATCATTTAATTTTCTGCCCGCCAAAATAATTTCGGGCTGAAAGCCAACATCCATAGCCTTTTGCGCAAGGTAGTACGGATCAACGCCAATGCAATGGCCGCCAACCAAACCCGGCGCAAACGGTAAAAAATTCCATTTTGTAGCAGCGGCTTCCAGCACTTCTGTTGTGTCTATATGAAGGTGACGAAATATTTTAGATAGCTCATTCATAAACGCAATGTTGATGTCGCGCTGTGCATTTTCAATCACTTTTGCAGCTTCTGCAACTTTTATAGAAGGTGCGATGTAAGTACCTGCTATAATAATGGTTTTGTATAATTGATTAATAGTTTCAGTTGCTTCAGGACTTGAGCCGGAAACCACTTTTATAATGTTGGTAAGTGTGTGTTTTTTGTCGCCTGGATTGATGCGTTCAGGCGAATAGCCAACATAAAAATCAACATTAAAAATGAGTCCGGAACCTTGCTCTAATATTGGTACGCAAACATCTTCCGTAACACCAGGATATACCGTTGATTCATAAATAATGATGTCGTCTTTTTTTATGTACTTGCTTACGGTTTCACTTCCTTTTTTTAATAAAGAAAGATCGGGATGATGATAGCTATCAACCGGTGTAGGAACGGTAACAATAAAGATGTTTGCCTGTTGCAACGCCTGTTCATCATCGGTTAAAAACAAACCCGTTGCTTCGTCGTTGTTTGTTTTTATTGATGTTTGCAAGCTCGTTGTTTCCACTTCCGAATTGGCGTCGTAACCGTTTTTTAATTCGTTAACGCGTTCCTTTTTTATATCAAATCCAACAACCGGATATTGCTTTGCAAACTCAACGGCTAACGGTAAACCAACATAACCAAGGCCAATGATTGCAAGCTTTTTTGAACTCATAAAAAATGGTTGTGTAAACATTTGGGAAGTATCAAAAATATTGAGAGCGGATGGTTAAGAAAGAGGAAATTTTATAGTTGCTCGATACAATGGTTTTCTTACGTTTGTTTTCTTTGAAAGAAAAAAATCGCAACAAAACAATTACAGCTTAAAATCAAAAAGAGTTGCCGTAAATTCTCCACGCTCCCGATCATGAAAAATTGCATGAAAATTACCTTTGTAACGAAGCGTTTGAGGAAGAAGAACACCGTTAACTTTTGTTAACTCAACCTGCATGTTTACATCAAAATCATATACGCCGGCTTTGTAGCTCAACCCATAATTTCTTGCCAGAACTTCCATCGTTTTCGGGTCAAACCACGTAGTCATCTCATCAAGTACAACATCGCCGGAAGGTGCATCAGGCTTGGGTTTGATTGAGAATACATAAGCATAGATACCATGATAAAGAATATAGTCTAAACGATAGTCGTATAGCTTATGAGCACGATCATCATACAAGTCTAACTTGTTGCCTATAAACGGTATTCCGGGAATTTTTTTGCCAGGATTAAAAAACAACATTTTCAATTGCGCTTTGTGTTTTTCCATGCCGCTTTTATTATCTGTATCAAAGTTCATATCGCCCACAACATTGGTTTCGCCGCACACTTTTCCCTGCGTAAAAAAAAGCGAAGCATACATCTGCGCCGTCATGTAATTGTAATCGCCTTTGCGGTCATAAAAATCGCCCGTGGTTGTTTTGTTTTCTTCCGACATGATGCGGCAACCATCGTTAACTTGTTGCCATGTTTTGCTATTGTAAGATGCCTGTGGCTTATTATCCTTATCAAGCATGGTAATATTGTTATAAGCCGAAAAGCCAATTGTGTGCAATGTTTTAAAAGCCTTATAAAATGTAGTGTCTTTTTGAATACGGCGAAGAATATCGGCATAGTTGCTATCCGAGCGCACAAACACTTCGGGTAAGATATAATATTGATTTTCTACAACAACAGTTGTGTCCTGGGAGAAAGAAAAAATTGCAGTAAAAACAAACGTAACAACAAAAAAATACCTCATTTGGCAAACATCATTTTATAATCTGTTTTTATTTTGCCTTTGCTGATATCGTTTAATTTTCCAAGCAACAGTTTTCTGCGCAAGGGTTTCATATAATCAATAAAAAGTTTGCCTTCTGTATGGTCGTATTCATGCTGAATTACCCTACCTGTTATACCATTAAAAGTTTCGATGTGCAGCTTAAATTGTTCATCCAAATATTCGAGCGTAACCGTTTCTTTACGCGCAACATCTTCACGTATTTTAGGAATGCTTAAACAGCCTTCGTTGTATGTCCAGTCGTTGCCTGTAAACTCTTTTATTTTTGCGTTGATAAATACTTTTTTTATGCCTGGCTCATCCGGGTATTTACCTTTGTCTTCTTCATCTAAGTTTTCAAAAATGGTAGTGCTGTCAACCACAAACAAACGAAGGTCTTTGTTAATTTGCGGAGCCGCCAAACCCACGCCATTACTGGCATACATGGTTTCCCACATGTTGGCGATCAGCTTACCTAAATGCAGATCATCAGGCTTTATGTCAACCGTTTTTTTCCTTAAAATAGATGCGCCGTAAGCAACAATAGGTAAAATCATTTTTTGTTTTTGCAAACCGCAAATGTAATTTATCGCTTATTATAAAGATGTGTTGTAAATATTAAAACTTGAAAGCTTTTATATAAACAGAAAGAAGGGCAAAAAGAAAGGTTTTACAATGTTTTGCTATTCCATCTTTCTGCTTTTTATGCAATTCATTTACGAAATATTGTTCAGATAATCCTGTAGCATAATGGTGGCAGCAATGCTGTCGATATTTTCTTTTTTACGCCGATCTTTCTTTTTCATACCCATATCAACCATAGCGCGCACAGCCATTTTTGATGTATATCGTTCATCAACAGTTTTGATGGGAATGTTTGTAAATATTTTTTGTAAACGATTGATAAATTGCTGAACCATAGGCGTAGCGTGTGTTTGCGAGTCGTCAAGATTGAGTGGTAATCCAATCAAAAACAATTCAACTGCTTCCTGCTTACAATAATCTTTCAAAAAAGAAATTATGTCTTTCGTGTTAACAGTGGTTAATGCAGATGCGATAATCTTTAGCGGATCAGTAACTGCAACGCCGGTTCGTTTTGCACCATAATCAATACACAAAATTCTCATACGCTTCAAACGTACATTGTTTTATTTCTTATAAAAAATTAACGTTCATCTTTTACACTCCTGTTTGTACGTTTGCAGCATGAACACAATTGCCGTTAGCCGGCGCGCTCAACTAATGCCGCCATCTCCCATTCGCAAGCTTGTGCCTTATGCAGAGGCTGCAAAAAAACGTGGCATTCATGTGTATCATTTAAACATTGGTCAGCCGGATATTGAAACGCCAAAACTTATACTGGATGCGGTACGGCATTCCGATTTTAAAATTCTCGAGTACAGCCACAGTGCGGGCAACGAAAGTTATCGGCGCAAATTGGTTGAGTATTATAGCCGCAATAACATCATGGTAAATGTGGGTGATATTTTAGTAACTACCGGCGGCTCGGAAGCGATTTTGTTTGCGTTTATGTGCTGTTTGGACGTGGGCGACGAAATTATAATTCCCGAACCGTTTTATGCAAATTATAATGGCTTTGCGGTGGAAGCCGGCGTTACCATAGTGCCCGTAACTTCTTATATCGAATCGGGATTTTCGTTGCCGCCAATTGAGGATTTTGAAAGAAAAATTGGTGTAAAAACAAAAGCTATTTTGATTTGCAATCCAAACAATCCTACAGGTTATTTGTACAGCAGGCAAGAATTACAAACATTAAAAGACATTGCAAAACGACACAACTTATACCTTATTTCTGATGAAGCGTACCGGGAGTTTTGTTATGAAGGCGAACATTTTAGCGCCTTGCAGCTGGACGATGCAAATGAAAATGTAAGTGTTGTGGACACAATCAGCAAGCGATATAGTGCTTGTGGCGGCAGAATTGGTGCTTTTATTACCCGAAATACAAAGCTTACCGAAGTAGCTTTAAAATTTGCGCAGGCAAGGTTAAGTCCACCTTCTATGGCACAAATAATGGGCGAAGCGGCTGTTGATTTACCGGCGAATTATTTTGAAGAAACAAAAGAAGAATACAGACGCAGGAGGGATATTTTGATAAAAATGTTGAATGAAATACCTGGAGTTTTTTGTCCGAATCCCGGCGGCGCCTTTTATGCAATGGCAAAATTACCCGTTAAAAATGCAGATATTTTTTGTCAATGGTTATTAGAAAAATTTTCATATCATAATCAAACTGTAATGTTGGCTCCTGCAAGTGGCTTTTATAGCAATTCAGAATTAGGAAAAAATGAAGTTAGAATTGCTTATGTTATTAATAGTCAGGAAATTGATAAAGCGGTGATGTGTTTACAAGAAGCTTTAAGAGTTTATAAAGAATAAATTAATATTTTGTTTATTTGTTGATTTTATTTTTTGGTTTTATATTTGTCTCAGATAAAATTAAAAATACATAAACTAATATATTTGCAATAAGAATATTTCACCTCTTTCATATGGCAAGCAATCGAAGACACCCGTTGTTTCTACAATGGGTTTTTCTTTTCTATCTTTTTACTTCCCTTTTTCTTTTCTCTATTGTTGTGCAGCGTTATATTTGCACCCCCGTTTGGCGAGGTAGCTCAGGTGGTTAGAGCGTTGGATTCATAACCCAAAGGTCTCGGGTTCAACTCCCGATCTCGCTACGAATAACAAAGCCTCCTGCAAGTGCGGGAGGCTTTGTTATTCGTAAATAATTTACTCTTTACTTTATGTGAGTTTCAAACACCATTTCTTCCTTATAGAAGCCGGTTAAAGTTTCGCCGGCCGTGCATTCGCCAACACCGGCAGGCGTTCCGGTAAACACAACATCGCCAATGTTTAAAGAAAAATACTGCGATATATAATTGATAATTTTTGCTACCGGAAAAATCATCTCCAAAGAATTACTTTGCTGTACAATCTCACCATCTTTTTTCATCGAAAACGAGATGCCTTCGTTTAATTCATCGGTATGTAAAGGTTGCCAGTTTCCAATTACTGCCGAACCATCCCAGGCTTTTGCTATCTCCCAGGGCAACCCTTTTTGTTTTAATTCAGTTTGAATATCCCGCGCAGTAAAATCAATACCTACCGTTACTGCATCTACATACTGAAGCGCATTACTTTTTGAAATGTGTCTTCCGTTTTTGCAAATCCTAAACACCAGTTCGGCTTCGTAATGCAACTCATTGGTAAACTCGGGATATAAAAATAGAGACGAGTTAGAAAGCAGTGCAGACTTGGGTTTCATAAAGATAACCGGATGTTCGGGAACCTCGTTGTTCAGTTCTTTTGCATGATCAACATAGTTTCTTCCGACACAAAAAATTTTCATAGCGTTTTCTTTTATGCTGTTATTGTAAACTCGGTTTTATTGTATGTATTCATTGTATTTTCTATGCCTGCAAAAGCAAAACTTTCAATGATATCAGATGAAGCCTCTATCTTCTTCATAACCAAAGGCAGATCTTCTTTAAACCATCTCCCCAATACAAATTCTACCTGCATTCCCTTTGGATATTGATTGCCAATGCCGAAACGCAAACGCGGATAACTATCAGTTCCTATTGCTTGTTCAATATCCCGCAAGCCGTTATGACCGGCTGCACTGCCGCTTTTTCGAAGTCGTAATTTAGACAAAGGCAAGGCCAGATCATCAGCAATGGTTAGTGTGTTTTCCAATGCAATTTTTTCTTTGTCTATCCAATATTTAAAAGCCTTTCCGCTTAGGTTCATATAAGTTGTTGGCTTAATACAAAAAAATGTTTTTCCTTTCAACTTAACTTCCGCCATTTCTGCCAAACGATCTGTTTTAAAAAATCCGCCCTGCTTCAACACAAAATTGTTTATAACATCAAACCCGATGTTGTGGCGGGTTCCAATGTATTCTGCGCCCACATTACCCAAACCAATAATTAAAAACCTGTTCATCATTATTTACAAACATAATGAAAACAAAGCCCCGCAATGGCAGGGCTTTGTGATTGATAAAAAGTGATGTTTATTTTTTCTTTTCTTCTTTTGTAGCGGCTGTTTCTTCCTGCTTTAATTGTCTTGTAAGAACAACAGATGCGATAGGAATGCGGGGTGAGTTTAAAATTTCCAAAGCCGGTTCTTTCACATCTTCCACGCGGATGTTGCCATTCAAATCAAGATTGGTAATATCTACTTCGATATTTTCTTTCAAATCTTTTGGAAAGGCTTTTACTTTTAGCGCATTCATCTTGGTAACTAACTTACCACCGGCTTTTACACCTACTGAAACGCCTGTAAATTTAATAGGAAGGGTAGCAACAATTTTTTTGTCTTCCACCAACTCCAATAAATCAACATGGTTTAACAAATCTGATACTTTGTCAAACTGCAAATCTTTTAAAATGCAGGTATAGCTTCCGCCATCCACATCTACCTGTGCTAACTGAAATTCGCCGGTGTAAACCAGTGGCTTAAAAGCCTTTGCCGAAGCATAAAAATTTACTTCTTTGGCACCACCGTAAATTACACCTGGCACATTGTCTTGAGAGCGGAGCTGGCGGGTGGCTTTTTTGCCGCTTTCGGTCCTCAAGTGACCTTCGATTGTAATTGTTTTCATAATTATGATTGATTAAAAAATGACTTTTTTGTATTAAGTATTAGGTAGTATGTAGTTTGATTAATACAATTTTCGTATTTAATATTCTACCTAATACTTAATACATACTACTTTATACATTTTACCTGATTCCTCTTAACTGCGAATGAATAAACAAGCTGGTAATGCTCTTGTTTTCATAAGCGTTTCTTATGGCGATTGCAAATAAATCGGCAACAGAAATCACTTTTATTTTACTGCTTTGTTGCTTTAACGGAATGGTATCGCAAACCACCAATTCTACCAGCAAACTATTGTCTATTGTTTCATAAGCCTTACCACTTAAAATAGGATGCGTACATAACGCTCTTACACTCGTAGCACCTTTCTGAATCAATAAATTTGCGGCTTTTGACAGCGTTCCGCCTGTATCGCAAATGTCATCTATTAAAATAATGTCTCTTCCTGCCACATCACCAATTACTACCATGCTGGCAATTTCATTGGCGCGCTTGCGATGCTTATCACAAATCACCATATCTGCATTAAAGTAAGAGGCAATTTCTCTTACCCGGTTCGTGCTTCCCACGTCGGGGGCGGCAAAAGTAAGGTTTTCTAACTTTAGTTGTTCAATGTATGGAATGAAGATGGCAGAACTATCCAAATGATCAACCGGAATTTCAAAAAAAGCTTGTATTTGCGGCGCATGTAAATCCATCGTAATCACCCTGTCTGCACCAGACGCTTCTACCAAAGTAGCCACCAGTTTAGAACCGATGGCAACGCGGGGCTTATCCTTCCTGTCTTGACGGGAGAAGCCATAATATGGCATCACTACAATAATTTTATAAGCGCTTGCACGTTTGGCGGCGTCAATCATTAACAGCAACTCCATCAGGTTATCGGTTGGCGCAAACGTGCTTTGAATAAGAAAAACGTAATCGCCGCGAATACTTTCTAAAAAGATAGGCTGAAACTCTCCGTCGCTAAACTTTTGAATATTAATTTTACCAAGCGGCGCACCAAAACGTTGCGCAATTTTTTTGGCAAGTTCCTGTGAGCCGGTGCCGGAAAATATTTTTACTGATGGGTTCATAAGAAGCAGAAATGAAGCGGCGAAGATAATGTTTGCATAAGAAAACGAATCTGTATTTTAAAGCTGTATATGAGTAATCAACAAAAATTAAACAGCCGAAACTCTTTCTATAGAAATCATCTTTTGAATTTTGAATTTTAAGTTTTTAATTTGAAACCCATGACTAACTTATCCATTAAAAACTGGGCGGAAGATGATCGCCCGCGAGAGAAGATGATGCTGAAAGGCACAGAAGCGTTAAGCAATGCAGAACTGCTTGCCATTTTAATTAACAACGGCACGCGGGATAGAAGTGCGGTTGATGTTTGTAAAGATTTATTAAGCAAGGTGAACAACGATTTACAAAGGCTTGGCAGCTTATCTATCAAAGAAATTTTACAACTAAAAACAAAAGGCATTGGTGAAGCCAAAGCGGTAACTATTGCGGCTGCGCTGGAACTTGGCATCCGCAGAAATGCAGCCGATAACAAACGTGAAGTAATTACACAAAGCAGCGAAGTAGCGCAGTTTTTAAAAGCCAAACTGCAATATAAAAAGCACGAAGTATTTGCTGTTTTGTTTTTAAATGGGGCAAATAAAATAATGCACTATGAAGTGTTGAGCGAAGGCGGCATCGCGGGAACTGTTGCCGACCCACGAATTATTTTGCGGAAAGCATTATCGCACGATGCTGTGAATTTGATTTTATGTCATAATCATCCAAGCGGAAGCATCAAGCCAAGCAGGGCAGACAAAGAATTAACCACAAAAATTAAAGAAGCTGCGTTGTTGTTCGATATGACAGTGTTGGATCACATCATTGTGAGTGCCGACGGGCATTATAGCTTTGCTGATGAAGGCATTTTGTAACCCTTTTTATTTTACCATCTAAAAATAAAAGGGTTTGTTTTTATTGATGTTATAAACTTTTTAGAAACTGAATTATATTATCTCTGTCCAACTTATTTAGATTCATAAATTGTTGTTTGCTTTTTTGCGCTTCGCCGCCATGCCATAAAATGGCTTCTTCAAGTGTGTTGGCTCTGCCATCATGCAGATAATAAGGCGTTCCATTGGTAATAGTAAACAAGCCAACACCCCAAAGTGGTGCGGTTCTCCATTCATGTCCGGTTGCTAAAAAATCTTGCCGGCCATCTGCTAACCCATCGCCCATATCATGTACCAATAAATCGGTATAAGGATGAATGCGCTGGTTACTTAGATAGCTTGCGGTAACATCAATTCCGGTTTGTACAGTTGGCTTATGGCAACCCGAACAATTGATTTGATTAAACAAAAACTGTCCTTTTTTTACATCGGCATCAGTAACATTTCTGCGTGCCGGAACCGCCAGTGTTTTAACGTAAAACAAAACGTAATTCAGTAAACTGTCAACCAATTCAGGATAGGTATCGCCATGCACAACATTCATCTGTGGCTGCCCGTATGCACTTTCTTTTTTTAGTGCATAGCTTGTGATGCCCATGTCCTGCTGATAAGCCGATGCTATCTGCATAAGCAATGTGGCTGAATTGGCTTTCCATCCAAACCTGCCGATTTCTATTTTGCTATCAACCGAATCAAACACATAATTCGCTTTTCCCGTGATGCCATCGCCGTTGGCATCATGCGGATCTTCAAAAGAAAGAATGGTGCTTTCGGGAATACTTTGGAGCAAACCCAAACCTACCATTGTTGGGGCAAGGCGTGGTGAAAGAAAATAGTTGGCGGGCAATGGAGCATAAGGATTTTGAACCGTGTAATTGGGCTTGTGTAATGTAACCGTTGAACCATCAGCATAGGTTATGGGTACATCTATATAAGTAATGTTGATGTTCGCTTCGGGTTGCGCGCCAATAACCGCTTTATCCTGAAGCTGAACACCAAAACCGGGTACGGGGTTGGGTCCGCCATGATTATCGGTGCCGGGAATACTGATGCGAAACAAAAGCCCTGAATTGCTGAAACCCGCTGTGGGTATGCCTTCGCCATCGTTGCGATGGCAGTTGATGCAAGAAACATTGTTGTAAATAGGTCCTAATCCCCCGAATTTTACAGCAGGCGGAGCAACGAAAGTTTGACCGAAAACTTCATCACCAATTTCATGAACTTTCTCATCTCTTGCGTTTAAGCCATTCACAACATTTCCGAAAGCTTTTGATGTAGCATCAAAAGCTGTAGCCGCTCCGCCACTCAATCGCTCATCATAGCCAGCATCCGGAAAAATGTCCGCCTTATGGCACATGCTAAAAGCGAGTACAAAAACTGCAACAACCGAAATAACATACAACTTTTTCATGCGCCTTTAGTCCTTTACATTTTGTTTTATATAGTTCGTCATATCATCATCAATCAAACTTTTTAAAGCAGCCAACTGCTGCATGGTCTGTTCAATTTGAACACGCTGTGTAAAAATGGCTTCTTCATACCTTTCGGTAATGTTGTCGAAAGAATTGATCGCGCTTGTTAGCTGCGCCTGTATTTTGTTATCAAGACTTTTGTTTTTTGCAGAAATCAAATCTTTAATCCCTGTATTACCGTTCAATCCTAAATACACATTGCGCACACCAATGATGTTGCTTTTAAAATCTATCAAAGTATTTCCAGAGTAAGGCGATTCGGTAAGGAATGAATCTTTAGCAACATAAGGATTATACATTTTTTCAGAACCTACTTCGTCACATATATCGCTCATTGCACCAATGATAGAAAGGAATGCAGACTGTCTGGTAGCATAAATTGTACTTCCATAGCCGGCAGTTATAAGTTGCTGCGCATAATTGGTTGATGAATTTGTCCAGCTCTGATACAATTCCTGCACGTTATTATATAAAATATCTCCGGCAAGACTTGTGAGATATTCTTTTTCTCTTGCGGTAATACTGGCTGCTTTTCTGGTGCTGCCAATGCCGAAAATTAAATATTCAACAGGATGATAACCGCGTAACGTTTGCGGCAAAGCCTCTACATTGTTCATCTGTAAAGCATTTGAGCTTGCAAGCAAAGAATCCATTTGGATATAATCTGTTGGCCAGGTATCTGTGTTGGGATCATAATCGTTATCCTCAACCGGACCAATTAAAAAGCCTTCACATTGTTCCCAAATGCTTCGAATGTTTTTCCATGATGCTTGTGTGGCTGCAAGGTTGGCATCTGTTGTTGATGTATTTAATGCTTCAACACTGTTGTTCAACGAAACAGCAGCGCTTACAAGATTGCTGTACTGCGGCAATGCAGTGTTGTTTACAAAATCTGTAATCACTATTTGTTCAGTTGTTATAAAATCTGCAGATGGTGTTGACGTATTTGCTTTATGACAGGAAGTTGTGAGCAGAAATAATGATAATAACAGTAAAAAAAAGAAGCTTTTAAACATAAAAATCATGAATTAAGATAGATGAACAATTGCCCGTTTTCAACATTGGTTTTATAACGTTGCAGCGGTTCCGATGCCGGACCGTGCGTAACCTTTCCATCTGTAGTAAACCGGCTTCCATGAAGGGTGCAGATATATCCATTGGTAGTAGCCGTAAGTCCATTTTCCTGGTGTGTGCATTGCAGTAACAAAGCCCCGTAACTGTCGTTTGGTTGTTTAACAAGAGCAATGTTATAAAACGAACCTTTAGGATGAATAATCTGCAAACCCGAAGCCGGCAGTGAGGCTAACGGAATTGAAATTGTATTATTAACAACATCTGTCTGTATAGCTTTTAAAGCCGCCGGGCTGCACGATGAAAGTGAAGGCAACAAAATACCGGCAGCTGCAATCATGCATAAGTTACACGACGATTGTAAAAAATATCTTCGTTGCATAGTTAATTGAATAAGCGAATGAAAATAGAAACATCGCAAGCAGGGAAGCCTGTTCTTCCCGATTTCATTAAAATGAATAACCAATTCCAATGTTTACAAACTGATCTGTTTGTTTATACGGCAATGAGTTGGGCGGCGGGTTAATGACCAATTCTGAATTTTGTTCGCCGGTATGCATTAGCCGCACATCGGCTTTTATTACAACATTTGGCAACGGCAAATAAGAGATACCGGCAATGAGGTGCATTTGTTTTTCTGTTCCGTCGTAAATGGCTTTGCCATGCGGGATAGTTGCATTCATATCAAGCAGTTCGCCACGAGCAAATGTTACAAATTGTGCCGCGGTTTGTTTTGCATGCAGCCAATTATAACCAACTTCCGCATAAGCGCCATACATAGCCGAAGAAATGTTGTTGTTATAAGCCGCGTTTACTTTTCCTGCATCGGGATAAGAAATGTATGTACCCAGCGCTTTTATATTTACTCCATTTTTATTGTACTGAACATCCGCTTCGCCTAAATAAACCGGCGTTCCAAAGCCGCCGCTGTTCAGTCCTAAACTGTCTGCACTCCTTGGGCTGATACCAACGGTTCCACCAGTGTAACCCGATACTTGAAATTCAAAATCTTTCCACAAATATTTAAGCGATGCTGTTAGGGCAATGTTGTTGGCAGTTGCATTGTTGCCTTCTGCCCGGCCATCGCGGATGCCTGTTCCGTGCTCAAAGCCCGCGCTGTTCAATCCGTTTAGTATTGCAATGCTGTAGTTGAGGGGCGCATTTTTCAGCGAGCCATACAACCCGATTCCCAATTCGCGCCACGTAGCCGGAATGATAAAAGTTTCAACTAACGGACGCTCAACACCGTTGAAATTTACCGGCAAATGGTTTTCATTTATTATACCGATGCGCGGCACAAATAAACCCGCCACCAAATATTGCCTTGCATTCAAATTGAACTTTATATAAGCTTGCTCCATAGCTATTTCGCCACTGCCAATTTCACCTTCGGCAACCTTTGCATTTTCCACTTCAAGCTCTGAAAAAAAAGAAATTTTTTGATTGAACTGATGACCCACAAACAGCACAGCGCGTTCCAGCGTTGCTATCGATACTTTCTGGTTGAAATTGCGCTGATAAAATGCGCTTCCGTAACCAGATACAACTGTTTTGTTTTTATTGGTGCCTGCCTGTAACGAATCTTCATTTGAAAGAATAAGTTTTTGTGCATTGGTTTGAAATTGCGCCTTCACTTTAAAAGTGAATAAAAGAAAAAGCAAAACGATTGCCTTGGTAAAAATTTTCATCGTCTGCAAAACTATAAGCCCTGTATTACGCAGGTTTACGATTTAGGGAATGCAGTTTACGATTTGAGAAGTAATTTTAATTGCGAAGCAGGGGAGGGGAGTTATAAAAAGAGAAGAGCTTCCAGGCATGGATTGGAGAATACGTTATACAGTTTAATTACTTAAGCTTGCTGTAAACTTCGCACAATCCCCATCTCTAAACCTCTGATTTCTGCTAAACCCTTCAGCCTTCCGATAGCAGAATAACCGGGGTTTGTTTTTTTGTTCAGGTCATCTAACATCTGGTGTCCATGATCGGGTCGCATGGGAATAGAAACATGACGCTGTTTCATCAATATAACAAGTTCTTTTATGATTGCAAACATATCGGCATCGCCATCCAAATGGTTGGCTTCATAAAAATTTCCTTCTTCATCACGGGTGGTATTGCGCAAATGAATAAAGTGAATGTGATTGCCCAAACGCTGAATCATTCCAACCAAATCATTATCTTCTCTAACACCAAACGAACCCGTGCAAAAACAAAGGCCATTAGCAGGCGAAGAAACCGCATCAATCATTTCTTTTGCATCTTTTTCAGTGCTCATGATGCGTGGCAATCCTAAGATATTATACGGCGGATCATCGGGATGAATTGCCATTTGCAAACCGGCTTCTTCAGCAACCGGAATAATTTGTTGTAAGAAATAAAACAGGTGTTGCTTTAGTTTCGCTGCAGTAATGTTTTCATAAGATTTGATAGCAGATAAAATCTGTTCCCTGGTAAATATTTCTTCGCTGCCGGGCAAGCCAAGCAAAGCGTTGTTATAAAGCGTTTGTTTTTCTTCATCCGTCATTTTTTGCAGCCGCTGATTTGCTTTTGCTATTTCTTCTTTTGTGTAATCTTTTTCTGCATCAGAACGGTTCAATAAAAACAAATCAAAAGCAACAAAAGCGTTTTTTTCAAAGTATAAAGCTTTGCTGCAATCCGGCAAACTGTACGAAATATCGGTACGCATCCAATCGAGCACCGGCATAAAGTTGTACGTTACTACTTTTAATCCGCAGGCAGCCATATTGCGCAGGCTTTGCTTATAATTTTCTATGAATTGGTGATAATTGCCGGTTTGTTTTTTAATGTCTTCATGCACGGGCAGGCTTTCAATTACCGTCCATGTCATGCCCCATTTCTCTATTTCTTCTTTTCTTTTTTTTATTTCATTTATGTCCCATATATCACCAACCGCTACATGGTGCAATGCTGTTACAACGCCGGTGCAACCAGCTTGCTTTATGTAAGATAAACTCACCGGATCATCCGGTCCGAACCATCGCATGGTTTGTTGCATTTGCATAATGACCTCCTCCTAACTCTTCTCCACGGGTGGAGAAGGGCTTTAGACGATAATTAATTTTATAACTTTATAAATAGTAAAATTGTATGCAATCAATATATAAAGTTGCACTTTTTATTTATCGCTTTTTTATTCGAATTGATTTACTCTTTTAATTGATTTGCCAAAACTTCTTTCCATTTTTCATACAATTCATTATACAAAGAAGTGTGTACAGGTTCAACGGTGTTTAAAACTTTGCGATAGATAAAAGCATCGGAAGCGTTAGCAAAATAACCGGCTCCAATACCGGCACCCAATGCTGCGCCTACACTGCCATCGCAATCGTGAAACTCAACAGGAACGCCGGTTGCATTCACAAAAGCTTCTGTAAACACATCGCTTAAAAACAAGTTGGCTTTGCCTGCCCGTATAACGGTTGGTTTCATTCCATTCTCTCTCATAATATCCAAACCATAGCGAAAAGCAAAAGCAATTCCTTCCTGCGCTGCGCGATAAATATGTGCAGAAATATGTTTGTTGAAATCAATGTTGTGAAGATGCGCTCTCACAATTTTATTGTTCAGCATTCTTTCTGCACCATTACCAAAAGGGAGTAAAAACAAACCTTCACTTCCAGGCGTAACCGAAGCAGCAGCTTCATTCATTTGAGGATATGACAAGGCGTTGCCCGTAATCCATTTTACCCATTTATTTAAGATGCCGGTACCGTTAATACAAAGCAATACACCAACTCTTGTTTGCTCTTCGTTATGCGTTACATGCGCAAACGAATTAATGCGCGATTGAGGATCGAAAGTTAAGGCATCACTCACGCCGTAAATAACGCCGGAAGTGCCGGCTGTAGCTGCTACTTCGCCTGGTTGCAATACGTTTAATGATAGCGCATTGTTAGGCTGGTCGCCGGCTTTATAAGTAACCGGAATATCAGGCGATAAAGAAAGTTCTGCTGCTGCTTTACCGCTCAATTTTCCATGTTCTGCAAATACATTTTTTATTGATGGAATGATGTGTTGATCAAAACCAAAATAAGTCATCACTTCATTGGATAAAGCATTCTCTGTAAAATTCCAGAAGATGCCTTCAGACAGGGCGGAAGGCGTTGTAGTAATGGTTCCTGTTAATCGCTGTGCGATGAAATCGCCGGGTAACATTATATTATCAATCTTCTCAAAAATATGAGGTTCGTTTTCTTTTACCCAGGCTAATTTTGCAGCCGTAAAATTACCGGGTGAATTAAGTAAATGGCGCAAACAATTTTCTTCTCCAATGCTTGTAAAAGCTGCATTTCCGTAAGGAATAGCGCGACTATCGCACCAGATGATACTATTGCGCAAAACATTGTTTTCTTTATCTAACAAAACCAATCCGTGCATTTGATAAGAAATGCCAATGGCGCCAATATTTTTTGGTTGAAAAGCGCCGGAAGCGTTCACTTTTTTAATGGTTGTTTTTACATCATTCCACCATTGCTCCGGCGATTGTTCTGCCCAGCCCGGTTGCAACGAAATAATTTCTCTTTCCGTTTCGGGATAGTGTGCAGAGGCAAGGGTTTGCCCTGTTGCGCCATCTACAACAGAAACTTTTATGGATGAAGTGCCTATATCAATGCCAAGTAGCAGCAAGGTTATTTAGATTTAATGAGTAATAAGTAAGATGTAATAATAACTGATGGGAAAAGCGCATTTATAAATGTAAATAGCCTAATCTTAAATATTCAATCAGATAAAACGGTTAATGATATTTTCTAAATATTCCTGCTTGCCGCTTGTGGTTTCAGGCTCACCGTTTTCAATGGCGTACGCATGCAAATCTTCAAGCGATAATTTGCCCTGTTCAAAGTTGTTTCCTGCGCCGTTATCGTAAGAAGCATACCGTTGTTTACGGAAGGTTTTGTAATCAGATTTTTGTAAGATGGCATCTGCCGTAATCAAAGCTCTTGCGAATGTATCCATACCGCCGATGTGCGCATAAAAAAGATCGGCAGCATCGGTAGAGCTTCTTCTTATTTTTGCATCGAAATTAACGCCACTGCCCTTTAACCCGCCGGCTTCTAAAAAAATGAGCATGGCTTCGGTTAGTTCATTAATATTATTGGGAAACTGATCGGTATCCCAACCGTTTTGATAGTCGCCCCGGTTAGCATCCAACGAGCCTAACATATTGGCATCGGCCGCTACCTGCAATTCATGCTGAAACGTATGCCCGGCAAGGGTTGCGTGGTTTACTTCAATATTTATTTTAAAGTCATTCAATAAATCGTACTGACGTAAAAAACCAATCACTGTTTCGCAGTCATAATCGTATTGATGTTTAGTTGGCTCCATGGGTTTCGGCTCAATTAAAAACGTTCCTTTAAAACCATTATTCCGAGCATAATCTTTTGCTGTATGAAGGAAGCGTGCAAAGTGTTCTTTTTCGCGTTTCATGTTTGTATTTAGCAAGGTCATATAACCTTCTCTTCCGCCCCAAAAAACATAACCTTCTCCGCCCAATGCAATGGTGGCATCAATAGCGCCTTTAACCTGCGCCGCCGCGTGAGACAGCACATGAAAATCGGGATTGGTAGAAGCACCGTTCATGTAGCGCGTGTGCGAAAAAACATTGGCAGTTCCCCATAACAGTTTTACGCCGCTTTCCTTTTGTTTCTGTTTGGCATATTCAACCATAGTTTGCAGGCGACGATCGTTTTCTTTTACATCATTTTTATAATCTACCACATCTATATCATGGAAGCAATAAAACGGTATGTTCATTTTGGTGATGAACTCAAAAGCCGCGTCCATCTTATCTTTGGCGCGTTCTACCGCATCTTCTTTTTTATTCCATTCAAAGATGTGCGTGCCGCCGCCAAACGGATCGCTGCCTTCATTTACAAACGAATGCCAGTAAGCGCAGGCAAAACGAAAGTGATCTTTGAGCGATTTACCCGCAACTATTTTGTTTTCATCGTACCAGCGAAATGCTAACGGATTATCGCTTTCCAAACCTTCGTATTTAATTTGAGAAATGCCTTTAAAATATTCTTTGTCTCCTAACAAAACGTTCATAATATTTATATTTTAGTAAGTAAATGACAAGTGTGTTTGATGTTTTGCGGCAAGCGAACATTGCCTTGTTGCCGGCAATTGTTACAAAGCGATACAACAAAAATGAAGATTAAAAAGTTACGGGGCAATAAGTTTTTTAATGAAAAGAAAAGAGTTGTATAAAATACAGCTTCAACAATAACTTTGTTACGCCACCACCGCCTGCTTCGGAATAATGAAAGCAATCAATTCATCTAAAGCAATACCAGCGCGGTTGCAGGCATCAGCAATATCATCGCGCGAAACATTGGCGGCAAACGTTTTTTCTTTTACTTTTTTTTTTACGCCTTTCACATCCATGCCTTCATAACCATTGGGGCGCATCAGCGAGTAAGCATGTATCAAGCCGCTAAGTTCATCAAAGGCATATAGCATTTTGTCCATCTTTGTTTCCGGTTCCACACCAAAATGCGCCGGACCATGGGAAGCTATCGCATGTAAAATTTGAGGATCGACATGGCGTTGTTCCAATTCTTCAATTATTTTTTGGCAATGTTGCTGAGGATACTGATCCCAATCGGCATCGTGCAGCAAGCCCGCCATTTCCCAACGCCATTGGTTAGCTTCATCCAAACCTTCTTTTTCTTTTGCCCAACTTTTCATTAGCGCGGCTACCTGCTTCATGTGCAGTTGCAAACGCGGGTTAATTACCCATTCGGTTAATAACTTTTCTGCTTCTTCTCTCGATAAAGTGTTTCCTGCATCGGCAGCGTTTCCAAAAGTATTTCTTCCTAACAATAACGACATAACTGCAATTTTAAATGATATTAAAAATACGGCAGTATTCAATACAGCAACAGCATTTACTTTTGCTCCTATATGCTTACACATGAAGCCGTTGCTTTAGCCTGGATTGTTTGGGATTATCATCACGTAAACCAAACCGTTGTTCCGTCCGATTGCATTTTTGCATTGGGCAGCCACGATACAAGAGTGGCAGACAGAGCCGCCGATTTGTACCTTGCCGGTTATGCGCCGCTACTCATTTTTGCCGGTGGTTTGGGAAGATTAACCGAAGGTATGTGGGAAGAAAAAGAAGCCGATTTATTTGCCCGTATTGCAAAAGAAAAAGGTGTTCCGGAAGAAGCGATATTAATTGAAAACAGATCAACCAACACCGGCGAAAATATTCAGTTTGTAAAACAATTGCTGGAAGAAAAAAACCTTCATCCCGATAGTTTTATTTTAGTGCAAAAACCTTACATGGAAAGAAGAACGTTTGCCACTTTTGCCAAAAACTGGTCTGATAAGCCATTTGTGGTAACATCTCCGCAGATATCATTTGTAGATTATCCAACGGACGATATACCGCTTGATAAAGTCATTAATATTATGGTGGGAGATTTACAAAGAATAAAGCTTTATCCGGCGAAAGAGTTTCAAATTTACCAGCCTATTCCCGATGAGGTTTGGCAAGCTTATGAACAGTTGGTGAACATGGGGTTTGATACACAGTTGATATAATGTTGTGTAGCAGTCTTTTTAAAACTATCTATTGAAAAAAAAGTTGAAGAAAAAGTTAGTTGTTTTCAACCTTCGAAACATAAACTCAAACACAAGCGAATAGCCGAAACTTCTTCCGGCTGTTATCGCAAACTCAAATCCATTATAGTCAATCTTCTTTATCAAAAGGAAACGTTAGTGCAAGAAGTCATTCCTCTAACTTCAAACGTATTTGTAATTTATTTAGAGCAATTGTTTGCCATATAAAATAAATTCCGATTCATTATAAATACAATTTGTAATTTTATAGTCTCATAAACAAATCTTGTTCGTTACAGCTATCTGGTAACTATTAACTCCTTAATTTATGCGTAAATTTTTACTTGCCATTTCTCTTTTATGTAGTGTCAATTTAGTACAAGCACAATGGAATACCGATACCTTAGTGCGCAATATTGTGTGCGATGCCGCCGGCTATCAATACGAGCCGCAAATGTGCAGCGATGGACACAAAGGTGCTTTTGTAGTTTGGGCAGATGGTCGAACTTCTTCTCAAATGCTGTATGCACAGCATATTGATAGCACCGGTAAAGCCACCTGGTTAACAAATGGTGTTCAATTAAGCATACCGCCAAATGATTTTACGCCCGATTATCCGTTAATTGTTTCCGATACCAGTGGTGGCGTTATCATTTTTTACAATGTAGTTGAAGGTGGTGGTCCCGACTTGATTTATGCTCAACATTTGAATGCCAACGGAATTGAGCAATGGCAGGTGGGTGCAGGTGGCATTCCCATTTCAACAGCGCAGGATTCCCGTATTGCCAACCATGATGCCTCTGATAACCAAACAATAGCAGCCGATGGCAGCGGTGGCGCTTTTATTACCTGGCAAGGATACAATCCTTTTGATATTTATACCCAGCATATTGATAAAGCAGGAAATATTAAGTGGCCGAAGAACGGATTACAAATAACCAATACAGATAGTGCTCAAACCGGATATATTTCTTTCATAGTAAATTCAGGCAGAAATACCGCTACCGTAGCATACAGTTACGGAACACGGCTTTATATGCAGCGCATTAACGAAGATGGTACGTTTGCATGGATCAATGCTAAATTGCTTACATCAATGTTTGCAGGGTTTGGACAGGCATATCTTGCTTACGACAGTATTTCTCCAAAAGATAATACCATTGCTGTATGGCAGGATACGCGCGGTACAGATTCAACAGGAATTGACTTATACATGCAGCGCATTGATACTTTAGGAAACAAGCTTTTTAGCGATAGCGGCGTAGTGCTTTCCAATGCAGTTGGAGACGAATCGTTTCCTTATCTTTTGTTAGATGCAAACGGTGGTTTTTACAGTACTTACATCACTTCTTTTAAAGCAATGGTTCAGCACACGAACGCCGATAGTACTTTGCTTTGGCAAAAGAATGGCATTGGAGTTTATAACGCCACAACGCAAGCCAATCCTGTTCTCACAAATGATGGTGCGGGCGGTATTATCTCTTTGTGGAACGATACAAGAAATTTTTCCGGACAATCCTTATATGCTCAACACTACAATTATAATGGCAATGCCTTATGGCGAGCTAACGGCGTTCCGGTGATAGTAGGAAGCGTTGATATGAATCATTCTGCTAATCCAATTATTTCTTTTGATAAAGATACTGCCCTTACCTGCTTTGCTAAAACTTCCAACAGATCAGATGATATTTATATTGCAAGGTTTGGCGGAATCAGCGGCGTGTTGCCTTTACAAATTGTATCGTTTACCGCTGTACTTAATTATAATGAAACCAATGTGAAATGGGTTGTAGCCAATGAAGTAAATACCTCTGCGTTTGAAGTGCAACGTGCTACCGATGCAATTCATTTTACAAGCTTAACAACAGTAAAAGCAAAAGGCAATACAGCTTTTAGCAATAGCTATTTCTTTACAGATGTTTCACCCGTATCAGGCATTAATTATTATCGTCTGAAAGAAGTAGATGTAAACGGCGTTGTTACTTATTCGAAGATTGTTTCTGTAACAAAGTCTGGCAATACGGTTGTGATGTTATATCCCAATCCGGCTGTAGATAAAGTAAGCTTACGTATTATTTCAAGCACATTGCACACAGCTACTTTCGGCATTTTTGATTATGCAGGAAGAACGCTGATGCAGAAAGAAGCGCAAGTAGGCATTGGCACTACTTCTATCAGCTTTACTATCAGTTCTCTTTCAAAGGGAGTTTATTTTATTAAAAGTGATGACTCTACTGTAAGAATAAAATTTGAAAAAAAGTAATCAACTTTTTTGTACAAAACCAGCCAGGTTGAACGCCTGGCTGGTTTATTTTAAACGGAATGTGCTTCCTCCATTTCCATCATCGCTTTCATCTCAAGCCATTGCACTTTATGCGGATGTTTGTTTACAAAGCTGCTGATCATACTGCGGATCACTTCATTTTCGGGGTAAGCAGTCAGTTTATTTTTTAATTCTTCTACAGAAAAAACAGGTTCATTGTCCAACATTCCCATGCCATAAAATTTTCCCTCTTCCACCAGCACGCAGCTCCATCCATTGTGCAGTTCTTCTTTTATTAAATAAGTTTGTTTTTGCTCCGAAATCCATTGTATGGCGCTGTTTACTTTTCCATTGTACTCTTCAACGTCTTCTTCAACCTCAATCATCGTGGTATCTAAAAAGCACAAACCTGCATGTAAGCCAAATTCTTTTACCAGCTTCCAAAGTATGGTATATCCTTCGGTTTTGGTTGAGAAGGTGAGGAGCGGATGAAGGTTTTTTCGCTTTTTGTCCATTGCCAGGCGCAGGTAACCGCGGTTGTCTTCGTACATATAAATTCCGTACTGCCATTCTAATTTTTTCTGGCTATAGTTGAATTGTGGCCAAAGTCTTTTTATTTCGATGCTTTCCAGCAAATAGGCTGTAAATTCAGTTGGCGTTTCTTTGTATGATATGGCATGAATGTGCTTTAAAAAATTCTGGCGTTTGCTGCCTGCGTCAAAACCGGTGAAATGGCTTACCACGCGTTGCTTTATGCTTTTGGCTTTGCCCACATAAATCACTTTTCCTTTGGCATCATGAAAGTAATACACGCCAGGAATGTAGGGCAGGTTCGCGATGTGTTCTTTTGGTAAATTGGGTGGAAGAATCTGCTCGCGGTTATCTTTTTTTAAATATTCTTTGATGAGTTTTGTGCCGCTGCTGCGAATGATCATATCAAATAAAATAGCCGTTGCTTCCGCATCGCCGGTGGCACGATGCCGTTCGCCATTTAAGATGTTCAGCTCCTGGCAAAGCCAATCCAAACCATACTTTTTGAAACCCGGAAATGCTGTGCGGCTAAGCCGTACCGTGCACAACTTGCGGGCGTTAAACTCAAAGCCTGCTTCCTTTAAATGATATTTTATAAAAGAATAATCGAAGTTTACATTGTGAGCAATAAAAATTCTGCCTTCCAAATGATTGTAAACGGTTTCAGCGATGTGCGAAAAATCAGGCGCCATAGCCACCATGTCATTAGTAATGCCGGTTAGCGCCGCTACAAAACGAGGGATTGGATAACCAGGGTTCACCAGCGAAGAATATCTGGCTTCCACTTCTTTGCCATTGTGCAGCACAATAGCTATTTCCGTAATTCCGTTGCTGTGAGCGTGGCTTCCTGTTGTTTCAATATCTACTATCGCGTACATAAACTGTTGTTCCTTCTTCTTCTTTTTGCGGCTAAACAAAGTAATAGAAAAGTTAGTTATGGTTTGATGAAAACCTTCAGTATAAAATAAAACAGGAAAATACGAAATGTATTTTGCTGTCAATTACAGTTATATAACACTCGCTGTAAACCTTACCAAGAGCGTAAAAAAAGTAATAACGAAGGTTACAAAAGTTGTATTGTCGCAATAAATAAAGCATTGCATAAAAGGGGTTAAGTAATTGATTTTGAGACAACAATTCTTTTTTTGATTTTTATTATTATTGCGACTATTTTTCCGTTGCCAGCTATCTTTTGACAAGTCAAAAGAAGTGCTTTGCGGTTGGAGTTGATAAGGCTGACTGACAGCGTTTGTTTTTGTGCCTTTTTTGTTTTTGTAGCACTCGCAGTCTTGCTCAAGGTGACACAATAAAGCAGCAGGCAACAAAGGGCTTTGTGCCAGCACGGCTGACTCTTTGTAGTAGCTACTTCAGTTCTTTATTCAACTTCGGTTCGTGGTTCGACAGAACAATCTTGGGCATTTGTTTTTGTTTGTATCTTTCGTTCTTTAACCAGCTTTTAGTTCAGGCAGACGGATTTCATCCGCCGTGCCGGACACAAATGCTTGAACGTCAGACTGTGAATAAACTTCAAAAACGCTCAAAAGTGTCTCATATACTATTCTGCAAAGCTGGCAGGCGTTAACCAAAGCAGTCTTTAAAAAAGGTGATGCGTAATGTCTGAAAAAACAGAGGGGCTTATTTGGGCTGTAAATCACTTGTATAAAGATGTTTTTTAGGGCGCCGACTACTTTTGTATAGTCTGGTTGCCAGTTTTGGATGGCCAGTAACATTTTATCGTAGCCGATGATGTTTTTGGTTCGCATAAAGTTGTAGCAGAACATAATCAGGTTCATTTCTCCATTTACTTTTTGTAATCCTTTCAGTAAGGTGTGAGTGTAACCCCAGTGGCGCTTGATGGTGCCGAAGGGATGCTCGCAAATGGCCTGTCGCCGCTTGTAATACTGCGGGTTTTGTTTGATGTTGTTGTCATTGGTATCTACGGCATCCCCGTACTCACTTCGCTGAATGATACGTTTGGGAAGCTTCGTGCATCGATCTTTTAGCAGGCACTTCTTACAGGCATCAGTACGGTAGGTTTTAAAGCGGTAGCTCGTTTCATGGGCTTCTCCTTTTTTATTGTGCCATGTGCCCAGTGATGTTAATATGGCACCAGCAGGACACCTATACGTATCGGTTGCCTTATCATAGTCGAAGCTTTCTGCTAAAAACTCATTGGCGATATGCTTTACAGAGGGTTGTTCTTTATAAGCTACATAGGTGATCATATGATCACCCTGGCACTGCTGCAGTTCAGCGCCGGTGTGATAGCCTTTATCTGCCAGTATCATTATGGTTTGTTCTTTTTCTAATTGCAAATTTTCTTTTGCCTGCAGGGCTGCTTTATGCAAAGCTTTACCATCATTGGAGTTGGTGGCCTCAGTATGTACGATCAGGTTATGCTTATCATCCACGGCATTCTGTATGTTGTAAGCAACTTCCACAATACTTTTTACTATGATGATGCTGCGGCTGTCGGTATCGGTGGTGCTGATCTGTTTATCTGCTGTGGCATTAAGTTGCTGCTGAAGGGTATCATATTTTATGGTACGTTCTTTTAATTTTTTAAGGCCTTCTGCTATCTTTTCTTTCTTTACTACAAGATCATCTTTACTTACTGCTTCCTGCTTATCCATCTCATCAAGCTCTGCTAAATACCTGGCTGTTTTATCTTCGATAAACTGCCGGTGCTTGTCTATCTTTTTTTGGTTATAATTATTCTTCTTGCTGTTCACTGCTTTAAACTTGCTGCCATCTATACCGATGGTTGTCTTGCCCAGCAAGTCTGCATCTGCAAGAAACTGTACATAGATTTTAAACATCGATTGCAAAGGCTTTGCCTGCAGTTTGCGAAAATCGGATATGGTATGATAGTTAGGTTGCAGGCTTTGCAGCAACCACTCAATCTCCCGGTTGCGGCTGCATTCTCTTTCCAGTTTGCGGCTGCTGCGTATCTTGTTTAGATAACCATACAGGTAAAGCTTTAAAAGCACGGCAGGTGCGTACGGCGGACGGCCTTCGCTCTTATGCACTGTGTTAGTGAAACCTAACTTCTGCAGATCAAGTTTATCAATAAATGCATCTATTAATCTTACCGGGTTGTCTGCACTCACCTGATCATCTAAAGTTGCAAAGTAGGTTTGATTACGGTTGTGGCCTTCTATAAATTGCATGCAGTAATTTACACAACGTATATAGTGAAAGGGTGCATTAAATATTCACAGAGTGTGTATATTTATAAAAGCTGAAGTTTTTTCACAAACTCACGTTGCAGGCAATTTTATTTTAGCAGTGTTTTGTTTGACAATATGTTTTGTTTGACTTATGTTTTTTTTGCTTGTTGACAACTTATTTCTTTGACACAACTTAGTTGGTTTGACTTTATTTTTTGCTTCACTTTATTTTTTTGCTGCTTGACAACATATTTGCCCGACTTTTTTTGACAATGTTTTGCAAATTGACTTTGTGCTTTGCTCCTTGACTTTATGCTTTATCAGACTTATGTTTTGCGACCTGACAATGTGTTTTGTCTGACTTATATTTTGTACTTAGACAAAACTGCCTGCAACATAAGGTTTGGCAAAAAACTGGCTGACACTTTTTACATCAACATCAGTAATGCTGTTTATCTTTTGCTCCGGCTTGACATTATAAAATGGGCTAAAAAATAAACAATGAACTGCTTATCTTTACTTGAGCAATAGTTCCGGCTGACGTTTTTCAAGTACCAGTTCTTCGCCAAGCCGGTGGACGTTACCTGCAAGCTTTTTGACAAGTCAAAGTTTGTCGTTTTTTTTGCTTCATTTTCAGGTTGACAAGTGCTGAGTAACAACGTTTGTTTTTACGCCTCTTTTGTTTTTGCATCACTCGCTGGCACGCTCATGTTGACAAACTAAAGCAGCAGGTAACAAGTGGTTTTGTGTCAGCACGGCTGACACAGCTCAACAGCTACTTCAGTTCTCTACTCATCTTCGGTTATCGGCCCGACTGAACGCTGTTGGTCAGCAGGAATTGTTTGTTTCTTTTGTTCTAGTTTCGGCTTTTGGTTACAGGCTGACCGAACTTTCATCGCGCCGCCACAAAGCCTCGCAGCGTTAGCAGCTATGTTAAGTAACACTTATTGTCAGACACAACAATTCAATAAGCGACTATGCTTAGCAAAATCATCTTAAAGCGACTCTTAATAAATTTAGTACTGGCATTTCTCCTTGGAAGTCTTCTAATGGTAGTTTCTACCTCACTATTTCATAAAGACAAAACTGGAAGTACAGAAGGAAATTCTGGTCTAATTGACATTATTCTTACTGGTGTAGTTTGGAATTTTGTTTTGACTATTTCCTCGTTGACAGTTCTTCTTAATCTTGACAAAAGAATAAGACAGAATAAATTTTTAAGCAGTTTGACTTTTCTCTTTTTGCCGGTTTTAGTTTCAATATTTGTTTTTAATTTAGATGACCATGACTTTAAGGATCTCTGGCAACCATTTTTAACTATGACACTTCCCTTTTTGTTGACACAGACTTATTTCTGTTTTAAGTTTTTAGACTATAAACTTTGACAGCTTATAAGCAACCGACCAATGATGTCAACAGGAAAAACACAGCCGCTAACAAATGCTTGCTGCTATAGCGGCTGACGAATCTCAGTCGTCATTTGTAATTCCATTAAACAGTATATCTTTATCCAAGCTGACGAAACACAGAAGTCCGCTACGGACAGCAAGCAGTGGAACGTTGTACGTCACCCTATTTGGACACATCGTTCACTATGCAGCAGGACTTTACAGACCTCAACAACCCACCGCACATTTTGGCACATTTGCAAGGCTCACAAAGCCGACACACAGAAGCCAACCTTGCAAAAGAGCCAAAACTTTCCCACAGCACAACTAAAGCCCAACACAAAATGCTAAATTTGTTTGCAAAAGAGACTAACTAGGTTGTGTTGACATCTATAGATTTAGGTTGATAAAAGTGGCAGCCAGCAAAGAAAGTGAGAGGAAGGAAAGAGTCGTTTTTTCATAGCGTGTAGCGATTTTACGATACTGTTTGAGTTTGTTAATTGTCCGTTCAATGACGTTTCTTTGTTTATAAGCGATGTAGTCCATATCTCTTTGCTGTAACCGGCTTCTCTTTGGTGGTATGACAGCCTCAATGCCTTCACTGTCCAGATAATGCAGAAGCCAGTCTGCATCGTATGCTTTGTCGGCTATTACTCTTTCCGGCTTCATTGCCCCCATCAGATCCAAAGACGCTTTTACATCTGCCCTTTGTCCGCCTGTTAGTACCATCGCTTTAATTCTTCCCTTCTCATCTGTGCTTAAGTGAATCTTTGTTGTCAGTCCACCTCTCGACCTGCCAATTGCCTGATCATCCACTTTGCCTGTTTCCTTATTTTTTTAAAGCACCGGCTGCATGCTGGTGTACTCTAACAGCGGTTGAGTCAATGAGCAGCGTTTTGACATCTTTGTCTGCCAAGTCTTTGAATATCTTTTGCCATATACCTGCCTTAGCCCATCTTCTGAAACGCACATAAACCGTGTTCCAGTTGCCGAACCGCTCCGGCAGGTCCCGCCAGGGAATGCCGCATTTGGCTACATACATGACTGCATTAATAAACAAACGGTTATCAGTCATTCTGCCCTGATAACCGGGCTGGCAAGGCAGCTTCTCTTTAATCGCTTCCCATTGCTCTTCACTTATCTCATAACGTCTCATCCGCTCGTTTCTTTCTCCTCCTAAACAACTGTACCAATTCTATCATTACCTTCAGATGTCAACACGCTCTAATGCTATTTAAAGAATTTACGAATTTCAACCATAAATTTCCTGACCCTCAATATTTGGGAGCGAAACATACCCATTTAGCATGGATAAAAAAACATATACCGGACAACATCCAAATTGCTTTAGATGCATTTGCTGGCTCACAATCTGTAAGCTTTCTGCTTAAGCAAATGGGACTGAAAGTTATAGCTAACGACTTTTTAAATTTCAATCATCAAATCGGTCTCGGGCTTATTGAAAATAATAACACCAAGCTGGATAAGAAGGACATTGAAATTCTTTTACAGAATAATCAATCACGACCAGATTTTAAATTATTCGAAGAAACTTATACCGATGTTTTCTTTGAGAAGTCCGAAGCTGCTTTCCTTGACAATTTTCGAGCAAATATTTCTCTACTTGAAAATCCATACAAACAAGCTTTGGCTTTTACAATCATTAATCGAAGCATGACCCGTAAAGTGACTATGGGTCATTTTGATCATACACAGGCATTACGCTATGCCAATGACCCAGAGCGAATTAAGCGAAATCGAAGTTTAGTCAGACCCTTGCAGGAGATATTTCTTGAGCTTGTGCCGAAATATAATATTGCTGTGTTTGATAATGAACAATCAAATGAAAGTCATAATCAAAATATTCTTGAATTATTACCAAATCTCAAAAATATAGACTTAGCCTATTTTGACCCGCCATATTGCGACAGCCACGCAGATTATCAGAGTTTTTACCACCTCTTAGAAACTTTTACAGAGTATTGGAAAGACAAAGAATTTATTAATGGAATTAAGAGATATGAACCGCAACGATTTAGTGGTTTCGACAAGAAAAGGGATGCGATGAGATCTTTTGAAAGCCTTTTTGAAATGGCTGAAGAAATCCCTCACTGGTTAATAAGCTATAATGACAGAAGTTATCCATCAACGGACGATTTATTCGAAATTATTTCTAAATACAAAGATGTTTCCGTTGAGCATAAGACATATAGCAACGGACGTGGTGGAAAAGGTAGTGTTGCAGGCAGCAAAGAAGTTTTATTTGTTTGCAAACCAAAGAAGAAGCATTTTACAAATTCAACTAAACAAGCCGCCGCAATAAATGAAAGACTTTAACTACTGGAAAACACAACATGAAAAAGAAAACCTTGTAGAATTCAACTCCGACCTTTCGGGGTTGCTTTGGTTAAAAAACTAAATCCATCTTTCGCAAAGAATTGCTATTTGAATTTTTAGAAAAAAACAATATCCAGCTAAAAGAAACAACATTAACCAAGCAGTTTGTTGAGTTATTTAATGCTTTATCCAATGATTTAGCAGGTTCACATGAAATCTTAGATGCTTACATCAGGGAGAAAAATAAATTGCAAGTTGTTGCACTCGACAAGGAACAATTAGTTTCAGAACTTTATAAGCTTAAGTATTTTGACTGGGGTGATTATCAAAACGATTTGAATAAGCTTTTGGTTGGCAGATATGTAAAGGTTTACAAGTCTTATGATGAATTGCTTTCTAAGTTTGAAACTGAAATTCATCCATTAGTTCAAGCTTACGTTTTAAATAGCTGGTACAACCATTGGTCAAGCATTTTAATTGAGCACATATTTAAGGCACATAATAAAGTTTTACCTACAGTAGGACAGGTTAAAAGTGTCGACTTTTTTTTAAATGATATTCCATTTGATTTAAAAGTTACTTACTTGCCTTTAGAGTACATTAAAGAAAAAAGAACCGAAAAGGGTTATCCTGTGGAATTGACATTTTTGAAAGCAAAAGCAAAAGAAGCAAATATTTACTTTGATAAAAATGCTAAACCTAATGATATAGCTTACGAGATTGTTGAAAAAATGAAGGACAAAGGAGATGAATTATGTTTAGGTGTTCTTCAAAAAATCAAAGATGAAAAACTTGGGATATTAAAAGAAGCACAAGCTGACCCCAAAATTTTAGCAAAGTGGCTTTATGAAAATCAAAGTGCTCCACGGTTTGGTTCAGAGAACAGGTTGTATTTGGTCTTGGTTGATACATCTGATTTTAGTAATTCATGGAAATTGAAAAGAGATTTGGTTTTATTGGAGCCAACAATAAATGTTTACCTTGACGACTTCGAATATGATTTGCAAAATGCACAGAACTTGGCGGTAACTTATAACTTCCCAAAGAATTCTGCAAATAGTTATACTTCGCTTACTGACATTCTTTTTGTTGTTAAGTAAGCCAACACACAAAAGCACACACATTTGCAAGCACACAAGGCACGACACGAAGCCAACATGCAAAAGAGTGTGCTTTTTTCCTACGCTTCTGGACACACCCAACTTCGGTCGACACATACTTTAGGTTGACACACCCGAATGAAGGCCGTACGTACAACAAAAGTATTGCTGCAATTTTTATGCGAACTTTACCTGACAATATAGTAGTAGAAACAAGAAAGACAGTTTTTTTGAAAGACTGCGATAACTTCGATGACATTTGTTTTACATTCTCACTTTGTCCGAGTTGTAGAAATCAAAAAATAGGACTGACTTTACTTCCGATTGCAAATAAAGAATTACTTCCCTTAAGTGTTTTACAAGAAACACAACAACTCATCTTAGAGAGGATTCTTGATGCTGATATTGATTTTCTGCACGAAAAAAGTTACTGTGATTGCAGCAACCATGACATTTTAGAATTGAAAACAGTAGTTTATTGTTATAATGACGACAAAACAGATTTTCAGAATTATATAGATTATCCTTTCGATGAAGTAAAAACTTACGAGATTAGTTTAATTGGGTCTGACAAAAAGCAAAATTTTCTCTTCATAGATACAGAAACAACAGGATTACCTAAAGTAAGGAAAGCTTCATACAAAGACACAACAAATTGGCCACGACTCGTACAAGTGGCTTGGATACTTTCAGATGAGAATTTTAATATAATAAGTAAAAATTCTTTCATTATCAAGCCTACCTTCATTATTCCTTTTGAAGCATCTCTTGTTCATAAGATTACAACTGACAAAGCCTTGAATTTAGGTAGTCCAATAGAAAGTGTATTGCAGTTATTGCAAAATGAAATAAATGATTGTAGCAACATTGTCGCACATAATCTGCAATTTGATTTAAATGTTATTGCTTGCGAATTATATAGAGCAGGAATAAATTCTGACATACTCGATAAGAAACACATTTGCACGATGGAGGAGACAACTAACTATTGTGCCATTACAGGCAAATATGGGTTTAACTGGCCTAAGCTTTCCGAACTGCATCGGAAACTTTTTAATTATGATTTTGAAGAAGCTCATAATGCTTCAGTTGATATTGACGCTACCTTCAAATGTTTCAAAGAACTTGCTACAAAAAATATAATAAAAATTTAGACTTCTTACACCTTAAAATATGGAAGAAAAACAAAGGTTCATTTTTGACGCATTGATGTCACTACCATCATATAAAAACTTTGAGTTTTTAAGTGAAGGTGAAAAGATTACCCTTCGCAGCTTCAAACAAGGGTTTTTAAAGACTGAAGAAACAGTAATTAATATTTCCAAGCCGCAATCTAAGCCATCGGATTTAGCATTGGTGAGAGCAAAATTTAAGGATGAGGTTGTTGTAGAAAAGATTGATAAGAACTTTTTATACGTTATGCTTCGAGAAGTATCAGTAATCAATCAGGAGCATTTCGTTCAAATTATGATTGAGCTGAATGCTGAAAATAATCGAGTAATAAATTTTTCTGACTTTGCAATACATGCTTTCTTCACTCACATCTACAAATCCTTTCCAAATCTTAAAAACTCACTCAAAATTCAATCTTTAGGAGATAAAAACGAGGAGTTGGCTTTCATAATTGAGAATGGTTTCCAAGATGAAAATTTTCAAAGATTTTTTGAGTATGGCATTAAGTTGAAAGCTGCTTTGAGAACTTGCAGGAATAATAAAATTGAAAAACTTGTATTTTTTGACACCCCAAATAACACTTATCAGGACTTCACGATAGAAGAACTTGAAGAAATGACTACACGATAAACCATGAACAGTTAAAACTGCCTGCAACATGAACTGTGTAAAAAGCCAAGAAAAATGAATACAATTTTTAAGGTTTAGCTGAACAATAGTTAGGTTGGTACAGAGTATTGTTTTTAACGACGGCAAATACCTGTTTCAACACTTTGTTGCAAACTGCAATCAGAGCCAGCTTTCCACTCTTTCCTTTTTCGCGTAAGCGTTTATACAAAGCTTTGCAGGCTATGTTATTGCGGATGGCATTCATGGCACACAGGTACAGCACATCCCGGATTTGTTTACCGCCCTGCCGGCATATTGTTGGTCGGCTGTTAATAGATGTTCCGCTGCTTTTTTCTACCGGGCTCAAGCCTGAAAAACTAATTAACTGCCGGTAGTTGCCGGTGTATTTAAAGCCTTGTGTATAGACGATCAGCAGGGCGGTAGCCCGCTTGCCTATGCTCATAATGCTGCTGATGTTTTTTACCTGCTGTGGCTGCCATTGCACCAGTATTTCCTGTAGCTTTTTCTCTAACTTTTCTGTCTCGCCTTCAAACTGCGCTATCATTTTCTCAAGCGATTTTACTACGTCTTTGTTTTGTACGGGCAGCTTTTCGAGGCTGTGTACCTGGTTGGTAAATAGCTTGATCTGTTCGCTGTAGGTGCGTATGGCATTGTATAATTGCTTGCACTGAAAGTAAAGCGGGTGGGGCATTTCCCACAGTTCCGGCTGCTGATCAGCAGCATATTTACAGATCCATTTCGCATCCTTTTTATTATTTTTGTTTCGTTCCAGGTGCATCTGTATATAGCGCTTAATGGTAAGGGCGTTGACCACACTAATGGCACATTGTAAGTGGTGCAGAAAAAAAGCCAGATTCATATAATAGACACCTGTTGCCTCCATTACGAAGTGATATTGCAAACCCGTGTGCCGGATGATTTCGTCAAATCCTTTGCGGCTGTTCGGCACTTTGATGTAAAACAATTCGCCCAGGTTGTTCTGGTAACTGACGTCTAATGTGTTTTGTGATACATCGATGCCACAGCATAACTTTTTAGTGTTTGTCATTTGCTTGTTTGTTTGGAGGTGAATGAATATTTTTAGGCTGTTATCACAAGAACAATCTTACGCGGTGCTTTCTATCCTAATGCAGGCTTACCGTTGGTGGGTAGCCTCGTGAACTGTTCAGCATCTGGTAAGAAAAAAGGTGGGGATGATCATGTTGTAAAGGCTTACAATGCCTATGCGGTTTTGCCATCTTACTCCACCTTTTGTTCCTTTGTGTTATTCTGTTGACCAAGCTAACTTATTGAAAAAATGTAAACATAGGATGCGGTTTGGCATTATGGCGGGGCGACGAATCAACTTTCAGCATCAGTACATTTATTATCTTTTGTTCAAGCCGATATTTTGCTGTTAATCATTAGTTCTTATCTTCAACTTCAGTTTTTCAATCGGCTGCAGTTCCGGGCTGGACGTTATAAAATTTCCTGCCATCGCCAAGCCTCGCACCGTTACCTGCAAGCTTTTGACAAGTCAAAGTTTGTCGCTTTGTTTTTGCTTCATTTTCAGGTTGACAAGTGCTGAGTGGCAACGTTTGTTTTTGCGCCACTTTTGTTTTTGCATCACTCGCTGGCTTGCTCATGCTGACCAACTAAAGCAGCAGGTAACATGATCTGTATAAAAAATACAACTCCAGGCATCAAAAGTGTTATAAAAACAAACGGTGTTTCCACGTCAGCGTGTCAGTTAAATTCTTATCTTTCCTCCCTGTTCGCAAATAAACTGCTAAAAAAAAGTGTATTTATTTCATTACGTTTATCTGCACGGCCTGGCTGCTTTTGTTTCAAACCTATAACGGGTATGAGATAGTTATAAATGGTTTGATTACCTGAAACAAAGATTTTGCTGCGCCTACCAAAAAGGCAGAATTACCAATTAAAACATCTACTATGAAACGACTTATTACATGCCTCCTCTTAACCTGCATTGCTGCCAGCATTGATGCACAAAGCACAGAAAAAGAAAAAGTAGTGAAGGCTTATTATTCAGGTTTTGAAAGTAAGGACTGGAACGCGGTAGCAGCCCAGTTTGCTGACGGCTTCACTTTTACCAGTCCCAACAACGATGACCATATTTCGGTAGAAAAATTCAAAGAGAAATGCTGGCCGACGGCTAAATATTTTAAAAAGGTTGATTATATTAAAATGGCTGAAAACGGAGATGACCTGATGCTGCTGGTTCAGATTACTACAGTTGATGATAAAGTGGTCCGCAACGTTGATGTGTATAGCTTTAACGGAACAGGGAAAATCAAATCCATTGAAGTGTTTTTTGGGGCTGGTACAAAATATCCGGGCAATAAAGAATAAAAAATCTCCTTCGCCATTATTGGTCAAAAACAACAGCAAAAGTGGAAGGCATTTTAGTAGTGACTCAGTTTTAAAATTCAGCCTTTCGTCATTCCGCAAGACTTGTCTCGACTTGTTGGGATGTCATCAACACAAGTATGAAGTTATAATCAACCCAGCGATGGCTTTGTGCGGAATCTGCTCTGCCATTGTAAAGATATTGGCAAATGTTTGCCTGTCCCTTTACTCAACTACGTTCATCCTGTTCTCATCAGATTCCTCGCAAAGCCGCCAGCAAGAACGATTATAGTGCAAAAACAAACGGCGAATGTTTTCATTTACATTTGCACTCATTTTTTGCAATTGTATTTATGGAATTAAGCAAACATTACACACCTTCTGCAACCGAAGACAAATGGTATCAGCATTGGTTGAGCAAAGGCTATTTTAACAGCCAGCCCGATGACCGCAAACCGTTTACCGTTGTTATTCCGCCACCCAATGTTACGGGCGTGTTGCACATGGGGCACACTTTAAATGAAACCGTGCAGGATATTTTGGTTAGAACCGCACGCCCCAAAGGCTATAACGCTTGCTGGGTGCCGGGCAGCGACCATGCTTCCATTGCTACCGAAGCCAAAGTAGTAGGCATGTTGAAGGAGCGTGGCATTGATAAAAATAATCTCACTCGCGAAGAGTTTTTGAAATATGCTTTTGAGTGGAAAGAAAAATATGGCAGCATTATTTACAGCCAGATTGCAAAGCTGGGTTGCAGTGTAGATTGGAACCGCGTAACTTTTACAATGGATGATCATTATTACAAAGCGGTAATTAAAGTGTTTGTCGATTTGTACAACAAAGGATTGATTTATCGCGGGGCGCGGATGATTCATTGGGATGTAGCTGCGCAAACGGCTTTGAGCGATGAAGAAGTGGAATACAGAGATGTAGAAGGCAAGCTGTATTATGTGAAATATTTGATTGAAGATGACAGCAAGCAACCTTCTGTCAACGGTCATCTCTCATCTGACAACTACATCGTCATTGCCACCCAACGCCCCGAAACGATTATGGGTGATGTTGCGGTGTGCGTCAATCCTAACGATGAACGCTATAAAAAATATAAGGGCAAAAAAGTAATGGTGCCTTTAATCAATAAAGCCGTTCCGGTGATATTTGATGAGTATGTTGACCCATCATTCGGTACAGGTGTTTTGAAAATAACGCCGGCACATGACATTAACGATTATAACATCGGCATCAAACACAATTTACCTGTAATTGATACTTTAACGGACGATGGAAAAATAAGCGAAGCTGCACAGGTGTTTGTTGGCAAAGACCGTTTTGAAGCGCGCAAGCTGGCAGTTGAGCAATTGCGCAACGAGGGTTTGTTATTGAAAGAAGAAACCTACACAACAAGGCTTGGCTATTCGCAACGAACCAACTCGGTAGTTGAACCCAAAATATCTACACAGTGGTTTGTAAAAATGAGAGAGTTTGCCAAACCTGCACTGGACGCGGTTTTGAGCGGAGACATTACAATTCATCCCGGTGATAAATTTATCGCTACTTATAAATATTGGCTGGAGAATGTAAAAGATTGGTGCATCAGCCGCCAGCTTTGGTGGGGACAGCAAATACCTGCGTGGTACGATGAGCAAGGCAATATGGTAGTTGCAGAAACGGAAGAGGAAGCAAGGGAAATAGCAAAGAGCTACGAGCCACGAGCTATGAGCGACTACTCGAAGCTCGAAGCTCAAAGCTCAAAGCTCACCAGAGATAGCGATGTTCTCGACACCTGGTTTTCTTCCTGGCTTTGGCCTATCGAAGTATTTAAAGGAATCACCGAACCCGATAACAAAGACATCAACTATTATTATCCAACTTCGGTGTTGGTAACCGGGCAGGACATTATCTTTTTCTGGGTTGCCCGCATGATTATGGCCGGCACCGAATTCAAACACAGCAAGCCTTTCAGCGATGTTTACTTTACCGGCATGGTGCGCGACAAGCAAGGTAGAAAGATGAGTAAGCAATTGGGCAATTCACCCGATTTATTAGAGCTGATAGATAAATACGGTGCCGATGCCGTGCGCTTTGGCATCATGATTTCTTCACCCGCCGGGAACGATTTATTGTTTGATGAAGGTTCGCTTGAACAAGGCAGAAACTTCAATAACAAATTGTGGAATGCGTTGAAGTTGGTGAAGATGTGGGAAGAAAAACTGTCAACCGTCAACCGTCAACTGTCAACTGAAGAAAATTTTGCTGTAAACTGGTTTGAAAACAGGATGAACAAAGTGAGGGGAGAAGTGGAGTATTTACTATCTCAATTCAAGTTGAGCGAAGCTTTAAAAACCATTTACTCTTTACTATGGGACGATTTCTGTAGCTGGTATCTCGAATGGATTAAACCTTCGGCTGAAGAAGCCATGAATGAAAACATCTACAAAAAAACATTGCAGTTTTTCGATACCATGTTACAGCTTCTGCATCCGTTTATGCCGTTTATCACCGAAGAAATTTATCATTTGCTGCAAGATAGAAGCGATGACTTGTGCATCAAACAATGGAAAGGTTTTACAGAAGCCGATGATGCTATTTTACAACAAGGTTATTTATTGCAACAACTCATTACCGGCATTCGGGATGCAAAAAACAAAAACGGTTTGAAGCCGCGCGAAACGGTTAATTTGAATATTCAAACCAGCGATCAATTTTTGTATGACAGCTTTGCCTCCATCCTGCAAAAACAAACATCAGCCGGTGAGATTGTTTATGTTTATGAAGCTGTTGCCGATTCAATCGTTATAACGATTGATAAAGATAAAATCTATCTGCAATCCAATGTCTCGGTTGATAAAGAAAGCATCAAAGCTGAAATAGAAAAAGACCTCGGTTACCAGCGTAATTTTTTGAATAGCGTTATCAAAAAATTATCGAACGAACAATTTGTTCAGAATGCGAAACCTGAAGTGGTTGCTTTGGAAAAAAAGAAAAGAGCCGATGCCGAAGCGCGCATTCAATCATTGGAAGAAAGCCTTGCAAATTTATAAGCATGAAACAAAATGTCAGGTTTGTTTTTACTCTTCTTTTAGTAGCCAATTGCTTTTTTTTCATAGCAAAAACAAATGCACAAAACTGGGATGTTGATTTTGTAAAATCGGTCAATCCTGTTCACCCGAATTCCTTTGTTGATAAGGGTTTGAGCGCATCGGTGTATCCGGTAAGCGTTGCTGTTCCTGTTGCAACTTTCATCATTGGTTCAATAAAAAAAGATAAGAAAATAAAAGTGAAGGCTTATGAGCAGATCGGCTCGCTGGCTATCAGCATTATCATCGCCGAAGGATTAAAAAAAACGATCAACCGCGAGCGACCTTATCAAAAATATGCCGGCATTTATCCTTACCAATACGAAGTAGGCGAATCGTTTCCATCGGGTCATGCAACCCTTGCTTTTGCAACCGCAACCACGCTTTCTTTACAATATAAAAAATGGTATGTGGTTGTGCCGGCGTATGCCTGGGCAGCGGGTTGTAGCTACTCGCGGTTGTATCTCGGCGAACATTACACAACCGATGTGCTGGCAGGTGCCGCCATTGGTACAGGCAGTGCGTTAGTAAGCCATTGGCTCACCAGAAAAATCTTTTAATAATGTTTGGCTTTAAAAGGGCAGAAGAAAGTGAAATTGGAGACATTCAACTGATTGCGGATGTTACGTGGAAGCAAACCTATCAATCAATAATAAATCCGGACCAAATTGATTACATGTTTACTGTAATGTACTCGAAAGAGGCACTTGAACAGCAATTTAAAGAAGGTCATTTGTTTTATTTTATTTATAATGATTTCGATCTTATTGGGTTTGCATCAATAAAGCACTTAGAAGATAATGTTTGGAAGTTGCATAAAATTTATGTAACGCCACAGCAGCAAGGAAATGGTGCAGGCAAAGCATTGCTTCAGTTTATAATTAACAAAGTGCGATCATTGGGAGGTGCTCAATTAGAGTTGAATGTAAACCGGGACAACAAAGCCCGTTTCTTTTATGAGAAAAATGGTTTTGCAATAAAAGAAAAAGCCGACATTGATATTGGCAATGGCTTTTTTATGAACGATTACATTATGGTGCTGAATATTGACAATTGCGAGGACTGATTTTTTATTAGCATCTTTTTTGTTTACTTCTTGTACAAAAACAAACAACATGAAAGTTGTGATTGTAGGCGGCGGTTTCGCAGGTTTTAAACTCGCCAATAAATTAAACAATAAAAAAGGCATCGAAATAACTTTGATTGATAAATACAATTATCATCAGTTCCAGCCTTTGTTTTACCAGGTAGCAACTGCATCGTTAGATGCCAGCAATATTTCATTTCCGTTGCGAAAAGCTTTTCAGGAATCAAAAAATTTTACATTTCACTTAGCTACGGTTACCGAAATAAAAACTGCTGAAAATATTGTAGTAACCGATACCGGCGATGTAAGTTATGATGTGTTGGTGTTAGCCACGGGTTGCGATACCAATTTCTTTGGCAACAAGCAAATGCAAAGCCTGGCATATCCCATGAAGTCAACCGTAGAAGCATTGCGTTTGCGGCATCATTTGGTGCAGATGTTTGAAGATGCTGAATTAGTTAAAAACGATAACGAAAAACTAATGCAGCAAATGTGCATTGTAGTGGTGGGTGGCGGACCAACCGGCGTTGAATTGAGCGGAGCAATATCAGAGATGCGCAATAAAATTTTGCCGAAAGATTATCCGGATATTGACTTTTCGAAAATGAAAATTTATTTGCTGGAAGGCAGCCCGAAAACGCTGGGCGTAATGAGTGAAAAAAGCAGCGAGCAAAGCCAGCAATATTTGAAAGAGTTGGGAGTGGAAGTAAAAACAGGAACGGTGGTAAAGGAGTTTGATGGCGAAAAAGTAACGCTATCGAATGGTGATGTAATACTTACTAAAACAGTTGTTTGGGCGGCTGGTGTAAAAGGTAATTTACCTGCCGGTTTTGATGGTTCTCTAATTGTAAAAGGCAATCGGCTAAAGGTTGATCGGTTTAATAAAGTGCTTGGTTTTACCAACGTATATGCCGCCGGAGACATAGCTAGTATGGAAACACCAAAATATCCAAACGGTCATCCGCAATTAGCTAATGTTGCCATTGGGCAAGGTAAATTATTAGCAGAAAATTTAATAAAATTAGCCAATAACAGTCGTGAACCTTTAAAGCAATATGAATATCACGACAAAGGCAATATGGCAACGGTTGGAAGAAACCGTGCAGTAGTTGATATTCCCAAACCAAAGCTACATTTTGGTGGTTTTATTGCATGGTTTATGTGGATGAGCGTCCACTTGTTCTTAATCTTAGGAGCAAAAAACAAAGTTCAAATTTTCATTAACTGGGTTTATAAATATTTCACTTTCGATCAAAACCTACGATTAATTTTTAACGGACTTGGAGTTAGTGATAAACGATTAGCGAATCAAGTTGTGCAAAACACTAATCAGCAACAACAAAGCGGACCTCAAAGTCAACAAGTAAAACCAGCGACCGCTCCAGTTTAAGAATAAATTTTTTCCTATAATTTATATTATGTTAAGTTGAAAATTTCCTTCGTCTCTTCTATCATATAAAAACAAAAGCAGCCAATTCATGGGCTGCTTTTGTTTTTATTGATCTTTTATAAATTACATGACTTTGTATTTATCGTGTTCGTTTGAATATTGATTGAACTTAGCATCGTACTTGTCATAATCTTTCGGTGCAATGCCTTTTGAGCGTTCTCTTTTCCATTGATACAAATTGGCAAGAAAATCAACAGAACGATTTAAAGAATTTGATTCGTTTTTATCGCGGTCGGTTTTCGCTTTTAAAACGGTATAGCCTTTTTCAAGCCAGTTAATGGCAGAATCGGCATAAGGCAATTGCTGTTTTTGTATGTCAGCACGTTTTGCTTTTAAAGCTGCTCCTTCGCCACGCAGTGTGTAAAATCTATCATCTAAAATATTAAAAATATTATAGTTTAAAACGCCAGCGTTAAAAGCGTATAAACCTTTGTTCGGATTTAGAGCAAATAACTTTTCATAAATACCTGCAGACATCATTTTTAAATCAACCTGCTGCGAGCTATCTAACGCTTTTGTTTTATCAGGATCATTAAAAGCTTCTGCATAACCAACCAATTGGTCTTCGGTTAATGAGCCACCGGCTTGTGCTTTGTATTTATCAATAATTTGCTGCAAAGAAGATCCGCTTGTCATGTTGCTCATTTCCATTTGCGACCATAAAGCGGATTGATCGGGATATAATTCCTTTGCAACAGCAAGATATTTTGTGAACTTATCGGGTTGTTTTAGTCGTGAATAATCATCAATCATGTACTGATACATAGGTTGTAAATCTTTACCACCAGCTTTTACATCAGCAAGCTTTTCATAGTACATGGTTGCATCATCTAACTTACCTGTATTTTGCGCTGCATAGCCTGTGTACAAAACAGTAAATGTATCAATGTTTGATTTGTTTGAATTAAATCCATTTTGATTGATAAATTCACTCATGGCTTCAGCACGCTTAAAATTACTAAGTGCTAATGGCCAGTTGCTTTGAGAAAAATATTTTTTACCATCGTTGAAAGATGATGTGTATATCCAGGCAATGCTATTTAACGTGCCATTTTCTTTTAATGCTTTTAAAGTGGGGTCTTTTTGTTTGTAAGTCATTAACGCATTGTAAGCATCATCGGCAGCAGTTGGATATTTGGAGGCATTGCTGCTGTCTTTATAAAACTCACTGTTTAAAGCGGCTTCCCATAAATAAGTATCAGCTTTGTCTTTGCCCTTATCTGTTGTGGCAATTTTATCAAGTTCTTTTTTAGCATCATCATACTTTTTCAGCGTGTAAAGAGTTGCCACTTTCGTATAATCCTGCGCCATTGCAAGATATCCTAAAGCAGCAAATAAAAAAGACAACGTCAGGTGTTTCATATCGCTTGTTTTATTGGTGATTATCGTTATTATTTTCTAATGACTGATCTGAATCGGTTTCGTTTATTATGGGTGTATTTGTTTCAGCCGTTTCGTTTTCTGCTTCTGCTATTTCTTCAATAATAGCTTCTTCTTCTTCAATTTGAGAAACCGCTGCTATTTCATCTCCGTTATCTAACCGGATTAAAATAACGCCTTGTGTATTTCGTCCGGCCTCTTTAATATTTTTTACAGGCGTACGCAAAGTAATGCCGGATTTGCAGGTAATAATTAAATCTTCTTTCTCACTTACGTTCAATATGGCAACGAGTTTGCCGGTTTTTTCAGTTACATTTATTGTTTTCACACCTTTACCGCCACGGTTGGTAATGCGATACACATCTTCACCTTCTGAAAGCAATGGTGTTCGTTTACCAAAGCCTTTTTTGCTTACAACCAAAATCGTTTTTTCAGAATCTTCCCTATTAACACATATCATGCCTATCACTTCATCTTTTCCATTTTCTGTATCTATACCCTGAACGCCAATAGCTCCGCGACCCGTTGGGCGAACTTTAGCCTCGGGAAAACGGATAGCTCTGCCGCTGCGCACCGCCATCATAACTTCGTTACTACCGGTGGTGAGTTTGGCTTCCAGCAATTCATCGCCTTCAATAATAGTTATTGCAATAACACCATTTAAACGCGGACGACTAAAATCTTCCAGAGGCGTTTTTTTAATTATGCCTTTTTTTGTGCAAAGAATGATATTATGGTTCTGAACAAAATCTTTGTTATCTAATTTTTTTACGTCAAGTATGGCTCTCACTTTATCATCAGGCGGTATTTGTATCAGGTTTTGAATCGCTCTGCCTTTGCTTTGCTTTTCGCCTTCTGGTATCTCATATACTTTTAACCAGAAAGCCCTGCCTTTTTCAGTAAAGAACATCATGGTATGATGCGTTGAAGCAACGAATAGATGCTCAACATAATCTTCTTCTCTTGTTTTACTTCCTACGGCTCCTCTTCCACCGCGGCGTTGCTGGCGGTATTCCGTAGCTGATGTGCGCTTGATATAACCTAAATGCGATATAGTGATTACCACATTTTCATCTTCTATTAAATCTTCAATGCGCATTTCATCGGCGAGGTATTGTATTTCACTTTTGCGTTCATCACCAAACTTTGTTTTTACTTCTATTAACTCTGTTTTAATTACATCAAAGCGCAATGTTTCATCGCCCAATAAAGCGGTAAGCTTGGCTACTGTGTGCATTAACTCATTAAATTCTTCCTGTATTCTATCTCTTTCAAGTCCGGTTAACCGTTGTAAACGAAGTTCCAGAATAGCCTTTGCCTGCACATCGCTTAAACCGGTTTCCTGGTTGTAAACGTTTTGTGCAATATCTGCGAAGAAAGATTCATTCAGATACCAGTTTTCTTCTTTGCTTTTGGAAATCAAACTTTTTAATGCATCATCCGGCGTGCGGCTGCCACGGATGAGCCGGATTACTTCATCCAAATGATCCAGCGCTTTCAAGTATCCTTCCAATATATGCGCTCTTTCTTTTGCTTTGCGAAGCTCGAACTTTGTTCTGCGAGTAACCACTTCCATGCGGAAATCAACAAACTCAATAATCAGGTCTTTCAGGTTTAAAATTTTAGGCCGACCTTTCGTGATGGCAACATTATTAATGCCATAGCTGGTTTGCAGTTCAGTATGTTTAAACAGGTGGTTGGCTACCACACTGGCAACTGCATCTCGTTTTAAATCGAGTACAATACGGGTGCCTTCCCGTCCGGTGCTTTCGTTGTTTACATGAGCAATGCCTTCAATAATTTTTTCATTTACCAGCTGACCAATACGGTCGGTTAAGGAATCTCTGTTTACCTGATAAGGAACTTCAGTTATAATAATTTGCTCTCTGCCGCTGGCTTTTGTTTCGATAGTAAATTTTCCGCGAACCACTACCCTGCCACGCCCTGTAAGGAAACCTTGCTTCACGCCTTCCATGCCATAAATTACACCGCCGGTTGGGAAGTCGGGAGCTTTTACAAAGCCCATTAGTTCTTCTATTGAAATGTCTTTATTGTCAATATAAGCCACACAGCCATTTACCACTTCACTTAAGTTATGAGGCATCATATTGGTTGCCATTCCCACGGCAATACCGCTGCTGCCATTCACCAACAATTGCGGAACACGCGTTGGCAATACGGTTGGCTCGTTTAACGAATCGTCGAAGTTTAGCCCGAAGTCAACAGTATCTTTATCAATATCTTCCAACATGCTTTCGGCAACGCGCTGTAAACGCACTTCAGTATAACGCATAGCCGCCGGCGGGTCGCCATCCTGGTTGCCAAAGTTTCCCTGCCCGTCAACCATCCTGTAGCGCATGGTCCACTCCTGCGCCATGCGCACCAGGGTATCGTAAATAGAGGCATCGCCATGCGGGTGGTATTTGCCCATCACTTCGCCTACAATACGTGCCGATTTTTTATAGGCTTTGTTACTATTGTTGCCCAATTCGTTCATTGCAAAAAGTACGCGGCGATGTACGGGTTTAAAGCCATCACGCGCATCGGGCAGGGCACGACCAACAATCACGGACATTGAATAATCAATGTAAGCCGTTTTCATTTGCTCTTCTATATTTACCTGAATAATGCGGTCGTTGTCATTTGTTTCGGGGGGGATTATTCTGTTATCTTCCATGAATTGATTTAACTGCTTGCAGTAAAGTGATGTATAAAAATAATGAGTGGTAAAAGTAATTTTTTATCAATGAATTGCAAAGGGAAAAGGTTTTTTTAACGGTGTTTTTTGGGAGGATTTGTATGCTAAAAAGTTTTAAATCGTCTGTTACCGGATTCATTTTTAGAAACAAAATAAAATTTTCATATAAAAGGCAAGCAGAATAAATTAAGGCAGAGGAGAATAACTATGAAGATAATAGAAGAAAAAGAAAGTATAGGGGATATATAAAAAATAACCTGACTGAAACACTGTTTCAATCAGGTTATTAGGGGTGTGAATTGTCTCATGGGTCAATGAGGAAATCAACACGAACATTCAAAGGGCTGTCCCAGTTTACATTAATAAGAACAACCACACCGCCATTGTATGGCGCTACGTTGTAAACGAGCATAGAAGCATCGCCGATAAAACGGTTTTGCGTTGGATCAGTGTTGTACTCGCTAACTGATGCTACTACTCTTGAATTTGCATTGATGGCACTGTTGCCGCAGTTAAGATTAACATTGCCAGAGCCTCTCCAGGTGTAGTACGTTGAAAAAGACCCGCCGCCAAATTTAGGTGCTGCAGCGCCTTCTTTTTTGCCTTCTTCCGGCTTGCCGTTGGCTTCTTGTTTTTGCGAGTGCTTGCCATTTTTGCTTTTGGTATCTTCAGCAAGAGTACTCTGCGTTTCTGTTGTGTTCATAAAAACGTTTTTGTGATAAAATATATTGACATTTTTTTGTCGCATTAATTCCATCAAAGGAAACAAAAGCATTTTATCAGGTTTCAAACCTTATTTACTTCTTACTAAAAATTTCAGGTTACAGAATTATTATAATTTAAAATACAAAACCTGACAGGTATTAACACCTGTCAGGTTTTGTACCAACAAGAAGTATCTTTACCCTTCAATCCGCTCTTCTATCTTTCCTGTTTTTTTATTTTTCAAAATCACTTTCTTCGCACCGTAATGCGTCATTTCTTCTTTAATTAAAAAATAATCAGCATCATAATCAGTGTAATTGCTCGGTTTGCTCAAGCCTTCTTTACCACGCCAAACATCCAGTTGCACCGGCTCCCAAAGTTTGGTTTTGGCACTTTTATAAGCCGCATCTAATACCGCATTTACCACATAACCATCATAAAATGTTTCTTTCGGTTGAGTGCCGTTTTCCATGCTTCTAAACATATCAGCAAACATGTGGTTATAACCCAGTTCATTAATTTCATCGCCTACCGGAAACAACCAGCCACTGTTGCTTTCCGCCTTTTCGGCAATATAATCACCTCCTTTGCCGGTAGTAAACATTTCAAAACCAGTGCGGAGAAAGCTGTTTATCCAAATGGTACCTTCAGTGCCCATTACTTCATCACGCAGGTCAAGCCCGCCGCGAAACGTCCAGCTTACTTCAAACTGGGCGATAGCTCCGTTTTCATATTTTATTAAAGCAATGGCGTGGTCTTCTGCATCAATGGGTTTTACTTGTGTATCAGCCCAGCACATTACTTCCACAGGCTTTACATCTTTACCAATATAACTACGGGTAATTTCCACGCAGTGGCAACCCAAATCCAAAATACAACCGCCGCCAGCTTGCTCCATATTCCAAAACCATTCGCTGTGCGGACCAGGATGCGTTTCTCTCGATTTCGCCCAAAGAATTCTTCCCAACGCCCCGGCTTTTACACTTTCCAATGCTTTTAAAAACTTGGGTGTGTAAACCAAATCTTCTAAGTAACCATTGAAGATGCCTGCTTTCTCAACCGCTTCCAACATGCGTTTGGCTTCGGCGGCATTTCGTCCCAACGGCTTTGTGGTGATGACCGCTTTGTTGTGCTTGCAGCAAAGCATTACTGCTTCTTCGTGAAGATTGTTAGGCAAAGCTATGCACACCACTTCGGTTTCCGGATGTGCAATGGATTCTTCCATGTTGGTGGTTACGTGCAAAACTTTGTAATCAGCGGCAAACTTCTGCCCTGTTTCTTCGCGGCGCGAATAAATGCTAACAATCGAATCTTTACTACGGTTGCCCAGGAGTGCATCGGCATAAAAACGACCGATGAAACCTGAGCCAAGCATCGCTACTTTCATAATTGATAAGTTGGTTTTTGTATAGAAAATTGGGGCAAAAACAAATGTGTATTATACCATTTCAACAGGTTCAACGGCGGCTGGCTGATAGTGAACAGCGCTGCGCTGATTGTCTTTAAAAAACAGTAAAAACAAAACAAAAACAAACGCCGCAATACCGGCAGGAACCATCCAAATGTTTCGCCATTGCGGAACACCTGCAACTGTGTACCAATCCTTCACGTAACCGGACAGCAATGTTCCTATCCACATTCCAATGCCATAAGTTGCCATCGTTATCATTCCCTGCGCCTGACTTTGTATTTGAAGAGAAGCTTTACTATCGGTATAAATTTGCCCGGTTACAAAAAAGAAGTCAAAACAAACACCATGTAAAATGATGCCTGCAAACAACAGCCACAACAAACTATCGGCATTGCCATAACCGAAACAAAGAAAGCGAAGCGTCCAGGCAATCATGCCCAGCATAATCATCCATTTTACACCCAACCTTCGAAAAAAGAAAGGAATCAATAAAATAAAAAATGCTTCGGAAAATTGCCCGAAGGTCATGTTGCTGGTAACATTTTTCATACCGGCATCTACCAAATACAAATTGGTAAAACTGTAATAAAAAGAAAGCGGAATGCAAATTAAAACTGAAGCAATAAAAAAGATAACAAATGAACGATCTTTAAACAGCACAAACGCATCGGCACCTAAAATTTGCGCAAACGTTGCTTTAGTGCCTTTGGCTTTAGGAGGCGTGGATGGCAAAAAGAAACTTAACAAACCCAGCACCACGGATGCCACAGCAGCCATTTTAAAAGTAAATACCAATTGATCGGTGCTAATGTGAAACACTTTGTCAATCAACCAACCGGTAGCAATCCAGCCAATGGTTCCCAACACGCGAATGGAAGCAAATTCTTTGCTGGTGTCTTTCATCTGCCGGAAGGCAACCGAATTTGCCAACGCCAGCGTTGGCGCATATGCTAAGGAGTACAATAATAAAATCCAGTAAAAAGAGTCAGGTGAAGTGATGGTGGTTAGATAGAACAACAACGCTGCGCCTATCAAATGCAAAACGCCCAACACACGTTGCGCTGCAAAATAGCGGTCGGCAATCATGCCCACAAAAAAGGGAGAAATAATGGTGGCAATTGCCATGGCGCTGTAAGCCGCACCAACCTGCAAGCCCGTTGCATGAAGCACTTTATCTAAATACGTTCCCATGGTTACATACCAGGCTCCCCAAATAAAAAACTCGAGAAACATGAGTAAAGAAAGCTGCACACGTGTTGTTGTTTTCATCAGGCTGTGAATTTAAAACCTAGTTATAAAAAACTATGAAGACAAGGTAATAATTACTCGGTAATTTGCACGGTAAAACAACGCAGAAAAAGCGGAAACAAAAATTTATTTTTACAGCATAGCCAATATTATTTTGCAGCAATAATGAAGAAAATAGAAGATACATACATGCACAAAGGCATGAGAAGACAACTTATTAATTTATTGCGCGATAAAGGAATTACCGATGAGCGTGTGATAGAAGCGATCAACAACATTCCACGCCATTGGTTTTTAGATTCTGCTTTTGATAAAATTGCTTATGAAGACAGAGCTTTTCCTATTGGTGAAGGACAAACTATTTCGCAACCTTATACGGTGGCTTATCAAACCCAATTGCTAAACATCCAACGCAATGATAAAGTGTTGGAAATAGGAACAGGAAGCGCTTACCAGGCAACCATTTTAGCCGAAATGGGCGCACGTGTTTTTACTATTGAACGACAAAAAAAATTGTTTGATGTTCAATCTAAAAAATATGTTTTTAAATACACTTATCCTAACATTAAGTTTTTTTATGGTGATGGCTTTGAAGGCTTGCCCTCCTTCGCTCCTTTTGATAAAATTATCATTACCGCGGCGGCTCCTTTTATTCCTCCAAAATTAATTGAACAATTACGCATGGGCGGCGTTATGGTTGTGCCCGTTGATGATGGTAAAAATAGTCAGCGCATGTTGCGTATTACCAAATGTAGCAATGGTGTTGACACAGAATCGTTCGATAACTTTTCATTTGTGCCGATGTTGAAGGGAAAAAATTATTAAAGTTTGTTTTTATTCCATTTGCTTGTGCAACGTTGCAAACACTATAAAAACATTACCGTTTTACTTTTTTCATTTAACGATTACAGTTCATTAAAAAATCTTTTGCAATCGCTTTATTTTAAAGTGATGTTCCTATTTGCGCAAGCAAATTAAACTACGTCAATATAATGGAAACGATATTTTCATTCTTGGCTTAGTCATATTAAGCACAAGAAAACAATACCTTAATAAGATCAATAAAAAAATCATGCAGTGATTAACAACTTTAGTTTTATTTTTATTTCTTTCAAGCTGCTTTTCAAACAACTGTTGCATTTCGTATTCTTCAAAACAATAAAACCATAAAATGAAAAAAATCAGTACTCTCCTATCCATTGCTGTAATTTGCATCGCAACAACAGCCAGCGCACAAAACTCTTCACCTTACTGGAGCCTTACAGGCAACAACAATGAAACCGGCACCAGCAAGCTGGGTACAACCAACAGCGTAAGCCTGCACTTTTATACCAACAATGTGCAGCGCATGTACATTGATTCTGCCAACGGCAGAGTAGGTATTGGTGTTGTTGCACCACAGGATCGCTTGCATGTAAACAGCGCCACTGGTGAAAATCCCTTTCGCGCGCAGGTAAACGGAGCAACAAGACTGCTTGTGCACAGCAATGGTGGTGTTGCAATTGGAGCGAATACGACACCACCGCCCAATGGCGGATTGTATATATTTGGCAATACAGGAATTGGAACCGTAAATCCTTCTTACAAATTGGATGTTACCGGAGATATCAACATTAGTTCACCAGGGCTGCTTCGCATAGGAGGCGATGCGGTACTGCAATACAATTCACCCAACCAAAGTGTTTCGGTTGGCAACGGCGGCGGCACAGGCACAAGGCTGAACACGGCGGTGGGTTACCAGGCATTAAACAGCAACACTACCGGGCAAGCCAATGTTGCCATTGGTCATAAATCGCTCTTTTCTGATAATATTGGATATTCCAATGTAGCCATTGGCAGCCATGCTTTATACTCCAATACAACCGGGTTGCAATCCATTGCCATTGGCGATTCTGCTTTGTACAGTGTAACCGATCCCAGTGGTACTAATGTAGCGATTGGCTCAAAAGCGCTTTTTAGTTTTACATCAGGCATTGCCCAAACGGCTATAGGTTTTCATGCTTTGTATGCAAATACAGGCCCTAATTATTCGAACACCGCAGTTGGATATAATTCATTAGAAAGAAATACCACGGGCGGCTATAACACAAGTATTGGCACTTATGCATTACAAGACAATACAACAGGCACGCTTAATACGGCTATCGGCCAGGAAGCAGGTGAATATATTACAACAGGTTCTGACAATACAATGCTTGGTTATTTAACTGAGATATCAGACGGTACATTTTTTAACGCTACTGCTCTTGGTAGTGAAGCAACGGCTACTGCCAGCAACGAGGTTATGCTGGGTAGTAGTTCTGTTACGGCGGTTGAAGCTTACGCACCTTACTTTAATGTTTCTGACGGGCGTATAAAGAAAAATATAAAGGAAAATGTACCGGGTCTTGCATTTATAAAACAATTACGCCCTGTTACTTATAATTATGACATCCATGCGGCAAACGACAGAACAGGCTTAACCGCTTTACATAACAAACAACGCAAAGACGCTTCCGAACCCGATCAGGCAACCCATAACAAAGCGACCGAAGATGCCATGAGCGCGAAAGAAAAAATGCTTTATACAGGCTTTGTTGCACAGGAAGTGGAAGTAACTGCCAGGAAATTTAATTATGATTTTAGCGGCATTCATCATCCGGCAAACGATAAAGACTTATACGCTTTAAGTTATAGCGATTTTGTGGTGCCACTGGTTAAAGCCGTACAGGAATTAAGTAAGTTGAACGACAGCAAACAACAACAAATAGATTCATTAAACGAAAGCAATCAATTACTAAATAATAAACTGGATGCGGTAACCGAAAGATTAACTAAAATAGAATCGGCTTTGCACATCACCAACAACAATGCTTCTGCGGTAACTGTATCAAACAGTGTTGCCCGGCTCGAACAAAATGTACCCAACCCTTTTCATAATACAACTACGGTTGCCTACCACTTGCCTGCGGGTGCAAGCAGTGCGCAAATTGTACTGACAGATGAAAAAGGAACCCGCCTGCAAACCATACCTATTACCGATAAAGGAACAGGACAAGTAAGCATTGCCACAGGTAGCTTAGCCGCTGGCAATTATTTTTACTCATTACTGATCAATGGAAGATTGATGGATACAAAACAAATGATGCTGGCAAAGTAAAAATGAAATCAAATTTTCTGTTTATTGGTTAGTATCACACTGACCAATAAACAGAAAATTAATTCGTATCCTCGCATTATCTTTAATAAAGCTTTGCTCATGCAATCGCACAAACAGCCTTGCTATTAAGACCCTGCTGCGACAAAAAAATTGTACGATATTCAGGTGAACAATTTTTTGTTTAAAACCACTTATCACAACATTAAGTTCTTTTATGGAGATGGCTTTGAAGGCTTGCCCTCCTTCGCTCCTTTTGATAAAATTATCATTACCGCAGCCGCTCCTTTTGTTCTGCCCAAATTGGTTCATCCGCTTCGTGTTGGTGGCATTATGGTAGTGCCGGTTGATGATAATGATAAGCATCATCAAAGAATGTTGCGCACTACCAAATTTGGAGATGGCATTGATACCGAAACCTTCGATAACTTTTCTTTAGTGCCGATGTTGAAGGGAAAAATTATTAAAGAATGGATACGGTTGCCAGGTTAATTTTTACGTCTGTACTTTCGTTCTTTACAAAAAAGACAATATACTTTTGCATTATTAGTCATCTATTCGCTTCTGTTTAGTAAACCAAATAATTGCGGCTATCTTTATCATTCTAATGAAAACGGCAACCATCATTTCGCGGGTATTGCTTGGCGCTATTTACCTCCTTTTCGGGTTAGATTATTTCTTTCATTTTATTCCTTATCAACCGGCTCATACCGGCAATGTAGCTGCATTTAAAGCCGGACTTATGGGAGTAGGATATTTCTATCCAATGATAAAATCGATTCAGATTGTTGGTGGCATTTCTCTTTTACTAAACCAATACGCGCCATTTTTTGCTGTTGTGGTGTTTCCCATCAGTGTAAATGTATTTCTGTTTCATACCATTTTAGTTCCGTCAGGCTGGTTCATGGGAGTTTTGCTCATTGTTCCTAATCTTTTTTTGGGCTATGCTTACCGAAAATATTACAGTGGAATGTTCGTAAGAAAAGCGGAAGTGTAAGCTTGTTCGTTTATTTAAGAATTGTTAGTGTTTTCATTTAAATTGCAACTTAAGAGAATAACACATACACAAGCAATAAGTCGGTTGAACATACAAGTTAGTATTACTAGTGTTGTAATTGATTAAGTTTTGTGTCATTTTTGGAGTGTCCTGCAAGCTTGCAGGTAACGTTAGGGCTTGGCGAATAATTGGCACTTGTTCGTCAGCCAGTTTTTTGCCAAACCTATTGTACGCCGTTTTTTAATTGTCGAAGTTTATTCTCTTACTAATGTCGTCAATATTTTTCTTGTGTTGTTCTTTGCGAATTCTTTCCTGTTCTTCTATTCGTTTTCGTCTTGCCTGAATTTCAGCATAGTTTCTATTAGCAACGTCAACTGCCAACTTTAATGTCTTTTTATGGTATCGTTCTACTTCTTCAATTGTTGTTCCATCTAAGTATATTTTGTTGCTATAAACAGATGCAATTCCTGGTCTATGCATAGTTGTAAACTCTGGTGGTCTATTGAAGGATTGAATAAACAGTTCTATCCATTCGTGATTCGGTCGCTTATTTAATTCAAATGGAATTTTGTATAAGGCGCTTCCTCTTGAACCATCGTTACGTGGTTGAGTGACCTCATCAACAATTATCCCTTTAATTCTTATATTATCATCTTCTTCTGATTGTTGATTTGCAACTATTGTTTTGACCTGTTGTTGGAACCTATTTGGAATTTGACCGACTTTAGGAGCAACTTCTCTTGCGTTCAAGACTGTAGTAAGTAAATCTTCAAAATTTTTTTCAAAATGATTGTTATCTGATAGGTCAATAAAATATTTTCCTTGAAGCCATGAAGGAATTGATGTTTCCTTTGTTCCTGATTGTAGAATTGGAATGAACTTTTTATGATTTGAATTTTTTAAAACTTCTGCAGTCATAATATCTCCTTCGTAACCAACTCCACCAATTCGATTTTCAGATTTTAATTTATAGTTTGGAGTACATATTAATAGTACATAATCATTTTCTCGAACTGATTTTTCCATAAAATGAGGCATTTGGTCGCCAGGTATAATTTCCCATCGGTCAAGCTTAGCATCTATTCCATTATCTCTTAATTCTATAGCTAAATTTTTAACCCAATCTTTTAACTCATCACTTTCCCAAGCATATGAAATAAAAACCTTTGGATTAGTCTGCATGATGATTGTGTCGTTTTAAAATGGCGTACAACGGTGCGAGGCTTTGTGGCGGCACGAAGAAAGTTTGGTCAGCCTGTAACCGAAGGTGAAAGTAGAACAAAAGAAACAAACAATTCCTGCTGATCAACAAAGATTCGTCAGCCGATAACCGAAGATGAGTGAAGAACTAAAGTAGCTGCATTGCTGTGTCAGCATGAACGTGCCTGCGTTTGCTATACAAAACAAAAGTGGCGTAAAAACAAACGTTGCTACTCAGCACTTGTCAACCTGAAAAAGTGAGTAAAAACAAACCGGCTATTTTGACTTGTCAAAATCTTGCAGGTAATGCGAAGAATGCTGTTATTATACGCAATGCCAAAAAAATAAATATTGATAGTCAACCCTTTAATGTTGTATTTTTATATTGTAGTTGTACCAATAGATTTTTTAACTTCTGTAAATTTGTGAGATAATGAGGTAAAAAATTTTCTTTCTTACGATCAAACTCTTTCCATATAATTCTTATTTTCTCTCTTAAAAACTCAATCAAACAAAGCAATCAATTCTTTACATTCAATAGAAACAAATTTCCATGTTTTCTTTATTACCGGGTAAAAACAAACCTTTCTTTTTTGCTAACGTTCCCTGCTTTATTTTGCAACATTCATAATATGTTTTCATGCAATCTTTTCAGGAGTTAAGTATTGGATTTAAAAAGTATTTTGAGAAAGATCATTTCCCGGCGCAGCCAGCTTCGTTGTACGAGCCGGGACGTTATTTTTTAAACATCGGCGGCAAGCGCATCCGCCCTGTTTTGTGTTTAATGGGCAATGAATTGTTTGACAATATAAAAGATGATGCCTGGAAAGTAGCTACGGCTATTGAACTGTTTCACAATTTTACGCTGATACACGACGATATTATGGACAAAGCTTCTCTGCGGCGTGGTATGCAAACAGTGCATTATAAGTATGGCGACAGCACGGCTTTGCTAAGCGGTGATGTAATGCTGATTGTTGCTTATGAATACTTAAATAAAATCAACACTTCTTATTTGCAGCGCATTATTAATTTGTTTAATCATATAGCAAAGCAAGTGTGTGAAGGGCAACAGTTAGACATGGATTTTGAAAAAGAAAAAGACGTAAAGCTGGATGATTATTTAATGATGATTGAATTAAAAACCTCTGTTTTGCTGGCTGCCAGTTTGCAGATGGGCGCTATGATTGGAGGAGCAAGTGCGCACAATTGCAATCACTTGTACCAGTTTGGAAAAAACTTAGGCATAGCTTTTCAAATTCAGGATGATTATTTAGATGCTTTTGGCGATCCGGAAAAGTTTGGTAAAGATGTAGGCGGCGACATTCGTCAAAATAAAAAAACATTTCTGTTGCTACACGCGCTTGAAGTTGCGAACGATGTACAACGCAGCGAGATGATTGATTTACTAAACAATAATTATGATGATAAAGTAGAAAGGATGTTATCGCTTTACAAAGCCTGCAATGTGGATGATTGGGCGAAGCAAATAAAAGCCAGGTATATGAATACCGCCATGCAGCATTTAGAAGATATTGCTGTTGTTTCTGTACGAAAAAAACCATTGCACGAGGTGGCTGAATATCTTGTTAGTCGCGATTCATAAATCTCATTGCGCAAGCAATGAAATATACATATCTTCCCCAGCCAAAACAACTTCATGTCCAACTCTCTTTTCAGAAAAAAAAATATATCTAAAATACTTTCTGATGCAGCCGCCAGTGAAGGATCGGAGCATGGAAGTACCGGCTTAAAACGCGTTCTTACCCTGCGTGATCTTACTTTTTTTGGCATTGCAGCTATCATTGGTGCAGGCAGTTTCAGCAGTCTGGGCGAGGCTTGCTTTAAAGGCGGACCGGGGGTGGTTTTTTTGTTTATTATTTGTGCTGTTGCCTGCGGTTTTACAGCACTTTGCTATGCCGAATTTGCAAGCCGCATTCCTGTTGCGGGCAGCGCTTATACGTATGCATACGCTTCGTTTGGTGAGTTGTTTGCCTGGATAATTGGCTGGGCTTTAATTATGGAATATTCCATCGGTAATATTTATGTGGCTTTTTCGTGGAGCGATTATTTTGTTTCTTTTCTTCACAAAATAAATGTCCATATCCCCAGCTATCTTACGTGCAGTTACATGGAAGCTCATGAGGCTTTTTTAAATCATTCATCTAACACAGAACTTATCAACGCCTGGAGCAGCGCCCCTTTAATAGGTTCACTTAAATTTATTTTTGATTTGCCTGCGGTTATCATCAATATTCTTATCACAATGTTGGTGTATGTTGGTATAAGAGAATCACGCAACTTTAGCAACGTAATGGTAATTTTAAAACTGTGCGCTGTAGTGCTGGTAATTGCTGTTGGTGCTTATTATGTGGTTCCAGCCAATTGGCATCCGGCAAATGATGCCGGCGTAAGAGCGTTTATGCCCAATGGCTTTGGTGGCGTGATGAGTGCCGTGAGCGGTGTGTTCTTTGCCTACATTGGTTTTGATGCGGTAAGCGTGATGGCGGAAGAAAGTAAAAATCCGCAGCGCGATTTACCGCGCAGTATGATATTATCGTTAGTAATTTGCACTGTTGTTTATATACTTCTTACACTAGTATTAACTGGTGTGTTGAATTACAAACAATTTGAAGGTGTTGGCGACCCGCTGGCTAAAATATTTGAGGTTACACATGTTGGCTGGATGCAGTTTTTAATTTCAATTATTGCAGTTGTAGCTATGACCAGCGTACTGCTGGTTTTTCAAATGGGGCAGCCGCGAATCTGGATGAGTATGAGCCGCGACGGCTTGCTGCCTCCAGTATTTCAAACCATTCACCCCAAGTTTCAAACACCATCGTTCTCAACCATTATTACCGGTTTGCTGGTAGCTATTCCCCTACTTTTTACAGATAAAACTTTTGTGCTCGATTTTACCAGCATCGCTACTTTATTTGCTTTTGTTTTGGTTTGCGGTGGTGTGTTATTAATACCAAGAAAAGAAAAAGTTGCGGGCAAGTTCAACATGCCTTACATCAACGGCAGGTATGCATTTGGGCTGATTATCTTAACGGCTAGTGCAACAATTGAATTTTATAACAGAAATTATTTTACAGGCTTGTTTCATATTACAGAAGACAATGCTTCGCTGAATGTTTCAAGTATTATTTTTTGGCTTAGTATGATACTTGTTTCTATTGCAGCTTATCTAAAAAACTTTTCTCTTATTCCTTTGCTTGGTTTATCAACCTGTATGTACCTATTAACAGGCATGACAGGCGCAAACTGGGCTTGGTTTTCATCATGGTTAGTATTGGGGTTGATTGTTTACTTTATGTACGGCTACCGGAAGAGTAAATTGAGTAATGAGTTGGTAGTTGGCAGATGATGGTTGATAGTTAGTGGTTTGTTGAAAGCAATCTTACTTACCTACAATTATTGCCTGTGCTTTACTTATTATTAGTAGTGAGAAAGATGTAATCTGATCACTAACATCTATCAACAATTAACTTACGCTACACAAAATCATCCGCCTCTCTGTAAGCCTTTACCAGCGCGGCTTCACCTTCTTTTCCTGGTAAAGAATTGCCATGCTCCATTCCTAACATGCCTTTATAGCCTTTGTTGTAAATGTGCTTAAAAATGTTTTTATAATTCATCTCGCCAGTACCCGGCTCGTTACGCCCGGGGTTATCGCCAATTTGTAAATATGAAATTTCGTCCCATGCATCATCCATGTGCTTCATAATATCGCCCTGGTTGCGCTGCATGTGATACATGTCGTGCAACATCTTGCAACTCGGGCTGTTCACTGCTTTGCAAATTGCATACGCCTGGTCGCTGCCACGCAAAAACAATTCAGGCGTATCGCTTAGCGATTCAATCACCATCACTATACCATGGGGTTCCAGAATAGCCGCCGCTTTGCGAAGGGCGAGGATTACATTGGCAGTTTGCATATCAACCGATTTGTTATGATCGTAATTGCCGGGCACAACGGTTATCAGCTTACCACCGCAACGCTTCGAGGTATCAACGGCTTTGTTGGTATAATCAAGAAATTTATCTGTCCAAACTTTATCGCCGCTGCACAAAGATGTCTTCACAGGCCAATTGTCGAAACCATGCACAAACACGCCCATGCTCATGTTTCTTTTAGCAAGCGCTTCTCCTATTTTGCTTTGCATATCGGGTGTTCTGCCCATCATGCCATTGTCTTCAATCGAGCGAAAACCGAGATTGTGAGCGTATTCAATCTGATCAATAAAATCAGCACCTGCAGTGTTCTTAAACATACCATCATGAATGGCATAATTCAAATGAAACGGCGTGCCTTTATCCTCTGTTTTTTTTATTGCCGAAGCAAAGGCTGAAGAGCTTACCAACGCAGCAGAGGCAAGCGTAGTTTGTGTAAGAAAATGTCTTCTTTTCATAATGGCGTATTGTTTTGTGATCGTTTTCTTTTACGCATCTAACATAGCAAAAATGTTCAACTTAACAATATAAAGTTGAAAGCCGTATTATCATTCTTCTTAAAATATTCTTCACAACAAATTAAACTGTGTAAATTTGTAACGTTCATTTCGTTACCTTCCTTAGCTTACCTCTATGTTACTATCTTACGCTTTCCATTCCTTGTTTACCTAAAAAGAATCCATATTTATTTTCTCAAGCAAAGGCTTCTTCGTATTCCATATCGTTTTCCTTATTCTAAATAACATTCACCAAAAATAATAATAGTATGAAAACAATTACACTACCGTTTTTCGTTTTTTTTATTCTCCTTATTTCTATCAAAGCGCACAGCCAGGTGAAAATTGGCGGAAATATTCAAAGTATTAATGCCAATTCGTTGCTGGAATTAGAAAGCAACACCAAAGGTTTACTGCTGCCCCGCCTGACGAGTGCGCAGATTAAAGCCATGAGCAATGTTCCCGCAGGCATGTTTGTGTTTAACAGTACAGACAGCGCATTGTATCTGCGGCGCGATACGGGCTGGGCGGTGCTGGCTTTGCGCACCGACATAACGCCGCATAACGAATGGGCTACTTTGGACGGCAACATTTACAGCACTGGCAATAGTAGCGTGGGCATTGGTACACCCGCTCCGCTTGCCAAGCTTGACGTGGCAGGCGTAGTGAGAGCTACGGGCATTACCATTCCCGGGTTTAGCTCACTCAACAATTTTATTATTAGCAACCCTACAGGAAACTTCACTACCCGTAAGGGTTTTGGCGGCGTGGGGTTCAATTATATTATCTGCATGAATGGTATATATCCAACGCGAGATGGTGGAGGCGGTACAAGCACTCCTTTTTTAGGGGAAATTGATTTATTCGCCGGCAATTTTGCCCCTTCGGGATGGGCTTTGTGCGATGGCAGCTTGTTGCCTATTAATCAATTTCAGGCTATGTTTAGCATTTTAGGAACCACGTATGGCGGTAATGGAACCACCAATTTTGCACTACCCGATTTACGCAGTGCTGCGCCCGTAGGTGTAGGTGAACTGTGGCAATTGGGTGAAAAAAATTGATGTAAAAACAAAAGCAGTCATTTTAATGTAATTAAAAACAACTGAATATGAGTTGAAGAAATAATGACTGTTACTCTCACTAAAAAAATTATTTGTTATGAGAATAATTATAAAATGCCTTCTTGCGGTTTGCGTACTTTTTACCACTACTGTAAGGCTTTCTGCCCAAACCATTTTGCACATTGGCGATGGCGGCAATATGAGTATTCAAAGCGGTGCAGCTATTTCGCTGGATAGTCTTGTGCTGCAACCTTCGGCTGACTTGTTGCTCACCGCCACCGACATTATCAAAAGCAGCACTGTTACCCATGCTGCCACCGGCAATTATATTAGCCGCGTGTACAGTTTCAGCACGCCGGTAACAAACTATAACGGCGATATTGCCATTGAATATAAGGATGATGAACTGAATGGGCTGGCTAAAAGTAACCTGTTGTTAGAAGCATATAACAATAATAAATGGCAGACATTTACCAATCCTGTTGTGCGCGATGTACTGTATAATATTGTAAATACCATTGGCATTACCAACATCAGTTTGGATGAACTAACGCTTGCCAGCAGTAACAGCGTGCTGCCGCTGCAATGGATTTCGGTAGAAGCTACGCGCGGCAATGGTGTTACTTATATAAAATGGATAACCGCCAACGAATTGAACGGCAAGTATTACCAGGTGCAAAAGAGCATTGATGCCACAACGTGGACTAATATTGGCAACACCATTACTGCCGACAATCGTTCCGCATTAAATGATTATAACTTTACCGATGCTGCACTTTTAAATGGCACCGCTTATTACCGCATTGTGCAAATGGATGGCAATGGAAAGATGAGCTACTCTCCTGTTGTTTCTGTAAAAAATAGTTTGAAAGATGAGTTTAGCATTTATCCCATTCCTGCGTTTAGCATTATTAATGTAAGAGCAAATGATAATACAGCTATTAAACGCATAAAACTTTTTGATGGCACCGGTAAATTACTTATGGTGAAAGAAGGTAGCAACAGCAACGTGTACAGCTTTACTATCAGCAGCTTGGCCAGTGGCTATTATTTTGTTTCTATTGAAACGAGTGCCGGCAAAATAACAAAGGGTTTTATGAAGAAGTGATCGCCCTCATTATTATAAATACGCGTAAAAACAAAAGCGGTTTGCCAAGTTAAAACAACCGCTTTTGTTTTTGCTGTAATTTCAAATCGAAACTGCACTATCCATTCATGATCTCAACATTAATATCTACATCAGGATTATCCAATAAAAACTCCGCCATTTCTTCGTTCATGGTGAAGCCACGGTCTATCGTGTGCATAGTAATTTTTAAGTTGTGCAAAGGCTCATAAATATTAAACCGGATTGACGATTTGCCGGGGTTTGTTTTTACATTGTTTTCAACAAAGTTTACAAAATCGGGCGTAAGGCTGGCTGGCTGAATATTAATGTCAATGCCTTTTGTGAGTGTTTGTTTAGCTGTTTCTAACAGGCAAATGTTGTTCACTTTAAACTCATACTGGTCGCTGTTATAACGTGTTTTAAAGTAGCCGGTAATCATTAAATTTTTGCTCGCTTCAACATAGTGTTTGAAGCGCATATAATCATCACTCCACAACATAATTTCGGTTTTGCCGGTAAAGTCCTCAATAGTAAGTGATCCGAAATTTTTACCTGTTTTGGTTATGCGGTGTTGTGCAGCCGTAACCAATCCGGCAATGCGAAAAGTTTTATTTAAATTAGAGGCAACAGTGCCTGGCGATTCGTTCACTTCGTTAAATTCAGTTAATGGCATGATGCCATAATACTTCAACTCAAAACGAAAATGGTTAAGCGGGTGACCGCTCATAAACATGCCTGTAACCTCCTTCTCATGATCAAGCAGTTCGGTTAATGTCCATTCGGGCGCAGGCAGTATTTTAGGTGGCGCAATTTCAGGCATTATGTTTTCTCCAAACAAGCTGTTGCCACTTCCTGTTTTATTGGTTTGATAGATATTGCCGTACCGGATGATACGCTCTAACATGCTCGACATCTCGCCCCGTGGCGTAAAAAAATATTGCGCGCGATGCAATTCCTTAAACGAATCGAAAGCTCCTGAATAAGCCAGGCTTTCAATTGATTTTTTGTTTACAGTACGCTGATTTACACGCTTAATAAAATTCCAGATATCTTTAAATGCGCCGTTGCTGCTTCGTTCTTCAATAATGCTTTCAACAGCTGCTTCGCCAACGCCTTTCAAGCCGCCCAAGCCAAACCGAATTTCACCCTTTTCATTTACAGCAAAGCCCTTGAGCGATTCATTAATATCAGGCCCTAACACCCGATGATTCATGCGTTTGCATTCTTCCATGAAAAAAGTAATTTTATCAATACTTCCGGCATGATTTAAAACTGCAGCCATGTATTCGCCCGGATAATGCGCTTTTAAATAAGCGGTTTGATAGGCCACATAAGCATAGCAGGTAGAATGAGATTTATTAAAAGCGTATTGCGCAAAAGCTTCCCAATCCGTCCATATTTTTTCTAAAATCTCTTTCTTATGTCCGCGCTCGGATGCGCCATTGATAAACTGTGTTTTCATTTTGTCCAGTACAGATTTTTGTTTTTTGCCCATTGCTTTACGCAGCACATCTGCATCGCCTTTACTAAAGCCAGCCAGCTTTTGTGAAAGCAACATTACCTGCTCCTGGTAAACAGTAATGCCGTAGGTTTCTTCTAAATATTCACGCATTTCAGGCAGGTCATAACTAATCTCTTCCCTTCCATGTTTTCGGGCAACGTATTGAGGAATGTAAGCCATTGGCCCGGGGCGATATAAAGCATTCATGGCTATCAAATCGGCAAAGCTGTCCGGCTTTAACTCACGCAAATATTTTTGCATCGGCGAACTTTCGAACTGAAAGGTGCCATTGGTTTCTCCGTTTTGGTAAAGCTTGTACGTCTTTTCATCATCCAGCGGAATGTTATCCAAATCAACATCTACTTTGTGATTTTGCCTGATTAACTCCAATGCTGTTTTAAGGATAGATAGTGTTTTCAAACCCAAAAAATCCATCTTAAGTACGCCAGCTTCTTCGATGGATGAACCGCCAATTTGTGTGATCCATAAATCAGAATCTTTAGCTGTTGCAACAGGCAATAAATCGGTTAAGTCTTTTGGCGCGATAATGATGCCCGCCGCATGAATACCAGTGTTGCGAACCGAGCCTTCCAAACGTTCAGCTTCTTTTAAAACCTGCGCTTTAATGTCGGTGCCATTATAAATTTCGCGAAGCTTTTTTATATTTTCAATGTCTTCGCCGCCGTATTGTTCCTTTTCTTCGAGCGATTTTTCACCATCTTTTATAGTAAGCGGCGCGGTAAGACAGCGACCCAATGTGGTGCCTACTTTTTCAGGAACCAGCTTTACCAGATTGTTTGCTTCATACAGCGGTAAGTCCATTACACGAGCCACATCTTTAATGCTGCTTCGCGCAGCCATGGTACCATAAGTTACAATTTGAGCTACCTGGTTTTTGCCGTATTTTTCTACCACATAATCAATTACTTTTTGCCTGCCTTCGTCGTCAAAATCGGTATCAATATCAGGCATTGATTTACGGTCGGGATTGAGGAATCTTTCAAACAGTAAATCATATTTTATAGGGTCGATATTGGTAATGCCTATGCAGTAAGCCACCACACTCCCCGCTGCCGAACCGCGACCCGGACCAATGAAAACGCCACGTTCTCGACCGGCTTTAATAAAATCACTTACAATTAAAAAGTAACCGGCGAAGCCCATAGTTTTAATGGTGAACAACTCAAAATCCAAACGCTCTCTCAACTCTTCCGTTATCTCGCTATAACGCTGTTTAGCGCCTTCGTAAGTAAGATGATGCAAATAGTTCCATTGATTGAGGTTGTTATCAGTTGCCGTTTGAAATTCTTTTGGTATTGGGAAAGCCGGTAGAAGGATGTCTTTTTTTAAATTCAGTGGCTCTATCTTATCAACAATTTCATTTGTGTTATCAATGCTTTGGGGAACATCCTGAAAGAGCTGAATCATTTCATCGCCCGACTTAAAATAAAATTCATTATTCGGAAACTTGAAACGATGGTTTTTAACCAGCGCATCATCGTTTACAAAATCGTCAAGCCCAGGCGTAGATTGCTTTTCGCCCGTATTGATGCAAAGCAAAATATCATGCGCGTTATAATCTTCCTGATCGGTATAATGGCTATCATTGGTAGCAATCACTTTCACATTGTGCTTTTTCGCCCATTTAATAAGCGTAGCATTAATTTTATCCTGCTCCGGTATTTTATGACGTTGCAGCTCAATATAATAATCATCGCCAAACATATCGAGCCACCACTTAAATTCGTTTTCTGCTTCTGCTTCGTTTTTGTGCAAAATGGCTTGCGGTACATAGGCGCCAATGCAGCACGATGTTGCAATTAAGCCTTCTTTATATTTTTGAAGAAGATTTTTATCTATGCGTGGATACTTGCTGTACATGCCTTCGCTAAAACCATACGATGTTAGCTTTACCAAATTATGATAGCCAACTTTATTTTTTGCCAGCAATACCTGGTGAAAGCGTTCGTCTTTTTGCTCTTTCGTAAATGTTCTTTTTAACCTGTCTTCTACCACATAAAACTCACATCCAACAATAGGTTTGATGATCGGTTCCAGAATGTCTTTTCCATTTTCATCTTTTCCAACCACTTTTGTTTTTTTCCATGCCTGGTTTACAAAATCAAACACTCCAAACATATTGCCATGGTCGGTAATTGCAAGAGCAGGCATGTTGTGCTTTTCTGCTTTTTTAAACAGGCTGTCAATATTGGCTGCACCATCAAGCAAAGAATATTGTGTATGAACATGAAGATGAGAAAACTGCATAAACTGATAGTTATTTTTTGGAGTAAAAACAAAGCACAAATTACTTTATAAAAAACTAAATATTTTGGTATTTTTTCAACAATATGGTTAGTACGGACTGATATCTTTTATTGGCTGATTGTGGAAATTGAAGTATGGTTATTCATTACTTTCATCATACTTAATGTAGCAGCAATTATAGCATACACCGGTGCAAAAATCCAACCGATGACAGGAACCAGATGAAAGGCATAAAAAACAAAGCCATTTCCAATGGCAAGTCCGCGATGAGAACCAATAAAAACAATGCTTTGTTGTGCAGGCAGGTTGCGCCGTTCGCAGCTGTAATACAGCATACTAAAACCATAATAATATGCCTCAACTATCAATGCAATTACTGGTGTTATCCAACCGGCAACCGGTACAAAAGAAAGCAGCAACAACGAAATAATATACACTGTTTGCCATAACATATTGCGCATAGCAATGGCAATGCCACGCAAAATATCTTTAGCCAGTTTAGTAAAAGAAAAAGGGAAATCTCGGTTTTCTAATATGGCTTCTGTTTTTTCGCTCAGGTAAGCAAACACCGGCGATCCGGCAATAAGCCAGATGTATTTAAACAACGAAAAATAAAACAGCATTACAATGAGCCAGAGAATAAAAGTTGCAAAAGCAAAAATGAAATTCAAAAAACCGTTTTGCTGGTGATTATGTATCCAATTGTTGATGTGAGTGATAGTAAAAATCCATTGTATAAAATGGCTTGCACTTTTACCAAAAACAATCATGCTGATAGCGAATAACAATGCATAAATCAACCCGGGAATTACAATCCATTTCCAAAGCTTATGCTTTTGAATAAAGCGATGCGCTTCAAAATACGATTGAAGAGAAATAATGATTTCTTTAAACAAAGAATAATAATTTGTGAGCTAAGATAGCCGAATAAAAATGATGCCTGCAACCGCTTGTAAAATGCTTTGCTTTCTATACCGTTAGTACGTTGTAAAACTTCTTGTGCGGTTAATTCTTAAATCGCGCAACAAACTTGATTTTGGATTTAGTGTAATACTAAACGAGCGCGTTCGTCCAACAGGCGTAAGGTTAATGGCTAATTGCCAGCAGTGCATTTCGCGGGTAATATACATGGTAAGCAAACCAATGTTTAAATCGCGAACATTAAAATAAGTGCTGCCGCCAATTTTCCATTTGGGTGTTAAACTAAAATCACCGTTCACATTCAGGCTCGAGGTAATCAATGTATAATAGCCGCTGTAATCGGGTTTTAAGGAACGCTGAAAGCTGGTGGTGAACGATAAGTTTAACGACCACGGAATATTAAAGTCAACAAAATCGGCTGGGTTCGCTCTTAAATAAGCCAGTGCAGATGCCTGCTCATCGGGCGTTAAAGTTTGATCTAATTCGCTTACGCGCTGGTTATCGGTTTTACCGTCTTTGCTTTTGCTTTGTATTTGTGTTGATACCGCAAAAGAAGCGTTGGTAAGCCTGCCAATTACTCCGCGTTTCCATAACAAAGTGTCCATGTCTCTGCCGTATCTGTCTGTTTCATAAGGGTCGAAAACCGCATTACCGGTAATGTTTACTTTTTGAAATAAAGTGCTGCGGTATTGCGCTGAAATGTACGACCATCGCAACCTTGATGCAAGAAAATTATAGCTTGTGGCAAAGTTCAAGCCGTCTATCAGCTTCAATTTGCGCGTAGGGTTTTCACCAGTTGAATCTTTTTTATTCTTTAATTTCAATTCCAGCAAATTTTCCAGGCTGAATGTAAGACCGCCAAACCTCCCCGGTGAATAAGGACTAATTAAATTACCACCCAATAGAGAAACTTTTTGAACCAGAAAAGTATCTTTTATAGCTCCTGTTTTTGTATTCGTATCAGCAATGGGTATGATTATATTTTTATAAAACTGACTTACTAAATCGGGCTTAAAATTAAACGAAACGGTAGGTGTAATTTGGTGGCGAATAGCAACAATATTTTTTGAATGCGGAAAGTTAAGCGTTCCAAAAATGCGTGTGTTTACACCGGCTCCAAACGTTACTTCACGGGCAGTATAAAAGCCTTTGTGTTCAATTGTATCAACTTTATGATTAGCACTATCGAAGAAAATTTCGTTCTTCTGTCCAAACCATCTTTCACTATAACTTACCGATGGCGAAATAATAAAAGGTCCTAATGCAGGGAGCGATAAAGAAATGGGAATACTATGCTGAACGCCCCATTGCGCTGTATCTAAAATGTGCTTTAAATTAAAAGCGGTATCATAAAAAGAAAATTGATTTAATAATTGACCGCTGTAAGAAACTCCTAATTTTTCGTACCACTTCGGCGCACCTACAAACTCCTTTTTTTCAAACGGATAAATGGTGTTTGCTGTAAAACTGACTGTTGGAAAATTGATGTTTTGAATGTGTAATAAATTGTTTTGATTATGGTTTAAACCAACCGACATGTTGTATTTTCCCTGATCCCATGTTTTGGAATAGGTGATAGACGAAGTAAGCAGGTTTTGATAATTGCGAATGGGATTATCGGGCACGTATTGATTAAAACGTGTGGTGCCTGCGTTTACGCTTGCTGTAAATGATGTGCCCGGATGCGCTTTTGTATCCTGCGAATGACTCCAACGGATCGCATAGTTTTGCGACGTTGTAAATTCGTCTTTTGAAAAGACGTTACCATAAGATGAGTTTAAGATTTTGCTATGTTGAATTTCTAAATTCAACGTGCCTCTATACTTGTATCGCTTATAATATTCGGGCGTTAAAGTCAGCGTCCAACCACCATAGGAGTAAATGTTAGCGCGGGTTGTAAGGTCCCAATTATCGTTAAACACTTTATAGTAACCTAAGTTTTCAATTCCTAAACCATAACTGCTGTTAGTGGCAAATTGAGCAGGCAGCAAACCCGAATGCCTGCCACGATTTAACGGGTAAATTCCAAACGGAGTATAAATGGGAATCGGTACACCTTCAAACTCCGGATGTGCTGGACCCGACACTGCCAGTTTGTTATTAATGATTTTCATTTTGCGGGCTACAAAAGCAAAATGCGGTGTATCTAAATTGCAGGTAGTAAAGCGGCTGCGGTAAGCAAAAGCAACGTCTTTGGACGTCTTTTTTACACGCTGGGCATTCACAAAAATTTCGCCTTCGTTGTAAAACGAATTTAGCGATAAGCCGCGCTGTGTTTTTAAATTAAAACTAATGGTATCGCTAATAGTAGTTTGATCGCCTTCCTTTATAGTGGGCTTGCTTAACGGGTTGTTGGCGGTATCAATTCCTCCAAATGCTTTAATCACCTGCGATGATTGATCGTACTGAATATTATTCGCTGTTAAATCAACATCCTTATTTTTTGCATTGGCTTTTCCGTACAAATAAAATTTGCGCGATTCAACAAACAATACGCCTGAATCATCAGCCGAATATTCAATTGGCGCATCTAAAGAATTTTTTGAAATAAGCAACGAATCTATCTTTCGCTTTTTTGTTGAATCGGCGTTAGCGGTATCTTTAAAAAATAAACTATCCGGTGCATTGATGATATTATTATTACGCGCTGTATCGTGAGGCAAAGCGCCGGTATCGTTACGTAATTTTTGTAAGGTAGAATCCGTTATGATGGTATCGCTAACAGATTTATTGGAAAAAGAAGTTGAATAAAAAGAACGATAACCCAAAGCGTTAATATGATTGATAAAAAAAAGTAAAACAAGCAAACCTGCAAAGGCAAGGATTTTTTTTCTGCTAATTTTACTACGTTTGCTCATACAGTTAAAAACAAAAATAACCGAAACCGTAAACAGATAACTTAACGATACGTGAATTATGTATAAATTATCCGGTAAAGCATTTGCAATTCTACTTTTTCTTTTTATTCTTTCTTCTTTTGACAAGCCGGATTGGGGAAACGATGCAATACAAAAGAATGTTTTAAAACTATTATTATCGATCCGGGTCATGGCTTGCCCGACCCCGGCGCTCCTGGGTCTTATAGCAACGAATCAACCAAAGCGTTGGAGATTGCGTTGAAGCTGGGCGATATGCTAAAGCAAAATCTTCCCAACACAAAAATAATTTTTACGCGCACCGATGAATACCTGCCCGAACACCTTACCAGCATTAAGGAAGCATTAAAAAGAAGAGCGCAAATTGCTAACGAAAACCATGGTGATTTATTTATCAGCATTCACTTAAATTCAGCGAACGATAGAATACGACATGATGTTGTTGGACATAAAAAAGAAACGTACTACACTTACTCCGGCAAAGGAAAACGAAAGAAAAAAATTGCACATACGCATACGGTTCCCATTTATAAAAGCACCAACCTGGGCTGCGATGCCAAAGGCACCGAAGTGTACATTTGGGCGGTTAGTAAAGCCGATTCAAAAAAACAATTTGTAGGCTCATCTGAAGATGAGATGAACGATAGCACCGGTGCCGATTCTTCAGAGTTTATGTTCGATTCGCCGGAAGCAAAAATCAAAGCTTCTATTCTTACTAAAAAATACTTCAACAACAGCCGTATGGTTGCCGAATTGGTGCAGGAAGAATTTGAAAAACAAGGCAGAATTAACCGCGGTGTTTTGCAACGTAATAATAAAGGTATTTGGGTGTTGCAGGCAACAGCCATGCCCAGTATTTTGGTTGAAACTGGTTACATCTGTAACCGCGAAGAAGAGGCTTATTTGAATGATGACAAAGACCAAAATGAAGTTGCGTATGCTATTATGCGCGGCGTTTTGCGTTATAAAGAAAGTTTAGAAAACGGAAACGTTCCTGCGGTATCGCAAAATGCAAGCGGCGCATCCGATTCTTCAAATAAGCATTAATATAAATCACTCAATCCTCAACATACTTCTGTCATATTTTAAATACATGTCGTTACATCTAAACCGATAACGCATACTTTTGCCATTTATAAAATTTATACGTATCCATTGTTGCAAGCAAACCATTGCATAAGCTATAACCTTACATTTGCCTTGCAACTATTGAAATAAAACCGATTTGATGAAAATATCGAATGAAACCAAAATTGGTGCGCTTACAATTATCGCCGTTGCGCTTTTAATTTTAGGTTTTAATTTTTTGAAAGGAAAAAGCTTGTTTAAGAGCGGCAATTATTTATACGCGAAGTATGCCGACATTAAAGGTCTTGCACCATCCAATGCTGTGTACATTAACGGCTTTCAAATTGGTAGTGTATCAGAAATTGAATCGGCAAACAAAACCGTTACCAATATTGTTGTTACCATTAAATTAAAAGAAGAATATGATATACCCGGCAACTCGGTTGCAATCATTAATTCAAATCCGTTAGGCTCACCCAGCATTGAAATCGATTTAGGCAACAGCACTACATTTATTAAAAACAACGATACCATTGCTACAACTAATAATCCGGGTGTGCTGGGAACATTAACCAGCAAACTGGCTCCTGTAGCCGACCAGGTTACCGTTACTTTACATTCGCTCGATTCATTGCTGAATAATTTCAACGCCGTTTTAGATATAAAAACAAAAGGAAATCTGCAATCGGTTATCGGCAATTTAAGCAGCGCTTCTGCGGCGTTAATAACAACATCAGCTTCATTAAACAAATTGCTGGATACGCAATCCGGCGATCTTGCAGCCATTCTTGCAAATCTCAAAAGTTTTACCTCAAATCTTTCCGGCAACAATGCAACACTTACCCGAACATTGAACCATGTTGATAGTTTAACCAACAATTTAGCGCATTTGAATTTAGACAGTGTGATGATGCAAGTGAAAGCTGCAACCACAAAGTTAGACAGCGCAATGACAGCCATTAATTCAACAAAAGGCACGGTGGGTGCGCTGCTTTATGACCGTGAAATTTATAACAACTTAAACAATACCGTTGTGAGTTTGCATACATTAACGGATGACCTTCGTGTTCATCCGAGGCGATATGTGAACATCTCGATTTTTGGTAAAAAAGATAAAGGTAACTACATCACAAAACCATTGAACGAACAAACAAAACCCGATACACTTTTTGCCTCGAAAGATACCATTCTTGTTGTTCAACCTAAATAAAGTATGCGTAATGCGAGGATTGAAAATGTTGTTTTTCTTTTATTCCTTTTTTGGTTTTGCCATTGCGGCTTTTTATCGGCGCAAAACAATAACAACCCTAACAGCAAACAGATAAATATCATCAGGGCAGATACATTAACGTTTAGAAAACTGAACGATACAATCAACTTGAAAATTCTTAAAAACAATGTAATTGTAAAGCAGCAAAACACTACATTTTACTGCGATAGCGCCATCCTCAATGAACGGCTTAACACGCTGGAAGCCTTTGGTCATGTACACATTAATAATGCAGACAGTGTAAATACTTACGCCGATTATCTTCGTTATATTGGTAACGATAAAACCGCTTATCTCCGCAAAAACGTTCGCTTAACCGATGGCAAAGGAACGCTTACAACACCCGAATTAGACTACAACACGCAAACTAAAATAGGCATTTACCGTAACGGAGGAACCTTAGTAAACGGACAAACAGTTTTGAACAGCGATGAAGGTTTTTATTACGGTCAAACACGCGATGCAACGTTTAAAAAACATGTTGTTCTTATTAATCCCGATTATCATGTAACCACCGATACGTTGCTGTACAACACATACACTAATATTGCAACGTTTATCGTTCCAACAAAAATCGTAAGCGGTAAAAAAATCATTCATACATCAAACGGTTTCTATAATTTAAACACCAAACAATCGTACTTCGGTTCACGACCTGTGATACAGGACAGCACTTCTTTTTTAATTGCTGATGAAACCGCAAGTGAAGATTCAACCGGCAATTTTGAAGCACGCGGCAATGCTGTTTATCGCGATACGGCGCAAGGCTACGCCTTATTTGCCAACAATATAAAAGGCAATCAAAAACAAGGCACGGCACTGGCAACACAACATCCGGTAATGATGTTTAAACAAAACAACGATTCGCTTTTTATTGCAGCCGATACTTTGTTTACAGCCCGGCTTTCGGAGCTTTTAAAAACGCGAAAAATACCCGCTGCGCTTGATTCTGCGGTGTCGTTGGATAGTTTATTAAGATCTCCCAAGGATAGTTCGAAAGACCGGTATGTAGAAGCTTATTATCATGTTCGCATCTTCTCCGATTCGTTGCAGGCAACAGGTGACAGCTTGTTTTATTCAGCGGCCGATTCGGTGTTTCGGTTAATGAAAAATCCGATTGTTTGGTCGAGCAACAGCCAGATAACAGGCGATACCATTTATCTTTTTACAAAAAATAAAAAACCCCAAAAAATAAATGTGTTTGAGAATGCCCTTGCCATTAGCGATGTGGACAGCACACAATTTTTTAACCAGATAAAAGGTCGCATCATCAATGGATATTTTAAAGATGGGGAAATTAATTTTATACATACACAAGGCAATGCCGAAGCAGTTTATTATACACAGGATGATGACAGAAAATTTATAGGTGTTGATAAATCGAGCTGCGATGTTATTAATACATATTTTAAAGATAGAAAACCTGACCGCATAGCCCGACTTTATAATTTAAAAGGCACGTTTTATCCAATGCAGCAGGTTAACCACGATGAATTAAAATTACGCGGGTTTACCTGGCAGAACGATAAACGACCAAAAAGTCGTGAAGAATTGTTTGGCAAATAATTTATCTGTGCGATGTAACGCCAACCTGCCTGCAATAATCCAATTCAACACAGGTTGAGCAATGCGGCATTTTACCGGTGCAAATATGTTTGCCAAACGGCATCAATAAACGGTTAATATCTATCCAGTTTTGTTTTTGCACGTTTTTTTCTAAAGCAGTCATGGTTTGTTCGGGTGAAGAAGTTTGAATGAATCCCCAGCGGTTTACTACCCGATGCACATGAATATCAACCGAAATAGCCGCACTTTTTGTTGCTACACCCAACGCAAGGTTTGCGCACTTGGGTCCAACGCCTGAAAACGAAGTAAGCACTTCATAATTTGCCGGTAAAATCCCATCCCATTTTTCAACTGCTTCTTTAGCAATGTTAAGAATGGTATTTACTTTTTGGTAAGCGAACGTAGTTCCATGAATCAGTTCCGCCAATTTATCTTTACTCAATGCAGCAATTGCTTTGGCTGTTCTGGCTTTCGCAAATAAGCGATGCGAAACAGGAATGGTTACTTCATCTAAAGTGCGGATAGAAATGATGCACGAAATGAGCTGCTCAAACACTGAAGTATATCCTTCGTCATATAGTTGAAACATGGCTGCATTTGGATACTTCGCTACCGCTTGTTCAATCAATTGCAACATGGTGGGTATGTCGTACGGCTTCTTCATGGTTGATTGCAAAAGCAATTATCTTACCAGTAGAAATTTGAACACGGATAACACTTATGAAAAGTTCCGAACCTTTTAAAAGGTTCGGAACTCTTGCAGAAACATTCCCATCAATCCCTGTTCACACTACTTCATAGTAAAAGCCAACGGAACATCAATTTTAAAGCTGATGTTTCGCCCCATATTATGAATGCCCAGCGTTGGATTGTAAGGCGAGGTAAAATATTTTAACCGGCTTAAATGATCGTAATAAGCAACATTAAAAAGGTTATCGTCCATTACATAAATGTTGAACATGGTTTTGTTTTTTTTGTTCGTAAATCCGCAGCCAACACCGGCATTAAACAAAGCATAACCAGCCGTTGGCGTTTCGGTATTATCGGTTAAATAAACACGGTTTTGGCGGGCATAATAAACGGCTTGCGCTTTGATGAAACCATTTATAATATGGTTTTGTTTTGATGCAAAATCGTAACGCAATTCAGATACGCCATGAAACGGCGGAATAAGCGGAAGATAACGCGAACTGTCGTTTATTTTTATATCATTGGTTGCTTTGTTTTTACCATATACGGTTGATAAACTATTTTCAAAATGCAATGGCTTGATGATGTGAAAATCAATATTCATTTCACCGCCATATAACTGTGCCTTGCCTTGCTGAAATTTGTAGGTTTGATTACCTGCCACAATTATGGAATCGGCACCGGTTGCGGTTACTAATTTTTGATTGAAAATATAGTTGTTGATGCTGTTATTAAACAGGCTAACATTGATTACCACATACTGTGATGAGTAAGTAAAACCAATATCTTCCTGCAAGCTGAATTCAGGTTTGAATTTATCGCTTCCGATTTGGTAAAGATTGGTTCCCGGATGAACGCCGTTAGCAGAAATTTCGGAAATGTTTGGCGCTCTGAAACCCCTTGCTACATTGGCTTTGAACGATACTTTATCATTTGCATTATAAGTAAACCCAAGGCTGCCCGATGCACCCGAAAATACATGCCGGTAGTTATTGAAAACCGCTGTATCGTTTGGCGAAGCCGGTGTTGATAAAGCTTTTGGGAAACCAGTTACCGGGTTGGTAGTTGTGTACAAAGCAAAGTTTTGAAATGAGCGGGTATCATATCGCACACCGCCCGAAAAATCCCATTTGCCAACCGTCTTTTTTGCATATACAAAAGGGCCAATATCGAACTGATGGTAAGAAGGAATGATAAAGTCGGTTCCTTTGGTAACATCATTGGTTTGATACATGCCATTAACGCCCACCGAAACATTCCAGTTTTTATCTTCAGGGAAGAACCATTTTACATCGTAATTATAAGTATTGAGCCGCAAATCAAGCCCGGCAATAGTTAATTCTTCAGGATGAGAAAACTCCTGCCGGTGATTGTTTTGGTAGGCAAGGTTTACTCCTAAACGACCGTTACCCAATGTAATGCTATTGTTACTGTACAAACGATAGTTGCGAACCCTTTGATAAGTTCCTGTAATATCGTACGACTTTAATTCCTGTGGCGAAATAATAGCTCTTACCGTATCAGCTTCAGTAGTCTGTTTGGTAAATTGTCCGGTTACTAAATCGCGGCTGCCATCCGGTATTTTTTGTTTATCATCAAACAAAGAAAAAGAAAGATGCGAATAGCCCCAGTTTGCATGTTTGCCAAGATAAGCCGTTGCGTCCCGTTCTTTAAACGAAGTGCCATACACTCTTCCATCCATTTTATTTTGATAGTTGGTAGCTTCTTTGTCCGATAATCTGCCTAACCATTCCCATCCATGCTTTGTTCCGCTTAGCATTGCCGTGCCGCCGTACTGACCGTTGTTGGTATGATATTCTCCAATTACATCGCCCACAATTTTTCCTTCCGGTGCAGGCTGCGTAGGTATTAAATTCACAACCCCTGCCAACGCATCGGAGCCGTAACTCAGGCTTGCCGGCCCTTTTACCACTTCTACCCTATCAATGCTGTATTGGTCAACTTCAATTCCATGTTCATCACCCCATTGCTGCCCTTCCTGGCGCACACCATCATACAACGTTAAGATGCGATTAAAACCCAGGCCGCGTATGTATGGTTTTGAAATATTGGGACCTGTAGTTACTGCTGTAATACCTGGCACTTTGCTAATGGCATCAATGATATTATTGTTGAGATTGGAAGAAAGATAAGCATGGCTGATAGAAACGATAGGAATGGCGCTGCGCTTGATTTGCGCCGCTTTGGACAAGCCCGTTACTACCACTTCGCTTTCTTCTACAACGTTTTCGGGCAACTGAAAATTTTGGGTTGAAGTAGTTGTAAAACTGATGTTGTGCGTAACCGATTTATAACCGATGGAACGTGCTTCCACCACAAAATTTCCGGCTGGTAAATTTTTAAAAGAATAATTACCTGACGAATCGGTAATAACTCCTAAACGCAAATCATTAATATAAACGGAAGCGGCTTCGAGTGGAGTACCATCTTTGGCTGACACCACTTTACCGTTTAAGGTTCGTTGTGCCGATAAATGAAAACTTAAAAGAAAAACAATGATGGTGAAATAGAAGTATTTTAAAAGCATAGTGCCAATCAATTTAAAATTGAAAATTCTTATGTTGATATTCGGTTCTTGAAAAACAAATAACAGCAAATTAAAACAAAACAAAAAGAACAAATAAAAAACTAAGCTCTATTATTTAACAATTTTATTTTTTGAAACCATGTTGCAATTTCCTTTATATTTGTTTGGTAGATGTGCAGAATTAATTTAAAAATAGCCGCAGTTTTATTTCTGCTTTTGCTTATTCAAAACGTTGGACTGCGCTTGTGGTTGCATGATGCTTTTCACGAAGCAAATTTCTCAAAACATTCAGCTACCAATACCGCACATTTTTCAATATCTTGTTCGTGCCTTGATGATTTCTTTACTCCCCTTCTTCCAGCGGAACATTCTGAAATAGCAAAGCCTGAAAAATCATTCTTACCGGTTCTAAATATCTACACCGAATATTTTATTTCTGTTCAAAAGGATTTTCATTCCTTACGAGGTCCGCCCCAAATTATTTAATCCTTCTACAATTTTATTGTTCACACCTAAGCATCGTACACATGTATGTTCTGCTTTGCGGTGCGCTAATGCGATTTGTTTACAAACTTCTTCTTTTAATGTTCAATTGTTTTTAGTATAAACATTGAAAGAAGAAGTTTATTCTAATCATACATTCTAATTTATCTACCATGCAAATCTTATTTTCTTTCAGAAATATATTGTTCTTTACTATTGCTTTTGGCTCAACCATTCTATTAGATGGCTGTAATAAAAATGTATCAACCATAACACCAGCTCCTGTGAGTAACGAATTTCTTACAACAGTAGAATTGGTTTTTCAAAATTCAGCTAACCCAGCAGACAGTGGCAGAGCTATCTGGCGGCAATTAGACCCTACAGGTGCAAAGGCGCCAGACACCAGTCTTGCCGTTTTAAAGCTAAAAGCTGGCACAACCTATAATGTAAATGTTTTGATTCTGGACGAAACAAAAACACCAGCTGATACGGTGAGTTTGGTAATCAAAGCAAGACAAAACATTCATTTGTTTTTCTTTCAGCCGACTCCTATTTCACCATCTAATTTGGTGATTAGCAAGACGACAACTTATATACCGGTATCGGACGGAACTGTTACCAGTGCAACAGGTCCTTATTTGAATTTAACCATAAACAGAACAGATGTTGACGCAAACACACCTCCTTTACAGATAGGGCTTACTGATAATTTTATTACAGGGGCTGCCAGCGCTGGATCGCTGCGGGTTGTGCTAAGACATCAGCCAAATACAAAAAACGGAACCTATGATAACGGTTCCTCGGATCTTGATGTAAACTACCAGGTAGCTATTAATTAATTCAAATAAACTATTATTTATGAGATTTATAAATTCAGCATTGGCTGTAATAGTCTTTGTATTGTTATCATCTTCAGCATTTTCTCAAAAAGGTTCAAGCTTTATCGGGTTAAGTGGTGGCGTTTCCATACCAACAGGGAATTGGGGCAAAGCAGATTATATTGTTAGTATACAAGGGTATCAGAATGATCCTGCCGGATTTGCTGCGATTGGTGGCATAGTTCAATTAAACGGAGCTTATTTTTTTTCAAAACACATTGGCGTAGGTGGACTCATCAGTTATGGCACTTATAAAACAAAAAACTTAGATACTTTATCCGGCGGTTACCGCGAATCGTTTGATGTAGACCAGGTAATTACAAGTGCAAACAGCTATGAGATTTTGAATGTTTTACCAGGATTGTATTTTAATTTTCCTGTTGATAAAAACTTGTCCATAACTGCCAGAACATTAGCAGGTATTACTTCAGCCAAAACACCGCAGTATGCTGTTTCTGTGAAAGATGGAGGAGTTGAGGATGGTACTTTTTACCAAGAATCAGCCTTTAAAACGGCATTTGCTTTTAACGTTGGTGCAGGGGTAAGTTATGATATATTCAAACAGCTTTTTGTTGATTTAAGAGCAGATTATTTTTATTCAAAGCCCGATTTTACAATTGAAAATACGCAACGCCAAAACGCAGCAGGCAGGCTCATAACATCGTATAACGAACCATTACAAGGTGCCAATATTACCTTAGGTGTGTCTTATCATTTTGGTGCAAAAACAAACCACAAGTAATATAAACAGGGGATGCTTTTAAAAAAACAAGTTTTGTTTTTGGCACTTTTTATCGGTACGTGCCAATATGTGGTTGCACAAACAAATGCATGTGCACTTTCGTTGAAGGGATATGTTAATACCGGTATTTTAAAAGCATCCCCTTTATCCGGCGTTTCTGTTTCTGTTGATCAATTGGGCAATGGTGTTATCACCGACAGCAGTGGTTACTTCTCAATCCCAAACCTTTGTGCCGGAAAAAAAGAAATAAAAATTCGGTTCACGGGTTACAAAACCATAGATACTTTCCTGCTGCTAAACGATAGTAAATCAGTCAATTTTGCATTGATGCCTGATACTTCTCAATTAGCAAATGTAACCGTCTCCGATGTTATTATTCATAAGGATCAAATAACGACGGCAGTAAAAACTACATTAAGCGGACAGGCATTGGAAGAAACAAGAGGACTTTCGTTGGGCGAATCGCTAAAAGGAATTGCGGGCGTAAACAGTATTCAAAATGGACCTAACATTTCTAAACCTGTTATCCATGGTGTTTATAGTAACCGGATTTTGATCATGAACAATGGCGTGCGTCAGGAAGGTCAGACGTGGGGTAACGATCATGCACCTGAAATTGATCCGTTTATCGCTACAAAAATAACCGTAATTAAAGGAGCTGCCAGCATAAGGTATGGCTCCGATGCAATAGGCGGTGTTATTCTTTTAGATCCGAAAGACTTACCCTTGCAACCCGGAACGAATGGGGAAATAAACTTAGTTGGCATGACGAACGGTAACATTGGAGTTGCTTCAGGTATGCTGGAAGGTGCGGGAGATAAGCAATTGAAAGGATTTAGCTACCGGGTACAGGGAACATTAAAAAAAGCAGGCAACGCGGAAGCACCGGATTATTATATTGGCAATACCGGGTTTGGTGAAGATGATTATTCGGCTACGATTGCTTATAACAAGCCGCGCTATGGCACTGAAATTTATTACAGCAGGTTTGATACAAAAATAGGCATCGCTTCAGCATCGCATATTGGGACCATTGCCGATTTGTACGAAGCTATTCAACGCCCTGAACCTGCTGTTCCTGCCCATTTTACTTATTCCGTAGTACGACCTTATCAAGCTGTAAACCATCAATTGATAAAGTGGACTGCTTATTTAAATTTAAATAAAAGTTTTGGAAGAATTGAAGCCACGTATGCTTTTCAAAAAGACATCCGAAAAGAGTATGATGCCGATGTTTCTTTCAACGATTCGATAGCTCGATTGAATCCACCCGATTTGTATTTCAAATTAAATACAACTACTGTTGATTTAATTTGGGAACATCCTGCTATAAAAAAGAAAATAGTTGGCAGCATTGGATTTAATTTCATAACACATGGCAATATTCAACAGGGAACCGGGTACCAGGAATTGATTCCCAATTTTCAAGATTATGGCGGTGGTATTTTTGCCATCGAAAAATATGAACACAAAAAGCTGACACTGGAAGCTGGCGTAAGATATGACTACAGATGGTTGCAGGCTTACACAATAAACGGAACTACACTTATTGAAAACCGCCCTACTTACAACTGGCAAAATATAACAGCAAACGTTGGTGTTATTTACAAACCCACGGATGAAATTGCGCTCACCTATAATTTTGGAACGGCATGGCGACCTCCGCAGGTAATTGAATTGTTTGCCAATGGCATTCATCAAAGTGCTGCTTCCTGGGAAAATGGCGACAGCTCTTTAAAACTGGAGAAGTCGTACAATAACAATCTGAACTTCATTTACCGGCATAAAAGTTTTGAAGTGGAGGCAGACTTTTATGCTAATTATTTTAATGGTTATATTTATCTGCGTCCCGACAGTACACCTAGAGTAACTATACAAGGTGCTTTTCCTTCTTTTACTTATACGCAGGTTAAATCTGCATTGTTTACAGGGGTAGACTTTTCATTTACTTATAAACTGTTTACTCCTCTTTCTTTTACATCAAAAATGTCTATTGTAAGAGCTAAAAATTTAGACAATCAAACGTGGCTGATCAACATACCTGCAGACAGGTTTGACAATAGTTTGCGATACACATTCTTATTAAAAAAGAAAGTAAAAAACTTATTTTTTGGTGTGTCCAATCTTGCCGTTGCAAAACAAACAAGAGTGCCGCCGAATAGTTATATTAAAGACTACGCGCCCCCACCAGCCGGCTATGTTTTATGGGGATTAGAAACCGGCTGCAGCTTGTATGTTGGCAAACAACATTTTGATGTAAGCCTGTCAGCCAACAATGTAACAAATGTTGCTTATCGCGATTATCTTGACAGGTTCAGATATTTTGTTTATAACCCGGGAAGAAATATAATTTTACGAATTACAATGCCTCTGAATTTTTCAAAAAATAAATAAGCGGGTTCTCTTTTAACTGCCTCTTTTTCTAATTGAAAGATTTTTCTTTAATGAGATTTGTATCGATTGAGGTGAAGACAAGAAGCCATCATTGATAAAGAAATAACATAGCCTGATCTGCCTTATTCAAAGATAATTTCTTCATCATTCAAACTATTTTCTTTACATCTTTGTGGCATGAAAAACCTGCCCATCAAAAATGCTTTGTTTATCAAAAACCGCAACCGGTTTATTGCCGAAATGAAGCCCGATAGCATTGCTATATTCAACAGCAATGACGAGATGCCGATGAATGGCGATGCTACTTATAAGTTTACGCAGAACAGCGATCTGTATTGGCTTTCGGGCATTGAGCAGGAAGAAACTATGGTGGTTTTACATCCTGATAATCCGGATGACAAGCATCGCGAAGTTTTGGTATTAGTTCGCCCAAATGAGGTAAAAGAAAAATGGGATGGCAAGCGTTTGCGTGCCGATGAAGCAAAACAAATTTCCGGATTCCAAACCGTTATCTGGTTGGAGAATTTGCAACCACTTTTACAATTGTGGATGCACACAGCAGAAACAGTGTATTTAAACACAAACGAAAACGACAGAAAAGGAGCGTTTTATAAAACTCGGGATTATCGTTTTATTGATGAAATGAAAGAAAGTTATCCGCTGCATCATTACGAGCGAAGCGCACGCATCTTAAAAAAGCTTCGGCAAATCAAATCAAAAGAAGAAGTTGCCGTTACACAACAGGCGATTGACATTACAGAAAAGGCGTTCCGGCGTTTGTTATCGTTCATAAAATCCGGCGTAAAGGAGTACGAAATTGAAGCCGAAATTCTGCATGAATTTTTACGCAACCGCGCCACCAGAGAGGCTTACAGCAGCATTATTGCAAGTGGCGACAGGGCGAGAACATTACATTATATTTCCAACAACGAAGAATGCAAAGACGGCGAATTGATACTGATGGATTTTGGCGCTTTGTATGGCGGTTATGCAGCCGATTTAACCCGAACCATTCCGGTAAACGGTAAATTTACGGAACGGCAAAAAGAAGTGTACAATGCTTGTTTGCATCTTCATAATTATTGCAAAACGTTATTGAAGCCAGGCATCACTATAAATGATTATGAACAAAAAGTGGGCGATGAAGCCACGCAGGTTTTTATAAAAATAAAATTGTTAAGTGAAGATGATGTGGCGAATGAAGACAAAAACAACCGGGCTTACCGCAAGTATTTGTATCATGGTATTTCGCACCATTTGGGAATAGATGTACACGATTTGGGAAGCAAGGCTGTTCTACTTGAAGCAGGCATGTTAGTAACCGTTGAGCCTGGAATTTATATTGAAGAAGAAGGCATGGGCATTCGTATCGAAAACAATGTTTTGATAACAGAAGATGGCAATGTTGATTTGATGAAAAATATACCAGTTACGGTAGAAGAAATTGAAAGTTTAATGAGTAAACAATGAAGCAAATTCCAAATATTCTAACACTTTTAAATTTAGTTTTTGGTTGTCTTGCCATTGTTGCTGTTTTGCAGCCGGGTTTAACTACAACCACCGATGAAGGTGGCAATAGTTTGGTAATTTTACCACAGCAAATGGTATGGGCTTCCATCTTTATTGGCTGTGCGGCATTGATAGATTTTTTTGATGGCTTCGTGGCACGCTTGTTCAAAGCCTCATCAACATTGGGTGCACAGTTAGATTCATTAAGTGATGTAGTAAGCTTTGGTGTGGCGCCCGGTTTTATTATTTATACTTTTTTACGATACAGTTTTTCGCAATTGCCCAATGGGTTAAATGTAAGCACAGCGTGGCTTTTGCCTGCTTTTCTTATTCCCTGCGCCGGTGCTTATCGCTTAGGAAGATTTAATGTTGATACTGAACAAAATTATGGTTTTAAAGGTGTGCCGATACCAGCCGCAGGCTTGCTCATTGCATCGTTTCCGCTTATTTATTTTTACACCAGCAATTCGTTTGTTTATACTTTGTTTTTAAATCAATGGTTTTGGTATGCAGTTATTTTAATAGTAAGTTATTTGATGATTTCAACATTGCCGATGCTGGCATTAAAATTTAAAAGCGTTACTATCAAAACATTTCTTCCTTTTACTATTGTTGCAATCGTAGCAATTATTACCGCATTGTTTGGAGGCTGGTTAGCGGTGCCGGTTGCTTTTATTGCTTATGTGATAATATCTTTGATTTTTAAACCATCAACTACCCATACTCATGTATAATGTTCAGATAAAAGTGATGCCTTTAAAAGATTTGTTAGACCCTCAGGGCAAAGCTGTATTAGGTGGTTTGCAAAACCTTAATCTTCATGGTGTGCAGGACGTGCGAATAGGCAAACACATTACCATGCAAATTAAAGCCGCCAGCGAAGAAGCAGCCCGTAATTTGGCAGAAGAGGCGGCAAAAAAATTATTGGCAAACCCTGTGATGGAGTATTATGAAATTGAAATGGTGAATTAACTTACATGCTTCACATTGTTCCAACGCCAATTGGCAATTTAAAAGATATTACTCTTCGTGCATTGGAAGTGTTGCAAAGCGTTGATTTTATTTTGTGTGAAGATACAAGAACCTCATCCAAATTACTTCAGCATTACAACATTCAAAAGCCTTTATCTTCTTACCATCAACACAACGAGCATAAAATTTTACAGAAGATTACAGAGCAGTTACTCGCCGGTAAAAACATGGCTTTGATTACGGATGCAGGCACGCCCGGTATTTCTGATCCTGCTTTTTTATTGGTAAGAGAATGCAGTAAAAACAACATTAAAGTAGAATGTTTACCTGGAGCAACTGCATTTGTTCCTGCCCTTGTGAACAGCGGCTTGCCCATTAACCGTTTTGTATTTGAAGGTTTTTTACCCTTAAAAAAAGGACGGCATACATGGCTCACAAAGCTGGCTAATGAAGAAAGAACAGTAGTGTTTTATGAAAGTCCGGTGCGATTGATAAAAACATTGAAAGAATTAATACAATATTTTGGCTCTGACAGGCAATGTAGTATTAGCCGCGAGCTTACAAAGATGTTTGAAGAAAACAAAAGAGGCACTTTACAGGAAGTACACGACTATTTTTTTGCAAAAGAAGTTAAGGGTGAAATTGTAGTTGTGGTTCAGGGAAAGGAATAACAAGAAACAACAAGTTTCAATCTATGTATCCATAGCCCCTCTCTACCCGTGGAGAGGGGTTGGAATGTGGGCTAACTTAAATTGTAATATACTTTTTGCACATCTTCGTCCTGCTCTAATTTATCAACCAGTTCCAACACATCTTTTGCCTGTTCTTCCTCTAAATGCGTGGTAGTGGCAGGAATGCGTGTAAGCTCTGCACTAATGGGCGTAATGCCTTTATCTTCAAGGGCTTTGCTCATGTGTCCGAACTCTTCGTACGGAGTGCGGATAACAATGTTGCCATCAGCATCTTCGCCTATTTCTTCCAAGCCATAATCAATCAAATCCAATTCTATCTCGTCCGGATCAACACCGTCTTTTTTCACTTTAAATTCCCCCATTCTGTTGAATAAAAAACCAACCGAGCCACTGTTACCCAATACTCCATCGCCTTTTTTAAAAATATTACGCAGGTTGGCTACCGTTCGTGTTGGATTGTCCGTTGCCGATTCAACCATAACAGCTACGCCATGCGGCGCATAACCTTCATATACGATTTCTTCAAAGTTATCCATTTCTTTTCCCTGCGCTCGTTTAATGGCGGCTTCAACACGGTCTTTCGGCATATTCACGCCTTTTGCATTTAGCATACAGCGGCGCAGGGCAGAGTTTGTGCTTGGGTCGGGTCCGCCGGCTTTCACGGCAATGGCAATTTCTTTTCCAATCCGTGTAAACTGTTTTGCCATCTTATCCCAGCGGGCAAACATGGTGGCTTTTCTTACTTCAAATATGCGTCCCATAATTGTTGAAATATGTGTGTTTTGTTAGCTGCAGGCCTTGAGCTTTGAGCTATATGCAAACAATCAATTTTAAAATATAACAAGCGCAAATGTAAGCGTTGCTGCATAAAAACAAAAGCCGCAAAGAATGCAGCTTTTGTTTTTATGAGTTTTTATAAGTGGTTTTAATTTAGTTTTTGAAAGTCTTTTGCATTGGGTAATATTTCTGCGGCATTGCGAAGTTTGCTGTTCCTTCGTCCATAAGAAAAATAAACCAGCAAGCCGATAATCATCCAGCAGAAGGCGCTTAATAACGTATCGTTTGGCAGACTTATAATCATTGCAGCGCACACAAGAATACCAAGAATGGGAACTAAGGGAACCAATGGAGTTTTAAACGGACGATGTAAGCCAGGATCTTTTCTTCGTAATATCATCACTCCCAAACATACCAATACAAAAGCGAACAAAGTACCGATGGAAGTAAGGTCGCCCGCCACAGTGCCAGGTATAAAAGCTGCAAATAATCCTACAAAAATAAACAACACGATATTGCTTTTGTAAGGTGTGCGAAAACGGGGATGCAAATCGGAAAAAATTTTAGGCAATAAGCCATCTGTAGCCATTGTATAAAATACTCTTGACTGCCCCATCAGCATCACCAATATCACGGAAGAAAAACCTGCTAAAATAGCTACAGTTACTAACGTTGCCAGCCAGCCGTAGCCGGGCATATATGTTTGTATGGCATAAGCCACAGAAGCTTCTTTACCGGCTTTTATAAAATCGGTATAAGGTGCAACGCCGGTAAGAACATAGGAAAATAAAATGTATAAAATGGTGCAGATAACCAGCGAACCTAAAATACCGCGAGGCATGTCGCGCTTTGGATTTTTAGCTTCCTGTGCTGCTGTTGAAACAGCATCAAAACCAATAAAAGCAAAGAATACAATGCCCGCGCCTGTTAGAACGCCTCCCCATCCGTGCCGAAAAAAATCGGAATAAGAATACAATGTACCATCGGGCTGTGTGGCTGGCGGAGCATCGGCAGGAATTAAATAAGGTGTATGATTGGCAGGGTTAATATAACCCCAGCCAATGGCAATAAATACTAAAACAATGGTTACTTTTATAACGACGATAACTGTATTTACGGTTGCCGATTCCTGTGTGCCTTTTATCAATAACAATGATAAAATTAATAAAATAAACAAAGCCGGTGCATTGATGAAGCCATGATGCATAACATTACTTGCATCCAAAGCTTTTTCAAACGGCGAATGGCACCATTCATAAGGTATTCGTTTGCCGATTAATGTGTTTAAATATTCACTCCACGAAATTGAAACAGTTGCGGCGCCAAGTGCATATTCAAGTATTAAAGCCCAGCCTATAATCCATGCAATTAACTCGCCCATAGTTGCATAAGCATACGTGTAAGCGCTGCCGGCGATCGGAATAATAGAAGCAAATTCGGCATAGCATAAACCTGCAAATGCGCAACCAATGGCTGCAATGATAAATGAAACTGTAACCGCTGGCCCGGCGTGCTGACCCGCCGCTAAAGCTGTGCGCACAAACAAACCTGCACCTATGATAGCGCCAATGCCTAATGCAATGAGGTTGCCCGAGGTAAGTGTTCTTTTTAATCCTTTTTCCGAATCGCCCGCCTGACCAAGCAACTGGCTCATCGGCTTTTTTACAAATACACTCATAAATTAGTTTTATTGTTTTTCTTAGATAACGTTGGAAAAATAACGATTAATCCATTGCCTGTTTATAAAATCTTTAAATCAAATTTTCTTTTATAAGTATTGGCTGTATCCTTTTATTTTTTGCGATAAACGTTTGGCGAGATAAACGTTTCCGTCTTTTAATTCTTCCAAAATCATGTTCGAATCATCAAGATAATGCTGAATTTTTTGCTTGTCCCAATCGGCTGGCGGCGGCATAAGATTCGTAATGCGGTCGGCTAACTTTACCGCCCAAATTTCGTTTGCTAATTGTTTAATACGATGAACACTGTCTTTTATTTGCTCATTTTTTTGCAGGCTTTCGTTTTTGGTTAGTGCATCAACGCCTTTGGCTATTTCATGTCCAAAAAGCTTTTGTATTTGTTCCAATTTTGTGTCGGTATCTTCTACCGTGTCATGCAATAAAGCTACTTGTACAGCGAGCGGCAAATTAAATTCGACAGAGTGCGGAGCCGCTACCAAAATTTCCATCGCCACATCAACAACATGAACAATATAAGGAAGATTGGTGCCTTTTACTTTTTCGCCTGTCGCTTCATGTTTTGCTGCAGCAAAGGCTAAGGCATGCTGGTAAAGCGTTTGAATATTCATGGGTTTGTTTTTACTCCATTTTTTAAGTATGCCTTTTTTAGAAAATGACTACAACCTTTTGTATTGATGTATTTTATCAATTTCTAAAATTGTGGTTCTGCCATCTTCGCTTTCATGATACATAGGAATAAACCGGGCTTCAAAAATAATTTCATCATAAGTATAAGATGTGCGCTGTAATACGGTGTTGGAATACACGTCATCAAAGCCCCGGATCAATACATACAATTCTAAATCGGCTGCCTTCATATCTTCCGAACTAAAGCCTGTAAGCGGGCTGTTTTCATCAATGGGATGAACAACCGTCCAGTTCATCATCAAACTATCCACCCGGTTTCTTTCCAAAGTCAAGCTATAAAATTTGTACGACGGTTCGCTGTTTTCTTCCACCTGAAGGCTGCATGTAACCTGAATGTTTACATCGGTTAACGTGTGCCCGTCTTTATAAGGCACCATCCTAAACATAAGCGCCTTTATATCTTTATATGGAGAGATTAAGGCATGTTCGCTAAAAAGAATATTGGATTTGGGGCGCGAAAACCTTCCATAAATTAAACCCGTTGCCACGGCAAAAGAAAGAAAACCAAACATAGCTTCAAACGATGCAACAAGGTTGGCGCCATCGCTGATTGGGTTTATACGACCATACCCAACCGTAGTAAAAGTTTCGGTGCTAAAAAAATAAAGTTCTTTTATTTTACCCCACTCTGATGAAGCTATGAAACCCTGAAATTCATTGGTTCCCAACGCAACATAAACAAGTGTAAAACAAATGTTGATGCAAACAAAAAAAACAATAATGGTAAAAACAAACCTCCATAACGACATGTTTAGCATAGTACGATACAAGCTAAACCTGTTTAAAATGCTAAGCCCGTCTTTACGCAAATTAAAGCTGCCATCTTTGTTAACAAAACGTCCGCCATAACTATTAGGATTGGTACCGAAGCCCGTATCGTTATTGCTTTTGAATTTAGAGTTTAGTTGTTTGAATGATGTTGCCACAAGCTGATTTTGATTTTTTAATTGAAGAATTTTGATTGATGAAAAATGCGTTTGTTTTTGTACCAAAAATCATCATTCAAAAATCCGAACTCTTACAAAGCGGTTAATACTTTTGCTTTCTTTTCAAATTGCATACTGTGCAGTTTGCTGTACCAGCCACCTAAAGCAAGCAACTCTTCGTGTGTTCCGGTTTCTTTTATTTCGCCTTTGTCCAGCACAATAATTTTATCGGCTTTGCGGATGGTTGATAAGCGATGCGCAATTACAATCGATGTTCTTCCTGTAACTAATTTATCAATCGCATTTTGAATAAGCATCTCACTTTCGGTATCAATTGACGAAGTGGCTTCATCTAAAATTAATACCGCAGGATTGTACAACAAAGCACGGATAAAAGATAACAACTGCCGCTGCCCCAAACTTAAAGTGCTGCCGCGTTCCATCACATTGTAATCGTAGTTGCCGGGAAGCTGCATAATAAAATCATGCACACCAATAAGCTTTGCAGCTTCCATTACATCGGCACGTTTAATATCGGGGTTGCGCAGTGTAACATTCTCTAAAATGCTTCCCGAAAATAAAAAAACATCCTGTAACACAACGCCAATGCGGCTTCGCAAAGCATCTAATGTATAGTCTTCAATATTCACATCATCCAAAGCAATACTGCCTTTTTGAATGCTATACAATCGATTCAATAAACTGATGATCGATGTTTTGCCGCTTCCTGTATGACCTACCAGCGCAACAGTTTCGCCGGCTTGTATAGTGAAGTTAATATCTTTCAAAACATAATGTTCATTCACATAAGCAAACCAAACATGATTGAACTCTACTTTGCCTTGCACCTGCGCAGGCGCAAGAGTGCCTTGCTCATGAATGTAATCTTCATTATCCAAAACTACAAACACACGTTGTGAAGCAATTACGCCCATTTGTATAACATTGAATTTATCGGCAATTACGCGCAGCGGACGAAAGATTTGATTTAAGTAAAGAATGAATGAGATTAATAAACCGGAATCTAATTTTTTATCGGCAATCCACCATACTAAGATGCCGGTGCTTACGGCTAATATAATTTCAACCACAGGAAAAAAAACCGAATATGCAAAAATGGCTTTTATGTTAGCATTGCGATGATCTTTATTAATGGCATTGAATTTACGATACTCTCTGCCTTCGGCTGCAAACGCCTGCACGATAGCCATACCTGTTAAATGTTCCTGCACAAAGGCATTGAGCGCTGCTACTGCATTACGAACCTTAATAAAACTTTTGTTTACACTTTCTTTAAAATAATAAGTGGCAACAATTAAAATGGGGAATGGAATAAGGCTAACCAATGTTAATCGCCAGTTAATCCAAAGCATCGCCGAAAAAGTGATAAGAATAGAAAGCAAGTCGGAAATAATCGGTATTAAACCATCAGAAAAAATATCATTGATGCTTTCAATATCGTTGATGGTTCGGGTGGTTAACGTACCAATGGGCGTGGTATCAAACTGGCGCAAATTCAGGTTCACTATTTTTTTATACACCGCAATGCGCATATCTTTCACTACGCTTTGCCCAAGCCAGGATGTAATAAAAGAAAACCAAAACCGAACTGCTGTTTCAATAAAAATAAATACCACCTGAAAGATGGTTATGGCAACAATAAATTGTTCAATGCTGCTAAAATTTTTATTGAATAAAAACAAACGCAACCAGTCAGGTACATGAACCGATTTGCCGGTAGCTTTATCGATAGTTAACTGAATTAAATACGGGCGAATGGGCGCAAACACTGCCAGCACAATTGCCATAACAATACTACCGTAAAACTGAAAACGGTAAGGACTAACAAATGAAAAAATGCGGCGCAGCGCTCCGATGTTGAAATTTTTTTTCTTTGCTTCTTCACTCATGATAGGATTGCAAAGATAAGATTAGTTGGTAGTTGAGAGCTGACAGATGCAAGATGACAGATGACGGAAGTAATTTGAAAGATTGCCGAACATAGTTATAAACAAAAAATTTGATTATTAGCAAACCAACCTCTGTCAACTGTCATATACTTACTAGAGCGTGTTGACATCTGAAGGTAATGATAGAATTGGTACAGTTGTTTAGGAGGAGAAAGAAACGAGCGGATGAGACGTTATGAGATAAGTGAAGAGCAATGGGAAGCGATTAAAGAGAAGCTGCCTTGCCAGCCCGGTTATCAGGGCAGAATGACTGATAACCGTTTGTTTATTAATGCAGTCATGTATGTAGCCAAATGCGGCATTCCCTGGCGGGACCTGCCGGAGCGGTTCGGCAACTGGAACACGGTTTATGTGCGTTTCAGAAGATGGGCTAAGGCAGGTATATGGCAAAAGATATTCAAAGACTTGGCAGACAAAGATGTCAAAACGCTGCTCATTGACTCAACCGCTGTTAGAGTACACCAGCATGCAGCCGGTGCTTTAAAAAAATAAGGAAACAGGCAAAGTGGATGATCAGGCAATTGGCAGGTCGAGAGGTGGACTGACAACAAAGATTCACTTAAGCACAGATGAGAAGGGAAGAATTAAAGCGATGGTACTAACAGGCGGACAAAGGGCAGATGTAAAAGCGTCTTTGGATCTGATGGGGGCAATGAAGCCGGAAAGAGTAATAGCCGACAAAGCATACGATGCAGACTGGCTTCTGCATTATCTGGACAGTGAAGGCATTGAGGCTGTCATACCACCAAAGAGAAGCCGGTTACAGCAAAGAGATATGGACTACATCGCTTATAAACAAAGAAACGTCATTGAACGGACAATTAACAAACTCAAACAGTATCGTAAAATCGCTACACGCTATGAAAAAACGACTCTTTCCTTCCTCTCACTTTCTTTGCTGGCTGCCACTTTTATCAACCTAAATCTATAGATGTCAACACAACCTAAATCAATAAATCAATAAAACATGGAATGGAAGAAAAATTTAAGAGACCTCAAGCTGGAATATTTAAAAACGCACCATTATGACTTTTTCGTGCAGTCCGGCGGCTACCGCCAAAAACTGCCACAATACGGTGAAAGCACAAGGCTTCAACTTTTGACCGCGATTTACGACTTTTTAAAATATTCGAACTACTTCGTAAACCGCTCTTCGAAGCAATGCGAAACCCGGCGCGTAAACGGCAAACTTCGCGCGGTGTATTTTTCGCCGCCTTACGATCTGGTTTGCGTCATCAACGGGCAGTCCTTCAAAATAAAAGTTGTCTGGCCGGGCGAAGAGCCAATTATGCAAACGATCGAAGATGGTTTTACCCACATCAGGGTTAGCAACATGAAATCTTTTCTTATGTGGCAAAAAGAGTTTTCAGCGCAGGAGGAAGTTAAAGCACAATAACCGTTTTTTAATTCAATATCCCTGTTTTATACAGGCAAAATACAGAAAGATGAAATTCGATAAAGGCACGAGCGGCAACCCAAACGGACGACCGCGAGGCAGTAAAAATAAAACAACCGAAGATCTGCGGCAATGGGTTATCGGCTTTATCTCAAGTAAGACAAAAAGCATAGAGCAAGATTGGCAAACTTTAGAGGCAAAGGATAGGTTGATCATGTTTGAACGCTTACTTAAATATTCTCTTCCATCATTGCAGGCAGTTAGCAACACGATTGACTTTGAGCAATTAAGCGATGAACAACTTGATAAGGTGATTGAAGAATTAAAAAAGACAGTCAACCATGAATCGAGAACAAAAAATAAAGGCGTTACGAGCCGTTTTAAGAGGCGAAAAATGTATACATGACGCCTTTGTTCTTAATCCTATTATCAGCATTATTTTAGAGGATGATGATAGTGAGCGACCGTTATTTGACACGCTGACAGGACAACGGTGGAACGAAAGTGAATATGATGCGTACTGCAAACGATACAATATTATTAGGGTTGATTTATAAACTGTTTTATGACAAGGCAAGAAAAAATAAAGTTTCTAACGGGTATTATACAAGGCAAAGCTGCTATCAGTGATCTAACGGGCAGTAAGCACCGTTTTAAGTTTTGGCATGAAGCCGGCGCCGGGCTATGGAAGGATGATGCCGGCAATGTAAAAAGCAAGGATCAAATTAAAATTGATGTTCTTACTCATCACATTTTCAGTCTTCGTTCTTCAGTACCGATTGCTAAATGCGAAGAAGATGTTGACATGACACTTTGGACACCAGAACTAATAGAGAATAATTTTTAATCAATAAACAAAAAAACAATGAAAAGTTTTTATGAGCCGATGCGATCAACCTCGCCATTTCAGCAATTCGAGATCGCAAATTTGACAGTTACACAGCAGATGGCAAAAGAGCAAAGGCAGCAACAATGGGAGCAACTTGATACAGTTGCAAACGATTATTTAATTGGCTTGCTGGCACAACATTTCGTCAACCAAAAACAGAACGTGTTCGTTGGTCAGGTGGAAGGAATTATTTATGGTACAGAGGTACAAAATATATCAAATGCAGAACAAATGCAACGAGGTAGATTTCTGCTTGCAGAACTAAAAGCGATCGTTCTTTTTGAAGATGGCGAAACCCTCAGTGACAGACCGAATAAATACGAAGATTGGGAAACGAAGCGAAAATACAGTGTCGAATATGCCGCGTTGCGTGGAATACGAAGAGATTGCTCGGTAAATGAGCCGTTAGAAGTAATTGATTTAATCAAACGAAGGCAGCAAGAGCAAGACTAAAATAATTATCTTTTTCCATTTATCTATTGTTTAGCCGGGTTGTGCCTACATCCTGGGTTTTACTAAAAAATTCAATATCAAATCATGGCAAACTTTCAACCCATCGAAAAAATTTACAGTTTAAAAACAACCGGCTATGGCGATGTTCTTAACAACTTAAGCAGCCTTACAAAAGCTTTCGCGCAAATCCGCGCAGAAAAGGAAAAATTGAATGCACTAAGCAGCAAAATTGAAGACCCGGCGCAGCTTGCTAAAATCAACACAGAGTTGCAAACCCTTGCAGTGAGAGAGAAAGATGTGAGTGAGCAAATTAAAAACAACCTTGTTGTTAAGGATAAACTTGTTAAGCTTGAGAAGATGCAGACTGATGGCACTACGAAGGGCGTAAGTGCGTACATGAAACTGATCGCGGCTTACAAAGAAAGCAAGGTGGCGATGGAAGAAATAGCTGCTGAATTTGGTGATCAAAGTAACCAAGCATTGAAAGCGGCGGCAGCGTTTAAAATTTACAAAGATCAGGTTTTGGCAATTAGAAATCTGGGCAAAAGCGGCGGTGCTGCGCCCAGCGAAACACCGGTTGTAATTTCCACCACCAACGTTGGCGATATTGAGGCTGAACAAAATAGAGCGTCATCGGCAACCGGCACGGTGCAAAGTCCGCACGATTCGCAGGAAGTAGAAGATTTGCAAGCTGCCAATGCTTATTACGCCGCAAAAAAAGAAGGTAGTGCAATCGTAAAAGAAGCAACCGTAGCCGAGCAGGCAGAGCTAACTACGTTACAACAGCTTGCCGAAACAATGGTCGTAGAGCAAGCTGAAATGGAGCGGCTGAATCTGGCCATCAAGGAAAACAAAGCCGCTTTTGATGCCGGAACAATCAGCGAAGAAAAATACCTTGCCAGCGCCACACTTTTGACCGAAGAGCAAAGCATACAAAAAGTAGTGTTGAGTGAAGCGCGTATTGCACTCAGCCAGGCAACCAAAGAACAGTTAGCAGCCGAAACGTCAATGAAGCAAATGGGTGTGCAGCTGGGGCTTTTGAGGCAGCAATACCGCGACTTGACTGAAGCAGAAAGGCAAAGTGCAGCGGGGCTGGAAATGATCGGTAAAATCACGAAATTAGATGCCGAAATTAAGGTGCTTGACACAAGCATCGGCAATTCACAGCGCAATGTTGGTAACTATAGTGGTGCCATTAGTAAAGCATTTGGAAGGTTTACATCTTTCGATAGCATTATCGGCAAGTTGATCTCAAATATTGGGCGCATGGGCATTCATTTTTTGGCTTTTTCGCTCATTATAAAAGGCGTTGAATTTCTGGTCGAAAAAATCAGTGAAGCTTTCGATAAAATGAGCGGCAAGTTTGATAAAGCCGCCGTTGCGTCAAAAGGTTTGCAAGATGCTTTGGCTGATGATACTTACAAAACAGCGGTTACTAATGTACAGCGGCTGGGCGTTGAGGTTGATTTGGCAAGCAAAGGTTTGTATAGCCAAAAAGAGGCATTGGATGATTACAATAAATCGTTGGGTGCGGCGTTAGGAACTGCCAATTCTTTTGCAGATGTAGAAGCGAAATTAGCCGATAAAGACCGGGTGGATGCCTATGTAAAAGCGATGCTTTATAGAGCCGCTGCCGCTTCAATTCTAAAGGACGCGTCAGAAGCACTTGCAAAAGCGGCGATGGAAGATCAAAAAGATGTTGATGTACAAAAAAGTCCGCAAGGCAAAGTAATTTTTGGTAGAACGGGATTAAAGAAAAATGCCGATGGCACTTATTCCGAAAGCAAAACAACAGCCGCAGATTAGCGCAAAAGGATTTAGAGAACCGCGATAAAGTAACGGAAGACAATAATAAGAAAACCCTATCTGTTGTTGAAAATTTTTACAAAAAAATCGGTGAAATTGAAAGCAAGTATAAGATAAAAACAGATGGCGAAGACAAAGCTAAAACCGATGAGCTTACCACAGCGGAACAAAACGCGCTAAAGAAAATTGATACCCTTAATGATATTGCTTTAGCCAGGGAGAACACCCGCTACGAGGAACTAAAACAAAAGCAAAAACTTACTGTGCAGGATGAAGTTGATCATCTGGAAAACTTAAAAAACATCAACAGTCAGTATGACGCAGAGCGCATTGCAGCCATCAAGGGCAATAACGCTGAAGAGCAAAAATTTAGAGCGGAAACGGCTTTAAAAATCATCAAAAACACAGGGGATACTTTTGATAAAATAAAACAAATTCGACTCAAACATTACGAAGAGGAACGCGAAGAATTAAAAAAGCAATTTGAACAAACGCAAGCTGCTTACAAAAAACAATTTGACGATGAAGCCGGGCTGCTAAAGAAGCAATTTGAAAGTGGAACTGCAGACGGTACTTTGGAAAACGAAACTGTTCAAAAATCACCCGTTGCAAGCGAAACACAAAAAGCAATTTCTCAACAAGATTTTGATGATACACAGATTCAGCGAGCGGAAAAATATTATGCCGATTTAGAATCTGCTGCCGAAAGGAACAAACAAGACTTAGCGAAGATTGATGAGGAAAAAAACGCCACCTTAAAAGCGCTGCAAGTGAAAGGTTTGTTAGATGGTATCAACATTCAGAAAGCGTTTTTGCAAGACATCGAAACAGCCAGCGAGAACGAGAATACGAAACGACTTATATCCGATGGCGCAGCCATAGTAAAACTTTATGAGAACCGCAAGTTAACCACGAAAAAACGCGAAGAAGAAATACAGGACATTCAAAGAAAATATGATGAAGCCGAGTTGCAGCGATTAAAGGATAAAGCAGCTAAAGAAATTCCGATTTTAAATGCACTTTTTGCCGCCCAAATCATTTCTTTAAAACAGTATCAGGATGCCGTAGAGAAGTTACAGGCAGCCATCGCAAACGCAGAGAAGAACGTTGCGAGCAACATCAACTACAAAAAAGCAAAAACGCTTAAAGATCAGCTTAAAGATAAAGCCCCGCAGGAGCGGCAGGGAATACAAGGCATTGGCGAAACCATTGATGAAGAAGAAGGCGTTGACCCCAATTCAGCAGGTGGTAAAATATTGAGCGATTCATACGCTTTTGCAGATACCGCCATGAACGCTTATTTCGATAATGAGCAACGTAGGATCGAAAACAGTTTGAAGTTGCAGGAACGAATCCTTGATGCGCAGGAGCGTACAGCACTTTCACACGCGCAGTCATCAGCCGAAGCAGATACGATTGACAGGCAATACCAGGCAAAAAAACTGCAAGCCGAAAAAGATGCGTTTAACAAACAAAAGAAACTGCAGCTTCAACAGGCAAAGGTTTCACTTTTTGAACAAATAGTAAATGCCTGGGCGGCTTCCTTTGAGTTGGGACCAATAGCCGCACCTTTTTACGCTGCTGTGATGACTGCCCTTGCATTCGGCAGATATACGCTTTCTGCATCGGCTATCAATGCACAGCAATTTGCGCGAGGTGGCAGGATTGACCATCCGGGCAATGGCAGGATTCGGGTAGATTCTAACATACCCACGCAGCCCAACGGCGATAATGTACTGGCTACGGTCAGGCGTGGCGAAGTGATTTTAAACGAGCAACAACAAGCGAGGGCGGGCGGTGCTACCTTCTTTAAACGATTGGGCGTACCAGGCTTTGCAGATGGCGGCTTTGCCGGCAGTAGTCTGTCAAGCCTTAACCCTCATCCGTTTGCGCCGGATTTTCAGATAAGACATACATATTACGCAAACCAAAGTAGCGACAATACAATTGCCGATAAGCTCGATCTGATGCGTGATGATATGAATGCGCACCGAGCCGCAACCGATAGCCGCATCGATAGGATAGAAGTGCAGCAGGTAACTGCATCGGTGGTTAACGCCACAAAGAAATTGGTGAGGCAAGCAAACATTGGTAAACTATAAATTTAAATCATCTTATATGGAAATAGACACACACAGCTTTATGGACTGGCAATTACCACTGGTAAGCCTGCGCGTGGTGGCTGAAAACAATGCCATGCTGCGGGTGCTGATTGCCAACCAAATAACCATCATGGACAAGCTGAAGATTGACTATGCTTTTCCAGATATTGTTTTCAACGACATACTGCCAGTTGAGCAGCAAGCGAACCGAGAAGATCGTCTTTACGCTTTCGATTGCTACGTTAAAAACATCAACACAATGGCAGATTTAATAATGGACAGGACAGAAGAGTATGCGCAATTACGAATAAGGATAAAGGGGAAGGAAGAATGAGGAAAAAAGAGCTTTTTATTAAGTTGGTTATATTACGTGTCTTGCAATTAATATCGATATTACTATTGCTAGTATTGCTAATACGATTGTCCAAAAGAGAATTTTCTTACTAACCTTATAATTTTTAAAATCGAGATTTTTTTGATTTATAGTTTTAAATAATTCAATTCGCTTTTCTTTTGCCTTCTTTTTGTCAATAAGCTTCCATGTAGGAGGCAACATTTTCTTTTGAAATAGTGTTATACCTTCCTCGTTAAGTTCTCTTAGAAAGAACTTTAACAGTCGTGCACGCGGTGTACCATTGACAATAGGGTTATAAATCCCTTTATTAGTAAAATCTTCCCAGCTTAACTCATTGTATTTTACAAATGCATCAAGCACCGAAATTTTATTAATTTCTGACATAATAAAAAGTTTACAGCCACCCTTAAAGCCACCTATCTAAATAAAAAATGGCTTTACACATTGATAATCAACACATAACGCCATTTGTAACGCTGTAGGGGTAGGACTCGAACCTACACGAGGCAGTTAGCTAAACACAAAAGCTTGGTGGTCAACCCCGGTCGGCCTAACACGAGTTTGGTCGGCTCTATGCTTAGTTTATCCTGTTGTTCCTCACCCCCGAGACGAGAGGGTATGTCTGCCAAAGATTTCATCACCCCACAATCTATAAGAACCTTTTTTGCAGATGCAATATTAAAGCATTTCTTTTATCGTCAATAAATCGTCAATAAATATTTTAAAATTTTAGACATTGTTTAATCAATGAAAATTATATTTGGAAATTATCTAACTGAAAATACAATCATGAGCGCAAAACTGAATCTCGACAAATTAGATTTGCAAATTATGCAGGAAATGATGAACGATGCCGGAACATCGTACGCCGACCTTGGCAAAAAGCTTTTTGTTTCAGGCGGCACCATTCACGTACGCATAAAAAAATTACAGGAAGCCGGCATTGTAAAAGGCACAAAATTAAATGTTGATATGAAGCAATTGGGTTACGATGTAATTGCTTTTATCGGCATTTATCTTGAAAAAAGTTCATTGTACGATACGGTTGCCAAAGAGCTGAAAAAAATTCCTGAAATTGTTCGACTTAATTACACAACCGGCAATTACAGCATGTTTGCAGAGATTGTTTGCAAAAACATACAACAACTTCGCTTTGTGCTGCATGATGAATTACAAAAAATAAAAGGCATTGAACGCACCGAAACATTTATTTCGCTCGAGGAAAGTTTTGTGCGCGATGTAAGGGTAAATAAAGTTGATGGCTGATTAGGTTGTGTTGACATCTATAGATTTAGGTTGATAAAAGTGGCAGCCAGCAAAGAAAGTGAGAGGAAGGAAAGAGTCGTTTTTTCATAGCGTGTAGCGATTTTACGATACTGTTTGAGTTTGTTAATTGTCCGTTCAATGACGTTTCTTTGTTTATAAGCGATGTAGTCCATATCTCTTTGCTGTAACCGGCTTCTCTTTGGTGGTATGACAGCCTCAATGCCTTCACTGTCCAGATAATGCAGAAGCCAGTCTGCATCGTATGCTTTGTCGGCTATTACTCTTTCCGGCTTCATTGCCCCCATCAGATCCAAAGACGCTTTTACATCTGCCCTTTGTCCGCCTGTTAGTACCATCGCTTTAATTCTTCCCTTCTCATCTGTGCTTAAGTGAATCTTTGTTGTCAGTCCACCTCTCGACCTGCCAATTGCCTGATCATCCACTTTGCCTGTTTCCTTATTTTTTTAAAGCACCGGCTGCATGCTGGTGTACTCTAACAGCGGTTGAGTCAATGAGCAGCGTTTTGACATCTTTGTCTGCCAAGTCTTTGAATATCTTTTGCCATATACCTGCCTTAGCCCATCTTCTGAAACGCACATAAACCGTGTTCCAGTTGCCGAACCGCTCCGGCAGGTCCCGCCAGGGAATGCCGCATTTGGCTACATACATGACTGCATTAATAAACAAACGGTTATCAGTCATTCTGCCCTGATAACCGGGCTGGCAAGGCAGCTTCTCTTTAATCGCTTCCCATTGCTCTTCACTTATCTCATAACGTCTCATCCGCTCGTTTCTTTCTCCTCCTAAACAACTGTACCAATTCTATCATTACCTTCAGATGTCAACACGCTCTAGTAAGTAACCCGGTTTCTTTGCACTACGTTTACACTGTATTTACACTGCTCAAACCATTGCTACCATTGGATTTGCACTATTTACAGTGCAAATCAAGAAAATAAAAAAATATATTGTATTTTATATACTCTTAATAATTCCCCCCGTGCTTTATATACAAGCACAGTGCAAACGGTGTATTTGGTGTAAATCCGCGCTGCGCTTGTGTTTGAGCAGTGCAATTCAATAATGTAATTTGTAGTTGTTTTACCATATTGATAAAATCAACGCTTTTTATAACTGCCATGTTCAAGTTTTAAAAACAATCCTGCGAAGTCTTTGCGTCTCATTGAGACATCAAATCGCCGCTCATTAATGTTGTTTCTTTTGCAGATTTCAACAGCCTCTTTACGGGTAAAAGACTCTGGCAACGCCTGATAAAGCCGTTCGAGTTCCTTCGGTAAACCGGTTTCTATTTCACCGTGCAAGCCTGAAATAATCCTGATTGTTTCTCCTGCGTAAAACTTATACAGGGTCCATGCCTTGTGCACCAAGTCTTCTGTAATTTCCGGTGAGTTTGGTTTATACAGAATAGCAAGCACTTGCACAAGGCGTGGAAAGTACATGGTCATTTTCGCTTCTGTTCCTATTACATAGTTTTCCTCCTTGCTTGCAATCCGGCTATTTGCCTCATGTAATATTTGTTTGTAATAAACTCGGTACAGATTTTTAGCAGCCCCCGGCATGTCGATTTTTACTTTATCAGCGTTGCCGAGATTATAATCGTTTCCTTTCTCGTATAAGTAATTCACAAGCGAGACCCACTCTATACACATTTCCTTTTTTTCACTGAAAGGGTCTGCATCTACATCTAAAGGCATGTAATTACTTTCTACCATTAAAAAACGCGAAGCAAAACCACTTTCTAACCTATCCTCTGTGAAAATGTTTTTTAGTCGGGTTGACTGCGTTCCCATGAGTAGGTTAAGATTCAGATTGGGTACTACCCGTGTTTTCGTATCATCAACACGAAGCTGAGTTACTCTCCCGCCCGTGAAAGCCTGCGTGAAAAAAGAAATGCTGTCATTGGTGTTTTTAAAACTCCCGGCGTTAAAAATGGTTTCTGCTTCATCCTGGTACACACCAATGCCATTTTTTTGAAACATTGATATGCTGACATACGCTTCAGTAGTGCCATCGTTTGAAAATGGCATGTAACGCACCGGTCGTTTTTTTACAAAACCTTTTTTCTCGGCATGTGCTTGCAATTTTTCTGCTTCCCATTGCTGCAACCGCGTTTCATAAAGCCGGTCCGCCGATTCTTGGTTATAGCGCAAAGGGTATTCGCACATTGCTTTAAAAGCTGGTGTTTTTCCGACTGACATCGGAGCTACTAACAAGCAAAACAAAATATTGCGTGCATCGCCGTTGAAGTCTGAGGAATAGCGCGTCCCTGCAAGTGATGATACCGTCCAAAGCGCTGCCGTTGCGGTAAATTGCACAGGAATGTTACGCTGCGCGGACAGCTCTTGCATCGATATTCTGATCTCATCGGGGAATACATCCATCGGATAATTTTTATTGTTATCGGCTGCAATGGGTTCAAAATCGTTATCCATGCCCGCACTATCCATGATCGCCTTTATCTCTTCGATGGTTGTATTCCAATCGCGCTTATTTTTATAGAACAAAACAAAGGATGGCGGCAAACTCCAAATCGGGTAATCTTGCCGATTGTGCCAGTTTGGAAAGTCGGACATAGAAGCGGAAAAAATCATTAGGCGCTTATACTGGAAGTACACCTTTGCGCCGATATAATCACCGGTACTTCCCGCGCGTTTGTACGCTCTGAACTTGTGCTGGGTTTGGTATTTAAACCCTGTGTAAGGTATTAATCCAACTTCTGAAAGTATCTGCTCCCATGCTTCATCCGGTAAGTTTGTGTCAAATTGTTTAAGTAACCATTCCCATCCTTCAGGATAAGAAATAGCTTTATTTTGGGGATCGAAACCGGGTTTATACTCATTGAACCATTGGCAGAGCGACATCAAATATTCAAACTCTTCATTTGTTAATTCAGAGACATCATACATTGAATTTTTGACGACTGAATAACCTGGCGTTGGATATGTATAAACCAAAGGACCGCAAGCATAAAGAGCGATTACTTCAGCGCCCTGTTCTGATGCCGCAAGTGCAAGTTTTTTAGTTAGTCGCCGGTACTTCAACCAAACGTGAAAACCTTTATTTCGTGTTTGCTCTATATAAAGTTTGGCTGCTAAATCCGGGCGTTCATGTAGAATGATTTCATATAATAAATCAAATAAATCTTTTCTTGCTGTATTCTTTAAATCAATATCCAGGCAGCCCCAACAACCCCAAGTGCGAATCATTAAAGCGTTGTGATTCCGCTTTAATTTAAAGGGATTGTTTTCTTGCGTTGCCTTATCCCATCCTTGCACATGGCAAACAGGTTCATTTTTAGCGGTATTCCATTCTATAGAAATAGTAACCAAACCCAAATCTGTATATTCCTGAACTGTTCCAGCCAATATTTCGTGTTCATTAATCGGCTGAATAATTATATCTTTGGTTTGCAGATAACCATTATCGGAGGTAGTAGTGTTAACCATTTCCGCCTCCTATATTTTGATAGCATCTTCTATCTATTGTTTCCACATCTATTGTTTTGATATTGAATGTTTATATCGCTGAATTGTCTGGCAAGCGTGCAATATTTCGCTTTTCAGAAAATATGGTTTCCCATTGATCTCGTGGCGTTGCAAAAGCCCTTTCTGCTGCCAACCATAAATTGTTTGGCGCGATACCGCCGGCTTCCACATTTTCCGCGTTTCATCAATGGACAAGTACTTGTCCTGATTGTCTTTTGCAGTCAAATGCTGAAGCTGTTGCAGGATTTGAAAATTCTGCTGCTTTACCTCCAAAAGTTGTTTTTCTATAGAAAGAAATGGATTATCCATATCAACGACTTGATTTCTTTTTTTGCTGAATAGAATTATTTGGTTGCTCTTTAGGTTTCGAAGAATTATTAAGTGATGAACTATCTAAAGGAAAGCGATTACGCTCCAGGCACGCACATACGGTTTCAGCAATTAAGTCTTGAAATTCGTTTTTAGATAGTGAAAGAAAAACCGTTTCCATTTTCTAATTTTTCGAAAAATAGAAACATTGAACTAAACAACTGTAACAAGCCTACACTTTGTTAGAGTTGTCAGAGTTGTTTGCTTTTTATTTGACCTTTTATAGCTGAAATCTGAGTGTCAAACCAGTTTTTATACTGTGATGCTCTTTTCTTTTCCTGCCTGAGATTGCTAACATCCATACTAATAATGCTAAATTTCTTTTTTAACAAGCGTGTTGCATCTGCATCGTTGATGTGTTGTAAGATCAATGCGCTTTTCAGGGAATCATACCAAACTTTGAATATACCTAAATTCAGACCTGCTGCAATATGTTTTCCTTCATCATCTATACAGGGCTTTTCAATCGTTCTAAGCAGTTTCACAAATTCATCTGCATAGTTGCGGTATTCGGTTTTGAAAACATCATCAAATGCTTCATACGTTATTGGTGTATTTTGGGTCCTACTTTCGTTCTCAATGCGACTGGCCCTAGCTGGCTGCTGGTGAATATTTTTTGTACCGTCGCTTTTTATTCGCTGCAAATACTCTTCAAACAAAGCGTCATTTACCCCCTGTGCCAATAACTCGATAAAGCTCTGTTCTATAAAATGCTCGAACGGAATTTCATTCAATTTCTTCATGAATGAATACAAGTAAATGAGATGATCCAACTGTTTTGTTTTCCAAAAGTCAAAATTAAAAAGCAATTGAAAGCAGCTCAAGTCCTGTCCGCTTATCTTATTCGTATACCCGTAATGAATTAAATTGTTTTGTTCAATGTTTGCATACTCATTTTTCAACCGTGCTATTTCCGAATCAATGTATTTTCCCCTTATTGATTTAGCAAGGCTTTCATTAAAACATGCGATGTGCTGTTCAAAGGGAAAGTGTCTTTCCACAATCTCAAATAACGATTCGCCTTTATAGTAGTGGAATCGTTCATTTAAATGTTCAAAATTTCCTTTCATATCATTGTTGTACTCAAATATATAAACATAGGCATGAATTGGAACTACGGTTTACCAAAAGCCGGTATATTTCAACCGACTGTTGATTCTGTTATTTGTCCGGAAAGTAACGATTTTTATAAGCGATTGCGTTGCGCTCCCATTCTTCCTCACGTGCTAATCCACCGAAATAATGCGAGTGATATTTGTGCTCTCTGCGTTGATCATAGTCATAATAATTTAGTAAGGATTGAAGCTCTTTTTCGTCGCCGTCAATATAGGCACACCTTTCATGATCTAAGAAGGCATGAGTATCATCGTGGCCTATCAAATCTAAAAAATCTATGAGGTTATCCAACATATCGGCAGCATCGGGTTGAGAATGTTCGGGCAATAAGGCAAGGATACCAGGCTTAGCGATAAGAATAAGCATTTGTTGCATCAGGTTTTTATATTCCCATAGCAGTGAACGCCAATCTTGAAAACCATCGTCTTTGTTCGACAATAAACGATACAACTGTTCACCTAACGAATTAGTCATTTCAGGATAAGGATTGATTTTTTCCGAAATAGTGCTGCTTGTAAGTTGCGCTCTGCGCAGTACAACAGCTTCTTTGATTTTTTCTTGAACTTGTTTGTAAGTGAGTGTTTGTGTTGACATTTGTTTACTGATTTAAAATGTTATAAACGGAAATAAAGAGCAATAATGGCGTGAATACGTGCGAGGCTAATACGCTCAGGCGGTTTTTCTGCCTTTTTCATTTTCATTTTCTTTTTTGTTTTCTTTTTCATGTGTTTGATTTTAGAAGTTTGAAGAAAGGATTACGTAGCCATTTTTAAGACTGAAAAAGTTGCTGATTGACTTTGCGATGTTTGAGAGTAAAGTTTTCATTTGTATTTGTATGATAAGTGATTAAATCTTGTTGTGTTCTTTATGAAATCGTCCGCTAACTGTCTTGCGGTTCAGTTATCCTGGTAAGCCACGCTGTTGATGATGGTTTGCAGAGATGCCCTTACTTGTTTGGATAACCTGAAATGCTGGCTGATTTGTTCCAGTGATGCCGTCTTGTTTTTCAGCCGGTCAATTATCTTTTCATACACTTTACTTTCCTGATTTAACCAGGGCTTTTCAGGTTGTGTGTTATTGGTGCCAGCGTGTGTTTCTATGATGCCGTGCGTTGCGGCGTTGCCATCATCATCGCCGTCAAGGTTCAGCCCCAAAACGGCTGCTAATGCGTAACGGCGCATGTAAGAGATAACCGAGCCTTGCGCCTGCGGATCGTTCTTTGTTGGATTCATAAAGTAATCAGTCTGCATAAACTCACCACTTTCACCGTGCATGAGTAATGTAGTTAAACCATTGTTGCCGGTAGGAAACTGCGTGAATGATAAGCCTGCTTTGTGCAACGGCTGTTTAATGGCATTTAAGATGCAGGGTAAGGAACAATAGCGTGAGTTGAAAAACGGGTTTGTAGAATCCTTTGGAATGGCGCTGATCAGCGTGTGAAAGGTGTCAAGCGCTTTTGCAATGTTGGCGATGGATAAACTCTTTTCCATAAATTTTCGTAATTGTTGAAGTGATTTATTTTTTTAGGTGCTCCCCTGCATTTCGTATGCAGGGGATTTTTCTTTTAAAAAGGGATTCCATAATTACGCAATGGATAATGGGGCAACTGCAGGTTAAATGTTTGCCAGCTAAGGCTTTTGTATTCTTCAATCAGGTCATCCCTTTTATTGGTGTTGTCATTCAATATTTTTTCATAGTGCGGTGCAACGGAGGCATAATAAGAAAGATGCTGCCGGCTTTCATCCAAGTAAGGTGTAGCTTCGTCAATGTTGATTGTGGCTTGTTCGATTTGAAGCAAAAGAGAGATTACCTCTTTGTGTGCTTTGATGATGTCGAGGATGGTTGGCGGAGTGGTCATAGTATCTTTTGTTTTGTTAGCACAAAGATACTCAAATATGTAAATATGCAAATACTCAAATTAGTATTTTCGTTGTCTTGACTCAATATTAACATACTTATGTATTTTTGTATTTACATACATGAGCATCAAATTAAATAAGTTTACTATTTTTGCTTTATGGCTAAAGCAACTACCAAAATAGAAGAAGCTGGCAAGGTCAGAACTTCACTTTATATAAGCGAGGACATCATGAAGAAAGTAAAGCACATAACTTATATGGATGAAACTTCGCAAACTAATTTTATTTCAGACGCTTTAACTGAGGCTATTGCCAAATGGGAGAAAAAGAATGGTGAAGCGGTTAAAAAGTGAAGCGTTGGGAGAAATAAAACCGGAAGAAATTATGAAAACAACACTATTAGCTTTAATCCTTACTTCATATTCTTTTGCTTGTTTTTGCCAGGACAGCACAATGGCTCATTTAATTGGTGATTCCCTTTTTACAGCGTCCGGTTTTAAGATTGGCGAAGGGCAGATGCTAAAAGTAGGAGTTGGTTCTACACCTGATGGAGATTTCAAATTCATATGGGTTTCGGCTACATCATTTTTTGCTGCCAACTCAAGAAATAGAGGTAATTCGAATGGCAGCAATTCACTTTCCCGAAGTTTTGCCGGACACGAATTGAAAGTTGTGCGGTTTGATAAAAGAGGCAGCAAAAAAACGGGTTATGTTATGTACCCGATTGTTACACCCGGCGGAGGGAGATATGAGGTTGATATTGACAACGCAATCAATGCCGGTGAAATAGTTGTACCGGCAGAGTTTGTCAGATCAAAACAAGCCAATCAAATCTCACCGCCGCTAAGTGTTGCTGATGAGCTAATCAAGCTTAAAAAGCTATTGGACGATGGTGTTATAACGCAAGCTGAATTTGATGCACAGAAAAAGAAAATATTGAATCAGTAAATCTTAAAAAAGCTAACGAGTTTTTAGCCACAACAGATATACCTCTTTAACTGCAAGACCTTCATCCGCACCATTATTATCAGAATAAGTATAACAGCCAGATAAAGCATTCATGAAACAGATTATTAAAACAGGTCGTTTATTGTATGGCATTGGTCTCATCGCCATAGGTGTGCATCAACTTATTATTCAAGATTTTCGACCGGAAATTTTACCTCCTTTTCCTGCATGGGCTCATCACTATGTTGTCTTTTCAATTCTTACAGGAATTGCTTTAATAGCGGCAGGTGCTATCATTTCAGGATTGTTTCAACTTAAAGTTGTGAGTGCAAAAAGCACCTGCCTTTATTTGGGATTGTGTTTTCTTTTACTGATCATTACCTGCCATCTTCCGTATATCCTCATCTTCAGTCCTGATAAAGCTTCCCGTTTGGATGTTTGGTTTGGGGCTGGTGAAGAATTGGCATACTGTGGTGGTGCGTTTGTAATGGCTGGCTCATTTTGTGAGGAAGGTTTTAAAGGGACTGTAGCAAACGCTTTTACATTGCTGTTGGATAGACTCATTCCGGTTGGAAGGATTTTCTTTTCTACTCTTATGATATTGTTTGGGTGCAGTCATTTTGTATTCACTGATTTTGTCTCAACCATGGTGCCTAAATGGATTGGGATGCCCTTGTTTTGGACTTATTTTGCTGGAGTGGCGCTAATTGGATCAGGCATAGCTGTTATTCTCAAAATATGGATAAAGCCGATTGCACTTCTTTTAGCAATCATGCTTTTTCTGTTTTTTATTTTTTTCCATGTTCCTGACGCCATTGCCAATCCCTATGCATCGGGCGGCGGCGAAATTGTACGCGGCATTGTTGCGTTGATGTTCTGCGGTATTGCCATGGTTATTGCCTTAACAAATGGTAATAGGAAAGAAATTAAATATCGCGATAGAAACTGATTACAACCAGTACCTTTTTTATGCCCTCAATAAAAATATGCCTTTATCCGCTTACCATCTTTGCCAATGATGCCCGGCAATTCACCCGATTCAAGTTTAGCGATAATATCCTTTTGAAATGCTGTTGAAGCAAATGGGTTAAGTGCTTGTGGTTTCCCAGTAGCATTAGGCTTGCTATTGCTTGCGAGGTTGCCTTGCTTACTGTTTTACTACTTTGGTTTGTAAACCTCCCTACGGGCTTCGTGTTAGCCGGTAGCACCGGCGCATTGTTGCGGACCATGATATTGTATTTTTATAATAGTAAAAGTAAACCTTATTCTTACTTTTCCACTGCTAAGGGGAATAAAAACAGAGACACACCTTTCCTTACAAGAATTTTGAATCTCGCGGCGACCGCCTTTTTGACTTGAAAGAATCAAACCATTTGCAGCAACTGGTTTCCATCAATATGTAGCTCTTTATGAACCGCTTTCAGAAAAGGAACATCAGGCTTTTGTTTACCGCTTAATATCAATGAAAACTTAGCATTGCTCACACCTAACTTCTTCGCCATCTCGCCTTGTCTGAGCCGGCGGTCATACATATAGTACTCTAATAATCCTTCAAGGGTTGTTATTTTCGGAGCCGGAAAGATTTCTTTTTCATAAGCCTGAGCCAGCAAAGCAAGGTTGCGCAGTTCATCCCCTTCTTCTTTGGTTATGCGAGCCTCACCTTTTTTCATAATAGTATCAATGCGCTGCATTGCACTATTGTACTCCTCTTGTGTCGAGATTTTTGTGTTGCGGTTTTTTGTTGCCATAACAGCCAAGTTTGTTGTCGCTTTCAGGCGGCCAGTTTATTACTACCATAACCCCGGTAGTCAATAGGTTTGGATAATTAAAGGTCATCCAAAGAAACCTTGTCGTATTGTTTATGCGTGCCAATAAACCTTATGAAAACAGTTCTTTTGTTGAAAAAGATTCTTGCTATTAACCGATAATGGTTTCCCTTAATGTTGAACACATATAAATCATTACCAACTGCATCAACGGAATTAAAAACGATTCTCATTTCATTGAAATTAGAAAAATCAGCCTTTTCCATTATCAGATACCAGGCAGCAAGAGAATCCGCAGCGGCTTTGTTGTTCCATAAATAATCTCTTATTGTGCCGTAACTGATAACAACCATTGTTTACATTCTTACCCGAAGGTAATACTTTTTTAGGTTTCCTAAAAAATGTTTAGGTTTCCTAAACATTGGAATATTGATCTAAACGATTCTTAAATCGATCATCTTGTCGTTCCAACCTTTCTTATAATGTTCGTTCAACCGCTTGGCTGTGTCAAGCTTGCTCACTTTGATATACTTTAAAAATGCTTTCTCTGTTGTATGCCCGGTTATCTTCATAATATCAAGTACAGGAAATCCGGATAAGAAAAGGTTCGTGGCAAATGACCGGCGTGCGGTATGCGATGAAATGCAATCATACAAAGGCAAGTCGGGCTGCATTGTTAGCCGCCCTGTTTGCTTCAAACCTGCCATCTCTCCTACTTCTTTGATATACTCATTAAACTTTTGATTTGATGGCGCCCTGGGCAGCTTATTGGCATTTTCGCCATACTTTATAAAGATTGCCTGTACAACCGGGTTGCAGGGAATAATTACGCGCTCCTTTGTTTTCTGTGTCAGCATTTTTATGTACAGCTCACCATCCATATCAACGATGTTTTGCGGCTGCACATTGGAATAATCTGAAAAGCGCAAACCAACAAAGCAGGCAAATACAAACAAGTCCCGGACCTGTTCCAAACGCTTGTTGCCGGTAAGGTCAAGATCAAACAATTTCTTAATCTCTTTTTCAGTAAGATAAATAGCTTCTGTTTCTTCTTCTGAATAAACAAACTTTTTATGTTTGAAAATATAATTGCCGGTTTCCTCCAAATCAACGGCTTCGCCCATTACGGCTTTCAGCAAGCGTATGTCTTTAGCAATGGTATTGTTATTTAATCGTAAATCATCAGCCAGGTAAGATGTGTATTTATAGAAGAAATCAAGCGAAATAGTATCATAATCCACCTTGCACTTTTTAGCTGCCTGGTAGCCTTCCAAATGCTTTTTAAAATACTTATAGTTGTCAAGTGTGGCTGCACTTTTCTTCTTGCCTTTGTGCTTTATTTCGCCCGATATGAAGCGGTCGATCAGTTTAAAAAAAGTTGGTTTGTCTTTTTCATTTGGCACTTTATTCTGGTCGATGATCGCTTGCAGGTAGGCTTTTAAAGTTTCAGGTGAAGGCACGCCATTTACTAATTCCTTTTTGTAAGCACTTTCCGTTGCATCACTGAGAACATCTAACAAATAATTTAAAGAATTACGCTTATCAATTTTTCTATCGTCTATTTCTTTAGAGTAATCTTTCTTTTTAGCCATCAACCTTTGATGAGTTAAACTCCACCAGTCAGGATTGATACGCTGCCCAAACGAAAAGAACAATTTATAACCGCTGTATTTGTATTGAAGATAAATTAAACACTTTCCTTCGTTGTCTTTCGGTTTCAGATAAAAGTTCGGCTGCGGATTACGTGGCATTTCATTAAAGTTTACAGCCACAAATATATGCCAGGTGGCTCTAAAAGTGGCTCTAAAACTTTACAATACTTAACAATCGGTATAAAGCCTTGCTTTTGAAAGCATCGTAAACATAGAGTTTTATATACAAACTGACAATAAATGTAAAGAGGTGTAAAAATAGTTGCTGTACTACCCCTACAGCTTTTAAGTCTTACTTTTTTTTGAGTAAGGCTTTTTGTTTTATGTGATCATATTGCCAACCCGGAATCTTAAAATTGTACAAGGCTTCGCAATGCTTTAGTTAGATGTTTACTTTTAGCCCCTCAACAGCCACTGCGCAATGGGTATTATCCGGAAACAAAGTATTTTTTCTTCCTTTTTTTCATATGTCGGTTTTGCAATCGGAGCGGTAAACAAGCTGCTTATTTTTCCGGCTTTTTTTTCAAGCAAACAAATCGGTTTAACAGCATTGCTGGTTGATTTAAGCTTGGTATTTTCAGCCGTCGCAACGTTAGGTACAAACTCTATCACCTATAAATTTTTTCCTTTTTACAGAGAATATCTACCTAAGAAAAAAAACGATCTTCCTGCCTTTACACTCTTTGTTTGTTTGGGCGGCTGCATTATAATGATAAGCGCTTTGTTTTTATTCCAAAATTTAATTTCAAGAAAGTTTGGCGCACAATCGCCGCTGTTTGTAAGCCATTATAATTTGCTGTACCCGTTAGTTGTTTCAACAGCTTTGTTTAGTTTGTTTGAATCGTACGCGTGGAGCATTCAAAAGACTGTTGTTTCCAACTTCCTCCGCGAAGTTGCCTTTCGAATCTTTGTCTTAATAATGCTTCTGTCTTACATCTACAAATACATTTCGTTAGAAACATTTTTTACTTTGTATTCGTTTATTTATGTGCCATCAGTTATCATTTTACTCATCTATTTAATAAGAAGCGGTAACTTTCCTCTCAACTTTTCCATCAGCAATGTAACTAAGCGCATTTATAAACGAATCATCACTTTTGGTTCGCTTATTTTTTCAAGTTCCCTGCTAAATGTTATTTCACGAGCCATTGATGTAATTTTCCTTGCCAGCCAAAGCACAGGCGGTTTAAGCGATGCCAATGTGTTTTCTTATGGCTCGTATATGATTAGTATTATGGAAGTGCCGCAACGCAGCATTATTGCCATTGCAACACCCATTATTGCACAAGCCTGGCGCGATAAAGACAGAAAAAAGATTGAAGATTTATATCACAAAACATCACTTAATTTGCTGATTGTGGGTCTTGGTATCTGGGGACTTATTTTTTTAAATATGAATAATGCTATTCACTATTTAGGTAAAGAATATGCGCCTATGAAAATAGTGTTTATAATTATGGGTATCGCTAAATTAATTGATTTAGGAACCGGTGCTAACTCCCAAATTTTATTATTAAGCAAATACTGGCGATTCGATTTTTTTACCAACATTACGTATGTGTTAATATCGCTTCCGCTGAATTATATTCTCATCCATAAATTCAATATTTACGGACCTGCCTGGGCAAGCTTAATTGCTATGACCGTTTTTAATTCGGTGCGTTTTTTATATATCTGGAAGTTTTTCCGCATACAGCCTTTTACAAAGGCTACGGCATTCGCAATTGCATTGGCAGCATTATCAATTGGCATGGTAAACTTTATGCCGTTGATAGTTAATATCTATGTTGATGTTATTATTCGTTCCATTATATACGCAAGTGTTTTTGCTGGAAGCATTTTATTGTTGCATATCTCGCCCGACATTACGAGTTTGTATCAAAACGCATTGCTGCGATTGAAAAGGCAATAGTTTCTTATCTTCATCATCTTACTTCATCATTCCTTATTCTAACGGCATGGAACGCTTTCAGGGTTTAATTGGTATCGCTTTAATTTTAGGTGTTGCATTTTTATTTTCTAACAATAGAAAACACATCAATTACCGGCTTGTAGGTAGCGGTATCGCCTTGCAGATAATCATTGCGTTTTTAGTGTTTAAAGTAACGCCGGTTGCCCGCTTTTTTCAATGGTTAGGTCATGGTATGCAACTGATTGAAGGCTTTGCTTTCAAGGGAGCATCGTTTGTGTATGGTGGCATCGCCGTGCCTGCTGCCAACAACACTGTTGCCGATTATGCAGTGAGCGGTTTTGTATTTGCTTTTAATGTAACGGCAACCATTATTTTGGTGTGTGCGCTGGTAGCAATATTTTATCATTACGGCATTATGCAACGTGTGGTTTCGGTTATTGCAAAAGCTATGAATTTTGTGATGCATGTAAGCGGTGCCGAAGCATTGAGTAATGTTGCCAGCGCCTTTGTTGGGCAGGTAGAAGCGCAGGTAATGATTCGCCCTTATTTAAAAGGAATGACGCGCAGTGAGCTGCTTGCCAGCATGAGCGGAAGCCTTGCCTGTATTGCCGGAGGCATTTTGGTTGTGTATGCCAACATGGGTGCACAGGCAGGTTTAAATTTAGCTCCTAAATTAATTACGGCAAGTTTAATGGCTGCACCTGGCGCATTGGTTATTTCTAAAATTGTATTTCCTGAAATGGAAGAAAGCCAAACGCTGGGGAAAGTAAAATTAGAAGTGAAAAGCAATTATACCAATGTGATTGATGCCATTTCACACGGCGCTGGCGATGGCTTTAAAATAGCGATGAATGTGATAGCGATGCTCATTGGTTTTATCGCGGTTATTTCATGTCTTGATTATGTTTTAATAAAGATTGGACACATTTTCAATCCTCATTTTACGTTGTCGCTCAACTTTATTTTTAGCAAATTGTTTTATCCGTTTGCCTGGGCTATGGGCGTGCCGCAACAAGATGTAAATAGCGCTGCAACGTTATTAGGTCAAAAATTAACTATCAACGAGTTTGTTGCATTTAAAAGCTTAACTACAAAAGCGGTTCCTGTAATTACTCAAAAAGGTTTGCTTATTATCAGCATTGCTATTTGCGGCTTTGCCAATTTTAGCAGTGTGGGGATGCAGATTGGAGGTATTGGCGAATTGGCTCCTGAACGACGAAGCGATTTAGCCAAACTGGGGCTGAAAGCCTTGCTGTGCGGCACTTTGGCGAGTTATTTAAGTGCAACCATTGCAGGTATTTTAATGTAGGTTTTCTTTTACTGCATTATTTATCAGGTTAAATAATAACCTCTGTTTCAGGTTGATCAAATGAAGATGCCGTTTGTTTGTTAGCATAAAAAATATCTTCATTAGTCATATCATTTTTCTTCTTTGTATTGATATAATGAAAGAGATAACAACCCGACAAAAACAAAACAATGTACAACATACACCACTCCTTTTCTTTTATTCGAATGCAAAACAGACGTTGCGGGAAACATCAGGTTTACTAAAGAAAAGAAAATGTTGTGTCAGTGAGTGAAATGTTGTTTTGTATCAACAAAAAATGTGAATGGCTTATCAATAATTTAAAAGAAGTAGATAATAAATAACGCCTTTGTATTAAGATTGAATCAAATCAAACTCTCTCAAATATCCATCAATGCCGCCCTTTAAATTGTACAAATTGGTAAAGCCAAATTTATCTTCCAGTTCACGGATAGCTTTCGCGCTTCTGCCTCCCATTTTGCAATGAATAATAACCTTTTTATTGCGCTGTATTTTATCCTTATTCTCTGCCACCGTTGCCAACGGAATTAACAACGCACCAATGTTGGCAGCTTCATATTCTTCGGGTTCACGCACGTCAATCACTTGTATGTCTTCTTCTTTTTGCAACCACTCATACAACTGTTCAGGTAACACTTCTTTCACTGTTTTTTCAACCGCTTTCATTCCGCAGAATTGTTCATAATCTATCAGTTTTGTAATGGTTGGATTTGTACCTGTAAGCGGATTATCAGGGTTGTGTTTAAAAGTAAAAATGCGCGACTCAAAAGAAAGGGCATCAAAAATATAAAACCTGCCAACCAATGGCTCGCCAATTCCGGTAATAATTTTGATAACTTCCAATGCCTGCAAGCTGCCAATAATGCCAGGTAGCACACCTAACACGCCACCTTCGGCGCAGCTTGGCACCAAACCGGGTGGCGGTGGAGAAGGATACAAATCGCGATAATTAGGGCCCTTTACGCCCTCTTTGTTGGTATAATTAAACACCGAAACCTGCCCTTCAAATTGAAAAATAGAAGCGTAAACATTGGGTTTGTTCAACAATACACAAGCATCATTCACTAAGTAACGGGTTGGGAAATTATCAGTGCCATCCGCCACTACATCATACTCTTGTATCAACTCTAAAGCATTGTAAGAAGTAAGTTGCGTATTGTAAACATTGATGTTGATATAAGGATTCAACGATAACAAACGCTGCCTTGCCGCTTCTGCTTTTGATTTTCCTACTTCCTGCACACCAAACAACACTTGCCGGTGAAGATTGCTGTCGTCCACCACATCATAATCTACAATGCCAATAGTGCCCACACCAGCGGCTGCCAAATATAGCAACACCGGACTTCCCAGGCCGCCGGAGCCAACCACCAAAACCTTTGCAGCTTTTAGTTTTTGCTGACCTTCCAAACCAAAATCGGTCATTATAATATGCCGGTTATAACGGTTCAGTTCTTCTTTTGAAAATTGTATGTCTTCTGTGTTCATGTTTGTAGAATTTAGTTAGGGTGAGCGCCGCCGGCAATAGCCGGAACTATGCTGATAACAGCCGATTCTGCAACAGTTGTGTGCTGCTGCTGGAGATTGCGAATATCATCTTCGCCAACAAAAATATTAATGAACGGGCGCACTCTTTCTTCTGTATCAAATAAATGCTTTTTTAAGTCGGGAAATTTTAATGTCAGCTCCTGCAAGGCTTGCTGCACATTGCTTCCGGCTACATTTACTTTTGATGAATTGCCTGTGAATTTACGCAGAGGTGTTGGAATAATTATGGTTGCCATAAGCCCGTTTATTTTTTGAAACGATGTTTTGATTTGAAGTGATTTTTTCTTCTTCAAAAAAAGAATGATTATTCAGTTGCCAGCTTCTTGCCGATACTGATTTATCTTTTAAAACAGAGACGATAAGGTAAGAAAAATAAGGAAGCGCCATGCTTACATCTGTTGCCGATGGAACCGCTTCACAATTGGGATGCGAATGATAAATGCCTAACAAAATACACCCTTTTTCCTCACTTGTTTTTTCTGCCTTTTTATAATCATCCGAAGAAATTAAAAATGAGTTTTCTTTTACTGCAGAAATATTTTCGCAGGGAACAATATAAGCCACTATCCGCTCATTCTCTTTTTCATAACCTAATAAAAAACCGCAGCATTCGTTAGGATAACCATGCAAGGCTTCGTTTGTGATCATGTGAAAACAATTTGGTTGGATTAATACCATTGGGTGATAATAATTTCAGTTGCGCGCAATTAGTTTATACTTGCCATTTTTTTTTCGGTTACTAAATATTCAATTTGATGAAACCATTTTGTGCCTTGCAAACTATCTGCTAAAATGGGCACCGTTAAACCATAATCTTTTACGGTTGCTTTTTCTAATGAAAGATATTTGGGATGCAATCCCCAATTCAAAATATTCACCGTATCCTGCTTATCAACATCAATCAGCGATTCGCTTACCAGTGTTATTAAACACTTTGTAAGCGCTTGCTTCAACTCACGTTCTTCTCTTATATTTCTTAGTTCATTAATTGCATTCAGTAAGGTTTCTTTTTGTACAGGACAGATTTTTGAAATCAAAATATCGCCTTCTTTATTGTACCGTTTGTTTTTGTATTCATACACATTTATCAACAGATTCAAATCATCAGGATGCGACCAATCTAACTGTCCTCTAAAAAATTTTTCGATATAACCCGGCGGGTTGCCTTTAAAAATAACAGGTATGTTTCTTTTTGATAATTGAATATAATACAAAGCCACTTCTAAACTTTCAACCGGCCACTCTAAATTTTTTACAATCATAAAATTGCAATGCCCTTTTTGCGAGTGAACAACACCATTTAACAGCAAAGCAGCGGCTTCTTTTGCATTTTGCGCCGTAACATATTTGCCTGGCGAATGGATGGCGATGTAATTGCTCAACCGGCTGTCGGCTTCCAGCTCATCATTCATCAGGCTGTTATCAATGATGTGTGTAAATCTTGCCATCGAATACAACACGCTTCCGGTTCTTGCAAACACATCAAAAATATACTCGCAAAACTTTTTTGTTTGCGCATACACTTCGTTGGTAAAATACCGGCTGGCTTTGCCGGTTGATGAAAAAATACATTGTTGTACACTGCTTGTTTTTTCGCAAGCTGTTGCAATGTTGAACGTGCCGATAACATTGGTTTGAAATGCATCGTAAGCATTGCGTTCGGCGTAACCTGGACTTCTTTGGGCGGCAGTATGAAAAACAAATTGTGGTTGAAATTGTTCAAATAATTTCAATACTTCTTTTTCATTCCGGATATCGCAAACAACAGTGGTAACTCTTGCATCTGCAAAATAATTTGGCAAGGCTGCGTTTACATCCAAAACAACAATTTGCTTTATATCAAACTTCAACAATTCATTTACTAATATCGATCCTACACAACCTAATCCGCCTGTAACAATACAAACACTGTTTTGTAATTGTTGATTGATAGGTTGAAACGGAAGATTTATCTTTCTGCCCAATGAAGGTTCAAACGGATTTTGATCCAACCTGCCTTGCGCCGCATATACATCAATCAATTGTTTAGTAAGATGAGTGAGTTCGGTAAATGCATCTTGTTGCTGAACGTTAGAAGACAATTGCCATATACGTTTGTAAAGATCTTCGGTCATGTTTAAGTGGTTGTCAATTTCTTTTCGATAAAATATACATCAGCAGAAACGTATTTTATCGGAAAACGGTAACGGGTTTCAGTTAAGCACATCATATTTAACAGCTACTAATTTATTTTTGGTTTTACTTTTTTTAATGCTTTAAATATTTATCATGCAAATTACATCATTTCTTAATGAAAGAATAAAACCTGTTTTTTTCAATCTAATTTTAATTCTCATAAAAATACAAACTACAGTATTTAAAAACGATGCCTCCTTAAAAAGAGGCATCGCTGGTTTATTAACTGTTATTTTTTTATTTAGAATTTGAATGCCAAACCACCGCTTGCGATGTATTTTCCGTAACCTGCTTCAATAAAAATCCCTGCCCGTGGTGTTAAATTAAATTTAGCTCCTAATGAAACCTGATAAGCTAAAGCGCTCGGCACATCAATGCCATTGGTTTTACCGCCGGAAGCATCGGTATAACTTTGCGTCCAGTTATTAAATCCTATTGCTGTTCGCAAATAAGGAGATACCGCTCTGTTATAAGTTGGAAAATACGAAACTACATTCAGCATCAAACTCCAGCTTTCATATTTACCGGTAAGGTCGGGCGCATTTGTATTGTTGTTGTATGTGTAATACGGCTGGCTCACTTTGCCATAAGTTCCCATCACACCAATGCTCATAAAGCGACTGAACTGATAATCTAACGCACCTGTAAACGGACCAACCTGGTTAGTTGCATTGCCTTTATAAAGGTTATAAAATGTAGCAAAATTTTCTTTATCAAGATTGGGGAAACCATAGCCTAAGCTAACATTAACGCTGGGTTGAAACGGCGGCATTTGAGGTTGTTGCCTCGCCGGTCTGCGATACCCTCCTCTCATACGACCATAACCACCTCCATAACCATAAGGTCTGCCAATAATAATACTTCCACCAAATTGCGCATCAGCAGCTATGCTTGCGGCTGCCAGCAACAATATCAAAACCACTTTTTTCATAAATGTATTTTTTATAAAAGATGGATTTGCCTGCAAGAAGTTTAAAAAGTTTTTTATTTTAGGAAAGATTTGAATTACTGTTCTCTTGAAACAGATTTGTTATAAGCATGATTTTTTTTGTTAAAGAAGAGAAACAGTAAAAACAATAACAAGCCCTGAACCCATTCTCCTAAAAAAACTCAAATACAGTAGAGGGTAGATGTAAAAAATTGCTCCGATATGGAATAGCAAAAAAAACTCACACAATTCATAAAAAAAGTGCTGTAAATAATAACGTTTCATGTTGAGAATTTTATAACATAATATCTAAAATTCCAACCAGCTCGCTATCAGTTTTTATTAGCACTTCGCGGGCTTTACTACCAACATTTTTACCTACAATTCCGGCGGCTTCTAATTGATCCATCAAACGCCCGGCGCGGTTATAACCCAATTTCATTTTGCGTTGGATTAATGACGTGCTTCCAATTTGATTTGCCACAATTAATTTCGCTGCGTCTTCAAATAAAGGGTCTCTGTCGGCAGCATCAAATTCTTTACCGGCGAGTTCTTTTTCATCTTCAAATTCAGGCAAAAAATATTGCTCCGGAAAATTCTCCTGGTAGCCTATAAACTCTGCAATTTTTTCTACTTCGGGCGTATCTACAAAAGCGCATTGCAGCCGCGTAATTTCACCATTATAACTGATCAGCATATCGCCTTTTCCAATCAACTGTTCTGCGCCGCCTGTATCTAAAATAGTACGACTATCTATCTTACTGGAAACCTTAAACGCAATGCGTGCAGGGAAGTTGGCTTTTATAGTTCCGGTAATAATGTTCACTGAGGGACGTTGCGTTGCAATAATCAAATGAATACCTACCGCGCGGGCAAGCTGCGCAAGGCGCGCAATGGGCATTTCCACCTCTTTTCCGGCTGTCATAATTAAATCGGCAAACTCATCAACAACCAAAACAATAAATGGTAAAAATTGATGACCTTTTTGCGGATTCAGTCTTCGTTTTATAAACTTTTCATTGTATTCTTTTATGTTACGGCAACCGGCTTCTTTCAACAAATCATAACGGTTGTCCATCTCAATACAAAGCGCATTTAAAGTGTATATTACTTTCTTGGTATCGGTAATAATGGACTCTTCTTCGCCGGGCAATTTGGCAAGAAAATGTTTTTCAATTACACGATACAAACTCAACTCAACTTTCTTAGGATCAACCAAAACAAACTTTAATTGCGAAGGATGTTTTTTATAAAGCAATGAAACCAGCAACGTATTAATACCAACCGATTTGCCTTGTCCGGTTGCGCCGGCCATTAGTAAATGCGGCATTGAAGCAAGATCAACAATAAAGTTTTCGTTGTCAATTTTTTTACCAATGGCAATTGGCAAGGAAAAGTTGTTGTTCTGAAATTTTTCAGATGCCAGTAACGTTTTCATGCTTACCACAGTTTTACGAACGTTGGGCACTTCAATACCAATGGTTCCTTTGCCAGGAATGGGCGCAATAATGCGAATGCCAAGCGCAGCAAGGCTTAGCGCAATATCATCTTCTAAATTTTTTATTCGGCTGATGCGCACACCCGGCGCAGGTACAATTTCATACAAGGTAACGGTGGGTCCAACGGTTGCCGCAATGCGCTGTATATCAATATCATAATTTTTCAGGGTTTCAATAATCTGGTTTTTATTCGCTTCCAGTTCTTCCGCATCATGCACAATTTTTTCACTGCCATGGGTTTCTAATAAATCTAACGTTGGATATTTATAATCTTTTACATCCAGCAACGGATCGTACTCGGTTTTTAAGTTTGCAGAAGATTGTTTTACGAGCGAAGCGGCAACCGATTCTTCAGCCGTTTCGTTATCCAGCACTTCTTTTATTTCTAAAGACGGCTGTTCGACAGAGGTTTTCTTTTGTTCTTGTTTTATACCCATTTGTTTTGCCACAGGCTGATACAAAGCAGGCAAATCATCCACTTCAAAATCGGCATCGCCGGCATACAAATCGTTTACAATAAATTCTGGCTTGTTGTTGTCAAACGCTGTGTTAGCAAGCGTTTCATTAACTTTATCTTCAGGTAAAACAAAAGCTTCTTTCTTTATTTCTCCTTTTGTATTTGCTTGTTTTTCGGTTAAAACAAAGTGGTGTAAATCATCATTCGCATCGGTTTGTTTTGGCATCATTACCGTAATGCCCTTGCCATTGGGTTTTATGCTATTGGAAGTTTCAATTTCTTTTTCGTGTGCTAAAACGATAGGTTGACCCGCGTTTTCTTTTGCATCATTTTCATTTATAAAAGATGATGAATTTATATCTTCTGCAACTTTCTTTTTGCGTTCGGGCAACCTGAATGTTGGATTGAAGCGCCATATTGCATAAGATAAAGCCGCGAACGAAAGCAACAGAGCGGTTCCTACATTGCCAATCCATTTTACCAGCCATTGCTCCATCAGCTCTCCTACCGCTCCGCCATACGAAAAGCCTGCACCGCTTGTAAAAAAGGAAAGCGTTACACTCACAACAAGCAAACCCACCAGCATGTATTTTATGTTCCGAAGCAAGCTAAACACCTTCTTTTCAAATAATAAATTAACGCCTGCAATAAAAAAGAAAGTGCAGAAAAAATAAGCCGCTAATCCAAAGCCATAAAACATGCAGTTGTGCGCAATGTAAGCGCCCATCACGCCTAATAAATTATTAACCTGAACATCGGTAGTGCTGAAAATTTTTACACCAAACTGCTGCACTTTGTCCTGGTCTTCCTGCCAGGTAAAAAAGTAAGATGTAAAAGAGATGAACAAAAACAAACAGATAAGTAAGCTGATTGTGCCCCCGATTTTACGCGTACGATCGTCCTTTGCAACTTCATGCAACGTTACCTGCGCTTGTTTATCGGGAGATAATTCTTCCGGCTTGGGTTCAGCCGGGGCTTTTTTATTTAGTCGGTTCGCCATAATCAATAGTCGTGGTTCACAAACCTACTTCATTAACGAAGGTTTGCTTACTATCTGTATAAAGTTTCAACATAAAAAAACAACACACATTTTTAATTGCAAACAAAAAACAAAGGGACTTTGGTAAAAAAGCAGGTTTGTTTTTAATCCGAAATTTAGTAACCCGGACGGTTGAGGTACAAATAAAAAATGAGATAGATGGCAAGAACAATACAAAGAACGATGTAAAAAATATAATTTCTTCTGCGGTCAATAATTTCAGAAACACGACCTGTGTGCCTGATTTTATACAGTCGACTTTTGTTTTTTAAGGCAAGCCAAAGAAAAAAAATGATGAGGATTCCAATTCCATAAGGGATGAGTTTTTCAAATAAATCTAACACCATTTTTTGCAGCGGTTGTTAAATGAGGGATTAAAAGATAATATCATAACGTTTATCAGCGTAACCGTTTTGCAGCAAATAAAAACTAACCTCTTAAATGAATCATTAGTATTAGCAAGCAATTCGTTATTAAAAAACGTAAAAACAAAAGTATTGGTTTTGGATTGTTATTTTAATCAATACTTTTTTCTGCCAAAAATTTATTTATAAATAGCTTTTAGTGAATATTAGTTTTGAAATTAAGTCTTATTGAGCCAGTGAAATTCGTATTTGTAAACCCGCCCTGGTATTGGTAATTGGCGCCGATGTTGAAATATAAGGAATGGTTCGTTGCTGATCAAAATACAATTGTAAATTAATGCGGTTGCTTAACACATAATCTATGGAAGGCTGTATGCTGATTACTTTTTGCCCACCCGTGCTGTAAGCCGTCGCAAAGTCAATGCGGCTATTGCTTTGCGCATCATCCCGTATTGAAAAATCAAGGCGGATGTTTAAATCGTTACCGGTCCCGTTTTTCTGTGCGTTCAACTTTTTAAAGCCAGGAATTTTAAAAGGTGGATTCACATTTTTCTTTCGGATGCTCATGCCAAAAACAAGTTCTTTGCTGTTTACTTCACTTAACTGGTAATCTACCAAACTTAAACTTAATTGGCGGCTTCGCTTGTACTGAAAATTAATATTGGTTTGATTAATTGTTGTTATATCAAATCCGATCAGCGGATTGAATTGTTCAGAAATAGTAAGATTAGGAATAAGGAAGAATGGCACAAAGTTGCCCGATGTTTGATCTATAAATCCCGGCGTTCCGTAATGCAGCGGATCGTAAAAATTAAGTGCGCTGTTAAAGCTGTTCATGCTCAATTGCGCATTGTATCCATGCGTTACCGATATGTTGGAAAAGATACTTGCCAGCGCCGGAATTTTTGATAAACCAGTGTACGTTACCCGCCAGTTAGGCAACGGTTTAATACCAGCGAAGGGATTTGTTTTTATGTTAGAATTGTTTTGACTGATTAATGAAACACTATTAGGACTTTTGCCCGTGTAGGCCGCTATAAAAGCAGGTATCAAAACATCCTGCGAGTTACGCCCATAGCCGGTGGCAAAACCATCAGCTTCGGTGCCGCCGGTATAATATTTATTATTGCCTGCCAACCGCCTGGAAACGATAGTTCGGTAACTTTCAAACTTAGTAAATGTGCTTGAAATCTCTGACGGGTTGTGTTTGGTAAACAGGGTTTGAAAACTAATGTACGATACATTAAAACCACCGGTTGCATACGGACTTAAATGTCCGAAATGATTGCCTGTTCCAGTAGTATCTTTAAACAATTCAGTATAATCTTTACTGAATGTTTTATCGATATTTACATCAATTATAAATTCATGAATCGGCTCTAATTGTACGGTGAGGCTCATGCGTTGGTCAAACGTTTGCCGGTACAATAAATTAAAAGTTGAGTCTTTTGTTATCACTCCCTGCGCCGCCTTTTTATTCAGCCAGTTACTGTCGGGTTGTCGCCCGAAAACATAATCCAGGCCTGGCTGCATATTTTTAAAATTGTTGCCCAAAATATGCGAAGTATCGGTATAGCCGGGTACGCGGCTACTGTAACCTTCACTGTAATTTACCGATGCCCGTTTTACCATTGTTAGCAACCTGCCAGCCGTTTTTTCTAACCCGCCAATTTCCTGCGGCTCGTTTAAACTCGCCTGCCGTGCGGCTTTGCGAACGTCACGCTTTTGTCTGCGCCAGTTTCGTAAGGCATCTTTCTTTTCTTTTCCTTTTAAATCTTTTACAACATCGGCTCGTGTGCGCTGGCTGCTGTCAATTGTTTTTTGCTGACTGTTTTGGTTAGATGGTGTTCGTTTTGGCGCCTTTGGCGATGATGGTATGTTGAAGGAATTTAGCAGCTTTGATTTTGCATACAATCTTGTAAAATCAAACTCGCCGTTCAAACTGTTTTGCTGACCATTTTCTAATGTGTTTCCTAAGTTTACCGCAAGCAAGCTGGAGCCTATCCAATTATAATTGGTTGCATAATTGTAACGCGCCGTAATCCAATCGGCAAACGGCAATTTGCTTAATGGTAAATTATAACTTACGCTTGCCCTTTGCTGATACAAAGTGTTGCGCCCGCCCTTCAAAAAATTATGAAGTACACTATCGCGCTTTTCTTTTGTATCTATTCTTCCGTATGGCTCATCAACGCGCGCAAAATTGGTGGCATTAAAATCAAAGTTCACGCTTCGTGTTAAGTCCCAGCGTGCGTTGTAATATCTGTCAAACGTAAAATACTTGTCATAAGTGGTATCAACGCGTTCAATTTTAGTATCGCCAACATTTACAATGCGTGGTATATATTGCCCGAACTGCCTGTTTATATCAGCACGGAAACTCAATAAAGAAGGGTTTAAATTAAAATTAAAATCGCGGGCAAACGCCAACCAGGCGCTTTTGTTTTTAATCAACTTTTTAAATGGTTCTTTGTAATGCGACTGGCTGTTGTAGGTGTAACCAAATCCGCCACGTTGCCTTGTTATTTTATTTTCTTCAATAATGGGCGTACTCTGCAAGGTTTGTGTAAAAGAATAACTGAAATCGAAATTGCTTAAGCTCCAAAGCTTCGGCTTTAGCCTTGGTTGCGCAAGGCGAATATTTGTAAAGTTGAGTGTTTTGATTGTGGTTTGATCGAGGGCGGAATTGCGGAGAGAATCTTTGTTTTTTGTAATTCCAAGTTTGTATTTGTATTTTATATCGAGATCATAAGGATCGTACTCGGGCGTTAAAATTGTTTTATTCAAACTTGCATATACAGGTATGGTAATACCCAGTTTTTTTGGCAACAATTTACCGGCATCAATATTTATTGCAGCATCATATTGCAGCATGTTGTTTTTAGCCCTGTCGTTTACGCGTTGCTCAAGTCCGCCCCAGCCTTCTGAGTAAGTGTTTGCCGACATTGATAAGATACCTAAATCGGCAAGTTGCATATCCACTCTAGCCAAAGCCGCATGTCCGCCTTTTTCATTTAGTTCCGACAAGCGAAGTTCATCTACCCAAACTTCAGTGTTTATGGCAGTGGTGTTGCCATTGGTTTTAGGGTTTTGAACAGCAATTAAAAATCCGCTCACTTCTCCTAAATTTGGGTTACCTAAAATCGAAAATGTACGACTGCCTATTTGTTCGCGATAGATTGTACCTAAGTTGGCGTTTGCATTGGAATTGCGATGCAGTTTTAAATTTATTAATTCACTCAATTCAAAATCCAAACTGTTGGAATCTGGCCAGATTTTATTTGGATCAGATATGCCAAAGCGGGTTACCTGAAGTGGGATTGTTATTTCGTAATAGTTGTTCAGAAAGTCTTGTCCTATGCGGATAACAGCGTTTACTTGTCCATTCTGCAAATTATCAATGCCCAACGATTCTGCATGAATGAACATAGACAATTTTCCATATTGCCGCATGTCAAGATTTAAAGTTTTAAACACAGCGCGAGATTCGCCGACGGGCAAATTGCGAACGCGCAAACTCATAGATTGTTCGTTTTGCAATAGGTTGATTCCGTTGTTACTTAACGATTGTACGCGCAAAATTCCCGGAGGTATTTTATACTGAATAGGTGTGCGTGAACTGTTCTCTTCCAGGTTTACTGCAAGTACATCAAATGTTGTGTTGTTGTTGGCTGGCAACTGCGTGTAAGAACCTGTTGTATCTAATTCATAAGTAAAATTTCGCCATTGGTTGCGAACCAAATCAAGCGATGCAAAACGCATTACCACCGAATCTTCAAAACCGGTTAAATACATGCGCACAAAACGAATGGATTTAAAATCAGGAATGTTTCCAATTTTTTCTGAAAACTGGTCAATGGGAACTCTGAACAAATACCAGTTTTCGGCTGCAGTGGTGCCATTGGCAAGTTTGGGCGTAATTATTCTTTTATCAGTAATGTACTTTGTTAAACCCACGTCCATACCCGGTTTGATGTCTATTTCATATTCATAGTATTCTTCCGTTTCATTCAATGTATTGTCTCTGTTTAAATCTTCGTTATCAGGATACAGAGTGGCGGCAGACGAATACACTGAACTGGCAGATGCAACAGGCGAATTGCCTTGCTGATTGTTGTAAAACTTATACCTTCCTAAAATGCCAACATTTGCAGCATCATAATGTGAATCGCGATACCAAACATAGTTATCATAAGAAGGGTCTTGAATGGCGCGTTGATAAAAAGGTGAAGCCGTTCCGAAATTGGTTACAATCTGCGCCAAATAATCGCTTCTCACAATCCTTTCCGAATCGTCGGTTAAACCATCAAAGCCAACATCCTGATATGAGCGGTCTTCAGGATTGTTACTGAAAGCATTGGTTACCTGAATAGGATTAATAGGCGTTTTACCCCAAACCGAAGTATTATCAACCGAAGCTGGTTGAGTTGGCGCATTTAAACCATTTTCATAAAATCGCCTGCCATCTTTCAAAATATCTTCACTTACATTTCCTAAATTAATAAACAATTTGCCGCCGGTACTGGTTGGTTTTTTAATGAAAGGATCTTGCATCCAAAATTCTATAAACTGAACATTGCCGGTTACAAAATCGGTTTGGTCGATGCTGCGCATGATGCCGCCAAAGCGTTTTTGCGGGTTCAGTAATTTGCCGGCAGCAGTAATTTCTGAAGGGTTGGTTTCGTAGTTATATTGACCAGGGTCGGTTGGGTAATAAGCCAAATCGAATGTTGTGCTTTGCACATCGGTGATATTGGTAGTGCGTTGCGGAAACAATTCATTTGTATAAACTAATCGCACCTGCGGATCGCTCAACGCATTCAGGTCTCTTCGTAATGGGTTGCTTGGGCTGTTTTTATCTTGCAAAACAGGTTCAATATTATACCATGCCAGCCTTGCCCTGTTTTTACCATATACCAAACTGTTGCTTGAATCGGCTTCGGGAAATAAATGATTGCCTGCCGGTGTTGATGCCATTGCCCAGGATACCAACGGATAGCGCAAATCAACATTACTGGTGCTGCCTTCAAAATCATCAATATAAATTAATCCATTGCCGCCTTTACCAATTTGCGGTGCATGACCGGGTTTTAAAACAGCAGCTTCGCCATACGCGTTAATGCTGCTTCGTGCTGTGGTGGTGTAAAAAGGAAGACGATCAAGCAGCCGCGTTAAACCTGGCAATTCAGATCGATAATTAAAATCAACACCATACATGGCATTGTTAATCGGGTCTTCGCCATAGTTCATCTTTGTAAAATACGGTCGCTCGCTAATGCGCTCCATTGTTCCGCCTAAGGATAGCTTTTTATTTACTGCATAATCGGCTCGGATACCAATAAAGCTACGTTGCTGCGTGCCATAAGTTGCATTGTTTTCAAAAGCTACATTTACAGGAACACCCGAATTAATGATTGCCTGGTTAATAATTTTTAAAGTACCTAAATTGTAATCAACAATGTAATCGGTGTTTTCTAACAGGGTTTGTCCGCCTGCCGTTACCACAACAGAACCTTGCGGAATATTAAAACCGCCTAAATAAATATCGGTGTTGGAAGAACCTTTTACCGTGCCTTGCAATAAATAGCGGTTGAGGTTGGCATAGGTTTGCGCAATGGCTTTGATAGAATCGTAAAGTTGATAATAAAGATATTTCTGTTGTATATCTACAGGCTGGTCAAAGAACGCCGTTCGCTGCAAGTCTCTGCCGAAAGGCTCGAGAACCGGAAAAATGATTTTACCTTGTTGCGATAACACCGTAAAACTATCCACATAATCATATTGACCATCCGGCTGCGGATCGTTTCGATTGTTTAACCTGTCTAAATTTAAAATCGACAATAGCGATTTGCCTGAAACCGTTGGGCTACTTTCCGGAAGATAGCGTTTTACACCACCACTCGGCTCCTGGTAAAAAACGTTCAATTTAAAATCTTGCTGACTTAAGCCTGTTAAATCTAACGAATACACGTTCTTCATCATCAAACCCCAGATAGGAAGGTTCACACGTTGCGAAGTGGCTTTCAATAATTTTAAAAACAAAACTTTTTGTATGCCTTTTGTTGAATCAACCGCAACATCCTGTGCAAATTCGCCAACCTGATAAACTCTGCCATTGTAAGAATACTGATAAGCAACCGCAAGCACTTCATCCGGCTGCAATTGCTGGTACAACGAAATAAAACCAGCCTGCGGGTTGTAAAAATATTCGCTTGGTAAAAGCTGGCGGGCAAAGGTTTTTTCAAAATCCTGCACCGGCTGTAACCCTTTGGCAGTAAGGAAACTATTTACTAAAGATGGCGAACGGTAAATAGAATCGGAAGCGATGGATGAATACAAATCGTTAGCACCATTTTGCGGAAGCGAGTCAGTGCTTGACGTACCGGTAATTAAAGAATGTACATTCGGGTTAAAAGGCGCGTTTTCGCCTAAATCCATCAACCCCACAATGGTTCTGGCTTGTGTGGTGGTGCCGGTTCTGTTCGTTACCCAAACTTCCATTCGCAATATCTGAACCTGGCTGTTTACAACCGGCAAGTTCGCCATAGTTCGGTTGTAGTGGGTTCTAAAATACTGCGCCATTAAAAAGTTACGGTTCTCATCGTAATCATCCAGCTTTTTGTTGACTTGCTGTGCCAAGCCGCCGCCTTGTAAAGTGATAGACTGCTTCTGCGAACGTTCAGTGGCGATGGCAGCCGTAACAAACAGTTTTCCAAACTGCAATTGTGTTTTTATACCAAATAAACTTTGCACGCTGCTCATCAATGTGCCTTTGGTTTGAAAAGACATATTGCCGGCTTCAATTGATTTTAAAATCTCATCATCCTTGCCTTTGTAATCAAGCTTTAACTGGTTTTGGAAATCGAAATTAGCAAGCGTGTTGTAACTGATGGGCAGCTTTAATTTGTTACCGATGTTTGCATTTACGTTCACATTTATATTCGGATCAAAATCAAACCCGCCATTTTTTCTTGCCGCTTCCGATAAAGTCGGGTTTTTTATATTTTGCCCCTGATAGCCCAAACGCAAATCCACATTGCCTTGTGGCTTCACCGATACTTTTAAACCTGCCGAATCAAGCCCGAAAATTCTATCAAATAAAGAATTATAAACCTGCATCGGCGGACGTTTGGCTTTGCGGTTTAAATAGGAAAGCGTTTGCGAGCGTTCTTTAAAATAATTCTCTTCTGATTGCTGGTTTTGAAGCTGCCAAAATTCCTCGTAGGTAAGATAAGTTGGCTTGCGGTAATAAGTGTTGCCAATTTTTTCAATGATATAATATTGTTTGGTAAGGGGATCGTACTGGATGTCTTGCTTTAAAAAGCTCGAGTCGCTTAAATAAAAAGGATTGTTGTTACGATAGCTGAAGCGGTCGCCTCGCCTGTCTCTCAACGGGTAATGCAGCGAATCCACATGCAACGAATCTTTAGTTGCGCGCGTGGTATCGCTTTTTTGCGAGTAAGCGCAAACACTGCAAACCATAGCCACAACAAACAGCCAGTAAAAGCGGTAACAAAAAGATGAATGCGCCAATGTCAGTTAGCCTTCTTAGTTAAGTAGATGTTCTCTTATAAGCTACATGTTTTTGAGTGATAAACGGATTAAATCTTCCAGATTGATATTGTCGGGCTTTGTTTTTACTGCTTTTTGTAAAGCAGTTTCAGCAGCAGGCCTGGCTATACCGAGCGATGTTAAAGCAATTAACGCATCTTGCTCAATAGTATTGTTTGCAGGTGTAAAAGCTTCGGCAGAAATTGTAGTTTGTTTACCCAATCTGTCTTTCAGTTCTACAATTAAACGTTCGGCTGTTTTTCTCCCAATCCCTTTGATGCTTTCCAACTGCCGCGTGTTGTTTTGAATAATAGCCTGAATAATTTCTTCCGGCTTCATGCCCGACAGCATCATTCGGGCTGTTGATGAGCCTACACCCGAAACACTAATGAGCTGTAAAAACAAATCTTTTTCAGCCGCTTCATGAAAGCCAAAAAGAGTTTGCGCATTTTCTGTAATGTGCAGATAAGTAGCCAGTTGCCCGCTTTTGCTTTTACTAATGGCAGAGTAAGTATGCAAACTAATCTGCAACTCGTAACCAACGCCGTTTACATCAACAATTACTTGTGTTGGCGATCTAAAAATAAAATTTCCTCTTACAAAAGCAATCATACAAAAGCGCGTGTGGCAAATGTATTGTTTTCCGGTTTAGCGTGTTGTAAAAACAAAAAATAGTTTGGTTATGTTTCTATAATTTCAAATGCAATGATTTTACACATGCCATCGTGCGCATAAACAACACTTTACCGGGTATATTTTTGAAACAAAAACAAACGCTTTTTTTGGAGTAAAAACAAACATAGTAAAGAAGAAAAATTTTTGACAGAATTAAAAACTAAAATAAAAAAGAACCAACGAAAAGGAAGCAAGAGTAAAATGATTTTTTCCTTTTTTGTTTTATGCCATTAATCAACAATACTCTCCAAAATTCTTACTTCATCAATGGTTGCTGTGCTGATGAGTTCAAACTGATCGTTAATGGTTTTTAAATCAGATAAGGTTTTTCTAACCGTTATTTCACCATCTTTTTTTCCGGCTGATAATTCCTGTCTTCTTTGCGTAAGAAGTTCATTGATTTTACTTTTTATTGGCAACGAAACCTGCATTTGAGAAGCCTTAATTGTTTGATGATGTTGCAACACATCAGCGGCAGTTTGAAATTGTTTATCAATTTGGTTGATTAAAGGCAGATACTCATCCGAAACATATTTGCTACCCATTCTTTCGGCATAATAAGAAAGCGAAGCAATGTAAGAAGTGAGAGTGTGGCTGGTTGCAACAAACTGGTGATAATGTGATAGTTTTATCTGACGGTTTTTTGGCTCGCATAACATATGGTTAAAAGTATCGGATAAATTTGCCAATGCAACAAAGGCATTTTTGCGATGCAGCTTAAACGTGGTGGCGTCAGCGGGTTTTCCAACGAAAGATTTTGCAACCGTAGTAAAGTAAATGCGGTTTGTTTTTAGTGCTTTTTCCACATCTGCATCTATCTGTTCATGCTCCCAATGAGGCAAAACAAAAAGGGAAACAAGCCAGGCAATTGCTGAGCCGATAATGGTATCAATCACTCTGTCGTTTAACGCATGATGAAACCCTGCTGAACTTAAAAAATTAAACGATAGCAATACATACAAAGTAATGCCTGCGCTGCTTATAAAATAATTCACTTTTAAAAAGCTGTAAGCGATTATCATGGTTGCAATCAAAATAAAAAACAAGGCAGTGGAATTCGTTATTACATACAGCAAACCAAAGCCCAGTGCGGCGCCGGCAATGGTACCACCCACACGATGCCAGTTTCTTTTTTGGGTTACGCTATAAGCAGGTTTCATAATAACAGCAATGGTTAGCAATATCCAATAGCTATGACCTAACGGAAAAAATAATGAAATAAAATAACCTATCAGCAAACCTGCGGTAAGCCGCACGGCATGTCGGAAATTAGAAGATTGCAAAGTGATATTGGTAAGCAAAAGTCGCGGCTCGAGATCGCTATGCGAAACAAATTGTTCAACATCAACATCACTCTTAAAATCAGCATTTGTTTTTGCTTCATAACATGTGCTTAAGCGCAATCGTTTTATCCGTTCTGTAATATCTTGCAGGCTGTATAAAATTTGTCGTAAAGCAATAAAATCTTCAACTGTATTTTCGTTTAAAGCCGTTTTGCGCAACTCAAAAAAGGCATTCATGGCTTCTTCCTGCAAAGCATTAAGGTCAATTGTGTTCGGCGCAGCAAAACCGCTTTGCAAAGCCAAACCGGTTTCATGAAGTTCGTTTGCAAGAACATCAATAGCGTGCTTAATAACGCTTAAGATACTTGTGCCCCTGAACTTTTGATGCAATTCATTGTAATCGTATTGCGAAGTCATAATGCGTTCCATTAAATCAATGCTGTCTAAAAATACCGACATCAGCACACGACCTTTCGCCGTTGATTCTTCCACAATATTTCTTGTTTTAAAAAGAAGCTCACGCAAATCTTCCTGCATTTGCCGGATGTTGATTTGATAAAGCATTAGTTGACTATTTAAAGCTGTATAGTCGGGATGTTCATCATAAAATAAACCTTTCGTTTTTAAGTAGTCCGATGTTTCAATAATGCACTCACCCAGCATTTGCTGCATTAATTTAAAGGGTCGCAAACGGTATGAAATCAAAGCAATCGAAGCATACAAAATGCCACCTGCCGAAAATAAAAAAGCTTCGCGCAAAGCAGTGCCGGTTGCCAATAAATGACCATCGATATTGAAAATAAAAACCAGCAAAGCGTTTAAACCGATTGAGCTTGCACGCGTACCATAAACAGAGAATAATGAAAACAAGATACCCAGTAAAGCAATAGCAACCACAACCAAAGGCACAATACCATAAATGGTACCTGCAACAACAATTACAATAAAATTTAAAACGATAGATATAAGTAAGCCGTTGCTGCGGTGGCGCACAGGTCCGGGGCTATCGGTAAAGCCAGTGAGGATGGCGCCAAGCGGCACAACAATAGCGCTTGCCAGCAAATTAAAATGATACAAAACAACTGATGGCAGAAGCGCCGCCATTGTTAGCCGTATGCTTGTGTACAAATTTTGACTGCTTAAGTATTTACGCAGCCTGCGTATGGTTTCCGGTTGTGCCATCATGGAGTTACAAACTTAAAATGTAAGAAGCTTTTTATCATTAACCTTAAGAATTAATTAAAATAATCAACAGATTTTCCACCAAGTAAACCATGTTATATTTTTGGTATCAATTTAGTACTCATATCGAATAAATTATCGAATCATGGAAAGGGAATTAATATTGCTGAAATCAAAAGATAGCATTTTAAGCGTGGAGGAAATTGAAACAGAAAAACAGAACATGAAAAAACTGTTTCCTTATATCGAATCGTTTCATGCTTTTATGGCAACTAATGAAGTGGTTGACATTGTTGAACATAAAAAAGTAACCGGCCGACATAAATTGCTAAAAGCCTTTTGCGGCGAAAAATCGGAACACGAACTATTTATCTTTTGTAACAATTGACATAAAGCGCAGACCCTCAACTGCGCTTTTTTATTACAGCCCACTTCTCTTTTTCCTTTCTCTTTTGCTTTGCGATATAAACTCTTTTGCTTCAATTTGCTCTTCAATTGCAAAGCCGTATATGATTTTATGTAAGAAGAAAAATAACATCACCGACAAAATAAACTCACTAAAAAAAAGAAGCAAAACCATTGGCTTTGTGCCAACAATGGGAGCTCTTCATGATGGTCATCTATCGTTGATTAAAGCCTCTTTACAGGAGAATGATATAACGGCGTGCAGTATTTTTATAAATCCAACACAATTCAACGACACCAACGATTTTGATAAATATCCTATAACATTAGAAAGTGACATTCGTAAGCTAACAGAAGCAGGTACAAGCCTTTTATTTCTTCCTTCGGTTACTGAAATTTATCCCGAAACAAAAGCAAACGATCATTACAAATTAGGTTATTTAGAAACGATATTGGAAGGCAAATATCGTCCTGGTCATTTTCAAGGGGTTTGCCAGGTACTGCATCGGTTGTTTACTATCATTCAACCAAACAAGGCTTATTTTGGGCAAAAAGATTATCAGCAGTGCATAGTGATAAAAAAGTTGGTTGAATTAGAACAGGCGCCAATTCAAATAATTGTTCATCCCACGGTTCGGGAAAGCAACGGTGTTGCTATGAGCAGCCGAAATCTTCGATTGAGCGATAACGATAAACAACGAGCCGCTACCTTGTACCAAGCTTTGCTTTTTATAAAAGAAAACATAGTAAAAACAAACATTGAAGATTGCAAAAAAAAGGCATTACAAATGATAACCGATGCGGGTTTTGAAACGATTGATTATGTTGACATTTGCAGTGCGCAAACCTTAGAACCTTTACAACACATAAACGCTGCAAAATCTGCTGTGGCTTTAGTTGCGGCTTACATTAACGGCGTGAGATTAATAGATAATATGCTGTTGTAACCTTGCTATTCTTTTACAAAAACACAGAACCTAAATCCCACTTTATAAACAAACACGCTAACTATTTCATATCCTCGTTAAGTATCATTCAATAACTAAAACAATCTTTTAACATACAATCATAAAGATTGTTTTATTTTGCACTACGAAAAAAATCGTAATAATGATTGAACAAAAAAATATAAAGCCCACCGAAAGCGAGTTAGAAATTTTAAGGGTACTGTGGGATAAAAAAAAAGCAACCGTTCGCGAAGTGCATGAAGAGTTAAGCCAATATAAAGATTGCGGTTACACTACAACTTTAAAACTGATGCAAATAATGCATGAAAAAGGAATTGTAAGGCGCGATGATAGTAGCAAAACGCATATTTACGAATCCATTGTTTCGAAAGAAAAAACGCAGAAGCAGTTGGTTGATAAAATGGTAAACTCTTTGTTCGACGGCTCTGCCACACAGCTTGTAATGCAGGCTTTAGGCAACAATTCACCTTCTTCCGACGAGCTTAACGCCATTCAGCAATTGCTTGATAATCTAAAAAAACAATAGTCATGTTTTCTTCTCTGCAACTACCTTTTTTGCAAGCGTTGGGCTATGCCATCGCCAACAGCCTGTGGCAGCTTTTTTTGTTATGGCTGATTGTCGTTTTTGTAAATAGCATTGCCAAACAATCGGCTCATGTCCGGTATGTAACAGCACTAAGCGCGCAGTTTGCAGGGTTCGTTTGGTTTGTCAGCACGTTTCAGTTTTATTATCGCCATTGCCAGGAAGCTTCTTTACAAGCAGAACAACTGTTAGCAAAGCATGATGTTCTGTATTCAACAAGCATGGCAATGAATGATAGCGTTTTAAATTATTTAATAAAAGCAGAAGCAATGCTGCCTTATCTTTCCATTGCCTATTTGTTTTTATTACTGTTACTTGTAGTAAAATGGATAAACAATTTTCGATACACAAAGCAGCTTGCCACAACCGGTTTGCAACCTGCAAACTTAAGCTGGCAGCGGTTTGTAAACGAAATGGCTGACCAATTGGGAATACTGCAAAACATAACGCTTCACCTTTCAAGTTTTGCAAAAAGCCCGCTTACCATCGGTTATATCAAGCCTATAATATTATTGCCGCTGGCAAGCGTTAATCAGCTTACAACCCAACAAATGGAAGCCGTTTTGTTGCACGAGTTAGCGCATATTAAACGCGCCGATTATCTCATTAATATTTTAGTAAGCGTTGTTGAAATTATTTTGTTCTTTAACCCTTTTACAAGATTGTTAAGTGAAACAATTAAAAAAGAAAGAGAAAATTGTTGCGATGATTGGGTGCTTCAATATCAATATGATGCGGCTATGTATGCGGAAGCTTTGCTGCGATTGGCTTATCTGCAAAAACTAAACGGATTTCAAATGAGTGCAGTTGGAAGCAAAAAAAGCGAGTTGCTGCAACGCATAAAAAGAATGGTTCAGCCCACGGAAAAAACATTCAATTACAAACATCAGATTATTGCTTTGTTTCTTATCACTGGCGTATTGTTTTCTATTGCCTGGTTGCAGCCGATTGAAAAAAACATAAACCAAAAACAAACATCAAACGTAAAAGAAATCAATAAAAAAATAATCATTACGCCGTTAACAGCACAGGTTGATAATCCTTTGTTTAATGCAGCCACTTTGTTTGCGCCTTCATTAAGAGAAGATGTAAAACAATCGCTTGACGACATGAATAAAACATTCAACGATAGTGCAGTAAAAACAAACCTAATGCAGGCAGAGCAAGCGTTACAGAAGGTTGTGCCGGAAGTTATTTCAACAGCATCTTCTGCCAATTTGCAAAAAATAATGCAGGATGCAAAACAACAGGCAAGCAAAAGCCTTCAAAGTATTGACTGGAAAAATATCGCGGAAACGATTCCGCAAATGGTTGATTCATCTTTAATTCAGCAATCGGTAAATGATGCACTGCAAAACAAAACCGATTATGCTGATAATGTGAAACAAGGTTTGGCTGCTGCAAAAGAACAATTGGCAAGATTGAAAAGCGAGAAGTTGAATGTTTATTTTGATAAAGAATTTTTGCAACAGCTAACATCAACCGCTTTCGCTTCTTTAAAGAATATCAATTTTAAAGCAATAGAAGATTCAATAAAGTTGTCTTCAGATGTTGTGAATAAAGCATTCCTTCAATTGGAATTGAAACAGGAAGAAATAAAAAAAAGACAACGAACAGAGTTGAAAAAAGTACTAGACAATTACAAAAAAGCGGAAGATGCTTTGAAAAGAATTGTGCCGGTCGCTCCTCCTTTACCACTGATGCCAACCCAGTATGAAACGCATTACAATGCAGACGCAGCAAGCGTTGTAAATGTTCTGTCAAACGATAACACAGCCTGTTTAGCTGTACCGGCTTATCATTTTGAAACAGATCATAACAACGATGGTTTAAAAACGATTCATATCATTAACAAAAGCGATGGCTCAACCATAAACATCGTTATCGAAATCAGGCAATAAAAAAAAGTAGCAGTGCTATTTATTTTAACAAGTAAAATTCTTTTACAAATTCAATACATCGTTCATTGTAAAAACGCCTTTTTTATTTTGTAAAAATTCAGCTGCTAATACAACTCCGGCGGCAAAGCCTTTTCGGTTGTGAGCCGTGTGTTTAATTTCAATATCATCAACATCACTGGTATATTTTATAATGTGCGTACCCGGCGCAGGATCGGTGCGGATACTTTTTATTTCCAGGTCTTCTTTTGTTTTTGGCTGCTCGTTCACCCACTGTTTTTTTTGTTTGAAATATTGTAAAACCTGCTCTGCCAATGTAATGGCTGTACCGCTTGGCGCGTCTTTTTTTTGGGTATGATGAATCTCTTCAATCATCGCATCATAATCATCATACGATGACATTATTTGTGCAAGAAAACGGTTGGCTTCAAAAAACAAATTCACGCCAACACTAAAGTTGCTGGCGTATAAAAAAGCTCCCTTTTTATTTTCAACATATTGTATAATTTCATCCCAATGCTGCAACCATCCTGTTGAGCCGCACACAACAGCAATGCCGGCATCCAAACATTTTTTTATGTTTTGCACGGCACTGCGCGGCGTTGTAAATTCAATAGCAACATCGGCTCTCTTAAGGTTAGCGGTTGTTATTTCACCTGCATTGCGGCTACTAATTGTAAGCACTACTTCGTGCCTTTTTTGCATAGCAATTTCTTCAATAGCTTTGCCCATTTTGCCATAACCAATCAGAGCTATTTTCATGATGTTGATTTTAAAAAGAAGGCAACGGTTTGCGGGTTGGATTTTTAAAATTCACCACCAATCCTAATGCTGTTGTTTTCGTTGCGGGTAAATAAGTTGGGTTGATGTGCAATGTTAATTTATCGCTTACATCGAAATCTTTTAAATGCGCAAAAACAGTAGCATCAGCAACATTTACGCCCCATAAAATAAAGAACCAGAGAAGACTGTAATCTTTATTGCGTTTATAAACATTCCTGTACGATTGATAATCACCCAAACTTAAAAAAGTGCCGTCTTTGTACTTCACTTTCGGGTTCACTTTAGAAAGCATAGAACTATCATATTTGCCGTTTGCATCGGGATAAGTTGCAGCATACACCGCAGCATACGCAAATTTCGTCCACCTATAATAGTTATTGTTGTAAACATACAAAGAAGCAGGTACTGCCAATGCGCCATACACAATGGGCAGCTTCCAGTATTCGCGGTTGTAAATTTGACCCCAGCCCGGTAAAACAGCCGAACGAAATGTAGCAATTTTAGGATCGTGCTTAGGCTTTGTTTTTACTTCACTTGTATCAACAATTACTTTTTTTGTAGTGCTGCCTTTTAATTGAACGCTACTGCTATCGGTAAACAAAGATGTGGTTGCCAGCTTTGTTTTTGCAGAGTCTTTCTGTGCAAAAGAAAAGTATGAACAAAAGAAAAAAAACGATATAAAAACAAACATTCGCCGCATACATTTAACTCGCCTGCACATTCATCAATTCAAGCAGCTTGTTTAGCTCATCCAACGAATAATATTCAATGTTGATGCTGCCAAAACCCTGCTTGTTGTGCGCCAGCTTTACTTTGGTTCCGAAATGAGAAGCTAAGTTATCTTCAATTCGTTTGTAGGCAGGAAGCAAATTTTGTTTTACGGTAGATTTAACAGCCTGATCGTTATGCTTATAAAGGTTGCGGACAAGGTCTTCGGTTTGACGAACGCTTAACCCTTTGTTTTGTATTTCGTGAAACACGAACAGTTGGTTGTCAACCGTATCAATGTTTATCAAAGCACGTGCATGACCCATGCTGATGCTGCTGCTGCGCACTGCCAGTTGAATATCGGGCGGTAACCTCAGCAAACGAATGTAATTGGCAACGGTGCTTCGTTCTTTCCCCATGCGTTCAGCCACTTGTTCCTGCGTGTAGTTAAGCTCGTCCATCATTCTTTTAAAACTCAATGAAATTTCAATGGCGTTTAAATCTTCCCGCTGCAAATTTTCAAGCAAGGCAAGCTCTAACAATTCATCATCGTTGGTTTGCCTTACATAGGCGGGAATATCTTTCAAACCCGCAATGGCAGCGGCTTTAAATCTTCTTTCACCGGCTACAAGCTGATATTTATTATTGGATGTTTTAGAAACCGTGATAGGCTGAACAACATCGAAGTTTTTAATTGATGATGCCAGTTCGCTTAGCGATTGTTCATCAAAATCTTTTCTCGGATTTTTAGGGTTCGCCTGAATATCTTTTAACGGAATGCGAATAACAGAGGTAGCCTGTTCAACTACATTGTTTTTTAAATCGCCGGTTGTGGTTTTTAAATCGGCATCAATATTTTGCAATAACGAACGGATTCCTTTTCCTAAGGCATCTTTATGTGGCTTCATCATAACATTAAAATTACAAGAGGCAAGATGGAAGTTATTAGAAAAAAATTATAAAATTAAGATGAAAGAAAAAGAGTAACAGGCACACTAAACATTATACTTGTAACCTTATTCCTGCGTCCTCAATGTTGTAACCTTATTCCTGAATTTCATCTTTTTTATTCCATGATTCTTTCTTCTTGCGTAATTTTTGTAAGATTGTTTTTTTGGAGAACCTCTTTGGCAAGATTGAGATAGTTTACTGCGCCTTTGCTATCAGAATCGTATAATATAACAGGTTTCCCGAACGAGGGCGCTTCGCTTAACCGGGTGTTTCGGTGAATGATAGTTGTAAAAACCATCTCATCAAAATGCCGCCTCACTTCGCTTACAACCTGGTTGCACAAACGCAATCTTCCATCATACATCGTCATTAAAATACCTTCAATTTGCAAAGCAGGATTTAAACGGCTCTGCACTATTTTTATCGTATTTAATAATTTACCTAAACCTTCCAATGCAAAAAATTCGCACTGTACCGGAACAATTACACTATCTGCGGCCGTAAGCGCATTTACCGTTATCAAACCAAGTGATGGCGAGCAATCAATTACAATAAAATCGTAATTACTTCTTATCGCTTCCATTGTATTTTTCATCACCATTTCGCGGTTGGGATAGTTAATCATTTCTATCTCCGCTCCTACCAAATCAATATGCGATGGAATAAGATCGAGATAAGGTATTTCAGTTTTTAAAATCACTTCCTGTGCAGGCACATTGTTTACCATGCAATCGTAAAGGCTATGCGTGATGTTGTGCAAATCAAACCCAACGCCGGTAGTGCTGTTTGCCTGAGGGTCGGCATCAATCAGTAACGTTTTAAATTCCAGTACCGCAAAACTTGCCGCCAAATTAATTGCTGATGTTGTTTTGCCCACGCCTCCTTTTTGATTGGCTACCCCAATAATTCTTGCCATAAAAAAAATTTACCCTTTGTAATTGCGCAAATATCATTTTTTTATTGGTGTAAGAAGAAGCAATTTTTTTATTTATTATTGAATGAAAAAGCACGCTTCACCAAATGGGTGTGATAATGTGAAGAAGATAAATGATGAAGAAATAAACAGGCTTTTTTACATCAGTCGTTAATGTCATATTCTTTTTTAAGAAAAGAAATCAATCGGGTTGCATTTTGTAATTCAGGTTGCAAATTATTTTCTACATACGAACTTGTAACGATCCTAAAGTCGAATACTTTATTAAATAATACGCGCAATTTGTTTCTGTCGGCTGATAATGCAGGCAATGGCTTGTTTGACATTTTACCATGATTAACAAACGAAGTATCGTTAAACACCGTCATATCAGTTATCTCATCAAGCCTTGATATAATTTCTTTAAAATAAACTTCATAATATTCTCCCTGGTCGTAAACGCCGTTGATATCAGCATCATATTTTGCTAAACTGTCTGCCACATGGCCTTTTTCAATCAACCTGTAATCACCTGTGCTTTTTAATTGCTGTAAAGTAGCATCATTGCTTTTAAAAGTAGATGAATTAAAAAAATAATTTATGAAAAGGTGATAAAATTTTTCCGGTTGGCATCATCTGCCAGGCTGACGTGCGCAAGTAATAAAAAACTATCAATGCCCTTTACCTGTTTTCTGTCAGATGTAAGAACAAGTTGCAGTTCTGCTGTATCTGTTTCTACATTGCGTATAAAGCCGGTTATGTATTCTTTTTCTTTTGAACGGTTGGTAAAATATTCACGCAGGTTTTCTGCAATAAACCCCATGGTTACAGCAAGAAATATCATTATAAATTCAAGAAAGTATTCTTTAAAATGTTTGTTTTTATGATGCAAATCTGGATGATGATGTACTTCCATAGTTAAGGCTTACTTACTTAATTACTAAGCTGTATGTTGCGAAGATATGAGCAATCAAATGTAAACCGCTTTTAAGCATGGCGGTACATTTTTATCAGCGTTATTCAAACCATCATTTAGTTTTTACAAGCTTTTATACCTGCGAAATAAGCGTCATTTCTTTTCTTGCGTTATCAATCAAAAAATTAATTTCTTTATCGTTAATTTTATGTTTGGATAAATATTTTTGGAGCCAGTTAAGATAAAAAGTTCTTACGGTATAATAACGCTCAATATTATTGGCTGCCGATGACATTGAGTTGTTTCGTTTGCGATACATAAAATCGGCAGTACACGAAATAAATATCACTTCCTGTACATACAGTTTGCTTAGAAAAGCCTGGTCTTCATACAATTCATATATACCTGAAAATGCCGGTTCAAAGCCATTCACTCTTTTAAAAGCTTCTTTTGTAATCATAATTCCTGAAGGCGCCGGAGGTGTAGCAAGTTGAAACGGATATAATAATTTGGTTAGTGTTTTGGGTTTGTAACATTTCCCGGCTGGTGCGCCTATCGGCTCTTCAAAGTCCTGCGCATTGTTATCATTCCATGAATACCACATTATGGAAGGACCGCACACAACTTCGGCTTTTGGATGGGCTTTGAAAATAGCTAACTGGTTAGCCATTTTTTGGGGAAGCCACACATCATCGGCATCTAAAAAAGCAATGTATTTTCCATGTGCCCGTTTTGCCGCTTCGTTTCTTGAAATGGTTACTCCTTTATTTACATGCCCATCATGCTCTGTGTATAAAATTTTATTTGCATAAAGGCTACAGAAATTTTTAGCAACGGAGCTATGCTTTTCATCCGAGCCATCATCAATCACTATCAATTCCCAGTTGCTATAAGTTTGGTTGATGACACTTTGCAGCGCTTCAACCAACCAATGACTTCCGTTAAGAAATGGCACAATAACGGAAACCAATTCCGACGATCCTTCATTCATAACTCTTCTAATCTAAAATTTTGATGTAAAAACAAACATAGGAATGATTTGTTTAAAAGCGGTATAAAAATTTCACTTTTTTATCTTTACAAAATCATGGTAAAAACAAACGAAACCTTACAAAAAAGCAACATAAATACATAACAGAATGCGGTTAAGTTTGCAAAAATGTATGGTTGTATTGTATGATAAATTCAACTGATAACTTGCCGCTGATAAGTGTAATAATCACTACTTACAATTACGCCCGTTTTTTACCGAAGGCTGTTGAAAGTGTAGTAAAACAAACCTATCGGAATGTTGAAATTATTATTATTGATGATGGCTCTACCGACAATACAAAATCTGTTATAAAAGAAAGCTGGCAAGCCAGATATTTTTATGGAGAAAACAAAGGCATTGCTGCTGCGCGCAACGTTGGCATTGAACAGGCGAAAGGCGATTACTTACTGTTTTTAGATGCCGATGACTGGCTGGAAACAGATGCGCTGGAACAGAACTTTTTTGTAATAAAAACAAACCCTGATGTTGCTTTTGTTTCGGGCAATTATTATTTTTTACGTGCCGAAAACAATACGCCACATCCTGTATCTGTTTCAGTAGCTGATCATCATTACAAACGCTTATTGCAAAGCAATTATATTGGTATGCTTGCTGCCGTTATGTTTCAAAAATGGGTGTTTACCAACATTAAATTCGATGAAACGCTGAAGGCCTGTGAGGACTATGATTTGTACTTAACCATCGCAAGAAATCATCCTGTAATACATCATCAGAAATTTATTGCCACTTACTACTTCCACTCGTCAAGTTTATCGCACAACTATAAAGCAATGATGGATACCATTACAGCTGTTATGAAGAAGCAAGCTCCGTATATTCATTCGGCTGAAGAAGAACAGGCTTACAACGAAGGTTTACAGCAATGGAAAGAGTATGATCAGTTGTTAGGACAATCATTATAAACTTATGGAAAGAAACACACGCGCAACTACTTTATTGCCACATATTATTACAATCATGTATCACAGGATTGATGCAGTAAATACAAACCCCTGGGGCATCTGTGTTTCGCCCGAACGATTTGAAGAACAAGTGAGCTTCCTGAAAAAAAACTTTACTGTCATCACTACAAAAGAGGTGATTAATGAAGTAAAAACAGGCAGCATAATAAAGAATAGTATTTGCCTTACGTTTGATGATGGCTATGCAGATAATTATAACAATGCAAAACCTATACTCCAAAAATACAATTGCCCTGCAACCTTTTTTATTCCCACTGCTTTTATCAATAAAAACAAACCTTTTTGGTGGGATGAATTGGAAATGATATTTCTTTATTCGGAACAACTGCCGGCTTATCTATCGTTATCATTCAACGGAATAAAAAAGAATTATACACATATTGAAACCGAACTGCCAGAAGAACAATGGCAGCAGCATAAACAATGGAAATGGTACGAACAACCACCTACAAACCGGTGTGCTGTGTTTTTAAACATTTGGAAAACGCTAAGACCATTGCCATTTGATGAAATACAAAAACAAATGGGTTTACTAAGAGAATGGGCAGGCAGTAACCAGTACACAACGCATCGCTTACCTATGAGTGAACAACAATTAGGCAACCTTGCAGAAAATAATTTGTTTACAATCGGTCTGCATACTCATACGCATATTGATTTTATAGCAAAAGAAAAAGAGATACAAATAGAAGAAATAGCAGCGTGTAAAAATCATCTTCGCAATACATACAATATTGAAAGCAACTGTTTAGCTTACCCTTATGGAAGGTATGATACAACTACACTTGAAGCCGTTGCAGAGTTAAAATTGGATGGTTGCTTTACCACAGAAGCCATTGCAATTACCGAACGTTCGCAGGTAGCAATGCTGGGCAGATTTCAGGCAGGTAACTGGGAGGCAAATCGTTTTAAAGATGAACTTTCTGTTTGGAATAATCAACCATAAAACTATCAGCTTAATATTCCATATCGTCATCACAGTAATAAGATACAGGAAAAGCAAACCTTCATAATTACCCGTTAATTGTTGCTCTTACATTTATTTTTCGCGACAAATTAATCGACGTTCTAAATAAAAAGCATTCCATCGGCTTTTTAAGATATTGTATAAAAAGTATCAACAGTTGTTTATTATGAAATCAAATAAAACTTTTGCTATAACTTCAAGCATCATTGGTGTTTTTAGTTGGTTCTTTTTTTTTGGACTTGGCCTTTTTATCGACTCATCACCATTCAGGCATAGCTTACATTCTTTTCAATGGAATGCATTTATCATGTGCCTTTTAACTTATACACCCACCAACATTGCTTTCTTATGCATAGCTGCCGCTTTTTGCGGTGGCTGTTCAAGTAACCTTGGTATGGTGTCGAAATTTAAAGTTTCTAACACAGCAAGCGTTGACAACAGCAATACAGAGGATTCACTCAATTTAATACAGCAAAACCCTTTCAATTGTATGATAAGAGGTTTTGTTGTTTATATAGCATTTATTGGCGGCATGTACGTGGTGGCTGACTCACCTTTTAGTTCTACCTCACCCGATCAATATGCAAGAGCAGCCGGTGTATTAAGTTTACTTGCTTATTTGGTTGGTTATGATCAATCGAATTTTGTGAACCTTATTAATTTAAGTTCTAAACTAAAAAAAGAAGCGTAGCTAAAATGCAATAGAAAGTTTAGAATTAATATTTATAGTGAATGCTGATTTTACTTTTGGTGTTCCAGCATCGCCTTTATAAAAAGATATTTTTTTCTGTCCATTCGAAATACAATACTGGAACTAAACATTTACAATTTTATCCGAAAAACTTTATAGGGTGTGGTTCGTTTGTTTATGCCGTTGTTATAATCGGGCTGCTTGTTTATTTGCGAACATGTAAAATATAAATAGCCGTCAGCAATTGAATAAGTATCAGGCCAGATAAGAGATGAATCTTTTACCAGCACCGTCTTTTTTAAACTTGAATCCAATTTTACAATTTCATACTTCTGTAAATCGCCCATGTATAAATTTCCGGTGCTGTCAAACATCATTCCGTCAGTTGTATTAAAATGACCTAAATCTTCTACTCTGTTACTCAAAGCAGAATCTGCCAGCGTAAAATTCCGCAGGTATTCAGTTTTAATTCGATACAGTTTATCATCGGTTAAAGGCTTGTAATACAAATAAGATTTATCGGGCGATAATGCAATGCCATCTGAATTGAATTTAGCCGGCTTCCCGTTTTTCATCAGTTCCCTGCCATCAATAATGAATTTATAAGACGGATCGGAAAGGGTAGATTTATCTCCTTTCAGCACTTCCTTCACGGCACTTGTTTTTAAATTCACTACAATAATACCACCTGTTTTAGAATCGGTTATGTAAGCAAAGCCGCTATGGTTATCAATACGCACATCGTTGGCATAACTTGTATCGGTAATGGCGCTGCTGATGTTATAATTTTTAATAATGGCACCACTTGTTTTGTCTAATTCTACCAACTTAGCGCCTTTGCTAACCACCGCAAGCAACTGTGGCGCAGCCGGATCAATCACCCAAAAATTACCGTCTTCATCAATGTACATGCTTTGCACGCATACCCATTTGCGTTCAACCGCTTGTCCGGTTAACCATTGGTTCATGTCAGCCGTTGGGTAAGGCGTTACACCCGTTGAGTCGTGTGTTGTAACTATTGCATACCGGTAAATTGACGACCAGCGAGGATACGTTACAAACAATCGTCCGCCTTTTTCTTTTGCAATACCTGTAAACTGGTAGGTACTATCCATAAAAACAGTTTCTAACTTACTGTTGCCGGAAGTGGAATCGTTTGTAGAATTGGCAGTGGTGTTTGTAGTGTTGGCATTGTTGCAGGCAAGCGCGCACATGGCAATAATGAAGCATAATAAACCCGTGTTTTTCATTGTAGGTTATTTATGAAAAAGATGCTTAAAAATTATGCCGTTGTGTTTGGGTTAAAAAGAAAGTTGGGGAGATGATGGGATTTAAGTTTTACATAGATCTGTAGAGAATGTTGATCTTTTAAAACAAAAAAATAAGCCTTCTTGTAAATTTTTTTGTAATGATAATGTGTCTGCCTTTCATTAAAAAGGAAAACCGCTACATCATCTCTACATCATTGTATAAAACACCAATAAATTTGCTACTTGTAAGCAAAAACGATTTTATTTTGAATTCTAAATTTTTGTTTCACAAAATAAAAGCTTGTTATGAAAACATTGGTAAATTCTATACTAGGAAAGAATAATCTTTTTAAGAAGTACATGCCTCAAATAAAAACCACGCTCTTTGTTTTATTGCCCGTTTTATTATTGTGCGTTGCTTCGCAAAAGGCGGCTGCACAGTCTGCAACAGCAACCAATGTACAAGTGCCGGATTGGGCCTTGCCCAGTTCTCCAACGCATAAACAGGTGCCACCGCCTCTTGATTTTCACCGGCCGGCCCGAACTGACAATAAGAGCATCGGTATCTTTACAGGGCAAAGTGATATAGGCGCTGCAGTGGTAGCGGGTTCTTCCAGCTATAACCCATCTAATAAGCAATATTCAATTACTTCAGCCGGTTATAACATTTGGTACACACGCGATGAGTTTCGTTATTTATGGAAGAAAATGTCGGGCGATGTATCCTTAGCTGTTGATGTTACGTTTCCCGATACAGCCGGCTATGGCGACCGTAAGGCGGTGGTAATGATTCGCCAGAGCCTTGACGATGACGCGAAAGAAGCCATGGTAGCTCTTCATGGCGCGGGTTTGATGCACCTTGCCTGGCGACCGGAAAAAAATACTAGTCTGAAGGAAATGCGGGTAACAGAGAAAAGCGCGCAACGCATTGGTATAGAAAAGAAAGGCGATTTGTTTGCCATTTATGTAAGTATGCACGGCGAGCCGATGCACCAGTTAGGCGATGCAATTCAATTGCATCTTGATGCTCCTTTTTATGTAGGTATTGGCTTCTGCTCTCACCAGCCAGCTAAAACGGATGCAGCTATACTTTCTAATGTAGTACTGGAAAATAGCGCAGGTAAAGTAAAGTAGTTGGCTCTAAAAGAGGCTTTAGGTCCCTGCATTCGTTTCCTGAAATGAACAATGCTATAAGAATAAACGGAGTAAAACAAAACACATCGCTCTCTGCCAACGATGCTGGAACCGGAGAATTTAGTCAGGCATTCCAATTGCATTCTTTACAAATTAAAATAGTACGCATGACTTCTGAAGGTCCTCTTTTTCATAAACCAAAAAGTTTTTTATCTGCAAGGCAAACCATATACGCCAGCATTTTTACAGGTGTTCTTGCCATTGCCATCCGCACTTTATCTGTTGGTATTGCCAATACAGGTGGCACATCCTTTATCACTGTAACAATTGTTTTTTATATCATCATTATTTTGTTAGTAAAACAAATGAGTTTGTGTAGAAAATGGGCAAGAACCGCTACCTTTTTATTGTATGTGCTGGGTATGATAGCTTACCCAATAGTAATGAGTCAGGAAATAAAAGCTAGTATGCTGGTTGAAGCAATGCTTGTTATACAAGCTGCGCTTATTATTTATTCACTGGTTCTTCTATACAAAAAAGAATGTACGGAATGGTTCAATAGCACCCCTGCAACTACTGAACTTTCCTAAAGCTTTTTCTCTCCTGTTGTTGTTTTTACTATCAATCCGGCAGAATTTGCGACTTCATCAAGTTGGAAGTGTATATGTACTTAATGGATTGTATTTTAGAGAGAGTTCCACTTTTATTTACCATTCAAATAGCCGTGTGAAATTTTCTAAAGAGCGGGAAAAGTTCGTTGGAGTTTAGGCTGCTGGATGGTTGTTAGGTTATAAGCGGATACTTGCGCCAGAGTTAGAGGAAGCTATTGACTTTAGTGCAGATGCAGCGAAATGATAAAATATTTATAAGTAAACCGTTTGTTTCAATTTTTATTAGTTTGAATGTGCAATACTTACTTGTGTTATTGTAAGTAAGTATCTCAAACAATTCTTTTTTCTTTTTCCTATCTAAAATACTTTCGCGCTTTATTGCAGTAAATAAAAACGTTCTTATAATTATCGATTAATAACGATTTGCCTACACAATCTCTTCGCGTATGTGGTTTCAGTTAGGAAAATTCATTCTTAAATACAGGCTTCTCTTACTCATCCTTTTATTCGCCATTACCGGCGTGATGGCTTATTATGCAAGCAAGGTGCAAATGAGTTATGAGTTTTCTAAAGCCGTTCCTACGGATAATATTAAATACATCGAGAACCAGCAATTCATCAAACAATTCGGGCAAAGCGGCAACACATTGGTGCTGGGTTTTGGAACGCCTGATTTGTATCAAATAAAAACGTTCAATGCAGTTGCGGTTTTGCAGCAACAAATACGAAAAGTGCCAGGCGTGGAAAGCATGTTAAGCGTTCCTGAAGCGGTTAATTTAATAAAGAACGATTCGTTACAAACCTTGCAGGCGCGACGCATTTTTCATTATCCTTACACAAATCAAAATTTGCTCGATAGCGACCGTGCGCAGTTCCAAAATCTTCCTTTCTATCAAAACCTTTTGTACAATAAGAACACATACAGTTACCTGATAGCTGTGCAGTTGAACAAAGACAGCGCAAACAGCAAAGCCCGCACACCATTAATGAATCGAATTACTGATAAAATAAAAACCTTTGAAAACCTTACAGGTATTGATGTTCACATCAGCGGTTTACCTTACATACGCACCATTGTTGCCAATAAAATATCCCACGAACTAAATTATTTTTTACTCGGTTCTTTCATTTTATCAGCCATTACTTTATTGCTTTTTTTTCGTTCCATTCCTGCTATGCTTATGAGTTTGCTGGTGGTGGGAATGGGCGTAGTTTGGAGCCTTGCCACCATGGTTTTTTTCGGTTATAAAATAACACTGCTAACAGCTTTAATTCCGCCGCTGATTGTTGTAATTGGCATACCCAATTGCATTTATTTTTTAAACAAATACCATTCATCGTTTTTAGAAAGAAAGACAAGCAACAAGCCCTGATAACAATGGTAGGCAGGATGGGAATTGTTACCCTGTTTTGCAATATTGCGGCAGCAATCGGCTTTGCCGTGTTTGCTTTTACTTCTTCCGATTTATTGAAAGAATTTGGCGTGGTAAGCGGCATTAATGTGATGGCTTTGTTTCTTATTTCGCTCATTTTTATTCCTTCTGTATTAAGTTATTTGCCACCACCGAAAGAAAGAGAAGTAAAGTATTTGCACACTCATTTTTTAGAAACTACTTTATCTAAAATTGAATACATTACGTTCAACAAAAGCGGTTGGGTGTATGCCGTTACAGCCGTTGTATTGGTGCTTGCCATTACTGGAATTTTTCGTTTGAGGAGCGAAGGTTTTATCGTGGATGATTTACCTAAAAATGATGTGATTTATACCGATTTAAAATGGTTTGAAAAGAACTTCAACGGTGTAATGCCGTTAGAAATAACGGTGGATACAAAACATAAAAAAGGCTTGTTTAAATCACTGAAACCAATACAAAAAATTAATGCATTTTCGGCTTACATCGCTTCGCAACCTGTAACAGCAAAACCATTATCGTTTATTGAAGGATTGAAGTTTGCGAAGCAAGCTTTTTATGAAGGCGATAGCACCAGTTACAGCCTGCCAACAGCCATTGATTTATCGATGATGCAGGATTATATTACAGGTGCTGATAAAGCCTCTTCTTCGCCAAGTAAAAACAACATCACCAACATTCTCACAAGCTATATCGATACTAACAAACAAGTGGCGCGCATCAGCGTAAACATGAAAGACATTGGTAGCAAAAAGCTGCCTGTTTTGTTGGATAGCCTGCATAACGAAGCGAACAAAATTTTTGATACCGCAAATTATAAAGTAACCATAACCGGCGCAGGTGTTACTTTTTTAGAAGGTACTACATTCATCATTAATGGCTTACAGCAAAGCATTTTGTATGCCTTTTGCTTAATTGCTTTGTGCATGTTGTATTTGTTTAAGTCGTTGCGCATTTTGCTGTGTTCTTTACTTCCCAATCTCATACCTCTTGTAGTTACAGCCGGTGTAATGGGTTGGACAGGCGTTGCGCTGAAACCCTCAACCGTATTGGTTTTTAGTGTGGCTTTAGGTATTGCTATTGATGTTACCATAAGGTTTTTAATTAATTATAAACAAGAGCTTCCGCAATACAACCAACAAGTGAATGCAACGCTTTCGCAAACTATTAAACATACAGGAATCAGCATTATTTATACTTCTCTTGTACTGATAGCCGGTTTCGTTATTTTTTGTTTTAGTGAGTTTGGTGGAACCAGAGGTTTGGGCTGGTTAACTTCTTTAACGCTAATTGTTGGTACGCTTACCAATCTTATTTTACTTCCAGTATTGATGAAGCGGAAAGAATAACTCCTTTTAACATTTCCGAAACCTTTCGTATATCAATAAAACCTTTTACTTTTGATGTACTAAAAACTTCGTACATAAATAAAATTGTTATGAAAACAAACCTCATTTCTTTATCATTATTGCTCATAATTTTCGCCTCTGCTTCATTCGCGCAAACAGCACTTACGCCACCTGTAAAAGAAAAAGACCAGAACATCATCATTCATAAAAAAGGCGATAACAAAGAAAAAACAACCATTGTAATTGAAGGTGAAAAAGTAACCATCAACGGCAAGCCCGCAAGTGATTATAAAGATGGCGATATTACCATTGTAAACGGCAATCGCTTTAATCATAATTCAATCTCGCCGGTTCCTCCAATAGCTCCCTTCCCGCCGCAAGGCGGCACTAAAATGCTTCTGCAGAACTTGTATAGTTTTAAAAACGAAGCCTTTTTGGGCGTTCTTTCATCAAGCGATGAAAATGGCGCAACAATTTCATCGGTTTCAAAAAATAGTCCTGCCGAAAAAGCCGGTTTGAAAGAAGGTGATGTAATTACAAAAGTTGGCAACGATAAAATTGATGATGCCAATGATTTAATGGAAACTATTGGCAAATACAAGCCTCAGGATAAAGTAAGCATTACTTATCTGCGTGATAAAAAGGAATATACCCAAACTGTTACGTTAGATAAAAACAAAAAAGATTCGTTTGTTTGGAACAACGATCAAAATGTGTTTCGCAATGATATGATGAATAATTTTCCTTTTAACCTGGATGATAGCAAGCCGCATTTGGGTTTGCGCGTTCAGGATGTTGAAAATGGCTCGGGCGTTAAAGTGTTAGAAATTAACGATGATAATTCTCCCGCTGCCAAAGCCGGTTTAAAAGAAGATGATATAATCACGCAAATCAATGGGAAAAATGTGCAGTCGGTTAAAGATATTAAAGATGCGATGACAGATGTAAAGCGTGGCGATGATATAAAAGTAAACTATCAGCGCGGCGGCGCTTCGCAAACAGCAACAGTGCATTTTCCAAAGCCTTTGCAAACATCAGATTTATAAGTAAATTTTTTGTGAGTTTAAAAAGACTGTTGTTTTTACAACGGTCTTTTTATTTTATCAAAGAGTTATTTTAATTGATAACATGGAATGCAACCTGTCATTCCGAAAATGCCATCAATACGAGTATAAATAAAATTATTTGTGCGATGGCTTTGTGCAGAATTTTGAAGGCTACAAATGAAATTATGAGTAAAACAAAAAGCTATCTGCAATAGAATAACGCTTTAAAAAACATTGAACGGATTCTGCACAAAGCCGCAGCAATTACGATGATAGCGACAATACTAAACCAGATATTACCCACGATTTGGACACAACTAACTCCACTTTGGAAACATACAACTTTCCACTTTTACAGAATTTTGCATTATAAAATTTAAATGAAAAAAATGAAAAAAACGATTTTTATAACAGGCGCTTCGACCGGATTAGGTAAAGCGACTGCTAAATTATTTCAGTCAAAAGGTTGGATTGTTATCGCTACCATGCGAAATACTGAAAAAGAAACGGAATTAGCACAGCTAGAAAATGTTACATTGTTGCCATTAGACGTTACAAACTTAGAACAAATCAAAACAACGGTAGCAAAAGCCATTTCTTTACATAGTATTGACGTGGTGTTTAACAATGCAGGTTACGGACTAATGGGAGCAATGGAAGCATATAGCGATGAACAAATCACTCGCATAATCAATACAAATCTTTTGGGCGTATTGCGTGTATCAAATGAATTTATTCCTCATTTAAGAGAAAAGAAAAGCGGCTTGTTTATAAGCACAACTTCAATAGGCGGACAGTTCGCATTTCCTTTGCACTCTATGTATCATGCCACCAAATTTGCTTTGGAAGGCTGGTCAGAAAGTATGTCGTTTGAACTGGGATTACATAATATCGGAATCAAAACCATTGCACCGGGCGGTATTGTAACTGATTTTACAGGTAGGTCGCTTGATAAAAGTTTGCACTTGGAATATCAGGAAATTGAGAACAAGTTGTTCCATGTCGTAGATGCAATGGTGCAAACCGCTTCTACTGCCGAACAAATTGCTGAAATAGTTTACGAAGCTGCAACAGATGGCAAAGACCAAGTTCGTTATGTGGCAGGCGAAGATGCAAAAGCATTATATGCAAGACGACTGGAAATAGGTAACGAAGAATTTAGAAAAGAAATAAGAAAGCAGATTTTGGGATAGTTATCCGAAACCACTGAAAAGACTGTTGTTTGTAAATTTGTAAAAACAGATAATAATAACCATCATTAATTCCATAACCGAATTTCATCGCTTCCTCTCTTTACCAGAGCCTTTACATCCGCTGGTAAGCGTAGTTCGCATTGCAGATATGGGTTTTACGAACAATACTGTTTGGGAGCATTTTTCTTTGAATTTTTATTGTGTTTCCTTGAAAAAGGATATTTTGGGGAAAGTAAAATATGGTCAGCAATATTACGACTATAACAAAGGCGTAATGAATTTTGTTGCTACTAAACAGGTACAGTCACTTGACGTTCCCCGCCACCATATACTAAATCCAGAATCTGGAATGGGGTACGCACTATTGTTCCACCCTGATTTTCTGCACAAACATTCACTTGCATCAACAATCAAAAATTTTGGTTTCTTTTCCTATGCGGTAAACGAAGCGTTACATCTTTCAGAACGGGAAGAAAAAAATATTATAGACATTTTCCAAAAAATTGATGAAGAATGCCAGCATATAGACCCTCATACGCAGGATATTATTCTTTCTCAAATTGATTTATTACTCAACTACAGTAACCGTTTTTACAAACGTCAGTTCATCACCCGAAAAGCCGTAAACCACCACTTGCTAACCAAAATGGAACAACTGTTAAGCGAATATTTTGAGAATGAAAAAACCTTAAAAAACGGACTTCCATCGGTAGAATTTTTAGCAACCCAACTTAATGTATCGCCACATTATTTAAGTGATATGTTGCGTTCGCTCACAGGGCAAAGCGCTCAGCAACACATTCACGAAAAACTGATTGAAAAAGCAAAAGAATACTTGTCTTCAAGTAGCTTATCTGTTGCCGAAATCGCTTACCAATTAGGTTTTGAATATGCGCAATCGTTCAATAAATTGTTTAAAAAGAAAACAGAAATGTCTCCATTGGAATTTCGGCAAACATTTAATTGATAAAAGTACTATCCCTAACAACGGTTTGGCATCACATGGACTGACATTTTTCTAAATTTGAACTGCGGTGCTTCGTTTGAGCAGGAGTGCTAAAAATTCCGCCCGAACGCCAAGTTTTCTATGATCCCACAAAATGTTTTTTCTTTGACTTATGCACCTACCCTTTCGTAGTTTTCCACATAAGGCCGCTGATCTCTTAGCACTGCAAATATTCTTAGCAGCAGTTTATTCCTGATGGCATTGATCACACTCATTTTGTTTTTTCCTTCTAAAACTTTGCGCTCGTAATAAGCTTTAATTTCTTTATCCCAGCGAAGAGCGGACATGGCGCATAAATGCAAAAGGCTTTTTAGTTTACGGTTGGCAAATGGGCTTACGCCTGGTTTAAAACGAACACTCGTTCCGGAACTTTTACTGAAAGGCACCACACCACAATAACAGGCCAGTTGCTTCGCATTTTCAAACATGGTAAATCCTTTTGTATACACATACAATGATGCTGCTGTTTGCAAACCAACTCCTTTAATACTACACATTAATTGAATGCTTTTATTGATGGTTTCTTCACTGCTGATATAAGATTGTATGGAAGCCTCAATCTTTTCTTTTGCTTTGGTTAATCCTTTGATGGCCGGAAGTTGAAGCCGCTCTAATTCTGCAGCTTCCCCGGCAGCATTACAACTCTTCATTTCTTCAATGGGAACGAGGAGCTGTGTGAGCGCATTCACAATCCGGTCGCGCTGTACGATCATGTTCTTAAGTTTTGAAAGCTTTCTGTCCACTGGCTTCCAGAGCCGTGCGCGATCAATAAAGCGCATGCAATATTCAGCGATAGTGATGGCAGAGGCTTTATCATCTGTTCCTCTTTGAAGGCCCATACTGCGTTTTATTTTGATAGCCATCTCAACCCAAAGATTTGCTTTACGTTCTACCAAAAAGTCAATGATCCCGTTGGTATAAAGTCCTGTATGCTCCATGCAAATCAACGTCTCTGATAAAGTTACCTCGTGTGATTTGAGCCATTGTTCAAAAGACTTAAATCCTTCCTTTGTTTGGCTGAAGCAATGGTGGTGCAATACACCAGTTTCCGGGAAAAGAAGTGCCGCATCAAATGTTTTCTTAGAGATATCAATCCCCGTAAATGCTTTAAATTTGTCCATGTTTATTTATTTTAAACGGTGAATAAATACCTGAAATTTTTGAACAGTTATCAAGACCTTGATAATGGGTCGTGAGCCCTAATTTCTATTTGATTCTTTGTTCAAAAAAGCTACCGGAGATTAAAACTTGGCATAGGCCTTTGGTCCTTGCCCCAACATAAAGCGATCCGGTAGCTTTCAGGTTTTTTAAAATTAGTTTTTCACGTTTTAATCTGAATTCACAAAAGAAAAAAGTAACAAAAAAGAAAAAGTAATAATTGTAGTAATATCTTCAATAAAAGGTGTAAACAAATCTAAAGGCCTTGAACGATAGCATAATATCTTACACAAGGCAATTGAGGAACAACAGTGCAAGACATTCATCAAAATATTACTCGCCAAATCTCAATTTTTCATCCTTCCATTTTGTTGCATCACTTCACTCCCTGCGCCTTATATTTGTAGCTTCACTTTTTAAAACGCAACCATGTTCAACATCATTCTTTTTGGTCCTCCGGGCAGTGGCAAAGGCACGCAAAGCCAGAAGCTGATGCAAAAATACGAGTTGAACCATGTAAGCACCGGCGACCTTTTGCGCAACGAAATTACCGCCAAAACTCCCTTAGGCATGGAAGCCAAAAGTTTTATGGACAACGGCATTTTAGTGCCAGATGAAGTAGTAATTGGCATGATTAGCTCAGCATTGGAAGCCAACCCAAAAGCAAGCGGTTTTTTATTTGATGGCTTTCCGCGCACCGAGGCGCAAGCCATTGCATTGGATAAATTATTAGCGCTTCATAAAACCGAAATTAATATGGTGCTTGCGTTGGAAGTGGGCGAAGAAGAATTAACGCAACGCCTTCTCAATCGCGGCTTAACAAGCGGTCGCCCCGATGATATAAACGAGTTGATAATTCGAGAACGCATCATTGAATACAATAAAAAAACAACGAGCGTTGCCGATCATTACCGCAAGCAAAACAAAGTGATAATCATAAAAGGCGAAGGCTCTGTTAACGATATTTTCGAGGCTTTATCTAACGCTATTGATGAACGTTTTCAACCATCAGAAAAGTGAGTAAAAACAAACCTCATAAATCAATAAAAACAAACGAAATAATTTTGGCTTGGGGCTGTCAACCTTTTGTTTTTACTCCACCTTCTGTACGGGCTGTTGGTTACAAGTCCGCAGCGCAGGCTGTTCCTGCCCAAAGCTCATAGCCTATAGTTAACAGCTTTTTATTCCTCTGCGCTTTACGGGCTTTTCACTTCCATCCCGCAGCCCATCAGCCATAGAACATTAATTGGGTAACGCTGACAGGGTTTAAAACCCTGTCAGCGTTTTAAAGCAATCAACCCAAAAAAATGCAAAAAACAAACACACATCACACGCGCTTTTTGAAACAGGTTATGTTTGCAGTTATTCGTTTGTTTACATGAGTCGTTCCATTCTGCTTTTCTTTTACTTCATTTTTTTTTCAATCATTATCATTGCTTGCTATACTTCGTGCGCCAACATTATTCCTCCAACCGGTGGACCCAGAGATTCTTTGCCGCCCGTTTTAATAAAAGCAATTCCTAACGATTCAACGCTACACTTCAACACCAATAAAATCATTCTCAATTTTGATGAATATGTTACAATAGATAACCCGCAAAACAATGTTATTATTTGGCCCAATCCAACTAAGCAACCTGTTATTGAAAGTAAGTTACGAACCGTAACCATTAAACTGAAAGATTCGTTAGAAAAAAACACCACGTACACTATTTTGTTTGGCAGAGGTTTGAAAGACGTGAACGAAGGCAATGCTGATTCGTCTTTCAATTATGTTTTTACAACCGGCAGCAAGCTGGATAAAAACGTTATCAAAGGCAAAGTATTACTGGCTGAAACAGGTAAAATTGATACCACTTTGCTGGTAGTTTTACAAACAAACCTTTCCGATACGGCAATAAAAAAAACCCCGCCCCGATATTATGCCAAACTAAACGGCAAAGGCAACTTTAGGTTTTATAATTTGCCAACCGATACGTTTAACATTTTTGTGGTGCCCAACGATTATACCAAGCGATATGATGACAGCACCAAGCTGTTCGCCTTTCTTAATAAACCTTTGTTTGTAAAAGATACCAGCACGCCTGCCCTTACTTTGTACGCTTATGAAGAGTTTAAAGAAAAGGGTAAAAAAAATGCCGCTTACACAAGTAAAACTGATGCCGGCAACGCAAGCAAGGCATCTGCAAAAAAGAAAAAAAACAAAGACTCGACCCTTAAAGTTTCGCCTGATTTTGAAAACGGTAAACAAGATTTTTTAAAACCTTTATCACTTACATTCAGCGATACATTAGAGAGTTTTGATACCGGTAAATTTCATCTTACCGATACTCTTTATAAACCCATTCCGGGCTTGCAGTTTTCGCAGGATACAACCAATACAAAGTTGTTTTTAAATCATCAATGGAAAGAAAATACGCCCTATAAGCTGATAATTGAAAAAGATGCAGCAAAAGATTCGGCAGGCAATACCATCACTAAAAATGACACGTTATCATTTACAACTTTGCGTGAAAGCGACTATGGAAGTATTCGTTTTCAGTTTCAAAATGTAGATACTTCAAAACATCCGGTTTTAGAATTGATACAAAATGAAAAAATTGTGCAGTCAGTTCCTATCACTTCTTACCAATGGTATCAAAAATTTATTCGTCCCGGCGATTATGAACTGCGAGTTTTATTTGATACCAACCGCAATGGTGTGTGGGATGCGGGCAGCTATGATAAGAAGCGAGAACCCGAAATTGTGCAAAGTGTAAAAACGAGGTCGGGAGCAAGTAAGATAACAATTCGTACAAACTGGGATAATGAAGAGAATGTTTCTTTTTGAAAAGTGAATATGTAAGATAAGATTGCTTCAATATTTAAGTACAGAATTACAAACAAACAGCACATTCATTATTCTCAATTCACAACTTACTTTATAATAAATTTAAACGGCTTCTTACACTGGCTTTGGCAAGTATCATCGCCTTCCCATAATCGGGTATGCGAATGCGTTGTTCCAATATCATTCGTGGCTGCAGTTTCTTTATTTTTTTAAACAGAGACAGGTAATATTTGTAAGCCACATATACTCCAAAACGGGCTTTTAAGGGCAATTTCACTATGCCTTCAAAAGCTTTATCAAAATCTTGCTGAATATCTTGTTCAATATTCGTTTTTGCAGGAAGGGTAAAGTTTGTAAAATCACAATCCGGAAAGTATGTCCGGTTCAATCCACTGTAATCGGCTTTTATATCACGTAAAAAATTTACTTTTTGGAAGGCTGCACCCAGGCTCTGCGCAAATGGTTTCAACTGATTGTACAGGGCGCTATCGCCATCGCAAAACACATGCAAACACATTAGCCCCACTACTTCTGCGCTGCCATAAATGTATTCGTTATAACCGCTTTGATTATAGCATGAATTGTTTAAATCCATTTCCATACTTATAAAAAAAGCTTGTATTAAATCTTTTGTGATGTTGTATTCATTCACTGTTTCCTGAAAGCTTTGCAAAATAGGATTCAAACTAACGCCACGTTCAATGGCGCACCAGGTTTCGCGCCTGAATTCCTGCAATAAAATGGCTTTGTTGAAGTCGTGAAAAGTATCAACAATTTCATCAGCAAAACGAACAAAACCATAAATATTATAGATAGGCGTTTGCAAATCGGTATGCAGCAAACGAATAGCTGAAGAGAATGATGTGCTGTATGATTCTGTGGTTAATTTACTACAAGCCCTGCTTACTCCCGAAAAGAGATTCATCGTATTTTTCTTTACTTCCTTCATTCAGATAGTTATGCTATTCTTTTACTACTGCCATTGCAACAATTTCGCCACTTATTAATGACGGCGGTACTCCCGGACCTGGTACGGTAAGCTGTCCGGCATACCACAAATTGTTTACTTTTTTGTTTTTACAAGAGGGCTTTAAAATGGCTGTTTGCATTAGCGTATTGGCAAGTCCGTAAGCATTGCCTTTAAACGCATTGTAATCTTCAATAAAATTACGGTGCGAAAATGGTTGTTTAAAAAGAATATGTTTTTTAACACACTGACCGATGCGTTTTTCAAAACGGTCTATGATGATTGAAAAATAATGCTCGCGCAACTCATCGGTATCATCAGATAAACCTGCTGCTTCAGGGATAAGAAAAAATAAATTTTCGCAACCTTTTGGGGCAGCCGCTTCATCGGTTACAGAGGTTGCGCTTACATAAAACAAAGGCTCGGTTGCCCATTCTTTCGTTTCATAAATTTGCTTGCCATGCTTCTCAAATGAAGTATCAAAAAAAAGAGAATGGTGTGTTATGTTTTCTAATTTTTTATTCAATCCAACAAAGTACAATAAACTTCCCGGCGCCATTACGCGCGAATTCCAGTATTGTTCATCATAATTCCGGTATTGCGGTAACAATAATTTTGTTTCGGTAAAATGATAATCGGCAGCGCTGATAACTGCATCCGTTTCATAAACATTATTATCTGTTGAGACAGAAGTTACCTTATTATTTTTTATATCGATAGAAGTAACATTTTGGTTGAATAAAAACAAAACGCCTAATTCTTTTGCCAAACTAAACATCGCTTCTACAATTTGGTACATGCCGCCTTGCGGATACCACGTTCCACCTTTAATGTCGGCATAATTCATCAGGCTGTATAATGCCGGAATATGTTGCGGTAAAGCGCCTAAAAAAAGTACAGGAAATTCCATTAGTTCGCGCAGCTTATTATTTTTAAAATGTTTGCGCACATGCTCTTTCATCGAGCTGAAAATATCCAACTTAAAAACTCCTTTTATCACATCAACATCCAAAAATTCGGTTAGTGATAAACCAGGTTTGTAAACCAGTTTATTCATCCCGACTTCGTATTTATAAGCCGCTTCTTTTATAAAGGCATCAAGCTGTTTTGCACTGCCAGGTTCAATGTTTTCAAAAACTTTTTTGAGTTCGTTATAGTCTGCAGGTACATCCATTTCATCGTTTGGAAAGTAAATCCGATAAGAAGGATTCAATCGTACCAATTGATAATAATCGCTTACTTTTTTATCAAACAAACTAAAAAAACGCTCAAACACATTAGGCATCCAATACCAGCTTGGCCCCATGTCAAATGTAAATCCATCCGTTTTTAATTGCCGTGCTCTGCCGCCAGGTTGGTTCATTTTTTCTAATATATAAACCTGCCATCCGGCTTTAGCCATAAAGCAGGCAGCCGACAATCCGGCAAAACCGCTTCCAATAATTATGATTCTTTTCTTCACCGCAAGAAAGATAAGCACGAACACGCAATTCGCATTTGGTTGCCGGTTTTTATTTCTTAGTTCATACAAAAAACTACCAGTTTTGCTGATGTTTATCAGTTTAAAAATATAATTACAATTATATTTGTTACTCCGTCATTATAAATAGGTTAAGCCATTTAAACTGCTTTGCTTTATTTATAGAAATGATTAACATTTATCTACTAAAAAAATTAGTGTGAAAAACTTTTTCGCTGTACATTTACATGCTAATTAATTTTACAATTTAAAAGAAAACTACCCCCGACATGAGTAACACAGATAAACTAAAAGCTCTTAAATTAACGATTGACAAAATTGATAAAGATTTTGGCAAAGGCAGCGTAATGATGATGAACGAAAGACCCGATAAACAAATGGAAGTGATTTCAACAGGTTCCATCGGTCTCGATGTTGCACTCGGTATTGGCGGGTTGCCAAAAGGCAGAGTAGTTGAAATTTACGGACCTGAATCAAGCGGTAAAACAACCATTGCCACGCATGTAATTGCCGAAGCGCAAAAGAAAGGTGGCATCTGTGCTATTATTGACGCAGAACATGCTTTTGACAGCAACTACGCACAAAAATTAGGTGTTGACATTGATAATTTGTTAATCTCACAACCCGATTATGGCGAACAAGCTCTTGAAATTGCCGACCGTTTAATTTTATCGGGGGCATTGGATGTAGTAGTTATCGACTCAGTTGCGGCATTGGTTCCAAAAGGTGAATTAGAAGGCGAAATGGGCGATAGTAAAATGGGTTTGCAGGCTCGTTTGATGAGCCAGGCTTTGCGTAAGCTTACGGCAACCATTAGCAAAACAAATACAATATGTATTTTTATTAACCAGCTTCGCGAAAAAATTGGTGTGATGTTCGGCAATCCCGAAACAACAACCGGCGGTAACGCGTTAAAGTTTTATGCTTCTGTTCGTTTGGATATTCGCCGCGCTGCCCAAATTAAAGATGGCGATGAAGCGATAGGAAACCATGTAAAAGTAAAAGTGGTTAAAAACAAAGTGGCACCTCCCTTCCGCTCTGCCGAGTTTGATATTATTTTTGGTGAAGGCATCAGCAAGGTTGGCGAAATTATAGATATGGGTGTTGAGTTAGGTATTGTAAATAAAAGTGGTAGCTGGTTTAGCTACAGCGGTAATAAATTAGGGCAAGGACGTGAAGCCGTAAAGTCTTTATTGCAAGATAATGAAGGACTTGCCAGTGAAATTGAAGCTAAGATAAGAGCTAAAATTGCCGAAGCGCAAAGTACTGGCGTACCCGCCGCAAACGGCGTTGCTGTTGGTGCCGATGCAGAATAAAATAAAAGATATTCGAAAGATAGTTTTTAGTTGGTTTAGTAAGTAAGTCTCCTTGTTTCTACAAGGAGACTTTTTTGTTTGCTTATTGATTGTAGGTTTTCCTTCGTTTGTTTTTACTTCACTTTCCTTATTGTCCTTTAGGCGTCCGCAGCGCAGATTGTTCCTTCTTATATTCTAAAATTCACACTTCACATCTTTGTAATCTGCCTTAACATTCCAAAGTATAACAACGTTTATAAAACTTCGGCAATCATCTTTACTGGCACTCTTATATTTGTAAACAATCAATAACAAATAGTATGGTAAGCGGGCTAATGGCGCAACTGTCAGAAACAGTACAATTCATTCAATCGCAATACAAACAAAAACCGCAGGTTGCCATTATTTTAGGCAGTGGTTTAGGTAATTTTACATCAGAAATTGAGGTAGAAAAAGAAATAGAATATGCAAGCATTCCGAACTTTCCGGTAAGCACGGTTGTAGGTCATAGCAGTAAAATGATATTCGGAAAATTGTCTGGAAAAAATGTTGTTGTCATGTCCGGTCGCTTTCATTTTTACGAAGGATACACGCCACAGCAGGTAACGTATTCAATACGAGTTTTACAGTTGTTAGGCGTTCAAACTTTATTATTGTCGAATGCAGCAGGTGCAGTAAATAAAACATTTTGTGTTGGCGATTTAATGATTATAACAGACCATATTAGCTTTTTTATGCCAAACCCTTTGGTTGGTAACAATGAGGAGGAACTGGGCACACGTTTTCCTGATATGAGTGAGCCATACAACCGCAAAATCATTGCAAAAACAAAAGCCATTGCGCAAACTTTAAACTATACAATAAAAGAAGGAATTTATGTGGGCGTAACAGGCCCAACGTTTGAAACACATGCTGAATATCGCTTGATTGCTGCCGTTGGCGGCGATGCTGTTGGCATGAGTACGGTGCAGGAAACCATTGTTGCGCGCCATGCCGGAATGAATGTATTTGCAATGAGTGTAATTACCGATTTAGGTATTCGGGACGATGACAATATCATTACGCATGAAGAAGTTTTAGCAGCTGCAAAAGAAGCCGAACCTAAGCTTACCAACCTTTTTAAAAACCTGATTGCAGAACTATAAATAAAAAAATGAGTAAGTCTTTTCTAAAAATTTATGGTTTGTTTTTACTGCTCTTTTTGTTTTGTTACGAAGCAAAACTACAACCATTATCAAAGCTTGTTGCCGAATGTACGATTACGTATTCGGTATTGTTTGAAGGAAATGAAAAAAATCAAATCACAACAAAAAAACTGTTCATAAAAGGTCGTAAAGCCCGTTCCGAAATTAGCAATTCATCTTTTTACCAGGCAACTATTTATGACGATAAAACCGGCAAAGCAGTAGTATTAAAAAATGTGGGTGGCGATAAATATATTTCAACATTTAACGCTGATGAATGGAAAGAAAAAAATGGTATTTGGGAAGATATGAAAGTTACGCTTACCAATGAAACTGCAAAAATTGCGAACTATAACTGCCGTAAAGCTATTGCAACTACAAAAAACGGAAATGGTTTTACTATTTATTATACTGTTGATTTTGTTGCATCGGCAACAGAAAATCCATATCAGTTTAAAAATATTCCGGGATTGATATTAGAATATGAATCAAAAACAAACGAAGGAAAAAGGATCACTTTTAAAGCGACAGACATAAATTTCAGTCCCGTGCCAGCATCAAAATTTGAGGTACCAACAAGCGGATACAGAATTTTATGACTTTTATTTCTACGGGTGTGTTGGCGTTTTAAACATGGGAACTTTTGGAGTATATTTATAAGGATAAACAAAGGTTGTGGTTGACTTTTGCGAGAATAAATAAGTATTTACCGGCGCACTCATGCTTAAACCATTGGCTTCGCGTGTATAAAAATAATTCCCAACCGTTTGAGATGTTCTGTAACGAAGTTGAAAAGAAAGATAATTGTTGGAAAGCTTGCTTAAATGCTTGAGACTATATTTGTTTTTACTATCATCGTAATTACTTGTAGTAAAAGCCGCCATGGCTGAATAGGCGACTAAAAGAGTTGCAATTATAACAGCAAACAGTTTTATAAATTTCATATTACTAATAATGATGCAAATGTACAAATTATTGTTTAATTAACAATTTATTCAGTTGATGTTATTAAATTAATTTTGAGAAAAAAGTGATGGAGTAAGATTTGATACTTATTTTTCGTAAATCTTTTATATGAAAGAGCAACCATATAGCGAAGACAAAGAAGAGATGCAGGAACTGCTCCGGCAATACAATAATTTGCGCGCTGGAAAAAGTTATTCTTTTTTAGATGAGGAGGCTTTTGAACGCATTATTGATTATTATGACGAAAACGACGATTTTACCAAAGCGCTTGAAGTTGCTGAAACCGGTCTTGAATACTTTCCCTTCTCTTCACATCTGCTTATAAAATACGCCGATTTACTTATTGTTTCCCGCAAGTACATGGAAGCGCTCGCCACTTTGGAAAAAGCTGAATTATTTGATGCTGCCGACATCAATATTCCTATTTTAAAAACCGACGCTTATCTCGCGCTCGATCAACAGGAAAAAGCAGTGATTGTGTTAGAAGAAGCACTTGTTTATTTTGATGGAGAAGACCGGCGTGAACTGTTATTTGAATTAGCAGATGTGTACGACGATTATGAAGAATTTGATAAGGTTTTTGACTGTTTGAAATTAATTTTGGAAGAAGATATAACCAACGAAGAAGCACTCTATAAAATTTGTTTTTGGACTGATTTTACTGGTCGCAACGAAGAAAGCATCAAGTTGCACCAGCACATTATCAACGAACATCCTTACAGCGAACTGGCTTGGTTTAATCTTGGCGCGGCTTTCCAGGGACTCAAACTCTATGAAAAAGCAGTTGATGCTTATCAGTATGCAGTAACCATTGACGAAAAATTCGATTACGCTTATCGCAATATGGGCGATGCGTATATCCGTTTGCGCATGTACAAAGAAGCCATTGAAGTGCTGCAAAAAGTAGTTGAGTTAACCCGACCGGAAGAAGTAATTTATGAAGCCATCGGGCATTGCTTTCACCGGCTTCAAAACTATGCGCAGGCACGCTTTCATTATCGCAAAGCCAGCCACATGAATCCCGACGATAGTAAACTTTATTATAAAATTTCCCTTACTTATATTAACGAGCAACAATGGGAACAAGCCATCAGGCAGTTAGAAAATGCTATGCGCATTCAGCGTAATGTGGCTGAATACAACTTGGCAATGGGCGAGTGCCGCATGAGTTTGCAGCAATATCGCGAAGCCATTCATTGTTTTAGCACTGTTATTAAATTACGCCCACGCAATGTAAACGGCTGGGAATCGCTCATTAAGTGTTTATACAAAAAAGAAGCTTATGAAGAAGCCTGCGATCAATGCTTAGCCGCTTTAGGAGCTACAGAAGGAAAACCTGTTTTTTTATTTTATTATTCGGCGGCGCTTGCTGCTTCCGGCAAGTGGAAAGAAGCTTTGTTGCAGTTAGAAAAGGCAATGGAAAAAGCGCCGAAGCTGCTAAAAAAATTTATTGAAATCAATCCTTCCGTTCTACAAAAAACTGCCGTGGTTGATGTTATTGCTCGCTATAAAAAATCGAAGAAAATATAAAGAAGATTGGCGAAGAGCGATTTATAAAACAAATTAAAAATTGCAATAAAAACAAAAGCAAAAAGTAAAAATGCTTGGGGCTGCCATCGTTTTGTTTTTACTTCAATTTTGTCCGGGCTGTTCGTTACAAGTCCGCAGCGCAGGCTGTTCCTCTCAAAGCTCATAGCCCAAAGCTCACAGCTTTTTATTCCTCTGCGCTTTACGGGCTTTCCACTTCCATCCCGCAGCCCATCAGCCATAGAACATCAATTGAACATTCCAAAGTGCAACCGCTTTTATTCACTGCCTTTTGTTTTTATTGCACTTTCAAAAGGTACCATTACACAAAATAAATTCTCACCGTTTGATAAAACCATTTGCTTTGTAAAGAAGAAGCATCATTAGAAAATCTTCTCAAGCCGAACAAGCCAGCCATATTACCTTTATTTACCGAAATTTCAAGATAGCCGGCAGCGTTAAACCAAGCCAACTTTTCTCCCGGTAAAACGGAAGCGTAGTTTTCACTTAGCACGTTTATAATTTCGTTGCGCATAAACGAAATATGAAACTGGCGATTTTTACGCTGCTCTTCAAATTCAGCTTTTGTAATGTTTACCACAACGTTTTCAAAATTATCAATAAAAATAATTTGTCCTTCCAGCCAATCGGCGCCAATAGTAGAACGCAGCGGATATTTTTCTTCAATTTCGGTGATGGGTTCACCCGTTTCTTCAATGTGTTTTCCTTCTTTTATCTGTTGCAATACGTTAGCGATTGCGCCGGTAAATTCTAAAGTACCTATACCCTTTTCCGACTCTACCTTTACGGCAATCATGCTTTCCGGTTTACTACCGGTTATCATGGTAATAATGCCATTATCGGGGCAAATAAGATATTGGTCATTGTATTTTGTAATTAAAAAATGCTTAGGCGAGAATTCAAACAAATTAACGATGAGAACATGAATGGTACCGGACGGAAAACGCCTGAAGGCATTGCTGCAAACATAGGCGGTTTGCGGATAATCAAAAGGAGAAAGCGTGTGGGTAATATCAACAATATTCAAGGTGTCATCAACCGAAAGCAACTGCCCTTTTATAGCGCCGGGAATATAATCATACAAGCCGATATCTGTTGAAAGTGTAACAATTGGCATATAAAAATAGAGTTGCAAAATAACCTTTGCTATTTGGTAAGAATGCCGTTTTTAAAGAAGAATTTATAAACAAGTTTATCAGCTAACGATGGTAAAAATTTATTTATTAACACGGTTTCTTTTCCTGTTGTTGTTAGCACCAGCGTGCGTTTTCTGCGCTCAATGGCTTTTAGAATATGCTTTGCGCATTCTTCCGCACTCATCAGTTTTCCTTCTTCTAAAGGCGATTCTCCCTGTGGCTCTGCATACTTATTTAACGCTGCATTGCGAATGTTGGAAGTGGTATAGCCTGGGCAAACCCACATTACATTTACACCGGTATGGTATAGCTCTGTACGCAATGCTTCCAGCCATCCATTCAAAGCGAATTTAGAAGCTGAATAACCGCTACGCCCTGGCAAACCACGAAAACCGGCAATGGATGATACACCAACGATATCGCCTTTTTGTTTAGTTATAAAAGGTAATGCATATTTGGTGCAATACACCGCACCCCAAAAATTTACATCCATTAAACGGTGCAAAGTTTCCATATCGGTTTCTGCAAACATAGCGCGCATAGAAATACCTGCATTGTTAATGAGTATATCAATACTACCATAAATTTTTATCGTTTCTTCTATAAAAACATCGCATTCATTTTGTTTACTTACATCAGCCGTTTTTATAAACAAAGGTTTGCCTGCGCATTGCATTTGCAGGTTGTACAATTTATCGTAATTCCGGCTGCACGTAGCCACTTTGGCACCTTGCTGAAGCAAGGCTTCCACCAAAGCTTTGCCAATGCCCTCCGAACCACCAGTAACCACCACCACTTTATTTTGATAATAACTCATAACACAAATTGGCTTCAAAAATAACATTCTTGCAGAGAGAAGCGAATAAAGAATACAAGCTGTTATTTTATTAGGAATTAAAGAAGTAAAAATTTGTTTAAGAACGGGATTCTTCTATTTTTGCACTCCTAAAAAACAGTTGATTGATCTCGTAGCTCAGCTGGTAGAGCACAACACTTTTAATGTTGGGGCCCTGGGTTCGAGTCCCAGCGGGATCACTTTTTAATTATTTCTGACTTATTCTATTTAGGGATTTGTTTTTGTGCAATTTTGTTTTTATTACTTCTAAGCTCTTTTCTTTCGATGCCTTTTTCAATTAGAATAGTTTGCTTTTTGATTTGCAAACTGGTAGTGAAACCAATCTACATCTATAAAACCTCTATCCGAAACTTTGTTATAATTGTAAATGCTTATACGGTCTCCCCGATAATAGCCCCATGTAAGTTGAGACGTTTCGCCAAAGGCAGTAAATGTTTTTCCATCAACACTATATGCATACTTGTTTGTTCCCTCCCAATCCCAGGAAGATTGCAGCCAAACAGTATTTTGATTGATTTGTGCGCCCTCCTTTTGCTGTCCATTGTTATCATAAAACAAGGTGCGGATCCCGTTGTTTTGTTTTACCCCAATATTGCTATAAACATCAGAGAAATGACATAAACCTGCAAGCTCACCATCCGCCATACCAGCAATATCAATCTTAATCGTTACTGTGTTTTTCGCGGTACGCATACTACGCATAGTAAGCGTATTGCCTGCTCTATAAAATAATTTGCGTTTGTCGGCCGTATCAGTGGTTGATACAGGTATAAAAGCATGCAGCCGCAAATATCCCTTTCGTTCTGTTAGCGACCATTTTTCTTTTCGGGGCTGATAATTCCATTCCCATTGTGTGGAAAGAATAGGAGAATTAAATTCATCATCCGTTTGCGGTGGGATTCTCACTGAATTTGAAATTGGATTTTGAAACCTCCATACCATATTGCCAATCGTGTCTGCACCCGCTTTGCCAATAATAGGCCAGCCATTTATAAAAGTCACAGGTAACAGGCAGAGTGCCCGCCCTTCCCAGCTACCGGTTCCCTGGTGTGTAAGAAACCACCAGCTACCGGAAGTAAGCTTGATAAATCCTCCCTGGTTGGGCTCTTTATCTATCAACGGGTTCACATGGTTCAGTTGTTTATTTTCATAAGGACCATAAATATTTTTAGAACGCTCCATCATTGCAACTCTGCCTTCCTTTTTAACTTCACTAAAAAAATGGTAATAAAACCCATTTATTTTATATAGTTTGTTAGCCTCGCTTCCATTCGATTGATGAATGATTGAGTTTGATTTTAAAAAAATTTTCTTTCCATCGGCACTCATTCTAAACAAATGTATTTTGTACTTATCTGCAAAATTGGTGGCAATAAAATATGCCTTGCCATCATCGTCCCAAAAAGGGCAGCAATCATCCCAGCCTTTTGCTTTCCATATTTGATGCAAGGGTTCCCACGGGCCTGCGGCATTTTTGGCAGTGCTCATAAAAAATCCTTCATCAGGTGTCCCAAAGTAAACCCAGAATTTTCCTTTGTGATAACGAATAGAACCTGCCCAAATGCCCTTGCCATACCGGTTCATTTTATTCCAATTCAATTCTGAGCTAATGAGGTTTAAGTTGTTTGTTACATGCCCGATAACGTTCCAATTAATTAAATCTTTTGAGTGAAGAATAACAACGCCGGGAGAAAATTGAAAAGTGGAAGAAATAGCATAAAAATCCTTGCCAACCCGTATGGCGTCAATATCGCTGTAATCGGCCGGTATAAGAGGATTTAGATAAGTGCCATCACCTTGGTCTCCCCATTTTTCCGTTGCTTGCGTAAAAGCATCCGATGAAAAAAAAAGCAGCAAAAACAAAAGAGCTTTTATTTTTCTTCTTTCATCAGTCGCACAGGTCCTAACAGCCCGGAAGAAATGAGTGGTGAATTTTTTGTAAAATAATTCCATGTTGTAAAACAGTAACGTTTTTTTGAAGGGCGTGGTTGATGGTTAATAAACCAGTAAGGAAACGATTTTAAAAAATAGCCTCCCATAAACCCGGGTGACCACTCACAATCCGGAGGTTCCTGTTCATCGCCTATCAACCTGTTTGCCCATACATTTGTTATTTCAATTTGCAGCGTATTGTTTTTCTTTTTTAATAAGCCTGGCGGAAGTTTTATATGCCACGGAGCAGTCCATACAATGCCCAAATCTTTATTGTTTACAAAAACATGTGCTATGTGCTTTACTATGCCTAAATCAAGATAAACCGATGATTGCTGGTTTATAATTGAAGCATCGGGTGCATTAAAAATAATATGATAAACTGCAGTGCCGCTAAAATATTTAATACCTGTTTCGGAACGTAAAGTCCAGTCTTCAAGTGTTTTAAAAATGACAGGTTTAGCAGGCCCGCCCCACAAAGAATCGAATTGAACGTTCCATGAGCCGGTAATGGTATCAATGGGTTGCCAAGTACCAAAGTTTTTGTTTTTGCCTGGAATTGGCTCAACCGCTTTGTGCCGGAAAACAATAAAAAAACTTTGTGCTTCCGCAAACCTGAGCGGGAGAAAGGTTTCCTCTCCTTTTATTTCATACTGTTGCAGGTTTCGCATTTCGCCTGTTACTGCATCCCACAATTCCGGCTGCATTCCGGTTACATGAAAACTGCAATTGGCAGAACCAGAAACGCGGGATAAGTTTGCTATAAAATAAACATCAGTATTACCATACTGGCGATGAATGTATTTTATGTTGATGCTGTCTTTTACGCCAGTTGCCGTAAAATCATCATCCCGCAAAATAATCTGACCCCATTGCAATAAAACCTGGCAACGTTGCCAATATTTTACCATTGCAGCACCAGGTTTCCACCATGTTTGCGTACGGTCGAAATGTGTTCCCCATTGCCCCATGGTTGCGCCGGGTTTGTATTGATTGCTCCAGGGCTGCTGCACAAAACGGTGCAAAACAAAACGGTTTACGCCATCGCAAAAAGCTGCATCACCAATAGGTTTTAGCCACGATGGTGTTTCACTCCATTTGCTGTCTTTCGGGTCGCCGGTGAACGCTTCCGCCTCAATGATATTCTTTCCCGATTTTCTTAAGGCGGCAACTGTTTCCTTTAATTCATAAGGAGAATATTCGCCGCCATTTGTCCAAAACTCAGTCATTACATTTTTAACAAGCGGCATAATTTCTTCCTGCCGCCAAGGTCCGCCATAAGGCTCGCATAAAAAATTCAGATGGGCATCATTTAATTTTTTTGAAAGAGTGGTAAAATAAACATCCCGGTATAAATCTTTTATTGTAGCATCAAAATCATTTTCAAAAGTGAGAGAATCCGCAGAGCTGCCTATTGTGCGTCCGCAGAAAATAGGCAACCAAGGCGTGATATTATATCCTCTTCGCTTTAGAAATTCCTGTGGCATTTTATCTGTCCAGGTTGGCGTTCCTGCCTCGTAGCTATCAAAATGCACATGGGTAAACCCTGTTCTGATTAAATCGCCCAAATGCTTTTGAATTTCACCAATTACATGATTGATATGAAAATCAACTGCCGGCTGGCTCATTTTATCACACTCCAAACCCGTTGCCGCCCATTGCGCCGGTTGAATAAGTGTGCCCGAAGTAGTGTAACCAAACCTGTAAATGATCCAGTTGCCTTTGGGTGCATCCCAATTCAGTTCGCCATTGGTGTTCATCAGGGTAGTTACATCTATTACGCTATCTTTTGCAACAATGCCGGTAGTTGGTAACGCCACCACGGCAACATCTTTATAAAACGTTTTTCTGGCGGCTATGTCTGGAATTTCTACGCTATCTGTTTGTGGATTGTAAAGCGGGTAAGGTGTATGACCACGAAGCGGAACCTGCGGTTTTTGTAATTGGATATGTACCGATTGTCCGCCGCTTATTGTATCGCCTGAATAACAAAGTTCTTTCATGGAAAGTTCGGGAGTTATCCAAATGCCGCCGCTGGCTTCGTAACCAGCGCCGTTGAACATTCCAAAATCCATCCCCAGGCGCTTTGATTCTTCGGCTGCAAAGCGAACCAGATGCCACCAGGGTTCTGTCCAGGCAACGATTTGGGGCGTTGGGCTTTTTTTAATCTCACCTGCCCAGGGTGTTGTAACATCGGCAAGACTGAACATCGTTGTTCGGTTGAATCCTTCTTTTTTTAATTCTTGCAAATCACGTGTTATTCCTTCTTTGCTTATGTTCGACCCCATCCACATCCACAACACGCCTGGCTTCGCGCTTTCGGGCGGATGCAGAAATAAGGCTGCGGGGTCATCTGTTTTAATGCTATTGGTAACCTGATGCAGTAATGGCTGTGAATTCAATTTAAGGCAAAGAAAAAAAGCTATAAAAACAAATGTGATTTTAAAAACGAAACTCTTTAAAAACGGTTGCATGATTTCGAAAGTGAGCTGATCCAATATATCATATTCAGCAAGTTGCGAAAAACATTTTCTATTACATTCTCCTTTACAATGAAAAATCATGCAGGTAGTATTTTAAAAGAATGAGCATGGCGTTTTGTTATACCTTCAGGTAAGGTAACCGACAATCCTGCAGGCGTACGGGTGATGCTTAGTTCCTGATCAATGCCTAATAAAGTTACTTTTCCAATTTGTTGAGGATACAACTTGTTATTTTCCGACAGTGTTTTGATAAGTATTTTATTGGCCGTAGGCTCGCCAAGTGCAATTGCATAAAGAATATCTCCTTTTGCAGTAAAACGTATATCTTGTGAGGTAAAAGGTTTGTTTTTGCCTTCATTAAATCCTTGCGCTGTTAAAGCTGCCGCAGATTCCATTGCAGGGCCTTCACCAAAAACTTTCCAGGGTCGGGTATCAAAGATGCTCTCGTCACTTAGTTTCATCCAGTCAGCTATCTCTTCAACAATTGCATACTCATCACTATCTATTGTTCCATCGCCTCGTACCGGTATGCTTAGTAAGAGATTGCCGTTTTTACTAACCACATCAGCCAAAGTATGAATAACTGTTTTAGCGCTTTTATAGCCATGCTTTTCATACAATTCACGGTCGTAATGCCAGTTACCGATGCACGTATCTGTTTGCCAAGGCAAAGGTTCTATATTGTTGCTTTGTCCCCGTTCAATATCCCAAACCATACACTTCCGTTGCGCTTCATTGAGTATTTTACCGTTTAAAACAGCTTCCAATTTACCATTATTTCGCTTTATATTGCTATTGTACAAATGTGCCGCTATACGCAAACCAACATCACTTACAGGGTACAAGGGCAATACAGTATCATCAAAATAAACAAGATCAGGATTGTATTTGTTTATTAAATCAACACAGCGATTAAAAAACTTATTGCAATATTTTTTATCGGGAATACTTGCACCATGCGACCAATCCCATTGCTTGTAAAAAGTTTCCTGGTTATCGCCGTTTAGGCTTGGTAAATGGTTCTGCGCATATAATTCCTGTGGATTTAAACCATCCCACCATTTATTTTTACCATCTGTACTTTTTAAATTGCCATCATAAGGCACACCTTTGTAGGGACCTGCTGTATCAGATTTTTGCGACTTTTCATAGAATGTCCATGCGTGGGCTGCATGTACACTTACACCAAACCTTAATCCATGGTTGCGGGCAGCTTTTGCCCATCCGCCGATGATATCTTTTCCCGGGCCTATTTTAGTAGAATTCCAGGTTTGATATTTACTGTTATAGTTATCAAAATTGTCATGATGATTAGCGAGGGCAAAAAAATATTTTGCCCCGGCACGCTTGTAAAGAGCAAGCAATTCTTCAGGGTTCCAGTTCTCTGCCTTCCATTGATGAATAATATCTTTAAAACCAAACTTAGAGGGATGTCCATATTTTTCAAGATGAAACTTATAATCATCACTGCCTTCTATATACATTGAACGTGCGTACCAGTCGCCATGTTCAGGTTCGCATTGCGGTCCCCAATGTGCCCAGATTCCAAACTTTGCATTCCGAAACCAGTCCGGAGTCTTGTATTGTTTTAATGAATCCCAGGCAGGCCAAAAAGGGCCTTGCGCAATTGGTTCGTTTCCTAAATCACCAAAAATATCATTAGCCTTTACAATTTTTGACAAGCCAATAGCAGGAATTGATCCGATCAATGTTTTTATGATAGTTCTCCTTTTCATGATAGGTTTATTAAAAGTAAGTGAACCCTTTTTTTTTGCTTAACTAACTTGTATTTACTTCTCTTTCAGGAACCGGTTTCGTTTTGAATCCCTTTGATTTTTACACATAGGTTCTCTACAATTCTTGTTATGATTTTACAAATAATTTCAAGTGTAATTTTTAATAATTGGGATTCTGAGTGATGACTCCTTTGCTTTCATCAATTATTTCCTGCGGTATCGGCATGTAATAATCTTTGGGTCTTGTAAATGTTCTTGTGGGAATTACAATAGCGCTGTTATAAGGAGGCAGCGGTGAAGCTAATTTGGGCTTGTTTACAATGGTATCGAGACTAATGATTTTATCTTTGTCCCAGCGAAGCAAATCCTGCCAGCGGGTATTTTCTCCACCTAATTCTACCCTGCGTTCATGGATGAGTTGCGGCATATCTGCATTTGATAAAGGAGACAATCCTGCCCTCACTCTCACTGTATTTATTTCTGCGTCTCCGCTGCCTGCGCCACTCATTCTGATTTTTGCTTCCGCCACCAAAAGATAAACATCTGAAGTGCGCAATATGGGCTGCTTTAAATCAAAATCAATTCCGCCGCTTGCATCAGGCAAAAAGGCGGTATATTTTTTAATAAAATAGCCTGTTGTACTCATACTTGGCAATAACCGCCCCGTTGACTGTCCCTGCATACCGGTAAACATTTGGTAAGCATCGCCGGCACCAATGGCAACAAGGTTGGTTTGATTGGGAAGCGTATCTCCAACAGATATTAAGGTAGCCCGCTTGCGGACAGAATCGGCTGGCTCAAACGATTCAGCAAAATTTTCTGTTGGATGATGAAATCCCCAGCCCTGCCAGGCACGGGGAGTAAAATATTGGCCAATGGCAGAAGAAGGCACATTAGGTATTTGCTGGTTTTTATTCCATACTGCGAAAAGAATTTCTGAATTGCTTTCCTGCTTGCCCAAAGTAAAATTATCGGTATAATTTGAAGCCAGTGCGTAATTAGGATCTGTAATAACCATACTGCCGTACTGTATGGCTTTATCAAACTTATCTTCAAACATATACAGTTTGCAAAGCAAGCCTAAAGCCGCTCCTTTGCTTACACGTCCCTTATCTGCATCGCCATAAGTTTCAGGAAGCAAATCAATGGCTTTCAGCAAATCCGATTCTACCTGCCCTCTTACAGAATCAACAGAAGATTTTGCTATGTTATAACTGCCCGAAAGCACATTGTTTTCTAAAATCAGCGGCACTTCGCCCCATATCTTGCTCAATTCAAAATAGGCATAAGCACGTAAAAAATAAGCTTCGCCCATAGAGCGGCTACGGATAACCGTATCTACAACAGGCACTTTGGGGATGTAAATAATGGCATTGTTTGCCCGCGCAATCTGTTCATAAGCAAAAGGCCAAAGCGTATAAAGAACCTGGAGTGTAGGATCAATATTAAATCTTTCAATGGCTTTAAAATCCGGATGATCGCCTTCAACAGAAATATCGTCAGACTGGTCATCAAATATGTACAAATTGTGCCCTACCCAATCTTCAGTTGTAAGTACATTGTAGATGCCGGTAACGCCGGCAATCACATCGTTTTGGTTTCGCCAGAAATTACCTGAAGTATATACCCCTGTTGGATTTTGATTAAGCGGATTTTTATTGCAGGCAGTAAAAAATGCAGTAAAAACAAACGAAAGAAATAATATGGAAAAGATGACTTTTTTCATAAAAAATAAGTTTGAGGGGTTAAAGATTGATGGTTGCACCAACGGTAAGATTGCGCGATTGCGGATACTGCGCTACATCAACACCTCTTTGTAAATTCCCCGATGTATATCCCAGTTCAGGGGTGTAACCTTTGTATTTAGTGATATAAAAAACATTATAGCAGCTCACGTAAATTCGGACGTCGGGAAATTCTTTAATGTTAATTGTTTTTTTGGTAAACGTATATCCTAATGCAACGCTTTTTAAAGAAAGATAAGCGCCATTTTGAACCCATAAATCAGAAGAACGGTAATTGTCATTTGCATTGATCCGGGTTAAGCGCGGCACACTGTTACTCGTTCCTTCGCCGTGCCACCTCTTGAGCTGGTCGGCGTACCAATTAAAGTTTTCAGTAGCATCAAGTCCTGCAAGCCGGTCAGCATTGTAAATTTGTACGCCTGCAACACCTGCAAAGTTGAAACTAAAATCAAAATTTGCGTAATTAGCCGAACCATTAATGCCATAAACAAAACGTGGGTTCGGGTCTCCAAGCCTTACACGGTCTTTGTCATCTATCACTCCATCGCCATTAACATCAACAAACCTTACATCACCGGGTTTTATATTGGCTTTGTTCGGGTCATTGGCAATATCAGGCGATTTATCAATGTCCTGCTGTGTTTGATACAAACCGTTCGTTTTAAAACCATAAAAAGAGGCAATCGGCTGACCTTCATAGGTTCGTGAAATGTCTGTATTTTCTCTTCCATAAGGCACCGAACCAAGGTATGTGGAGTTGCCATACAGCCGTGTAACTTTATTTCTTAAAAAAGCACCATTGCCGCCAATTGAATAGTTTACTTTACCCATTTTGTTTTGGTAATTCAGTTCTATTTCAACTCCATGGTTATTCAGCTCTCCCTGGTTTACATTTGGCAGGTTTATATTTCCAGGATCATCTGGCAGCGACACTTGCGCACCGTAGGTTTCTACAAGCTGGGCAAGCACCAGCATGTTGGATGTGTTTTTATTAAAGTAGGTAATGGTACCGTTGATATGATTTTGAAGAGCAGCAAACTCAAGGCTTAAGTTGGTCATTACCGCTTTTTCCCATGTTATATTCGGGTTGGCAAGGCTGGTTACAAAAGCTCCGTTTTGATTAACGGTTTGTGTGCCGAAATTGTAAGATAATCCGCCGCCGCCCAAGCCACCGCCGCCGCCCAAGCTAAGAATACTTAAATATTGAAAATCCCCGATATTCTGATTGCCCAATTGCCCCCATCCGCCTGTAAGCTTTAATGAATTGATGAATTTTACATTGCCGAAAAACTTTTCGTCAGAGATTCGCCAGCCAGCCGAAAAGGCGGGAAAGTAGCCCCAACGCTTTCCCGGTGCAAACTTGCTCGACCCATCCGCACGCATAGTAACAGTTAAGAGGTATTTGCTTTTGTAAGAATAATTACCTCGAACAAAACCAGATTGTAAGCCCGCAGAAGGACTGTTTGAACCGGAGTTGCCTGCAGAGGAACTGTTGCCAAGGTTCAATATCCGCTGGTCAGCGCTGGTATCAGAGAAACCATTTCGGAATGCTGCAAAATTATAGCCGCTGAACACCTGGGAAGAATAGCCTGCAGTTACATTTATATTGTGTATGTTGTTGAAGTTTTTATTATAGGTAAGAAAATATTCTTCCAGGAATGATTTGCCTTTGTTGAGGTTTTGATTAAGAGAAGATATTGAAGGACCGCGTGTTTGAGTAGGCGTTGCAATAGAAAAACCAAAGCCATCGCCGGTATATTGATCGTACCCGTAGTTAGCGCGAATTTTCAACCCCTTTACTATTTCAAGTTCTGCATATCCATTGGCAAGAATGCGGTCAGTTATATTCCGCACATGACCTGAGTACACAGTTGCCACAGGGTTGTTGATATCACCCAACTGGTTATCAGCCTGCGAAGTTCCCCATGAGCCGTCAGCATTCACTACCGAGATGGCAGGATTAAAACGAATGGCGCTCCATAACAAACCAGTTTGGGTTGACCTCGTATCCGGCGCATTACCTGAGGTATTGGAATACACAATATTTTCTCCTATCCTTATGCGACTGCCAATTTTATGTTCTGAATTGATACGAAAATTATATCGTTTGAAAAAAGAATTGATGATGATTCCTTTTTCATCATAATAGTTTCCCGAAAAACTGTAGGTAGAATTTGCACTGCCGCCGCGCACTGCAACATCAGCATTTTGTATTTGCCCTGTTTTCAATACCGCCCGCTGCCAGTTGGTACGTTGCACGGCATAGTTAGGATCATTCCAAACAGAAGGCACAGCCAAACTATCATTGGTAAAGGCTTCTTTTTTAAGCATAGACAAATCAGGAGCCGTAAGCATGTCTAAATATCTTATCACCTGGTTACTGCCTGTATAAAAATTGACAGTCGTGTTGATTCTTTCATTAAAATTCCCTTTTTTGGTGGTAACAAGCACAACACCATTGGCAGCACGCGAACCATAAATAGCGGATGAAGAAGCGTCTTTTAAAATTTCGATTGAGGCAATATCATTCGGGTTTACATCATTTAATCCGCCGGAAGGCACACCATCAATTACAATCAGCGGGTCAGAATTATTGATGGTTCCGGTTCCTCTGATGCGGATACTTGGTGTACTTCCCGGCGAGCCATCGTTGCGCACAATATCAACACCGGCAGCCCTGCCCTGCAAAGCCACAGCAGGGTTACTTACCGGTATGTTTTTAAAATCATCACCTTTTACTGTGCTGATCGTGCCGGTAACATCGCGTCTACGCTGTGTACCATACCCAACCACTACCACATCGGATAATGCACCAGCCGATGCAAGCATCGTTACATTTATTTGCGCTTTGCCGGCAATATCAATCACCTGCTTTTGAAAACCTACAATAGTAAATTCAAGTTGCGTTGTGGCAGCAGCAGTGGTAATACTAAACTTGCCGTTCGCATCAGTTGATACAACTGCCTTGGTGTTAAGTGCTCTAACCGTTACACTTTGCAACTGGTTTCCTGCCGAATCGGTAACCACGCCGGTTACTACATTTTGGGCAAAAACAAACGTTGCACAAAATGTAAAAAAAACGATTAAAAACAAAGCCTTTTGAGTTCTCATAAGTTTAGTTTGTGTGTTTACAATTTTAAATCATTAACCTGTATTTTATTTTTCTGTTGGCTCTTCTTTATTTTTATTGATATTCTCATTCATTTCCACCATTTGCAATGGTTCATTATTTTTTGCAGCTACAAGGCAGTCATGGTTGCCTCTTTTTATTTTGATAAGATTACGAACATCGCCGCGGATGTCTAAATTTGTTTGCGAATACAGCAACGGAGAAAAATCGCCTTTGCCATTCCCTTTTAGCACAATGCCCATGCCCGCATCAAGCGGACCAAACTGCACACGCATAGGATAAAAATTTCCTGCTATTACCAGGTCTTTATTGCCATCACCATCCACATCAGCCGACACAATTCCATTCATTGCACTTAGCTGTGCATAGTTAGATAAAGGACTAATGGTAAAGCTTTTATTGCCATTGTTTCTTACATAAACCGATTGAAGCCAGTTGATTTGTACCGTGTGCGCGCCGGCAAGTTGCTCCGGAGTAAATATGTCGTTCAGTTGTGCATCTGCATAATCAGCATAGTGCAGAAATTTTTTTTGTATGGAAGGAATTTCATCGGCCATTTCATCTTTTGAATAATAAGGATACGACTTGCCTTTGTTGTAATAACATAAGATTGGATTAATAGTGCCATTACCAAAAAAATCAGCATAAGTAATGGTGAGCGGTTCGGCAGCCGTTGCTTTAAACTGCGTGTTGGTGCCAAGGTTGCCAATTACAAAATCGGTATCGCCGTCATTGTCAAAATCATCAGCCAGTATGCGGCACCACCAGCCATTTGTTCCAGATAGCCCATACGCTTTTGTGGCATTAACCAACTTGCCTTTTTGATTTTCAAAAATGGTAACGGGCATAAATTCACCCACCACGATAAGGTCTTGCCAGCCATCTTTATTTACATCAACCCATACCGCATCACTAACCATTCCCGGATGTGAGAGAGTGGTGTCGTTTTGTTTTGTATCTTTTTCAAAATGAATGTTGCCCGGTGTGCTTTTGTTAAGCAGTATAAAACTTTCAGGCGCTTCAGGATATAAGCCTGGATTGATTTTGCTACCAACAAAAAGATCGGGCAACCCGTCCCGGTTGATATCGGCTGCACGCACACAACTGCCGCTTACGGTTTCTGCCGGCAAAGCATTTGGCAGTCTTTTAAAATTTCCATGACCGTCATTTTCATAAAACCTGTCCGCATAATTTTTACTGTTCAGCGGGTAATCAGCGCCGCCACTTACGAGGTACAAATCTTTATCGCCATCTCCGTCTGCATCAAAAAATAGTGCATCTGCATTAGTGAAATTTTTTTCATTATTCCATGGCTGGCTGGCTGCAGGAATAAATTTTCCTTCTTTTGTTTGCAGGTATAAAACGCTTCCGTTGCCGGAAGAGGCGCCAATAAAAAGGTCTTCCAAACCATCTCCATTCACATCTGCTTTTGCAAGGGCAGGTCCTATTTTAGACAATTGGTAAGGAAGCAGCGGAACTATTTTAAAATCAACAAAGGCTGATTGTTTATCAATGAAAGTAACGCCTGAGGATTTTGTAACATCTTCAAACAACGGCTTCTTATTTTCATTTTGCGATGGAATTGTACTTACTGCTTCCTTTTCATTGACCACCAGTAATTTATTTGCTTTTATGTTTTGAAGTAACGATGTTTTTCCATCCGTCCAAATTATGGTTAGAGATTGAATGATGCTGTCTCTTCCCAAGCCAATGTGCATGACAGGATCAACGGACGATTGAAAGCCACGTGTTACAAATTGTTCCTGCATTTGGTTTGTATGTGCAGTATGTACATACACTTTCGCTCCCAGACCCGCCGTGTTTTTTTTTGCACCATTTAGTTTGATTCGTATAAAATGGGCGTGTTTGTTTTCTGAGGTATTGTTTCGGTAAACAGTGGCTTCACTGTTTAAATTATTGATAACAAGGTCAAGGTCTCCATCATTATCAAGATCAGCATAAGCAGCGCCGTTGCTTACTGAACTTTTAGTAAGTCCCCAGTCTTTGGTAACATTTGTGAAACTTAAATCATGGTTATTTCTGAATAAATAATTATTGAGTTTTGTGGTAGGCATTTCTTGTACCATCTGCCACATTTCATTTTTATTGCCCTCGGGTTTTATGTATTGTTGAGAATATCCTGAAGTGTATTTTACAAAATCAAGATTGGTAATGTCTTTATTCATTCCGTTGGAAATAAATAAATCTTTCCATCCGTCATTATCAAAATCGGCAAACAGGGGCGACCAGCTCCAATCGGTATTGGAAACGCCTGCCAGTTGGCCTACTTCACTGAATAAGGGCATGCCCGATGTATCATTGCCCCTATTTAATTGCAGTGTGTTACGCATTTGCTGGTGCTGAAATCCTGCATTTACGCGCATCATGTATTTATCGTAGGTATCTGCACCTTTCAATAATTTTTGCCGGTGATTATCTTCGGGCAGCATATCAAGTACCATTACATCGGGCTTGTTATCATTGTTATAATCGGCAATATCACTGCCCATGGCAAATTCAGAAATGTGGCCGGCGGCTTTATCAAGCACTTCCTGGAACGTTCCATCATGATTGTTCAGATACAAAAAATCTCTTTCATCATAATCGTTGGTTACATAAATATCAGCCCAGCCATCGTTATTAATATCACTAATGGCAACGCTTAACCCAAAATTCAACGCACTTCCATTGATATGCGCCTGTTCACTTATATCGGTAAAATGTCCGCCATCATTTCTGTACAAACGGTTGCCAAAATTTGGATTTCGCGCAGCGCGAAGTTTATCAGTATTGAAGTATGGATTGTAAAACATATCTGCATGGTTTACCATAAACATATCCAGGTCGCCATCATTGTCCATATCAAAAAAAGCCACCGTTGTAGTATAAGTGCCGGGCGCATCAAGCCCATATTGTTTAGCGCTTTCTGTAAAAGTAGGTATGCCGTTTTTTACGCCGTTATTAATGTAAAGTTCATTCGCTCTGTCTGCATCTGTACCAGGACCGGAATAGCATACATAAATATCCATTAAACCATCTCCGTTTACATCGGCCATTACAACGCCGGTTTTCCATTTGTTGCGCCCCGCCACACCGGCTTTGTCTGTTATATCTTCAAACTGAAAATTGCCTTTGTTCAGATATAATTTATTTGGCGTCATGTTGCCTGTAAGCATGATGTCGGGTAAGCCATCATTGTTTACATCACCAACCGCTACGCCGCCTCCATTGTATAAATACTCGTAAGTAAGAATATTATAATCTTCATCTTCTTTTACATTGTTACTGAAATGAATGTTTGTTTTTGAAGAAGGTATTTCTGTAAACAATTTCTGCTGTTGTTGTTTGCACGACAATATGCAAATTGCGAGGAGTAATATGGCGTGGCATATTTTCATTCAGGCTGTTTCAATTTCGAGTTGGTTTTTCATAGAATGATAAAAGAATTACTTTGAAAGCAAGTGGTTATGCAGCCAGGTTTAAAACACTAACAAAAGGAATGTATTTATTAACGGTATCGTTTAATGATTTTGCCCGTTTAGTAAAGAATATTAGCAAAACAAAACACAACAAAGTACAGAAAAAGAAAGTATTGCTAACCGTTCATGATAACGAAAGCAAAAAGTGAGATGTGCCGGATGGCAATTTTTTAAAGGGCTGATGCAGCGGACTTTTACGCATACAAAGAAGAATGTTCTTCAATGTATTTTTTGGGTGTTTTGCCGGTGATTTTTTTAAAACCCGTGTAAAAAGAAGTAAAGTTGTTGAAGCCACTGTCGTAACACACTTGTTTTACGCTGTACCTGTTATCAATTAAAAGCCGGCAGGCATAACCTACCCGCACTTCAAGTAAAAATTGGATATATGATTTTCCTGTTTTTGATTTAAAAAAACGGCACAAGGCAGTTTCCGTCATCCCTGCAATTTTCGCCACATCTTCAAGCTGAATTTTGTCTTTGAAGCTTTTTAAAGTATAATCATAAATATCATCAATCCTGCTTTTTACGTTTTGGTGGTATTTATAATTAAACCCTAAAGAGGCGATATAGCTTACCTGTTCTGTATTTGCAATTGCGTTCAGGCACTGCAACAAATAAATGATTCTGAAAATGTTGTCCGATTCAGAAATTTTTAAAATCAATTGTTTTATTTCATCATGGGTTTGGGCACCAATACAAATACCTCGTTGTGCCCTTGCGAACAATTCGTTTATTTCACTTAATTCAGGCAGATTAATAAATTTATCTCCCCAAAAATTTTCATTAAAATGAATAACAGTAGCGTAAGGACCAGCATCTTTTTTTTTATTCTCCTCACAATCTTCGTATCTCCAAAAATGCGGTAAATTAGAACCCAGCAGAACAATATTTCCACCTTCAAATTTCCCAACTTTGTCGCCTATAAATTGGGTTCCTTTTCCTCTGTGAAAATAGATCAATTCAAGTTCGGGATGGCAGTGCCAACTGCAATTAATGTTTGGTATTTTATCTTGTCTTGCGCTGAAAGAATACGTTTCATTTTTCCATACTTTTATTATTTGCGGTTTCATATGGAATGTTTAAAAAATTAGGTTAGCAATGGTTTTGTTCTGACAATTTGTAACCGAAACAAAGCTTAAATATCTACTCTGATCAATACTGCTTACTGTGTAATAAATGTACTCGTTTTTGTTAAGAACGTTTCCTTTTAATATTACTTTTTATAAAACTATAATTATAAAAAACAAACGCACAATCAGTGCTGGTTTGTTTTTGCAGTGTATTTGTTGAAGTATTTGGTTTGAACTTAACTGCTTACTGTTGGGCGCAACCTCTTTTTTGCAACACTTCATTTAGTTTTTGATCGAACAGTTTCTTATCGTTACTACCGGTAAAAATAAACTTACGCAACGAGTCTAATTGAAGGTGAATGGTATCTGCAAGCTGCAAGCTATGTTGCAATAAAATTTCTTTCTCTTTAGTGAAAATATGAATTTGGCTGGACAATCTGAGTGAGTCGGAAGAAGACTTTGCAGTTAGTAAAGTGTCTTGTGCGAAGCGCAGTTGGTTTGCCAATGCAAACCGTTGTTCGCGCAATAAAACAGCGCGGCATTCCAAATCGGCAATATAATTTGTTTTTTCGTCCAGCACACTTTGCCGTTTGCAGGAAATAAAACAGCACGAAACCAAAAGAGCAACAAATACAAAAAGCTGCTTACACATGGTTGTCGAGTTCTACTTTATATTAGCAGGCCAATGAATGAGACTATTTACATTATCACCAACAGCTCTTCCGCATGTTAGTCCTTTGTCGTTGTCCATTGGATAATGAATGCCTGCATAAAAACGGGAAAGGGCGCACTCTTCAGCCATCGCATTGAAATTTGTAAAGTTGCGTGCAGGAAAACCGTACTGCAACTGGCTGTCATCAGTAAAAGTATAATCGCCGCTACCGTTGGTAAACAGGTTGGTGAATACCTTCGTGCCGGCTCCGATTTCGCACGAATGCCCTGACACATAACTTGGGAAAGCAGGCGTACCGATCACCGTTTTAAAAGAAAAATCAATGTACTTTTTAATATACGTTACCGGTCGCATTAACGGGTTTTGATACTTGCATTTCCAGCAGGTAATAAAGGCATCATTTTCAGCAATGGCAAGCTTTGCATAAGCCACCGAAATTTTTTCAAGCGTGGCTTTGTTTTCCTGTAATAATTGGGTTAAAATATTAAACGTGTGCCCGGTTGGCGTGCAGGTGTTAAACGGATCATCAGCCCAATATTTTGCAATGCTTATATCATCAGGTGTGTTTGTTTTTACCTGGTTATAAACCTGCATGGCCTGACTGTAAAAAGTAGAAGCGGAAACGGTGGAATAAGGCAAATAAGCATCGGGTGATGTTTTATCAACATCAGCCTGTATAAACGGTCGGTTGGTTCCCCAATGCGGGCTTACAGGTGTTTTTACTGCACCGGTGGGAACCCAGCAAAATGAATCGGGAGGCAAAGAATAAGGCAGTTGAAAAGGGTCTAAGTAAGATTGATGGCCACCATCATTCATTGAATATTGATAAATAGCATTGGTGATATTTTTTCCAAATTGAATAGAAAGCGTTTTTGAGTCATCGCTTACTCCTAAAGATAAAGCGGTTAATGTTGCCGCTTCCATACTATCAATTGAGGAAAGATTGGCTGCAGACAAATTTTTATCAAACATCATCCGCATCATTTCTGCTATCGCCGCGTTTGATGAAATTGCCCAATTGTATTCCTGGTTTAGCAAAGGCTTTGGCAGATAGGATAAACCATTGAGCTGCCCTCCCAAACTTTGCGCTCCTGCAATGCCATTTACCACGGCTTCATATGCTGCAATGCCAACATAACCATAAGCTCTTGAAACCTGTGGTGGAAAAAATCCTTTTGTTGATTTTGATATTTTGCACATCAAATTAAAATAATCATACACAAACTCTCCAGAATAACTATTGGTTGCTTTACCATAAGAGACAACTGGTTTTGCTAGCTGGTCTTCTTTATGACAACTCATTACTAAAGCTGAAATAAAAAAGATTACAGTTAATAAAAGTTTAGTTTGAAGAGGTCTCATAAGTTCGTTTATTTAAAATAATGGATAATGATTTAACGATAAAAAAAAGAAATGGTAGGGTTTATATGAATAGTCGTAAAAATAACACCTTTTGTCAAAAATCATGCAACAAAATAAAATGCCTTTAGATGCCGATTTTATTTATTTATAATTAACCTGAACAGCAGTTTAAGAGCTACAAGCCTGGTTATTTTATTTCTATACATGGGAAAAAATTCCAAAAATAAAAAGGAGATTCGTTAAGATTAAGAATCAGGAAACGTTTTCTTTTACTCCACTTTTAAAAAATCAAATGCTTTTTGTTGCGTATTTTTTCATCGGTTAATTCAGCAACCAATTGCACACTTTTCAGTTTTTTTATTGATGATATTAATTCGTTGCATTGATTAACATCTGCGGATTCGTTTTTAATTAACCACAAAAAATCAATGTGTTTAAATTCAGGTAATAAATACTCTCCTTCATAAATGTTTTGATAAATGTAATGCGTAATAAAACTGTTGTGCACTGCATGTTCATACACACGGAAATAATAGTTTCTTTCCTTACGTTTTAGCTGCACTTCAATTTCAGTGTTTAACCGAAAACAATAACTTAATGCGTTATTTATATGCCAGCAAAATTGATAGCTTTTTATAGTTGCCATAATGCCCAGCAAGCGAGTATCTTCAAAGAAATCGTCGGTTAGCATGTCAACATCAAGGCAAAGTTTAGTCATGGCTGAAGTAAGTAGTAATAATAAGTCGGAATAAAAAGTAGTCGGGTACAAAAATAAAAAAAGCACTGCTGTAAAATGCAGTGCTTCATAAAAATTTAATTATAAAATGATTAATGCACATTAAAATTGTAAGGCATCACTGGCTATGAAAGCGCCCAGGCTTTATCGCCTTTTTTGTAAGGATAATCACCAATGTACTTTCCCGGCACCGGCACATAACGTAATGCTTGCTCCGCGCCGGGTTTGCTTGTAAAATATCCCCAAACAGTAAGTTGCTTCATCAAACTAAAATAATGGTGAGCGTCTTTTTCTTTTTTGGTTGAATTGTATTTTTTGGCTTCATCATCCAGCATTACCAGCAAGTCATGCTTCTGATCCGCTCCTAATTCCATAAAGCCCTTATCGTATTTTTTCTTGCTGGCATCGTTTAGTTTGGTAATGCCATCGGTAAATATTTTTTGATCGTCTTCACTATAACAATCAGTAACAATCGTTTTCATAAACTGCCCTATTTGTGCAGCTTTCGCGCCCGGCGATGATGCTGTTGTGGGCAAAATAGTATCGCCAACTTCATCCAAAAAACCCATGTCATCCAAAGCAAACAAACCTTCTTTTTTGCCGGTGGTTTTGCAACCTGTCAGGAAGGCTTCCGCACCTACCAATGTGCCGCCAACCAACAACGCAATTGATGCGAGGGCATCTCTTCTATTCATCATACAATTACAATTTTCAAGTTTATAATTTTATTTAAATACAATTTTTATGTACCTGGCTTTAGTAACTCCGGTTAAGCATCGTTGCGTCGCACTCTTCAACGCTTTGTAATAAATGGAGCAAAAACAAACCATCACCATAATTTCAAACAAGCTTACGTCTCATTATTTATCCTTCGGTTTTTCCAATTTCTTATCTTGCCTAACTCACTTACAAATTCCCTTTTTTCATTTCTTCCACTACAAAATTTGCGGCTCTTGCCGTTAACGCCATGTATAAAATAGATGGACTTTGATTGCCGGTACTTGCCATACACGCGCCATCGGTTACAAATACATTCGGGCAATGATGCAGTTGGTTGTGTGCATTCAACAGAGATGTTTGCGGGTCTTTGCCCATGCGGCAGCCGCCCATTTCATGAATATCTCTTCCCGGTGGCCAATGATTATCGTGCTGCACAATATTTTTTACACCGGCGGCATCAATCATCTCTGCGCTTTGCGTTAAAAAATCTTTTAAAAGAACTTCATCATTGTCGTCATAATTTACATTGGTAACCAGCAATGGTATTCCCCATTCGTCTGTTCTATCCTTGCTTAACGATACGTGGTTGGTTTCTTTCGGTACTGTTTCACCCTGACTGTACATATACATCCGCCAGCCTACCGGTTCTGTAACGGCATCTTTGTAAGCCGCGCCAATACCGGGTTTCACACTATCTGCTTCACTTCCATCTGCTTTAGAGCGAAAGGCGCTCATGAAAGTGGTATAACCGCCTACAAAATCTTTTTCTTTTGTTTTTAAATTTCTAAAGTTGACAAGAATTGCATCCGTAGGATTTCTCCCATATACATAACTATCTTCAAAGCCATCAATTGTTCCGCTTACGCTGCCGCGATAATTATGAAACGCAATATATTTTCCAAGCAAACCATTGTCGTTTCCCAAACCGTTTGGAAAGCGGTTAGATGTAGAATGAAGTAATAACAAATTGCTGTTCATGGCAGCGGCATTTACAAAAATGACACGGGCAAAATAATCGGTGGTTTGTTTTGTATTTGTATCGATAATTCTAACACCGGTTGCCTTGCCTTTTTGCTCGTCATAAATAATAGAATGAACAACAGAGAACGGACGCATTGTTAAGTTGCCGGTTTTTTCAGCCCAAGGCAATGTGCTGCTAACAGAGCTAAAATAGCCGCCAAAGGGGCATCCACGCATACACATGTTTCTCGCCATGCACTTTACCCTGCCTTGTTGTATATGTATTTCTTTCGGCTCAGTAATGTGCGCCCAACGCGCATGAACATAATCTCGGTTGAACTTTTCTTTTATACTTTTTTTCAAAGAACGTTCGGGTAAATTCAAATCAAACGGAGGAAGAAACTCGCCATCAGGCATCGCTTCCAATCCGTCTTTGTTTCCGCAAATACCAATGAACTCTTCCACGTGCGAATACCAGGGCGCAATTTCTTTATAATCAATCGGCCATTCAATGCCATAACCAAATCGCGACGGGTTTTTAAATTCATAATCACTCCATCGCTGTGTAGCTCTTCCCCAGATGATTGATTTACCGCCTACCTGGTAACCTCTTATCCAATCGAACGGTTTATCCTGAACATACGGATGATCTTTATCTTTTATAAAAAAATGAGTTGTATCTTCCCCATAGCCCGCTGCCGTTGTAATGAGAGGGTTTTCTTTTATTACACTTTGCGGCGTTTGCCCGCGGTGCGGAAACTCCCACGGCGCCATGTTTGCCGTTGGATAATTTACATTGTGCTTTACATCTCTTCCGCGCTCCAGCACCAACGTTTTTAAACCTTTTTCGCAAAGCTCTTTCGCTGCCCAGCCACCACTAATGCCGGAGCCAATCACAATCGCATCATAAGTATGTTGTGATACACCACCGGAATTAATATTGACCTGCAACGAATCGCCCATGCTATGGTGAAATTGAATTGGTGAATAGTGAATTGACAATTAACCATTGACAATTAAAAATATTAAATGTTGTTTTTCTTTAATTCGCTCATTGCATGGTCAACAGCACGGGCTGTCATTGCCATGTAAGTAAGTGATGGGTTTACACAATTGGCGCTAACCATGAACGAACCATCCGTAACAAAAACATTCGGCGCATCCCACACCTGGGTAAACTTATTCAGCACCGATGTTTTGGGATCGGCACCCATACGAGCACTTCCCATCTCGTGAATGCCACGACCCAAAAACGGATCATGATCGCTGCCTTTTACATTCTTTACGCCCATGGCGGTCAGCATTTCAACAGCATCATTTTGCATATCCTTGCGCATCTTCTTTTCATTGTCTTTTATTTCAATGTCCATTGATAACACATTCAATCCCCACTTGTCTTTGGTTTTTTTATCAAGTGTTACCTTGTTTTCATGGTATGGCAAAGTTTCACCAAAACCACCCAAGCCCATCGTCCATACCCCAGGTTCAGCAATAGCATCTTTGTATGCACCGCCGATTTGCATTTCTGGAATTTCGCGGCTCCATCCCTGCCGGCTTGCTCCACCCTGGTAGCCAAAGCCACGCAAGTAATCTCGTTTATCACCAAGCACGTTGCGAAACTGCGGTATGTAAATACCATTCGCTCTGCGACCATAATAATATTTGTCTTCAAAGCCTTCTACCGTGCCGCCTGCACTTACGTTCAGGTGATGATCCATAATATTATGCCCCAGTTCTCCGCTGCTGCTGCCTAAGCCATCAGGCCAAACATCTGTAGCTGAATTCATTAATATCCAGGCACTGTTAAGAGTAGATGCATTCAGAAACACAATCTTAGCAGTATAGATAGATGTCTTGTTCGTTTCTGCATCCAACACTTCTACACCAGTGGCGCGTTTTTTATCTTTATCATACAAAATTTTAGTAACAATACTCCACGGGCGAAGCGTAAGATTACCAGTAGCTGTCGCGGCTGGTAAAGTAGAAGATTGTGTGCTGAAATACGCACCAAACGGGCATCCCAACCAGCATTTGTTACGGTACTGGCAATTGGTTCTGCCAGGCAATGGCTCTGTAATATTTGCAGTACGCCCAATGAACATGGAACGCTGACCTTTATAATATTCTTTCAAGCGTGGTTGCAATGCTTTCTCTACTACATTCATTTCCATTGGTGGCATAAACTGACCATCAGGCAACACCGGCACGTTTTCTTTTGAGCCACTTACGCCAATGAATTTTTCAACATAATCGTACCAAGGCGCAATCTCTGCATATCGCACAGGCCAGTCAATAGCAATGCCTTCTTTTGCATTCGCTTCAAATGAAAAATCGCTCCAGCGATAACTTTGGCGTCCCCACATCAGCGAGCGTCCACCCACATGATAACCGCGAAACCAATCAAAGCGTTTCACTTCGGTATAAGGACTTTCTTTTTCATCAACCCAATAATCCAAATTGGTTTCCTGTAATGGATAATCGCGGTTCAGCACCGGGTAATCTTTAATCATCTGCTGCGTTTTACTGCCCCGATGCGGAAATTCCCAGGGTGCTTTGTTTGCGTTTACATAATCTTTAACGTGTTTAATATCTCTGCCTCTGTCGAGCATCAACGTTTTCAAGCCTTTTTCACAAAGTTCTTTTGCAGCCCAGCCACCGCTGATGCCCGAGCCGATGACGATTGCATCATAATTGTTGTCAGCCATATTTATGGATTTGTATTGATTATATTTTATAAGCTACGTGCAATGAGCTACGAGCTGTGAAGAAAAATTATACGCTGTTCGTTTTCGGCTTGTAGCTCATCGCTAACAACTTGCTGCTTTCCTCACACATCACAAATTTCAACACACATTTTCAGCGCAGCCAGTTTGTCTTTTTTTGTAGGAACAAACTCCTGTGCCACATAACCTTTGTAACCCGTTGCCACTATCGCTTTCATGATGGCTGGATAATACAGTTCCTGTGTATCGTCAATTTCATTTCTGCCGGGAACACCGCCGGTATGATAATGAGCATAATACTGATGATTCTGCCGGATGGTAGCAATTACATCGCCTTCATCTATCTGCATGTGATAAATATCGTAAAGCAATTTAAAGTTATCCGATGCAATGCGCTTACACAATTCAACACCCCATTTGCTGTTGTCGCACATATAATCTTTATGGTTCACTTTGCTGTTCAATAATTCCATTACAACCACTACTTTTTTCTTTTCGGCTAAAGCTACTAATGGCTTCAATCCTTCCACACAATTTTTTAAGCCTGTTTCATCATCCATGCCTCTTCGGCTGCCGCTAAAACAAATTAAATTGGTAAAGCCGGCATCCGCTACATAGTTAATGCCATCGGTATAATTTTTTAGCAAGGTGCTGTGATATTGTTTATCATTAAAACCTTCGGTCAAACTAATTTCAGAGCCATTGCACATGGGCGAATGCAAGCCGTATTTTTTTAGCGTAGCCCAGTCTTTCGGACCTACCAGATCAATACCTTTTAAGCCAATGGCTTTGCCGCCTGCGCAAAGTTCATCCAGCGTTAAATCGTTATAGCACCAGCGGCAAGCCGAGTGGTTGATGTTGCCTTTTAATGACACTACCTTTTGATTTTTGTTGTTTGTAAAAGAAGATAATAAGGCATCGCCGGCAGCCAAAGCAGCCGAGCCGGCAAGCATGTTTTTTATCGCTGATCGTCTGTTCGAGAGCATAAGTGCAAATCGTAGAAGTGAATTAAGTAAGCCGCGATAAATGTATAACTTAATTTTCATTACGGCTTGTTGTTAGTTTTGGAAATTTTTTTACGGCAAAAGAAAATTATCATTTTATAAAACAAATACTCCATTGCCGCAAAACATTTCATTCATTTACATTTGCTTTGCGTTGCTTGTTTTGATATTTACTCCTTTTGTTTTTATTGTAAAAACATAGTTATCACTTACTATATTCATCATTTAAAAACCAACAATTTCTTTATGAAACGAAAATTAAGAATGGGTATGATTGGCGGCGGCAAAGGTGCTTTTATTGGTGCCGTTCATCGCATTGCCGCCAACATGGATGGCTTAATAGAATTGAGCGCCGGCGCGCTGAGCGAAGTTGCAGAGGTAGCAAAAGAATCGGGCAAAATGTTATTCATTCCAGAAGATAGAATTTATACATCGTATGAAGAGATGATAAAAAAAGAAAGCGCTTTGCCCGATGACAAGCGCATTGATTTTGTTTCTATCGTTACGCCCAACTTTGTGCACTTTGCACCTGCCATGATGGCTCTTGAATATGGCTTTAACGTGGTAATTGAAAAGCCAATGACATTTACGCTGGATGAAGCCAAACAATTAAAACAACAAGTAGAAAAAACAGGCAAGCTGTTGTGCCTTACGCACACATACAGCGGCTACCCAATGGTAAAGCAAGCGCGGCAAATGGTAAAAGAAAACGCATTGGGTAAGATAAGAAAAGTGGTGGTGCAATATCCGCAGGGATGGTTAAGCAAACTCTCCGAACGCGAAGGCAATGTGCAGGCATCGTGGCGCACCGACCCAAGCAAAAGCGGAAAGGCTGGCGCGATGGGCGATATTGGCACACATGCTGCACACCTGGCTGAATACATCACAGGTTTGAAGATTACAAAGCTGTGCGCCGATTTGAATATTATGGTGGAAGGCAGACGTTTGGATGATGATGGCAATGTGCTGCTTCGTTTTGAAAATGGCGCGGCCGGTGTGTTGGTGGCTTCGCAGATATCTGCAGGTGAAGAGAACGCTTTGAACATAAGTGTTTATGGAGAAAAGGGAGGCTTGCAATGGCAGCAAATGGAACCCAATTCGCTCGTTGCAAAATGGCTTGATAAGCCCATGGAAATTTATCGCGCCGGAACACCTTTTCTTGGCAATTATGCAAAGTTCAACACACGTACACCCGGCGGTCATCCCGAAGGTTATTTAGAAGCATTTGGAAACATTTACCGCAATTTCGCCATTACTTTATCATCCGAAATTGAAGGCACAATACCACCGGAAGAAGCGCTTGATTTTCCAGGCGTGGAAGATGGCATCAGAGGCATGGCTTTTATTGATAACGTTGTTCTTTCATCGCAGAGCAAAGAGAAATGGACGGAGCATGTTGTTTGATGCGAGTGTAAAAATTCTTTATGAAACGTTTGTATTTTTTCACTTTTTTCTTTTTACTTCTTGCGCTTTTACTTTTTGCTATTACCTGCAAAAAAGAATTTAGTTATGAAGGTGGCGGCATGGCGGAATATACATTAGTTGACTATCCCAACGCCTGCTACCTTGCCATTGTTGATACCAATTATCATGTTGGTGTGCCTACTGATTCTACGAACCATGCAAGCGTGAATATACAGGTAACAAGACCAGGTAAGTATATTATTTCAACAGATGTTGTAGATGGCATTTCGTTTTCTAACTCTGGCGTTGTAGATAGCTTATATATGCAATATGGACTTCTTTTGTATGCTCACGGAACGCCCGATTCTGCTGGTACCTTTACCTTTCATATTCCGGGCACTACAGGTTGCTATTTTTCTGTTACTGTTACAGATCAACCCGGCGCCTCATACACTTTATCAGGCGCGCCAAATGATTGTTCAAACCCGGTGGCGCTGGGGCAATATATACAAGGCATAGCTACCACATCAGCTAATGTTATCACCATTAATATTGATGTAATTGCAACCGGCAAGTATAACATAACAACTAACAATGTGAATGGCATTACGTTTTCTGCCACAGGCACCTTTACATCAACAGGTACGCAACAGGTAGTGTTGCAGGCTACCGGCATGCCAGGGGAAACTGAGCTAAGCCAGTTTACATTGAATGGACGCGCATCGCAATGCACTTTTTATTTGCCTGTTGCCAACCCCGAACCGTTAGCTACCTACGTATTACAATCGGCTATCGAAAACAATATTGCTTATTGTGCGCCCGGTTCTGCGCAGGGTACTTACACCGCCGGAATGCCGCTTACCGCCTCTAACACTATTACAGTAAATGCGTATGTAACCGTGCCGGGAAACTTTACTATCTCAACAACAGAACAGGATGGTATTAAATTTTCCTACACCGGCACATTTGCTACAATAGGTGCGCAGAATGTGGTGTTGAAAGGCAGCGGAACACCATTATCTTCAGGTACAAACACATTTTATCCTCAAATTGTTGGTCCGGCTCCCCTGGGCGGCAGCACATGCGGGTTGGATGTGATTGTGCAATAATATTTACTTCTTTAAAATCAGCATTAATACCATTTTGTTTTTTCGATAAAAACAAATCTTCCATCTAAGATTTTTATTCTTACACCTTTTCTGAATGAACATTTTTTTTCATTACTGATTACAAAAAAACTTATTATGCAGGCTAAAAAATTTCTTTTTTTTATTATATTGATTGCTGCTGCAACCGCTATATGTTTTGCTTTTACAACCTTTTCTCACATCACTAAAACCACTTTTAGAGATTTGAATAAAAATGGAAAAATGGATGTTTATGAAGATATCAAACAACCTGTTGAAGCAAGGGTAAACGACCTGTTGAAACAAATGACACTGGAAGAAAAAGCAGGCATGATGTTCATTAATGGCGCCAAAGTAAATGAAGATGGTTCCATTGAAGATAAGCCCGGCAAAGGCATGTTTGCTTTTGTACCAAATTCGCTGCCGCTGATAAGAGATAAAAAAATGAATCACTTTAATTTCTGGTCAATTCCTTCAATAGAAGCATTGGCAAAATGGTACAATGCCATGCAGCAATACATGATAGATTCAACACGCTTAGGCATACCGCTTACTATCGCTTCCGACCCGCGCAGTCATTTTAGCAGCAATGTTTTTTCAATGAGCGCAACTACGTTTTCGCAATGGTGCGAACCGCTTGGCTTTGGAGCGATAGGTGATGAAAAATTAATGAAAGAATTTGCTGATGATGTGCGGCAGGAATATGTTGCTGTTGGTATTCGGGAAGCCTTGCATCCGCAGGTTGATTTATCTACCGAGCCACGCTGGCCACGCATTAACGGCACTTTTGGCGAAGACGCAAAGCTCACATCAAAAATGGCAACAGCTTATATTCTCGGCTTCCAGGGTGATAAGCTGGGAGCCAATAGCGTTGCCTGCATGACCAAACATTTTCCTGGCGGCGGCCCGCAGTTTGAAGGTCTCGATCCGCATTTTGTATTTCAGAAAGGGCAAGTGTATCCGGGTAACAATTTTAATTATCATCTCATTCCGTTTGAAGCTGCAATTGGTGCACGCACAGCAGCCATTATGCCTTACTATGGTGTGCCCATGAATGAAGGAAACGAACATGTAGGATTCTCATTCAACAAAGCAATTATTACGGGTCTGTTACGCAATAAATTTCATTACGATGGTGTCGTTTGTACCGATTGGAATTTAGTGAGTGAAAACAGTATCAGTAGTATGATGGGACCTGCCCGTGCCTGGGGTGTGCAAAATTTAAGTGAAGAAGAAAGAGTGCAAAAAATTATTGACGCAGGTGTTGACCAGTTTGGCGGCGAAAATATACCTGAAGTTGTGGTAAAGCTGGTGAAAGAAGGAAAGATAACCGAAGCAAGAATTGATTCATCAGTGAGAAGGTTGTTGCGTGTAAAATTTGAGCTGGGCTTGTTTGATGCCCCTTTTGTTGTTGCCGCAAAAGCTACGCAAATTGTAGGCAAGTCTGAATTTATAAAAGCAGGAGAGGTATCACAACGCAGGGCAATAACATTGCTGAAAAATGTCAACAAAGTGTTGCCGCTGAAACAAAACAAGTTAAAAATTTATGTGCAAAATATAGATGCCAAAGTAGCTGCGCGATACGGAACGGTTGTTGAAAAACCGCAGGATGCCGACATTGCAATTATTCGTTTGAATACGCCCTGGTATCCGGTTGAGTCGAACATACCGGCTGCTAAAATGTTTCATCATGGTGATCTCGATTTTAAAGGCACAAAGAAAGACAGCATTTTGCAGTTGTTAAATACTGTTCCTACCATTGTTGATATTTATCTTGACCGGCCGGCTGTGATACCGGAAATTAGTGCAAAAGCAAAAGGCTTACTTGCCGATTTTGGTGCCAGCGATGCCGCGGTGCTTGATGTTATCTTCGGCAAATACAAGCCTGGCGGGCATTTGCCTATTGAATTGCCATCTTCAATGGAAGCGGTTCGGGCTCAAAAAGAAGATGTTCCATATGATTCAAAAGACCCGTTGTATAAGTTTGGTTTTGGCTTACATTATTGAACTGTATTGTTTCTTCCAAAGGATAAAAGATTGACTTTTTTACCAAAAACCCTCAACGGAAAACGTATAAATTGCATAACATTTGATCATTTATTTTCTAACGATATTCAAGCTGTTCTGTTTATGACAACATTAAAAGGTCCAGGTCTGTTTTTAGCGCAATTTGCCGGCGATGCTGCGCCGTTCAATTCATTACAAAGCATTTGTGAATGGGCAAAAAGCTTAGGCTATGAAGGAGTACAAATTCCAACCTGGGTAAGCAATTTTATCGACCTTCAAAAAGCAGCCGAAAGTAAAACGTATGCCGATGAAATAAAAGGCATTGTAAACGCTGCTGGCTTGCAGATAACAGAGCTGTCAACGCACCTGCAAGGGCAGTTGGTTGCAGTGCATCCGGCGTATGATGCTTTGTTTGATGGCTTTGCGCCCGAGCAATACCGCAACAACCCCAAAGCCCGCACGGAATGGGCGGTTCAGCAATTGAAGTGGGCGGCAAAAGCTTCGCAAAATTTAGGCTTGAATGCACATGGAACATTTAGTGGTGCATTGCTTTGGCAAACGGTTTATCCGTGGCCGCAACGACCTGCCGGCCTGGTAGAAACCGGCTTTACTGAACTGGCAAACCGATGGCTTCCCATATTAAATGTATTTGATGAAAATGGCGTAGATCTTTGTTATGAAATTCACCCGGGTGAAGACCTTCACGATGGAGAAACCTACGAAATGTTTTTACAACATGTGAACAATCATCCGCGGGCTTGTTTGCTGTACGATCCATCGCATTTTGTTTTGCAGTGTTTAGATTATTTAACCTACATAGATTATTACCATGAGCGCATTAAAATGTTTCATGTAAAAGATGCAGAGTTTAACCCAACAGGCAAACAAGGTGTATATGGTGGTTATCAAAGCTGGGTAAGGCGGGCAGGGCGTTTTCGTTCGTTGGGCGATGGTCAGGTTGATTTCAAAAGCATCTTTAGTAAACTGTCGCAGTACGATTTTAAAGGCTGGGCGGTTCTCGAATGGGAATGCGCTATCAAGAGTGCAGAGCAAGGCGCAAGGGAAGGTGCGCCATTTATAAAAAATCATATCATTCAGGTAACCGAAAAAGCTTTTGACGATTTTGCTTCCACAGGCAATGATGAGAGCTTTAACCGTTTGGTATTAGGATTGCAATAAGGGTTGCCAAAAGAAAACCTTATGAAAAAGATGATTGTATTTATAAGCATAATAGCAGTAACCGGAATGGTAAGTTGCGGCAGCAATCCGAGAAATAACACCAACAATCCTGCGCAGGATTCTTTAAATACTACAGGAAGCAGTGCAACACAAAAAAGTGATAATAATGTTGATAATCCACGCGCTTCGGTTAAAGATAGTGCTTATGTGCAGGGTGCTGTTTTAATTGCCAACAACGATTGCAAAACCTGCCATGCAATTAACAAGAAGATGACCGGACCTTCTTATAACATGGTTGCCGATAAATACACCAATGGCGAAGGCATGAGAGATGAACTGGCTTATAAAATTGTACACGGCGGTTCGGGCAGATGGGGAAATGTTGTTATGCCTGCACACCCACAGGTTACCATAACTGATGCTAACCAAATGGCGAATTTTATTTTATCGTTGAAAACAAAATAACCTCACGTCCTGCCCTTCTCTGCAGGCGGAGAGGAATTTTGAAAAACAGCCGCTTTATTCTAATAATTTATTGATTTGTGCGTATTGAATGAGAATAATGGTTTTAGCATCCTGAATACTTCCGGTTGCAACCATTTCTACAGCAGCATCAAAGGCTATTTCTTTTACTTCAATATCTTCGGTTTCATCGGTGCCGCCGCCTTTGCCCTGCTTCATAGTTGCAATATAGTCAGCAATAAAAAAATACAGTTTCTCTGTTACCGAACCTGGCGATAAATAGGCCTGCATTACTTGTTTTACTTTGTTTATTTTATAACCTGTTTCTTCTTCAATCTCGCGTTTGATACAGGTTTCAGGGCTTTCGTTATCATCAATAGTTCCGGCTGGCGCTTCGGTAAGCATCCCGCTTTCGTTGCCGTTTATATACGTTGGCAAACGAAACTGGCTGGCTAAAATAATTGTTTTTGTTTCTTTATTGTAAAGCAAAACAACGGTTGCATCTTTCCGGCTGAACACAACGCGATGCTGTGTTTGCCACCTGCCATCGCTTCGCAGATAATCGAAGGATATTTTTTGCAGCTTACAATGATAGTCGGATAACAATTCAGAAGTTAGCTGTTTTATTTTGCTGTTCATAATTGTAAAAGTAACTTCTGATAGCAAGATAGAAAATGAATGTTGTGGTAACAGTATGCAAACTGATAGTGTATAATAAAACGGCTGCACTTTGGAATGCTCAATTAATGTTCTATTGCTGATGGGCTGCGGGATGGAAGTGGAAAGCCCGTAAAGCGCAGAATAATAAAAGCTATGAGCTATGAAGTATGAGCTTTGAGGAGGAACAGCCTGCGCTGCGGACTTGTAACGAACAGCCCGTACCGAAAATGAAGTAAAAACAAACCGTTGACGGCCCCGGATAAAAAAACAATTGAACTTTTCAGGTAAATTTAAGGACAAGAAAAGAATGGTGATTGCTTACATTTGTCTTTGTTTTTATGCTGTTTTTTTGCTAATTTTGTTAGCATTTTACGAGTAAATAATGTAGTAATTATGAGTGTAACAGCAGCAGGTAAAGCAAAGAAAAAAATATTAATTATAGAAACAAAGAAGCGAACAAAACTGACTATGAGCGACACGAATGCGATTTTTAATTACACGGAGGAAAGTATTAAAAGCTTAGACTGGCGCGAACATATTCGTTTGCGTCCGGGTATGTACATTGGTAAGTTGGGCGATGGCTCGGCGCCGGATGATGGTATTTATGTGATGATAAAAGAAGTGATTGATAATTGTATTGATGAGCACATGATGGGCTACGGAAAACAAATAGAATTAACGATAGAAGATAAAACCGTTACCGTGCGCGATTATGGCAGAGGTATACCGTTAGGTAAAGTGGTGGATGTAGTGAGTAAGATAAATACCGGCGCCAAATACGATAGTAAAGCCTTCCAAAAAAGCGTGGGTTTAAATGGTGTGGGAACAAAAGCAGTGAATGCACTGAGCGATTATTTTAAAGTGGAAAGCTACCGCGAAGGCAGAACCAAAGTAGCCGAATTTGAAAAAGGAAACTTACTGAAAGAACACCGCGAGCGGGCCACAGACGAACTGAATGGCACGTTTGTAACTTTCATTCCTGATGATGCTGTTTTTAAAAACTTTCATTACATCCACGACTATCTGGATAACCTGCTTTGGAATTACTGTTTTTTGAATGCAGGATTGACCATCATCTTCAATGGCAAGCGTTATGTAAGCAAAAATGGCTTGCTGGATTTATTAAAACGAAAAACGAATGAAGACGAAATTCGTTACCCGATTATCCATTTAAAAGGCGAAGACATTGAAGTTGCCATCACGCACAACAACGATTATGGTGAAGATATTTTTTCCTTTGTCAATGGTCAATACACCACGCAGGGCGGCACGCATCAACAAGCTTTTCGCGAAGCGTTTGTAAAAACAATCCGTGATTTTTTTAAGAAAGATTACGATGCGGCTGATGTTCGGCAAGGCATTGCAGCAGCGATAGCTGTGCGCGTACAAGAGCCGGTGTTTGAAAGTCAGACAAAAACAAAACTTGGCTCGGTAACAACCTCTGAAGGCGGACCTACGATGCGCAATTTTATTGCTGAATTTTTTGTAAAAGAATTGGATAATTACCTGCATCGCAACCAGCCAACCGCTGATGCAATAAAGAAAAAAATTGAGCAAAGCGAACGGGAAAGAAAAGAGTTGGCAGGCATAAAAAAACTTGCCAACGAGAGAGCCAAAAAAGCCAATCTTCACAATAAAAAGCTACGCGATTGCCGTGTGCATTTTAATGATGAGCCGCCGGCAAAGGGGAAACCTGAATTTAGCGCGAAAATCAATAAAACAACCATTTTTATTACCGAAGGCGATAGCGCCAGCGGTAGCATTACTAAGAGCCGCAATGTAGATTTTCAGGCTGTTTTTAGTCTTCGCGGCAAGCCGTTGAATTGTTTTGGATTGACCAAAAAAGTGGTGTATGAAAACGAAGAATTTAATTTGTTGCAACATGCACTTAACATTGAAGACGGGCTGGAAGGTTTGCGGTATAATAATATTGTAATTGCTACCGATGCCGATGTGGATGGCATGCATATCCGTTTGTTATTAATGACTTTCTTTTTGCAGTTTTTTCCTGACCTGGTAAAGCAAAATCATGTTTATATTTTAGAAACGCCTTTGTTTCGTGTGCGCAACAAACAGGAAACCATTTATTGTTATGATGAACAGCAAAAACAAACTGCTATAAAAAAGTTGGGCAACAAGCCCGAGATTACACGCTTTAAAGGTTTGGGTGAAATTTCACCGGAAGAATTTGGGAAATTCATTAGTGATGATATAAAAATAGAGCCGGTGATTGTTGAACAAGGTGAACACATTCAGCATTTGCTTGAATATTTTATGGGTAAAAACACAATGGAACGGCAGGAGTTTATTATCAACAATTTAAAAGTAGAATTAGATTTAGCCGAAGCCGGACCGATGGAGTAAAAGGGTTTTTGTAAATTTGAAGAAAATAAATTAGATTATGAAAGTACTTGAAGTAACACAAAAGGTAACGGATGGAAAACTCATAATTGCCATACCTCAGGATTATGAAGGAAAAGAGTTAAGAATAACAATAAGTGAAAACAACATTGCTTCTGATCTTAACAATTGGGCTTTTTTGCCAGCAGAAGAAAGGTTAAAAATTCTCAAGCAGTTTGCGGGTTCAGCTAAGTATCCTGATACTCCCATTGATAAGTACGAAGTATATGAACAATGATATCATGATTGACAGCTCTCTGTTGGTTGAGTATGTAAAGAAAACAAGAATGTCATTACTCAATCGTTTAATAAACGATAGTTCTGCTACTTGTTATATTAATGAAACAGTTGTGAGTGAGTTCTTGTTCTATCATTTAAAAGTTAACTCAACAGCTTCACCACGTTCAGCAAAATCATCAAAGAGAATTAAATCAATTATTGACAGTACTTCTGATTATAATTTACTTTATCTTTTTCATTTTCTTTCTACAGACAAGAAAATTTACGTCTTAGCACCACAATTCATGTCGCAATACAATCTTCTTCCCAACAATGCCATCATTCTTGCAACCTGCAAGATTCATGGCATTACAAAACTGGCAAGCCACGATGCCGATTTTATCATTCCATGCCAGCAAGAAGGAATCGAATTAGTAACGGAAATAGAATAACAAATGCTGCACATTGTTTTTCAGGAGAACGATATACAAACATTGCAAAAAGCCATAGAATTGGATAATACTTTAGCAGGCGAAGTGGGGCAAATAAAAGATGATTTTGCTGTTGGACCCATTGCAAACATTTACGAAATAGAAGGTTATCAGCAGCGCAGAAACTGGTGGAAAGAAGTGCTGCAATATTCTTCTTATACCGATGCATTAGATAGCGTTGATGATAAGCTAACTGTGCATAACATTATCAAAAGAACAGTAAAAGAAAACGAAGCTGTATGGATTTGGATGGCGCCCAATCAACATAATGTTTGTGGCTATTACTGGCTTATTTCGCAATTAGCAGAATGGGTTAGCAAAGTGTTCATTGTAAATCTAAGCAATCTTCCTTTTATCAACGAAAAAGGAGGTTTGTTTTATCCCGAAAATTTATTTCAGATTCAACCAAAAGAATTTTTAAAAGCAAAAAAATTAGCAAGACCCATATCAGCCAGCGAATTTGAAATGGACAGCGATGAATGGAAAAAACTGAGTAACGAAAACGCAATGATTCGCATACTGGAAGGCAACAAAAAAATCATCAATAAAGAAGCTTCTTTTTATGATGAAGCTATATTTAATGTATTGCAAAAAGAGCCGCAAAAGCTTACCAGATTTCTTCATTTTTTTTACATAAAAACAAAGATTCGTACCGGCGACGTATTCATTGTTTGGCGTATAAGAACATTAGCCGAAGAAAATAAAGTTATAGCACAAGGTGATTGGAACAAAGGGTGGAAAGACATTACCCTTCAAATGCCTTCTTACCAGCAAGCAGAATTGCCAATCGCTTAAATCATCAATCTTAATACATACTACTTAATACAAATGAATGGCAAAAGATTTCATACAAACGATTGACTCAAACAACGATAATGGCGTACAAGGTCAATACAAAAATTGGTTTTTAGATTATGCTTCCTACGTGATATTGGAACGTGCTGTGCCTGCCATGGAAGATGGCTTGAAGCCTGTGCAGCGGCGCATTCTTCATGCCATGAAAGAGATGGATGATGGTCGCTACAACAAAGTGGCAAACATCATTGGGCAAAGCATGCAATATCATCCGCATGGCGATGCAAGCATCGGCGAAGCCTTAGTGAATATGGGGCAAAAAGATTTGTTGATTGATACGCAAGGCAACTGGGGCGATGCACGTACCGGCGACGATGCGGCGGCACCGCGTTACATAGAAGCGCGCCTCTCGAAATTCGCGCTGGACGTGGCTTTCAATGCAAAAACAACGGAATGGCAATTGAGTTATGATGGCAGAAAACAAGAGCCGGTAACGCTTCCCATGAAGTTTCCTTTGCTTCTGGCGCAAGGTGCCGATGGCATTGCAGTGGGTTTATCAACCAAAATATTACCGCATAATTTTATTGAAATAGGCGAAGCGGCAATTAAATATTTGAGGGGAAGAAAATTTGAATTGTTCCCCGATTTTTTAACCGGCGGGCAAATGGATGTAAGCGGATATAATGAAGGCAAAAGGGGCGGCAAAATCCGTGTGCGTGCCATCATTGAAGAGACGGATAAAAAGACATTGCTGATTAAAAGCGTGCCTTATGGCGTTACCACTTCTTCACTGATGGATTCGATTGTAAAAGCGAATGAACAAGGCAAAATAAAAATTAAAAAAGTAACCGATGCTACCGCAAAGAATGTAGAAATTATTGTTGAACTGGCGCCCGGTGTTTCGCCCGACATTACCATTGATGCTTTATATGCGTTTACCGATTGCGAAATTTCTATCTCGCCCAACGCTTGCATTATTTATGATCAAAAGCCGCGCTTTATAGGCGTTCAGGAACTGCTTTCTTCATCAACCGAAAACACAAAGAACTTACTTAACAAAGAACTTCAAATTAAATTAACCGAGCTTGAAGACAAATGGCATTATACATCTTTGGAAAAAATATTTTTTGAAGAAAAAATATACAAAGAATTAGAAAAGAAACATGAGAGTTGGGAGAAAGTAATGGATGCCATTGCAAAAGCATTCGGTCCGTTTTCAAAACAATTAAGACGCGCTATTGCAAGAGAAGATTTGCTGAAACTAACCGAAAAGCCGGTGAGAAGAATTTACAAATTAGACATTGATGAACTGAATGCGCAAATTAAAAACATTGATGATGAAATAGGAAAAGTAAAGTATGATTTGGAACATCTTACCGAGTTTGCCATTGCTTACTTTGAAGGCTTGCTTAAAAAATACGGCAAAAACAAAACCCGGAAAACCGAAATCAAATTGTTTGAAACCATCACTGCAAAACAGGTTGCCGTTGCCAACAGCAAATTGTACATCAATCGCACGGAAGGCTTTGTAGGCACAGGCTTGAAAAAAGATGAGTTTTTATGCGATTGTTCAAACCTTGATGATATTATTGTTTTTACAAAGCGCGGTGCAATGAAAGTGGTGCGTGTGGCGGATAAAACGTTTATCGGCAAAGACATTCTTCATGCTGCTGTGTTTCAAAAAAACGATGAACGCACTACATACAACATGATTTATATAGATGGCGAAACGGGAATTGGTTTTGCCAAACGATTCAATGTTACGGGCATCACACGCGATAAAGAATACGATCTTACCAAAGGCAACGACAAGAGCAAGGTGCTATATTTTAGTGCAAATCCAAACGGAGAAGCGGAAATAGTTAAGATTTTACTTAGCCCTAACAGCAACGCACGCAACAAAGAGTTCGATTTTTCTTTTGAAGAAATTGACATCAAAGGCAGAAGCAGCATTGGCAACCAGGTAACCAAACATGCCATCCGTTCTGTGAAGTTTAAAGAAAAAGGTCGCCCCACATTGGCTGGCAGAAAGCTGTGGTACGATGATGTTTACAACAGGTTAAATGCCGATGGCAAAGGAAAATATGTTGGCTCTTTTGAAGGTGATGAAAAAATTATGGTGATTTATTCTGGTGGTTATTATGAACTGACGGATACAGAAATAGCGCAGCGTTTTCAAAGCGATAAGGTGATCCTGATTGAAAAGTTTGACCCCGAAAAAATCATCAGTGCTGTTTATCTTGACAATGAAAAAAAGCAATACAATGTAAAGCGGTTCAAAATAGAAACGACCACTTTGCACAACCGTTTTTATTTTATCAAAGAAGGCGTTGGCAACGTGTTGGAAAACGCAACAACAGGCAAAACGCCGGTATTAGTAATTCAAACCGGAAAAGGGCAAATGGTACGAAATACAAAATTTAAAATTGATAAATTGGTTGATGTAATGGGCTGGAAGGCGATAGGCACTAAGCTAATGGATGTTACAAAATTAGCCATTACAACGCAATGGGAACAACAGGTAAGCAAAGACGGTAATGCACCGGAACTGTTTGGTTAGTTTTTATTTCAAAATTTGAACCTTTTAATACCTAACTCAATGCCGATAAGGCTTTTAGAACTTGTGAAGGTTTTCTTTTACTGCACTTTTATTTTTTGGCATTTTGCTTGTTCCAACCCGTGAATATTTTAAGTAAAACAAAACCAACATTTATAAAATCCATTTGCACAAAAGCTTGTTTAGTTTTGCTTTCATTTTTATCATTGTTAAAAACTCACCGTCATGCGTAAATTATCATTATCATTTGTTTTTCTTCCTTTTTTTACCATTATCTTTTTCACCAGTTGCGTCGCTACAAAAAAGTATAAAGATTCGCAGTTAGCGCTTCGGTATTCAAAAGCCGATAGTTTGAGATTGGCTAATCAGGTGAATGATCTTCAGAACAATATCAATCAATTACAGTCGCAGGTATCTTCTTTAACTGGAAAAAATACCGATTTGCAAAACCAGATCAAAGCCATTGCTGGCGAGGCTGCCAACAAAGGAAACTTATTGCAGCAAAGCCAGGGACAACTTGCCGATCAACAAAAACGGCTGCAACAATTGCAATCTATTTTGGACCAGCAAAAAGCCAAAAGCGAAGCATTGAGAAAGAAAATGGCAGATGCTTTGGGTGGCTTTAGCTCTAACGAACTCACCGTAACACAAAAGAACGGCCGCGTGTATGTAAGCCTTCAGGAAAGCTTATTGTTTCCTTCCGGCAGCGCAGTTGTGAATCCGAAGGGAAAGCAAGCCTTATCGCAACTGGCGCAGGTATTGAATGTAAACCCTGACATCAGCGTAAATATTGAAGGTCATACCGATTCCATTCCTATTCGCGGCAAGTATGAAGACAACTGGGCGTTGAGCGTGGCTCGTGCCACATCAATTGTTCGCGTTTTGGTAAATGATTACCAGGTTGACCCAACCAGAGTGGTTGCTTCTGGTCATAGCTCTTATGATCCGGTAGAAAGTAATGCGACCGCAGTAGGCAGGGCAAAGAACAGAAGAACAGAAATTATTTTATCGCCTAAGCTGGATGAATTGTATCAAATGTTGCAGCAATAAATAAATAGATTTGTTTTTATGACTTTCTGCATTATTAGCAGACAATCCACGCGATTCTATCCCATAACTTACATTACAAATGAAGGCCTTTTTAAAAGGTCTTCATTTGTTTTCACTCCTTCGCAATCTTTTAATCGGGAAAGTTTTCAGACCGTAAAGTGTTTATTGTTTAAAAATCTTTACAGACAATCTTTGCTCTTTTGATCCTAAGTTTACGATATACATGCCCGGCGTAAGCCCATTCATATTTATTTCTTCTTTTTTTGAATGCATGACTTGAGTTTTTATGATGTTTCCACGTACATCTGTTATTGTAAGCAGCATTGGCAATTCTGCAGACTGATTAATTTCAACAATGCAAAAATCATGTGCCGGGTTTGGATAAACCTTTGCCTGTAATCCCTTGTTTACGATATTCGGTGTTGTTTTTTCTTTCCAATTATTATCCTGTTTACTTTCATAAACATTTGCGGCTTTAAGCGAATCAATAAATTGTTGAGCTACTTTCGATCCTTTCTGATAAAACATCACAGGTTCGCCTATAGGCGCATTAGCTGTTACCCAGCTTCCGAACGTTTGCGTTATAATTTCGCCGGTCCAAAAGTTTACCCAGGCACCTTTTGGCAGGTATAATTTCACCGAATTTCTCCCTGGATCTAAAACCGGGGCAACCATAAATTCTGATCCATACATAAATTGGTAGGTAAGTGAATAAGTGTTCGCATCGTCCGGAAATTGAATGAATGGATGGCGCACTATCGGGTAACCACTATCTGCCGCTTGCTGTATTAATTGTTTGCGGTAAAACGACAGCGCTTTAAAAATTTTCACGCACCTAACAAAATGCGCCATTGTTTCATTATCCGTATAATATTGCGCACTGATTTTTGGATTTATTCCTTCATGTGTTCTAAAAACAGCATTAAAAATACCCAGCTCTTCCCACCGCATCAACAATTCTTTCGAACGGGCAATAGTGATACCATAACCGAATAAAGTATCTGTAAATGCATTGTACCCGCCCACATCACCATGCACCATACTAAAACCCGATATTCCGCCGGAAAGCATACCTACCACAGCTGTTTTGATACCATCATATTTATCCCATGTTTGCATCTGGTCGCCTAACCAGAACAATGTGCTGTGCGAAGGGCTTTGCGTAAAACCGGAGCGGTTGAAAAAAAAGAAGTTGGCTGAATCAATACCTGCTTCATTAATCGCTTCCCGGTTTATTTCTGCCCATTTTTCTGTGTAATGATTGTGCCAGTAAGCTGTTGGTGCATTATTGTAAAGTTTTGCATCAAACGGTAACGCTTCAGCAAAATCTGCCATCCAGCCGTAAGTGCGTGATTTTTTAATCATTTCGCTTTGAATGATACCTTTAATCCAGGCACAGGCATACGGGTTACTTAAATCTACCAAAGCGGAGGAAAAATTGCTGTTTTTTATTAAGTAAGGCGAATCATTCTGTTGTCTCACAAGATAGCCGTTTGTTTTAGCGTAAAGAAAAAGATCATTATGACCTGAAGCAATCGCAAGAAAAGGATTGATGTAGGTTAACATTTGAATGTTGTGTTGATGCAAGGTATCTACCAGTTGATCCCATCCACGATAATATGAAGTATCCAAATGCCAGTTCCACCACAATTGGTGGCCCACATTCGTGGTATGCCCGCCGCACCAGTCCTATATCCATAAAGCAGCCAACGGAACACCTGCACTATCTAATTGGGCAAGTCTTTTCTTTACTGTATCCATTCCGTTTTGCACGCATACGATCGCACCATTGTTTATCCAATCGGGCAGCTTCCGCATACGGCCACAATAAGCAGTATATTCTTTAATCAGATCAAGCGGTGTTTTACCGTAAACTATACGTCCTGTTAGCGAATCGGAAAAAAGTTTCACTTCAATACGGTCACGTTTTTTTAAATTAAAAACCGAGTATTCTTTATTTTCCAGAAAAAGTGAATTTAATCTGGAAGTGATGTATTGCGGGGCAGGTGCGCATGTTATATAAGGATTGCCGCCACCGCCATCTTCTAAATGATCGACAAGCCATGTAAACCCGGGTAGCCCTCTTCCTATTCCGTGTTCCTGTACAAGAACAGGTATTTCGTTTCCTTTTTGATCAAAGTAGGTTAGCTGTTCACCAAAGCCGTAAACATGTTCATTTCTGGGTGAAGCGTATCTTAAAAAGAGACGGTTAACATCCTTAGCTGTCGGTCCTTGTACACTCAATACATATTGCAGCTGGTTAGCTGAAACCTGCGTAAATAACAGGCTGTATTGTGTACTTCCTGTTTTGCCAGAAAGTGTTCCTTTCATCAGCAGCTGGTTGTCCTGCGTTGTAATACCGCTGATTGTTTGTTTATCAAATTCCTGCAAGATTGTATCTGTTATGGTAAACAAACCTTGTGGCTTACCGTGCATGCGAATAGAATCTTTCCCTACCGCAGCGCCAATCAAAGCAATATCCCGTACAGTTTCCCATAACACGCGTGTTGGTTCTGCTTTATTTATTACGCTTATCTGGGGTTGTGCATTGTTTTTTGTTACAACATTAATAATAAAATTACCAACAGCGTACTGGTTTTTACGATGTAAGTTTTGGCAATGAGATAGAATTGAGATAGAGATTAAAAGAATAAAAATGGAGATGTGTTTCATAAAATTGTTTTGATTTCCTTATTCAAAATATGGAGTGATGAGTAAGAGCATACAGTTATTTATATTCAGCTTTTTGTTATCGCGTCAAGTTTGTCTATCACCTTTTGCTCCCATAAAACTCTTGCTTTGGGTTCGCAGTGATAGTTGCCACCTTCTGCCCTTGTGAAAGGAATAAGTTGTTTAGGGCTTTTTATCATATCATACAACTGCTGAGATTGCCCGGGCCAGAAGGCTTCATCATCAGGTAATGTAATGATTACAGGGCATTGAATTTTGGAAGCTATGCCGGTGAGATCGTATTTTTCAACGGCTGCATAAGTATCAAAAGGATTGTCTTTTCCATAAGGCCTTGCACGAAAATTATATAATGCAGCAGAAACGGGATCTTTCTCAAAACCTCCTTCAAAATATTTGTTGAATAGCTCTTTATTGTCCGATTTGTATAATGCCACAAGTTGTTTTGGAATATTTTCAAACCATGATGTGCTGATATTAACAACACCCGGGTCAATTACAATAGCTTTTAAACGATTTTCGAACGCGGCGGCGCGTGGCACCCAATAACCACCCTGGCTTATTCCGTACAATACAATATTATTTTTATCCACTTCTTTTCTATTGATAACGCAATCAATTACAGGCGTGATCACTTTTTCCCAATCATAGCGGAAGTAAAGATTCTTTTCAAACAGCGAACTGCCTTGCCCGGGGCCATCAAAGGTTACAAGGTTGTACCCTCTTTCGAACATACCAGCGCCACCCATCGTCCACCAGTCAAGTATTGAACCATCGCTTCCGTTGTTGAAAATGCACAAAGGCTTTTTAGATTTATCATGTTTATGTTTAATAAAAAAACCTTTTATTGTTGTGCTTTCATACGGAATTTCAAATTCTTCATAATCAACATCCATCAGCTTTACTCCGGCCTGCCAACAATTGCGGTGCGCTTTAAATAAAGAAGAAAATTTGCCCATTTGCACCGCTTCATCCAGGTAATCCATTGCTGCGTAGTAATAGGTGCTTGCCCTTAAATAAGCATCACGGGCACTTATGTTGTAACCCTGCTGAAGGCAATCGTCTGCAATGGCTTTACACTTATCTGCAAAGTTTGTATAAGTGCTTACAAAACCTGAAGGATCGTCTTCATTCACTGCATCTTTTATAGCAAGCAGTTCACCGATATCAGCCAACTTATAATGCGCTTTGCCCAGCACGTTTATAAACTTAAATTCGTTGCTTTCCTTTTTGAAGAAGTTGAAAACTGGGGTTGAATCCGGCGGATTCGCGGCATTCATATTTTTTGCATTTATTCTTTTTACAGGCATCATTCCGCTTAAACCTAAAAGGCTTAGGCCTTTCATAAAATTTCTTCTTTTCATTTTGTTATCAATTTGGTTGGTGAAAGATTTGTTTTGGGTTATCTTTTATTTCATCGCTGTTGTTCATCTTATCTGTACTTATTCTTTTTTGATAACAATATTTCTCCCTTCTTTTTGAAGAAGAGTTTTTTTCGATGCAGCAAATTTCGTAAGCAAAACTCCCCAACCATATAACAAATGTTTCGGGGTTGTATAAACTTTGTTTCAGGTATATAATTGATGTTTCAGCGGATATAAATTTTGTTCCAAATTATTATTTTTTAGACCAGCCAGACTTTTATCACAGAATATCTACTCATTAGTTTATTCTCTTAATTTTGGTTGTAACCATTAACATGATAAGGTTCTCACGAATTTTGCTTGTTTTATTTTTTGTACTATTATTAGTACAGGTTATTTCATTGAATAGCACAGCACAATCCATCCGCATCATTTCTACTAAAGATGGATTGCCTCAATCCTTTGTATCCGGGCTGGAACAGGATAACCAGGGTTTTATGTGGATAGCAACCCGTAACGGCCTTGCCCATTATGACGGTACAGAGTTTATCAATTTTCAGCACAACATTCATGACACTGCTTCTCCTGCATCAAATGTTATCAGCTGGCTAAACAAAGATGATGATGGCAATATCTGGGTACTTTACGAATCGGGAAAAATTGATGTTATGAATCCTGCAATACAGCAGGTGCGCCATGTTATAAACACCCAATTAAAAAATAATCCCCTTTTACAGTTTACAAAAAGAGGCTGGCTATTTCAATCTCACCAAACGCTTTGGGGTATTGTGCAAAACACCGGGTTGTGCAGGTTTGATACCACTATAAAGAAGACCCGGTTTTACACGTTTAAAAACGGTTTATCCAGAGACTCTTTACATGGCTTGTGTGAAGACAGTAAAAAGCAAATATGGGTATTGAGTGCAAAAGATATCAGTTGTTTCAACAGTAAGACACAAAAATTTGATCACTACAACATTCCATTACAGCAAAGGTTTGACGATACCTACAACATGGACGAGGGTATTGTTGACCTGCATGAAAGAAAGAATGGTGAGATTATGTGGGGCGATAGTAAACGAATTTATTTTTTTAACCCTTTGACTCATGCTTTTCATACAATCAATTTGCAGGATTCTGTTTTTGGTATAAGATGGATAAGAAATAACCCTGACGGAACCGAATGTATGGAAATGAACGGTGTTATTTACGAGTACACTGATACGAAAGGATTGGTTCCTTTTTTTAAATTGCCTTTGAATAGTCCCTGGAATGTCCGGTCTTTTTATATTGATAAATCCGGTTTGCTGTGGATAGGCACAAATGCAGAAGGCATTCGCATTGTTGATGTCAACAATCCTTTCTTTCAATCTTTTGCATATAAAAAAGATTTTTGCAGAGATGTCCTTTCCGGCGAGTTAGGTTTATCACTTGAAAATACGTTTCACTGGACATCTTATGATCAGAAGTTTTCTTCTCCCGCATATCATTTAAGGTCGTTCAATCGTAATAATAAGTTGTGGATTGCATTGAAAGAAACGGTTGTTTATAAAGATAAAAGCAGCAATAACTGGACGATACTACCACATGTACCTTATTTAACAGATACAACAAACATTGGCATAGGAATTAAAGGCATTACACTTTTACCCAATGGTAAAGTATTAGCAATAGGCTATAGTTGTAATCTCGTTCAGTATGATCAACAAACTAACAACTGGAGTTTGTTTTTACCGCTTTATTTACTTAGGCAAAAATTTGGTGCCGGTTTTCTTCCGCAGGAATTGTTTGCAGACCAGGATAAAATATGGATAACCTCGGCTAATGATGGCTTGGTGTTTATTGATATCAATACCAAAGAAATTCGTCAGCTCAAAGAAGGGATAAGCATTACCAGTTTACCTACTAACCAGTTATTGGGAATGAAGCCAGATCCTAACAATCCAGATATTTTATGGATTGGCAGTTACCAGGGTTTGATTGCTTTAAATAAAAAAAGCCTGCAGTGTACAACATTTTCGGTTACGGAAGGCTTGCCGGATAATACAATCTATTCCATACAAACAGACCAGAAAGGATACTTGTGGTTAAGCACCAACAAAGGTTTATGCCGTTTTCAACCATCAACACATGAAGTGCGCATTTTTCAAACACGCAACGGTTTACCCGGCGATGAATTTAACAGATTTCATGATGTAATATTACCTAATAATGAACTGGTGTTTGGCGGCACAGAAGGTTGGGTTAAGTTTGATCCGTTATCTTTTAAAGATGATAATTTTCAGCCTGAGGTTGCGATAACCGGGTTGAAAATCAATTATGCAGAAGCAGTACAGGGCTCCGCAAATCATCTTTTAAAGCCATTTAACCTGCTTGATACATTGCATTTATACTATAACCAAAATACAGTAACACTGGCTTTCTCTGCTCTTCAGTTCAACCAGCCCCAGGACAATTTGTATCGTTATAAATTAGATGGTTATGATAAGGACTGGGTGTTCGCCCACAATGCTCATGAAGCCGTTTATACGCAGTTGCCTCCCGGACATTATGCTTTTTATCTAAATGCAAGTAACACAACCGGCCAGTGGAGTTCTTACATTAAAAAGCTGGTTATTGTTATTACACCACCCTGGTGGGCAAGCGCATTGGCGTATATCTGTTATGCAATCATTATCGCCGGTTTAATAGGTGGGTTCATACGCTATCGCATTGCGCAAGGCATTATGAAAAGAGAAATCGGGTTAAAAGAAAACGAAGCGGTGCAAATGAAAGAAATGGATGAAATGAAAACGCGCTTCTTTTCAAACATTACCCATGAATTTCGCACACCACTTACTTTAATTATCGGCCCTGCGGAAGAATTAAAACAGCCCAATGTAAATGCAGTAAAACAAAACGGGTTAGCAGACATTATTATTAAAAATGCAAATCAGCTTTTAATATTGGTGAATCGTTTGCTCGACCTTTCAAAACTCGAAGCAAAGGCTTTAAAAATTTATGAACAGAAAGGAAACCCGGCTTCAATAGTTGGTACGATTGTACACTCGTTCGAATTTAGTGCAAAAACAAACGAGATAGAGCTTGCTTTTATCAATAATACAGGTGAGTTAACAGGTTGGTTTTATCCTGACGCATTAGAACGAATTACTTATAATCTTCTATCCAATGCAATTAAGTTTACACCAATGGGTGGTAAAGTATCCGTAAGCTTGCATTATAACGAAGAGGAAATAATGGTAACGGTTAAGGATACGGGTATTGGCATTGGTGAAGATCAGCAACCTTATATTTTTGAGCGTTACCATCAGGGGGATAAGCCAGCAGGTTTATCGGAACATCAATCACAAGCAAGTACTGGCTTAGGTTTGGCCCTGGTAAAAGAATTGGTTGATTTACAAAACGGAACAATTGAAGTAACAAGTTCTGTTGTGGATAAACAATTTCCCGGAACAAAGTTTATTGTAACGCTTCCTTTTCGCGCTGAGGTAACAACGTTATTTGTTGATGCAACTGATTCCGATAAAACAGCTTTTCCGGAAATTATTGAGGAAGATTTAAATTCAACACTTCCGGTGATACTGCTGGTTGAAGATAATGTTGAGATTGCGCAGTTTATTACAAATACTCTAAACAATCATTATCAGGTGACATATGCCGCCAATGGAAAATCAGGTTTTGAGATGACGATTGCAGTAATGCCAGACATTATCATCAGTGATGTATTGATGCCTGAAATGGATGGTTATACATTTTGTACCACTGTAAAAAATGATATACGGGTAAGCCATATACCGGTAATACTTTTAACTGCCAAATCATTACAGGAAAATATAATTGAAGGTCTTTCCAAAGGTGCGGATGATTACATTACCAAACCTTTTCACCCTTCTGAATTGTTCTTGCGCATACATAACCTGCTCGACAGGCAAAAAAAATTGCGTGAAAAATATAAAGCAGAGCTCGTACTACCGATAGCAGAAGAATTTAAGACAAAAGAAACAGCAGAAGAAAACAAAGAAGTACAAGATCCGTTCATTGAAAAACTCTATCAATTCATAGAAGAACATCTCGATGATTCTTTATTCGGAGTTGACCAATTCGTTGACCTTTCTGGCATCAGCCGCACCAGTCTTCACCGCAAATTAAAAGCTGTAGCTGGTGTATCAACTAGTGAGTTTATACGGCTTTACAGGTTGAAGCGCGCAACCATGTTTCTTAAAGAGGGTAATAATAGCACCGATACCGCCTACTACAGTGGTTTTGGCAGCGCTGCCTATTTTACAAAATGCTTTCGCGAAACCTACGGAATCACGCCGGGAGAATTTGTTCGCAAATACAATGTTGGAGGAAATTAACCAGTTGTTTGCGTCAAGAGTTTGGATGAAACAATATTTATATTGTTTTGAAACAATAGCTATATCCTTGTAACAGAATTTATAGTCTGCTGAAACATACCGTATAACCTCCCCTTTGTTTTTGGCTGAATTTTACATTTTAAATACCTACTGATAACGCAATGGAAAAGTTTCTAAAAAAATTTGAACAATGGGTAAGCTATGTACTCATAGCAATGGTGATAGCTTACATCAGTTTTCAGATAATAGTATTGGTTTTCGAAGCTTATCACAGCTATTTCTCCAGAGTTGAGAAAGACAGTTTTACTTATACCAATTCATACGGTAGAAACGTTTTTGTTACCTTTTTTAATATACTGTTGGCTCTTGAAGTGCTGGAAACTGTTAAGATATACAATAAACAACATGATTTAAAAATCAGGATTATACTGATAGTGTGTATGATTGCTGTGAGCCGAAAAATACTTTCAATCGAAATACAAATTGATGGTCCTCAAGGTGAATTTGCCGTTGCTGCACTTGTTGTAAGCCTGTCTCTTAGTTACTATCTCATTATAAAATCGTCGAAAAAGAATCCGGAAACAGAAATACCGGAAAGCACACCCATTCAAAAAATTCAGGAGCCGCACTTATAAAAAATGTCTTTTATTTTCTGAGATTATTCTTCACAAATAACCTGTTGTTACACTGTGATGGATTTTACATTACTGTAATCAAATCTGCCTACATTAAATTAGAGAAAAAAAGTTTTTAAAAGTTTGATTTATGAATTTATTATATCATCTTATGGAAGGAAAAAAATCAGCCGAAAAAAAGAATATCCATAAATATATATCTTCCTACATGTTTGTAGAAGTTATCCTTGTTTTTCTATTTCCGGTTGTGTCAGGCTATATTGAAAAACTCATAACAAATGATCAGGCAAGCCTTGCACTCTTTGGTAAATGGTTTGTTTTCTGGGCATTCGGCCTTCCGCTTTTCATATTAGGCATAAAGCAGACGTCAAATCGATCGCTTGCCATCGCTGCTGGTAAGCAAACACACAGGAATAGATATGATATTGTGAGAAAATCAGGCATTGCCAATATTTGTTTGGGCGTTGGCGGCATTCTATCACTCATCAATGAAAATTGGAGACAGATTGTCGCCATCCTGGGATGTTTGTTTTTTTGCCTTGCTATGCTAAGTCATTTTACTTCTAAATTGTCTTCGGCGTATGAAAAATTTATGATGATCAAAGATTCTATTATCTTTCTGATTCTTCTCAGCTATATAATATACACTTTAAAACAGTTTAGGTAAGAATAAATAAAGATGATCATCAACTACGAAAACATCACGCCACAGGAAGCTGTTGAAATGCAAAAAGAGTTACGACAACAATTGCGGCTTCAACCCTTACAAAAAGAAATAAAAACCATTGCGGGCGCCGATATTTCTTTTAATAAATATTCTACCACCGTTTATGCAGGCATTGTGGTTATGCATTTTCCTTCTTTGCAAGTGATAGAAACTTCCGGCATTACAGACGAAACCAGCTTCCCTTACATTCCGGGCTTGCTTGCTTTTCGGGAAGTACCAGCCCTTTCAAAAGCATGGGAGAATTTAAACACAAAGCCTGATGTGTTGGTGCTGGATGGTCATGGCATTGCGCATCCACGGCGCATGGGCATTGCAGCGCATTTTGGGGTGGTAATGCAAACGCCGACATTAGGTTGCGCAAAGAGTTTGTTAACGGGAAAATACGTTGAACCTGGTATGGAAGCTGGTTCCGTTTCTGATTTGTTTCACAAGAATGAATTGATAGGAAAAGTGCTGCGCACAAAGAAAAATGTGAAGCCTGTTTTTATTTCGCCGGGCAATAAAATTTCAATGGAGCAGAGCCTGCAAATAATATTACAATGCGTAAGAAAATATCGCATTCCCGAACCAACAAGAATGGCTCATAACTATGTAAATGAGTTACGGGTTGGCGAAATGAAAAGATAGACGCTGCCATCAACTTATAACAATTCTCTCCCTTTTCTTTTACTACCTTTCCTAAAATTTTGGTTATGGAATTTTTTAGAGATTACTGGTGGTTGCTCATCATTCTTTTCATCATATTCAGTGGCTTGGTAACAGTGCAGCAAGGCACTATTTCTGTTGTAACGCTGTTTGGAAAATATCGCCGCATTCTTCGTCCGGGCTTGAATTTTAAAATACCCTTACTCGAACAAATTTATCGCCGCATCAGCATTCAAAACCGTTCGGTTGAGCTGGAGTTTCAGGCGGTAACCGTTGACCAGGCGAACGTGTATTTTAAAAGTATGTTGCTGTATTCTGTAATCGATCAAAATGAAGAAACGATTATAAAAGTTGCATTCAAATTCATTAGTGAGAAAGATTTAATGCAGGCGCTCATTCGCACGGTGGAAGGTTCTATCCGCGCATTCGTTGCTACGAAAAGACAAGCAGAAATTTTATTGCTTCGAAGAGAAATTGTTGAGTACGTAAAAAATCAGATTGATCATTCATTAGAAGAATGGGGTTATCATTTGCAAGACCTTCAGATTAATGACATTACGTTTGATAAGCAAGTGATGGACAGCATGAGCAGAGTGGTTGCCAGCAACAATTTAAAAGCTGCTGCAGAGAATGAAGGACAAGCTCTTTTAATTACAAAAACAAAGGGTGCTGAGGCAGAAGGCAACTCTATTAAAATTGCTGCTGAAGCTGAGCGTGAAGCGGCGCGTTTGCGTGGTCAGGGTGTTGCATTGTTCCGCGAAGAAGTTGCCAAAGGTATGAGCCAGGCAGCCGAGCAAATGAAACAGGCAAACCTTGATACAAATGTTATTTTATTTAGCATGTGGACTGAAGCAATTAAAAACTTCGCCGAGTATGGAAGAGGCAATGTTATTTTTCTTGATGGCAGCACTGATGGTATGCAAAAAACAATGCAACAATTAATGGGACTAATGAAAATGAACGGAAACGGGCAGCCCGTTAATAGCAATGGGCAACCATTAAAACAAACAGTATAAAATAAAACATGAACAAATAAAAAGTTCCGAGCCTTTAAAGGTTCGGAACTTTTTATTTGGGTAATTGCCATGCTTCTCGTGTAATCAAACATTTATTAATACCTGTACAAATCAGATTTGAAAGGGCCGTTTTTATCAATGCCTAAATAACCGGCTTGTGCATCAGAAAGTTCATCCAACACAACACCAATTTTTGCTAAATGCAAACGGGCAACTTTTTCATCCAAATGCTTTGGCAACACATACACTTTGTTTTCGTAAGCATCCCCATTTGTCCACAACTCAATTTGGGCAAGCACCTGGTTGGTAAATGAATTGCTCATTACAAAGCTCGGATGTCCGGTTCCACAACCCAAATTTACCAGCCTTCCTTCCGCTAACACTATCACTTCTTTACCTTCAATACTGTATAAATCAACCTGCGGCTTAATGGTATCTTTTGTATTACCGTAATTATCATTCAGCCAGGCCATATCAATTTCAATATCAAAATGACCAATGTTACAAACAATGGCTTTGTCTTTCATGCTGCGGAAGTGTTGCTCTGTAATCAAATCGCGGCAACCGCTTGCTGTTACAATAATATCGGCTTCTTTAACCGCATCAACCATCTTCTTCACTTCATAACCATCCATTGCGGCCTGTAAAGCACAGATCGGATCGATTTCAGTAACAATAACACGGCAACCTGCACCATGTAACGATGCGGCAGAACCTTTGCCTACATCGCCATAACCACCAACCACGGCAACTTTACCTGCCAGCATAATATCGGTTGCGCGGCGAATGGCATCTACCAAACTTTCTTTACAACCATATTTGTTGTCGAACTTGCTTTTAGTAACCGAATCGTTTACATTAATAGCAGGCATTGGTAATGTGCCCTTCGCTACTCTTTCATACAAGCGGTGAACGCCCGTTGTGGTTTCTTCCGAAATACCTTTTACATGATGCGCAAGTTCTGGATACTTATCCAGTACCATATTGGTTAAATCGCCGCCATCATCCAATATCATATTCAAAGGTGTATCGGTATTACCAAAAAAGAGGGTTTGCTCAATGCACCAATCTGCCTCTTCCAAAGTTTGACCTTTCCATGCAAACACACCAATGCCAGCCGCTGCAATTGCCGCCGCTGCATGATCCTGCGTAGAAAAAATATTACATGAACTCCATCTTACTTCGGCGCCCAAAGCCACTAACGTTTCGATGAGAACGGCGGTTTGAATGGTCATGTGTAAACAGCCCGCAACGCGTGCGCCTTTTAACGGCTGTGAATTGCCATATTCGTTGCGCAATGCCATAAGTCCAGGCATTTCGGCTTCTGCTAAACGAATTTCTTTTCTGCCCCATTCCGACAGCGAAATATCGCGTACTTTATAAGGCAGGCTTAAATCAATAGAAGTGGTGAGTGTTGACATATTTTTTATTTTCAACAAAAATATCGAAACAGAATAATATACTACTGAATCTAAAAACTTTAGAATAATTTTCTATTTATTATCTTTATAAAAGAATAAGTAGATAGTTTATGATAAAAAAATTCATTCAAAAAGAACAATCCTCTACTGATAAAATAACGCTTGATAAAAAAGATTTGGCTATACTGCACCTGCTTCAACAAAATGCAAGAATAACAGTAAAAGAAATTGCTGTAAAAACAAACCTAAGTACAACGCCGGTTCATGAGCGGATTAAAAAAATGGAAAACAGTGGCGTAATCAAACAATATGCAACGCTGTTAGATCATGTAAAAATAAACAAGTCGCTAATGGTTATTTGCTATGTTTCGCTGAAACAACACAGCAAAACGGCTGGAGTAAAATTTATTAAAACCATTAATGAACTGAATGAGGTGATTGAATGTTACAGTATTTCAGGCGAGTTTGATTTTATGCTGAAAGTTATGTGTGAAGATATGAATGCTTACTACGATTTTCATGTAAACAAATTAAGCGCGGCGGAAAATATCGGGCATGTGCAAAGCACATTTGTAATGGGCATTATAAAGCAAACGCATCAGTTAATTTATGAGTAAAACAAAACCCTACTTATGGTAACACCAGAAGAAGCAAGAACAATGGCTTTATCTTTAGATGGCGCTGAAGAAAAGCCGCATTTTAACCGTGTTGCTTTCACGGTAAAGAAAAAGATATTTGCCACGCTTTGTTTTGAAGAAAGAACTTTAAACCTCATGTTTTCGCCGGAATTACAATTTATTTATTGCCCGCCTCAAAGCGAAATTATCTATCCTGTTCCCAATGCCTGGGGTAAAAAGGGAGCGACTACCATTCATCTTACTAAGGCTTCAAAAAGTTTGGTTCAATCTGCATTGCAGGATGCTTATCAATTGCGAAAAGGAAAATAATTTGTATTCTTGGTTTATATAGATAATCTCGTTCTTCGAGGTGTATAACAATAACACCTGAAGAACGAGATCAACAAAATTATTCAGCTTATTCTCCTCAATTATCTTTTGCTTATTTTATTGGAACCAAAGCTTCAAGTTTTTCCCAACGCAATCCAAATCCTTTGTCATTAGCCTGGTACATCAGGTGTTCCGACATTGGAGCTGGTTTGGGCGTAGAAGTTACGGTGAGAACGTTTTTCGATTCATCAAAATTGGCAACGCCGCCTTCTTTAATTCCCCATTGACCGGTTTGTGAGTTAAAAATATAAGTCCATTTATCTTTAGCAGGAATCACAAATACGCTATAAGTACCTGCAGAAAGCTTTTTTCCACCTATCATAATGTTTTTATCGGTTGTAAAAACAGTAGCTTCATCGGCTCCGCCGCGCCAGGCTTTGTCATAAGGAACAAGTCCTCCCCATATCTGGCGTCCTTTTACAGCAGGGCTACCAAATACGATACGGATATGAGCGCCGGATACGAGGCTGGTAATTGTATCGTGAGGGCTTTTTCTCGTCATTTGCGCTTTTACAACAGCGGGCATAAAAAAGCTGGCAGCTACAAGCAAAACGGAACCAATCAATACTTTGTGTTTCATAATGTTTTTCATTTGATGTGGAAAGTTAGTACTTAATTGTTTACAGAGAGTATCCGTTGTTTTAAGCGGTTTTTTTTACTGATCTTTCATCTTTGAAATCTATCTTAGGTTGATGTATAACATTGGTTATTTGGAAGATTTGAAAACAATAAAAAATGCACTTTCTAATTTTTCAATCAATTAAAAGTGAAGTAAAAACAAACCAACCGGAAACGAATAATTTTTTAAACCAGTGAATGAATTTTCTGATCTACACCTGCAGCACGCCCATTTTAAAATCTTCTATTTTCGCATTGTTATTTGCCGCTGCAATGCCTTCAGAAATTATCATCCGCGTTTGTGCAGGATCAATAATATCATCCACCCATAATCTTGCCGCTGCATAATAATGCGTGGTTTGTTTTTCGTACCGGTTTTTTATTTCGTTTAATATAGCTTGCTCTTCTTCTGCACTCACTTCTTTGCCTTTCCCTTTCATTGATGCCACTTGTATTTGCAGCAATGTTTTAGCAGCCTGGTCGCCGCCCATAACCGCAATTTTGGCTGAAGGCCAGGCAAAAATTAAACGTGGATCATACGCTTTTCCGCACATAGCATAATTGCCGGCGCCATACGAATTTCCGGTGATGATGGTAAACTTAGGAACCACAGAATTTGCCACCGCATTTACTAATTTGGCACCGTCTTTTATAATGCCGCTTTGCTCGCTGCGACTGCCCACCATAAAGCCCGTAACATCCTGCAAAAACAAAAGCGAAATTTTTTTTTGGTTGCAGTTCATAACAAAGCGGGCGGCTTTGTCGGCACTGTCGTTATAAATTACGCCGCCCATTTGCATTTCGCCTTTGCCGCTTTTTACTACAATACGCTGGTTGGCAACAATGCCCACCGCCCAGCCATCAATACGGGCATATCCGCACACAATGGTTTTGCCATAATCTTGTTTAAACTCATCAAAACTTTCAGCATCAACAAGGCATTCAATTACATCAACAACATTATAAGGCTTTGCATTATTCTCCTGTATGATTTTATAAATTTCATCACTGCTTTTAGAAGAGGAAACACTTTGTATTCTATTAAAGCCTGCCAAAGCAGATGCGCCTATTTTACTCACCAACTTTTTTATATAATCCAAACATTCTTCTTCGGTTTCAAATTTGTAATCGGCAATGCCGCTAATGCTGTTGTGTGTTGTTGCGCCGCCTAAGGTTTCAGCATCAACGTTCTCTCCTATGGCTGCTTTTACAAGGTAAGGTCCGGCTAAAAAAATGCTGCCGTTCCCTTCTACCATTAAAGTTTCATCGCTCATAATGGGCAAGTAAGCTCCGCCTGCAACACACGCTCCCATCACGGCGGCAATTTGCGTAATGCCTGCAGCGCTCATTTTTGCATTGTTGCGGAACATTCTGCCAAAATGTTCTTTATCAGGAAAAATTTCATCCTGCATTGGAAGAAACACACCGGCACTATCAACCAAATAAATGATGGGTAAATTGTTTTCGATAGAGATTTCCTGCATTCGCAAATTCTTCTTAGCGGTGATTGGAAACCACGCTCCTGCTTTTACGGTTTGGTCGTTAGCAACCACCACACATTGCCTGCCGCTTACATAACCAATTCCAGCAACCGTGCCACCGGCAGGGCAACCGCCATATTCTTCATACATTTCGTAACCGGCAAAGGTTCCTATCTCAATAAAGGGTTTGTTTTTATCGCATAAATATTCAATGCGCTCGCGGGCGGTAAGTTTGTTTTTTTCGTGTTGTTTGTCAATCGCTTTTTGTCCGCCGCCCAGCTTTATTTTTTCTTTTTTTTGCGCCATTTTATCAATAAGCTGTGTTATCCAAACGGCGCTGTTATTTGTAGTTGCATCCATGCTTACAATTGTTAGTTTGGCAAAGATAAACGAAGAAGCAAGATTGAAGAAACAAGGAACAAGAGAAAAGATTCAAGAGGCAAGATTCAAAGAGCAACAAAGAAGAAACAAGGAACAAGAGAAAAGATTCAAGAAGCAAGAATCAAAGAGCAACAAAGAAGAAACAAGGAGTGAACTTTGATGAGAAACGAACCAATAAGATGGTTATGGCAAGTTGATGCAGCAAACGCTGACAAAGTTTAAAACCCTGTCAGCGTTTGGATAGATGTTCTACCGCTGATGGGCTGCGGGATGGAAGTGGAAAGCCCGTAAAGCGCAGAGGAATATAAAGCTGCGAGTTTTGAGTTATGAGCTTTGAGAAGGAACAGCCTGCGCTGCGGACTTGTAACGAACAGCCCGAATAAAAGTTGAAGTAAAAACAAACCGATGACAGCCCCGAATGATTGTAAAAATTGTTTGGTTTTATTCATCCTGCAACTGATAAATGGCAGGCAGGTTGCGACCTAAGCCATCGTAATCTAAACCATATCCAACCACAAATTTGTTGGGTATAGTGAAGCATTTATAATTGATGCTGATAGGAAAAATGGTGGCACCGGGCTTATGCAACAACGCCGCAATTTTTAATGATGAAGGCTGATGACTTTGCAATTGCGGAAGAAACTGATGAAGCGTTTTGCCGGTGTCGATAATGTCTTCGATAATAATAACATCTCTGCCTGAAATACTTGTATCCAAACCAATTGCCGTAATAATTTTGCCGGTTGATTTTGTGCCTTGGTAAGATGCAAGCTTGATAAAAGAAATTTCAACAGGAATGGTGAGTTGTTTAACCAAATCGGCAGCGAAAATAAAAGAGCCGTTAAGCACGGCAATCAGTAAGGGCTTTTTGTTTTTATAATCCTCATTAATTTGTGCTGCTAAGGCGTTTACTTTTACTGCAATTTCCTGCCCGGACAGATAAGGTGCAAAATATTTATCATGAACTTTTACCAGCTCCATCTTTTCATTTTGCAACAATGATAAGGATTTATCCGGCTTTATTTTTCTAAATAATAAGGCGCGTTTTGCAGGTTAATTTTTTGACCAACATGCAGTATTGCGTTGGCTTCAATGCCATTGTATTCTTCCAGATTATCGAGGCGTACACCTTCAATCTGCGCAATATCGGTAAGCGTTTCATTAACCGTAACTAAGTGGTAAGGCTTGCTTCCTTTTTTGGGTTTTTTGGAGAGATAAATCAGTTGGTTTTTATCTTCCGCATTATTTGATAGCTCATTAAATTCAAGCAGTTTGCTATACGAAACATTGTATTTACTGGCCAATGCAAACAGTGAAGTTCCTTGTTGCGCATACACCACTTTTGCGCCGTTGATAGTGAAGACGCCGGAAGGATATAAAGCCGTTGGTGCGGTGATAATTGTTTGCGCTACTTTGGCTGTGATGGGTGTTTGTTTTTGCTCTTCGGCACTATTTTCATCTTCGTTGCTAAATGTGTTGTTTGAAGAAACCGTTGTGTTGTTAGCAACCGTTAAAGTCTCGCCATTGTTGCTTCCTGTGCGTTGCAAAGCCAGCAAAGTATAATCCTGCAAATGATAGTTTACGATAGATTTAATAAGTATAGAGGCATACGCCGGATTAGTGGCATAACCCGCTTTTTTTAAGCCTTTCGCCCAGCCTTCATAATCGGTTGGATCAAGATTAAAAAGAAACGCATAGTTACCATGTGTTTTTAAAAAATCGGAATGATCGCGATAGGAATCTTCTGCGTTCGTGTAGCTGCGGAAGCATTCACCTTTGGCGTCATCATCATGATAAACAACAGCGCCGTTCCAATCGGCTTTGCATTTAATTCCGAAATGATTGTTGGATTGTTTTACCAAATCGCATTGCCCTGCAGCCGTTTCTAAAATGCCTTGCGCCAAAGTAATGGAAGCCGGCACTCCGGTTCTTATTTCTTCGCGAACAGCAACATCTTTATACGTGTTGATATAATTGTTGATGGCATCGCTGCCCTGGCAATAAGACGAAATAATAAAGAGAGTAAAAACAACAATTAAGATAAATCGTTTCATCGGTAGTCAATTTTTTAATCAATAGCAGTTATAGTAACAATGGTATTGGTATCTATTTTTTTCTTATCAAAAACAAACCATCGCGCACGGTAAGCATCACTTGTTCTGTTCTGCTATCGTTCAACACATGCTGGTTAAACTTGTGAATCGCTTTTGCATTTTTATTCTTTATTTCTTCTTCTAACACCTGCCCGTGAAACAAAACATTGTCTGCGATAATAAGTCCGTTTTGGTGTAAACGTTCAAGTGCCATTTCGTAGTATGTGATATAGTCGCTTTTATCAGCATCTATAAAAACAATATCCCATGTAAAATTGAGTGTCGGGATAATCCCGATTGCATTGCCTTGATACAAATGTATTTGTATATCTTTCTTTGCAAGTTTAAAATTAGCTAAAGATTTTTCAACATCCGCTTGCCGCAACTCGATTGTGTGTAATTCGCCATCGGGCTGTAAACCTTTGCACAGGCACAACGCGCTATAACCCGTGAACGTGCCGATTTCTAAAATGTATTTGGGTTGAACCATTTGACTGATGAATGAAAGCAATTGCCCTTGCGTTTCAGTGCTTAATAAGTGTGCATGTGCATGTTGCAAACTTTGCTGATAAATGCTTTGCAACAGGTCGTCTTGCGGTGTTGTAAAATGTGCTGCATATTGTTCGGCAAGTGGATTAACAAGTTCCATAAATAAAAAACTGTTTATCTTTTTTCATTTATCACTTCATTCGATTGACTTATTGCATGTACCGGAATTTGTTTTTGCGAGAAGACATATAAACCCAAAAATGTAAGCATTCCGTTAATGAATAACAATTCAATTCCAATTGCATAACCATTGAAAAATTGAGTTGAATACAAACTTAAAAAATAACAAAGCACAGGTGCTGCAATACAAACAATAACAGTTAGAATGTTATTGTAGAGAATACGTTTTGTAAAGATGCCGAATGTGAACAATCCTAACAATGGCCCATACGTGTAACCGGCAATAATCATAATGTTATTGATGATGGATTTGCTGTTGATCTGTTTAAATATCATCACACATAAAAAAAACAAAACGGTAAAAGAAAAGTGAACAAGTAAGCGTATGTTTTTTTGCTGTTGTTCGGTTTTGTTTTTGTTTCGTTTCATTCCTAAAATATCAATGCAGAAGGTTGACGTTAAAGCGGTAATGGCGCCGTCTGCGCTTGGAAACAAAGCCGATATTAAACCAATGATAAAAATGATAGAAACGGATGCAGGAAAGTAAGGGGTTCCGGTGTTTGTATTTACTGCAACCGAAGGAAACAAATCATCGCCTTTTGTGCTGATGTTGTGTTGTGCTGCAAACAAATACAACAAGCCGCCGAGCAGTAAAAACAAAAGGTTTACAACTACCATGATGGTGCTGAATGTCATCATGTTTTTCTGTGAATCTTTCAAGGTTCGTACGCTTATATTTTTTTGCATCATCTCCTGGTCAAGTCCCGTCATACCAATAGTTATAAAGGCGCCGCCAACAATTTGCTTCAGCCAGAATGCTGCGCTTTTTGCATTTGTATTGATAACTTTCGTGTAACCTTTCTGTTGTAGTGAAGTGATGGCAGAAGATATGGTGAGATGCATACTGTGCATGATAAAAACAATGCAAACAACTAAGCCAAGCAACATAAAAGTGGTTTGCAAAGTATCGGTAAACACTATTGTTTTTACACCACCTTTAAATGTGTACATCAGTATCATAAATAAGATAACAGATGTGGTTGCCCAAAACGGAATCTTCATGTTGTTAATGATAAAAATTTGCAGTACGTTTATCACTAAATACAACCTGGCAGTTGCGCCTAATACACGTGAAATGATAAAAAACAAAGCTCCTGTTTTATAAGCCGTAACGCCAAAGCGCTGATTCAAATAATTATAGATGGAAGTAAGCTGAAGCCGGTAATACAAAGGCAGTAAAACAAAAGCCACCACAAAATACCCGATGAAATAACCCAGCACTACCTGGAAGTATCCAAAGCCATTGCTGCCTACGGTTCCGGGCACACTTACAAACGTAACACCGCTTAACGAAGTGCCAATCATACCAAAGGCAACCAGCATCCAGTTGCTGTTTCGGTTACCAATAAAAAACGATTCGTTGTTGGCATTGCGGCTTGTGTACCAGGCAACACCTAAAAGAATTAAAAAATAAACGATTATTAAAAACAATAAGAGTGAGGATGACATAAATAAAAACAAAGATGAAAAACAAATTTGCGGCATTTGAACCACGAAGCGGCAAAGAAAATAAAGTTACACAAAGAGTTTGTGGCTTTGCTGTCAAACTTTACAAATCGGCTGTTTGAAATCTTCGCCTGCAAATAAAAAAGTAAAGGCACAGATAAATGGCTGCGGTTATCAGCATGTAATACACATTGACTGGTTCAATTATTCTGTCTTTAATGTTTCTAAACAGCGGCAACGGTATTAAATTGTCATTGCTTTCCAAAGGAAAATATCGCCCGATATTATTAAAGTAATGACTGCAAAGCGAGGATAACAACTGGTCAATGATTTCAGCGTATAAAAAATAAACACCGATAGCAATTCCTGATCTTCTGAATAAAGTTGCTATCACCAAAGCCAGCGAAGTATAACTTAGTGTTTCAATAAAAAACAAACCCAAATATTGCATATTTTGAAAGCTGATGTTGGCATGTCCTTCCGTAATTCCAAACACCAGTGCAACAATAAAAACAACAATTGTTGAAATCAATGCAATCAACACGCACAACATCATTTTTACATAAATGAATTGCGTGCGGCTCAATCCATCAATTATGTTTTGGCGATGTGTTTTGTAAGAGAATTCATTGGTCATTAAAATGATGATAATCAAGCCGGGAAAGAACAGTAAAAAACCGCTGATCCATACAACTGTATTCCAAACTCCGGGAAACTGAAATGGCGGCGCGCCAACCATTGCCTGCGCAATTGGCGCTCGTGCAAAAGCATTCAACTGGATTTCGTAAGCGATATGATTAACGCCATACAAACTGATTATAAACAATACACTTAATATCCAGAACGTGCGGTAGTTTTTTAATTTCAGCCATTCAATTTTTAATAGATGAAGCATATACAATCAGTTGTTGGTGAGTTCAAGAAATTTGGTTTCAAGGCTTTTCTTTTTTAATATTAAGTGGTTAAGCACAATGTTATTTTCAAAACAATGCCGGTTGATGGCTTCAAGGTTAGCGGTGCCGGAAGCATAATTTAAATTTATTAAGTTGCCGTTTTTGTTCACTGTTTTATAACCATTCAATCCTTGTATCGCAGTTTGCAATCCGCTCCCATTGTTCGATGAAAGTTCAACTACATCTTCACTCACCAACACTTCATTCACATTACCAGCAATTAATAAATTGCCCGTTTTTAAAATGGCAACGTGTGTACAAACTTTTTCTACTTCATCCAATAAATGACTTGCCATGATGATGGTTTTGCCTTCAGTTGCAAGCTGTAAAATCAGCTCTCGTATTTCAGAAATTCCAACCGGATCAAGCCCGTTGGTAGGTTCATCGAAAATAAGAATATCAGGATCACCCAGCAAAGCCGATGCAATGGCAAGGCGTTGCTTCATGCCTAAAGAGTACGTGCTGAATTTGCTTGCACGACGTTCGTACAAATCCACTTTTTGCAGCACATCATTGATTTCATCTTTTCCTTTTCGCTTGATTTCAGCCGCTATGCGAAGGTTTCTTTCAGCAGATAAATAATGATAGAAATTAGGCGTTTCCAACAACGTTCCCATGTGTTTCCGCATGTCGGCAGAAGGCGCTTGTCCGCTAAACAAAACAGTGCCTGATGTGGCTTTAATAATATCCATCACAATGCCAAGCAACGTGGTTTTGCCGCTGCCGTTAGGACCTAAAATACCAAATACACTGCCTGACGGAACCGAGAACGAAACGCCGTTTAACGCGCGAATGCTGCCATAGTTTTTAGTGAGTCCCTGAACGGATAATACATCCATTGTTTTGATTTGATGAGGAAAGATAAGCGTAAAAACAAAAGCTGTTGCGATTGTTTTGTTGAGTGGTTGTTTGTGCAGGATTAAGAAACATACTATTGGTAAAAATGATTTATAGTAATGGCATTTTGTAAATACAACCCATAAAGCGTATTAGCGAAATAGAGTTTAGTAAGTATAGTATATTTTGAGTTGGCTGCTATTGTAACTTGCCGTTTATTTGACACATTCCATAAACGATATACACCACTTGTTCACTTGTTCTTCGAGGTGTTAGCGCAGCGCACCTCGAAGATGGATAAAGCAGGTCTTTGACCGGCAAACCGGCCAATTTTTTAATACGCTGTTATGATTCAGAGAATCATTTTATCTCACTTTCGAGGTGCGCTGCGCTAACACCTCGAAGAACGTAAAGTTTAACTGACACCTCAAAACAATTAAATGCAAAAGAAAAGAGTAACCATCTTCACTATTCTGCTGCCGGCATTTTTGTTAGCGATTTTAATGACAGTTGCTTTAATAAACTATCCTGTTATTTTTGAAAAAGCAAAAGAGACAGTGGTTATTGTGTTTGTTGCAATGGTTGTTTATGTTTTGGTATGGGCGTTCATTAAACCAGATAACTTTTCGAAAAACGGCGGACTGTTAATTGGCTCTTTGTTCATTGTAAACATTTCAATGGAGGAATTCATTAACTGGCAGACACATACTTCAATGCTGATTTCAACATTAACAATGATGTTCCTGATTTTTATTTCATTTTCAATTATCAGTGCACTCAAGACAGTCCAAACACAAAACATTTTTAAAGGAATTAAAAGCAGTTTCGTAAGTGCGCTTTTAGGGACGATAATTGCGCTTTGCTTTGGATTTTTAATTGATTATCTTTTTTCGGATAGAATGATTTCTGTTCTTAAAAATTATCCTGGCTACAACGATTATAGTAATCCAAAAGCGTTCACTTTTTTTAACTCGTTTGACAATGCTTCAAATCATGTAATCATTGCGCCTATTGTTTCATTAATCATGGGTTCGTTAGGTGGCGCAATAGCATTAATTAGCATAAGAGTAAAAAAAAGAAAACATACGGCTTTATAATTTCAGTGGACAAAGCAGCATCCGACTTTGGTTTGATATTAATCTTGTTCTTCGAGGTGCGCTGCGCAGCGCACCTCGAAGAACGTAGAGAAAACGTAGTGAACAAAAGCAATAGAAGGAAGCAGTAGATTATTAATCCCGGTCTTTGTAAAGCTGTAATCCGTTCAAAGAATAATCTACATTCACTAAAGAAACCAATTTCTAACATCATTTTACGCTTATTTTCCCAACCCATTCGCCGCATAAATCTTTTCAATAATTTCAACTGTTTTCAAACCTTCATAAGCATTGGTGCTTACAACGGCATTGTTGCACAAAACATCAATCACATTTTCATACACTTTATCGTGGTTGCTCATGCTGCCCTGGTAATTTCCGTACTGGTTAGGCGGGTTTTCTTTTACATCAGTTATCACAATGTCTTTTATGTTTTGATAAGAGATGGTATTAAGATATTGCCCGCCTATTTTTACGGTTCCTTTTTCACCAAATAAAATAATAGAACCTTCCATATTTTGAGCATAAGCATTCACTGTATAATTGAATGTTCCGATAGCACCGCTTTGCATGGTAAGTATCGCAACACCGGTATCTTCTGTTTCTATTAAAGAAGAGTGAGCAGCATTGGTAAGATAAGATTGCACCGAAGAAACATCGCCCAGCAACCAATATAAAATATCAATAAAATGACTAAACTGCGTAAACAAAGTGCCCCCATCCAAAGCATTTGTCCCATGCCAGCTATCGCGGTAGTACGCATCATTCCGGTTCCAAAAACAACTGATTTGAAAGCTAAAAATTTTTCCAAGTTTGTTTTCGTTCAATATTTGTTTCACCTGAACAACAGCATCATTAAAACGGTTTTGTTTTACAATAAACAATGTCTTGTTCACTCGTTCCGCTTCTTGTATCATTCGTTTGCAATCCATACTTTTTATTGCCATTGGCTTTTCGCAAATAGCATGGCAACGTGCCTGCAAAGCAAGAATGGTGTGTGTTGCATGAAGCCCGTTAGGTGTGCAAACCGAAACAACATCGGGCTGGTGATGAAGCAATACTTCTTCAATTGAAAGATAATAAGGACATCCATATTGTTGAGCGGTTGCTATCGCTTTTTCAGCATCAACATCACAAACGGCAACTAAATTTGCCAACCGGTGAATGTGTTCAGCATGACGGATGCCTATCTTGCCACAACCTATTAAAGCAAAAGAAAGAGGAGCTTTCATACGAATAAAAAGAGGAAGATAATGCTGTCATCTTCCTCTTTTTGTTTTACTTCATTTTATAAAGAAAAAGTAAGCCCGGTAACAGCAATCATTTCTCCGGATTTCTCGCCTAACGATTTTTTTACAAGATAAACCGTATGCAATTTACCATCTGCTACAGGTGCCAGTTTTATTGTGGCAGCCATCATGGCAGCGGGTGCTTTATCGGCTGTTTTCTTAGCAAGGATTGTATATTGACCAAGAAGTTTTCCGGTAGGTTGATCCAGGTGTAGTTCGAATACATTATTGCCTGCCGGCGCAACCTGCCAGCCATAGTTAATACTTATACTCGCGATGCCAGAAAGATCAACACTATCAATAGCAAACCAGCTATTGTTGGAATTCAAAAGCACTATATGCTTACCATTATACGTCATGGTTGAAGCATCGTTCATATGCGTGGCGGCCTGCAATCCTACTGTACTGCTGCGCAGTGAAGCGTACGCACCGCTGGTAAGCGGTTTAATGTCCTTTCCACCTTTGTCTGTGTAAGAAGCCGTAAGAACAAGTACGCCGTTAGCAATGGCAGGCTTATCCAATGTTGGCGAAACCGTTCCTGAAGGGGGCAACAATTTTTTCTTTTGCTGATTGGCTAAAGACAATACCCAGGTTACAATTTGCTGCGCATCTTCCTGCGATAGATTCGGATGCGCGGCCATCACCGCATCGCCCCAAACACCACCGCCGCCTCTGATGATTTTATTAGCGAGATATACCATCGCTCCGGCATCGTTTTTATATTTTTCTGAAACGGCTGTAAACGCGGGCCCAACCGATTTTTCAGCTACTTTATGGCAAGCTTTGCAATCGAGCGATTCCATTAAGTTTTTTCCCATCGTTTCAGGACTAATCATCTGATGACCTTGCGGCACACCGGCTTTATCGTTGCTTTCGCGGTAATCAGCAGTAACCATTAAGTTGCTGTCAACAATGGTTGTTCCGTCTTCTTTATCACTTACCGAAACGGCATAATTAACCGGCTTACCGGGGAAATAAAAAGTTTGATTGCCTTTGATGTTAATGGCAACTTCGGGCGCTTCGTTGCCGGCATAAACGGTTATAATGTTGCTTTTGCCAACGGCGCCTTTATCATCTTTTACTTCGGCATAAATGGCATAATCGCCAGCAGTGCTTAAAGTGGTTTGCAGTTTGGGTTCTTTGGTTTCAACCATTTTTGCACCCACATGCCAAATGTAAGTCAGCTTATCATTATCAGGGTCTCTTGCGCCTACCGTGGCTTCAAGATTCAGCGGTAACGACCCTGAAGTTCTATTTACATCAATGCCGGTAACTTTTGGCGCACGGTTGCCACTATTAAAGTCAATTCTTGCCAAACCTGCATCGGGGTTTTTAGCAAACCAACCGCTGCCGTATTCTACCACATAAAGTTTTCCATCAGGCCCAACTTCCATGTCGGATGGGTTATTAAACTTTATATGTTCCATAAACGGCTCCATGTTATCAAAGTCGCCGTTGGGTTGCATGGTTACAACCTTTATCCAGCCGCGCATCCATTCGTAAATAAACAATTTTCCATCGTAGTAATCAGGATAACGGGTTTTTTCGGGGAACATATCGGAATAATAAACAGGGCCAGTCATGGCAGTTCTTCCGCCCGAACCCAGTTGCGGGAACTCTTTTGAAGTACCATACGGGTACCAGATAAATGCCGGTTGTGCAGGAGGCAAATCGGTAAGACCCGTATTGTTTTGAGATAGGTTTTGCGGATGTGCAGGATCGAAAGGCTTTCCGATTTCGCCGGTGAGATAGTTGTAAGAAATATAAGCAAGATTATTGGCAATAAAAAGAGGCCAGCCAAAGTAACCGGCTTTGCGCGCCTGGTTCATTTCATCATATCCTTTGGGTCCGCGTGTGGTAAAACTATCTGCAGTCGCATCGGGCCCAACTTCACCCCAATACAAAAAACCATTCTTTTGATCAACCGAAATACGATAAGGATTTCTATCACCCATCACATAAATTTCAGGTTTGGTTTTATCGGTTCCCTGAGCGAATAAATTGCCTTGCGGGATAGAGTAACTGCCATCTTCTTTCATTACAATACGAAGAATTTTTCCCCGCAAATCGTTTGTATTCCCTGCTGTTCTTCTCGAATCGTATTGAAGATGCCCCGGTGCATCATTTAAAGGGGCAAAACCATGGCTCACAAACTTTTGTCCTGGTTCATCAAAAGGAGTTGAATTATCGCCGGTGGAAACAAATAAAGTCCGGTCTTTACCAAACGCAATGGAGCCGCCGGTATGGCAACAAATCTCTCTTGTGTCAGGAAACTGAAGTATTACTTTCTCAGTGCTATTATCGATGGTATCGTTGTTAAAAGTAAAGCGCGATAAGCGGTTTACCGATGTATCTGCAGGGCAGTAATACATGTAGATGTAATGGTTATGCGCAAAATCAGGGTCTTTCTGAATGCCCAATAAACCTTGTTCAGCATTTACGCCAGGCGTGTGTAATGTTTTCCAATACACATTTAAAAAACCAACTTGTTTTACTAAATGGCTCGAGTCTTTATAAATCATGATCTCGCCCCTGCGTTGCAACACGAGAACATCTAAATTAGGAAGCACTGTTATTTCGGTCGGTTCAAAAAAAGTTCCCTGTACCAATTGTGTTTTTACAAAACGGTCTTCATCGGGCGTACGCGGTGTTTTTACTTTTGCATAATTCAAGCTTTCATTATCGCCGATGGCATATTTAATTCCGCCTAACAAATGCATTAAAAAAGCAGGATCGCTATACGATTCTTTTGTATGACCTAACTCGGTGTACCAAACTCTGCCGCCATCGTATTCATGATACCAAGCCATCGGGTGATTGCCGTGCATATTGCCGCCTTTATAACTGTTTTCATCAATTTTCAGCAACACATGAACATTGCTGTCCATGTTTTTGAAATTGTACCATTCATCAAAGCGCGACCATTTGGCGGGAAGATGTTTGGTTGATTCGTTGGTTGCATCCACCACATTAATAGTGGCTTGTTGTTGGGCAGGATGACTATCAAACGTAGCGCCTACCAAACGATGGTACCAACCCCAATGGTAACCGGCATCGGTTGCTGCATGAACGCCCACAAAGTTGCCACCGGCTTCAATGTATCGCTGCAAACCATTTTTCTGATAAATGGTAAATAAGGAATCATCAGGATCGGTATTACATAAAAAAACAACGGCGGCATACTTCTTCAAACTATCATCGGTAAACCAGTTTGCGTTACTGGTGGTATCCACATCAAAATTATTTTCCTGTCCTAATTTCATTACCGCTAAAGCAGCCGTAGGAATGCAATCATGAACAAAGCCTGCGGTTTTTGTAAATACCAAAACTCTGGCTTTGGAAGATGATAAATGACAGCCGGTAATGGCAATACAAAAAAGAGTAAAAACAAACGTTGCTGGCAAGAATCTTTTCATAAAACGATGGGAATATTTGTATAAAAATAAAGAGTGAATGAGGTTACTAAAGGATTTTTTTTGAAAAGATGAAGATGGTTGAAAAAGTTTAGTTGTTATGGTAGTTTTTGTTGGTGGTGAAGAACACCACCAACGGCAGAAAATATAATATACAAGAGTCTTTATTTATCTCAGCACATCAGTCATTGGATTAATTGTTGGATTGGTTAAAAGAAATGTGGAATAAATTTACTCATGTTATCTGTAATAAGTTTGTCGCTCTCTCTAATTCCCATACCGGCAGGAAGGCCACCAATTAACCAACTTCCTAAAATTGGTGTGCTCCCTTCAAACTTAGGCACTTCAAAATACTCCTGAAACAAAAAATCCTTCCTCGCCATATTCGCCCTTTGTTTCATCAGCAATAGTACCATTGCTTACAATTGTAATATTTGCACCTTCACGGCTAAATACTGGTTTTTTTACATAGTTTTTTGTAATGGGTTTGCCAAACTCACAAGGTAAAATGTAAGGCGAATTTGGGAATAATTGATACAAATATTTGAGAAGCATTTTATTACTCAAAATAGACTTGTAAGCGGGTTCAATCCAAAAACATTCGTCTTTTGTTGCAATGAGCAATTCTCCAAATTCCTCATAAAACATCCATTCATAAGGATATTGCTTGAAGATATTCTTAATCAATTCGCCACTCTTTGTAACAAATTGTTTTCCTGTATTCAATCCTACATCTTCGATATAAGTAAAGTTGTTTTCAATTCCTGCCTGTTGCGCAACATCCTGCATGTATTTTACCGTAATAAAATCTTCCTGACTGTGGTTTACGCAAGAGAACCAAAGTTTGCCATCCTGAAAATATTGATTGCATACTTTCATGTGATCAACCAACTTTTCATGTATGGAATTAAACTGATCTTTACTACTATTGTATTCCTGTAACCAATACCATTGTATAACGCTTGCTTCAAATAAAGCTGTTGGCGTATCTGCGTTAAACTCTAACAACTTTATATCGCTACCATTATAAGCAAGATCGAAGCGACCATAGAAAGACATCAAATCTTCATTCCATGACCATTTTATCAAATCAGCATACTTGCGGGGTATAAAAAATTCGTCCCATAAATCATTGTCAATAACATATTGCACAACCTTTAAGCACATATCGAATATTTCGCGTGTTGCCACTTCAATATTACCTATTTCGCTTGCTGTAAATTTGTAAGCAGTATCTTCATTATAATAACCTTTGTAATAAACAAAGCCCTGCGCCTGTATCTTGCTTTCCCAATTATTGCGGGGCACAATATTGATGCGTTCCATTGTAATTAATTGTAATTAATATTAGCCGCTAACGTGTGAGGAATGAGCCGATTTGCCAAAGCCGCCGGTACGAGCCGTGGCATGATAAAAAGAGGAAAACGATCCGATGTGAGAGCCGCCGATATAAATTCCCGGGTTGATTAAGTCGTTATAAACCGGGTACCAGGCGCCCCGATAAAAACGATACGATATTTCATTTATACAAGTATCCCGGCAGATTCCATTTTCTTCGCCTGAAATCCATTGATTGTGAGAATGAACACAAGCAGTAACTGCACTTGTAAATACGGTTAATAAAATAATAGCTTTTGACTTTCTCATGCCTTAACCCTTTATATAAACAAAAATAAGCACACCTTGTACGATATTTTGCAGTTGTTGATCAAGATTAACAAAGGCGATAGTAAACGGTTTTTCTGCCGTTTTTGTTTTTATTTATTAACAAGTTCGGAATAGAAAAGAGTCAAATTTCCGGTTACTGAGGATTCGAACCGACAGATAAAAATATAAAATAAAAGAGACGGTTTATTTCGGCAATGATCAAACAGATTACAAACTCTCTGTAACATTGCAGCTTCATTCTCCGCAATGTCTCCGCCCCGGGACATTGCGTTTTTTCCAATAACGCCTAATACATTTATTTGCCTTTTTACTGTTCACTTCTTTGTGAAAGATTGTATCGATAACACCGCAATGTCCCGGGGCGGAGACATTGCGGAGAATGAAGAAATTCCTGCTAATGTAACTTTTGTAAGAAAGACGATTAACGAACTGAAAACAATCGCAAGTGAAAAATTGGGAATTCCTGTAAACATTGAATTCTATGTTCTTCGAGGTGTTAGCGCAGCGCACCTCGAAGGAAAGATAAAATGATTCTCCGAATCATTGAAATATTTAATAGCAGTATGATAGAAAGAGTGGTCTGACACCTGATTTATCTTATTTTCAAAGTGCGCGCACTAACACTTTGAACAACGAAGATGCAGTTTACACTATTCTAAAAGTCTTAAAAAACATTCTCGGTCAGCCTCTTCTTCATCAACAAATATATTATCCAAGTCAATATGCCTTTTTAAGCAACATCAGCATTTCTCTATTGGTTTAATGTTCGCATCAACCAAAAAACAAATATACCTGCCTAAATACAAATGTTTTTCATAAAAGAAACAGTCGGTTAAAGCTGGCTCCTTTATTTTACAACGATTGTTTCAACAATGATGAAACAGATTGCAAACTCTCTGTAACATTGCAGCATAAATCAGCGGATATTTATGCTACGAGGGTTTGTTTTTACTCCATTTTTACTTCTGCTTTTCATTGATGTTTTTGCACAAACAAAAACCATTTCAGGAATTGTTATAAACGAACAGCAAAAACCTATTGAAGATGCTTCGGTGCATCTACTCAATACGAACAAAACCTTATTTACAAAACAGGATGGCTCGTTTATCATCAGCAATATAAACAACGGCAATTACACGCTTTCTGTTACTGCAAGCAACTATGCTTCTGTGCAAAAGGAGATCGTTGTAAAAGATGAAAATGCGCCTATTACCATTCAGTTGCAAAGCATTATCAAACAATTGGATGCTGTAACGGTTACAGCCGAAAAAAGGGAAGAGAATGCTGAGCAACTTCCGTTGAGCGTTTCGGTTTTATCATCTCAAAAAGTAGCGGATTACCGGCTTTGGAACTGCAACGAATTAACAGCTATTGTGCCTTCTTTGTTTTCCGATAATTCGGGCGATGCACGCAATGTAACCTCTATTCGCGGCATTGTTACCACGTCTTACGACCCGGCTGTGGCTACTTACATTGATGGTGTAAACCAGTTCTCGTTAGACACTTATATTTCTACCTTAACCGATGTTGAACGGATTGAAATTTTACGAGGTCCGCAAGGCACTTTGTATGGAAGAAATGCAATGGGCGGCGTAATAAACATTATCACCAAACAACCTACGAACCATACGGATGCTTCTGCTGAAATTAGTGCTGGTAATTATGGATTGCAACGCTACAATGCGGGTTTTCGCACACCGTTGATAAAAGACAAATTGTTCCTTGGCTTGTCTCTTTTGTTTGATGGAAGAAATGGATATTATCATAACGATTTCAACAACACAAGCTTTGACAAACAACACCTGTTTTATGGCAATTATTATTTAAAATTTGTGCCTGCCGATAAGTGGATGATTACTGCCAATGTAAAGCACCAGGCGAACCGCAACAATGGTGCATTTCCTTTGGTGATTGGTATAAAAGAAGCCTTCACAGATCCTTATCATTTAAGCCAGAATGCAACGGCAACGATGATTGATAATACGTTTAACAGTTCGTTGGTTATTAATCATACAGGTAATGAAGTTGCCTTCAATTCTATCTCCTCTTACCAAAGCAATTACCGTTATTATAATGCGCCTTTGGATGGCGATTTTTCACTTGCCGATGTTGTAAGCATCGTTAATAATTATGGCAATAAATACAACAATGTAAAAGTGTTTACGCAGGAGTTAAGAGTAGCCTCAAACAACGAAAAGAGAAAGCTGCAATACACTGCCGGCGCTTACTTTTTTTATGAAAACAATCCAAGCAAGCAAGGCGTTTATTATGGCAAAGATGCCAACGCAGCTTACGGCATTGGCGACTCCATGTTTACATCCATCGCTACTTCAAAAGGCATTGGTTACGGAACGGCTGCGTATGGTCAGTTACAGTATGCAATCACTTCTAAATTAAGACTGGTTGGCGGACTTCGGTACGATTATGAACACCGCCAATTATCAGTGGAAGGCGAGTATCAAAAACAAAGCTTTACTCTCGTTACAAGGCCTGACACATCAGCATCGGCAAGCTTTCATGCGTTCTCACCTAAAGCGAGTCTGCAGTATCTCATTTCTGCCAACAGCAATGTATATGCAACTTATAGCCGCGGTTATCGCGTGGGTGGTTTATCTCCTTTGTCATCCGATCCTTCACAACCACCCTTGTATGCATATCTTCCCGAAAACAGCAACAACTATGAGGCAGGCAGTAAGAATGTTTTTTTTGATGATAAACTACAACTGAATATCGCCGCTTACACAACGTTTGTAAACAATGCGCAGGTGCCAACCTTAGTGTTGCCGCAAGCCGTAACCATTATAAAAAACACAGGCAAATTACAAACCGAAGGTATTGAGGCAGAAGTATCATCAACGCCCGTAAAAGGCTTGCAAATTGATTACAATGCAGGCATCGTTCACACAAAATATACCTCTTTAAAAATAGCCAAAAACGGAACCGAAATAAACCTTGCCGGCAAGAAGCAAATCTTTACACCGTCAGCTACTTCTATGCTGGCAGCGCAATACAGCATTGTTATAAAAAAAGAAACAAAATTGGTAATAAGAAGCGAATGGCAATATCGCGGCAAAATGTATTTTGATTTTGCAAACACCATTGCTCAAGATGATTATAATTTGTTTGGTGCAAGGGTTGGCGTTGAAACAAAACACATTGGCGTTTATGTTTGGAGCCGCAATATTTCGAACACTAAATACATTGCTTACGCGTATGATTTTGGTGCTGTTCATTTGGGCGACCCGAGGACGTATGGCATTACCGTTAGCGCAAGATTATGATTGATTTTTAAAGAAAAAGTATTGATCGAATGAAGCGTTTTGTTTTTGCTTGTTTTTTATGGATCGCCTTCATTCCCATGGCAAGGGCAGCCACTGTTGATACAATTATAACAGTGAGCGTTTCAATGAAAAAACAAATTAAAGCGGTTGTTATTACGCCTGATAATTACACAAAAACAAAGCAATATCCTGTTGTTTATTTGCTGCATGGTTACAGTGGAAATTATGCCGACTGGATAATAAAAGTTCCTTCGATAACATTTTATGCTGATGCTTATAACTTTATCATTGTTTGCCCAGATGGCGATTACAACAGTTGGTATTTCGATAGTCCTGTTGACAGCACAAAGCGTTATGAAACATACATTTTCAAAGAATTAGTAAGCTGGATAGATGAACACTATGCAACACTTGCAGCCCCGAAAGGTAGAGCTATCGCGGGTTTGAGCATGGGCGGTCATGGCGCCTTGTACTTAGCTTTTAAACATCAGGATGTGTTTGGAGCGGCGGGCAGTATGAGCGGTGGTGTTGATTTGGAACCCTTTGCTGCAAGCTGGGACATTTCAAAAACGTTAGGCGACTATGCCGATTATACAATGATGTGGAGAAACAATTCAGTCATCAATCTTACTTATTTATTAACGAATAAAAACTATCCTTTTTTGTTTGATTGCGGCACGGAAGATTTCTTTTATCCCTCTAACAAAAAGCTGCATGAAAAATTGTTAGCTAATAATATTCCGCACGATTTTATTTCCCGTCCTGGTGCGCACAACTGGAGTTACTGGTCCAATGCTGTTGGCTATCAAATGTTGTTTATGCACAACTTTTTTGAAAGAAATAAAAATTAGCGGAATTTGAACCACAAAGACACAGAGAACACGAAGAAGCCCAAAATGAAGTAAAAACAAACTATCCAAAAATATCATTCAACACTTTCGCTAAATGAATACCTCCTTTTAACAGTTGCTCGTTCAATGTATCGAGATGATTGTAATTATAGAGATAGCTTAGTTTTTGGTTCGATTGTGTAATTTCTTTTACTAAGTTCTCTCCTATCAAATACGAATCAAACAACCATTGGCTAACAGGTTGCTGTTGCCAGGTTTTTATTTGCTGCACTTTTGCATGGTCAATGGCGTTGGCGTATTCTGTATAACTCAATTGCTGAAAGTTTATCAAATCGGTATCCCACACTCTATGCAGGTTTGAAGCCTCGTTAAACCATGCCACTTTAATACCATTGCCACCTTGTTCTGTACCTATTGTATGAAGCGGTTGATGCACATCTTCAACAATATGAATCAGCAACTTTAAGTACATCACTTTTTTATCTTTTGAAAGTTGTTTGTTTTTTAATTGCGATGAAAGAAAATTTATTTTTGTGTAAGCATCAGTAGCGGTATCTTCTTTTAAAAATGATTGTAAAGAAGCATAGTTTATACTGTCTGGCAAATCAATATAATGCCAGCGGCTTAAGTAGTTATAAACGGTATCGGCTTTAATAAAATCTGCCCAGTTGCTTGCCATGGCAATGGTTTCATCACCCAAAATAGAAGCGATGGTTAACTGCGCTTTTTTAGTAAGATGGCGAGATGCGATTTCGCCGCAAACCCTATGTCCTTCCGTGCCCCAGGCGAAACAAAAATGCGGTAAATACAAACCTATGCACAGCAAAACTATTTTTGTTATTTTCATAAAATTGGTTTTACAAATGAACGGGATAAAATTATAGCAAGAACCGGTTGCTCAATATCATCTTACTATTATTTATGTAAAATGTGCAATCAATGAAAACAATCTTTTCATCTCAACTCACACTTAACATCTTCAATCAAAATTCATTTTTATTTTTCCGGTTTTTTAAAGATAGAAGCTGCATGACAGAATCTGAACGTATTATTCCAGCTAAAGAACACGTGTATTTAGACGGTCCGCACAGCCGTGGTTATGAGTTTGTTTTTCTTGTAAAAGTAATGTTGCAATTTTTTCGGGGCATTCGAAAACTACATTTTGAAAACCCTTGTATTACCTTGTTTGGCTCAGCTCGGTTTACCGAAAATAATGTTTACTATACGGCGGCAAGGGAATTTGGAAAACGCATAGCCGGCTTGGGTTTCAGCACCATCACGGGCGGCGGACCCGGCGTAATGGAAGCCGCAAATCGAGGAGCATTTGAAAACGGAGGAACGAGCATTGGCTGCAATATTGTGCTGCCACATGAGCAAAAAGAAAACCCTTACCTGCACAAGTCGATAACATTTGATTACTTCTTCATCCGAAAAACCTTACTCATTAAATATTCGTATGCTTTTATAATTATGCCCGGCGGCTTTGGAACGATGGATGAATTTTTTTAAACCATCACATTAATTCAAACCAAAACGCTTACTCAATTTCCTATTGTATTGTATGGAAAAGAATATTATAAAGACTTGATGGAAACAATTGAAGACATGGCAAAGCGTGGAACTATATTACCGGAAGACATGAATTTGGTTTTAGTAACCGATGATATTGATGAAGCGATGAACCACATTTACACTTACATTACCAGCAATTATAAAATTGTGCCACGCAAACGCTTTTGGTGGCTGTTTGAAAACGGAAAGAAAAAGTAAACAAATAATAACGTTACGCTTTATGGCTGCTTTCATCATCCGAAGGTGCAGCCACATTGCTTACTGTACTTTTATTTTCGTTCATGCCGGTTTTAATATTGGCTTTGTCAGCGTCTTCGGTATCATCGTTTTCTTTTACTTCACCACGATTGGTATTGTTCTCATCAAAATCGTTTTCATTAAAACTGCCATATCCTTGCTCGTAACGGTCGGGGTCCTGTCCAAGGCTTTTTTTATTTTCGGTTGAGCTTTTATCTTGTAGGTTCTTATCCATAGCTGCAAAAGTTTGTTGTGTTATATTTTATTTCTGTACAAAAAATTATACCATGTTGTAATAGTTGCTGTATAAAGGTTGAATTGTGCTAATAACAATACAAAAATTATTCAACTATTCTTTTGATTTAGGTTGTGTTGACATCTATAGATTTAGGTTGATAAAAGTGGCAGCCAGCAAAGAAAGTGAGAGGAAGGAAAGAGTCGTTTTTTCATAGCGTGTAGCGATTTTACGATACTGTTTGAGTTTGTTAATTGTCCGTTCAATGACGTTTCTTTGTTTATAAGCGATGTAGTCCATATCTCTTTGCTGTAACCGGCTTCTCTTTGGTGGTATGACAGCCTCAATGCCTTCACTGTCCAGATAATGCAGAAGCCAGTCTGCATCGTATGCTTTGTCGGCTATTACTCTTTCCGGCTTCATTGCCCCCATCAGATCCAAAGACGCTTTTACATCTGCCCTTTGTCCGCCTGTTAGTACCATCGCTTTAATTCTTCCCTTCTCATCTGTGCTTAAGTGAATCTTTGTTGTCAGTCCACCTCTCGACCTGCCAATTGCCTGATCATCCACTTTGCCTGTTTCCTTATTTTTTTAAAGCACCGGCTGCATGCTGGTGTACTCTAACAGCGGTTGAGTCAATGAGCAGCGTTTTGACATCTTTGTCTGCCAAGTCTTTGAATATCTTTTGCCATATACCTGCCTTAGCCCATCTTCTGAAACGCACATAAACCGTGTTCCAGTTGCCGAACCGCTCCGGCAGGTCCCGCCAGGGAATGCCGCATTTGGCTACATACATGACTGCATTAATAAACAAACGGTTATCAGTCATTCTGCCCTGATAACCGGGCTGGCAAGGCAGCTTCTCTTTAATCGCTTCCCATTGCTCTTCACTTATCTCATAACGTCTCATCCGCTCGTTTCTTTCTCCTCCTAAACAACTGTACCAATTCTATCATTACCTTCAGATGTCAACACGCTCTAATACGCATTTTTACTTTAACAAAGGCAGCATTTTATGAAAGCTATTGCAACAAGTAGTGCCTCATCACACGATTCACTCAGCAACCAACTCCAGAAAATGAGCAGGATTTTGTTGCGTTGGGCAAGTTGGCTATTGGTTACTACCGTTTGGGTAAGCGCCGGTTTGTTTGGCTTGTACATACTGGCTTTTTATGCGGCTGCCCTGTATGGCGGCAATTTAGAAAAATGGAATGATGTATTGCCTGGTTTATACAATCAGGGTTCGCCGGGTGCTACAAGTGGCATTGGTTTGCATTTTGCCATGGGCGGTATTATTCTTATGCTTGGCTCTATTCAATTGATAGAAGCCATTAGGGTGCGGTATTCTGCTTTTCATCGTTGGGTAGGAAGGGTGTATGTTGTATCATGTTTGCTGGCTGCTATTGGCGGCCTTTCGTTTATTATAGCAAGAGGAACCATTGGCGGAACAGTGATGAACATTGGCTTTGCGGGGTATGGTATTCTGATGATTGTATGCGCATGGAAAGCCTATCGTTACGCCGTTACAAAACAAATAGAACAACATAGCCGGTGGGCATTGCGCTTATATGCGTTGGCTATCGGATCGTGGCTGTACCGCATTGATTATGGCTTCTGGTTTATGATGACTCACAAAGCAGGACATTTAGAAAATTTCAGAGGTGTGTTTGACAGATTAATGTCTTTTTTCTTTTATATTCCCAATTTGTTAGTGGCGCAAGTGTTTATAAACCCAAGTAAAAACAAAACATCCTCTGTACTTAATTTTTTATCAGGCTTCGGACTTCTTTTATTGACAGTGGTTTTATTTATCGGCACTTATTATTTTACCAAAATTCTTTGGGGGCCTGCCATTTTTAGCTGGTTTACATCATTGTAAAAATAAAGTGTCATCATCTTTATTTTCTTTTATCTTTTCTTTTTCATCTCATGTTCCTGATCTAAAAACACGCAAAATTCTTCTTTGTTTTAGAGTAATATCTAACCTTTACTTTTGCCATCTTTATTTTTTTATATGACGACACTGAACAGAAAGCATGCGCCACCTATTCATCAACCCGTTGAGTTTGATGTAAAACTAAAACACTATGATTTTTATACACTCGACAATGGTACGCCGGTTTACGCCATTACTGCCGGAGAGCAGGAAGTAATTCAATTAGAGCTTGTATTTAACGCTGGCAATTGGTATGAAGAACAAAATATAGTGGCTGCTACCACCAATTTTTTATTGAAGAATGGAACAAAACAAAGAAGCGCATTTGACATAAATGAACACTTTGATTTTTATGGCGCTTTTTTGAATAGAACGAGCGGTAACGAAACGGCATCGCTTTCCCTGCATTGTTTAAGCAAACACATTTCTGAACTGCTGCCCGTAATGAGTGAATTACTTACCGATAGCATTTTTCCGGATGAAGAATTAGGCATTTACCGGCAAAATCAAAGACAAAAATTGCAGGTAAATTTAAAAAAATGCGACTTTGTTGCCAACCGTTTGATTGATGAATATTTGTTTGGAAAACATCATCCGTATGGAAAATACACAACGTTGCAGGAGTATAATGAGATTAAAAGAGAGCAGCTCATTTCGTTTTATAAACAGTATTATACGAATGGAAAATGCTCCATTTTTATTGCCGGTAATCTCCCCCATAATGTAGTTGAATTGCTAAATAAAAATTTTGGTTCTCTTCCTTTTCAAGGTTCGTTAGTATCCAATAGGAAACACGAGCCAAAGCCTGCAAAAGAAAAAAAATACAACATATTGAACGATGAGAAAGGTGTGCAGGCAGCCATTCGCATGGCGATTCCTTTTCCTGACCGCCATCATGAAGATTTTCCAAAAATGCAGGTGCTGAATAATATTTTGGGAGGTTACTTCGGATCGCGGTTAATGAGTAATATCCGGGAAGATAAAGGGTACACTTATGGAATACACAGCTACTTGGAAAATCACAAGCAAACATCTGCATTATCCATTTCTTCAGAAGTGGGAAGAGAGGTTGCAGAAGCCACAATCACAGAAGTGTATAATGAAATGGAACGCTTGCGCAATGAGCCTGTTGGTGAGGAAGAACTCGGTCTTGTGCGCAATTACATGATTGGTTCTCTGCTCGGGCATCTGGACGGACCTTTTCAAATTATTAACCGATGGAAGTTGTATATTTTGCAAGATTTGAATGAAGACTATTTTTATAAAAGCCTATCTGTAATTAAAACCATAAAGGCAGAAGAATTGCAAGTGTTGGCAAATAAATATTTTAGGCCGGAAACATTCTATCAACTTACTGTAATTTAATTTTATGAAGTTTATAGGAAAAATTTTAGTAACCGCTTTAGCCGCAATTATTGCTGCTAATCTCATTCCAGGTGTTAGCATCAACGGCGGTTTTACAGCTATCATTTTAGCGCTTGTTCTTGCTTTATTAAATGCGTTTGTAAAGCCGCTGCTGGTTATTGCAACCATACCTGTTACCATTCTTACATTAGGTTTGTTTTTACTCATCATCAACACATTTATCATTAAATGGGCATCAAGTTTAGTAACTGGTTTTACGGTAAGAACGTGGTGGTCGGCGTTTTGGTTTGGCATTACTTTATCCATCGTAAGTTACCTGATAGAAATTGTAATTGGCGATAGAAAAAAAGCAGGCAAATAATGAACGTTTTTAATTGTAAATTTTTATTTATTAATTGAAAAGATACGCAACAGGATTTTTTTATTCCTTGCCGGTGCAATTGTTTTTCCTGCACTTCCGGCGATACCAGCTTTTGCTCCTTTTTTGGGTTGTATTGTTTGCTACTGTTGCCGGTCATTTTTTACAGGTGTATGGCTCCGAAACGCTTTTTTTAGCACCTGAATATTGGGGCAGCGTTACACCTTTAAGCACCGGTTTTGTAGGCTTTGCAATTGGTATTTTTGTAATGAGCTGGAACATCACTACGTTTATTCTTCACACTAAGCATATTCGCTTTTTAGCTACCACATCACAGCCGTTTTTAAAATATTGCATTAACAATGCAATCATACCGGTCATCTTTTTAGTTTTTTATTTTCTTAATGCAGTCAGATACGATTTGCATGAAGAATTGATTGACATGAAAGGTTCTTTGTTGCTCAACAGCAGTTTTTTATTCGGCTTTGTTATCGCGGTTTTAATTGCGTTCATTTATTTTTACGGAGCCGATAAAACCATTTATCGCCGCATGAAGGCAACGCTTCATAAAGCGAATGAACACTATACAGCTGCCATCATTAAAAACCCGTTGCCTTTATACAAAGGCGAGATACGCATTGATTGGTTTTTAAGTACCTCATTACGTTTGCGTAAACCGCGCGACGTACGCCATTACAGCGATGATTTATTACAAACCATTTTTAAACGCCATCATCTGGCGGCTGTACTTGCTGTGCTGATTGCTTTTTTATTTCTGCTTTCTGTTGGTTATCTTAGTGATAGCGCCGTATTTCAAATACCTGCGGCTGCCAGCGCTACTATTTTCTTTGCCATTTTAATTGGCGTTGCCGGTGCGTTTTCGTTGTTTTTAAAAACCTGGAGCATACCGGTTTTAGTGTTGCTATACGTTATCATTAACTGGCTTACTAACATTCATGTAATTGATTTTCGTAACCGCGCCTATGGCTTGAATTATAACGAAAACATTGCGCCTTCATCATACAATCAGCAAGCACTGGAAGCTTTGGCTTCACCACAAAATATACAGCAGGATGAAGATAGTTTTTTGCTCACCTTAAATAAATGGAAGAACCGGCAGAAAGAAGACAAGCCCGTTATGTTTTTAATTGATGTAAGCGGCGGCGGCAACCGCAGCGCGGCTTTTGCTATGAACGTTTTACAACGCCTCGACAGTGTTACCCAAAGTGGTTTGATGCCGCATACAATGCTTATTAACGGCGCATCGGGCGGCATGATGGCGGCTACTTATTTTAGAGCTTTGTACTGGGAAAAAACAAAAGGCGGTAACATTAATATAAGCGATGCACGTTATGCTAACAACATCTCGCGCGATTTATTAAACCCTTTATTTTCTTCAATGATTACGCGCGATTTGATGGGGCCTGCTTCGCGCTTTACCATGAACGGTTACAGCTATGTGAAAGACCGTGCTTATGCCTGGGAGCAAAAGCTGGATTATAACACGCAGGGCATACTAAATAAAAAAATTGGCGATTATACATTGCCTGAAAAAGAAGCCCAAATACCCACTTTAATCTGGAACTCCGTTATCAGTCGCGATGGCAGGCAGCTTATCATTAGCAGCAGCCCAAAAAGATGGTTAATGCAAAGCGGTTTCGATACCACACGCATTCCTGCAAAAGAAGTGGATGCGGTTGATTTTGTTTCGTTTTTTAAAGATAGAAATCCGCTCAATTTGAGCGTCCTGTCTGCATTGCGAATGAACGCAACGTTTCCGTATGTATTGCCCAATGTGTGGTTGCCCAGTGATCCGGTGATTGATGTTTTAGACGCTGGCTTGCGCGATAATTTCGGACAGGCAACCACGTTTCGTTTTATAAATACTTATAAAACCTGGCTGCAACAAAATGTAAGCAAAATTATTATCATTCAAATCCGCGACCGGCAGTCAGGCGATTGGGATCGCCCTCTTGAAACCGATAATGTGCTTAGCTTTTTAACGAAGCCTTTTTTAGTGTTGCAATACAACTGGTTTCGCTTGCAAACGTATTATCAACTCAATCAGCTTGACTATTTATCCAATAGCTTTGGACCCAATTTGTACCATCTTTCCTTTCAATACATTCCAACAAAAAAAGAACAGATGGCTTCCATCTCTTTTCATCTTACCGCATCTGAAAAAAAAGACATCGCTACCTCTTTAAACAGCAGCATCAACCAGGATGCGTTTAAAAAATTAATGGCTTTGTTTTCATCCAAATAAATAGTTCCGCTCACTGCTTCTTCATTTCATTTATATTGCGCTTTGCAGCACATCACACGTTGGTGTTGTTAAAAGTGAGTAATGAACAGCCAATACAAAATAAAGTTTTATGTTATCAACATGTGTAACTCCAATGCATCTTTCGTTTTGCCTTACGCAGACACTTGTACGTTCTTAAAACAAATAAGTTAACCACAAACCGCTACTTATTCATTATCGGCATGAAAAACAAACTCACTCTTTATATTATCATCGCCATGAGTGTTGGCGTTGCTTTGGGCTACTTCATTTTTATAACGGCTTCGCCAGCCACTGCACAAAACATTTCAAACAATTTAAAACTGCTCACTAAAATTTTTCTCAACCTCGTGCAAATGATAATTGCACCGCTTGTCTTCACCACATTGGTGGTGGGCATTGCAAAGCTGGGCGATGTAAAAACGGTAGGTCGTGTTGGCGGCAAAGCCTTGCTGTGGTTTGTTTCTGCTTCGCTGGTAAGTTTGTTATTAGGGTTATTGCTGGTTAACATTTTTAAGCCTGGGGCGAGCATTAATTTATCAAACGCCGATGCAAAAGATGCAGCCGGTTTGGTTGGTAACACACAAAGTTTTACACTTTCAAGCTTTGTTGATCATGTGTTTCCTAAAAGCATATTGGACGCCATGGCTAACAATCAAATTCTGCAAATAGTTGTGTTCTCTATTTTCTTTGGTATTGCAACAGCAGCCATTGGAGAGCGGGGAAAAATTGTGGTGAAAGCATTGGATGCTGTAGCGAATGTTATTTTGAAAATGGTACAATATGTTATGAATTTTGCACCGCTTGGCGTGTTAGGTGCTATTGCTGCTATTGTTGCAACAAAAGGACTTTCAATCTTTATTTTTTATGGCAAATATTTTTTGTTTTTTGTTATAGGAATTGCGTTGCTGTGGCTGGTTTTAATTGCGGTTGGTTATCTTATTTTACAAAGAAGAACCTTTTTATTATTAACCCGAATAACGCAACCGATCATTATTGCATTCAGTACCACCAGCAGTGAAGCCGTGTTTCCAAAACTTACAGAAGAGTTGGAAGGTTTTGGCTGCAACAACAGTATTGTTTCGTTTGTGCTGCCATTAGGTTACTCTTTCAATTTAGATGGCAGCATGATGTATATGACATTTGCGTCGCTTGCCATTGCACAAGCTTACCACGTACACCTTGATGTAGGTACGCAGCTTACCATGTTGCTGGTTCTTATGCTTACCAGCAAAGGCATAGCGGGTGTGCCGCGCGCATCGCTAATTGTAGTGGCGGCTACCTGCGCTATGTTTAAAATTCCAACTGAAGGAATTGCTTTAATATTGCCGATAGATCATTTTTGCGATATGTTTCGCACTGCAACCAATGTGCTGGGAAACGCGCTTGCAACAAGCGTTGTCAGCAAATGGGAAGGCAAATTGGAGAATGTATAAATTTTTAAAAGTCCGAATTGCGTTATCCTAAATAAATTATTTCAAGTTTAACATCAATATTTTAAAATTGCAATTAATTAAGCCAATACATGCTCAACAACTTAATAGAATGGATTATTGACCACGGCGGATTGTATGCGTTACTGTTTATTGTTTTTGCTGAAACGGGGTTATTGTTAGGTTTCTTTCTTCCAGGCGATAGTTTGCTCTTTGCAGCAGGCATTTATATAAACAAGTTATCCGAAAGTTTTTTCAATGTTCACTATATCACAATTATTCTTCTTATTATCATTGCATCGGTGTTAGGCAATATGGCTGGCTACTGGTTTGGTAATAAAACAGGACATTTATTGTACGAAAGAAAAGACACTTTCTTTTTTAAAAAAAAGCACCTGATGCGGGCGCACGATTTTTATGAAAAGTATGGAAAGGCAACTGTGTTTGCTGCTAAATTTTTACCCATCGTTCGCACGTTTGCACCTATTGTTGCAGGCATTGTAAAAATGCCAAAAGGAACTTTTACTTTTTACAATATCATTGGCAGCATTATTTGGGTTGCCACTATGATTTTAGGCGGACATTTTTTAGAAAGCTGGGTGCAAAACAGGTTTGGTTTTAGCCTGAAAGATCATATTGAAGTCATTGCCATCGTCATCATTTTAATTACTACGTTGCCTGTTCTTTTTAAATTGTTCTTTGGCAAAAGAATAGCGGCTCAATCTAAAGTTTAGCAGATCAAATCTTTTTTTATTTCATTGCTTTTATCCATGATTACTGCAATAAAAACAAACAAGCCGGGTTTATTTACCATACCTATGCTGGTAGCCGCTTTAGGCTATTTTGTTGATATTTACGACTTGCTCCTTTTCAGCATTATCCGCTTTCCCAGCCTGAAGAGTTTGGGGCTTACCGATGCACAAATTCTGGCAACTGGCGAGCACATCATAAGTGTACAAATGATGGGCTTGCTCATCGGTGGTATTTTTTGGGGAATATTAGGCGATAAACGCGGAAGATTAAGTGTGTTGTTTGGCTCTATTGTGTTGTATTCGATAGCCAATATCGCCAATGGTTTTGTGCATGATGTTCATCAGTATGCATGGGTTCGGTTTCTGGCTGGCTTAGGCTTGGCAGGCGAATTAGGAGCCGGTATTACATTGGTTTCCGAAATTGTATCAAAAGAAAAAAGGGGCATTGCAACATCGTTTGTAGCTGGCATTGGTTTGCTGGGCGCCATTGCGGCTTTTGCAGTAAAACAAGCTTTTATAAAAGCCGATAACAGCGGCTGGCAAACCTGTTATTTTATTGGCGGCGGGTTAGGAATTGTGTTGTTGTTGCTTCGCATTTCGGTGTTTGAATCGGGTATGTTTCAACAAACAAAAAAAACTGATGTGCAACGGGGAAACTTCTTCATGCTCATTAATAACGGCGAGCGTTTTAAACGCTATTTGTTAAGCATTTTGGTTGGCTTCCCATCCTGGTATGTAATTGGTGTGCTGATTACTTTTTCAAAAGAATTTGGCAACGCCATGCACATGCTGCAACCTATCGATTCTGGCAAAGCCGTAATGTTTGCTTACGCCGGTTTATCGGTTGGTGATATTGCAATCGGTTTTGTAAGTCAGCAATTAAAAAGCCGCAAAAAAGCATTGTACATCTGGTATGCGCTTAATGCTGTTTTCATTCTTTTGTTTTTTACACTTCCTCACAATTCATCGGCGCAAACCATGTACTGGCTTTGCGCTGCATTAGGTTTTAGCAACGGTTACTGGGCAATATTTGTAACCATTGGCGCCGAACAATTTGGAACCAATTTACGCGCTACCGCAGCCACTACTATACCTAATTTTGTAAGAGGATTGCTGCCACTGATTATTTTGTTATTTCAGGCGTTGCGCAGTACCTTATCTCAGCGCGGATTTCTTCCTGATAACAGTTACCTCACAGGTGCCTGGATAACCGGTATCATGGTAATGATACCTGCGTGGATGGCTGCTCTCTCATTGAAAGAAACATTTGGCAGAGACTTGAATTTCGTTGAGGTGTAAAAGCAAACATTCGTCTTTTCTTTTCAAAAAACTTATGGTACTTCGCTGTATGAAGGTGTTGATTGTTCGGTTTTCTTCTATTGGTGATATTGTGCTTACAACACCGGTTGTGCGATGTATAAAACAACAGTTAGATGCCGAAATTCATTACGTAACCAAGCCTGCTTACCAACCTATTTTATTATCCAACCCCTACATTCATACGGTTCATTTATTAGGTGAAGATTGGCAAAAACTGATTAATGATTTGCAAAAAGAAAACTTTGATTATCTTATTGATCTGCATCACAACCTTCGCACACTTCGGTTAAAGCGAAGCCTACAAAAAGTAAAAAGTTTTTCTTTTAAAAAACTAAATTTTCAAAAATGCTTACTTACAGCTTTTAAAATAAACATACTGCCTAAACAACATATTGTTGACAGATATTTAGCAACAGTAACTTCTTTGCATGTGAGTAACGATGGAAAAGGTTTAGATTATTTTATTAAGAAAGAAGAGGAAGTAAACTGGGATAAAATTCCGATGAGCCACTGCGCAGGTTATATTGCTGTTGTGATTGGCGCAACTTATAACACCAAAAAAATGCCGTTGCATAAATGGAAGGAATTGTGCAATAAAATTGATCATCCTATTCTGCTTTTAGGCGGCAAAGAAGATAAAGAAAATGGTGATGCCATTGCTGACAGTAATGACATTAAAATTTATAATGCCTGTGGTAAATTCAGTTTAAATGAAAGTGCAGACTTGGTGCGCAAAGCAAAGTTGGTTATTACACACGATACAGGTTTAATGCACATTGCTGCCGCATTCCAAAAGCCAATTGTTTCTATTTGGGGCAACACCGTTCCGGCATTTGGTATGGCGCCTTATTATGGCAATGCAACTGCTGATGCATCGTTTCATTTAGCTAAACAAACACCCTCTTTTATTGCCGAAGTAAACCATTTGTATTGTCGTCCCTGCAGCAAAATCGGTTACAAAAAATGTCCGTTAGGTCATTTTAAATGTATGGAAAAACAAGACGTTGCAGCTATTAACCGAATGGTTATAAAAATGCTATATACTGTATCCTGATTGAATTTCAAAGCCTGCTTTTTGCAGCTTGAGCCTTTTTTATTTGATGTTGTTTTTGCATCTTCCTTTGTCTCCTGTAACTTGTATCTTGCCATTTATTCCTGTTTCTTTACAAAAAAATATGCAGTTAGCCCGATATATTGACCACACCATTTTAAAACCTACCACAACAGTTGCGGATATTGAAAAACTTTGCAATGAAGCGATGCAGTATGGGTTTGCAGCGGTTTGTGTGCCACCGCCGTTTGTAAAAAAAGCTAAAGAATTAACGGCAAAAACAAACATAAAAACAGCAACCGTTGTTGGCTTTCCGTTTGGTTACTCTGCGGTAGAAGCGAAGATTGCAGAAGTGCTGCTGGCAATGGTAGATGGTGCTGACGAACTGGATATTGTTATTAACCTGATTGCATTAAAAAATAGCGACTGGCAATATCTTGCTAACGAAATCAATCATCTTGTTCCTCTTATAAAACAGCAAAACAAAACGGTTAAAATTATTATTGAAAGCGGTGTATTAACCGATGATGAAATTATAAAATGTTGCACTTTATATAGCGCGGCCGGCATTGATTTTTTAAAAACATCAACCGGCTATGCACAAACTGGTGCAACTGTTGAAGCCGTACTTTTGATGCGAAAACAATTGCCTGCCGGTGTGCAAATAAAAGCCTCGGGCGGCATTCGTACATACGAGTTTGCAAAGCAGTTGGTAGAAGCCGGTGCAACGCGTTTAGGTTGCAGTGCAAGCGTTGCTATTGTTGAAGGAGAGCCATCGGAAAGTGATTATTAATTCATATAAATCAATATGATTTTTTTTACTCATCCCGCTTACTAATGTCGCTTATTTTTACAACACAAATCATTCATTAATCAATGAAAATACTTATTTGCCTTCTTTGTTTTTACTCCATTTTTATAGCTCACGCGCAAAGCGGTGATACCATTATTGTTCGCAAAGATGGCAGGTTAGACATGCTCTCTTCCATACAGGCGAAGCTGAATAAGAAAGCCGCACGAATGACGTACAATGGCTTGTATCATGGCTATCGCCTGCAGGTATTGAGCACGCAAAAGCGTGAGCAGGCATTTGATTTAAAAGCGAATTTACTGCAACGTTTTCCCGAACAAAAATCTTACACAATGTTTCAATCGCCTTACTTCAAAGTACGGTTTGGAAATTTTATAGATAAAGGTGAAGCGGAACGATACAAGCATATATTATCATCCATTTTCCCGCAAATTATTTATGTAATAAATGATAACATTGAGTACACGCCAAAAGATGAAGATATTACATCGGAATAACCTATGCTGAAAACAACTATTCAACAGTTAGCGCACCAATATAAAGATGATTTTATTGAAATCAGAAGACATCTTCATGCGCATCCTGAATTGAGTTATCAGGAATACAACACTTCTGATTTTATAAAAGAAAAACTATCAGAATGGAACATTCCTTTTACTGCAATGGCAACTACCGGCGTTGTTGCCGTTATTGAAGGAAAGAATCCGCAAAGCCGCACCATTGCTTTACGCGCCGATATGGATGCGTTGCCCATTAAAGAGCAAAATGAAGTGATTTATAAATCAACCAATGAAGGTGTAATGCACGCCTGCGGGCACGATGTTCATACCACTTGCTTGCTGGGAGCAGCCCAAATTTTGCAGCAAATAAAAACCGAATGGCAAGGCACGGCGAAGCTTATTTTTCAGCCTGGCGAAGAACGTAACCCGGGCGGCGCCAGCATTATGATAAAAGAAGGCGTTCTTCAAAACCCAACGCCACAAGGCATTGTAGGGTTGCATGTGCATCCTGGCCTGCCGGTTGGCAAATTAAGTTTTCGCAAAGGCAGAGTAATGGCAAGCGCCGATGAAATTTTTATTACTATTAAAAGTGCGGGTGGCCACGCAGCAGCTCCGCATCTTACCGCAGATACTATTTTAATTGCATCGCACATTATTGTTGCGTTGCAGCAAATCATCAGTCGCAACAACAATCCCACATCGCCTTCTGTGTTATCCATTTGTTCTGTTCAGGGCGGTCATACCACCAATGTAATTCCAAGCGAAGTAAAACTAATGGGTACGTTTCGTGCGATGGATGAAACCTGGCGAAAAAAAGCTCACCAGCTAATTACAAAACAAGTAAAAGGCATTGCTGAAGCGATGGGCGCCGAAGCCGATATTTTGATTGATGTTGGCTATCCAACGGTTGATAATGACCCGGCTTTTACCGGCGAAGCCTGGCAATTAGCTAAAGAATATGTGATGGCTGAAAATGTTTCGGAAACCGAATTGCGTATGGGAGCGGAAGATTTTGGATACTACACACAGCATGTGCCCGGTTGTTTTTTCAGACTTGGTGTTCGTAATGAAGCGGCTGGCATTGTTCACAATGTTCACACGCCATTTTTTAATATTGATGAACGTGCCATCGAACTTGGTATGGGCATGATGGCCTGGCTTGGCATTAATTTATTGAATAACAACCGAATATCTCATTAATTTTCAATTTTGTCTGTTTTAAATTCCTACCTTCATTTTTGCAGAGCATTTTTTCTGCACACTGCATGGAAACAGTAATAAAAAAACGAGTGCTTATTTGTGATGATGATGCTGACATACTTTTTATTTGCAGCTATATTTTTGAGAAGCAAGGCATGGATGTTATTACCCGAACACACTGCAACGACATTGTGGAAACGGTAAAAAATGTGCAGCCCGATTTAATTATAATGGACAATTGGATACCCGACAGCGGCGGCATTGTTGCTTCCCGTACCATTAAAGAACACATAGATTTAAACCACATTCCTATTATTTATTTTTCTGCTAACAACGATATTCAAACCCTTGCCCTCGAAGCCAAAGCCGATGCGTTTCTTGCCAAGCCTTTCGACCTTGAAGAGTTGAAAAAGATAACTACCAGTTTAATGTATTAATAAGTTGTTTTTGTGAATAATGAAAGGTGAGTAGTGAATAAACAGGCAATACAAAATACGATTTTATGTGCCTGACTGCAACGCTCCGTTTGCACATTGTTCTGCCTAACTAGAATTTTTGTATGCACAGAAAAGAACTAAGCTTTAATGCGGGTGCTATTTTTTAACCACATAACAGTACACAAACATACTTGAGCTTGTAAATTGGAGTAAAAACAAACCCTTTTATTTTGTTACGAACTTCACTTCATCGCTGTTTCATTGCAGGTATTGATAAAATGCAATATTTCATCACGACCTCTTTTGTCATTTGCGCTGCTGATAAAATGTTGCGGAAGAAACTGCCAGGTTTCGCGCATTGTATTTAAAAAAGCCTGTACGTTTCGTTGTACGGCAAGCGGTTTTTCTTTATCGGCTTTTGTAAAAATTAATGAGAACGGAACCTTCCATTTGTCTAATTGATTTACAAAATCAAGATCAATTTGCTGAGGTTGCAAACGAACATCAACCAACACAAAAACATGGAAAATATTTTCGCGCTTGCGCAAATAATTTTCAATCATTTGCTCCCATCGTCTTCGGCTGCTTTGCGATACTTTGGCAAAACCATAGCCGGGCAAATCAACCAAATACCATTTTATCACCGGCGATTTTTCTTTTGCGCTACTTTCAATTTCAAAGTGATTAATTAATTGCGTTTTGCCTGGCGCCGCCGATGTTTTCGCCAGTTTTTGGTTGTTGCAAAGCATGTTAATCAACGATGATTTGCCCACATTGCTTCTGCCAATAAAAGCATACTCTGGCCGGTCAGGTTTGGGGCATTGTTCAAACGTTGCGCTCGATATTAGGTAGGCTGCTTTTTTAATAATCATAACGTGCAAAGTTGAATAAAATCAAAGCATCTGCCATTACTTTTTAAACCTTTTTAATAGTTCAATATATAAACATTATCGCTTTTATCCGTATCAGGCGTGTATAAACTACCCAGCATAATCATGTTTATCTTTTTATTTGATGTAAAAGAAAACGTTGCTTCTTTCTCATCGTTCTTCCAGCAGGCAATGCTCAAGTGAAGTGTTCCTATCGTATTATCAGCAAAATGAAATGTCAAATCAACCGGAATGGGCTTGCCGCCTTTGTTTGCAACCGTTATTGCGTATTTGGTTCCTTTCTTTTTTACTGCACTGATACCAAGATTGGGAACGCCGGAATCGAAAAACCAACGCTTCCAAAACCAGTTCATGTTTTGTCCTGCGCCTTCGTTCATGCAATTAAAAAAGTCAAATGGCATTGGATGTTTGCCATGCCATTGGTTGATATAATTGTGCAACGCTTTGGTAAACAATTTATCGCCCAGCATGTCTTTTACAAACAAATATCCGAAGGCAGGTTTGGGATAAGAATTTAAAAAATAAGCTTCACCCGTTTGCTGTGTTGACAAGATAGTAATTGGCAAATCTTCTTCTGTTCCGGCTGCCCTTTCATAAGGTGCAATGCCGTAATCATCTTTAATGCTTGAATCAATCAGGGGCGAAATCAACCATTCGCCGATAGTTGCCCAGCCTTCATCCATCCAGGCATATTTGGTTTCATTCGTTCCCATATAAAAGGGAAACATCGTATGAAAAATCTCGTGGTCGGTCAATTCAATAGATGCATCTTTTTCTTCCAAAGGATTGTCGTTTACCATCATTGGATATTCCATCTGATCCAAACCGTCAAACACTGTTTCATGAGGATATGGATATGCCCATTTTGGAAAGATAAAACTCATGGCTTCCACTGTTTTGCGGGCATACTTAATAACATCAAAATAATCTTTGTGCTTAGGCGCAAACACAGCATCTACGCGGGTTCTGCGCCCATTGCTGCTATCAACAACAGGGCTTGCGGCTTGCCACATATAATGGTCGCTTACCGCAAAAGCAACATCAGTAACATCATCAGCTTCGTATTGCCAGGTGAGCGTGGGTTTATCAACAGTAATGTTGTTTTTACTAATATCGTTGCTATCAATAATGGTTGTGATTTCATTTGTTTTCTCAGCCTGTTGCAAGCGTTGAAAACAGGTACCGGAAAAAACATCTTTACCATTTTTTAAGTTGCCCGTACACCAAACCACGTAATTTTTGGGAACAGAAATATTCACAACAAAATGGCAGAAATCGTTATAAAATTCCTGCGTGCCGATGTAAGGATTCAAATTCCATCCATCAATGTCGTCGTACACCGCAATGCGTGGGAAAAAATAAGCGATAAAATCTGCGCCCGGTTCAATTTCGCCGGTACGAATGTGTGAGCCTTTGTTGAGTGTGTATTGATAAGCAATCGTAAAATGAACTGTTGTTTTTGGCAACAATGAAATATGCCTGATAAAGAAATTGGTGCCATCTTGTAATGTATCGTTCGTATTGAATTTATCTGCTTCTATCTTATCGAATATCACGCCTTCACTTACATCTTCTTCTTTAATTATCATCATTCGTGGCGAACCTTTCTTATACAAACTCGGATACAGTTTAAACACAATTTGCGTTAAGGTATCGGGGCTGTTATTTATATAGTCGATACTCTCAATGCCTTGCAGGGCGCGGGTTTCAGGATTGAACTGAATGTTTAAATTATAATTGGCTGTGTTCTGCCAATAATTTTCTCCGGGTTTGCCGCTGGCTGATCGTGTTTGTTTTTGATACGTTTCGTTTATGTTTCGCGGCAGAGGCAAAACGCTTTGCGAGTTTGTTTTTACTACAAAAAATAAACAAGCAAAAACAATGAAACCGACAGGTAAAATTTTCATAAGATCACGGAATCAAAAATGGAGTAAAAACAAAACAAAAACCCATAAAAAAACGAGGTGAAAGTACAGCATCCTTCACCTCGTTTTTTACAAACTTTGTATGTCTATAATATTTTAATTCCAACACCAATTTGTAACTGTTGGTTCTTCCATTTGTTTGAATCTGTAATATCGTTTACATTACTTAAACCCACATTATAACGCCCGTAAATTCTAAATTTGCTGATGTTCAATTGCGCCCCAAACACAGCAGCCAGGTCGCCTTTTTTAAAAGCATCTTTACCATTGGAAGCTAAATTTTCATGATCGTTTACCAAAACGCTAAACTGCGGACCCACATTAAAAGTAAGAAACCTGCCTGCATTTAACCGCAGTAAAATAGGGATGTTGAGATAATTTAATTTAACGTTGCGATTGGTAAGCTCGCTAAACGCATTTCCATACGTTGCTGCAAAACCCGAGTCAACTTTAGAAGTGGTTTGACTAAATAAAACTTCCGGCTGAATACCAATATTTTTGGTAAAATCTATCTCACCAAAAAAACCTAACTGATAGTTTAATTTATAAGCATCGCTAAAACTTACACCATCAATCTTGGTCATGTTCGCGCCTACTTTGGCTCCAAAATCAAAGCGTTGCGCACGGGCAACGGCTACACAAAAAAATAATAGCAGCAGGCTTCCAATTCGTTTCTTCATAATTTTTTTGTTTAATAAATTTGGTTTACGACAACAATTTTTTTATAACGTTTAATCATTGCAAATTGTTACATTAACGGTTATTTATTTAAACAAGCTCTTTTATTATACAAACTCAATCACTGTTATTTCAGGTAAAATGCCAACCCTGCCCGGATAGCCAATAAAACCATAGCCTCTGTTCACATACAAATGCTGTTTGCCTTCCGTGTACAAGCCAGCCCATTGTTTATACACCCATTGCACAGGGCTCCATTTAAACCAGGGCGTTTCAACACCAAACTGCATTCCGTGCGTGTGCCCCGATAACATCAAATCTATATCACCATACTTAGGTCTTACTTCCGCATCCCAATGGCTCGGGTCGTGGCTCATCAATAATTTAAACGAATATTTTTCTGTTCCCGGATAAGCCAAATCCATCCTGCCGTACTTTGGAAAACCGGCTTTTGCGCCCCAGTTTTCAATGCCAATTAAAGCAAAAGCCTGCCCATCTTTTTCTATGGCTGTGTGCTCATTCATCATCAGCTTCCAGCCAAGCTGCCTGTGTGTTTCCATTACAAGCTGATGATTTTGTTTTTTTTCTATAATTGCCTGCCCTGTTGGGTTTGAGCCCCACTTATAATCGCCGTAATCGTGGTTGCCCAACGTGCTGTACACGCCATAAGGCGCTGTAATCTTTTTAAAAACATCAATGTAATTTGTCATCTCGGTAGCCTGGTCATTCACAATATCGCCGGTAAAAAGCACGAGGTCGGCTTTTTGTTGCAGCACCATATCCACACCCCGTTCTACCGCTTCTTTGTTATGAAAACTTCCGCTATGAATATCGCTGATTTGAACAATGCGAAAACCTTTAAAGGCAGGAGGCAAATTATCAAACGAGAGCTTTATATTTCTTACTTTATAATTGTATTTGTTTGAAAAGCCATACACCAAAGAACCAAATAAAGTTGTGCCTGCGGCGATGCCCAGCCAGTTTAAAAAAAGAGAGCGTTTAATAACCGGATTGTCCTGCACATAATCGGCGCCGGTGCGATGAAACAACCTGCTCATCAGCCACATAGCGCCTCTTCGGATATCATCAACCAAAAAGAAAACAACGGCTATGAGCTTTGCGAAAATCAACCCTAAAATCAAAGCAAAAACATAGTCGCGCGTTTCTTTCATCCACGACGATTGCCGCCAGTAAGGAAACGTGAGTAAAACAACAATTACAAACAAGCTGGTTGCCCAATAACCTGTATAAATACCCATCCTAAAACGGTCGCTGCTGTTTTGTGTTAACGAACGGATCACGAAAAAGATATAAGTATCCAGCAACGCCATAATCAGCGCCACGATCCATAAAAAACTTATGCTTCTCATTGTATGAATTGCTATTGTTTACTGCAAAATTTAAGGAGTAAAAACAAACCCTTCTGCAAAATACTTGTTGTTTTATAGAAACGGTTTTGTTTTATTGCACTTTTTTAATCCGGCATTTATCTTCAAAAAAACAAGCCCGACTATTTATGGCTTGTTTGATAAATGAAATGATGTTATAGCATAATAAAAACTTGCTTCAGTAACATCATTAAACAACAGAAACCGGGATTATTATCTGCGCCTTTGCTTTCTTTTCTTCCTACTATTTTTATCTCGCCTGCGAAATTATAGAATGCAATTGCGGCGAGCGTGATTGTAAATAGCAATGAAAATAAATTTGCACTTTGCTTTATCAAATCAATCGCTATACTTTAGCTGTTTAAAATATATTGGGTTATGCGCATCATTTCTTACAATGTAAATGGTATCCGGTCGGCTATCAACAAAGGTTTTTTAGATTGGTTAAAAACTGATCCGGCAGATATTATTTGTTTGCAGGAAATAAAAGCCAACAAAGAAAATGTAAATGTTGAAACGATAGAAGCGCTTGGCTACAAAACGTACTGGTATTCGGCACAAAAAAAGGGCTATAGCGGCGTTGCCATTTTTACCAAATTACAGCCCGATAACATTGTGTATGGCAGCAGCATTGAGCAAAGCGATTATGAAGGCAGAGTGATACGCGCCGACTTTGGTAATGTAAGTGTATTTAGCGCATATTTTCCTTCGGGCACAAGTGGCGATGAACGCCAAACTTACAAATATCAATGGCTGAATGAATTTCATGAATATTTAGAGGCGTTACGCAAAACAAAACATCAGTTGGTGATTTGCGGCGATTATAATATTGCGCATAAGGAAATTGATATTCACGACCCAAAAGGCAATAAAAATTCATCGGGTTTTTTGCCCCAAGAAAGAGAGTGGCTTACGCAATTTTTAAGCAGCGGCTATGTTGATACATTCCGCCATGTTCATACTGATAAAGCGCATCATTACTCGTGGTGGAGCCAGCGTTTTCCTTCGGTTCGTTTGCAAAACAAAGGCTGGCGTATAGATTACATCAGCGTTACCGATAACCTGAAGCATAAAATAAAAGACGCTCAAATTTTACCTCAAATCAAACACAGCGATCATTGCCCCATTTATGTTGAAATAGAGTAACGTTTTTATTTGTTCCATTTTTATCTTTCCTTCAAATTTTTCTATGAAAAAACATCTTTGTATTGTAATTTCTTTTTTCCTTTTCTGCGCGGTACAAGCGCAGCAATCTTTTATAAAAGACAGTTTAGATTTTTATATTAAACAAGGTATGAAAGACTGGAACATTCCAGGGCTTGCCATTGCCATTATTAAGAACGACAGCATAGTAATGATGAAGGGTTATGGCGTAAAAAATATTACTTCGAAAGAGCCGGTTGATGAAAACACTTTGTTTATGATTGCCAGCAACAGCAAACTGTTTACAGGCACTGCGCTGGCGCAATTGGATTACGATAAAATTTTATCGCTGGATGATAACATTACAAAATATTTTCCCTGGTTTCGGGTTTACGATTCAACCACAACCCGGTTGGTTACTATAAAAGATATGGCAGGTCATCATTTAGGAACCAAAACCTTTCAAGGCGATTTTACTTTCTGGAACTCAACGCTGCCGCGTGATTCGGTGATGTATAAGATGCGCTATGTAAAGCCGCCACATCAATTTCGCGCCTCGTACGGCTATTGCAACAGTTGTTTTTTAACGGCGGGGCAGGTAATACAAAAAGTAACCGGAAAGCCCTTGGAAGTGTATGTGTATGATAGCATTATTGAGCCTTTAGGCATGACCAGCACACATGCTTTGGGTGCTAATATGATGAATATGCCAAATGCAGCAACACCTTACACAACCGCTTTTACAGGCAGGCTTACCGAACTGCCTTACGACAATGTTGATAACCTTGCACCCGCCGGCAGCATTGTAAGTTGTGTGAAAGATTTAAGTCATTGGATAATGATGCAATTAGACAGCGGCAAATACAATGGCAAACAAATTATTCCCTGGAAAGCGTTGCAGCAAACACGCGGCGTGAACACTTTATTAAGCACGCAAAAAAACAGGCTCAATGGTCATTTTGTAGCGTATGGTTTAGGTGTTTTTATAAGAGACATGAATGGAAGGCAAGTGTACGATCACACGGGCGGTGCAGATGGTTTTGTTACCAATGTTTGTTTTGTTCCGGAAGAAAAATTAGGCATTACCATTCTTACCAATAACGACAACCAGGAGTTTTTTGAATTGCTTCGGTATCAAATTTTAGCGGCTTACCTTAACATGCCTCCTGTAAACTACAGCGCAGTTACGTTGCCTGGTTTTACAGGAGAACAAAAAACAATTGTTGATAGTATTAAAGCATTGCAAAAACGTGTAAAAGAAAACAAGCCCCAACTGCCTTTAAGCAGCTATGAAGGAAGTTATAAAAATGAATTGTTTGGTGATATTCATATTGCAGTAAAAGAAAAGGGTTTGCAAATTAGCTTCGATCATCATAACGATCTTACGGCTTCGTTGCAATACATGGATAACGGCGAATGGCTGATAACTTACAGCAGCCTTGCATATGGAATTTTTCCATTACGGTTTAAGATTGAAAACAACAAAGTGATTTCAACAGAAGTGAAGGTGAATGATTTTTTGGAGTATGATCCTTATACGTTTGTGAAAGAGTAAGTTATTATTTGCTGAACAGTTATAACACTAACATTCAACGTAACCAATTAATACGCAGCTTTCTTTTCTTTTTAAATGATCCGCTTTCATTATAAAGATGATTGTAAAATGACAAGCAATTCATTTCCATTCTTTTTACTTATCCGACATTTGTACCCATCAAACAACATAGCACATGAAAGCAATGCAATACACAGCTTTTGGAGATTCTAATGTAATTAAACAAAACGAAATAAATAAACCTGTTGTTAGTGAAGGTGAAATACTAATAAAAATAAAAGCCATTACAGTTAACCCGCTGGATATAAAAATCCGTTCGGGAGCTATGCAACAAATGATGCCAACACCGTTGCCTTACACACCCGGTTTGGATGTAGCGGGCGTAATAGAAGCCATAGGTAACGGAGTTACCAGATGCAAAGAAGGCGACGAAGTGTTTGCCAGCACATTTGGAGGAACATATACAGAATATGTAGTGGTTAAAGAAAACCAGGTATCGTTAAAACCTAAAAACGTAACCTGTAATGAAGCGGCTGCCTTAGCTATTCCGCTGGTTACTTCTTATTCTGTTTTGGTGGAAGCTGCGCAGCTGCAAAAGGATGAAAAGGTGTTGATTCATGGCGCCGCCGGTGGTGTAGGTAACATTATGGTTCAAATGGCAAAAGCATTAGGAGCTTATGTAATAGGAACGGCATCGGGAAACGGTGTTGACATAGTAAAAAAAGCAGGTGCGGATGAAGTGATTGATTACAAAACCCAAGACTTTACCAAGCTTGTAAAAGATGTAGATATGGTAATAGATACAGTGGGCGGCGAAACACAAATCAAATCATTTGAAGTAATAAAAAAAGGTGGTAAATTAATTAGCATTTTTATGCCGCCGTCTCCACATTTGGCAGAGCAATTTGGTGTTACTGCAAAGTTTATAAACAGCACTCCTTCTTACACCAAATTAGACTTTGGAAAGCAATTGGTAGAAGAAGGAAAAATAAAAATTGAGATTGCAAAAACACTGCCGTTAGAGCAAGCTGCTGAAGCGCAGGATTTACTTTCAAAAGGTGGCGCAAATGGAAAAATAGTGCTTGAAGTAATGTAACGTTTTGTTTTACTGCATTAACTTTATAGACGATTGCATCAGGCAATCGTTCTTTTTTTGCCCAGGGTTATAAGCCATAAAAGGGTTCCTATAATTATAATTGCAATCGGCACCAAATCGGCTAACGAATTGTGTGAGCCGAAAGAATGCACATCGTGATTATAAGCTCCATGAATGATGTTGAGTATGTTTATCAAAAGTGATATAAAAGAAAAAATACTGAACCCTTTGGTTGACCAATTCGTTTTTTGTAATCTGTTTATTCCGCTACTTAAAAAATGGATACCCATTATCGTTAAAAGTATAATAACGATAAATTGAAACGAATAAGCAATTATAGAAGAGTCAGCCGGAATATAATGACCACCCGCCCATCCATAACCTGCAGACATTAGTATGATAGAAGCGCATCTGATTTTGTAGTTAGACCTTACCATAATTTTTTAATTGAAGATATAAATATGTAAGATTGATGCGCCTTTATTTATAATGAATTGTCAATTTTATCAAAAATAATCACACCACATGTCTTACTCCTAATGGCAGCACCGTTTTTCCCCACACTTCATTTAACACCAACGCAGCACTGCCATAAAATGCACTCAAACCGCAAAGAATGCCTTCATAACCGGCAATGGTGTGCAACAATTCATTGCCGGTAAAATCGGCAAGGGAAAGAAGAAAGAAAAGAATAGTAAGCGTAAAGAAAACGACTTGTAACATCCGGTTTAAACGCAGGCTGCCAACAAACATAAACAAGGTAAACATACCCCACAGCAAAAGATAACAACCCATTGATGTTTCGTTGCTGGCGTAGGCGGCGCCAAAGTTTGTTTTCGGTATCAGCCAGATAGCTACGAGTGATAACCAAAAAGAACCATAAGCCGTAAAAGCCGTTGCCCCGAATGTGTTGTTTTTCTTCCATTCCTGTATGCCGGCAAAAATTTGCGCAATACCACCCATAAAAATGCCCATTCCTATTATCATAGAATTTAAGCCGTAAAAACCTGCATTGTGCAGGTTTAGCAAAATAGTTGTCATGCCAAAACCTAACAAACCAAGTGGTGCGGGGTTAGCCGTTGAGTCTTTGATAACAAGTGGAGAATCATAATTGTTCATAGCAGCAAATCGTTTAGCGTTTAAAGATTTAAAATGTTTAGCAACTTTCCAAATTATAGTAAATAAAAAGGGCCGTAACAAAGTAGAAGTTACAGGCTCTTTTTATATTTAGATGTGGCTTATTATTGTTTCGCTTGTTGCTGTCCGCCTACTTCCTGAAGCATTTCTTTTACAGCAGCTTCAAGCTGATCGTCTTTCCCCTTTAAAAAATTTTCGTAAGGCAGGGGCACGCGGATATCAGGGTTCACCTGCAGATTTTCTGTCGGGCGATTTTCTTTTCCAATGGTAGCAACCATCGGAATACCAAATACAACCGTTGGATCAATCTGGGCTTCCCACCAAACAGCCGTTCCTGTGCCAGGAACCGGCATACCAATTAATTTACCATCGCCGTTTTGTTTATAGATATAAGGAAAAATAAACGCATCGCTATAATTGCTTTCGCTTGTTACCACGCAACTCGGCTTTTGCCATCTGCCTATCGGTTCGCCACCTTTCAAAATGTTGCTTTGCGGTGCAAAACGCAGGTAAGTTTTGCCTGTTAAAAAGGTATTTAAATCATCATGAAGCCAGCCGCCTCCGTTAAAGCGCGTGTCAACAATCAATGCTTGCTTATCAAGGTTCTCGCCCATCACTTTATCAAACACTTCGCGCAGGCTGGCATCGTCCATCGCTTCTACGTGCACATAACCAATTTTGCCGCCGCTTAATTTGTTTACCATTTCGGCCTCATGCTTTATCCAGCGTTTATACATCAAGCCACTTTCTTCTCCATTGGTAATAGGCTTTACCACTTCTTCAAATGTTGTTTTGGTTGATGGATTGTACACCGTAAGCAATGTGTTATCGCCAACCATCCGGTTTAGATATTTCGCCCAATCAACCGTATCAGTTACCGGCGCGTCGTTTATTTTTTGAATGATGCAGCCGCCCCTAATTTTGCTGGAAGCTTTATCAGCCGGACCTCCTGCCATCACCTCACTTATTTTTAAACCATTACCGGTGTAAGTTTCATCGTATAACAAACCGAGCGATGGAGTAATATCGCCTGTTGGGTTTTGCGGACGATACCTACCGCCGGTATGCGAGGCGTTTAATTCGCCCAACATCTCGCTTAACAATTCCTGGAAATCGTAATTGTTGCTAATGTGCGGAAGAAACTTTGCATACTCTGTTTTGTAATAAGCCCAATCAACACCCTGCATTTTAGGATCGTAAAACTTTTCTTTTGTTTGCCTCCACACATGGTCAAAAATATATTGCCGTTCTGCAGCCGTGTTCAGTACCATTTCACCATTGATACTGATGGGTGTTATCTTTCCGTTGTCTACATCAACTTTTACCAAATGCCCGGCGTTGCTTACAAATAGATTCTTGCCATCATCACTTATTTCAATGCCGCTTGGCGTGCCTCCTAACTTAGCTAAAATTTTAGTTTCTTTTGTGCGGGGTTCGGTAACCCATAAGTCTTATCCTTTTTCAAAATTGGATAAATAATAAAGCTTGCTGGCATCTTTGTTCAATTCATAATCAGATATAGAAGAGCTATTGATGGTAAGCCTCACAATGCGTTGGTCAAGGTTTTCCAGATCTAGTTTTATCAAAGTGTCTTTTTTCTTTTGCGCGGTACTTTTTTTGCCCGCATCGCTTGAATCTTTCTTCGCTTTGTCTTTTTGTTCTTTCCATAATTTGTAATCGTCATCACTTAATTTGTATTGATCATACAAATCTTTATCAAAGAAAACAGCAAACACATCAAACTCGCTGCTGCCTTGATTGGCAAGCGATTTACGACCGGCTTTATTACTTAACCATGTCATCATTTTTCCACCTAAATACCATTTGCTTCCATTTTCGCCAAAGCCGCTGTTGATGGGGTACAGGCTGGTATCGGTTGTAACATCAATCAGCGAAGTGTTGGTGTTACCAAAGTAACCTTTTTGATCATCAGACAAAACATATTTGCTATCGGGGCTCCAATGAAAATCCCAATCGCCATCGCTGTACGAATAGTTATGCCCTTCGGGTAAAAGAGTTCTCACTTTTTTTGTTGCGATGTTGTAAACTTTTAGAATATTACGATTTTCGATGTAGGCGATCTCTTTACCATCAGGCGAAAAACGAGGTTGATATTCTTCAGCAGAAGTTGCAATTACCGGCTCTTCCTTTAACACGGTTGAGGCAAAGAAATAAGGTTCATCGGCACGTACGATTGTTGTTTTATAAATGTCCCAATTGTCGTTGCGCTCGGCGGCATAAATTAATGTTTTGCCATCGGGGCTCCATTGCACCATGCGCTCTTGTTGAGGGGTGTTGGTAATGCGTTTGGTTTGGCTGCCATCTACTGCGGTTACAAAAACTTCGCCGCGTGTTACAAAGGCAATTTCTTTACCGTTGGGGTTCAATACAAATTCGGTAACGTTACCGTTTACAGGCACATTCTTTTCCACTCCTGCCCTGCCATCATTTATAATTTGAATAGCCACTTTTTGCGGCTGGCTTCCTTCTTTCAAAGTATAAATTTCACCATCGAAAGTAAAGCATAATGTATTGTCGGTTGATGCGCTTAAATGCCTTACCGGGTTCTTTGTAAACGAGGTTAATTGCTTTTCACCGGTTGAAGATGCTAACGGCATTTTAAAAACATTTTGCGAGCCGTTTTTTTCGCTTAAATAATAAATGTTTTGGTCGTCGTTGCTAAACAAAGGTTCTCTGTCTTCACCATTAAAGGCGCTCAACTGTTTGTAAGTGGCGGCTTTTACGTCCATCATCCAAATGTCTTTGGTAACGGATGATGTGTGGTGCTTGCGCCATTCATCTTCATACCCTTTTGTATCCTGAAAAACAATTTGCGAGCCTTTGCTGTTGAAGTGCGCATTTTCCATTCCTGCGGCACTAATTAATATTGACCTTCCGCCCGAAACCGGCACTTTATATACATTTCTAAACAGCCTTATGCTAAACCGTACACTTTCTGCAGGCGCATTGCGTGCACTGCCAAAGATGACGTATTTATTATCGGGTGTAAAATCGGTGGGATAATCGGCTGCGCTGTTGTAAGTGAGCCGCACAGGAGTGCCGCCGGTGGCAGGCATAACAAACACATCGAAGTTGCCATAACGGTCGGAGGCAAATGCAATTGACTTGCCATCGTGGCTCCAAACGGGCATCATGTCCTGCGCTTCGTGTATGGTAAGCGGCGCTGCAATACCACCACTTGCAGGCACAATATAAATATCGCCTTTGTAGCCAAAAGCAATGGTTTTACCATCAGGAGAGATAGCAGGATAGCGAAGCCATAACGGTGTGTTTTGAGAGATTGCGTTGAATGAAAAAAGCAGCAACATAGCAGTAAAAAGAAGCGATGAAATTTTCATAAAAGAAGAATAAAAACTAAAGATAAGAAGCGGAGAAAAATAAAGAGTAAAAATGTGTTCAGGTGAACGCTAAGCAAAAATGATGCTTTATTGTCTGATGTAATTTCAATGCAAAAAAAAGAGTCACGCAAAGCCGTTTGGTACAGATACTCATTTCATTTTCTTAAACTATTGTTTATAGAAAGAAGCAAGATTATAAAGTATAAATGCAAGCAAAAACAAAAGTAATAAAGACAAACATTCCACTTAGGAAACTGTATAACCAGATTTTTTGAGTTTAGAACGCGACGCAACGCCAACAACTTAGTTTGTTTTTACTTCATTTTTTTATTTGGATATTGATGAACATTAGCATAGCAATCCCGCATCTGGTACAAGCGTCCGCTTGTGCCAGAAATGTAAAAATTGGATTCTTTTTAAATTGATCAACCATTGTGTCCCATGCAAAGGCAGCACCTGGAATTTTAGCGGCTGCCAAGTCTGCCTCCAGCATTTCTTCATAGCTTTTCGCGTATTGCAACAATTCAAAAACAGGCTTACTATTTTCTGCAAAAACAAATTCGGCATCTATACATTTATCGGTTAGTTCATAATTGGGTATTCCTGTTAAACGAAACAGCGCCGTAGGTTGAAATACAATTTGAAAGTTTAAAAAATCGCGCCCTGTATATTGTGTAGTGATTGCAGTTCGCTGCCCTATCAGTGTAATGGAAGGCTGGTTTACTTTTGCACCATTTTGCCACTGAATAGCAAATCGATCTTTCAAAAAGAAATGGAGATGGTTTCGGGTTTTGGCGGGTATGCTTTGGATGGAATAGAATCCTTTGTATCAAAATGCAGGTGAACAATTCTGTAACAACGCACAAACTCCCGTACAGAAGGATGGGGTAAAAAGTCTTTAACAACATAATGAAAGATTTGTATAGATTTTCTTTTTAGTCGTGATAAACAGCTTGTCGTCAATTGCATTACTGCACCTATTCTTCTTTTGCTAAAATTACTTTCAAGAAATAACTCCTTTGCAATTTCCTTCACCATGAACAATCATTTTGTGTTGATTTGCTGTTTGCTTAATGCCTTCATATAAGCCAAACCCTTCTTCCGTGCAAACGCAACATTTTGTATCGGGATAGAGGCAACAGAGCCCGGATAATGGGCGATTGCTTTCGCTACACTTTCTTCGCGCAGCAATTGCAACATTGGATAGGGCGACCTGTTGGTATAATTTGCAGCATCATTTGCTGATGCACCACTGAAACAATATAGCGGATGAAAGCTAGCTACCTGGTAAATACCTTCATACTTATGCTGTTGTAATCGTTTTTCGGAAAGAGAAACCAGTTTGAGAAAACTGTCAAACAGTGGAACGGCATTGGGCAAAATAATAAAGGTGGTTTCGATATATTTATCGCTATCAAGCCGCCCACACTCCTGTAGAAGCGTATTTATGCAGGTGGCTTTATTGTTGCTTTCTTCAACCCTGTAATCAATTGAATTGCGTTCTACTTCGCGTGTAGCAAACGGGCAGAAGTTGCAACCAATCACAACATCTGCAATCCATTTTTTTGTAGCGGCAATTATTTCTTCTTTTGGCATACAGTAAAGGTGAAATAAAAATCGTTTATAACATTGATGGAAAAATAGGGATTAAGCGTTTCTACTTTTGTCACTTCTGGCGCAAGCGTCCGCTTGTGCCTACTATATTTTTGGATTGCTGCTTGGTTTGAGGCGGACTTCTCTTGAAGAACCATACAAGCGTCCGCTTGTGCCAAAAGTGAGTAAAAAAAAGGCAAAAACAGAACGAGGTTGAGTTTGCTCTGTATCGGAGCAGAAGACAGATAATGATCGAAAGAAAACCTGAGGCAAAACCAAATCTTAGTTGTTTTTTTTGAGTTTAGAACGCAGCGCAACGCCAACCACTTAGTTTGTTTTTACTGCATTTTTCATTTGGATATTCACGAACATTAGCATAGTAATCCCTTTATAAATCCAACACCTAAAAAGGGAAGCCTATTCCTAATTGAATGGCAAAATTGTTCCGGTTGGGCGAGATGATCTCTCCAGTGATGGAATCTTTCCTTTCATATTCGTAGTTGCGCCAGGTAAAGTTTTTAATGCTTAACCAGCCGTCATTGGCTACACGGGTTGGGTCTTTCAATTTAATTCCACCATCAATTCGAATTAAAAAGTAAGTAAAATCAAACCGCAAACCTGTACCTACGCCAATGGCAATGTCTCTTCCCAGGTTTTTAAATTCAAAGTCGGCTTTAGGGTTGTCAATGTTCCTTTTTATGTTCCAGATGTTGCCAATATCGGTAAACAACGCGCCTCCTAATTTTAAAGAACTGAACTGCGCAATATTATACCTGTATTCAATGTTCGCTTCCAATTGCATATCGCCATAACGGTCGCGATAAGCCAAGGTTTTTGTGCCTGCCGTATCGCTTAACAACGACGAGCCAAGCCCTAACTGGCGCAGGCTCCAGGCACGCATACTGTTGGGTCCGCCGGCAAAAAATTGTTTATAAAATGGAAGTGAATTACCCACTTTTCCATAATTGTATCCTACACCAGCAAAAATGCGCCCCACAATAGACGTAGTGGGCAGGGTAAATAGTTTTCGATATTCAACTTCGGCTTTTACATAACGATAAATATTCTTGCTCCACGGGTAAATGTTGCCCGATAAACCACCGGCTTCTTCAACAGCAGCGCGAAAAAAATTGTTTTGTACAGGATGTAGTTTTGATTTGAAAGAAGTGTTGAAACTGCCAATAGCGCTAATGATAGAACCTGTTGTAAAAGCGGTGCGCAAAAAAGGGTTTATCTGCAATTGCGATATTAATTGCGGCAATGTATCTAACGAGTACAACTCAACATTCGGAACTCTAATTGACCATACATTGTTTTTTCTCTTCCATTGATAACCCCAGTTAACAACCAACTGGCGGATGCGGAAATAATTGGTACGTTCCGAATAAGTTGCTGATGCGCTAAGTAACGTTTTTGCCGCATCAAGGCGTTCAGGTTTTGTGAAAAATAAATGATACAGCGGTTTTGGTAATAAGATACTTGGAAAAGAATAAGAATGACTTAATGAAGATTGAAATGTTTGCAGCAGCGGCAGGTTTTTATCCAAACTTAATTCAACACCATTACGAAAAGTAGTAGCTGATTGAATGGCGCGATGCCAAACGTTTCTATTCAAATAAGTTGCATTTACAGCTATACCAAACAAATTGCCGGTGCTAAGAAAATCTCCGGTATTGCGGCTGGCTTCCAGGCTAACTGTTATGTTTTGTTTTACAGAGGGAACAAGAAAATAATGAAAGTCAACCGTATCAACCCTTACCATAAAAGAATCTTTATATAATGAATCGGGCTGTAACGAATTGGTAACTTTGATTCGATACCTTGAATCAACATTTTGCCAGGCACCAATAGCTGATAAATTGCTTATTGTTTTTGCATACAATTTATCGTTGTATAAATTGCCTTTTCGCATAAATGTATGTTGCTTCAATGGCTGAAAGCTAAACTGGTGGCGGCTTCCAAACACAGTAAACTCGCTTTGTTTATAAAGCACCGGCAGGTTTTTTTCATCCATCAGGCTATCAGGTAACTGCGTGTAATTGGTTTCAGGATAAAAAAAAATGTTTCCAATCCGGTATTGTTTTATTTGCGATGAATCAACAATACCAAGCGTATCATTTCCAATATCCCGCGTTTTAATAATCACTTTAGCAACCGGGTTTTGTTGTGATCTTTCCTGCGCCTGTTGAATGGTTTTAATTTGCTCAAACGGGTCGGCTGAAATTTGCAGCACAGAAGGGTCGGTTGTATCAGCTTCAGCAATTAAGTTATCGCGCGAAATCAGCATGTAGCCATGCTCTTTGTACACACTTACCAATCTATCCAATTCATTACCAAGTAAAGGTTTTGAAAACGGCGATATGCCTCTTTTTATAAGGCTGTTTTTAATAGTGCTTTCGCGCGTGGCTAAGTGTTGCAGTATGCTGTCGCCAAGTTCGTATTGTATAGAATCAATAATGGTTACTTTGCCCGGATCGAGCGTGAACAAAATGTATGCGCGCCTTTGTTTTTTAAATGTTTTTATATAAAAACTATCCTGGAAAAAAGTATGATAATAACCAATGGAATTGAGGTAACCATTCATAAAATTAATAGAATGATTGATGTGCGACGTATCAAAAAGCGGCGGATTTTTAATGCGGTAAAAAATTCCAAAGCGTTGCACTTTTTCAACCCGCAGGCTATCATCAAAATAATTAGGGAGCGTTCGCAGCAAATCGTTCTTTTGACTTTTGGTAATGTTATTTGATTTGATATTGATTTCGGTGCTGTAAACAAAGGGAGTATCTTTTGGATAATTTCTTACAATATTGCGATTGAAGATGCCTAAAAATTTTTCTTCGGTGCATGAAGAAGCGAATAAAATCAGCAGTAGTAAGAATGGTAAATATCTTGCGGAGCGACAGGATGCAAAATCCATTTCCATTTATTTTTAGGCTGCGCCTGTTATCCGCAGTACCGTTTTGTGCATGTTTATAAAATGTCTTACCCGATGTTAAATAATAAAGAGGTCAAATATATTCAAAGTTTAAGCGACAAAAAAAATCGTGATGCGGAAAACGTTTTCATTGCTGAAGGACCTAAACTTGTAAACGAATTATTGGCATTTGGAATGAAGGCAAAAATCATTTATTCAACCGAAATAATAACGCAATTCAGTATAGAGGCTGAAATAAGAATTGTAAGCGAACATGAACTGCAACGCATCAGTCAATTTGATACAGCAAACAAAGTGCTGGGTATTTTTTATAAAAAACTATTGCCTTCCTATAAATTAAAAAACAAAATATCGCTGGCTTTAGATGGCATCCAGGACCCCGGTAATTTAGGAACCATCATTCGCACGGCAGATTGGTTTGGAATCACATACATTTTTGCATCGGCTGATACAGTGGATTGTTACAACAGCAAAGTGGTGCAAAGCACTATGGGAAGTGTTGCCAGAGTAAATATATATTATACAAATTTGGTTTCTTTTTTACAACATGCAGAAGTGCCAGTGTTGGGCGCTTTGATGAAAGGAGAAAATTTGCATCAAATAAAAACTATAAAAGAAGGAATTATCGTAATTGGCAACGAAAGTAAAGGTATTCGCAGCGATGTATTGCCATTCATTCAGCAAAGGGTTACAATTCCGCGTGTTGGCAACGCCGAATCGTTAAACGCTGCGGTGGCAACAGGAATTTTACTTTCGCATTTGATGAGTAAAACTTCTTAAAAAATTTTATAATTACATTAAAAATTTTAATTTTATACCGTAATAGATAAGGATAACTAACTAACCGTAGTCTTCATGTAACCTGCCTTATCAACTAAAAGAAAAATAATAACCACCTATAAACTTGTTTCCTTTTATGATGATGTAAGCGACAAAACGAAAAGCGATTCTCTATATAAAAAAGTACCCCAGTAACCAATCAATTTTTTCAATACTAAAGCGAAAAACCATGAAAACACTTGCCAAAAAAACGCCTCTGCACTTCTTTTCTTTTCTTGCCATTTTATTTGCAGCTGCATCGTGCAGTAAAATGAACATAGTTGCACCCGATAATACGGATAGGAATGCAACAATTAATAACAGTATAAGACCAAACACAACATCGCCTGCAGTGCAAACTGCAAGAGCCGGTGTAATTGTAAGCGATCATATCCATGGGTTTTATGAGTACCTTCCAAAAGGTTATAGCAACACAGTAAAAACATACCCGCTTTTAATTTGTATGCACGGCATTGGCCAAATAGGAAACGGCACTACTGATTTGCCTGGCCTATTGGGTTATGGTCCGGCAATGCTGATAAACAACGGCACGTTTCCTACTTCTTTTTATGTAGATGGACAAACGTTTAGTTTTATTGTTATTACGCCACAGTTAACGGACCTGGGTATGTTTCCGGTTGATATTGATTCGATGATTGAATATTCAAAAAGTAATTACCGGGTTGATACCAACAAAGTTTATTTAGCAGGTGTAAGTTTTGGAGGCGCAGAAATTTGGCATTATGCTGGCTACAGCCCGCGCACAGCAAGCAAAATAACAGCAATGGTGCCTATATCGGCGTGGACGATACCGGGAAATAATTATCAGGTTACACCGCAGGAAGCGCAAACTATCGGAGCCGCTAATGTAAGAATCTGGCAGGCGCATAATTATAACGATCCGATAGCTATGTTTTCGTGGAGTGTGATGCAAGGCGATATGGTAGATAGTGCGATGCCTACACCCAATCCTTTACCAAAATTAACTTGCTTCAACAGTAACCAGCATGATGCGTGGACAACCACTTACGACCCTAATTATAAGGAAAGTAACCTGAACATTTATCAATGGATGCTTCATTATTCAAAAGGCACCCTTTCGTCTCCCATTACTCCAAGAGTGCCCCATGCGCAAGTGGTAACACTAAAAGCATCTAACAATCTTTATGTACATAACAATAACGATGGTTCGCCTTTGTATATAAACAGCCCCACGTTTTCGTTGTGGGAAGGGTTTGTAGTAACCGAAGTAAAAAATAACAAAATCGCTTTATTGAATCAGGGAAATTATATAACGTCAGTCAACCCGGATTCGGTTGCCTGCACAGCTTCAACAATCGGAAATAACGAAATGTTCTGGTGGATTTTTAATGCAGATGGAACGGTAAGTTTTGAAGGCAGTAATCATAAATTTTTATCCAACAACAATGGTAATGTAACTTGTGTGGCTAATACGATAGGATTGAATGAAAAGTTTTGGATTAACCGTTAATACAAATAATTTTAGGAATCCTTTCATTTGTTCTATAATTTGCCTTTGTATAGCTTTGAATTATTCATAAAATTAACCTATAATAAAAGTAGTAACGATACCAAAAACTGTTGAAGCAACACCGGAAATTATAGATGCAACACCTGTAAAAACCGCTAAAAAAAAGCTATTGAAGCTTGATGCTATACGTGGCTTTGCGGCGCTGTATGTTCTTTGCAATCACAGCTTACCCAAAGCAACAATAATTGCAGGAAGAGGATGGTATTTTTTTCGGTATGCGCATGAGGTTGTTATTCTTTTTTTTATTCTTTCCGGTTTTGTAATTCAATATTCGTTTGCAACAGCTTCAGATAAATCGTTCAAGAGTTATTTTTTAAAGCGTTTTTTGCGTATTTACATTCCTCTGATTCTTATTTTTATTGCTAATTATTTCATGTGGGCTTTGAACGCCATTCGTTTTATTCCACTCAACTGGAAGACTCTTCCCGGCAATTTATTAATGCTTCAAAATCTAAGCGATTTGTGGCAGCAGCCCATGTTGGTTACCCCATTTATGAACAATGTGCCGTTATGGACCTTATCGTTTGAATGGTGGTTTTATATGCTGTTTTTTTTTGTTGCAAATCAATTGGGCAAAAAAGCTTCCGGCATTGTTTATACTACCGGCATTTTTGCTGCAATTACTTATATCGTTTACCCTTTTTTTGTAAACAGAGAATTAATGTATTTTGTTATCTGGTGGGCAGGAACCGATGCGGCAAAATTGTATCTTGAAGATGCCAACATTAGCATTAAAAACATGGCGAAGCCATTGCTTACTTTGGCAATTATAACGTTGCTGCTAATTGGCAATGTTTCTTTTTATAGATATAAACACCCCGGGCAGGAATTGTTATTTGCAACAAGCCCCTGGGTTGAAGTCAGGCATTTTGGTTTTGCTTTGGTTGCTTTGTTAATAGCCATCTTTTGGAGAAAAATAAAATGGTTTGGCTTCGACTATACATTGGGTTTGTTTCAGCCACTGGCGTCTATTTCATTCGCTCTTTATATTTCGCATTGGTTTATGATTGCTTTTGCCTCTTATTTAAACAATATTATCAGCAACATCTATCTCCGAACCGGTGCCTACTTTATTGTTTGCTGTTTATTCTGTTTTTTGGTTGAACGCATTATTTATCCATATCTAAATAAAAAAATCCTCCATTTATTTTCAGTGCAAAAGAAAACCTTTGCAGCGGTTGCAAAATAAATTTAAAGCCCGCTTCTATACTGCTTTATAAGAATTTTGGTAGCCACACACAGCAATCGTAGTTTCGTTTGCACATGCATATCACTCTGTTCATCGCAAGGCGAATTGCTTTTAACAGGCAAAAATCTTTTTCACGGTTTATTATCCGGCTGGCGATAGCCGCAACGGCATTGAGTGTAGCTGCAATGATTATTACAATTGCTTTTGTAACCGGCTTTCAGCAAACGGTTGCCAATAAAGTGTTCAGCTTTTGGGGGCACATTCATGTGCAGCAATACGAAGCCAGTAAAGCCTTAGTTGCAGAAGAAACACCGCTCCAAAAAAATGATACTGTTCAACGCATTTTGCGCTCAATTCCACAAATAAAAACGGTACAGGTTTTTGCCACAAAAAGTGCAGTAATTGAAAACAGGCAAGATATTGAAGGCGTACTGATAAAAGGTGTTGAAAAAGGTTACGACTTTAGCAATCTGCAACCATTTCTACAAAGCGGAAAATGGCTAAATTTTGATGATAGCTTATACTGTAAAGAAATTGTGGTATCGCAGCCGTTGGCAAATGAACTAAACATCACCCTCAACGATACCATTTCGGTGTATTTTATCACTCCATCCGAAGGCAAATCAACGCTGCGAAAACTAATAGTTTGCGGCATTTACAAAACCGGCATTGAAGAATACGACAAGTTGTTTGCCATTGCCGATATCAGGCTGCTGCAACGCATTAACCATTGGAGCTTAACCGGCATTGGAGGGTATGAAATTTTTCTGCATGATTATACCAAAATCGATACTGTAAATAATCTTCTTTATAACCAATACCAACTGCCAGGCGCATGGATAAGCCGCAGTGTAAAAGATGTATATCCTAATATATTTGATTGGCTGAACATTCAAAACACCAACCGCGATGTTATATTTATTGTAATGGCAATAGTAGCTGTTATTAATCTTATCACCTGCTTGTTAATTCTTGTACTGGAACGAACGCGAATGGTGGGTATTTTAAAAGCCATTGGGACAAGCAATGGTTATATTCAGCAAATTTTTTTATACTATGCTACTATCATTGCAGGCATAGGCGTTGCAACAGGTTTTGTAGCAGGTATAGGTTTGTGTTTGCTGCAAAAATATACAGGGTTTATTCATTTGGATGAAAGCGCATATTATGTTTCCGTAGCACCGGTGCAAATTGTTTGGTGGCAAACCATTGTAGTTTGTTTAGCAACATTACTGGTTTGTTTTTTATCGCTCCTTCTTCCGGCTTTGTTTATAAATAAAATACAGCCGGTAAAAGCTATTCAGTTTAAGTAAATAAATTGTAGATTTTAATCGTTCCATCTTTCAACAATTATATTTTATAAAGAAAAAAACCGTCACATTTTGGTGTGATTTTTTAAGAAACTAATGTTCAAAAAAATCTAGAAATGATGAAAAGATTGACCAGGTTAATGTTTGTTTTTACTTCATTTTTATTTTTATAAAAAAATAAAGCACAAAAAAAGCACCTCTCCGCTAAGGAATTGGCATTGACGCAGGAAGTACGTTAACTGGCGATGCTTATGTGGTTTGAGTTTAGTGCAGGTTTGCAAATCCAATCGGGAATATTTTTCAGATATTGTAACCGCAGGTTATTATCAAATCTTCAATAATCTCAAGTCTGACAACAACAATAGCTTTAGTATTGTGCCATTGAAAATCGGTTTAAAGTATTTTCCCGCGAAGAACGTTTACATAGCTGGCGAAGTTGGCGTTGGTTTAGCAACCCAAAGCGGGTGGCAAAATTCATTTGTATATTCGCCTTCCGTTGGTTTGGCTTTTGTAAAAGATTTTGATGTAAGCCTCAAATATGAGGACTATACAAAATACAATAGCTACGCTTCGCATTTAACATTGCGATTGGCTTACGGCTTCAAACTATAAATTTTGTGAGCTTACATGAAAGTAAATGCTTGTTGTGCGGAAGAGTTATTGCCGAACCTTGCAACCGGCATCATTTAATGCCGATAAGCAAAGGCGGAAAAGGCACGGAAACAGTATTACTGCATAAGATTTGCCATGATGCCATTCATGCGGTTTTTACCGAAGCGGAACTAAAGAAACAGTATAATACAATAGAGAGTTTGCAAACAAATAAAGAGATAAGAAAATTTATAAAATGGGTGCGTAAAAAAGAACCCAAATATTACGATAAATCAACAAAAAAGAACCGATAACCAATGGGCTGGTTGAAAAATATCAGCCCTTCTTCACGCAAAAAGAAAAATGGAGTAAAAGAAAACCCCGGGCTTAAAGAAAATTTAATTTAAACAATCGTTTAATTTATTCAAACAATTGTTTAATTTTGCACCGGCATCAAAAGCAATTCAATAATTAGAAGTTTTATAAATTTTTATAGCACTAAGTTTAATTACTAAACAGAAAATTTTAAATGAAATCGTATTTATTTTCCTTCGTTTTTTTATTTGTAACAAGTTTTCTTCATGCCCAAAACAGTGCGCCGCTTACGCTTGATAAAGCTATTGAGATGGGTTTGAAGAATAGCAAAACATTGCAGTTAAGTCGTGCCCGTTTAGAGGAAGCAACAGCCGCTGTAAAAGAAGCCGAGCAACGCAAGCTGCCCGACGTAACCGCGACAGGCTCTTACCTGCGAATAAACAACCCGACTATCAGCTTAAAAACCACGCAAAAACAAGCGAATACTGATACCGCTACTCACACGTCAAGCATACCCAATGTATCGCAGGCGGCTTATGGCCTGGTAAATATATCGCTACCTATTTATTCGGGGTTAAGAATAAAATATGGCATAGAAGCTTCTAAGTTTTTAGAAAAAGCATCTGTGCTAGATGCAGATAATGATAAAGAAGGCGTAATTCTAAACATTATTGATGCGTATAATAATTTATATAAAGCAGGCTTGCAGATAGATGTTATCAATAGCAGTTTGCAACAATCGCAGCAGCGCGTTAAAGATTTTACCAACCTCGAATCCAACGGTTTGTTAGCCCGTAACGATTTATTAAAAGCGCAGTTACAAACTTCTAACATTCAGCTTTCGTTGGTGGATGCGCAAAACAATTTAAAGTTGAACACCATTGTACTTGATTTATTATTGGGTATGCGCGATAGTGCAAAAATAACTCTCGATAGCAGCAGTTTTGCGTCGCTTCCTGCACCTGGTAATTCGGAGGATTATATGCAACAGGCTTTACAGAATCGCAAAGATTTACAAGCTGTTGATTATCGCATTAAAGCGCAAAGCTCATCTGTAAAATCGGCACAGGGCGAAAAGTATCCAAGTATTGCTGTAACCGGTGGATATATTGCTGCCGATATTCCCAAAGTGTTTAGCATTTATAATGCTGTAAACATTGGCGTTGGTGTTAATTATAGTTTGAGTTCATTATGGAAAACCGATGCCAAAGTAGCGCAGGCAAGAGCAAGAGAACGACAGGCAGAAGCCAATCGTGGCGAGCTTTCCGACCAGATTCAACTCCAGGTTGGCAGAGCTTATTTGAACTATTCATCAAGCCTTGAAAAAATAAATGTTTACCAATTAGCCATCGACCAGGCAGAAGAAAATTACAGAATCACAAAAAACAAATTCGATAATAGTTTAGCTACCACAACCGATTTGCTGGAAGCGGAGGCTGCACAATTGCAGGCAAGATTAAATTACACAACCGCCAAGTCTGATGCTGCAGTGGCTTACAAGCAGCTTCAGCAGGCTATCGGAGCATTATAATTTTCATTACAAAAACACAACACTATTTTATATGGCAACAGTTACCAGCGAGCCGCAAGCAACAACTATTGAAGCGGCAGAACCGAAAAAAAGAAGCAAAGGGTTTTTAATTACTATGATTTTATTGGTGTTAGCAGGTGCGGCATTCGGCATTACCAAATATCAACATGCACAGCACTATGAAGGCACTGATGATGCGCAAATTACAGCAAACATAAGCCCTGTTATTCCGCGTGTTTCAGGCTATGTTTCTGAAGTTCGTGTGAGCGATAACCAACAGGTGAAGAAAGGCGACACACTAATTGTAATGGATAACCGCGATTTAAAAATAAAATTGGAACAATCCGAAGCTGCACTTACAACTGCGCAAAGTAACCGTACTGCTGCACAGGCTTCCACCACAGCATCAAATGCCAACATCGGTATATCACGGGCTGCAGTAGCAACTATTGATGCGCAAATTGATCAGGCAAAAATTAATGTGTGGCGCACCACACAGGATTATAATCGCTATGCCAATTTAATTAAAGATCATTCCATTACCCAACAACAATTTGAAGAAGCGCAGGCAGCGAAAGAAACTGCAGAAAAACAACTTGTGATTATGCAGCAACAACGTGCGCAGGCAGCCACACAAATTAATGTAACCTCATCTCAAAGCGGTGCTACATCAAAACAAATTAATGTTGCAGATGCAGTTATTAAACAACGTAAAGCTGATGTTGATGACTCAAAGTTAAGCCTGTCTTATGCTGTTGTGTTAGCACCCGCTGATGGCCTGGTTTCTAAAGTAAATGTGCAACCCGGGCAATACCTTACCGCTGGCCAGTCTTTGTTCAGTATTGTATTAAAACAAAACCTTTGGGTGGTGGCTAATTTTAAAGAAACACAGTTGGCAAAAATGAAAGTGGGTCAGAATGTTTCGATAGATGTTGATGCGTTCCCGAAGCATGATTTTGCGGCAAAAATAAGCTCCCTGTCAGCCGCAACGGGCGCAAGCTACGCTCTGTTGCCTCCTGACAATGCATCTGGTAACTTTGTAAAAGTGGTTCAGCGTGTGCCAGTAAAAATTGAATTTACCAACCCGAACGATTCGCTGCTTCTACAACTTCGTGCAGGTATGAATGTGAATGCAGAAGTGCGTTTGGATTGAAATGTTGAATGAAGTAAATACAATTTGATTTTTTTATTGATTGATAAATGATTTGTTATGCAGCCATTAGCGGGATCGTTGGTTGAATATGGAAGCAGGCGCGTAATTATTACCATTACAGCCATTCTTTGTGCTCTTCTCGAAATTGTAGATACTACCATTGTAAACGTTGCTTTGAACGATATGCGCGGCAACCTGGGCGCAACGCTTACAGAAGTGGGCTGGGTAGTTACTGCCTATGCTATCGGTAACGTAATTATTGTTCCCATGACAAGCTGGTTATCCCAACAATTTGGCAGACGCAATTATTTTGCAGCTTCTATTTTGTTGTTTACAGTTTGTTCTTTTTTATGCGGAAACGCTACAGGCATTTGGGAACTGGTAGCGTTTCGATTTTTGCAAGGCTGCGGCGGTGGCGCTTTGCTGGTAACATCGCAAACTATTATTACAGAAAGTTACCCGCCCGAAAAACGCGGCACAGCACAAGCCATTTATGGTTTAGGTGTAATTGTGGGGCCTACTTTAGGACCTCCGTTGGGTGGTTACATAGTTGATCATTTTAGCTGGCCATACATTTTCTACATCAACATACCTCTTGGTATTATTGCAGCTTTGCTTACGTTGGCATTTGTACGCAGCCCTAAGTATGGTGAAAAGAGCAAAGCTAAAGATATTGACTGGCTGGGTATTGGGTTCTTAGCCATTTTTGTGGGTTCGTTGCAATATGTGCTGGAACGCGGTCAGGATGAAGACTGGTTTAACGATTTTTGGATAACAACGTTTGCAGTTACCGCTTTCTTTGGTATGTTCTGTTTCATCTGGCGCGAACTTACTTTCCGTAACCCGATTGTTGAATTGAGAGTTTTGAAAAATGGCAACCTTCGAGTCGGAACCGTAATGTCGTTTATCTTGGGTTTTGGCTTATACGGTTCAACTTATATTATACCTATTTATACGCAGGCAACGCTTGGGTGGACGGCGCAACAAGCCGGTATGCTAATGGTTCCGGCCGCATTAACAACCGCATTTATGATGCCCATTATAGGGCAGCTATTGCAACGTGGTGCAAAGCAGCAATATCTTGTTTCTATAGGTTTGTTTATGTTTTTTGTGTATAGTTTTTGGGGATACAAAATACTTACACCCGATACAGGTAAGGACGCTTTTTTCTGGATGCTGATTGTGCGGGGCGCAGGCTTAGGGTTTTTATTCATCCCGATTACAACATTGGCTTTATCAACCTTAAAAGGCCAGCAAATTGGACAAGGTGCATCTTTCACTGGAATGATGCGGCAATTAGGCGGATCGTTTGGTATTGCTATGATTACAACCTATACAGCCCGAAGGAATGAGTTGTACCGAAGCGATTTGGTTAGTCAATTAAATGTTGATAACTCGAACGTGCAAAACCGTATTGCTAATATGCAGCAAAGCTTTATAGCAAAAGGCGCTACGCCCGATGTGGCTTTAAAGCAGGCTTATAGCGCATTGGAAGGTACAATTTTTAAGCAAGCTTCTGTAATGTCCTATATGGATGTGTTTCTGTATTTAGGTATCCTGTTTCTAATTTGTATTCCGTTTATGTTATTTGTAAAGAACAGAAAAGCAGCCGCAAAAGTAGATTTGGCAGAAGCCATGCACTAAAGCAAAAGCAATCTTATTAAAAACAAAAAGCAGTAATCGGTATTACTGCTTTTTGTTTTACTCCATTTTTATAATTTTATATCTTCTCTAAGTGCGCCTTCATCAAATGTTTTAAATGATCGGCTACTCGTTTTTGGAAAGATTCACTTTCATAAGGAACATCTTCTGATTTCAAATCTTTAAATAAGAAATAATGGCAGATTTTTTTTGACAACAACACAGCGTTTATTGTGCCTGTAAGCGATGCTAAAGTAAGCGGCACATCCACTTTTTTAAACTCCTTCTTACGCATACCCGATTCTATAATTTTGACTATAACGTCAGAATTTTTTCTTAATACATTTAGTATAGCTTCACCTAATTCAGGGCGTTGATTCAACATTAACTCCTGATGCAACACTTTATGAAACTCGCGGTTGCCAAATAAACGCTTTATATAAATGTCAATTACTTTTTCAATTTTTTGCATTGATGAAAACGAAATGTTGCTTATCACTTCATCAAGCATATCGCGCGTGTACGAAACATTAAAATCAACAATACTTTCAAAAAGCTTTTCTTTTGATCCGAAATAATAATTTATCATGGCAAGATTTACATCAGCCGCAGCGGCTATATCCCGCACCGATGTGCCTTCAAAACCTTTTGTGGCAAATAATGAAATAGCTGTATTCATAATATGCTCACGCTTGTCAACACCGGTTTTCACTTTCTTTTTTCTTTCAAAATTAAACAACTGTTCAAAATTAAACAAACGTTTAATTTAGTTTTAATCTTACATTATGATACCTGAATTTATTATTGCATTTATCTTCCAACAATGGTATAATTTTTTTCAATAATTGCATACATGATAAAAGTAAGAGATTTTAATATTGAACAGTTTTACAACAGAGTGTATGATTGGCTGATTACAATCGGACCGAACATTATTATTTCTGTTATTATTGGCTTTGTAGGGTTTTGGATGATAAAAGTATTCATGAACAGGTTGCATAAGTTTTTCGCCAAACGTAACCTGGATGCCTCATTGCGCCCGTTTTTAATCAGCCTTATTGAAGTGGCTTTGCAACTTTTGTTATTCCTCGCCATTATGCAGGAGCTTAATATAAAGCTTACCTTGTTTGCCAGTTTACTTGCTGCTGTTGGCGTTGCCACCGGCCTTGCGCTTTCAGGTACATTGCAAAATTTTACCAGCGGTATTTTAATTTTATTGATGAAGCCTTATCGGGTTGGCGACAGTATTATTGCGCAGGGTCAGGAAGGTATTGTGGAAGCGATTGAAATATTTTATACTGTGGTAACCACGTATGACAATCGAACCGTTATTATTCCTAACAGTAAGTTGTCAAATGAAGTAATTATAAACATAAGCCGCGAAGGTGTTCGCAGGTTAGACATTGATTTTAAGTTTTCTTTTGCTGCAGATTATAAACATATTGAAGACATTTTACAAGCTTCTATTGCGAGCATGACCCTTATTTTAAAATCGCCTGAAAGCCGCGTAGGCATTAACAATATTGACCCCGATGGTTTTAGAATTACCGTAAATGTTTGGATAAATGCTCATGGTTTTCAGGATGCAAAACTGAAAATACAACAGCAACTTATTGACGATTTAAAAAAGAACAATATTAAGTTACCGGGTATGTAAGCAAGTGCTTTTTTAATCGGTTTGTGCAGGATCAAAAACAATATTTCCGCCTTTGCCAAACAAGCGCAAAGCAATCTCCGCTCCTACTCCATCGGCTTTTTTAAATATTAGTTTTTGGTTTGAAACAACAGCCTTGCCGTTTCCATCTTTTACATTTATGGTAGCCTGGTATTTATCGCCTTTTTGAACAAATGAAATAGAAGCCAAAGGTGCATCGGTATTGCTGTTGGTGAAGTTAATATTGCAATCTTTTAAATCACTAATCACTTTGTTGGTTGTAACGGTTTCATCGCCGGAAACAGATAACTGCACCGGAACTGAAAGTCCTGAATATGGCACCAATTGCGGATATACCTGCATCAGCAAATTGCAATAAATATTGTATTCAGCTTCGTTTTCTTTTTTGTAAGCTGCGCTAACATTTTCATACAACCTTCCCAAAAATAATTTCTCATTTGCTGTGTCCATCAGGGTTGTTTTTATCATCCAATCCCAATCTTTCCGGGCCTCATTTTTATCGCCATTCTCCCATTTAAACTGCGATTCAAACAATTGAAAATAGCGTTGAATATTTTCGCGTTTATCGGTTGTTTGATAGGTTTTGTATTTATTCATAAAATATTTAGGACTGAAATTTTTTAGTAAATACCAGGCTTCATCAAATGTTGTTGTTGATTCGGCGCAAAATAAATCGTACACCAATCTAACTCTGTCAGGGTCGTAAGCCAATTGGTTAACCACTACATATTCCTGCATTAATTTTTGCAGTTTTAAGGATGCAATTTTATACAATGCAAATGGTGAATACCACCAGCCCTTTTTTAAAAATTTTATTTGCGCTATACTTTTATCAAGCAGTTGAACTTTTAATAAATTTACAGTAAAATCGTACTGCGTTTGGGTAAGTGTTGTGCCAATATGCAACTCTTTAAAATTGGCGGCTTTGTTTAAAGCAAACTCTGCGCTGTCCAATTGTCCATCGTACAAATAACCCCGCGCCAATGCAATATTATACCACCCAAAGCCAGGCGTAGAGCCGTTTTGCGATATGATTTCCTGGCACATGCTAATTGCGCGTTGCGGCTTTCCGCTATACACTTCAAGCATGGGAATATAGTAATACGGCTCGTTTAAAAAGCCATGCCCAAGGCTAAATTCGTCTCTGCTAAAATACTCTTTTGCAGTTGCAAAATTTCCTATTTCGCTTTGCATTCCTCCATAATTATTCCACGATACAGCACCGCCTTGCGCAAGCTGTTGATAGTAATATTCGCTGCTGTCGTAGTTTTTATTATAGCAATGAAGCAAGGCTAAGTAATGGTAAATGCGAAGCCTGTCCTGCTCACTTTGCATAGCGCCAAACCAAGCATCGTTGACAGCTTTATTTTTTTCTATAAAAGCAAACCCCTGATAGCAAATTTGAAACGCTTGCTGTTCATTTTCAGCAACGCCGTTTTTTAAAAAAGAAAATTTATCAGAAGTAAAAAAACGATTGCGGTGATATTCCCATGCACGCTGCTCGTACAAACCAAAAAAATCGCGCTGAAAACGATATTGCTCTACATCGTCCAGCAAAGCCATTACTGAATCGGGCATTTCAATGTTATCATAACATTCTTTCAGGGCATTTACAATTACAAAATAATCCTGAAACAGCCGTATGTTTTCTGAAAAAAAAGCAATGGAAGAATTGATATTGCGCAGCGTTGAACCAAAATCTTTATTTAGTAAAACCAATGATTTATGAAGCGGAACAATGGCGTTTTTGTAACCTAAAAAATCGGCGCTTCTATCGTACTTGTACATGCCTTCGTACATCCAGCCAACGTAGTAAGTGTTATCTAAGCGGAGAAACTCACGGCTTCGTGGAAGCGCGTCTTTATCAGTAGGGTTTACGCCAATGCGCTTAGCATTAATTTCATAACGCGCAGCGGCATTGTCTTGTGAAAAAACAGTAAAACAAAACGAACAAATAAAAATTAAAATCAGCCACCACTTCATCAAACACTGTCCTTTACTTTTTTCATAATATTTTCAAAAGTATATTGTTCCAATTCTTTCCAAATCTGGTCGCGCTTTTCTTTTAAACGAAGCACTTCATCTTCATTTAAAATTTTTATTTTTTTATCGGTTTCCATCACTTTTAATTCATCAAACGCCGAATCGTTTAACACATCAAGGAGTAACTTTTTCATTTGTTCCTGGTTAATTTACTGTATCAAAAACAACAAACACTCTATTTTATAAGTAAGAAGCGTGTTTGCGTTTGTTTCGTATCATGTTTATAAAAGCACTCATTAATAAATGAATCTTAAAAAAATATAAATTACGTATTTTTTACAACGCGGGTTTTAGTAATAAATTGGCTTCTAAAAATAAAATTAGTAATAAGATTCGGATAAAAATAATCTATCCAATTTTAAGCTTGCTTAACCTGTCAATTTCTTTATTCAAGATGCCCGCCAATGCCTTATGTTTCGCTTCTTTGTTCCTATACATTAAACGATGGTCTAAAACAGCAGGCGTTATAATTTGCAGATCATCTTCTGTTACAAACGTTCTTCCATTTACCAATGCAAATGCTTTTAAACATTTTAGAAACGTGATGCCGCTTCGGGTTGATGCGCCCAGCACAATATCAGGATGGCGGCGTGTGTTCCAAACAATATTTCTAACTGCACTAATAATTTCTTCATGAATAAAAACATGCTCTGCATTGCTTTGCAACAACAAAATATCATTCATGCTCAACACCTGTTGTATATGCTCTAAATTGTTCTGAATGCGGAGATAGTTTTTATAGATGTCAAGCTCGGTGGCTTCATCAACATAGCCAAAATAAATTTTAATAAAGAAGCGATCCAACTGCGCGGCAGGCAATGGATAGGTGCCTTCCATTTCAACAGGATTTTGCGTGGCTATGGTAAAAAATAAATCTTCTAAAGGATAGGTTACATCGCCCATGGTAATCTGGTTTTCAGCCATACATTCCAGCAAGGCGCTTTGCACTTTTGGCGAGGCGCGGTTAATTTCATCTGCCAGCAAAACATTGCAAAACAAAGGACCTTTTTTAAAGATGAACTCCTTTTTAATATCATCAAAAATATGCGAGCCGATTAAGTCCATAGGCAGCAGGTCGGGCGTGAATTGAATGCGCTTAAAATCCGCACCACCACTATGTTTCAGTCCGGCAATGCTTTGCGCAAGTGTTTTTGCCATCACTGTTTTTCCGGTGCCCGGATTGTCTTCAATTAAGATATGGCCTTTCGCCAGTAAAGCCGTTACAATGAGTTGTATTTGTGTGCGTTTACCGCGAATTACAGTTTCAATATTATTAACTAACTTCTCAATGTTGGCAATCGTTTCTTCCGTTCCTGTTTGTACTGCTGTTGTTTCCATAATTCTTATTTAGGCGATGTAAAATATCGGATGGTATTGTAAATATTTAAAAATTTACCCAACCTTTCTTTAAAAGGCACTTGGTTTTTTATGTTCTGAATGAATGTTGAATAAAATGAAGCAACCGTTTGTTGTTCGTTTAACGATAACGCAGCATTGCTATATTTCGCTTTTTGATAAACGTTGCTGAAAGGAGAAAAATTTGTTCCAAACTGCTTATCGGTTTGCATTGCAAATTGTTGTGGACCTAAACCTGAACGGTAATAACCCAGCTGATTTAAATAGAACATAGCAGCGTTGTATTTATCGGAAGCAGATTGTTTTGCATTTTGATTTCTTTTTGCTTTGCCATTGAAATAAAACCATATAAAATAAGGCGTAGCAAAAACTGCCAGCAAAAAAATACATATACCAGCTAATGTTATCCAAAGAACGTGAAGCCAATTAACCGGTTCGCCTTCTGGCGATGTTTTTTTCTTTTGATTTTTCTTTGCTGTATCGGTTTCAATAATTTTAATTTCATCAACCGGAACCGGGTTCGGAATTTTTTTTATGATAGATGAAACATTATCGGTTTCCGTTGCATTGATGTTTTTTAAAACTTCTGCATAAGAAGCTGCGGTAATGTGCATTCCTTTCCGTACAGCGCTTAAGGGTACTGTTCCGCTATCTGCAGAAACTGTTGCCCGCGAAGCATCTACTGTTACATCAACCGCATCAGCAACGGTGTAAGTTTTATCATGGTAAAGAAGGTCTTTAATATTTATTTTTATGCGCTTTAGAATGGTATCTGTTTGCACAACCGTTCCGTCTGCAACAAGATAAACCTGCTGCATATCAAGAGGTGGCGTTTGATCGGGCTGCGAGGCTTGTTGTACGTTCACATCTGGGATTGTTGTATCAAAATCCATCCAACCGTAGCCAGGAAAATATACTTGCACCCAGGCATGTGCCTGGTCTTCGTAAAACCAATACCAGCCTAGGTTTTTACTACTTCTGTCAATGGTTAAAAAGCCTGCTGCAATGCGCGAAGGAATGCCTAAAGCACGCAACATAAACAAGGTGGCGCCTGCATAATAAGCGCAATAGCCTTTGCGGTTTTCGAATAAAAAATAATTGAGTTTATTGGCAGACGGGATGCCCGGAATACCAGGGTTATCGGAGTATTTAAATAATGGTTGACCAAACTCATCCTTGCTTAAAAAATAACTGCGGATGGCAAGCATTTTATCAATGGGTGTTGAAGCATTTGCGGTAATTTGTTGTGCCAGTTTCGTTATCCTGTTATAATCGGTATCGTGCGGCATAAAGGTATAATAACTCATGAAGCGCGACTCCATTCCCCGAAAGTCTGTTACTTCACGCAGCTTTTTAAAACGCTGTTCCTGAAATGCGGTAAGCATCGGGTCTCCGGCAGGATTGTAAATAAAATAAGCGCTGTTTAAATCGCTCACCCACATTTTTGCGCGGTATGCGCTTTTGTATTGTTCTTTAAATTCAGGCGGTACGCCGATAGGCTGACAGGAAAAAGCGGTTGACGGAGCTAAATATTCATCAGGTGAAAGCAATACCTTATAAACATCAGTAGTAATTACTTTTCGGTTTAATGTTGCTTTGGTATTTCTTATCACCGTTGAATCGGTCTTTGAAAAATATAAAGGAATACGCGATGGATCGGGCTTAAATAAATCGTTTGACGGCATGTTCAAAGTGTCCATTTCAAACGTTTGTGTGAGCGTATCAAACCTGGTATAATAGTAAGCCGTATAGTACAAGGGGTTTGGCGTTTTTCCATCGGGAAAAAAGTTATCAAGCTTCGCCACAAACACTAACCGCTTTCCTTTGTTTAAACCACCCGTAAGCTTTGTTTGATCTTTATTACTGATAGAGCCATCTTTGTTTTCTTTTGTCATGCTTTCGTGGTTGCCCTTCTTATTATAGTCGGGCTGCATACCGCTCCACTCCTTTTCGATGGCTTTAAAATCTTCATTAAAAGCAGTAAAAATTCCGGTTAAAATCAGCAACAAAATCACAGCAAAACCAAACATTCGTTTGGTAATAAACCAGCCGAAGCCGGCTTCGTCTTCATTCATGTTACGGATAAGTTCGGCAGTATAAATTACATACACTGCATAACCCAACACTGGCGCAAAGGCAGCAATCAATGCATTGGCTTTAATGTCGGCGGTTCGGCTCACCACAACCAAATGAATAATGAGTAAAAAAGCACTCCATAAAATGGTGAACCATCGCGCACGGCTGAAGCCGTAACCGGCAAGCCATCCGATAGAAAACAGAATGGAGAAAATGAGAAATTTAATAGAGATTAAAAACGTATCAAACTCACCTACAACAACGTTTTCAATGATGCTGTAAGCGATGATGTAAAACAAAGCCAGCACCGCCAGTGTTGAAACAAAACGGAACCGGTACGCATAAAATACGGTTGATAACGCCAGCCCTGCCGTGAAGTAACAGCCTTGTAAAATCCAGTCGTTCTGCAGGATCGCATAAAAGCGGTTCACATCCCACAACACATAAAACGATAATACTGCGGTTGGCAACACCAGCAGCAGTAACTGCGCAATCACTTTCTTATAACTATGTATTCGTCCTATTTTCACTTGCTGTATGTACTATGTAAGATTGAATATTTATTTTTATTAGAACACTAAAACACTTATTGCTCTATCACTTCTGCTTTAGAAAACTGTTGCAATACAGCCTTCAGCTTCTTTTCATTTTCAACAATTTTTGAACGGAGCAGTGTAAAGTTCCAGTTGCGTTTGTATTCTGTTACCGTGTTCTGTTCATTCTTAATAAAAAGCCATTGCAGCCAGTCGCCCAACTGCTGGTTACCTAAGCTATTGGTAAGTGCTATAAAAACAAACGAAATATCATTGCCCCATTGCTCTGCTAATTGCCGCACCTGTTCAACATCGCTTAACGATGATACAATAACCATCGCAGCATCTTTACTGTTCACGTAGTTTTTTAAATCTTTATCCGTTTGCCAGCGGCTGATGCTGATGCTATGCTTTACACTTTGTTGCGCATCGTTTGTATTGATAGCAGGTAATGTTTGATCGGGCAAATATCTTACTTCAAAACCTTGCTGAATAAGCTGCCTGTAAACGCTCCAGATAAATGTTTTATAATAATTTAAAAACGGAATGTTAATCACTTCACCTACATCTTTTCCAAACGATGAATAAAACGAGGCATACAAATAAACATGCGAAGCATAAGGGTCAAGCACTTCGGGAATGCGAACTACCAGCTCTTTGTTTTTTGCATAAATTTTCCAAACAATGCGGCGCACATCATCGTTGCCTTCAAAGTGTTTATAATTAATGTGCTCTCCTTCCACTCTTTTTATTTCTTCAATTCTTGTGTTGGTATCTTGTGTTTTGCGTGGAAATGTAGTGATAGTTTTAGTTACAGAATCTTGCGGCGATGTATAAAACCGATTGTTTGTAGCCACAGGCAAAGCAAATGAAAAGAACTGAAAAAAATCTTCAAAATAAACAATCGCTTTTTCAATACGGTATTCTTTAATGGCGGGCAACTGCCAGTTGTAAGTGCCTTCAATTGCAGTGGCAATAAGCTTTCCGGCAATCTGCTCTACCAAAGAAAATTTTTTAGAAACATGCTGTTCATCGTATTGCAAACGAAGCTTAACAAATCCCAATAATGGTTTGATAAGAGGCTTAACTTTTACATACACTTCCTGTTTGCTTTTCGTGTTATCGTTGTTTGTTGTTTTTGCTTCCACTAAAAATTGAACAAGCCCCTTTTTTTTCTTCACAAAAAAGTAAGTAAAAGAAAACAGTACAGACAAGAAGGAAACAGAAAGAAAAATAAGAAGAAACCAGAAAGCAATATTCAATAACAAAGGAAAAATATCGGCATAAGCCGTATCCGGCAGTTTAGGAAAGGTTTTAATCCAAAAATATCCTGCAAGACAGCATACGGCAAACACAACAAAATACCAGGTGAAGGGAAGATAAAAAGAAAAGCGGCGGACAGGTTGGGAATTGCGACTGATGCTTGATTGCACATTCATGGATGGAAAGATAAATGAAAGATGAAAACGAAATTTGACATTGAATAAAGTGTTGTCTTTTTAACTGAAACTTTACTTTCTTTGCCGCCATGCCTCAAGTAATTTGTTACGGGGAATGCCCTGCCTGCAAAAGCGATTCAATTAATTTCGTATTAGAAACGAAAGACAACACAGTAAGCGGAGAAAGCTTTTCGGTTTGGCAATGCAACCAATGCACGCTTCGCTTCACACAAAATGCGCCGGACGCTGATGGTATTGGTATCTTTTATAAATCGGGCAATTATGTTTCTCATAGTGATACGAAGAAAGGCATTATCAACAGGCTTTATCATTCGGTAAGAAATATCACGCTAAAACAAAAAAGAAAACTTGTACAAACAGTAACCGGATTGCAAAAAGGAACCTTGCTTGATGTTGGTGCAGGAACAGGCGCTTTTGCGGCTGAAATGAAGAATGCGGGATGGAAGGTAACCGCTTTGGAACCGGATGAAACCGCACGGAACAATGCGAAAAAAAACTACGGTATAACGCTTCAGTCATCAGATGATTTATTTGCTCAACAGCCGCAAACGTTTGATGCCATTACGTTGTGGCATGTGCTGGAGCATGTGCACCCATTGCACAGGTATTTGCAAATGTTTACAACCATAGTAAAAGAAAACGGAAGATTGATAATTGCTGTGCCTAATTATACCAGTTTTGATGCGGCTTATTATAAAGAGTATTGGGCGGCTTATGATGTGCCTCGGCATCTCTATCATTTTTCGCCGAAAAGTATAAAGCAATTGTTAGCACAATATCAGTTCAATATCGTTGCTATAAAACCAATGCCGTTTGATAGTTTTTATGTAAGTATGTTAAGCGAAAAATACAAAACCGGAAAGAACAATTTTGTAAATGCTTTTTTTACCGGATTGCGCTCCAATGCAAAGGCTTCGGGCAAGCCGGAACGGACCAGTTCAATTATTTATATTGCTAAGAAAATGTAATTGGTTACAATAATAACATCATTCATTTAACACAATCCTTTCATAGTTTTTTACATTTTTACATACATGATAAGATGTGGATTGCTTTTGTTTTTACTCGCTTTTTTTGCGTTTTCTTTTGCTCAAAAAAAAGATAACAAACAGCAGAAAGCGCAGGATGCTTATGATGCTGCCATGTTGCAACTGCGCGATGGCTTGGTGCGCGATGCGGTGCCTCTTTTAGGAAAAGCCATCGAATACAATCCGAATTTTACAGACGCTTATTTATCGTTGGCAGGCGTGTATGGCGAAATGAAAGATTACCAAAAAGCGATTTCTTTTTATCAAAAAGCAAAAACAATTGATACCGCTTACTTCTCTTTTTTTGAACTGCCTTACTCTATTAATCTTGCAGGATTAGGCGAATGGGATGAAGCGATGAACGCGGTAAATCGGTTTTTATCCATTCCAAAGTTGAGTGAAAAAAGTATAAAAAGCGCAGAGTACCGCAAGCGTTGTTACCAGTTTGCAATAGATTATCAAAAAAATCATCCTGCTGAAAGCTATGTATTCGCTCCAAAAAACTTAGGCGATAGCATCAATACAAAACGTTCTGAATATTATCCTTCGTTTACCATTGATGATAGTTTGTTTGTATTTACACGGCGAGGTGAAAATGGCAGGGAAGATTTTATAGAAAGTATAAAAACAAAAGACGGCTACTCACAATCGAAAGTAATTGAGGGAGACATTAATATTGAACCCTACAAAGGCGCCATTAATATTTCGGCAGATGGTGAATGGCTTTTATTTGCCGGGGACTTTGGAAACAAAGGTTTTGGAAATTTTGATTTGTATATATCGTACAACACACCGAAAGGATGGAGTGAGCCGTTTAACCTGGGAAGCAACATAAATACAGAATATTGGGAAAGCTCGCCCAGCATAAGTCCTGATAAAAATGCTTTGTATTTCAGCAGTAACCGTCCCGGTGGCTTTGGAGGCAAAGACCTTTATGTAAGCTACCGGCAAAAGAACGGCAAATGGGGACCGGCGCAAAACATGGGTCCTGGCATCAACACCGCCGGTGATGAATTGGCGCCGTTTATTCATGCCGATAATCAAACGCTTTATTATACTTCGGATGGCTTGCCAGGCTATGGCGGAAGTGATATTTATGTACTTCGCAGAAAAGGTAACGGCTGGAGTAAACCGGAGAATTTAGGATACCCCATAAACACAATTGATAATGAAGGCAGTTTGTTTGTAGCCAGTGATGGTACAACCGCTTATTATGCAAGCGACCGCGGAGATACGCATGGCGAACTTGACTTGTATCAGTTTACGATGAAGCCCGATGTGCAACCTTTAAAAACAGTGTACATTAAAGGTTATGTAACTGATGCAAAAACAAACAAAGGCTTGCCTTGTTCTGTTGAATTAACGAGCGACAGCAGCCGGCAAATAATAATGAATGTGCAAACAGATGAAACAGGGTTTTATTTTATTACACTGCCGGTTGGCAGCGATTATACATTTACAGTAAACAGAAAAAATTATTTATTGTATAGCGATCTATTTGCCTTGAGTAAAAAATTGCCCGATAGTATTTATCAAAAAAATATAGCACTACAGCCGATAGAGCTGAATGCCACGGTAACATTAAAAAATATTCAGTTTGCCCTTAATTCTTACCAGTTAGAGCCGGTTAGTAATATTGAGTTAGATAAAGTGGTTCAGTTATTAAATGATAATCCAACCGTTCAATTGCAGATCAACGGCCATACCGATAATACTGGAACGCCAGCATCCAATCTTACGCTTTCATCTAACCGCGCAAAAGCTGTAGTCGGTTATTTTATTAGTAAAGGGATCAGCGCAAAACGCTTATCCAGTAAGGGTTACGGGCAAACAAAACCCATTGCGGAGAATACTACCGAAGAAGAAAAAGCAAAGAACAGAAGAACAGAAATTGTTGTGATTGGTTTATAAATAATAGTGGCTGCCAACGTTTTTATTTACACCACTTTTTCTCTGCATTATGAAAACGATTAAATATTCATTGCAAACTTTTTAATTTCTTGCATCCTGCCTTGCTCTGGTATGGTTTTTTCAATCCTGTTTTTCTAATAAAAACTTATATGCAAAATGTGGATCCGAAAAACAAAAATGTGGGTGAATACGATCATAGTTATGATGCTGACGATAAGGTAACCAACAGCGACAATCCGGTACGTGAAGGCACAGAAAACAGTTCTATTTTAAACGATCAAACACCTACCGGCGACGCCGAGTACACAACACTAAAGGAGTACGACAACCATCCGCGCGAGCAGGAAGAATTTGTTGACGACGATGCGCTGAATATAAAACCGGAAGATTAATTTTACAATCCATCAATACAACAAAATATGCTTTGGGAAGGCGGACGCGAAAGCGATAACATTGAAGACAGACGAGGTAGCGGCGGCGGCGGTTTAGCCGTTGGTGGCGGCATTGGCACCATGATTATTGCACTGATAGTTTATTTATTAGGAGGCAACCCTAACACGGTTTTAAGTAATAATGCGGCTCAACAGCAGCCTACCCAGCAAGTAGCTCCGGCTAACGATCAAACTACGCAATTCGTTCGTACCGTATTGGCAGAAACAGAAGACGTGTGGGGACAATTGTTTCATAATATGAACCGTACTTATACCGATCCTAAATTGGTTTTATTTAATGAAGTTACACAAAGCTCTTGTGGAAATGCAAGCCAGGCAACGGGACCTTTTTATTGCCCGGGCGATTCAAAAGTGTATCTTGATGTTTCTTTTTTTAATGAATTGTCTGACCGTTTTGGTGCTCCCGGCGAATTTGCTTCGGCGTATGTTATTGCACACGAAGTGGGTCATCATGTACAACATTTATTAGGCATTACAGATAAAGTAGATGCACAGCGCAGCCGGCTTGATGAAAAAGGAATAAACGCTTTATCTGTACGTTTGGAGTTGCAAGCCGATTTTTTTGCGGGTGTATGGGCGCATTATGAAGCGCAGCAACATGCAACAACAGATCAAACAAAAACTATAATTCAGCCAGGCGATATTGATGCAGCTTTGAACGCAGCAAATGCAATTGGCGATGATCGTTTGCAAAAAGAATCGCAGGGTTATGTAGTTCCCGATGCGTTTACCCACGGCACATCGGCGCAACGGATGAAATGGTTTAAGCGCGGCTACGAAACCGGCGATATCAACCAGGGAGACACTTTTAATGCAACTGATTTATAACGAACTGAAACAAAAAAGGAGAATCTTCTCCTTTTTTTTATTTCGTTTCATTCTGTTTTCTATTGTATAAAAAACACAAATCCTGAAGTCTTTTTCTATCTTTTTTATAAGCCAGTTGTCGCTCATTTTCCAATTCCAGCTAGCGCCACCATCAGGCAAGCTGTTCATTCTTGTGTGTTCATCCAGTTCTAAAATATCCTGCATCGGAAGCGTGGTAAGCTTTGCAAACGAATGACTTTGTTATAAATTGATTTGTGTAAATTCAATTTATACACCATCTGGAAAAAACGCAGTAAAAGAAAAGGAAGTAAAAGAAGCGACTCTAAAAAGAAATTTCCTGTAGACACAGGAAATTTTTTCAACCCTAAACCCTTAAAAAACATGTCAAATGTAATCGAATATTTAACACAAAAAATTTTTTTTTAAAGCCCTTAATCAAAAAGGAAACATTATGTGGCAGAGAAACAAAATCCTTTACTTCGTTATACATTCTTATGAAATAAATAAACAATTGCACTTACACAAAAACTATAGAATTGTAAAGAAAAAAAATGATTGATTACATTGTTGTCGGGCAAGGCATGTGCGGTTGTTTTATGAGTTATTATTTGCAAAAAGCAGGTAAAAAAATACTTGTAATTAATGAAGCAAAACCAAACACAGCAAGTGTTGTAGCAAGTGGAATTATTAACCCGGTTACCGGCAGACGCATGGTGAAAACATGGTTGATTGATGAACTGCTGCCGTTTGTTTTTAATGCATATTCAGAACTTGAAACTGAATTAAAAACAACACTCATTCAGCAACAAAACGTGTTTGATTTTTTTGCCACATTGCAAATGAAAGAAGCATTTGAAAGCCGTATAAAAGAAGAGCCTGAACTTTTAAAAACAATGATTGATGATGATAACTTAAAGGCTTTGTTTCGTTTCAATTATGGCATTGGAAAAATCAATTCCTGTTATTTAATTGATGTACAAAAACTTCTGTTATTATGGCGTGAACGTCTGAAAAACGATAATTGTTTTCGGGAAGAAAAATTTGATTTTTTACATTGCTCGGTTCAAAAAGAAAAGGTGATTTATAAAGATGTTGAAGCGCAAAAAATCATCTTTTGCGATGGGGTTAGCGGTGCTCGAAATCCTTACTTTACAATGCTGCCTTTTGCATTCAATAAAGGTGAAGCGCTACTTGTAAACATACCACATTTACCGCAAACCAATATTTACAAACAAGGTATTAATATCGTGCCCTGGAAAGAGAAAGACTTGTTTTGGATTGGTTCTAATTATGTTTGGAATTACGATGATGGTAACCCTACGGAAATGTTCAGAAAAAAAACAGAAGAACAGCTGAAATACTGGCTGCGCCTGCCTTTCACCGTGGTTGATCATATTGCATCTGAACGGCCGGCTACCGTTGAACGAAGACCTTTTGTGGGTTTACATCCGGTTTATAATTCGGTTGGAATTTTGAATGGCATGGGAACCAAAGGTTGTTCTCTTGCGCCTTATTTTGCACATCAGTTCACACAACACTTATTGCACAATTCTGCTATTGAGCCGCTGGCTGATGTGAAGCGTTTTGCGCGGGTGTTAAGTCGCTGACCAATGTTACATTAAATACTTTTTCAAAGCTTTGCTTTACGTTTTCTTTTACTTCATTTATATTAACTGCATGGTTCAATTCTTTTTGCAAAGAAGTAACTTGTTTATCAGCTATGCCACAAGGAATAATATTAGAAAAATAATTGAGATTGGTGTTTACATTCAATGCAAAACCATGCATGGTTATCCAGCGGCTGCAACGAATGCCTATGGCGCATATTTTTCGCTCTCTGCCTTTGCGTTGAGCATCAAGCCATACGCCGGTTTCGCCTTTGCTTCTTTCGCCTTGCAAGCCGTAGTTTGCAAGCGTAAGAATGATAACTTCTTCAATACTTCTTAAATACCAGCCAAGGTCAGTTTTAAATGTTTCCAAATCCAGTATCGGGTAACCTACCAGTTGCCCATATCCATGAAATGTAATGTCGCCACCCCGGTTTGTATGAACGTATTCAACGCCTTCGTTCAACTGCTGTTCTTCATTCAAAAGCATGTGTTCGGCTTTACCACTTTTGCCCAACGTATAAACCGGCGGATGCTCAACAAAAATCAGCCGTTGTTCAGCAGGTTGTTTTTCTTTTTTTAAAGCAATATTTTGTTGCAGCAGCTTCTCCTGGTAATCCCAGGTTTTTTTATACAATTCAACTTCTCTGTCTTCAAAAATAATAGACTTCATTAAAGCAAAATTACTTCAATGTACAATGTAAGTTGCGTAAATACAAACCGTTTGTTTTTACAGCAAATGAATTGATAATGATAAAAGTTTAACCAAAAAAGCACAGACCGTAAATCAAATACATTATACATCTGACACCGTACAGATATACCTTTGCCATAACTTTTGTTAACCATATATATGAGCATAAAATCTTCGTTGGCAAAGCCCTTTGCTAATTACGTTTTTAATAAAATACAAAATGGAATTGCATCTGCTGTTCAAGACCAGCAAAACATTTTGCAATACTTAATAAAAGTCGCTAAAGACACGCAATTCGGAAGGGATCATCACTTCCAATCTATCAAAACTTACAACGATTTTAAACAGCAGGTTCCGTTAAGGGATTATGAAAAGCTAAAGCCTTATATTGAAAAAATAAAAGAAGGCAAACACAATGTACTATGGCGCGGCAAGCCTTTGTATTTTGCTAAAACCAGCGGTACTACCAGTGGCGTAAAATATATACCAATTTCAAAAGATTCGATAAACAATCATATAGATACAGCACGCAACGCGCTGCTTTGTTACATCGCACAAAAAGGCAATGCTGATTTTACAAAGGGCAGGATGATTTTTTTAAGCGGCTCGCCGGTTTTAGATAGAATTGCCGACATCCCTACCGGGCGATTAAGTGGTATTGTTAATCATCATGTGCCCCGCTATTTGCGCACCAATCAATTGCCTTCTTACGAAACCAATTGCATTGAAGACTGGGAAACGAAATTAGATGCGATAGTGAAAGAAACCATCAACCAGGATATGACGCTCATTAGCGGCATTCCACCCTGGATGCAAATGTATTTTGACCGGTTGCAACAAGCAAGCGGTAAAGAAATAAAAGACCTATTTCCCAACTTCTCGGTAATGGTATATGGCGGCGTAAATTTTGAACCGTATAAAGCCAAATTATTCGCCACAACCGGTAAACAAATTGATTCGATAGAAACCTTTCCTGCATCGGAAGGTTTCTTTGCTTTTCAGGATACGATAGAGCATCAGGGTTTGTTATTAAATACAAATTCAGGTATCTTTTACGAGTTTGTTCCCGCCAGCGAAATTGGCTCCGAAAGCCCTACCCGCTTTAGTTTAGCAGACGTGCAAGAAGGCGAAAATTATGCGCTTATTATTAATAACAATGCAGGTTTGTGGGGTTATGATATTGGCGACACTGTGAAGTTTGTAAGTACCAATCCGTATCGTTTAATGGTAACAGGAAGAACGAAGCATTACATTTCTGCATTTGGCGAGCATGTAATTAGCGAAGAAGTAGAGGCTGCTTTGTTGAAAGCTGCACAGGAAGAAAATATTCAAATTGTTGAGTTTACCGTTGCGCCGATGGTGCAGCAGGGCGAAGGAAAAAGCTACCATGAATGGTTTATTGAATTTGCAGAAATGCCAAAAGACGTTTGCCTTTTTGCAGAGAAAGTTGATAATAACCTAAGAAAGAAAAATGTGTATTATGACGATTTAATAAATGGCAATATTCTTCAGAAACTGCAAGTAAGAACTGTACAAAAAAATGGGTTTATTAATTACATGAAATCAATAGGAAAATTAGGCGGTCAAAATAAATTGCCACGGTTGAGCAACGATAGAAAAATTGCAGATGAGTTGGAACCGTATATTGTTTGAATGATAAATCTTAAAACAATAAAGCCCATCTTAAACAAGACGGGCTTCTTAGCAAGCAATCAAAGAATCGTTAGAGGCCACTAATCGCGTAATGCGTCACGGGCAATCACAATTTTCTGTATTTCAGAAGTGCCTTCACCAATGGTGCAAAGCTTGGCATCTCTGTAATATTTTTCTACCGGAAAATCTTTTGTATAACCATAGCCGCCAAAAATTTGAACAGCATCATTCGCCACTTTTACAGCCACTTCGCTGGCATAATATTTTGCCATCGCCGCTGCTTTCGTTACGGGCTGATTGTTTGTTTTTAAATAACATGCATTTTGAATTAATAAATCAGCCGCTTCAATTTCCGTTGCCATATCCGCCAGTTTAAAACTAATGCCTTGAAACGAAGCGATAGGCTTATCAAACTGATAGCGTTCTTTTGCATAATTTTTTGCAGCTTCAAATGCACCTTTTGCAATGCCTAACGATAAAGCTGCAATAGAAATTCTGCCGCCATCCAGCACTTTCATAGCCTGGTAAAAACCATCTCCTACATTACCCAAACAATTGTCGTTAGAGATACGGCAGTTATCAAAAATCATCTCTGCCGTTTCACTGGCTCTCATACCCAGCTTGTTTTCCTTTTTACCACCATAAAAACCGTTGGTTCCTCGTTCTACTATAAAAGCCGTTGCATTATTTTTTGTGCGCGGCTCACCGGTTCTTGCAATTACTACAGCAATATCACCGCTTTTGCCATGTGTAATCCAATTCTTTGTTCCGTTCAAAATCCAATCATCGCCGTCAGGCACAGCCGTGCATTTCATATTGCCCGAATCACTGCCGGTGTTGGGTTCTGTTAATCCCCAGGCGCCAATGTGTTCGGCAGTAGCCAGTTTCGGTAAATACTTATACTTCTGCTCTTCATTCCCAAACAATAAAATATGATTTGTGCAAAGCGAGTTATGCGCCGCAACGCTTAACCCAATGGCACCGCACACTTTAGCAATTTCTTCAATCACTTCCTTGTATTCAAAATAGCTCAATCCCGCACCGCCATATTCTTCAGGCACAAGCAAACCCATCATTCCCAATTTGCCTAATTCTTTAAAAGTTTCTACCGGAAACGTTTGCGCTTCATCCCATTCCATTATGTGAGGACGAATATATTGCTCTGCAAAATTTCGGGCTGTTTCTTTTACCTGCGCTGTAATTTCCTCTACTGCAAAATCCATACTAACAACTGTTAGTTTGCAAATGTAGAAGAAGTTTTGGTAACAAAAAATTAATTTGTAAAACTTTATTCAACAGTTAGATAAGGCTGTACTTGTTGATACAAATCATGATTAATAAAAACGATTTTTTTAATGTCCTCAACCGAAGAATAATTGCCATGTTGCTTGCGATAAATAATAATCGCTTCCGCCACATCAGCAGGAATGAAAGGGTTGTTTTTTAATTCATCGGCAGTAGCGGTGTTGATGTTTATTTTTTGTTTTGAAGATGGTTGTTGAGAAGTTGCATTAGCAGAAGACAAGCGCAGATATGGTAAGATAATTTGATAAGTGGAATCGGATAACCCATACGTTTTTTTTACCTGCTCAATAGATGTGAAGCCACCTATTTTATCGCGGTATTTTACAATGCGGTTGCTTAACACATCACCTATAAACGGCAGCGATTTCCATTGTTCAGGAGTTGCAGTATTGATGTCAATAATTTGCCGGTTTGATGTTTTGTAAGAAGGTTTGTTTTTATCACTATTATAATTTTGTACAGATAAAGGGGTTTGTTTTTGCTCCGATTTTATTTGGATATAAGGTATTAGTTTATCCGCTTCTTCAGCAGTTAAGCCGTAAATTTTTTGAAGGTCTTCCGGCTTATAAAAACGTCCGCCTTTGTTGCGATAATTAATGATAGTATGAATGGTTTTATCGCGCAGACCCAGTTGTTTAAATCCATTTTCATCAAGCAAATTCGGATCAAAATAAAACAACCGGATAGGTGTTTCGGTTGATGAGCGTAAAGAAGTTTCTTCCGCAATTATATTAGGCTGCAATCCAATGCTGTCGCGGTTTTGCAAAGATAGCTTTGCAATAGCTTCATCTGCATTTTCAACCCTTGCCCTTTCTGTTTTGGGATGATAAAAAATAAGCAACGATCCATAGCCAATCAAAAAAATAATTAACCCGATTACAATTCTTCTTTCTTTTTTAGAAAAAACAAAATAATCTTTCCATGAAGATTGAGTGCGCATACGTTTTGGTTAAGTTGTTAGCAATGAAGTATCAATCCATCGTGCGCTAAAGATATGTGTTTTGGTAAATTTTTATTCACATCCTTATGCTTTCCTAATTGATGACTGATGTGTGTAAAATAAGCCTGCGGAATTTGTAGTTCATCTACTAAATTCATCGCTTCGTTTAAAGTAAAATGCGATATGTGATTTTCGTTACGCAGCGCATTTACAACCATTGTTTGCGAGCCTTTGATGAGGCTTTTGTTTTGCTCATCTATTTTATTGGCATCGGTGATGTAAGTAAAATTTCCAAACCTAAAACCATATACCAGCATTTTATGATGCCACACAACAATGGGTGTTACCGGAATATCACCAATTGTAAAAGGTTCTTCCGAAATGGTGATAAGATTTATATTGGGAATGCCCGGATATTTATGTTCGGCAAACACATAAGCAAACTCTTTTTTTAACGCGTTGCCGGTAAACTCATTGGCATATACATCAATGGGAAGTCCGGAAAAAAAATTGTATGGACGTACATCATCCAACCCGGCAATATGGTCTTTGTGCGGATGCGTAAACAACACAGCATTCAGCATATTATTGCTGATGCGCAGCATTTGCTGTCTAAAATCGGGCGTGGTATCCACCACAAATGTTGTTGTTTTCGATTGCACCAATATGCTGCTGCGAAGCCGCTTGTCCCGTTTATCTTCGGATGAGCAAACTTCACAGTGGCAGCCAATCATGGGAACGCCTGTACTTGTGCCGGTTCCTAAAAACGTTATGGTTAATAGCGGTTGCAAAGAGGCAAAATAAAGATTTCGGGCGAATACTTAAGCGTTTGTTTTTGCCTCTTTTTTAATATCATCGTACAACAATTGCGAAAGGCGGGTAAGCTTGTCAGTATCAACCGGCAATTGCGGAATCAGTTCGAGTAAGATGTTAATGCGTCCTTCAAGATCTAAAAACTTATTGAGCACAATTACACGTTTGCTTTCCAGCAAGCACCAGCCGCTTTGAAACGTACCCCGCTCATACCGTAATGTATAACCGGCTTCGTGAACAATGGCGCTTAATTTCTCTAAGTAATGCTGCGTGGGCTTCATGGTGCAAAGATATAGGTTGGAAAAGAGGATATTGTTCGTTGTTTTATTGTAAAATAAAAATGATATTGCTGTGATAGGATTGCGGTTTTGGTTTTGCATGAACATTAGAAGTTGATTTCTTATAACTACAAAAGCTTAAGGAGTATTAGCCACTAACTTTTACACTTCAAAAAAACCGGATTCTTTACCTTCGCCACAAATGGTTTTTCCTATGTCCGAAACATTGGTTTCTGTTCAGAATGCAAATATTTACCAGGGCAGCAACTTAATACTGCAAAATGTAAATTTTACCGTTAACCGTGGCGAGTTTGTGTACTTGGTAGGTAAAACCGGCTCAGGCAAAAGCAGCCTTTTAAAAACCTTGTACGGCGACCTGCTCTTAACTTCAGGAAGTGGCAATGTGGTTGGGTTTGATCTTACCGCAATGACCTGGAAAAAGCTTCCTTTTTTACGCCGTAATTTAGGAGTAGTGTTTCAGGATTTTCAATTATTGACCGATAGAAATGTGTATGAAAATCTGCGTTTTGTTTTACGTGCTACCGGATGGACGGATAATAGATTAATGGAAGAAAAAATAAACGATGTGCTTAATAAAGTGGGCTTGAAAAGTAAAGGGTTTAAAATGCCTTTTGAAATTAGCGGAGGCGAGCAGCAACGTGTGGATATTGCACGGGCTTTGCTTAACTCGCCCAAACTTATTTTAGCCGATGAGCCAACCGGCAATCTTGATCCTGAAACAAGCGATGAAATTATGCAGTTGCTTACACACATCTGTAAAGAATATGGCACTTCCATCATCATGGCAACGCACAATTTTTTGGTGCTGCAAAAATATCCATCGCGCATTCTCACTACCGAAAACGGAAAAGTGCTTGATACGGCTGCCATAGCCATCGCATAAAATTCATCATCATAAAAATATATTCGCTAATTCCAACTCATGCTAAAAAATAAAGTTTGTATTGTTACCGGCGCGGCGCGCGGCATTGGTGAAGCTATTGCAGTAAAGTTTGCTGAATACGGTGCGCACATTGCGTTTACTTATGTGAGTGATAGCAGTAGAGACAAGGCTTATTCACTCGAAAATAAACTTATTTCAATGGGTGTAAAAGCTAAAGCATATCAAAGCAACGCAGGCGATTTTACAGCCTGCGAAAACCTTGTAAATGATGTGGTAAAAGAGTGGGGAACAATTGATGTTTGTGTGAATAATGCGGGCATCAGCAAAGATAATTTGTTGCTTCGGCTATCGTCGGAACAATGGGATGATGTGATGGACATTAATTTAAAAAGCGTGTTCAACATGACCAAACAAGTCATCCGCCCGATGATGAAAGCCAAAACCGGAAGCATTGTTAATATGAGTTCTATCATTGGCATTCGCGGCAATGCAGGGCAAAGCAGTTATGCCGCCAGTAAAGCTGGTATTATTGGTTTTACCAAAAGCATTGCACTGGAATTAGGCAGCAGAAACATTCGCTGTAATGCCATTGCTCCGGGCTTTATAGAAACCGATATGACGCATTATTTAAAAGATGGCAGTACGGCGGATGAATTTAAAAAGAAGATACCATTAGGTCGTTTTGGTACTGCCGAAGAAGTAGCCAATACAACACTTTTTTTAGCATCGGACATGAGCGCTTATGTAACGGGACAAGTGTTAAGCGTTTGCGGCGGTATGAACATTTAAGCCTTTTCTTTTGACGCTTTCCATCATTATAGTCAGTTATAACGTAAAGTTTTTTTTAGAGCAATGTCTTTGTTCTGTAAATGAAGCAATACAAAACATAAATGCTGAAGTTATTGTGATTGATAACTGCTCATCCGATAACACCATTGCTTATTTGCAACCTCATTTTTTATGGGTTCAATTTATACAAAACGAAACCAATGAAGGCTTTGCTAAGGCAAACAACAAAGCTTTGCAAATTGCAAAAGGCAAGTATATTTTGTTTTTAAATCCTGATACGATACTGGCTGAAGATAGCCTGGAGCAATGTATTTCTTTTTATGAAAACCACAGTAATGCCGGCGCTGTTGGCGTACGGATGATTGATGGCAAGGGTAAATTTTTACCCGAAAGCAAACGCTCATTTCCTTCGCCAATGGTTTCTTTTTATAAACTTGCTGGCTTGTCGTCTTTGCTGCCTCATTCCAGGCATTTTGGAAAATATGCGCTTCTGTTTTTACCCGAAAAAAAAGTGCATGAAGTAGATGTTATAGCTGGCGCTTTTATGATGATTCCAAAAGAAATTCTGGATGCAACCGGCGATTTTGATGAACAATTTTTTATGTATGCTGAAGACATTGATTTAAGTTACCGGATACAAAAAAATGAGCATCAGAATTATTATCTGGGCAGCATAACCATTGTTCACTTTAAAGGCGAAAGCACAAAAAAAGGAAGCTTAAATTATCTGAAAGTATTTTATAGCGCAATGAGCCTGTTTGTAAAAAAGTGGTATCGTGGCAGCGGCGCATGGCTGCTACGGCAAGGCTTGCATGCAGGTATATTGCTGCGAGGTTTGATTTCTGTTCTGGGTTTGTCGTTTATAAAAAAGAAGCAAACAAAAGATATATCATTTGAAAAAATTGTATTACTCGGAAATGCAGATGAGGCAAGGCTTGCAGAAGATATTGTTTGTTCAAATTATCCCCGCAAAAGTGTGGTAAAAGAAAACCATTTTACAAAAGGCACATCATTGTTTACAAATGCTTTAGTTGTGTTTTGCATCAGCAATTTATCTTATAAAAAAAGTATAGAAACTTTACAACAAACGAAAGCGGTATCGTATAAATGGTTTGGTAAAAACAGCCGAAGCATCGTAGGGAGTGATAGGAAAAACTATAGCGGTGAAGTGATTGTTACAGATGAAAAATGAAGTAAAAACAAAACCTCGCTTATATCAAATCATACTTCAATACCATCTTAATTAACAATGCCTTGATGTTAGCTTTGAACTTCATTGATAAATTACGGCAATGTATATAACCATTAGCTCGCTGATGAACAATTGCGATGCAATTTGATTGTTAGTTAATCCTTCCGATATCAAAACAAATCTTTATTTTTCGCGGCGAGTAAGCACAAGTATTGGCTTTGGAGGTTTTCCTTTTTGCAATGGCATTGTACCAATATCATGGCTTACATACATTTATTGCGATTTTTATTTCAACCTGTTACTTGTTATATATTTATGATAAACGGCATTACTCCCACTCTTTCACTTCCTGCTCTTTATCATAATCTTCCAATGCTTTGTAAGCACGTTTGGAAACGAAGATGCTTAACTCATACAACGACATTAAAGGAATAAATACAATGGTTTGACTTATCCAGTCGGGGCTTGGCGTAATGAAAGCTGCAATAATTAAAATGATAACAATGGCGTAACGGCGGGAACGGCGCAAAAAGTTAGGCGTTATTAAACCTATACGTGTTAATACCGAAGCCAGCACCGGAAGCTCAAAAGCAATTCCGCAGCCTAAAATGATGTTTGTAAGATTATCTAAATAATCGGTTAGTGTTGGACGCGTTACCAGCATTCCTTTTGTACCCAAAGTAAACGTTCCCAGAAAATTAAAAGTGAACGGACCTAAAATGAAATAACCAAACGCAGCACCGAGGAAAAAGAAAAACGAAACCCAGAAAATAATAAAGCGCGTGTTTCTTAGTTCTTTAGGTTTTAAAGCCGGTTTTATAAACAACCAAAACTCCCAGAAAATATAGGGAAACGCAGCTAACAATCCGCCGGATATAGCAATAGTGATACTGCTTAAAAACTGCCCGCCGTAGGTTGTCGTTTGCATATCCACATGAAACGATTTGAGGCAAAGTGCATTGCCGGCACCAATTAAATGGCTGAACTTGCACAAGGCAGAATAAGAAACAAAATCGGGATTGATGGGACCGGCAATGATATAATCAAACACCCAATCCCGATAAATAAAAATAACGGTGCCAAGAACAAGGATGGCAAGAACAGAACGTATGATATGCCAGCGGAGAGCTTCGAGATGATCTATAAACGACATCTCGGTGGTTCGAGGATTTCCGCCACGATTAAAAATTGATGTAGCCATTAGTTTAGATACGAAATTATTGCGGGCAAAGGTAGGCTTGCAAACAGAATGTTATCGCAGCACTTTCATTTTTATCATTTCTATACGTGTGTTGCTCACGTTAAGCACATCAAATTCATAATCGCCGATAATAATGCGTTCTTTAAATTTTGGTATGCCTTTGTGTACGTCAATAATATAACCTGAAATTGTTTCCGATTCATTTTGGGGAAACTGAAAGCCGTATTTTTCAATAAGATAATGTAACTCTAACCGCCCCGAAAAAATGTATTCGTTTTCGCTCAATTGCTTTTCCACAAATTCTTCGGTATCATATTCATCTTTAATATCACCAAAAATTTCTTCCAACACATCTTCCATTGTAACAATGCCTGCGGTTCCGCCAAATTCATCTACAACCCAGGCAATACTTTTGCGCTCGCGTGAAAATTTCGTAATTAAATCGGTTGCGCTCATGCTTTCAGGCACAGCAGGAATAGCTAACAAAATTGTTTTTATATCAGTTGGTTTTTTAAACAAATCAAGCTGATGAATGTAACCTGCAATATTGTCAACATTACCTTCGTACACCACCATTTTGCTCAACTTCGTTTCTAAAAATTTTTGCTTTACAACACTAATTGAAGTGTTGATGTTAACCGCCTCTATTTCGGTTCGAGGCACTAAGCAACGGCGAATTTTAATGTTGGGCAACGAGAGAGCATTTTCAAACAGCTCTTTATTCAATTCAGGGTTTTCTTCATCTTGTTCGCTGTTTTGCTGATAGTAATGTTCAATGTCAGTTTTAGTAAACGGCTCACTATCTTCTTTTAATCTTACATTAAATAAAAACTGCAAAATACCGGATGCGAAAGAAATGAAAATGCGCACTACCGGGTATAAAATGTTATAAAAAAATTTAGCGAGCGAAGCAAAAAAAGAGAGCAGTGTATCGCTTTTAGCACGAAACAAAGCTTTGGTGAATAGTTCGGAAAAAAATAAGAGAATTAAAATGCCTGCCAACACATCGGCAATTAAAAAAAAATAATTGTTTTGAATGTTTTGGAAGAAAGGAATTTTCCAAAGCGTTACCGCTAAAAACTGAATGAGCACAAGCATAAACAAAACCAGGAACAATACAATTCCGGCTAAACAAGTGCCCAGAAAACCATTTGGGTTTTCAAAAAAATCGGACAGGATGATACCGCTTCGCTTACCTTGTTTTTTCTTTAATTCAACGCCTAAACGGTTGGCGCTGATAAACGCTGTTTCGATACCAACAAAAAAGATAATGAACAAGAGTGTGATTGCCAAAAAAATTGAAAGTCCTGCTTCTGTCATCGTTTAAAAATAGAATTGAAAACCTGAATAGCGAAAGAAAGATAGACACATTTTATTAATAAGTTGTTGCATTGTTTGCTACAAAAAATTTATGGTGGAAATTATAGTGAGCAAACATAAAATGAAGTAAAAACAATACTCCATGATAACTATAAATGATTTTAAAACAAGTTTACAAAAGAATGAGCCGCCGCAAAACGCATCGGTTTATTTGCAAGCTTTGTGGTATGATGCCAATGGCGATTGGAACAAAGCGCACAGCCTTGTTGACAGCTTGCAAGGCAGCACAGCTGCTGCGGTTCATGCTTACCTGCATCGGGTGGAAGGCGATAATTGGAATGCGAATTATTGGTATAAAAAAGCCAACAAAAAAATGCCGGATGTGAGTTTGCAGGAAGAATGGAAAGCATTGGCTGAAGAGCTGATAAGTAGCCATTAAACTACACCGGGATTATGTTATTTATGTTCGGCTTCCGCATATTGCATCATGCCTAATATAAGATCCGGATCAGGACAATTTTGCAAATATTTTTCTTTCTCGCTAACAACACAAACACCCGGATAATCACCCCATTTTCCTTCCATATTTTTTATGATTTGAAAATGCAAATGCGGCGCCCAGTTTCCGTTTTCAAACGGCTCGCCAAAATTGCCTATCGGCTCACCAAGGCTAATGTATTTTCCAGCTTCAAGCTTGGTAAGATTACTCACGCTTAAATGTCCATACAACGTATAAAATGCAGTGCCGTTAAGTTGATGTAATAAAACTATTGTTGCTCCGTAATCTCCGTATTTATCATTAAACGCAAAGCTATGCACCACGCCGCCAAGTGGCGCAAACACAGGTGTGGCGGGCTTTCCCCAAATATCAATACCTAAATGCAACCGGCGCGGCACATTTTTTTCACCTGTTGAATTAAAAACTTCACTGCGTGCATAAATAGTGCGGTGCTCGGCATAACCGCCAATTCCGTATAACGCATTGTTACGCTCTAATTTGTTATTAATGTATTGAGTGAAGAGGTTTGTATTGTTTACAATTTCATCAGAAAGTTCTGTGTTGCCGGCTGTAAAATCCATCAACAAAAGTTTATCATTTTGCGAATGAAAAGGCACAACAGGATGAAAAGAAAATGCGCTTTGCTGCAGCTTTGTTTCTAATGTAAGCGTTTGTAAAATCACATAGTGAAGATAGCTGAAAAAGAAGCATTTGATTGCAAGAGAAATGATAAAACAAAATTTAGAGAAGCCTTATTTTTTATTAAATAAATTGCAATTGCAATGATGGAATTACCTGAACATAAAGAGCCCGATTATGAAAAAGCAGAACTTGATTTGCTGAGGGATGCTTTACTAAAAACGCATGAAGAGCGTTTTAAAACAATGGTAAAGTTGATGAAAAGAAGTGTCATGTTGAAGAATGCAAAAATTGTACATAAACCCTTATCTGCTACAAACAAAAAATAATGTAAGATGGATATCTATACAGATGAAATTGATATATAGATCAAAGACACAGCAGAAAACAGAAAGCTTTTTAGGAAGGCTTTACAAGAGTATTCATCTATTGATTATTTTATGATTGATGATATGCAAATTGTTCCTGGTTGGACTTATTTAATTTGAATAATGGAACCTGCTTGGATTTGATGGTTGAAATGAAAGGCTTGAAAAATTATACATTTAATGAATGCTTGGATGTTGCCACAATAGCTACGATCGAAAACGTTCCTGTTCCCTTTCTTCACATCAATCATCTTATACAAAATAAAAAAGCAGTAAACCGACCAAAGGATCAACTTGATGTTATGTATCTTGAAAAAATAAAACAAATATTAAAAGAACAAGAAGACAAAACCAGTAATCAGCTATAAATTTCCCTGATTTTATCTTTATATGTATCCAATATCACTTTGCGTTTCAGGCTCATTTTAGGCGTCATTTCACCGGTTGCAATTCCCCACTCGCGTGGCAATAATTTAAAACGTTTTATCTGTTCTACCTGGTTAAAAAAAACATTGTATTTATCGCACACAGATCTATACAAATCAAGCACCTTCGCCTCTTTTATAATTTGCTCCTGACTGCCGTAAGCAACACCGTTTTCTTTTGCCCATCTTTGCAGCGCCGGAAAAGCAGGAACAATTAATGCGCCTACAAACTTTTCGCCTGCGCCAACCACCATTATCTGTTCAATAAACATGCTTTCTTTTAGCTTGTTTTCTATCGGCTGTGGCGCTACATATTTGCCGCCACTGGTTTTAAATAATTCTTTTTTACGGTCTGTAATTTTTAAAAATTTACCTTCTTCCATTACGCCAATATCGCCGGTATGCAGCCAACCATCAATAATGGTTTCAGCCGTTAAATCAGGACGTTTATAATAGCCTTTCATTACGCTGTTGCCCCGTACGCAAATCTCACCGTCTTCTTCAAACTTCAAATCAACACCCATAATTACCGGACCTACCGTTCCAAATTTCATATCTTCCTTTGCCTTTCGGTTCACGGCAATTACAGGACTATTTTCTGTAGGTCCATAACCTTCATAAACCGGTATGCCGCCAGCATTAAAAATGCGCAACAATTTTTCGCCGCAAGCCGCGCCGCCTGTAACAATGAACGATATATTGCCACCCAACGCTTCGCGCCATTTGCTGAAAATAAGTTTGTTGGCAAGCTTTAATTTGGTATTGTAAAAAGCACCGCCGTTGGTGCGGTTATCGTACTTTGTTGCCGTGCGAACTGCCCAAAAAAACAAAGTCTTCTTCATGCCTTTTAATTGCGAACCGGCTGTCATAATTCTTTCAAAAACCTTTTCCAACAAACGCGGTACAGTGGTAAAACCATTGGGTTTTATTTCTTTTAAATTATCGCCAATGGTATCTAAGCTTTCTGCATAATAAATAGAAATGCCGCTAAATAAATAAATGTAAGTAACGCATTTTTCAAAGATGTGATTAAGTGGCAAAAAGCTTAACACCTTTGTGCCCGGCGCATCGGAAAAAGGAAAGCTTTCTTTCGAGTACAGTGCATTGCAAACAATATTCTTGTGTGTAAGCATCACACCTTTAGGCGTTCCGGTTGTGCCGGAAGTGTAAATAATAGTTGCCAGATGTTCTTCCGGAATGGTCCGCTTTATAGTTTCTACTGTTTGCAACGCTTCGTTATTGCTTATTGCAAGTATCTCACTCCAATGCTTTGCACCCTCTATATATTCAAATGAATAAATCTCATGCAAGGAAGGAACTTCATGCTGTAACGCTTTTATTTTTTGGTACAACTCTTCACTGCTTACAAAAATGTATTTAACAGAAGCATCGTTTAAAATAAAAGAGATTTCCAACGGGTTTGTGGTTGGATATAAGGGTACCAAAACAGCACCGGTTTGTTGAACAGCCAAATCGGTAAAAATCCATTCCGGCCGGTTGTTGCTAATAATGGCAATGGTATCAGCACCTTGCGGCTCAAAGCTGCGTGCGCCAACACCCAATTGCAGCAAGCCTGCGCTAAACCGGTTTACAATTGTTTTTACTTCTTCGGTGTTGTATGTTTTCCATTCTCCGTTTTCTTTTGCACTAAGCATGGTAATGTTTGGAAACCGTTGCAGTTGCCAATCCACTGCATCAAAAAGTCGTGTTGGTGCATCCATAAAAAGCAATCTTTTTTAAAATGAAACAAATATAATTGTTGCAAATCGTTTATGAAGAATGAAGAGTGAATTATGAGCTATGAATGAAAAATACAAAATACAATTTATAGTCTTAACTGTATCATCTCCCCGATTGAACATTGTTCCGCCTCAGGCGGACTCTTGTACGCTTTGTTATGAATTGAGCAGTTAAGCGGGTGCTATTTATAAACCGCAATGGTGCGAAAACAAAATAGTTAGCGAAACAAAACTTTATGTTGGGTTGTTGTTCATCATATCTCTCTACCTCCGCTTCCCGCCTTTCCTTATCTTCGCTATGACAGAGGTAGTAATATGAATATAACGTATGGCAATTCTTCGCGCGGCATTAATTCCTGGGGTCAGTTAGCCATTTTATTTGGCTTGTTAGGGTTTGGTTTTGTAATGGCAGGCGTCGTTTCAATTATAATTATCAAAGTGGCTCTGGGCGTGCCTTTAAGTCAGTTAACAGCCGCATTGTTAGACCCGAAAAATATACAAATTTCAAGAATTGTTCAGGTAATAAGTACATTAGTTTTGTTCGCCTTACCGGCTTTTCTTTTTGCAGTGATCATAAACAAAAAACCGTTTCGGTATTTAGGTTTTGCAACGCATTCCAACGCCCGCCAATTTTATTTGGTTTTGCTGTTAGTGATTGCCGCCTTGTTTGCGCAAAGTATTATTTCGCAGTTGAACGAAATGATACCCATTTCAAAACATTGGGCGCAAACCTTCAAGCGAATGGAAGATGAATACTCAAAAGAAGTATTGAGTATGGCGCAAATGAAAACCTTTGCCGATTATATTTATGCACTTATCATTCTTGCTTTTCTGCCAGCTTTATTCGAAGAATTGTTTTTCCGCGGCGCTTTGCAGCAAATGTTCATCGGCTTGTTTCGCAATGTGTTTTGGGGCATAGTAATTACCAGTATTTTTTTCAGCGCGGCGCATTTTTCTTATTATGGCTTTCTTACCCGTTTGTTTTTAGGTATGCTGTTAGGGTATATTTTTTATTATGGAAAAAATATATGGCTCAACATTGCGGCGCATTTTTTCAATAATGCAATTGTGGTTACGGGTTTGTATTGGTTAAGCCGTTCGGGCAAACCCATCGAGAAAGGTATGCAGGACGACAACTATCCTGTTTTAATTGGCATCATTGCCATTATTGCAGTATTAGCACTGTTTGTTTTTTTTAAAAGAGAATGTATGAATACAGTGTTACTTACGCACGATGGTGTAAGTGATGAGTATAAGGTAAACAACAGTGGCGATGCAGAAAACAACAATCTTCTATAAAGTTTTGTACGAAAAAATAGAGTAAAAGAAAAGCCGGTTTATTGCCGGCTTTTCTTTTACTCCATTTTATGAATTGCGATTTATGCAGTTTAAATCGGCAAACGCTTCTTCCAGGCGTTTTACAAAACTTTCTTCGGCTTTGCGAAGCCACACACGCGGATCGTAGTATTTTTTATTAGGCTTGTTTTCGCCTTCCGCATTACCCAATTGACCTTGCAGATAGCCTTCATTTTTTTGATAATAATTTTTTATGCCATCCCAAAACGCCCATTGCATATCGGTATCTAAATTCATCTTAATAACGCCATAATTTAATGTTTCTTCAATTTGATTTTTTGGCGATCCGCTGCCGCCATGAAACACAAAGTACACAGGTTTATCACCGGCCGATGCGCCTAATTGTTGAGCAATATACTCTTGGCTGTTCTTTAAAATTTCGGGACGCAATTCAACATTGCCCGGACTATAAACGCCATGTACATTACCAAAAGCGGCTGCAACAGTAAACAGTTTGCCAACTTTTATTAATTCTTCATAAGCCTGGTAAACATCTTCGGGCTGCGTATATAATTTTGAATTTTCTACACCGCTGTTATCCACACCATCTTCTTCACCGCCGGTTACGCCAAGCTCAATTTCAATGCTCATTTGCAGCTTGCTCATGCGCTTAAAAAATGCAACTGATGTTTCTATATTTTCATGTAAAGGCTCTTCACTTAAATCAAGCATGTGCGAGCTGTACAAAGGCGCACCATTTTTTGCCATATAATCTTCACCAGCCTTCAACAAACCATCTATCCAGGGCAGCCATTTTTTTGCTGCATGGTCGGTATGCAACACCACCGGCACGCCATAATATCTGGCAACATTATGAATGTGCAAAGCACCGCTTACAGCACCCGAAATATTGGCTTGCAGCTTATCGTTCGGCATTCCTTTGCCTGCAAAAAATTGTGCGCCGCCATTGCTAAACTGAATAATAACGGGTGAGTTTGTTTTTGCTGCAGTTTCCAATACAGCATTCACCGTATTGCTGTTGGTAACATTTACGGCGGGCATTGCAAATTTGTTTTGTTTTGCATCTTCGTAAAGCGAATGGAGTTCTTCACCAAATAAAACACCGGCGCGATATTTAGCCATAGATTTTGTTTTTATTTTAAAAAAAAGTGCGGCGAAGTTAAGGATATAGAATTTATGATTTGAGATTTGGGGTTGATGATTAGAGTTGATAATATTAGCGCAAAAACAAACTGTCATCCTGAGTTCTAATATTTAATTCATAAACTTTTACTCACTCATTTGCCTTGTTTCTTACTACAATGTCATGCAGTTGCTTCCTTGTAGCCAGACATTTTACTCTTCGCCAAAATAATCACTATCAATTTTTTTCAGTTCATAAATCTGTTGTATCGCACAGCCAAGGTTGTAGTCAATCATAAGTTGGGTTAACTGTTCTCCATCTATTAGAACAATTTTGGTTTCGTTACGAGGAGTGTACTCTATTGCCTCTTTTGTAAAATTAGAAGTTGTAATAAAAATACCTTTTTTTGCTCCTTGACCTGCTAAAGCGCCAACAAACTTATGTAGTTCTGGACGTCCAACGACATTGCCTGGCTTCCAACGCTTGGCTTGAATATAAATAACATCAAGTCCAAGTTTATCTTCCTTAATAGTTCCGTCAATACCCTCGTCTCCAGTTCGTCCGACAGCTTTACCAGCATCCTTTATGGATCCTCCATAGCCCATTTTTACTAAAAGTTCGATAACAAGCCGCTCAAAAAATGCGGGTGAAAGTTCAACTACTTTATTTAGAAGTTCTGAAGCCAATGATTTTCTTAGTCGCTGGTAAGCTTTGTCAAACGTTTCTTCTGGCGTCTGGTCATTAGCGATAGAAATAGTTGCAACTTCTATTACTTCATCTTCGCTTTCAGGTTTACTTGCGTTAATAAATTCATTAAAAGAGTCAAACTGTCTCAAGAACCTTGCATCAATGCGGCTAAGATTTTTTGCTAAAGTCTGCCTTCCTAAGTCGGTGATTACAAAGGTTGCACGCTTTGGAGAATCAAGAAGTCCTGCCTTCTTTAAATAGGTCTTTGCCCAACCTACACGATTGTCAAAAATTGGCTGGTTTCCACTCGCTAATAGTTCCTTCCTTTCTTCGTCAGTTACATGAAACTCAGCTCCTAATTTCTCGATAAGGTCTCTGTATTTATGTTCTTGCCCGTCTGCCACAAGTTTTAAAAGTGGAAGCATTAATGTCTGGTAATCTGGTATCATTTTCTATTTGCCAAGTCGTTTTGTTTATTTCGAAGCTGCTTATTAAGCTGCCGCTAACTCCCAAATGTACACAACTCTTTATTCCATATAACACGTATCAGTTGTATTTGTTAAATCACTACTTCCTTTTCAAAAAGCAATTCTTTCTTAAACAAGAATTTAATTACAACCTCTCTTTACTTTTACCCTGTGGAATTTTGTTTTAAAGCCGACGTTGATGGTATGATGATAACATTTAAAGCAGAGCGCATTTATCGTTCGCAACAATCGGAACGTTTTAAGCTCACCATTGCCGGAACAAACTCTACCATCATCCTGCAAACCAACCGTCCGGCAACGGAAATAAAAAAGAATAATAAAACAACGCAATGGCATATTATAGAAGGTGCTGTTTTTAATAAAGCAAAGCTGGAGAATATGTATCAGCAATTGGAAAAAGCCATTCATCATCAACCGGCTTCTTTTCAGGGAACGCTTAATTTTATTGATCATTTCTGAGTTTATAACTTACTTGCATACTCATGTGGCAAACTATTGAAGAAGCCGATAGATATTTGTTTCAAAAAATAAACAGCGATTGGACAAATTCATTTTTAGATAATGTTTTTCCGTGGTGGCGTTATCAAAACACATGGCTGCCGCTGTATTTGTTTTTGTTTTTGTTTTTACTGATGAACTTTGGCTGGCGCATTTGGAAGTGGATTGTTACAGTGGCGCTTACCGTTACCATAACCGACCAATTCAGCAGTCATTTAATTAAATTATGGGTAAACAAACCACGTCCCTGTCAGGATCCGCTAATGATAAACCATGTGCGGTTATTAATTGGATGCCCCGGTAACCCTGGCTTTACTTCATCGCACGCCACCAATCATTTTGGTGCAGCCTGCCTGTTTTATTTTACACTAAAACCAGTGCTGAAAAACTGGAGTAAGGGATGGTTTTTTTGGGCGGCTACCATTAGCTATGCACAAATATATATTGGCATTCATTATCCTTTGGATGTAGTTGGCGGTGCCATTTGTGGCGCACTCATCGGCAGCGGGATGGCGGCTTTGTATAACCGGTTTATTGGCTTACCGCCTTTGTTGCAAACACCTTATGGTATGCGTTGAACAAAGGCATCTTTATTGTTGGACTTTCCCTAAAAACCTATGCGATTTTTACCTACCTCCATTCATGGTATTCTTGATTATTTGTATGGAATTGCATTTATTGCCGCGCCAAAACTGTCTCATTTTGATGGGCAAAGCGTTACCGCTATTACCACTATCATTGGCATTTTGGTGATTGTTTACAGCCTGTTTACAAACTACGAGCTAAGCCTTTTTAAAAGCATACCCATGAAAGTGCATCTCGCATTTGATTTTTTTATTGGTTTGTTTTTACTACTATCTCCCCTGCTGTTTCATTTCGACCATCCGGTAAATCTCACATTCGTACTTTTCGGAGTATTTTCTATTGTAGCTTCTATCATTACAAAAACAAGTTCATCTGCAAATGTTTCTGTAAAATAATTGTGTTAAGAAGAAGCAATGCGAAACACGCTGGCTGCGGCTTTCAACGATGCGTTGCCACCAGCAGCTAACTTTTGTTTTAATTCAAAATAATCTTTCTGCAACTGTTGTTTTCTTTTGCCATCATGCAACAGCAATTGCAGTTCGGCAGTAATGTTAGCAACCGTTAGCTGATGCTGGATTAATTCTTTTACCACCAGTTTATCCATTATTAAATTCACCAATGAAATATATTTAATGGTGATTAACCGTTTTGCAATTTCATAAGAAATGCGGCTGCCTTTGTAACACACAATTTCAGGTACGCCAAACAAGGCTGTTTCCAATGTTGCCGTACCGCTGGTAACCAATGCTGCTGTAGCTTTCATTAATAAACCATACGTTTTACCCGATACAGATGTAACATTGGCAAACCCTTTCAACAAGTGCTCATAAAAAACATCTTCCTGCCCGGGTGCTTTGGCAACAACAAATTGATAATCGGGAAACAACTTGCTTACTTCAAGCATGATAGGAAGTTTTTTTAAAATCTCTTGTTTGCGACTACCGGGAAGAAGTGCAATGACTTTTTTGGATGACAGATGGAGGTTGACGGTTGACGAAGAAGAGCTTTCGCTTTCTGTCATCTGCCATCTGTCATCTGTCATCTCCTTACCCATGGCTGATTGCTGAAATTGCTCAATTACCTGTACCAACGGATGACCTACATATTCAACGTCCCAGTTCCACTTTGTTTTATAATAATCTTTTTCAAACGGAAGAATAACCATCATGTGATTGATAGTTTGCATCATTTTTTTTACACGGTTTTCTTTCCATGCCCACACTTGCGGAGAGATGTAAAAAACAATTTTGTAACCTTTTGTTTTTGCCCATTCGCTAATACGAAGGTTAAAGCCCGGATAATCAATCAGCACCAACACATCGGGATTATAGTTTTGTATATCTTCTTTACAAAAAGAAATGTTTTGTAAAATTGTTCGCAGGTTCATAACTACTTCTGTAAAACCCATGAAAGCTAAAGCTTTGTAATGCTTTACCAGTATAGCTCCTGCTGCTTGCATTAAATCGCCCCCCCAGCAACGAATGTTAGCAAAAGCATCTATGTTATGAAGCTCTTTTATTAAATTACTGCCATGCAAATCGCCGCTGGCTTCACCTGCAATAATGTAGTATTTCATATTTCATACAAAGAAAAAAGAAAGAAATGAGATGTTACAGGATAGCTGTAAACTCTGCTGCATTTAACTATTTTGAACCTTTCTTTGGTTAAGCTCTTACATCTTCATAACCGCACATCAACTGTTCGTTTTCGTACACCTCTATTTGGTAAACACATTCAAACGCAAGCCCAGTAAGGGTTTTGCACATTGGCACAGGCGTTGGTAATTTTGCTGCAACCAATCAATCATTGTATCATGGCTTTAATTAACATACAGAATTTATCAAAATGGATAACCATTGGCGGTACGCGCACTTTTATTTTAAAAGATATTAGTGTTGCAGTAAATGAAGGCGAATTTATTTCTATCATGGGTCCGTCCGGTTCAGGAAAATCAAGCCTGCTAAACATTATCGGCATGTTGGATGAGCCATCTGAAGGAAAATATCTTTTTCAAAACGAAGATGTTTTTTCTATGAAAGAAAAGCAGCGCGCGCAGCTTTATAAAACGCACATTGGCTTTGTGTTTCAGGCGTATCATTTAATTGATGAACTTACTGTTTTTGAAAACATTGAAACGCCGCTCATCTACCAAAATCATAAGTCGTCTGAACGAAAAGCTATTGTTGCCGATATTCTCGACAGGTTTAATATTGTAGGTAAAAAGGATTTATTCCCCACACAATTATCCGGCGGTCAGCAACAGTTGGTTGGCATTGCCCGGGCGTTGGTTGCCAACCCAAAATTAATACTGGCAGATGAGCCAACCGGCAACTTAAATTCAAAGCAGGGCGAAGAAATTATGCAGTTGTTTACAAAGCTGAACAAGGAAGAAAACGTAACCATCATTCAGGTAACGCACAGTGAAAAAAACGCCGCTTATGGCAACCGGATTATTCACTTACTGGATGGCAGAATTGAAAAAATTGAAACGGCTGAAAAAGTATGACCAAACCAAACTAAACAATTGTTTTATTCAATGCAGAAAAGTATGAAGACATTATTTTTACAGGCGTTTGTTTTTATTATATTATCAACCCGATGTTATGCGCAGGATTCAACTGCAACAGGCGTTACGCTTACTTTACAGGAGTGCATTGAAACTGCAATAAAAAATAACATCGATGTAAAACGAAGCGATTATTCGTCAGAGATTGATAAAACAAATGTAGGGTTAGCAAAAGGCCAGGTATTACCATTTGTTAATGGCTCTTTTTCACAAGGCAGCAATCAGGGTCGTAATATCAATCCTTACACTAATACTTACATTAATCAAAGCGTAAATTTCGCCAGTTATGCGTTAGGCGGATCGCTTACTATTTTCAATGGGTTGAATCTTGAAAACAGCATTAAACAATACAAGTTAAGCTGGGAAGCAGGCAAGATGGATGCACAACAGCAACGCGATTTTGTTACCATCAACGTAATACTTGCTTACCTCTCTGTATTGAGCAACCAGGATCAACTAACGCTTGCCGAACAACAGGCTGATGTAAGCCGTAAGCAGGTAGAACGTTTGCATATTTTAAACAAAGAAGGCGCCGTTGCACCATCGGCTTATTACGACTTAAAAGGGCAGCTTGCAACGGATGAATTGAATATCATCAATACAAAAAATGCGTTGGAAACTGCAAAGGTGAGCCTTGCGCAACTGATGAATGTGCCTTACGTTGAAAACATTATTTTAGAACGCATTTATAACGATAAAACGCCGGTTGTTTACGCAGGGCAGGTGAATGATATTTATAATTCGGCGGAGAAAAATCTTGCCATAATAAAAGCTGTTGAACTGCATCATACAAGCGCGGTAAAAAGTGTGAAAGCAGCGAAAGGTCTTTTGTATCCGCGATTGAGTTTGAATGGCGGTTTGGGCACCAATTATTCAAGTGCAGCCACCCTTCAGCAGTTTGTTTCAACAAGCGATGTGGCGAGCGATAATTATGTACTTCTCAACAACCAAAAAGTTCCGGTGTATTCGCCTTCGCCGGTTTATACTTCTTCAAAAATTACTTATGGCGACCAATGGAAAAACAATTTCAATTCTTATGTGAGTATTGCGGTTACCATTCCTTTGTTAAACGGTTTGCAAACGCACACCCGCATTAAGCAGGCGCAGATAACTGCCGATGAAACGGCGTTTATAGAAACCACTACCAAAACACAATTGAGGCAATCTATCGAGCAGGCTTATGTAAATAATAAATCGTCTTATCAGCGTTATCAAACATTAAGCGAACAGGTTGAAGACTTCAACGAATCGTTTCGCGAAGCGCAAATAAAATTTGAAGCCGGTGTATTTACGTCAGTTGATTTCTTAGTGATAAAAACGAATTTAGACAGATCAAAAACAAACCTTATTTCTGCGCAATACGATTACATCTTACGCAGCAAAATTTTAGATTATTATCAATCGAAACCTTTGTGGTGATTTTGTGTAAGTAACATTACATATCACTTGCTTTATTTACAATATTCAAAGCATCTTCATCTAAAACCAAGTCTGCCGCATCGGTCAGCGACTTTAATTGTTGTTTGCTCGTTGCGCTTGCAATAGGTGCTGCTACAGCCGGCTGTGCTATCAGCCACGCTAACGAAACTGTTGCTGGTGTTGTGTTATAGCGTTTTGAAACTTCATCCAGGGCGTGTAAAATTGCAAAGCCTCGTTTGTTTAAATACTTCTTAATGCCGCCTCCGCGTTGGCTTTTACCAAGATCCGCTTCGCTACGATATTTGCCCGTTAAAAAACCGCTTGCTAATGAAAAATAAGTGATAACACTAACATGGTTTTCTAAGCAAATTTGCTGATATGCTTCTTCAAAGTGCTTACGTTCATACAAATTGTATTCAGGCTGTAAAGTTTGATAGCAAGCATACCTTTTTTCTTTACTTATTTGTAAAGATTTGACCAACCGCTCTGCACTCATATTGGATGTGCCAATCCATCTTATTTTACCTGACTCTTTCAACTTTTGATAAGCTTCCAGCGCCTCATCAACCGGCAAACTTTCGTCATCGAAATGCGTTTGATACAGGTCAATATAATCGGTTTGCAGGCGTTGCAACGATTTATCGGCTTCTTTCAAAATATAATCTTTGCGCAATGTTTTGCCATCACCTTCACCCATATCGCTGCCAACTTTTGTTGCAACAATAACATCGTTTCTTTTTCCTCTTTTGTGTAGCCAGTTGCCAATTATGGTTTCACTTTCCCCACCTTTATTTCCCTGCTTCCAGCGACTATATACATCCGCTGTATCAATGAAATTACAACCAGAACCAATAAACGCATCCAGTATTTCAAACGAAGTATTTTCATCTATCGTCCAGCCAAACACATTGCAACCAAAACAAACCGGTGATACATATAAATCAGAGTTACCCAACTGTTTTTTATTCATAAAACTGTTTTATTATAACGCATGAAAACATTATTCCAAAAAACCAACTAACAGGATGGATACACAATATGAACCAAAAAGATAGATAAATTTTCTTTCTTTACAGGATGGAAAAATATGCTGTAATTGTTGCCGGCGGTTCAGGTTTGCGAATGAGAAATGCAATACCAAAACAGTTTTTGTTTTTACAAAACAAGCCGGTTTTATGGCATACAATACATGCTTTTCAGCAAGCTTTTGATGATATAAACATTGTGCTTGTTATTCCCCAAAATAACCAGTATCAACAGTTGATACAAAGTTTTTTATCGGATAAAATTGTAACCGTTACTGGTGGTGAAACGCGGTTTCATTCCGTTAAAAATGGCTTGGAAAAAGTGCCGGATCATTCAGTTGTTTTTGTGCATGATGGTGTGCGCTGCCTTGTATCGCAACAGCTTATTCATCGTTGTTATGAACAAACTATAGTAAAAACAAACGCTATTCCGGTTATAGCTGCAATGGATAGTTTGCGCATTGAAAATAACAACTCGCATTGTGTTATAGAACGCGCAAAAATTAAGCTGGTACAAACGCCGCAAACATTTATTTCAACCGATTTAAAAAAGGCTTTTATGCAACCTTACCAGGATATTTTTACCGATGAAGCTACCGTAATGGAAGCGTTTGGCAAAGAAGTTTTTTTGATAGAAGGTGAGTATGAAAATATAAAAATTACACAACCGATTGACCTTGTAATAGCAGAAAAAATATTAGAGCAACGATCACCTTTTCAGCAGTTGTAACGGGAAAGGAAGATGATTGAAATGATAATGAAAATACGGTTGATTAGTGGCGCCGAACGATTGATAAAAAGCTTTTATTCCTGGCACATCAGAGCCTTCAAAATCAAGTATCATACGGCTTTCAGCATGTTGCTGAATTATATTATCCAATAAAAAATGCATCGCATTTACTTTTCTTCCTTCCGTAGTTGTTGAAGGAAGAATATTGTAAATGCGGTTATCATCTTTAAAAAATAAAGCGCTCGCAACAAGATCTGTTTCCTCTTTGTAAACATTGCCAACAAAACATTGTTGTGAAAGAAGTAAATAAACAGCAAGTGTTTTTAATTGTTGAAAGTTCTTCTTTTTTATTTGTGGTAACCGATGAGAATAGATGTTTTGAAATAACAAAACAGAGCCTTCAACATCATCACTTATTTTAAAAGACAGTTTGTTTTTACTCCATTTTTTTAGCTTCGTTTGCAAGTGTTTATTGTAATTTTTATAAATGTTTTTGTAAGAAGAAGATAAAGAGAGTACATAATTTTCCGCGCATCTAACATTGGGCAAAACACTTGTTACATTATTTTCAGAATTGAAAAAGAAATCGCCATATTGAATATATTTTATGGCTACGGTTATCACTTCTTTCAACAATTTATCATCGTAATTTCCAAATAAACCCAACTGTTGAATAAAGGGAACATCGTAAGCATAGCGGATGCCTAATTTCCTACGAAACGGCAATGGCATAACCGCTTTATAATCGTTCACAACAATGCCAGCCCAACTGTCAGTTATCAATTGCAGGTAGTCAAAATATGCATAAATTATTGTGTTGTTAGCAGCGTGTAAGCAGGCATTCCATTTCTGTTTGTCAATTTGTTGAGATGATAAAATTTGTATAGAATTTTGTAAAGACATATTGCTTACAAAGGCAAATTGCGGTTTAATTTATTAGGTTGTAACTGGTGTAAATTAAAACTAAAAGAAAGAGTATGAACAATGCGTTTGGTGGGATAAAACGACTTGTAGTAATCGCTAAATACTTTGCTGTAAACAACCGGCAAATACACGCTGAGTGCGGATTTCAGAAAGGACACCTTTAATCCGGCATCATATAAAAATCTGCCGTTGCTGTTATCATCATTCCACGCATCGCTGTATGTGCCAACATCAACAAATAACTGGATAGGCACTTTAAAAGGAAGAATTTTTAAGGGATTAATTTCATCGGGAATATCGCCGCTAAGGTTAAGCGCCAGTAACCAGTTATCGGTTTTGCCAATTGGGTTATCTAACAACGGTGTGCTTACTTTAAAAAAGCCATCGCGCTGCATCAATTGCTGTCTTAAGCCACCACTAAATTCACTGCGCCCGATGAAGTAATCGCTGTAAGTAAAATCTTCGTTTCCGTTCGGTGCCGAAAGCGTTAATAAATAACGGTCGTTATCGCCTTTGGAAAGCAATGTTTTTTGTTGCAGATAAAAAAACTTGCCAGCAAAAAAACGGGCTTGCAAGCCTTCATTTTTTTTTGCATAGTTAAAATAATAATCGCCTGTAAAGGAGGTGCGAATAAAGGTTGCACCCTGGTTAATAGTCAGGTTGGCTTCGTAAGGATACAGCTTTCTATTATCGGTTATAACAGCGCTCAATTCATTCACATAACGATGGCTGGTTTGTTTTTGCGCCACATAAAAAGTATCGGGCGGAACAATGGCTGTGGTGCCGTTTCCAAATTCATCTTCCCAAATTAAAAAGCTTTTTGCTGTAAACGTAATTCGTTGTGTGGACCGCAAATCCTTATTGTACAAGCGATATTGAATTGACGGTGTTATTCGTGTCATTCCAAAATACAATTTGCTGTTATCGTATTGTGTAAATGAATTGATGTTATACTTAATTCCGCTCAATGCAAATTGAAGCCAGCTACGCTTGGTGTATGTGCTGAAGCTCGCTCTGGCTGCGCCATTCAGCGTTTGGCTGCCTGTAGCATACAAAGGCGCAAAAAGAAAATTAAACCGGTTAAGCGGCAACTGATAATTATGCACCAAACCGCCAATCATTAGCTTATCGTAATAGTTATAGCCTAACGCTGGTGAGAATGAAATGTAGTTGTATTTTGTAGTTTGTTTCTCATTAAAAAATAAAGCTGGTTTCAACCTTTTTTTTTGATTAAAAAACAAGGAACCTGTGCTGTGAAGCTGGTTAAAATAGGTTTGTAATGATTGACCGCTGCCATCTTCCAAACTTTGTTGAAAATCCTGCGGAGAAGGATGTTTAAACTTCCATTGGTTATAATAAATTTTCATGCAGCTATCAAACAATGGAATACCTAAATGCGCTTCAATTTGTTGCAGCCACATAGCGGTTTTGCTGTACGCAACAAAGTTGTAATTGAGGAAGGTAAAGCTGTCTGAAGTCATTTCAATCGGCTGATCTTTACCCAATGCCATTAGCGTTTGCAGTATCAGCGTATCGTAATCATCAGGCAACTTAGTAAATGGAAATTTAGCGTTTGTTTTTACTCCATAATACTCATTAATGTACCTGTTTTCGTAAAACGTATTAATGCCTTCGTCCATCCAGGCATGGTCTCTTTCATTGGTTGCTAAAATTCCATACAGCCAATTGTGCCCTACTTCATGCGCTAAGGTTGCATCAATTTCTTTTGCACTGTCGCTCATTTCAATAAACGTAATGGTTGGATATTCCATGCCGCCCGTTTCTTTGTAGGCATCGCCAAGCACTGCACTCACTTCGTTATAAGGATATTCGCCTAATTGAGCCGAATAATAATGAACGGCTCTTTTTAGATACGATATGCTGTTTCGCCAGTTTGTTTTATGCCAGGGATTATAAAACGTAAACGCAATAACCGTATGTGAAGGAAGCTGAATGGTATCGTATTGAATTAAAAATAACTTGCTTGCAAACCATGCAAAATCATGAGCGTTATGCAGTGTATAACGAAGTGTTTTAACGGTTGAAGATGAAGATGGCATAACATCATAAAATCTTTTTTTTAACCGATAAGCTTTATCGCGCAGATAGGTATTCCATATAATGAAATTCGGTTGTTTTTCAACGGGTAGTTTACCATTTTTTTTTATCGCATTTAGTTCACCTTCATTTTGTAAATCGCCTGATGCAGCCACCGTGTAATTTTGCGGCAGCGAAATTGAAACATCAAAATCTCCTGTTTCACTATAAAATTCCCCCTGGTCTAAATAGGGCATCGGATGCCAGCCTAATTTATCATACACAGCCGGCTTTGGATACCATTGGGTAATCTGGAAAGTTTGACCTTCATACCCGCCACGCGAAAAATTGTAAGGGAGTTTTACATGAAACGGCGTAGCGATAATAATGCTTTGTTGAGGCGCTAACGGATGCGGTAAAATAAGCTTCGCATTATCAATATGGTTGCTGTCCTGCAACCAGGTTGCAACGGTATCGTTCACCATAAAACGAAGCCTGTTGATGTATCCGCGTTCTTTTTCATCCGAAAAATAAAATTCTGTGCTGCCGTTGCGAAGCACTTGCTCACTAAATGCCGTTTTATCGTTTTTGTAAGCGTTCTGCCAAAGTTGAAACCAGAGGTATCGCAACGTATCAGGCGAATTGTTTGTGTAGATTATTGTTTCATCAGCATCCAATGTGTTGCTTGTATCATTCAATGTTACATGAATATTATAAGCTACGTGCTGCTGCCAATATTTTGTTTGCGCAAATGCACAACAATGTAAAAAGCAAAGGAGAAAGAGTAAACTATTTTTTACAAAATATGGCACCTGAAAATTTTATCTTTTAAATGAGAAAGTGAAAATAAGCGATGCAAACTCTTTCTTATCATTTTTATAGTTTGCATTCGTCATTTTAATTTTTTTATTTTCCTTTTCCCAACATAATAATGCGAATTGTGTAAAGCATAATTCTCAAATCAACCAATAAAGAAATGTTTTTTATATACACCAAATCGTACTGCATGCGCTCCAGCATTTCTTCCAGAGAGGAAGCATAACCAAATTGTATCATGCCCCACGAAGTCAAGCCAGGCTTTACTTTCAGCAAATATTTATAGTAAGGATTGAATTGTACGATTTTATCAATGTAATATTTCCGTTCCGGTCTCGGACCAACTAAACTCATGTCGCCTAATACAATATTCCATAACTGCGGAAGTTCATCTATCCGCCACTTGCGCATAAATTTTCCCCAGGCAGTAATGCGCAAATCATCATCCGATGATAGCTGCGGTTCGCCGCTTTTTTCTGCATTCATAACCATGGATCTGAATTTATAAATGTTGAAGGGCTTGCCTTTGTAACCTACACGTTTCTGCACATAAAAAATGGTGCCCGGCGATGACAGCTTTGTTCGTAACGCAACATATAAAAGCAACGGACTTAATACAATTACCGTTGCTATACTGGCACAGACATCTATGGCTCGTTTTATATTTTCCTGCCAGGCAGGCATAAGGCTTGTGCTAATGTCAATCAACGTTGCGCCCATCACGTTTTTAGTTTGAACGGAGCCTGCTAAAATATCAAAATTATCAGGTGCTATTTTTATTGAAATGTCTTTATCGCTTAATCTTGCCAATAAGTTTTGCTGCGATTTTAATTCGGTTTTATCAAGCGTTATAATTACCTGTTCTATTTGGTTTGCATCAATAATGCTTTCTACTTCTTTTATAGTGCCTAATTTGGGAAGATAATGGCTCAAACCATTACTGCTAAAGGCTTCTGATGAAACAAAACCCACCGCGCTAAAGTTTGAAACCTGTCTTTTTTTTATCAGCATTTTATAAATTTCTGATGCCTTGTGGCTATTACCGATAAATAAAGTTTTTATAGTGAACCATCCTTTTGCCAACTGGTTTTTTACAAGGGAAAGCAACAGTAACCTGCCTGCATACGTTACTATCATTTGGCAGATGACATAAGTAAAAAAAACTTTGTAGTAATACCAATAATTGTCGGCTTTATCATTTAAAAAGATAAGAAAAAAAATAACGGTGCAGCCGATCAAACATTCAATAATGGTGTTGGTAAGTTCGGTTAACCTCGACCTCATATAAAGAGAATATTTGTACGAACCGGTAATAGTAAAAAACAAAACCCAAAAGAAGGGAAATGATAAAAACGATTTAATAAAAAAATGATGGTTGTAAGTTATGAGTTCAGAGAATGAAAGTGTTTGATGTACCAATTGCTGACGATATAATGAAATAAATATCCAAACAAAACCCGATGTAATGCCATCGGCGATTACATACCATTTTACAGGAATTTCGTGTGGTGTAAAGCGCATTTATAAGGTTGCTTATGCAATGATTTTTGTGCTGTTGATTTTATCTAAAATACGATGCGCTACTTCCATAGCTGCATAACCATCCATCTCGCTTACGGCAACCGGCTTATTGTTTATAATAGCAGATACAAAAGAAGAAAGCTCATCTTTCATTGCATTGGCTGCAGGAATAAGAGGGCTTGAAACGGCAATGGTTTTTACGCCATGCGGCGTTTGTATATCAAAAGAAAACGCGTCCGCATCATCTTCGTCTTTCAATCGTATCACCTCTGTTTTTTTATCTAAAAAATCTATACCGATGTACGCATCTTTCTGAAACAAACGCATCTTGCGCATTTTCTTCATGCTAATGCGGCTGCTGGTAAGATTGGCAACACAACCATTATAAAACTCAATGCGCACATTGGCAATATCGGGCGTATCGGAAAGCACGGCAACGCCGCTTGCCGAGATGTGTTTTACATCGCTTTTTACAATGCTTAAAATAATATCAATATCATGTATCATCAAATCTAAAATCACACTTACTTCAGTGCCGCGTGCATTAAATTGCGCCAGCCTGTGCACTTCAATAAACATGGGCTTTAGCTTCATTTCTTTTACAGAAACATAGGCAGGATTAAAGCGTTCTACATGACCAACCTGTACTTTTACATTCGCTTCCCGCGCCATTTTCACAATCTCTTTTCCTTCAGCAATGGTGTTTACCAAAGGCTTCTCAACAAACACATGTTTGCCACGCCGTATTGCCATTTCGCATAACTCAAAGTGGTATGTTGTTGGTGCAACAATATCGGCAATGTCAATATCCTTCATCAGCGCTTCAGGTGTTGCATATCTTTTTATATTGTATTGATGTTCCACCGCTGCTGCTGTTGCATCATCAGGATCGTAAAAACCTGTTAAGTAAACATTGCTGACTTCTTTCCAGTTATTGAGATGAAATTTACCAAGATAACCCGTTCCAAAAACCCCCACTTTCAACATTTGTAATCGTTTTATAAATTACAAATATAGAATAAACGAAAGGTTGCCGGTAAATGGTTTTGCGTCATTATAAATTGCAGTAAATAAAAAAGCTGTTCAAAGTTTGAACAGCTTTTTTGTTATTGCAATACTTAATTTTAATTAAACAAATAGCGCAAACCAAACTGCATTTGCCAGCGTGAAATAGCAGCGGTATTGTTTCTGAATGCAGTATTATAAAAACTTGTACCTGTTGCATAAGGAAAAGAAAACACAGGATAAGTTTTGCCATCAGCACCTGTTATAACCTTATCGAATTTTATGGGTGTAGTAACCGTTGGAGTTGAATAAAGTCCCGCATTTCTGTCTATTAAATTGCCAAGGTTGGTAACATCAAGTGAAAAGCGAAGCGTGTGCCTTTCCTTACCGGTTTTTATATAAATATCTTGCGTAATATTCAAATCCAATCTCTTAAACCAGGGAAACACCAAAGCATTGCGTTTTGCGTATTGACCTCTGTGCCTGGCTAAATAATTATCATTAATAATAAAGGCGTTTAACTGAGCTCCTATTTGCTGAGGCGTACGCGTATCGGAAGCATTTGCCTTTTCCAATTGACCATTGGCAACATAAGCGGCAATATCATCTTGGGTTGGAATATAAATTAAATCGTTGCTTGTAAAAGCATCATTGTTGATATCGCCGTTATACACATAAGAACCAACGCCTGAAGGAGCCGCTTCAAAAAACAAACCTATAGAAGTGGCAAAGTGCTGTGCATATTCTTTTCTATAAAATGCAGATGCAATTACACGGTGAGGTAAATAACCTTCTGAATAACCCAATGTAGCATCGTTTGGATTACCCACAACAGGACGTGATCCCCACATGGTTGATGCCGTTGAACCACCCACCATTACATCTTTCGATTGCTGATACGTGTAAGCTGCACTGGCATAAAAGTTTTGCCATGTTTTTTGAACTTGTAAAGTAAGTGTATAAGCATATCCTTTGTTTACATTCGTCATGTAAATAGCATTGCCGATGTTTGGATTGTTGATACTATTGGGAACACCAGCCGATGGATAAATTTGAGAGCTTGCGTATCTTGTAATTCCACCAGGACCTGCCAGTTGCATTCCGGTTTGCGGTAAATTAACGTTTTGGAAGAAAGCTGAATTGATGTTTTTTGTGTAAATACCTTCGAGGGTAATTGTCCAGTTATCAGGCAACTTTTTATCAAAGGCAAGATTTGTTTTGAATGCCTGCGGAAATTTAAACTTCGGATCAGTTACATTAATGTTGTAAGATTTACTTAACCCTGCTTTCAGAGAATCAAGATTGGGTTTGTAAGCGTTAGGATCAGGGCTAAACGCATATCCTTTACCATTACTAATAGACCCAAACAAAGCCACACCGCTGTTGCTTGCCTGGTTGCTGATCCACACAAATGGAGGCGGACCTGCAAACAAGCCTAAACCACCGCGCAATTGCGTGTTTTGTTTTCCACCCGATAAATCCCAGGTAAAGCCGGCGCGTGGCGAAAACAAAACGTTTGTTTTTGGGGCTTGGCCGGTGTTAAGATGAGTTCCATTATAAAATTTAGACAAAGTATCAACAACAGGATTATACAAAAAAGTATTTTCAAACTTAGGCAAATCAACACGCAAGCCATACGTCAGTGTAAATGATCGGGTTGCCCTCCATTTGTCTTGTGCAAACAAACTATATTCCTGATCCTTTGGTCCAACCAAAGGAAAAGAACCATTGGGATTGAGTGTGTAAGAAAGATCGTAACGCGCGGCTTTAAAAGCAGTATCGCCGGCAGCATTGTAAAAATCCTGAAGACTGTTAAACCGATAAACACCATTGTAAGAGGGCGAAAAACCGTTCTGATATTTCTTGAATGAGTTTTGCGTTCCTATCGTTATTTCGTGTGCGCCTTTGTAAAATGTAAAGTTATCGTTCAACTGAAATACATCTGTATTCAGTAAGTTGTTATAAGTGTATTGTTCATATCCAAAGGAAGTATAAGGTTGGCCGCCATTCAAAATATCTACCAATGGAAAATTGGAAGGCGAAAAGGCAGAACGGAAATCTCGCAACGCGGTATAGCCAACCTGCAGTTTATTGGATGACCGATTGCCAAATCTTGAATTTAATTCGGCAATAACAATGTTGAAGTTATTGTTGATGGTATAGCTACTGCTATTAAACGGCATATCGTATTGACCCGGTGTACGACCGTACGATGTGTTAGCAGAACCGCTGTTGCTGGCACCCACATTTCGGGATGATTTAAGATAATTGTACTTAATAGTAAATGTATTGCTGCGGTTAATGTTCCAGTCAATTTTAGCAGTTATTTTATCACTCATTGTTTTATAACTGTAATCCTGATATTGACCCGGATTGTATTTGTATTTATTAATTAAAAACTGTCGGAGCGCATTTAGTGTATCAGCATTTGCAATGGAAACAATGGAGCCATTAGGTGCATGAGAAGCATCGGAAGCAATATAACTGGTTGCAGGTTGCGTTAGGCGTTCCTGCTCACCGCTTAAAAAGAAAAACAGTTTGTTTTTAATGATCGGTCCGCCAAGTGTTGCGCCACGCAAGTTATAACTGTAATCTTGTTTGGGTATGGTTACGCTGCCAACGTTATAGCCTTGCGTATTCGGTCCTCTTAAATAAGTATAAATTGAACCTTTGAATTGATTGGTGCCGCTTCGTGTAACGGAGTTGATACCTGCACCTTCAAAGCCGCCCTGGCGAACATCGTAAGGGGAAAGATTTACTTGTATTTGTTCAATCGCATCTAAGCTAATGGGTTGCGAATTGGTTTGCCCGCCCAAAGTAGAAGCCAAACCAAACGAGTTATTAAAGTTAGCGCCATCAATGGTTACATTGTTATATTGGCTGCTTTGCCCTGCGAATGACAAACCATTTGCGGTAGGCGTTAACCGTGTAAAATCCTGCAAGGAACGGTTAATGGTTGGCAATCTTTCTATTTGGTTGCGGCTGATAATTTCCTGCGAACCGGTATGGTTGGTATTGAAGATTTTGTTTTGCCTTGTTGCTGATACAACCACATTTTGAAGTTGTGTGGATGATAAAGAAAGCTGGGCATCGCCTTGAAAAGTTTGACCTAATAAAAGCGTTACATTTTCAAACTTTTTATCTTCATAACCCACATACGAAATGGTAATGGTGTACGGTCCGCCCACACGTAAATTGGCAAGATTGTAATGCCCGTCATTACGCGAAGTAGTGCTGTATTGCGAAGCCGTTGGCTGATGCACCGCCAGAATAGTTGCAGCACCTAAACCTTTACCGTTGGCATCGGTAATAATACCTTGAATTTCGGAAGTAGTTTCCTGCGAAAAAAGGTTGGAAAAGGAAAAAAAAGAAATAAAAAAAACTAAAATGTGTAGAAGTTTTGCGTTATACATAAGCATTAATTTTCGGTGAGCAGAATTGGATGTGTTTTTCACGTAGCAAAGGAAATAAATAATCGTTAAAGGCTTGAGAATTTATGTTAAGAAAATATTACCAACTGTTGAATAAAAATTTTTGACTATTGGCTTTAGATTTAAAAATGGAGTAAAAACAAATGGTCTCATTTATGATATAATTGTACACTCTGTCAGTAAACATTCATATTTTCATAATGGTTATCATTAACCCGTTTCTCCATTATACCTTTGCTATAATTTATTGAATATGTTAGACAGTATTGAAAGTGCGATTGATGATATAAAGAAGGGCAAACTGGTTATCGTTGTAGATGATGAAGACCGTGAAAACGAAGGCGATTTTATTACCGCTGCGCGAAATGTTACTCCCGAGGTTATCAACTTTATGAGCAAAGAAGGCCGGGGTTTAATTTGTGCGCCCATCACCGAAGAAAGAGCCGATGAACTGGAGTTGCCCCTAATGGTAAATAACAATACAGCATTGCATGAAACGCCGTTTACAGTGAGTGTTGATTTATTAGGTCATGGTTGCACAACCGGCATCAGCGCGCACGACAGGGCAGCGACTATTCAGGCATTAATTGATCCCAATACAAAACCTTTTGATTTGGGTCGCCCCGGTCATATCTTTCCCTTACGGGCTAAAAGCAGCGGCGTGTTGCGGCGTACGGGTCATACCGAAGCTACAACCGATTTGGCAAAACTTGCTGGTTTTGAACCTGTTGGTGTGTTGGTTGAAATTATGAATGAAGATGGCTCGATGGCTCGGTTGCCGCAATTAAAAACGATTGCAGATAAGTTTAATTTGAAGATCATTTCTATCAAAGATTTAATTGCATATCGGTTACAATACGATTCGTTAATTGAAGAGATTGTTCGTGTAGAGATGCCCACCCGTTGGGGCATGTTTAAGCTGGCTGCTTTCAAGGAAAAGAAAACCGGTGCCGAACATCTTGCCCTGATGAAAGGCGAATGGCAAAAAGGCGAACCTGTTTTAACACGTGTGCATTCAAGCTGTTTTACCGGCGATATTTTGGGCAGCCTGCGCTGCGATTGCGGCGAGCAATTGCACAAAGCCATGGAGATGGTAGAACACGAAGGCAAAGGAATTGTTTTGTACATGAACCAGGAAGGCAGAGGCATAGGTTTATTAAACAAATTGAAAGCCTATAAATTACAGGAAGAAGGCATGGACACCGTGGAAGCGAATTTGAAATTGGGCTTTGGAATGGATGAAAGAGACTATGGCATTGGTGCGCAAATTCTTCGGCACTTGGGTGTTACCAAATTAAAATTAATGAGTAACAACCCCCGCAAACGCGCGGGCTTGCAAGGTTATGGTTTGGAGATTGTTGACATTGTACCGATAGAAGTACCGCCCAACCGGCACAATCATAAATACCTGCAAACCAAACGGGATAAATTGGGGCACCAGATATTGACTGAAAAGAATGAAGCGTTGTAAATTTTTTGAACCATAACCTTACCACAGACAGAGGAGTCGGAATACAAACATAGGTTCAGAATAACAATCCCAAAGGGATTCAATCTGAATAGCTCCGCATTTCATGCGGAGAAAAAGGAAAACCAGTTCAATTGTACCCTGGCAAGGTTCAACAAAAATCTATACATTTTTCCACCGGTTTTACCGGCTGTTATTCAAATTCAAGCCTTTCAGGCTTTGCAAAAACTGTACTTACACAAATAAAACGCAAAGGTTCACAAACACTTGGTGAATCTTCTTTTCTTTGCGTCTTTATGGTTCAAATAAATCCTAACTCATCATTCATAATTCATAATTTTTTTCGATGGCTGCCAGAGAAGATAACTTTCAATCGCCCGATTATTTTTTAATAGATGAACTGCTTACTGATGAGCAAAAATTAATTCGCGATACCATAAGAACCTATGTAAAACAAAACATCTCTCCTATCATTGAAGACTATGCGCAACGTGCCGAATTTCCACAGCACATTGTAAAAGAGTTGGGCAGCCTGGGTTGCTTTGGTCCAACCATTCTGCAACAATACGGTGGTGGTGGTTTGGATTCTATTTCGTATGGACTAATGATGCAGGAATTAGAGCGCGGCGATAGTGGTGTGCGCTCTACTGCCAGCGTGCAAGGCAGCTTGGTAATGTATCCCATTTATGCGTATGGCAGCGAAGAACAGCGCAATAAATATTTGCCGAAACTGGCATCCGGCGAATGGCTCGGTTGTTTTGGTTTGACCGAACCTAACCATGGCAGCGACCCGGGAGGTATGTTGAGTAATTATAAAGAGGAAGGCGATTTTGTAGTATTGAATGGTTCAAAAATGTGGATCAGCAATGCGCCGTTCGCCCAGGTTGCCGTTGTATGGGCAAAAGATGAAGAAGGTTATATTCACGGACTTATTTTAGAGCGCGGCATGGAAGGTTTCTCCACTCCCACAACTCACAACAAATGGAGCTTGCGTGCAAGCGCAACGGGCGAGTTGGTGTTCGATGGTGTAAAGGTTCCAAAAGAAAATATTTTACCCAACGTAAAAGGTTTGAAAGGTCCTTTGGGTTGTTTAACCAAAGCGCGTTATGGCATTGCCTGGGGTGCGTTGGGCGCAGCCATGGATTGCTACGATACCGCCCTCAAATACAGCAAAGAACGAGTGCAGTTCGACCGACCGATAGGAGGTTTTCAATTGCAGCAAAAAAAGCTGGCAGAGATGATTACTGAAATTACCAAAGCGCAACTGTTAGTTTGGAGATTGGGAACACTCATGAATGAAAACCGCGCAACGCCGCAACAGGTAAGTATGGCAAAAAGAAACAGTTGCGAAATAGCGGTGAACATTGCCCGTGATGCGCGGCAAATATTAGGCGGCATGGGCATTACAGGAGAGTACAGCATCATGCGCCACATGATGAATTTAGAAAGTGTTATCACCTATGAAGGCACGCATGATGTTCATTTATTGATTACCGGCATGGATATTACAGGTTTAAATGCTTTTAAATAAAAGCTATGGTTGAAGATCAGTATATATCACTTGTCAATCATCACAAATATTTTTTGATTGGCTTGATGGCTTCGGGTAAAACCTATTGGGCGCAACGTTTGGCAGCTTTGTTAGAAATGGATTGGATTGATTTAGACCAGCAAATTGAAAAAGCTACCGGGATGAGCGTCCGGGAAATTTTTAAAACCGAAGGCGAAGAATTTTTCAGGGCAAAAGAGCGCGATACCTTGCGCCAATTATCCTCCGTCAATAATCTTATTGTAGCCTGTGGCGGCGGCACGCCTTGCTTTCACAACAACATGCAATGGATGAACGATAACGGCATTACCATTTGGTTGCATCCTGAAGTAGATGAAATGGTAACCCGACTAAAACGAGGCAAAAACAAACGTCCCTTAATCAGTCATTTGGAAGATGAAGAACTCAAAAATTTTGTTGTGAATAAACTCAAAGAACGCGAGCCTTTTTATTTGCAGGCACAACATCATCTTCACGGCAATAATATTTCGTTGGCAACATTTACACAACTCTTTGTTCATGCATAAAACGTTTTTATTTACTTCAGTTTTGCTTGGCGCAGTGTCTGTTATTCTCGGCGCGTTCGGTGCACATGCTTTAAAAAAAGTTGTACCTGAAGATGCGTTGCAAATTTTTGAAACCGCCGTTCGTTACCAGTTTTACCACCTGTTTGCTTTGGCATTGGCTGGCATATTATATCAGCAATTTCCCAATCATTTTATCTATTGGTCAGGCATTTGTTTTATGGTTGGCATCTTGTTTTTTTCGGGTTCATTGTATGTGCTTACTTATGCAAAAGCAATTCAATCTTCTTCATTCAATTGGGCTGGCCCTATCACACCGTTAGGCGGTTTGTTTTTTATTGCCGGATGGATTTTATTAGCGATAGGAATTATGAAATGAAGCTGTTGCCTAACATCTTTTTATATGATTTCTTTTACCACACAAATTAAAAAGTTTGATAACCAGGGAGAAAAAACCGGGTGGACTTATATTGAAATTTCGGCAGAAATTGCAGAGCAACTAAAGCCGAACACCAAAGTATCTTTTTTAGTAAAAGGAAAGCTGGATGATGTAGTTATAAAAGGTGCCAGCTTACTGCCGATGGGTGGCGGCAATTTCATACTGCCTTTAAAAAGTGATATAAGAAAAAAGATGCGTAAAAACAAAGGCGCACTATTAGAGGTTAAGTTAGAAGCAGATGAAGAGCCTTATCAAATTAACGAAGATTTTTTACAATGTCTCAAAGATAGTCCTGGCGCGGCTTTCCACTTCAGCAAACTGCCTTCTTCGCATCAAAAATATTTTAGCAAATGGATTGAAAGCGCCAAAACGGAAAGTACCAAAGCCAGGCGCATTGCGCAAGCTGTTGAGGCAATGGAATACAATCTTTCTTATGCTGAAATGATGCGAAAAAATAAGGAAAATAAAATGATGTAAAAGAAAACCATTCTTTATTGGCGCACCAACTTATCTCTTATCTCCCGCCATGTAATTACCCGGATATGATTGTCACGCAACAACTTCTTGCAGGTTTCGCTTGTAAAAAAATTAAAGTCGGCTTGCCGCCATGCAGCACCATAATCAGGATGATCAATCGTAACAGCTTGCATCTCTCTATCATCGTAAGCGGCATGTAAAATTATAAGGCTTACACCTGCCTTCAGAGATTGTAAAATATTGGTGTAGAAAGCTGCGGCGCCATTTTTATAATCAGGCGGATTTTCAACATAAATATCACCGATGATAACATCTTTATCGGTTGTGGAAGGATGATGGGTAGCAGTTAAAATCTGGTTGTTCAGCATTACCGGTACTTTATACTCTTTAGCCAATTTCATTACCACTTTTACATACTCTTCTTTTGCGTATAATGTTCCCATGTGCGAATCAAAATGAGTAAAATCAACGCCAAATTGTTTGGCTCTTTCAATCTGCGCACGCAATTCTTTTTCAACTTCGTCCGCATTGCCAAGGCTCACAACCGAATCAACACCGGAAAACAAAAAGCCTTTTTCATTTACCAGATGAGGCACGTCTTCTTTTGCAGCAACAGGCTTCCATTTGTAATATTTCCATTCGCTGGTTAGTGTGAGGTGCAAACCGAAATCGGCTTTTGGATGAATTGCCGCGTAAGCTGCAATTTCAGGGAACCACGGGCAAGGCACCATAATGCTTGCCGAACTTACCGAACCATGTTCGATAGCATTTATGCTGGCTGCATTTTCAGAATGCGAAACACCTAAATCATCAGCATGTAAAATGATCAATTTTGCATCTTTGGCGTAACCTAATTTTTCCTGAAGTGTGGTTTGCGCTGTTGCCGTAATTAGAAATAAAAAAGAAAGAGAGAGCAAAAAATATTTCATAACCGCTAAAGTAAGAAGAAAGTTATATGTGCATCAAATCTGCAATGATTCGTTCAAAGAAAGATTGTATCATCTTACCGCACCAACACCACTGTTCCAACATAAGGTATCACTTCTTTTTCGCACTCTACTTCTATTTTATAAACGTAGGTATCAGCAGGCATTTGCATTGATTGGTACGTTCCATCCCAACCCTCTTTATTGGCATTGGTAAAAGTGTTTTGCCGTTGAAAAACAACCATACCGTTTCTGCTAAAAACAGTAAAAGAAATCACCTTGCTGCTGGCAAAACTCATCGGATAAAAAAAGTCGTTTTTGCCATCGCCATTAGGTGTAAACGCTGTTGGAATGAAAATGCCGGATTGGTCGCAAAGCAACAACACTTTCACTTCCTCACTGTCGCTGCAACCATTGGCTGTATAAGCCGTGGCTGTATAAACTGCATTGATAGTGGCTGTTATCTGCGGCTGTGCGCAATCGCTGCAACTTAAGCCTGTTGCGGGTTTCCAAAGCCATTGAATAACATCAGGCGAGCTTGTAGTTTGTATGGTTTGCTTTGTGCCACGACTAATGGTTATTACAGAATCAACAATATTAAATTGAGGCAGCGGACTCACTGTTACCGTTACTTGTTTCGTATCAGTAAAGCAATGTTTGTTATCTGTGCCTGTTACTGTATAAACCGTTGTAGTAGTTGGCGACACTATTGGATTTGCAGCAGAAATATTACTTATATTTTGCGAAGGCTGCCAGCTATATTCATCTGTTCCCGATGCTGATAACTGCACATTGTTTCCGGCACAAACGGACAGGTTGGCTGAAGTAACGGCAAGCGTTTGTTTTTGCTGCACTTTTATAAAAACAGAATCGGTGCTGCTGCAACCTGCAGCGTTTGTACCCGTAACAACATAGTGTGTTGATGCAGTTGGCGTGGCAACGGGCGACGTGCAATCTGTACAGCTTAAACTGTTGTTTACATCTTGCCATGTAAAGATGTTTGCGCCCGATGCCTGCAATACGATGCCGCTTCCTGCGCACACAAAACTATCATTTCCAGCGTTGATTTTTGGTATATCGTTTATGATAAGTTTTTGATAAGATGTGTCATTGCAGCCGCCTTCCAAAGCTGCAACAATAATGATGTTATAAGTGCCGGGCTGATCATAAACTGCCGTTATACGTTGTCCGTTTGCGTTGCTTCCATTTCCCAAATTCCAATTCCATTGCTGCACAGCACTATTGACTGCAATGTTGGCCGATAAAGGCACTCCCGATGCTACACAACCTTCAATCGGGCCGGTAACATTAATCGCAGGTTTAGGTGAAATTAGTACATACAGGTTTTGTGTTGAAGTACTTGAACAACCGGATTGTGTTGTAACAGTTTGCGTTATTTTATAAGTACCGGATGAATGATAAGTATAAGTTGGATTTTGCAAAGATGAACTTGCGTTATTACCGTTGTCTAAGCTCCAGGAATACGATGCAATAACATCATTATATACCTTTGATGTATCGGTAAAACTTGCTCTTGCGCTATCGCAGGATGGGCTGACGCTGTAAGTAAAACCGGCAACAGCGCCTTTTGCAACAATCTGTTTCGGACTTACAAACGAATCAGTACAACCCGAAGCATCTTTTATAATTATCCCGGGTATAAAACTACCGCCTGTTACATAAATATGAACATGAGTGTTACTGCTTATAGTATCTGTTTCACCATTGCCATACAACCATGTTGTTGAAACGATAGCATGAATATTATCGGTTGCACTGTTATCTGTAAACGTTACATCGGCCGGAATACAATTACTCCCTTGCGAAGCCGTAAACGAAGCAGTTGGTCCATACACATTTACCGGCTGATTTGTGTAAACGGTGTCTTTGCATTTGTTGATGTACTGCACGGAAACAAAAGGATAATATATGCCTGATGTTTTATAACTATGAGACACTGTGCTATCATTCAGAGCGGGCGAGCCGTCACCAACATCCCAACTATAATTTACAATAAAGCCGGAGTTATTTACAGCACTCAAACGAATGCTATCGTTCCTGCAAATAAAACTGCTGTTGGGTTGCGCAATGATGTTTGTTTTTACATCAGTTACAACAACCGTTTGTGTGTCGCTGCTGCTGCAAGCCGTATTGGTGTTGGAGGAAGTAAGAATAACATTGTATGTACCCGATGCAGCAAACGTGTAAGTTGGATTTTGTATAGTTGATGTGCTTCCATCAGTAAAATTCCAAAGCCAGTTTGTTGGTTGCACAGAGCTATCTGTAAAGCTCACCTGCAAAGGATTTGAGCAATTGTAACTCACACCGAATTTTGCAATCGGCGGTAAAATAGTAACTATATTTTTTATTGTTTTGGGATCGGCAGCACAGCCTTTGTTAGATTCATAAAGTGTTACATCATTTGATCCCACTTTAGTAAATGTATGTGTGGGATTATTAGTTCCGCTGGTAGATGTGCCATCGCCAAGATTCCAGTTCCAGGATGTAACGTTTCCAACACTCTTATCGATAAACTGCACTGGTGTGGAAGCGCAAACAGATGATTTGTCAACTGTAAAATCAGCAACCGGTTTTGTTCCGGCTGCCACTGCCTGGTGTAAATTAAAACTGCCTGTGCAGCCATTTTTTGTAGTAACGTTTAAGGTTACATTATAATATCCATCATTATTATAACTATGGTTGAATTGAGAGCCGCTCACATGCAAATTGTTATCGCCTGTATTCCAATCATAAGTTGCCACTGAATCGGGCGAAGTAATGTTGGCGCCAGAACTTATATTTTCCGGCACACATCCGCTGGTTGGCAAAGCGGTAAAGTTCGATATCACCGGCGGACCTAACCTTATCAAATTAGTTTTTGTAAGTGTATCGCTGCAACCATCACCATTAAAAGCAATTAACGAAACCGAAAATACACCGGCTTTATTATAGGTATAGCTGATATTAGTTTGTGCAGATGAATTGCCATCGCCAAAAAGCCAGTTATATGATGTTGCGTTGCTGCTGTTGTTAGTAAAGCTAATGGTTGTTGGAAGTGTGCAGCTTTGCAGGTTGCCTGACTGCGTAAAGCCGGGAACAGGCTTTTCTTTCGCTGTTATTATTTTCGTTGCAGTATCCGAACATGAGCCAAAATTAGCAATCATCTTCACAGTTGAAGAATATGCGCCTGCAAAACCAAATAGTTGATCCCTTGTTTTACTCACAAATATATCTTCATTATACCATTTTACCGACAAAGGAACAGGTAAAGATGTGTTTGTACATAAAACACTTTGGTGAGCACAAATAACAGAATAACTGCTAAAGCTGGCTTTTGGAGAACCAACTGCAAACGTTTGTATTGATGTATCTCTGCAACCTTGCGGTGTTACGGTTACAAGGCTTACATTGTAACTTCCGTTCGATAAAAAGATGGTTGATGAATTGGCGCCCATTGCTGTTTTTCCGTTACCAAAATTCCAATTGTAGCTGATGGTATCCTGCGGATTATTTGCAGTAAAAGAAAAAGAAGACGGTGCAGCGCAAACATTATCGTAACTGTAAGTAAAACCTGCTTTTACACTGCCCCAGATTGTAATGATTTTACTGATGGAATCTGTATAATTGTTATTGCTAACAATAAGCTTTACCGTGTAATTTCCTGCCTTTGTAAACACCTCCGCTGGATTTTGAAGTTGCGATGTATCGCCATTCCCAAAACTCCATAACCATTGCGTTGAATTGCCGCTTGTACTATCGGCAAACTGAACAGCAACAGGTGCACAACCGGCGGGTACATTGGCGGCAAAGTTGGCACGAAGCTGCGCCTTTGCAAACACAAACAGGATACAGGCAATACCAGTAAAATATATTTTTAAGAACCGAAACAACAGTTTTGTTTTAGCAATTGAATTTTATAGAAACGGTTTGTTTTTACTTTGAAAATTTTTAGCTTTTTGAGCAACAACTTTCATACAAACATAATAACGCTATTATCCTATTTTTATTGGAAGAAAAAAGTGCATTTATTTCTGCACTCTTTCGTATGATTTAAATTATGAAATAGTTGTAATGATCGATTTCGGAAAGAGGGAAATTAAATTATGAATAAAAATTAATAAACTCCGATTTTTAATACCCGATCACTTTTATAAAATCACTCACTAAATAACTTATAATTGTTCCAACTGCTTCTGCATTATAATTCTCATTAGCCCTGTTAAATGGCTCTGCAATATGCAAGTAAGCCGGTTGGGAATGGGTTGCTGCCAAATGTAAAAACTGCCTTGCCTGTAATAAGGAAATGCCAACCAGGGAACCGGCAATGGTTTGTATGCTTTTAAGATCGAGTTCAACACCGCATAACGTATCGCCGGTGAAATTAATAGCATAATGAACCGCATCAACAAAGCTTTGTTTACCGTGAATAAAAATATCTTCATAAGTAACAAAATCAAAAAAAGGATTGTTCACAATGTCAAGCCAGGTGTTTTGCGGCAGTTCGTTTTCGTGCAAACCAATCACACAATATTTTTCGAGATAACCATCTTCATCTGCATAACGAAGCGCATTGCCGCTGTGTCGCCCTTCCAAAGGTTTGTATTCGGCATGAGCATCAACATTCATCACATTTATTTGCGCAAGTGGCAATGCGCCTGCTTTATGCCAGCCTTTTGCTGCGCCTTTTATACAGCCATACGCATTGCCATGACCACCGCTGATTACAACCGGAATCTTTCGAAGCGAAGTGATTGTTTTTACTACACTTTCCACCGCTTCATCAATGGTATTCACGCTGCGGCGGTACGCTTCAATTCTTTCATCAGCATTGCCTGCATTGCTTTCTATTACTTCGGCAACGCCTGCAAAATTTAAATGACCGAGCAACATAATATCGCTGCCATCAAAAAAATCGTTGCTTTGAATATTGAGAAAAGATTGCAAAAAATAATTCCACGCACTGCTTGCTGTTCCACTTGCATAGTTGGCTTTAATTCCAATATTTTCCGGCACACCAACAATTACAAACCTGGCACTGCTTTGCTGTAAAGCTTGCTCAACATTATTATCGTCAGTTATGGTTTGTATCACTTCGCCAATCTTCGTTTCAAACTTTCTGATTTTTGTGTGCGATAAAACGGTTTGCCGGTTATAAATTTTTAATTGTTGGCTAAGCATTGAGTATAATTTAAAATAAATGAAGTATTGTAAATAAAAACAACTTTTAAAAAGGGAATACTTTTTATATTCAGGAAACGAAGATAAGAGAAACGACTTCATACAGTTTGATACAAATGGCTATACAAAGGCTTAGAATAGTTTATGGAATAAGTTTTGTTTCTTTTAAATCAAATTTTTCAGAAATTATGGTAACTCATAAAAACAAATGAAAAAGAGTATCTTTAATATTCGATAACACCCAGGTTGCTGTTTTTTAATATTGATACAATAATTTATGAAAAACACCAGCAAAAAATAACTTATGGAATCCATTTTGCTTACACCGGACATTATTGTGTCGGGAAATGCATCGGCTGACAGCACCATTTTATTCAGCGATATTTTTAATTTATTTCCTACATCTTTTCAATACATCAGTTCGCGTTTTAAAAACGATTATCAGGTTGCAGTGTATTCTGATTCTGGTTTTTATGAAGCAGGCAAAACCCGGAAACTGCGGCATCAGTCTATGATCGGCTATGCCGACGATATGATTGACTTTTTAGAAACAAACAACATAAAAAACATCATTTATGTAGCGCATTCAGTAAACGCTTTATTGGCATTTATAGTGGCAACAAAAGCGCCTCATTTGTTCAGTAAAATCGTATTAACCAGCGCAGTACCGTGTTTGATAGCCGATGCTGAAATGCAGTGTCCTTGCGGCTTCCATTCTACCAGCTTACATGAGCTTTTTACTTGCATTATGCAAAAACAAGTTAATGAACATAACAATTCAGTTGTTCAGTTTACAGATATTTTAGCAACCGCTTTTGCACAAAAAACGTATGAAGAAGCCCAGGCTATTTTTCATTTATTGTTCACTACCGATTGCAGAAATTATTTAAGCGATTTTTTAATTCCTACTGTTATCTTACAAGTAAGTGCCGATAAAATGTCAACCAACGAAGCCGGTTATTTTATGTATCGCTGTATTCCTGACAGTCAGTTAGTTAGAATAAAAGCAAAAGGACAATTGCCCTATCTGGATTCGCCCGAAGAAATTATAAAAGCCATGAAATTTTTTATCCACTCTTCTTCATTCTAATCTTTTTATTTTTTGTTTTCTTATACTTCACTTTTCATCTTTATACCAACGATAGTTTGCCGTACGCATTATATTTGCCGTTGCAAATAACAATTATGAATGCTGCTGTTAGAAACGATTGGTTGTTACCGGAAATTGAAGCCATTTATGAAACTCCCTTGCTCGATTTAATTTATAAAGCCGCTTCTGTTCATCACAAATACAACAACACTACTGAAGTGCAGGTATGCACATTGCTAAGTATTAAAACCGGCGGTTGTGTGGAAGATTGCGCTTACTGCCCTCAGGCAGCGCGTTACAACACCGGAGTACAAGTTCATGCCCTGATGCAAAAAGAAGAAGTGTTGCAATACGCCCGTAAAGCAAAAGCGGCAGGCAGCACTCGTTTTTGCATGGGCGCAGCCTGGCGCGAAGTGCGCGATAACCGAGATTTTGACCGTGTGCTGGAGATGGTGCAGGGCGTAAATGAAATGGGAATGGAAGTATGTTGTACGCTTGGCATGTTAACAGAATATCAGGCTGAAAGGCTTGCTGCTGCCGGATTATACGCTTACAATCATAACCTCGATACATCGCCGGATTATTACAACGAAATCATCACCACAAGAACTTATAACGACAGGTTAGAAACGTTGCATAACGTTCGTAAGGCTGGCGTTACGGTTTGCTGCGGCGGCATTATTGGTTTGGGCGAAACGCATACCGACAGAATTAAAATGCTTCATACGCTAAGCACATTGGAGCAGCATCCGGATAGTGTTCCTATCAACGCATTGGTGAGAGTAAAAGGAACACCGCTTCAAAACAATCCGAAGGTTGATATTTGGGATATGGTGCGCATGATAGCAACGGCAAGAATATTGATGCCTGAAACCATGGTTCGGTTAAGCGCCGGCCGGGCTGAAATGAGCGTTGCGGAACAAGCATTGTGTTTTATGGCAGGGGCGAATTCTATTTTTTCGGGAGATAAATTATTAACTACGCCCAATCCATCGTTCGATGAGGATGATATGATGTTTCAACTGCTGGGATTAAAGCCTCGCAAGGCTTTTAAAGAAGAAAAAATTGCAGTAAAAGAAAACGTTGAAGCACTGTGATGTTTTTTATAATGAAATAATAGTGGATAAACGAAGGTTGTAAAAGATAAAAATAGCAGCATGGCAGTTTTAAAGTTTAGAATTTATCTGGAAGAAGACGATTCGGTGTATCGGGATGTTTTACTAAAGCATAAACAAACCTTTGCCGATTTAGAGGATGGCATTTTAAAAAGTTTCGAGTTTGATAATAAGCATCAAAGCACTTTTTTTCGCAGCAACGATCATTGGGAACGAGGCAGGGAAATTAGTCGCGAACGATACAATAAACCTTACAAAGCCGAGCCCCTTATTATGGCTGAAACAAGTGTGAGCACTGAGATAAGGGATACCAACCAGAAGTTTGTTTACCTGTACGATTTTACAAAAAACTGGGTGTTTTTGGTCGAATTAATTAACGTTAGCAAAGAAGAAAGCGCTAAATTAAATTATCCGTGTACAGTGCGTGTAGAAGGTATTGGTCCGCAACAATATGGTACTAAAAGTTTATTGGGAAATAAATTTGTTGATATTGAAGAGAAGTATGATTTGCCCAACAATATAGAAGGGTTTACAGAAGAAGGCGATGATATAGGCTCAACGGGCGAAGAAGAAGTTACCGGCGCCCCGGAAGAAGACGATATTTAATTACTGCTTATAATTTTTTAACGCATTCTTTCCATTTATTGTTCCGCTTGTCCAAAGCACTTTACACCGCACAAACATCTCTTCCCTGTACCAGTTTTCTTTTCTTGTTTTTTGTATTACCTGCTGGTGTTCTTTCATTTTATAAGCATACGCTTTCATCATATTTTTGTTTTGCCAAACACTGAAAGTTGCCTGTTTTATCCACGGCGCTTCGCCAATTCCAAACGATGTAATAAAACCTGGCGCAGCCATTACTGTTTCTGATGCCGCTTTTACATTTTTCCAAAATGATGTTGCCTTGCTTAACCGAATGGTAGCACGTGTTAGCACCGCAATCACACCTTCATAAGATGATGTTTTTGGTAACTTTCCAAAGCATTCTTTGCCATCCCATTTGCCATGACCTTCTATGGGTTCAACAGCAATAGTCATCACTTCACAATTAAATTTTTTCCACCAGCCGGCAATCTTTTTTCCATACAATATTTCTGTTGAAACTTCATTCATTATTTCGTTATTAAACACAGCCAAAACAGCCCATTGCCGTAAATCGGGATGAACATCAAACGTACCGTTTTTGCCACTTCCCATCAGCTTGTAAAAATGAATGGCTTTATTTTTTTGTAAGAAAAGATGAAACACAGCCATTGACATGAATCCGAAGAAAGAAAGCCATTTAGGATAGCGGACAATGGTTAATGTGCTGTGCATTTTTTGTACGAAAATTAGATGAGAAATTACATGAAATAAATAAGCGCACAAATAATAAGTGTTATAATTAATACCCACCAGATCTTATACTTCTGCCAAAAAAAATCTTGCTTTTTTTGTTTGATTGCCTGTTGAACAGAGTTGCGCATGATGGCATCGCTGCCTGCCAACCGATACAAGCGCGGCATGATGATGTTAAAATAATTTTGAGGCAACAGTTTGCTGCTGATGAGTATTTCGTGCAGCACTTGCGAACTGATGATGCGTTTGTTTTCGTTCAACAAAATATGAATATGCGAATCGGAAAGGATGCTTTCAATTTTAGCCAGCAAACTATCTGTATTAATGGCAAACGGGTTTGCATTTTCAATCACATTACGCAAATGCGTGCTTTGAAATAAAATGGTTTTACCCGTTACAGGCGGATTTGTGCGATGCTGGTTTTGCGATGGTTGCGTGCGTGTTTGAGATGCGCTTGTTGCATTTGTTTTTACTTCACGCAAACGGTTATAATCTTCTCTTTTTTGTTGGTTGGATAAAATGCTGTACGCTTCGTTAATTTCTTTAAATAATGCCTCCGTGTGAAGATTACCGCCGTTTCTGTCGGGATGATATTGTAACGCCAGTTTTCGATAAGCCAGCTTTATTTCTTTGGGCGATGCCTGAGGTTGCACGTTCAACACAACATAATAATCTCTTGCCGGCATCGAGCGCATAACTTGGATAAATAAGGTTGTTTAATTTTATGCCAGCGTTTGTTTTTGTTCCATCCATTTGTTTCTTCCATAACCGGCTACTACATGCTTTTCACTATGATAAGAAGAACGTACTAACGGACCGCTTTCTACATAATCAAACCCAATGCTGTATGCGATTTCGCGAAGTTCGGCAAACTCATCGGGATGCACAAAACGTTGCACCGGAAGGTGCTTTGCAGTAGGTTGTAAATACTGACCTAATGTAATAACATCAACAGTTACGGCAGCTAAATCTTCCAGCGTTTGAACCACTTCTTCTTTTGTTTCGCCAAGCCCCAGCATAAGGCCAGTTTTGGTTCTCATGCCCATTTCCTTCAACATACGAAGTACGTTTAAACTGCGGCGGTATTTAGCTTGAATTCTTACTTGTTTGGTTAAGCGTTCTACTGTTTCCATATTATGGCTTACCACTTCAGGAGCCGCATCTGCAATGCGTTGTATGCAAGTAATGTCGCCTTTAAAATCAGGAATTAATGTTTCTAATGTTGTATCTGCATTTAACGCTTGTACCGCTTTAATGGTGTTGTACCAAATGATGGAACCACCGTCTTTTAATTCATCGCGGTCAACGCTTGTTATTACCGCATGTTTTACTTTCATTAAATAAATGGCTTCTGCCACACGCTGCGGCTCATCCCAGTCAACTGCCAATGGTTTACCCGTAGCCACGGCGCAAAAGCCGCAACTGCGTGTGCATACATTGCCTAAAATCATAAACGTTGCTGTGCCTGCACCCCAGCATTCGCCCATATTAGGGCAGTTGCCGCTTTCGCAAATGGTATGAAGTTTATGTGTATCAACCAGGCTGCGCACATGCTTATAACTTTCGCCAATCGGCAATTTTACGCGAAGCCAGGCCGGTTTTTTTATTCGTTCCTGTGTTCCTGAAACAATGGGTAATTCCTGCATGTAATTAGGCTTTCAAACTTAAGTTTTACGTCCGCAGATAATTGTAATAAGTGCAGACAATAAAGATAAATCTGCGATACGTTGCATCATCTGCGGGCTTAATCAATCCAACAAAATTAACTCACTTACGCTTACCAAACACAAGCGCAACATAAGCATTGAAGAAGAATTTTTTACCAGGCTGATCAATCATCATCTGGATGTTTTTAGAATAATATTGAGCAGTTACACCTGTTTCAATGGCAGAAAGCAATTCGTTAAAACGACCATAATCAAACCGCAAAGCAGCCCGCGCAAATACACCCGGTACAAAGCTGATTTGGTTAAAGCCTTTGCCAAAGGTGCCGCCGCCGTTAATAGGTCCGTCCCGAAATATTTTATCTGTTGAAGGAGAATATCGGATGTCGCGCGATGTACCGGCACTATCTGTAGTGTTAATGTAATAAGGCTTTACTAAGCCAGCACTCAATCCGCCGCCATAAATAACCGACACTGCAACACCGTTTTTTATGTCTTTACCGCCAATTAACCTTTGCTGCCCAATGCCTGCTTTTAACTGGTAAAAATTATTTATTTTGCCATAAACAAACGGGTTACCAATTTGAAACGTACCATCCGTATTGGTTACGCGTTGCTCTTTTGGATCTTTACGCTCATCAAGGCTTAACCACCACAAGTTGGTAAGCGATACCGTTTTGTATTTGCCATGTTCATAAAAAATACCATAGCCATCTGTATTGAGCCTGATTGCGAAAGCGCTTTGCTTGTTATAAATCAAAGCATTTTCGTCTTCCTGTCTTCTCAATTTTTCCAGCCGCGCGGCTCTGTCTCTTCTAATTTGATCTTTTGTTCTTGTTTGCGCGTGCGCCGACAGCAGAACAAACATGACAACCATCAGCACCAAAAATTTCTTCACGTACATTTGATTTGTTAGCCTTAAATTTATGTAAAAATAGAGCAATGACTTCACAAATAGTTTATAAAGGAAACTTAAGAACCGAGGCTACTCATTTGCAAAGCCATACTGTTATTGAAACCGATGCGCCGGTTGACAACAACGGAAAAGGAGAACGTTTTTCACCTACTGATATTGTGGCAACGGCATTGGGCAGTTGCATGTTAACAATCATGGGGATGAAAGCTGAAGCGATGAACATTGATTTAACCGGCACAACACTCGACATACAAAAAGTAATGACTGCCAACCCAAGACGGATCAGCGATGTGCAAATACAGTTTTCGTTTCCTGATGAGTTGGTTTTATCAGCAAAAGAAAAAGCGATTTTAGAGAACGCTGCGCTCACATGTCCGGTGGCAAAAAGCATTCATCCGGATATACATGTTGAGGTGAAGTTTGAATGGAAGGAAATGGCGGAGAAATAAACTTAAACATTTGCAATTGTGTTCCTGATAATACATGAAAATGTTAACGGAAAATATGATTCTGCATCGCATTAATTGTGTAAAAAAATAATACCACCATATCCGTTGGTGATCTGCTCGTTTAGCAAGTAAGATTTTATTGGATTTACACACTCTCTTTTATAATACGGTACAGAACGAAAATATGTTTGTTGCTGCGTTATGTTCGATATTTTAAAAATTTTATTGGTAGTTGGCAGGTAAATTTCATAATCGTAATCTATATTTAAGGGATAATCGCCTCCGGTAGCATTGTTTATAATATCTAATGTATCGTTCGATTTTTGATAATTACTATTATTCTTTGTAATGATAACGGAATCTACCAAAGTAGCGAAAGCAGGAATCTTTAATAAATTTTCGTATAACAATAGAATCCGTTTGCGCATCGGGAAAGGAAATATATCGTAGAACAAATGCGGAAGCTTCGCTACAAGGCTCATCTCTGCCACATGAGTATATAAGAATCACTAAACCTATAAAAGCAAATCTGAAGTTTTTTCTATACAAAATCATGAATGAAATATGATTTATGACCGGATAAGTAAAAGCACCGCTGCTTATGTGCTTAGAATTCTATCGCTTTGAGTTTGGGCATCGTTTCTCACAGGGGATGATGTGTTCTCTTTCATGAGAAGATGCTGAAACCTGAAAAACTGGCAAAAACAAATGTCAAAAAAAACACCTCTCTCCTTTGAGGACGTTATTTTTATAAACAAGATGATAGGGGCAAAAACATCTTTTGACACAACATGCTTACATTTAATGATTGAAAAAAGCATCTCTTTATATCATGGCTGCCGTTTACGTGTCAGCAGGAATCAATCACTTTGTACATCCCGCCGTTTATATTAATATTATGCCTTCATGGATTGGCTGGCACCAGTTATTGGTTGCGTTGAGTGGCATTTTTGAAATCGTGTTCGGTTTACTGCTCATTCCGCGCAGCACGAGGGTGATAGCTGCCTGGTGCATCATTGCTTTATTAATTGCCGTTTTTCCGGCTAACATTCAAATGACGCAGGATTACTGGCATGGGCACAAACCGGGCTTGTGGCTTACGATTATTAGACTTCCGCTTCAGTTTGTTTTGATTGGATGGGCTTACCATTATACAAAAGGTTCCAAACCTCATGTTGTTATTTCCTAAATCTCAAATCATTACAATTCCTTTTAAAAGTAAGAAAGACATTTTTTTTGAAATCGGGCTTTGCAACCAACAAGTGCATTGCTTTAAACAAAAGACGGGGAAGAGATAGAAGATTATTCAGAAAAAATTCATTCGCAAGCAATCTGTAGTTTGTTTTTGTTCATTTTTTTAAAGGCTGCAATTGTATTCTTCTGCACCACTTGTCTTCATCAATCAGTAAGCAGTTCCTCTATGTTTCCATTCAGATTAAATGTAGTGATGGTCCAGTTACTTCCATTGTTGTACAAAACGAAATCAACCTTAAGAAAAAACTTTTCGAGCTTCATAACGTAAAAGCGTTTGACAACTATGCTTTTTATTTTCTTCTCTTTTACAAATTCAAATGAAAGCACTTTACCGTAGCGAGGCAAAACTATCGTTTGCATCTGCCGTTCTACTTTCGCCTCCAGTGTATCAATAGAAGCTGCTTCCATAACGCTGTTTTGCTTCAGCATTGCCATTGCTTCGGGGATATGATTGCCGGTAAATGCCTGCATAATACTGTCGCACACTTTAACTATGCGGTCTTTATCTTTGTCTGCTTTTGAAGCAGGTTGTGCAAATACAATAAAAGTGGTAAAAACAAAAAAGAGAGCAAGTAAGGCAGCCTTCACGATGGTAAAATTTAGATAAGTAAAACAACAAAGCTACAAACTAACATTATGGAAGAGATAGAAGATTATTCAGAAAAAATTCATGAGCAGGGAAACGAAAAAGTGCACGAAACCCTTGCCGAAGGAAAGGAGAAATGGGTATTGTATGTGGCGCTTACTACGGCCATCTTTGCGGTGCTGGCTGCCATCAGTGGTTTGCTGGCAGGCGATCATGCCGATGAAGCCATGCTGGCACAAATCAAATCGTCCGACCAATGGGCGTTTTACCAGGCAAAAGGAATTAAAACTGACGTTCTCAATTCTTCCAACACCGTTTTGCTGGCATTGGGAAAACAACCTGTTGCCGAAAATATCAACAAAATAAAAGAAGATAAAAACGAACAGGAAGAGATAAAAAAAGAAGCTCAAAGCCTGCAAAAAGAATCGGGTGAGCATGTTGCGCATCATCGTGTGCTGGCAAGGGCGGTAACCTTGTTTCAGATAGCCATTGCCATAGGCGCCATTTCTATCATTACCAAACGCAAGATACTTTGGATGGTAAGTGTGGGTTTTGCTTTAGTGGCTATTTTCTTTTTATTGCAGGGCACTGTGTTGTGAGCAGATTTCCAATATCAATTATCTTTATTACAAAAAAGCTGCCTATGCAGTATTCATCATAGAAGAGTAAACATAAGTATAAAAAAAACCGCTTTTTCTGTGAAGTGGTTTTTTTTATTGTATTGAATTTAGATGTAAACATCATTCCTTGCCGCTCTTATTTTGTGGCATGTTTTTTATCCGGTTGATGTAAAAGAAAACGATCTCTTTCTCATATAAAAACAAAACTATGACAGCAGAACAGCCATCCGTAAAACAGCATTTTTATTTTGATGTAGCGCCTCATGTATGGGGTCTGAAAGACAAGTTTGTAAACATTTACATTGTTCAGGATGCCGAAAGCGGAAAGTGGATATTGGTTGATGCAGGCATCAAATCAACAGGCAGCAAAATAAAAAAGATGTTGGCTGAATTGTTTGATGAAAACAATCAAAAACCCAAAGCCATCATTTTAACGCATGGCCATTTCGACCATGTAGGAAGCATTCAGCAATTGGAAGAAGAATGGCATGTGCCGGTGTACGCACATTACATGGAAATGCCGTATCTCACCGGCAAATCGCACTACCCTCCTTTCGATACAACAGTAGGCGGCGGCTTGATGACAGACATGGCTTTTTTATATCCTAATTCGCCAATTGACATTAGCAGTTTTGTAACTGGTTTGCCTGATGATAACAGCGTTCCTTTTTTGCCGAGCTGGAAGTGGATACATACTCCCGGACATGCACCCGGGCATATTAGTTTGTTTAGAGAAGAAGATAAATTACTGATTGCAGGCGATGCGTTTGTAACTACCAAATCCGAATCGGCTTTTAGCACGGCTATGCAAACGCAGGTGGTTTCGCGCCCGCCCGCTTATGCCACTACAGATTGGGTTGCCGCTTACAATTCAGTAAAAAGTTTATTGTTGTTGCAACCGGAAACTGCAGCTACCGGTCATGGCAAACCTATGTATGGAAACACTATGTTACGGCAGCTTTTAGATTTATATGAGCATTTTGATGAAGCCATTCCTGATAAAGGACGTTATGTAAACGAGCCTGCCATACAAGATGTTAACGGCTTAATGTATGTACCGCCAATGACAGAGAATCAATATAAAAAACTGATTTATATTTCCAGTGCTTTACTGTTTGCTGCAGCCGTTTTTGTTGCATCGAGTAAGATGAAAAACAAAAAGCGTTGGTTGTAACCAAACTTTTTTTAGCAAAGCCGTTTCGCTTGAAACGGCTTTTGCTTTTGCAGGAAAATGTATGTTGAATTATGCGTTGCATTTATAGTTATACAAAACGTAGTAAATTTGAAATATGAAAATCGCACTTCAATATGTAAACGACATGAACGGTAAAACAAAAGCAGTTCAAATGCCATTAACAGAATGGGAAAAGGTGCTTAACAAGCTAAAGAAATATGAGCAGGCTTTACAACTTAAATCTGACCTGAAAGAAGCATTTGAACAAGTGAACATTCTTAAACAAACTAAAGGACACAAGCAAACACTAAATGAATTTTTGAATGAACTTTAGTGTTATTCCCAGTGATAAATTTAAAAGAGAAGCCAAGCGTCTTATCAAAAAATTTCCATCTCTAAAACAAGAACTTGCTGACTTAAACGCAATACTTGAGAAAGCACCAGAAACAGGAACCTCATTAGGTAACGACACATACAAAATCCGTATGCCATCAAAAGTAAAGGCAAAGGTAAAAGTGGTGGTGCATGAGTTATTACTTATGTTGTAGCAGACAATAAAGAAGTTTATTTGCTTACAATTTATGACAAGTCTGAATTTGATAGTGCGGATGACAAAACTATAAAGATTATCATAGAAGTTTTACATTTCAATAAATAAAGAGCAAGCGATTTAGTAGAAACTATAGTTACATGATATACCTAAAACTTTTTCTGCAGTACTACAAATAGTTTGTAGATTGCTTACTTCTTGCAATGATAATTTTTACTTTTTCAATTCCACTATCCACATGCGTTGCGCAGGCATGGAAAAATCGGGCGATACGGGTTGTTGTGTAATCACATTTACTCCGTTGGTAAAGCCTTTTGTTCTTTCTGTATAATCATTAAAATGAACCGGCATTTCCTTATCGCTTGTATTCATAATGCACATTACCGTTTGCGCATCGGTGTAGCGAAAATAAACATACAAGCCTGCTTTCGGAATGTAATGCATCATTTTCCCTTTGGTTAATGCCGGAGATGTTTTGCGGTAGTTGGCAAGTGTTTTTATTAATGTTTGAACACTCTTTGCCGAATCGGTCAAACCCGCGCCGGTAAAGGCATTCACGGCATCGCCGGGCCAGCCGCCAAGAAAATCGAGCCGTACCCAGCCATCCGGATTGGTAACGCCTTTCATCAGCACTTCATCACCATAATACATCTGCGGAATGCCGCGCTCGGTAAGCAGCCATTCAAAGCCCATTTTGTCCTTCTCAATGTCTTCGCCCACGGTCGAAAACCAACGGTTCAAATCGTGGTTATCTAAAAAAATACAGTTGCGCGTGGCATCTTCATACAACAAATCGTTGCTCAGTGTTTGGTACAATCTGGCAACACCATCCAACCAGCCAAAGGGCTGCGTTAGTGCAGGCTGTATGCCATCAAACAAAAGCGTTGCGTCCAGTACTCCCTGCAGGTTACTTTTGAAAGGAACCTCCAAAATATTTTGGGCAAAATAAGCCTGGTTCAAAACGCCATGCACCAGGGTTTCGCCAAACATCGTCATCTTCGGAAATTCATCCGTTAAAGCCTTATTACAACGGTTCATAAAAGGCAAATCGTTGTAGATATAAGTATCAATACGCCAGCCATCCACACCAAACATTTCAACACACCATATCGCATGTTGAATTAAATAATTCGCCACGTAAGGATTACTTTGATTCAGGTCGGGCATTGTTGGTACAAACCAACCATCGGTTAGTATTTTTTCTTCCTCTTTTGAACCGTGCGGGTCAAAAGCTGTTTGGTCGCGGTAATTGGTTTGCGTAAACGTTTTCCATTGGTGCAGCCAGTCGCGCATTGGCGGGTCCTGCACCGTAAAATGGTACGAACCCACATGGTTGTACACCGCGTCCTGTATGAGTTTCATCCCGCGCTTGTGCAGTTCATCGCTTAAACGTTTGTAAGCCGTATCGCCACCAATGCGCGGTTCAATTTTATACTGATTCGTGAAGGCGTAACCATGCTCGGTTCGGTCGGGCATATCGTTTTCCAAAACAGGCGTCATCCACAGTGTTGTAACGCCGAGGTTTTGTAAATAATCAAGATGATTAATAACGCCCTGCAAGTCGCCGCCATGTCTTAAAAAAATAGAATCCCTGTTCAGCGATTGATCCCGCATTCCGGCAATTCTATCATTGCTGGCATCGCCGTTGCTCCAGCGATCGGGCATTAAAAGATAAATAAAATCTGAAGCGTTTACGCCTTGCGCAAACTGAGTACCATTGCCCTTTCTGCGTTGTTTTAATTCATAGTTAATGATGAAGGAACTATCTTTTCTTTTGATGTTAATTTTGCAGATGCCCGGCTTTGCGGAAGATGAAATGGTTAGATCGATAAAGAGATAATTATTACTTTCTACTTTGTTCGTTTTTATCAACTGAACACCAGGATAAGAAAGGCTTACTGTTGCTTCGGTTGCGATGTTTGGGTGATGAACCATCAGTTGAAGGTTTTTATTTTTCATGCCTGCAAACCAATTGGTAGGATACACTTCAATTGTTTGTTGGGCATATAAAAATGGAGTAAAAACAAACGTGCAAAGCAGCAGAATTAATTTCTTCATGATTTGTATAAAATTATGTTTCGTTTACAGTAAATACAATTTGTTTTCACATTTACCTACTTATTCGCTCAATTGGTCTATCTTATATCACCGTTTACAAAACTCTTTAATAAACTTGTATCGGCTGCATATCATAAACCTCAATTATGAAAAAAATTATTCTGTTTTTTTTCATGTTAACAGCTATCGCTCTTCATGCGCAAACTACTCTTCGTGGAAAAGTAACCGATAGCAGCCATCATCCGTTGCGCTCTGCCAGCGTTCAATTAAATCGCGATAGCGGCAACGTTACGTTAAACGAAACCATAACCGACAGCCTTGGTAATTTTTCATTTAATAATATTTATAAAGGTAAATACATCATTACGGTTTCATTTGTTGGTTACGGCACTTCGTCAACCCTTATAAATGCAGGAGCCGACAGTGTTACAGCCGTTGCCAATGTTGTTCTTACAAAAGCCATAGGAACGCTTGCCGGTGTTACGGTTACCGCAACCGAACCTGCTGTTACACAAAAGGCAGATACCATTCAGTACAGCGCCAACCAATACAAAGTAAACCCTGATGCTACGAGTGAAGATTTAATAAAAAAGATGCCCGGTATTACGGTTGGATCGGATGGAACAGTTACGGCGCATGGCGATCAGGTGAAAAAGGTTTTGTTAGATGGCAAAGAATATTTTGGTGATGATGCTACTGCAACGCTACGCAATTTGCCTGCGGAAATTATTGATAAAATTCAGGTGTTTGATAAATTGAGCGACCAGGCGCAGTTTACCGGATTTGATGATGGCAACTCGCAGCGCACAATTAACATAGTTACCAAAGGAGGATTGAGAAACAGCCAGTTTGGAAAAGTATATGCCGGTTATGGCACGGATGATCGTTATACGGCAGGCGGCAACATAAATTTCTTTAATGGTGACAGAAGAATTGGAATTATTGGTTTAAGCAACAATATCAACCAGCAAAATTTTTCGCAGCAAGATATTTTAGGTGTGTTAAGCAGTGGCAGCAACAGCAATGGCCGTGGCGGAAGCGGAGGTCAATACGGCGGCGGTGGCAGAGGTGGACAGGGCGGTTCCGGCGGCACCAATAATTTTTTAACCGGTACATCAAACGGCATTAACTCAACCAATTCGTTTGGTATTAATTACACCGATGTTTGGGCTAAAAACCTTACTGTTACCGGCTCTTATTTTTTCAACAACAGTAAAAACATAACATTACAAAATACCAACCGGCAAAACCTTATTAGCGAGGATAGCAGCTTGTTTTATAAAGAGAATCAGAACAGCTCAAACAACAACTATAACAACCGCTTTAATGTGCGGATGGAATATAAATTAGACAGCGCCAATCAGTTTGTATTTACTCCGGTTGTAAGCTTTCAAAACAACAGCTCAAAAAGTCTTACGGCAGGCACCAATACTTTAGAAGATGGTAAGATTTTAAGTGATATTATAAACAATAACAACACCACTACAACGGGTTATAACTTCAGCGCCAATTTGTTGTACCGACATGCTTTTCACAAGCGGGGCAGAAGCATTTCGTTTGGTGTTACACCTGGCTTAAATGATAATACCGGCACCACTTATCAAAACATTTTTAATAACGACACAACAACGAATAACGGCGCTGATTCAACACAATTATTAAGAGATAGGAACTCGCACACCAAATCAATTTCAGGCAATATTGTTTATACAGAGCCGGTGGGTAAAAAAGCGATGATTCAATGGAATTACAATCCATCTTATCAATACAGCACATCCAAACAATTAACCAGTAACTATGATGAAGCTTCTCATAAATACAACTTGTTAGACACCAGCTTAAGCAATCTTTTCAATAATATTATTGTTAGACACAACACAGGCTTGAGTTACCGCATTGGCGACCGCTTTAATAATTTTATGGTTGGTTTAAATTACCAATATACCGATATGAAAAGCGATCAAACCTATCCGCTGGCGCTAACCATTCATAAAACGTTCAGTAACCTGTTGCCCAATGTAATGTTTAATAAAAAAATAAATTCTAAATCTACTCTCCGTATTTTTTATCGTGCTTCCACACAAACACCATCTGTTACACAGTTGCAAAACGTTTATAATAACAACAATCCATTGTATGTTACCACCGGCAACCCTAATTTAAAACAAGCGTTTAATAACACATTAGCGTTGCGCTACACTTACACAAACACTGAAAAATCAAGCTCATTCTTTTTTAATACTTATATTCAGCAAAGCAACAACTACATCACCAATGCTACTTACACAGCCCGCAGAGATTCTATGCTAACAAAAAGCGTGATTCTTGCTTCAGGCTCTGAATTAAGCAAACCTGTAAACCTCAACGGATACTGGAACTACCGCTCACTTGCAACTTATACCTTCCCGCTAAAATTTATAAAAACAAATTTCAGCATCAACGGTGGTTTTACTTACACGAAACAACCAGGACTAATCAACAATGCCAATAACCAATCAGAGAATTATGGCTATACGGGAGGTGTTTCTTTTGCAAGTAATATAAGTCAGTATGTTGATTTTACCATAAGCTACAATGCTGGTTATAATGAAGTAAAAAACACGTTACAGCCGCAGCTGAACACCACTTATTATTCAGGCAACGGCGTGGTTTCCATTAACTTACTTAGTAAAAAAGGATGGGTGTTTCATACAGATGTAAATAATCAATTGTACACAGGTTTGTCAAGTGGTTTCAATCAGAATTACACATTGTGGAATGCCAGTGCAGGCAAGAAATTTTTAAAGAACCAGCGCGGCGATTTACGGTTAAGTGTGTTTGACATTTTGAAGCAAAACCAAAGCATCACGCGCAATGTAACGGAAAGTTATATTGAGGATGTACAAACCAACGTTTTACAGCGTTATTTTATGCTCACATTTACTTACAAGGTAAACAATGTGCGAAGCAATAAACAACCAACAAAAGTAGCACCTGAAGCACCGTTCAGAGACCGCAATTAAAAGGACGAAAAACAACCGCCAGCAGCATTGCCCGGAAAAATGCCACCACATTTATAATATACATGCTTCTACGGCAAAACTTTCTTTGCGGTTAAGTACTCTTCAATAATAATAAGTTTCACGGCTGGCACTTCAGTCATACTTCATTTCTTTCAGCAAAAAAGTTTTAATAACTATTTGCTTTTTCTTTGAAATAACGACAAAGAATCGCTTTTCCTTTTTTATTTTAATAAGATTTTAAAATGAAATCACAAAATTTATTCTTTCCTTCAAACCCTTGTTGAAAAACAACATCAGATAAAATAATTTTTCACTTTAGCAGTTATCTATTTTTAATTCAAATAAAAGTTTCAAGTTGTGCAACATTTCACTGCTAACTAAAAACTACTTATATGCACTACCGCTTACTTCGCAATAATAAAGAAAGTGGGCCTTTCACCGCTTTGCAGCTAAAAGAACTGGGTTTAAAACCCTACGATTTATTATGGGCAGAAGGCAGAGGCGCAGCCTGGCAATACGCTTCTGAAATACCCGAATTAAAATTGTTTGCACCTGTAATTGAAGAACAGCCTTTTGATCGGTTTTTTAAAAAAGACGAAGAAAAAGCAACCGCAAAGCAAACCGTTGTTTCGGAGAAAAAAACAAAGCCCCGCTTTCGTATTTCAGGCGATAAAATTATTATGGTAGAAGCCGGAAATATGGAAGTGGCAACCAACGGTATTATTAAAGAAACAACACAAATACGCCTGCCGAAAGAACCTGTTGCAGAAAAGATTGCAGCAACACCTGATTGGCAGGATATGTATGAGCAATGGCAGCCAGAGCCACAAAAAATGGCGATTAAAAAAGAAGAGCCGGTTGAAGTGGAAACCAAATATTCCGAATCGCTCGACGACTTAAAAAAACGTTATGCAGAAAAAGTGTTGAATGAAAAAAGTGAGAAGCGGACTACTTCGCTTTCATCAGCTTCTGTAAAACAAAACATAATGGCGGCAGTTGCTTTGATAGTGCTGGTTGTTGGCGGTTACATTGGTTATACATTAAAACAAAAAGATGCAGCAAAAACGGCTGGTACGCCGGTTGTTGAGCGTGCAGATGTTTCGGGCGATAATGTGTTATCGGCACGGCAAAAAGATGATAATAATACTGTAAATAATAACGCTCAAAACATACAAAACAATTCAACCCAAAAAAGCAATACCGACATTAATGCCGCACAAATAAAAACTGTGAAACCATCATTTCAAAAACCTGTTGAAACAACAGTTGTAAAGAACGCAAATGAGAATAAAACACTCACAGCCGATCTTCCTAAAAAAGAAACGAATACAGCAGTAAAAACAAACCCATCAGTCGCAAAAACGGATGATAAAACAGTTGCTTTACTCCCCAAAAAAAATAATGCAGTAAAAACAAACGATGTAGCAAATAACAGCAATCCAATTGCACAATCAACCACAAGTAGTACAGTAAAAAATACAGCAGGCAACACGGTTGCTGCGCCTGTTGCAACACCACCCGCTGTCAAACAAAATGCGCCTAAAAAAATTGATGATTATGTGTCGGTAAAAAAAATTGGCGGCAATAGCAGCAGTGTTCAAAATGTGCGTTTGCTGGTGAATAACATCAGCGACTTCCCTATTGATTTAGCTGTGATTGATGTACAATATTTTGACAGCAAAGGCAAGTATCAAAAAGGAGAAACGATGTTTGTAAAAAATATCGACGGTGGCAACAACGTGGAAATACGCGTACCTGACAGCGATAAATCCAGTTCCATCAAATACAAAGTTTCATTGGTAAGTTCCGAAAAGAAAACCTTGTATCTCGTTGGCGATTAAATGATCGCCTGGCTGCGCCGCTCAACCATTAATTTAGCCGCATGAAAACGATTGTTCTTTTCGGCGCAGGTAAATCTTCTTCCGTTTTAATTCAGTACTTAAAACAAACTTCTGCCCAATACAACTGGCACTTGTTTGTAGCAGATGCCAACCTGGCTACGGCTGCACAAAAAACGGGCAATCACACTTACGCAACGCCCATCGGCATTGATGTTTACGATGATGAACAACGCTCTGCGTTAATTCAAAAAGCAGATGTTGTAATTTCATTATTGCCACCTTTTCTTCATATCCTGATTGCAAAAGACTGTGTTCAATACAACAAACATTTGCTCACTGCTTCGTATGTGGATGAACACATTAAGGCTTTGGAAAAAGACATTAAAAACAAAGGCTTGCTGTTTCTCTGCGAGATGGGTCTTGATCCGGGTATCGACCACATGAGCGCGATGCAACTCATTCATCAAATTCAAAATGAAGGTGGCGTTATTACATCATTCAAATCGCATTGCGGTGGCTTAATAGCACCCGAAAGCGACGATAATCCGTGGCATTATAAAATAAGCTGGAACCCGCGAAATGTAGTGATGGCAGGTAAAGCCGGCGCGGTGTATAAAGCAAACGGCAAACAGATAACTGTTGTTTATGAGCAGTTGTTTACAAACAACCAGAAAGTTTTTATTCCGGAATTTGGTGAATATGCCTGGTATGCCAACCGCGATTCGATAAGCTATGCAAAACTGTATAATTTACAGAATGCGCACACCTTTATTCGCACCACTTTACGGCATCCGCAGTTTTGTGTTGGATGGAAATATATAATTGATTTGAAGTTAACCGATGAAGCTGCTTTTTATAATACAGACGAACTTACAATTGCCGGATTTTTTAAAGAGCATAGCAATAGGATAAACAAGATAAAAGATGATTTGTTTTTACTGCAATTATCGTATCTCGGCTGGCACGAAGAAACACTTATCAACAAAGGCAAATGCAGTGTGGCAGACGTTCTTCAATTTTTGTTAGAAAGAAAATTAACGTTGCAACCAACCGATAAAGATTTGGTTGTGATGCTGCATGAAATAGAGTTCACAATAAACAATCAATTGAAAAAAAAGAGCAGTTGTTTAGCTGTAAAAGGAAACAATAACATAGATACTGCAATGGCGAAAACGGTAGGCTTGCCGCTTGGTATTGCAGCAACTTTACTGCTTCAAAACAAGCTTACAGAAAGAGGTTTGCACATTCCCATCATCTCCTCCATTTACGAACCAGTTCTGAAGGAATTAAAGCAACACGGAATTGCATTTATTGAGTTTTGAAAATTGTATTATGTGTTAAGTAGTACGACTAAGACAAATGGTTTGTGTTTTACAATCTTAATATATGATACACATTACTTACTACTCAATAATTTTTTCTTTAACTCCATTACACCTTCTGTTGCAGGCTTTTCTATCTTGGTTAAGTTAGGAATAGAACTTACCTGGGGGATGTTTTTATCAATTATAAATTTAGGGATAGAGCGCGGCGCATAATTAATTAAACCCGCCGCCGGATACACCGCTAACGATGTACCAATGACTACAAAAATATCTGCCTCGCCGGCTGTTTGTGCAGCCTTTACAATCAGGGGCACTTCTTCTTCAAACCACACAATATACGGGCGCATTTGCGCACCATCTTCAGCGGTTTGCCCTAATAAAATATCATCCTTAATGTCATAAATCAAACGCTCATTTTTTTCGCTTCGCATCTTAAAAATCTCACCATGCAAATGCACAATGTTGGTGCTGCCGCCACGCTCGTGAAGGTCATCGATATTTTGGGTGATGATGGTTACATCAAAATCCTTTTCTAATTCTGCCAAGCCTGTGTGAGCCGCATTAGGAGCAGCTTTTGCCACATCAGCGCGGCGCTTGTTATAAAAGTCTAACACCAGCGCGGGGTTCTTTTTCCAGGCACGCGGCGTAGCTACATCTTCTACATTAAAACCTTCCCACAAGCCATCGGTATCACGAAATGTTTTTAAGCCGCTTTCTGCACTAATGCCCGCGCCGGTGAGAACAACAATATGTTTTTTCATGATTAAAGTGAATGATTCAGATTGAATGTAAGATAATGTCGATAAATTCAAAAATATTTACCATCAATAATAGCTTCTAAGTAAAGCTTTTAAATTTAGTTTAATCTCTTTATAATAATTTTATCTACCAATTTCGCTTTTATGAAAAAAGTTTTATTCCTTTTCTTGGCCGTTACGTCCATAACCTTTTCCAATGCTCAAACGATATTAATTAAAGATTTGACTTATGATCCGAATGATGCTCCGTTTGGTGCTACTCATGTAACTACATATACTCACGACAGTGCTTGTCGTCTTGCCTCTCAAACATCTACCTTACCGCCATCTCTAAATTCTTATACTTATTATGCTAATAGTAATCTTTACCAAAACTTGCAGCAAGTTTATAACGGCAGCAACGCGGATGGTTCGTATAATTGGATTAACAATGGACTATCTACATATACTTACAATGCGGGCGGTAAAGTAATAAGCCAAATAAATCAGTCATGGAATAGGACTTTGAAAACGTTTTTAAATTCTGATAAAGACACGAATGTTTATGATCAGAAAAACAACCTGATCAAGAATTTTTCTCAACAATGGATTGATTCATTACACTCATGGACAACACAGTTTACTAATTACTTTTATTATAACATTAATGGTCAAATAGATTCAACCATCAGTGTTGAGGCTACTTTTGGAAAAACAACCAAAACTTATTTTACTTATTATAATTCAGGCAAGCAATTTCAAATTGCAACCTACAATTATTTAGATTCTTTAAGAATGTCATTAAGTTCAAGTAATACAACAACACATTATTACGATTCTACAAATTATATCAATAAAGACAGTGTTGTTTCCGAACCAAGCAATCAGCCTGATTCCTTATTATGGCGGGAAATCGATGTTATTATTAGCTATTACGATCATGCTACCAATAATAAAATCGAGGTTGATGGTTTTACTATTGCCAGTAACATTCCGGAGCAAAGCAATACTAAAACTTATTCTTTCTATTCTCGTTGTTCATCTGTATATCCACTTACTCTTATAAACTTCTTAGGTGAGCAGCAGAATAGCAGTGTTTTACTACGCTGGCAAACTGCAAATGAAGTCAATACCTCGTCTTTTTTCATTGAGCGAAGTACTGATGACGAACATTTTATTAAAATTGATAGTGTAACTTCTTTAGGAAGCAGCACAAACAATAACAGCTATTCTTACCTTGATAATAATGCCATGCTAATGAATGTAACAAAATTATACTATCGGTTAATTGAGGTAGATAAAAACGGTGCCAATACTTATAGCAAAGTGGTGGTGCTTAACACTTCTGCAAATAAACCATCCATTTATGTATCACCTAATCCAATAGTTGATATTGTAAAACTTTATGCAATTACAATAATCAACAATGCATTGATTACTATTACGACATGCAGGGCAAAGTTTTGTATTCCGCTTCGCAAGATATTAAGGCAGGCAACAATGTAACTATTAATGCTTCTCGCTTTGCCAAAGGAATGTACATAATTACCATTCAGTCGGCTACAACCAAACAACAATTAAAAATTATAAAATAAGAGAGAACATATATAAGAGCTGGACGCTTAGTTATCACTTTTATTTTATTGTTTCTTTGCAGTTTTATCGCAGCCATGATCAAACTCTTTTACAACCTTTTTACTTCACTGTACCCAACCGGCGCAAAATTGCTGGCGTCATTCAACAACAAAAAAGCAAAGCTTTGGATAGAAGGAAGAAAAGATGTGTTTACTTATTTACACAGCAAATTTGAAGTAAAAACAAACCCTGTCATTTGGTTTCATTGTGCATCGCTTGGCGAGTTTGAGCAAGGTAAACCGGTGATGGAAGTCTTAAAAAAAAACCATCCGCAACACAAACTTTTAATTACTTTTTTTTCTCCTTCGGGATACCAGATACGAAAAAATTATGCAGGTGCCGATGCGATATGTTATCTGCCGATGGACAGCAAAAAAAACGCACAGCAATTCATTAAAATTGTAAAACCTTCATTGGTTGTATTCATTAAATATGAGTTTTGGTATTACTATCTAACCGAAGTAAAAAAGCAAAACATTCCGCTTTTATTAGTGTCGGCTTTATTCAGAAAAAACCAGCCTTTCTTTCAATGGTATGGCGGCTTTCATAAAACTATGTTAGGCTGCTTCACCCATGTTTTTGTGCAGAATATGGAATCATTGCAATTACTTCAATCTATAAAAATTACCAGCGTTAGCATTAGCGGCGATACACGCTTTGACCGCGTGTTGCAAACCGCCAGCTATTTTGAACCATTGCCTTTAATAGAAAGTTTTTGCAATGATAAAAAAGTGCTTGTTGCCGGCAGTACCTGGACGGAAGATGATGAAGAGTTAGACCATTTTGTAACTCATCATCCCGACATGCGTTTTATTATTGCGCCGCACGATATTAGTCAAGAACGTTTGCAGGAATGTGAGCGTTTATATAAGCGAACCATCCGCTACTCGCAGTTACAAACATCAATAAAAACAAACGAGGTAAACACTTTACTTATTGATAACATTGGCTTGTTAAGTCGCATTTATTTTTATGCCGATATTACTTATGTTGGCGGCGCTTTTGGCGGCGATGGTATTCACAATATTTTAGAAGCTGCCGTGTTTGCAAAGCCCGTTGTGTTTGGACCCGAACATGATAACTTTCCTGAAACCGATGACCTGATAGAAAAAGGCGGTGCTTTCAGCGTAAACAATGCGCTGGAATTGGAAACCATACTAAATAAACTGTTAAGCAATGATGCCTTCAAAACGAGTGCTGGTGCGGCTTCAGGCTTGTTTGTAAAAAACAATACAGGAGCAACCAAAAAGATAATGGATTATATTCAGGCAAAGCGCCTTCTCACCAACTGATAAAACATTTTTACAGTTGCATTATTATCGTCCCAACCCAATTTATATTTCATTTCGCGCTGTATCCAATATTCCGCTTCAGGAAAAATATGAAAGGAATTTATGGTTTTGATAGATCGCTCATAAGCCACTTCATCATTGCGAAATAATTCTTTTATAAATAAATACTTATCGTTAATGCCAATGGCTTTGCGCAGGTCGCGTATGGGCTCGTCCTGCAACTGAATTGATGTTTCTGTGGTTTGTTGTTTCAAAGTATCGTTAATGCTCCGCTCGTTAGTTTGTGCAGTATCGTTTAATTCATAAATTACTTTCGGCTGCTGCTGGGTAAGAGTAGGCACCTGCTCCATTACATCATTGTAGTTTTCTTCTGCTAAAGTATTAATGGATGATGTTTGCACAGGTTCCAACACAACGGTTTGAGGAAGAATAATTTCCTCTTTTATTTGCTGCAAATTTTCATCTTCATCCTGTATGAAAGAAGTGCTGTATTCTATCTCCTTATCTTTTTTTTCTTCATTGCCATTGCTGCGAGGCGTTGTTATGTCAAAAGGTTTGTAAGGCATAATCACACTTACTTTACCAGCCGGAGCGGAAGATGTGTTATGGTTATTTTGCAGTTCAGTTATTAAAAGCAAAGCGGTGTTAAGCAAAGAAGATTCTTCTGCTTTATCATTGTATTGTTGTTGCAAGCGATTAATGAGAACACCTACTTTTTCCATGCGTTACCTTATTTTTTAGGATTCGGACAAAGCTAAGGTAATAAGGATTTTATTTGCAGTGATTCAATTGTAAAAATGTTTACTGAACCTCATGTATATGGCAGGGGCTGGATTGAAGTAATCTGCGGCGGCATGTTCAGCGGCAAAACTGAAGAGCTGATTCGCAGGTTAAACCGCGTAAAAATTGCCAACCGCACTGCCGAAATTTTTAAACCTGCTTTGGATACGCGCTATCACACTTTGAATGTGGTAAGCCACAACACTACCGAAATAGGAAGCACGCCGGTTGATAATTCCCAAACCATTTTGTTGTTATCAAACGAAGTGGATGTAATCGGAATTGATGAGGCGCAATTTTTTGATGATGAACTTGTAAATGTGTGTGAAACCCTTGCCCGCAAAGGCGTTCGCGTTATTGTTGCAGGTTTGGATAAAGATTTTTCGGGAAAGCCTTTTGGGCCGATGCCGCAATTGCTTTCCATTGCTGATGATGTTACCAAATTGCATGCAATCTGCGTTGTGTGTGGCAACATCGCTTCTTACTCATATCGAATTACATCGCAGCAAAAACAAGTTGTGCTGGGCGAAAAAGATGTGTATGAGCCGCGTTGCCGCAAATGTTACTATGAGTTGTAATTTTGAAGTATGGAAGCGATAAAAAAAATAATTGAACATTCAACGCATGAAGTTGTAATTGAATTGCCCGAAAGTTATCAGCATAAAAAATTAGAGATAACCGTTGTGCCTATCGAAGAAGATAGAGAAACAAAAAAGAAGTATGATTTTTCTGATCTGTATGGCAGATTGAATTGGAAAGGCGATGCTGTTGCCGAACAAAGAAAACTAAGAGATGAGTGGGACTAATTATGTTTTAGATACCAATGCGATTATTGCTTTATTAAATGGAAATAAAGCGATTGAAAATGCCATCAGTGATGCAAATTGGCTGGGCGTATCTGTAATTAATATTGTTGAGTTTTTATCTTTTGATTATCTTACTTTGAACGACAAAATTGTATTTGAAATTTTCTTGCAAAGAGTGTTTGTAATTAATCTGTCTTTTGAAGACAGTATTGATATAATTAATACCGCTGCTACTTTTCGTATTTCACATAAACTCAAACTACCCGATGCCATCATCGCAGCTTCGGCGATGTTGAATGATGCAGTATTAATAACAAACGATAAACAATTTTCTACAATTCCCAACCTGCAAATCCTCTCTTTCTGACCAAACCATTTTCTCATATCATCACACTCATTAAAAAAGACATACTGCTTGAAATCCGCCAGCAGTACACCTTCTATGGAATTGCTTTGTATGTAATGGCAACCATTTTTGTTGTGTATTTAACACTGGATACACCGGAAGACAAAGTTTGGAACAGTTTGTTTTGGGTGATACAATTGTTTGTTTGCGTAAATGCTGTTGCCAAAAGTTTTTTAGGCGAAAACAAAAACCGGCTGGTTTATTTTTACTCCATTGCAGGCGCTTCACAATTCATTATATCCAAGCTAATTTTTAATGCCATTTTAATGATTGTGATGACCATATTAAGCCTTTTTGTTTTTGTTCTTTTTTTAGGCAATCCCTTGGTTCATGTTTGGCAGTTTGCAGGCATCAGTTGTTTGGGCGGCGTTGGCTTAGGGCTAACGTTTACATTTCTTGCAGCCATCGCTGCTAAGGCACAGCAGCAAGCTGCTTTAATGGCAATTATGGGTTTTCCTATCATCACACCGCAATTACTTTTATTAAACAAAGTAGCCGGCATTGCATTTTCATCTATTGTTCAATCAAACCTTTTGCAGATGACTTTGTTGCTCTTTGCTTTTGATGTATTGATTGTAATACTTGCTATCATCTTGTTTCCGTTTTTATGGAAAGATTAATGATAAGGTTAAATTACAACTATCTATCGTTATAACTAAAACTAACAACTGTTTGTATAAGGTGTTTGCTATACATTTGCAGCCGCAAAATCATTTTTATATCCATTACGTTTTTGCAGTAAATGTTTTTTATGCTTCGAAAGACCTGGTGGAAAATTGCATCGTTTGTATTGCTTCTTTATACCTGCACCGTAGGTTTTTTTGTAAAGATTCCTTACCTCGATGACAGAATGCAGCAAAGCATCCGCAACCTGTTTTTTCATGTGCCCATGTGGATGGCGATGATGGTGTTTTTTATTGTTTCGGTTGTATATGCCATTAAAAATTTACGCACGCAAAATCCTGTTTTCGATTTTTATTCGGTTGAATATGCACGTACCGGCGCAGTGTACGGCACATTAGGTTTTATAACCGGAATGGTGTGGGCAAATTACCAGTGGGGCGCACCTTTAAGCGGCGATCCAAAACAAATTTATACCGTCATCGGCATTCTTATTTACTATGCTTATTTTATACTGCGCGGCTCAATGATTGATGAAGACAAACGCAGCAAAGTAAGTTCGGTTTATAACATTTTCGCATTTGCAATGACGATACCGTTGTTTTTTATTTTACCCAGATTAAAAGAATCGTTGCATCCCGGCGGACAAGGTGCAGAAGGCAATCCAGGCTTGAATCCTAAAGATTTAGATGCCAATATGCGGCTGGTATTTTATCCTGCTATTTTTGGCTGGACGTTGTTGGGAGTTTGGATAACAACACTTCGTATCCGTTATAGGGTGTGGAGTGAAAATGTATTGAATTATGAACAAGCTTAAACATTTGTTTTTACTCTTATTTTCCAACCTTTTTGCCTTGCTTGCAATAGCGCAAGGCGGCATAAAAAAGAGCGAAGACTCTACCGATTTTATGCGTAGCAACGGTAAAATATTTGTAGTGGTTGCCGTGATAATTATCATTTTGCTTGGTCTCTTTTTATATCTCTACAATCTTGATAAAAAAATATCCGCTCTTGAAAAACGAAACGAGCCATAATCAAATTTGCAATAAATAAAAACCTACTTATCAAACTCTATTTTCTAACGTTTTATAAAACCCATTTTCGATGCCACAGCCATATAGCTTTTTCGACAACGTAAATAAAAGTTTCACTAAAGCCGCTTCTTTTACCAAGTGGGAACCGGGCTTGCTGGAGCAAATTAAACAGTGCAACGCCGTGTATCAAATGCGATTTCCTATTCGCAGAGACAACGGTAAAATTGAAGTGATTGAAGCCTATCGCGTGCAGCATTCGCACCACAAAACGCCATGCAAAGGCGGTATTCGTTTCAGCAATGAAGTGAACCAGGATGAAGTGATGGCGCTTGCTGCATTGATGACATATAAATGCGCCATTGTAAATGTGCCGTTTGGCGGCGGCAAAGGCGGCATTAAAATAGACCCGAAAAAATACAGTGAATTTGAATTGCAAAAAATAACCCGTCGCTATACAACAGAGTTAGTAAAGAAAAATTTTATCGGTCCTGGCACCGATGTTCCTGCGCCCGATTATGGTACGGGAGAACGCGAGATGGCGTGGATATTAGATACCTACACAACGCTGCATCCGGGCGAGGTTGAAGCGATGGGTTGTGTAACCGGCAAGCCGGTTACACAAGGTGGTGTGCGCGGTCGTAAAGAAGCTACCGGATTGGGTGTTTTTTTTGGTATCCGTGAAGTGTGCGACATGCCCGACATTATGGAGCGTTTGGGCATGACAACCGGCATTGAAGGCAAGCGTGTAGTGGTGCAAGGGCTAGGAAACGTAGGTTATCATACGGCGAAGTTTTTCCGGGAAAACGGAGCAAAAGTAATTGCCATTGCAGAGGTTGAAGGAGCTATTTGTAATGAAGGCGGACTAAATGAAGAAGATGTGTTTCAATACCGCAAAAAGAATGGTTCAATATTCAATTATCCGGATGCTGCCAACATTGTAAAAGGCAGCGATGCTTTGGAAATGGATTGCGATATTTTAATTCCTGCCGCATTAGAAAATGTAATTACCGCCGAGAATGCGACCCGCATAAAAGCGAAGCTAATTGGCGAAGCTGCCAACGGACCCACATCGCCGGAAGCTGATATGATTTTGGCAGAAAAAGGAACGATTGTTATTCCTGATATGTACTTAAATGCGGGCGGCGTAACCGTTTCTTATTTTGAATGGCTGAAAAATTTAAGCCATGTGCGGTATGGCAGAATGGAAAAGCGTTTTACCGAAAATATGAACAAGCATATTTTAGGACAAATTGAAAACTTAACCGGTAAAGAAGTAAGCGAAAGTGAAAAGAAATTTATTGAACATGGCGCTTCGGAAGAAGATCTTGTTCATAGCGGACTTGAAGAAACAATGGTAGAAGCTACGCACGAAATTATGAACTGCTGGCGTAGCAATCCTAACATACCCGATATGCGCACTGCTGCCTTTGTAGTTGCCATCAATAAAGTGGGGACTTCGTATGCAGAGTTAGGCATCTTTCCATAATCGCTTTGTAAAATCACAGTAAATAAAAATGCTTTCCAAAAAAAGGGAAAGCATTTTTTTTATAAAATGAAGTAAATACAAACGTTACCATTTATCAACTTCATCTGCATCGGAAGCAACAGTGGCGGCAGATGTTACAGGTATTTGCACCTCATCAGCAACATGTATTGTATTTACGCCATCTACTACATCGTCAGAAGCAGATTCGGGATATTCGTGGTTAAAGGCATCGAAATCAAAGTTGGGCATCAACTCGGTTTTTACATAATCAACCGATTCATTCAACGCTTTTACAAACTTGTTAAAGTCTTCTTTGTAAAGAAAAATTTTGTGCCTGTCATACCCGTCGTCATTAAAACGCTTGCGGCTTTCGGTGATGGTGAGGTAGTAATCGTTGCCGCGGGTGGCTCTTACATCAAAAAAATAAGTTCTTCTTTTTCCTGCTCTGATGCGTTTGCTATAAACGCTTTCCATTTTCTTGTCGTTGTTTTCGTAAGCCACAAATTTCGTTTTTGGTTTTATTAAGTTTTGTGTTACAAATATAGTATTGTTTTTATACTGCCGAAATTTTGGCGGTTTTATTTCAATTGTATTTCAGCTGATGCGTTTTGATTGCTGATTTGAAGTTGATACAACTCGGCATATTCGCCATTTAATTTCATGAGTTGTTCGTGCGTACCGCGTTCTTTAATCTCGCCTTCTTCCAAAACGATAATCTGATCAAAATGAAACTGGGTTAAAATTCTATGCGAAATAATAATCGCCGTTTTGTTTTGCAGGTATTGTTGAAGATTATTGGTTATATCATGTTCTGTTTTAGAATCAACAGCACTTAAACAATCATCAAATATCATTATATTGGCTCCTTTCATTAAAGCACGTGCAATGGAAATGCGTTGTTTTTGACCACCGCTTAACGTTACGCCACGCTCTCCTACCATTGTTTCATAACCTTGTGGCAAACCCACAATTTCGTTGTGGATGCTGGCATATTTCGCCACTTTTTCTATCTGCTGTTTGTTGTGCGTATCGTTGCCGGGCAAACCAAAACTAATGTTGTGGCTTATGTTATCGCTCAACAAAAAAACATCCTGCGGCACGTAGCTTATATTTTCGCGCAAATATTTTAAAGAGATATTTTTTATGTTTTCGCCATTCAATAAAATTTCTCCTTTATCAACATCATAAGCGCGAAGTAACAGTTGCGCAATTGTTGATTTTCCGCTGCCGGTTCTTCCCATAATCATTACCTTTTCACCTTGCCGGATTGATACATTCAATTGATGCAATGCGCGAATACCTGTGTGCGGATAGGTGAAGGAAACATCAGTAAAAACAACATCGCCGTTCATTGCAGGCTGCTTTGCGGTTTGTGGCGAAACGATGGATGGTTCGGCTTTTAAAAATTCGTTGATGCGTTTTTGCGAAGCCGATGCACGTTGTATCATGCTTGCCGTCCAGCCGATAGCGCTCACCGGAAACGTAAGTTTATTAATGTACAAAACAAACTCTACAATAGTGCCCGGCGCAGCGCCATGCAATACCTGCAAGGCGCCAACTAAAATGGTAATGAGTGTGCTTAAGCCAATCATCAACGTCATGCTGGGAAAATAAACGGCTTCCAGTTTGGATAAACTCACTGCATTTTTTCTGTATTCTTCACTGTTCTTTTTAAAAAAACCCATCATGTTTTTTTCCTGAACGAATGATTTGATAACGCGAATGCCCGAATACGACTCCTGTGCGTTGGTTGTTAAATCGGAAAGAGATGCCTGCACTTTTTCACTCTTTTTATGAATGATAGTGTTTACAACATAAATAGTGATGGCAAGCAATGGCAGTGGCGATAATGCAAGCCACGTTAAATGCGCATCTTGCTTAAACATATAAAACACACAAAAAATAATAGTGGCGGCAAGATTGATAAAATACATAATTGCGGGACCCGCATACATTCGTACACGACTTACATCTTCAGCAATGCGGTTCATTAAATCGCCGGTACTGTGCGTTTTAAAAAAATCGGTGTTTAATTTTTGATAATGCTGGTAAATTTCATTCTTCTGATCGTACTCGATGTGGCGGCTCATCACAATAATAGTTTGCCGCATGAGGAACATAAAAAAGCCGCGCAGCAACGCCATAACCAATAAAACAACACCTGCTAAAATAATAACACGTGAGTAAGAAAAATTGGCTGCATTAACCCAACTGATAAACCCTTGCACAATAAAATTATAATTGGCTGAATGGTTGTATTGAACCGAAGTGTGAGCGCTTTGATTTGTTTTGATTGCCTGCTGCACCATGTTGATAATATAACCCGAAAGTTGCGGGCTAAGAATATCGAAGAAGTTGGATAACACAACAAAAGCAATTCCCCACAACAAGCGCGACCTGTATTTCCAGAAATATTTATTAAGTGCCGAAAGATGCTTCAAAAGAAAACCAATTTTAAACAAAGGTAAACAGGGATTAATGATTGTAGGGTTGTGATTTGGGAAAGAACCCGACTAAATGAAAAAGAAGATTTGTTTTAAAAAGACGAATATCTTGAAGTTAATAAAAGGCGGTTTATGAATGCAAAAGAAATGTTCCTTTTAATTTCCATTCCTGTCAATATCATTTTGATGATTTTTGCTGTATCTACATTTATCAATAAAAGAAAACAGGGGAAGCTTACGCGCCCTGAATTTGTTTTAAAAATGAATAATAGCTGTGCTTGTACCAATTATCGGTTTTATCAGCAGCAGACTTTCTTACAACAGATTTTCTTTTACACCAAAAAAAATTCCGAACCATTATGATTCGGAATTAAAAATTTCTTTGCAAAAATTGTTATGCTTCTACATTTCCGCTTGCGGCAGAATTGTTTGGCTCTACCCTCTTTACAGCAGGCGATTGCTTGCGGGCACGCTGGTTTTTGCGGTGATCGTCAGAGCGTTTGCGCAAGAGGTTTTCATGTTCCTCATGCCATGCCTGAAATTTTACCATCGCCTGGGTTTCATCAAACAAACCTAACTTAACACCACGCAACAGGTGCTTTAAATACAGCACACCTTTGAAAGATAAAATACGGCGAACCGTATCTGTTGGCTGGGCACCTTTGTGCAGCCACTCCAAAGCTTTCTGACGGTCTAACTGAATGGTTGCAGGAACTGTTAGCGGGTTGTAAGTTCCGATTTTTTGAATGAACTTACCATCGCGGGGTGCACGGGCATCAGCCACTACAATAAAGTAGAAAGGGCGTTTTTTGCTACCGTGTCTCTGTAGTCTTAATTTGACTGCCATAATTAAATAGAAATTTAAAGGCTAAAAGAATAAGGTTTTCTTTCCAAACTACAAATGTAAAAGGTTTGGTGTAAAAAAGAAATGGTGCAAAATAAAATTTTTCTAATCTTTTTTTCTCCCGCTTACAAAGCGGGCTCTCCGGATGTTTTGCACGGGAACGCCTTTTATTTTACTTTCCAGCCATGCAATTATATCCAGATACATAAACGAACGCGTTTCCAGCGGGTTGCCTTTGTGTTGCTCCAGTTTTGTTTTTAATTGTTGAAAAGCAGGTATTATTTGCATAGGTGATAATGAAAATGAAGCTTTTATAAACGAAAAAATATCTTCTTCCACAACACTTAAATTTTTCATTTTTCCCATAAACCGATACACCGATTTAATAAGATATTCCAGTAAATTATAATTGCCCAATTCGTAGTGCGCAATCAAATGTAACAGCCGTGCATAACATTGTAAATCGGTTCGCAAATCTACTTTCCAGTTGATGATTTTATTTAAATAATCTATTGTTGTATCGTTATCTCCGCTCCCGAAATAAAGCGATGCAATTTTATAATAAAACACAAGAATGCGATGCCGGTCAAGATGCAGTTTGTATTCTTCCAGCTTCTTTTCAATGTATGGCACAAGGCTCAAACCTTCTGTGAACGTGCCTTCCAGAAAGTGCTTGTTAATTTTGGCTATGTGTAAATACACAAAGGTTTGTATGATAGAGTTGGTAGTTGCGCCAGCCGTTTTTGAGGAAGCAAATGTTTCAAACTGTTGTAGCGCTTCGTTAAACTTTTCGTAATTGTTTAAGGCAAAATGAGCGCTTAATAAATTGTGCAAGCCTTTAATATATTGCCCGGTTTCTACCATTATCATCTCTTCATTCTGATCGAACAATTGCACCCATTTTTGCGTGTAACGATAATACATCAGCAAGTCTTGTAAAAGAAAATGATACCATGAATACGATTGATAGAGATACAATTTTTCGTAAAAGTTCAGCTCGTTTTCTTTTATATAAGGCAAATGATTGGTGAAGAAATTTTGAACTGCCAGCACATCTTTTTCATCACGCGCATGACCGTTTTGAATGTACCAGCTATACAATTGCAAAGAAAGATTTGATAAAGTATTAACAAGAGAAAGATGTTGCAAAACTGTTGTTGACTCCTGCGAAAGAAGTTCCGCTCTGTTTTCAATACTGCGGGTAATGTGCAGAGCTTCTATCTTCTTTTCAAAAAAAACAGCCTGCACCACAAACGTGAGTTGATGATTGGCTTTTGCTAATTGCTTGCATTTATCCAGCATTTTCAGGCTTTGATGATATAAACCTTTGTTGTATAAAATTCTTGCGTGTATCATCTGTTCGTTCAGCACCACATCTATATTATCATCGCTTTTATATTGGTGAAGACTTTGCAAAAGATGTTTATACAAAGCGGCTTTTACATTTGACAGTTGCTGTTTACTAATGCTTGAATTTTTCTTTAATAAAACAACTTCATCATACTCATTCATCTTATCTAATGCATCAAAAAGAATAATTGTTTTTACATCAGTATTGCGGTCTGCACGCTTCATACTTATTTTAAAACTTCTCTTTTCGCCTTTATCAAGCGATTTTATCAGTTGAAAAAGCTCGTCTGTATTTCTGTTAGGCATCGTAAATTAATTAATGTGAAATGCAGTGTTAGCAAGGGTTTTATTATTTTTATATTTGTTTACACGGCGTAAAAGTGAGTATATTTTGTTTTTGTTTGCTTCTCATTGTTTTTTATTTTTATCCAATGCAGACCGCTGTAAGATTATTTTGGCGGGCAATTTAATAACTTATGCAGTCTGCATTCTTTTCATAATTGATGTATGTCTAACGAAAGAATTTTTATTTTCGACACAACACTTCGCGATGGCGAGCAAGTGCCCGGTTGCAAGTTAAATACTGATGAAAAAGTAAACCTTGCTTTAGCTTTAGAAGACCTTGGCGTTGATATTATTGAAGCTGGTTTTCCTATTTCAAGCCCTGGCGATTTTGCTTCGGTGCAAGCCATTGCTAAAGTAATTAAAAACGCAATCGTTTGCGGTTTAACGCGGTCTGTTCAAAAAGATATTGAATGTGCTGCAGAAGCTCTGAAAGGTGCGGCTCGTCCGCGCATTCACACTGGTATCGGCTCGTCTGATATTCATATTCGTCATAAGTTCAACGCATCCCGTGAAGAGATTTTAGAACGTGCAAAAAATGCAACCAAGCTTGCCCGTAACTTAGTAGATGACGTTGAATTTTTTTGTGAAGATGCGGGACGTGCAGACGATGAATTTTTAGCTCGTTTGGTAGAAACTGTTATTGCAGCCGGTGCCACTGTAGTGAACATTCCAGATACAACCGGTTATTGTTTGCCACAACAATATGGTGATAAAATTAAGTATCTTATTAACCACGTTCCGAATGTTGACAAAGCTGTTTTAAGTTGTCATTGCCATAACGATTTAGGTTTAGCAACAGCCAATTCAATTGCTGGTGCAATGAATGGCGCAAGGCAGATAGAATGCACAATTAACGGTATTGGCGAGCGTGCCGGAAACACATCGCTGGAAGAAATTGTTATGATTATTCAGCAACATCCTTCCTTACATTTATACACCAATATTAAAGCGCAAAAACTTAATCCGATCAGTCATCTTGTTTCTGATACCATGCGGATGCCGGTGCAGCCGAACAAAGCTATTGTTGGCGCCAACGCATTTGCACATTCATCCGGCATTCACCAGGATGGGTTTTTAAAACAGTCCACAACGTATGAAATTATTAATCCCCAAGATGTAGGTGCGGGCAGCAGTAAAATTGTTCTCACCGCGCGCAGCGGCAGAAGCGCCTTAGCGCATCGGTTTCATAACTTAGGACACGATTTTACACGTAACGATATTGATGTTTTGTATCAGCAGTTTTTAAGTGTTGCCGACAAAAAAAAAGAAGTGGAAGACAGTGATTTGGAAGATCTGGCGCATGAATATAATGGGCAACATGCGTAAAAACAAAAAATAAAAGCATTCAAAATGTCAAAAACATTATTCGATAAAATTTGGGAAAAGCATATTGTAAAAAATATTGAAGGCGGACCTTCAGTAATTTATATTGACAAACATTTTATTCATGAAGTAACAAGCCCGCAGGCGTTTAAAGGCTTAGAAAACCGTGGCTTGCGGGTATTTCGTCCGCAGCAAGTTGTTGCTACGGCAGATCATAATGTACCAACATTAAACCAGCACTTGCCTATACAGGAAGAACTCTCGCGCATACAAGTACAAACATTAAAAAACAACTGCGAAAAATTCGGAATTGAGCTGTATGGATTGGGGCATCCCTTTCAAGGTATTGTTCATATTATTGGTCCTGAATTAGGCATTACACAACCGGGCATGACCATCGTTTGCGGCGATAGTCATACATCAACGCATGGTGCATTCGGCGCCATTGCATTTGGCATTGGCACAAGCGAAGTAGAAATGGTGTTGGCTACTGAGTGTATGATGCAAAGCAAGCCCAAATTAATGCGTATTAACGTAGATGGATTGCTTAACATAGGCGTTGTTTCCAAAGATATTATTCTCTATATTATTTCCCTTATTTCTGCCAGCGGCGCAACGGGTTATTTTGTTGAATATGCCGGTTCTGCTATCTCAAATTTGTCTATGGAAGCCCGCATGACGATATGTAATATGAGCATTGAAATGGGTGCACGCGGTGGTATGATTGCGCCTGATGAAACTACTTTCAATTACATGAAAGAGAAATTGTTTGCGCCGAAAGATGAGGCTTGGGACAAAGCGTTGACATACTGGAAAACTTTATACAGTGATAAAGATGCGGTGTGGGATAAAGAAATAAATATAAAAGCCGAAGATATTGAGCCGATGATTACTTATGGTACTAATCCAGGCATGGGTATCGGTATCAGCGGTCATGTTCCTGAACTGTCTGAAATTACAGAAAAAGCATCTTTTGAAAAGTCGCTTCATTATATGGGCTTGCACCCGGGCGAGGTTATTAAAGGGCATAAAGTTGATTATGTTTTTATTGGTAGCTGCACCAATGCCCGTATTGAAGATTTACGCATGGTGGCTTCTTTTATGAAAGGAAAAAAGAAAGCTGATAACGTGGAAGTATGGGTGGTTCCCGGTAGTAAACAAGTAGAAAAACAAGCAATGGAAGAAGGCATTCACACCATTTTTGAAGAAGCAGGTTTTGTGCTTCGTCAACCGGGTTGTTCGGCTTGTTTAGGAATGAATGAAGATAAAATTCCGGCAGGTAAATATTGTATTTCTACCAGCAACAGAAATTTTGAAGGAAGGCAGGGTCCAAATGCCCGTACGATGCTTGCAAGTCCGCTCACAGCGGCGGCTGCAGCCGTTACGGGTATGGTAAGTGATGTGAGAGAAATGCTGTCGCTTTCTCATGAAGAGGGGTTTTAAAACAGCCTATATAATTTTTGACTTTGATTTGTTTTATACAGGATGAATATGTTAAGTAATGAATCGTTTTTAAGTTCCTCTTTGGAGAATAAGGACAACACTCTTTCAAACTCTTTTTCAGAGAATGAGGGCATAAAGTGGAATGCAGGTTTATATAACGATAAACACAGCTTCGTAGCAAAGTATGGCGAAGATGTATTAGAATGGCTGCAACCGCAAACAGGCGAACACATTTTAGATATTGGTTGCGGCACAGGTACATTAACCCAAAAGCTAAGTGAAAGCGGTGCAAATGTAATTGGAATTGATGCTTCGGCAGATATGATTGAAAAGGCAAAAGCATCATTTCCAAACATAAAATTGTTTGTAAAAGATGCTACCAATTTTTCTTTTGATGAACCTTTTGATGCAGCTTTTTCAAACGCAACATTGCACTGGATAAATGAGCAGGAAAACGCATTGCAATGTATTTATAACAGTTTAAAAAAAGAAGGAAGATTTGTATTTGAAATGGGTGGTAAGCATAACATTGAAAGTATTCATGCTGCCGTAAAAAAAGCCATTCCAGAAGCTGGTTATAGCGATGCAGTTCCTGATAAAACTAACTATTTTCCATCTGTTGCACAGCAATGTGCGCTATTAGAAAACGTTGGATTTACCGTTTCAAATGTGGCTTATTTTAAGAGGCCAACAGAGCTTAAAGGAGATGATGGAATGAAGAATTGGATTATACAATTCTGTACGCTTTTTTTTACTCATATTTCTTCCTATGATATTGAAAATATTATTCATCGTGCGGTTGATATATTGAGACCGACCAATTATAAAAACGGCATCTGGTACGCCGATTATGTTAGGCTTAGAGTGAAAGCAATTAAAGAATAAAATAAGCGCCTGGTTTGTTTTTTATTAATTTATTATGAGCAAAAGCATAAACATCATTACTTCCACCGTTGTTCCGATTGATATTGACAACATTGATACCGATCAGATTATTCCTGCACGTTTTTTAAAAGCTACAAACCGGGAAGGTTTTGGTAAAAATTTATTTAGAGACTGGAGATATGAAAATAATGATGAAAATAAACCCAAAGATGATTTTGTTTTAAACAATCCAACATACAGCGGAAAAATATTAATAGCTGCCAAAAATTTTGGCTGTGGCAGTAGTCGAGAACATGCTGCGTGGGCAATTAAAGATTATGGTTTTGACGTTGTCATCAGCTCTTTTTTTGCTGATATTTTTAAGAACAATGCACTCAATAATTTCCTCTTGCCGGTAACAGTGAGCGAGTCTTTTTTAAACACATTATTTTCTTCGGTAGAAGAAGATCATACCGTTGAAATAGAAGTTAGTTTATCAGAGCAGCACATAAAAATTCTATCAACCGGAGTAAAAGAAAACTTCGACATAAATAGTTATAAAAAAACCTGCTTACTTAACGGCTATGATGATATAGATTATTTGTTGAGTATGAAAAAAGAAATAGAAGAATTTGAAACCACGCATTGAGTCATAATTTAAAAATGAACGGTTCATCAATCATAGTAAACAATGTTTCTCTAACGCTTCAGCAAAACGAAGTGCTTGCAAACATTTCGTTCGCATTGCATGAAAAAGAACATCTTGCTATTATCGGATCGTCGGGCAGTGGAAAAACAACGCTGGCAAAGGTTTTAGCAGGGCAGTTATTTGCAAAAGGAGCTGTAACTGTTAACTGGGATGAACAATCTTCATTACAAAAAAAGGTATGGCTTACAGAGCAGCGTTACAACTTCAAAACATTATCTCATACCACTAATTTTTATTATCAGCAGCGATACAACAGCTTCGACAATAATGATGCGCAAACGGTAATGCAAGAGCTGCAATTCATCAATAATAAGCACGATGTTTCTGAAGTAGAATTATTGCTTATTCAATTTGGTTTGTATGAGCGTTGTAATGCGCCGCTCATACAGTTATCGAGCGGAGAACACAAGCGTTTTCAATTGATTAAAGCGTTTCTTTCTCATTCTCAGATATTGATATTGGATTCGCCATTTACAGGGTTAGATACAGTAGCAAGAAAACAACTTCATAAAGCAATTAACAAATTGGCGGATGATGGCACTGCAATCATTATAATTACAGACGCTTATCAAATACCAGATTGCATTACGCATGTTGCTTTGCTCCATGACGGAAGGATAGAAAGTTATCTTCTAAAGAACGAAACTTATTTTTCTGATACATCAATCTATCCGTCTTTTTTGCATTCAGATATTTATTCATTGCCTGCTTCAGAAAATGAAGCTCGATATGAATACATCGTAAACATGCACAATGTTCATGTACATTATGATGGAATAAACATTTTACAAAATATCAACTGGCAAATAAAAGAAAACGATAAATGGTTATTGCGCGGACATAATGGCGCCGGAAAATCAACTCTCATCAGTCTTATTAACGGCGACAATCCGCAGGCTTACAAAAATGAAATTTATTTATTTGACAAGCGTCGCGGCAGTGGCGAAAGCATTTGGGATATTAAGCGAAAAATCGGCTTTGTATCACCTGAGCTACATGCCTTTTACGATAAGGGAACAACTTGCTACAATGCAATTGCATCAGGCTTTTTCGATACCATAGGTTTGTTTAAGAAGCTATCAGATCAACAGCACATACAAGTAGAACAATGGAGCCATTTTTTGCATCTTTCTTCTGTTCAAAACCAATCTTTAGCCAGTTTATCATTCGGCATTCAGCGGTTGATTTTATTAGCCAGAGCCTTAGTAAAAAATCCGCCGCTTCTTATTCTTGATGAACCTTGCCAGGGGTTAGACGACGAGCAAAAAATTACGTTTCTAAACTTAGTGAATAATATATGTGAACGTTTAAATAAAACATTAATTTATGTTAGTCATTACGACAATGAAATTCCTGATTGCATAGATAAAGTGTTAGAGTTGAAGAATGGAAGACAACATGTTTATTCGATAATAAAGAAGGAAATTTTATCCATATAAAGCAAGCAATATGAGTACATCATTTTTAAAAAGTAAAAGTATTACCGCGGGATAAGTAACAGGAAGCAGAAGATTTTGTTGACTATTTATTGATAAATATCAGTAACCAATTACAAAAAAAGATACAGTTAGTTCAGATGAAGCGTTCGATGCCTGCCGCATCAAACGCATTTTGTAAAAAAACATTTTAAAACTCCCCTTTGGGGATAGGGCATGACAAAAAATATAACCGTTATACTTGGCGATGGCATTGGTCCTGAAGTAACGCAACAATCCATCAAAGTGCTCAATGCGGTTGCATTACAGCATAAACACGAGTTTAATTATTCTTATCATTTAATGGGTGCCGATGCCATTGATAAAACCGGCAATCCGTTACCGGATGAAACCATAGAATCGTGTCTGAAAACCGATGCTGTTTTGTTTGGCGCCATCGGTCATCCAAAATACGATAACGACCCGACTGCAAAGGTTCGTCCCGAGCAAGGTTTGCTTAAACTTCGCAAATCGTTGCAACTGTTTGCCAATATCAGACCGATAACAGTGTATTCATCTTTATATCATTTATCGCCATTAAAAAGCAAAATTTTAGAAGGTGTTGACTTTATTATTTACCGTGAATTAACAGGCGGAATTTATTTCGGAAAAAAAACAATAAATGAAGAAGGTACACAGGCCTCCGATGATTGTATTTATTCAATTGATGAAATAGAACGCATTTCGCATTTAGCGTTTAATAGTGCACAGCAACGCAGAAAAAAATTGACATTGGTTGATAAAGCCAATGTGCTTGAAACCTCGCGGTTATGGCGCAAAGTAGTGCAACGAATGGCTTTGCAATACAGCGATGTTGCGGTTGATTATATGTTTGTTGATAATGCTGCTATGCAGATTATTTTAAACCCGAAACAGTTTGATGTTATTCTTACCGAAAATATGTTTGGAGATATCATCAGCGATGAAGCGAGCGTGCTAAGCGGCTCTCTCGGCTTAGCTCCATCGGCTTCCGTTGGCAGCGGAACAGCTTTGTTTGAGCCTATACATGGCAGCTATCCGCAAGCCGCAGGCAAAGACATCGCCAACCCAATCGGGTCAATACTTTCAGCCGCTATGATGCTCGATTATTTTACCATGTACAAAGAAGCGGAGCAAGTTCGCGCCGCCGTTTCATGGACTTTAAAAAACGGTTTTGTTACAAAAGATATTGATGCCGTCAACAATTATTCAACATCAACCATAGGTGATTTGATAAAAGATTTTGTTGAAAATAAATTGCCCGATAATGTAAACAAACAAAACATGGCATTGAGTAAAAGCACTATCATTTGAACCGGAATTTATAAGAAATTGAAGATAAACGAGATAATGATAAAAATACAAAGTACGGTTTTATGAAGTCATCGCTGGCGGATCAACTGCAGAATATAAATTTATTTTTTTAGCGAGTGCTATTTTGAACTCAAAAGCAAAAAGATGCATAGAAAAGTCATCTTGGTATAGCGGTTCAACAAAAACAAAATATGAATCAAAAACAAACCATAACAAAAGAAATAGACAACGCTCTTACCGTTGATGAAAGCGCAACCATTGCGAACTCAACAGGAATGTTGAATAAGTATTCGCAAATCCTCACGCAGGACGTTACACAACCTGGTGCGCAAGCCATGTATTATGCCATCGGCTTTACCGAAAAAGACTTCAGCAAAGCGCAGGTTGGCATTGCCAGCATGGGTTGGGATGGCAACCCCTGTAACATGCACTTAAACGATTTGGCAACTACAGTGCGTGAAAGCGTAAACAACGTGGAAGGCTTACTGGGCTTGCGTTTTTACACCATTGGTGTTAGCGATGGTATTAGCATGGGAACCGATGGTATGCGTTATAGTTTGGTAAGCCGCGATGTAATTGCCGACAGCATTGAAACCAATGCCGGTGCGCAGTATTATGATGGGCTCATCACGATTCCGGGCTGCGATAAAAACATGCCTGGCTCCCTTATGGCAATGGGCAGGTTGAACCGTCCTTCCATCATGCTATATGGCGGCACCATTGCACCCGGACATTATAAAGGGCAAGACCTTAACATCGTTTCTACTTTCGAAGCATTGGGACAAAAAATAATGGGCAATATTGATGAAGCTGATTTTAAAGCCATTATCCGCAATGCCTGTCCGGGCGCAGGTGCCTGTGGTGGCATGTACACAGCCAACACTATGGCAAGCACCATTGAAGCGATGGGCATGAGTTTGCCTTATTCTTCCTCCAATCCTGCCTTAAGCAAAGAGAAACAAAACGAGTGTGAAGCAGTTGGCAAAGCCATTAAATTATTACTCGAACGAGACATCAAGCCAAAAGACATTATGACGCGCAAAGCGTTTGAAAATGCCATTACTGTTATCATGGTATTGGGCGGCAGTACCAACGCAGTATTGCATTTAATTGCAATTGCAAAAAGTGTGGATGTGCCTTTAACACAAGATGATTTTCAAACGATCAGCAATAAAATTCCTATGCTTGCCGACTTTAAGCCAAGCGGCAAATATTTAATGGAAGATTTACACAAATGGGGCGGCGTACCTGCCGTGATGAAATACTTGCTGGGCAAGGGTTTGCTGCATGGCGATTGCATAACTGTAACCGGCAAAACGGTAGCTGAAAATTTGATAGATGCACCGGATTTGGATTTTGAAAAACAAGACATTATTCATTCACTTGAAAAACCATTAAAAACAACAGGGCATTTGCAAATTTTATATGGCAATCTCGCCGAAGGCGGAAGCGTTGCCAAGATAAGCGGTAAAGAAGGCGAACGCTTTGAAGGCAGTGCCCGCGTGTTTGATGGCGAGCATCATTTAATGCAGGGTTTGCAAAGCGGAAAAATACATGCCGGCGATGTGGTTGTTATTCGCAACATTGGCCCCAAAGGCGCGCCGGGTATGCCTGAAATGCTAAAGCCTACAGGAGCTATTATTGGTGCAGGCTTAGGCAAAACTGTTGCCCTAATAACAGATGGAAGGTTTAGCGGTGGCACGCATGGTTTTGTTGTGGGACATATTACACCCGAAGCGTTTGAGGGCGGCTTGATTGCGCTGGTGGAAGACAATGATATTATTGAAATAGATGCCGTTAAAAACAAACTCACTTTAAAAGTGAGCGAGGCAGAAATAGCAAAACGAAAAGCCGCCTGGAAACAACCACCGTTGAAAGCAACAAAGGGCATTTTGTATAAATATGCAAGAAATGTAAAAACAGCAGCGGAAGGTTGTGTTACTGATGAAGATTGATTGATTAAAAAATTTACAAAGACTATTATAACTTGAAAGAGATGAGGTTTTTCTTCTTGATAATTGTAAGTTGCTTTTGTATTCAGGCTCATAGCCAAAGCTTCACAAAATACTACGATAGCAACTGGCAGGAAGTACTTAAAGCACAGTCTTTCTATTATGGCAATTTTATAAAGCAAGATAACGTCTATCACGCAGCTTATTATTGGGCAGATTCAAATCAGCTTTATGATAGGTCGGTTTACATTGATTCTAATTTCAATAAACAAACAGGCAATGAAATAAAATATTTCAGATCGGGCAAAATAAAAGATTCACTTGTGTATTCTGATAACGGAAATCTATTGTTTTACGATGAATTTAAAGAAAATGGCAAACAAGACTTTCATGCTTTCTTTGATGAGAAAGAGAAATACATGAAAGCAGAAAGGTTTGATAACAACGGGAATAAATTACCAGGATATTTTACATTTCAAAAACCGGCTATGTTTCCCGGCGGCATGCAGGGTTGGATAACTTATTTGCAAACACATTTAAAAGCAGATATACCGACCCGAAAGAAAGCACCACTTGGAAATTATACTGTCATTGTTTCTTTTTTGGTAATGAAGGATGGTAAAATCAATGAAGTAAAAGCAGAGAACGATCCTGGTTATGGCACAGCCGAAGAAGCCGTTCGTGTTATCAAAAATGGTCCCGACTGGATACCTGCCATACAGAATAATAAACCAGTTATTTATCGGCAAAAACAAAATATTACGTTTCAGGTAAACGATGCAAAACGATAATGCCGCAACTGCAACTCATACAACAAAAAATATTTGACGTGCGTGGTCTAAAAGTCATGCTCGACTTTGATTTGGCAGATTTATATGAAGTGGAAACACGTGTTTTGAACCAAGCAATAAAAAGGAATAAAGAAAGTTTTCCGGAAGATTTCATGTTTCAGTTGACTTCCAATGAATGGATGGAAATTTCATCATCACAAATTGTGATGATGGATGATTTACCTAAAAACAGAACAGGGACGTATTTACCTTATGCCTTCACTGAACATGGCGTAACAATGCTGGCAAGCATTCTGAAAAGCCTCAAAGCGAGACAGATGAACATCGCTATTGTAAGAGCGTTCATCTCGCTAAGAAAGATGGCTCTGCAATACGCTGATATTCTCGAAAAGATTGGTGAAATGGGTGATCGAGTCAATAATCATGATATGCGCCTGAATCAGATTTATGAAGCTATTGAAAATCTGCTAAAACAAAAGGAAGCGCAGGAAGAATGGATGAAAAACAGGGAACGAATCGGTTTCAAACAAAAACTTTAAAATATCAACAAAAACAAAAATTGAGTTTATGCAAACTCTGTCAATACAAAAAAAAGAAACATCTGCGAGCATTGAAACCACTACAACCATCAGCGGCTCACAAGCTGTATTAGAAGCTTTGGTAGCCGAAGAGGTTGAAACAATTTTTGGTTATCCCGGTGGTGCCATTATGCCTATTTATGATGCTTTGTATGATTACAACGATAAGCTAAAACACATCCTAGTTCGGCATGAGCAAGGCGGCATTCATGCAGCACAGGGCTATGCACGCACATCAGGTAAAGTGGGCGTTGTGTTTGCTACCAGCGGCCCTGGTGCCACCAATTTGGTTACAGGCTTGGCTGATGCGCAGATAGACAGTACACCGTTGGTTTGCATAACCGGACAAGTGTTTGCTCATCTTCTCGGTACGGATGCTTTTCAGGAAACGGATGTTATTAACATAACCACACCGGTTACAAAGTGGAATTACCAGGTTACAGATGCTACTGAAATTCCTTCCATAATGGCAAAAGCATTTCACATAGCTAAGACTGGCAGACCCGGGCCTGTGTTGATTGACATTACAAAGAATGCACAATTGCAGAAATTTAATTATGAGGGCTATACGAAAATGAATCATTTGCGTAGCTATCGCCCTAAACCAATCGTAAGAAAAGAATACATTGAAGAGGCGGCCAAGCTCATTAATGAAGCGAAAAAACCATTTGTCATTTGGGGGCAAGGCGTAATACTCGGTAATGCCGAAAAAGAGTTTGCTGCTTTTATTGAAAAGGCGGGTCTTCCTGCAGCCTGGACTATCCTTGGCGTTGGCGCTATACCAACGGATCATCCTTTGAATGTAGGTATGTTAGGTATGCATGGTAATTATGGACCCAATGTGTTAACCAACGAATGTGATGTATTAATTGCCATTGGTATGCGCTTCGATGACCGTGTAACCGGACGGCTTGATAAATATGCAAAGCAGGCAAAAATTATTCATCTTGATATTGATCCGGCAGAGATAGATAAGAACGTAAAAGCAACAGTTCCTGTATGGGGAGATTGCAAAGAAACCTTGCCTTTACTTACTGAACTGGTTGATCAAAAAGTGCATCCACAATGGCTGCAACGCTTTAAAGAGTTAGGCGAAAAAGAAGTGGAAGCGGTTATTTTTGAAGAACAAAATCCGTCAACAGAAATTCTAACGATGGGTGAAGTAATTAAAATATTAAATGAACTAACGGGTGGAGATGCTGTTATTGTTACCGATGTAGGTCAGCACCAGATGGTAGCATGCCGTTATGCGAAATTTAATAACACCAGGTGCAGTGTTACGTCAGGCGGTTTAGGCACCATGGGCTTTGCTTTGCCAGCAGCTATTGGTGCTAAATTCGGCGTGCCGGATAAAACCGTTGTTGCCATTGCTGGTGATGGCGGCATACAAATGACGATACAGGAATTGGGCACTATTATGCAAAGTAAAGTAGATGTAAAAGTTTTGATTCTCAACAATCAGTTTCTCGGCATGGTGCGCCAATGGCAGCAACTGTTTCATGATAAGCGATATTCCTTTGTTGACATTGCCAGTCCTGATTATATTATGGTAGCCAAAGGTTATGGCATAGAAGGCAAAAAGGTTGAGCATCGGGAAGATTTGAAAGAAGCTTTGCAAACGATGTTGAATCATCCGGGTGCTTATTTATTAGAAGTGATGGTGGGTAAAGAAAACAATGTGTTCCCGATGGTGCCGCAGGGTTGCAGCGTAAGTGAAATAAGATTGAAGTAAAAGAAAACCTTGTTTTATGAATGATGTTGTTTTTACTGATATTCCTTCTAAGTATAAAAGTATTTTGGAGACGACTAAATTGCTTTCATTTACAATGGCTTCCGATTTACAGACAGGCAGCTTATTGAAAACATTGGTAGCATCTAAACCAGCAGGAAAAATATTGGAATTAGGAACGGGTAGCGGATTGGCAACTTCATGGATTCTTGCTGGAATGGATGCCAATGCACGTCTTGTAACCGTTGATAATAATGAACAGTTGCTTGGCGTTGCAAAACAATTTTTACGGGATGAAAGAATAGAATTTGTGTATGCAGACGGATATGAATGGTTGAAATCATATACAGAAAATAAATTTGATTTCGTTTTTGCTGATGCAATGCCAGGTAAATATGATTTATTTGAAGAAGCATGGACTTTATTAAATGAAGGTGGACTTTACGTTATAGATGATATGCTTCCGTAATTAAATTGGCCGGCAGGACATGCCGATAAAGTGGAGAGGTTTATAAATCAACTTGAACAAAAAAATGATTCAGTTCTAACAAAGTTGAATTGGTCAACAGGAATTATTATCGTTACTAAAGTAAATAAAAATTAGTTTTTTTCTTTAAAGAAAAACAATGAAACAAGAATATACCATCACCATTTATACAGAAAACCAGATTGGTTTATTAAACCGGATTGCTATCATCTTTTCAAGACGAAAAATAAACATTGATAGCCTTAACACATCTCCATCTGAAGTAGAAAGCGTTCATCGCTTTTGCATCGTGGTAACGGAAACAGAAGAAGTGGTTTCCAAACTGTGCAGGCAAATAGAAAAGCAGGTTGAGGTTTTAAAAGCGTATTACAACACCGGCGATGAAATTATCTGGCAGGAGCTGGCTTTATATAAAGTGCCCACAAATATTATTGCGGAGAAAGCTATCGTAGAAAGATTGTTGAGGAAATATGGTGCTCGCGCCGTAGTGATTCGTAAAGATTATACCGTGTTTGAAACATCAGGTCATCGCGAAGAAACCGAAGGATTAATTAAAGCCTTGGAACCGTATGGGCTGATAGAGTTTGTTCGCAGTGCCCGTGTTGCCATCATTAAACAAAGCAGTGGCTTTCATAGCAAGCTAACAGAATTTGAAGAGAGTCAGCCGGGTGAGGATGTGGCAGAAAACGAATATCTGAATGATAGAGAGAATGTATTTATGATGTAATATTTAAAAAGATGAACGCCTTACAAACTATCCCCGTTCTTCGCATTTTCGATTATGCCAAAGCCATCGAGTTTTATATTGATTGGTTAGGTTTTACTATTATTTGGGAGCATGAATTTGAAGAAAAATCTCCAAAATATACAGCGATAGAAAAAGATGGAATTACATTTCATTTAAGCGAGCATCATGGCGATGGAACGCCTGGCACGCACGTATTTATCTGGTGCGAAGGTGTTAAGGAATATCATGAGCAACTAATTAAAAAGAAATATAAATACAACAGACCAGGATTGGAAAAAACGTTTTATCAGGCTTTATCTTTTACGGTGAATGACCCGTTCAACAATAAAATTTCATTCAACGAAAAATTGCCTGTATCTGCTACTGGTGCGGTTTAAAAGAGATTGAGCAGTAATAACCTTACTGTGAGCAAAAAATAAAAACAAGTAAAAACAAACTATAAACATACAATGCAGCATATTTCCAAATGTAAAGCAGCATTAATTTTCATCATCTAAAAAACACTCCGCCGCGGCGGAGATAAAGGGTACAACACATTATGGCAAAATTAAACTTCGGTGGCGTAGAAGAAAACGTAGTAACACGCGACGAATTTCCATTGAGCAAAGCACAAGAAATATTAAGCGGCGAAACGGTTGCCATTATTGGCTATGGCGTACAAGGACCAGGTCAGGCATTGAACCAAAGAGACAACGGTATTAAAGTAATTGTAGGTCAAAGAAAAAGCAGTAAAACCTGGGATAAAGCTATTAGTGATGGCTTTGTTCCCGGTGAAACATTGTTTGAAATAGAAGAAGCATTGCAACGCGGCACCATCATTTGTTACCTGCTTAGCGATGCCGCACAAATTGAATTATGGCCAACCGTAAAAAAGCATTTAACACCCGGCAAAGCGCTTTATTTTTCTCATGGTTTTGGCATTACCTTCAATGAGCAAACAGGCATCATTCCACCGAAAGACGTAGATGTGTTTTTAGTAGCGCCAAAAGGTTCGGGTACATCATTGCGCCGCATGTTTTTACAAGGTCGTGGCTTAAATAGTTCATACGCAATTTATCAGGATGCAACCGGCAAAGCCAAAGACAAGGTGATTGCGTTAGGCATTGCTGTTGGCAGCGGTTATTTGTTTGAAACGGATTTTAGAAAAGAGGTATTCAGTGATTTAACCGGCGAACGCGGTACATTAATGGGCGCCATACAAGGCATTTTTGCTGCACAATACGAAACGCTTCGCAGCAAAGGTCATACGCCATCGGAAGCGTTTAATGAAACCGTAGAAGAACTTACGCAAAGCCTGATGCCGCTGGTTGCAGAGAACGGCATGGATTGGATGTATGCCAATTGCAGCACCACTGCGCAACGTGGTGCGTTAGACTGGTGGAAGAAATTTAAAGATGCCACGCAGCCTTTATTTAATGAGCTGTACGAAAGTGTTGCTGCGGGTAAAGAAAGCCAGCGAAGTATTGATAGCAATTCGCAAAAAGATTATAGGGAAAAACTTAATGAAGAATTGAAAGAACTGCGTGAAAGTGAAATGTGGCAGGCAGGTAAAACAGTGAGAAGTTTGCGACCTGAAAATCAGCAGTAAAACAAAACTTAACAGCCGCTCATTTGCGGCTGTTTTTCTTTTATCGTTCTTTTCTTTTTACATTAGCAGTTGTATAAAATTGTACTGTATGCAAGAACCAAAAAAAGTGAGGGAACGTCATCCGGTTGTTATAATTGAAAGAGAATGGAAAGAATATCTTGGCGAATGTTTGTTAATTGTATTCAGCGTTATTCTGGCTTTAGGTTTAACTGAATATTTTACAAGTTTGCACGACAATAAAAAGGCGAATGAAATATTACATCAATTGCATGAGGAATTAATGAATAATAAGCAAGATGCGCAAAAGCAATATGACTATCACTTACAAGTTTTTAAAACTATTGATTCGGCTGAAAAAAATCCATTGTTTGCAAAACAGTTTTTGGATAGTGGAAAAGTGCATTTGAATGTAATATTTTATAAGGGTGTTTTGTTAAATGATTTAAATGATGTTGCCTGGCAACAAGCAAAACAAAATGATGTTTTTTCAAGAATTGATTATAAAACCTATAGTTTACTTACTGATATTTATAATAGCCAGGAGCGCTTTCTAAACCTTGAGCCAAGCATCGAGAAGATCTTAATTTCCTATGATGCACGCAAGCCTGAAAATTTGCAAGTAACTTTAATACTCCTGCATGATGCTATATACGGTTGGGTAACTGAAAGAACACCACATTTATTAAAAAATTATCAGGAAGCAATTGATAAGCTAAGTAAATATTAATAATGGCGACAACTACTTTAAATAAAAAATACGCTCTCAACTTCGCAGCCGCAGCTCAACGTTTACAAAACATCATTATAAGAACGCCTTTAACATTAAACCAAAATTTATCCCGCAAATACAACGCAAACATTTATCTCAAGCGCGAAGATTTGCAGGTTGTGCGCAGTTATAAAATTCGTGGCGCTTACAACATGATAAGCCAGTTGCCGCAACAGCAATTGGTAAATGGTGTTGTTTGCGCAAGTGCCGGAAACCATGCACAAGGTTTTGCTTACAGCTGTAAAATATTAAACATAAAAGGCGTTGTATTCATGCCTGGTATTACACCAAAACAAAAAATTAGTCAAACAAAAATGTGGGGTGAGGGCAGCATTGAAATAAAGCTGGTTGGCGATACGTACGACGACTGTGCAATTGCTGCGGTGCAATATACCAACGAGCATAAAATGACTTTTATTCCGCCGTTTGAAAATTATAGAATTATGGAAGGACAAGGAACTGTGGGCATAGAGATATTAGAAGATTTACCGCACATTGATTATCTTTTTTTACCTGTTGGCGGTGGCGGTCTGGCTTCAGGTGTAGGCACTTATTTTAAAACCTATTCGCCAGGTACAAAAATAATTGGCGCAGAGCCTGAAGGCGCGCCCAGCATGAAAAGCGCGCTGCAAGCCGGGCATCCGGTAACACTTACTTCAATTGATCGTTTTGTAGATGGCGCATCTGTAAAACGGGTTGGGGATTTAACTTTTTCAATTTGTAAAGAAGTGCTGGATGATATGCGAACGGTTCCTGAAGGGAAAATATGTACTGTCATCCTTCAAATGTATAATACAGATGCCATTGTGGTAGAACCTGCGGGCGCTTTATCAATTGCTGCATTGGATGATTTTACAACAGACATAAAAGGTAAAAATGTGGTTTGTATTATCAGTGGAAGCAACAATGATATTGACCGTATGCCCGAAATAAAAGAGCGTTCCTTGCAATACGAAGGATTGAAGCATTACTTTCTTATTCGCTTTGCACAACGCCCTGGTGCTTTGCGCGAATTCTTGAATTTTGTATTAGGTCCTACCGATGATATCACCCGCTTTGAATATATGCAAAAAACAAACAAGGAAACCGGTCCAGCCCTTGTTGGTATTGAACTTCAGCATCGTGATGATCATCTCCATTTAATTGAAAAATTAAAGCAATACAACATTGATTTTACAGAACTGAATAAAGATGATATCTTATTTGGGTACCTGGTGTGAAAGTGTAAACGATAATAAAAGCGGTTGAAATAAATTGCATAACCGGGTAAGTGTATTTGTTTTTACCCTTTATATCCTTATTATTGCAGTGGAATCAATATATCATTTTACTAACTCGGATTTTACTCTTTAAAACGTACTCACTAAAAACGAATTGCCTTATGAAAAAAGTTCTCTTTTCTATCCTTTTGCTTTTTATTTCAATCGCTTGCTTAAAAGCGCAAACAGCAGCCAAATGTGCGTATGTTGAATTAGGTGGCCCTGGGCTTGCTTCTATTAACTACGATACCCGTTTTTCCAAAACAGAAGGCGGTCTTGGAGGGCGCATTGGAATAGGTGGTTTTTCTATTCGGGACGCCGGAACAGTTGTTACCGTACCTGTGGGTTTGAATTATTTACTTGGAAAAGATGGAAAGAACTACTTTGAAATAGGTGCTGGTTACAGTTATGTACATGCAAGCACGAGCGGTGATGTTGTTTTTGGTGATGGTGGTAATTCATCTGCTTCCTTTGGCCATTTAAGTTTTGGCTACCGTTTGCAACCTGCCAATGGTGGTTTTACGTTTAGGGCTGCCGTTGTTCCTATTTTTGGTAGCGGCTTTTTTATTCCTTACTATGCAGGTCTTTCATTTGGTTATAAATTCTAAGTGTTGTTTTGTTGTTCAACAGATTTTTTATTGCGATTGAGCTTCGTGAATGGTAGCCAAAAGCTTCTTATCAAACTAAAAACCGAAAATGAAGTAAAAGAAAACTTTCCGAATTATAACTACTGAGCGTTTAGAATTAAGCAGGCATAAAGGTGAGCAACAGTTCAAGTTTTAACCAAACACTAAAAGCTTAAATTTTTTTACAAAATATTCATTTTTACTTCTTCCCTATTCAATAATAACTCTTTACCTTTGCGCTCCCAAAAAGTTCTTTGTGAGAATTGGGAGTTCCGATAAAATGTCGGGACGTTATCACCAAAAAATAAAATAAAATGGCTAAAGAAATCTCGACTTATGTAAAGTTGCAGGTGAAAGGCGGTGCTGCCAATCCTGCGCCTCCGGTAGGTCCCGCTCTTGGCTCCAAGGGCGTTAACATTATGGAGTTCTGCAAACAGTTTAATGCAAGAACTCAAGAGAAACAAGGAAAGATTGTTCCTGTTATTATTACGGTTTATACAGACAAGTCATTCGACTTTGCTATTAAAACCGCTCCTGCTCCGGTTCAGCTTTTGGAAGCTGCCAAAGTTCAAAAAGGTTCAAAAGAAAGTAATCGTGTTAAAGTAGGTAAAGTTACCTGGGCGCAGGTGGAAGCTATCGCGAAAGATAAAATGCCTGATCTTAATTGCTTCACCGTTGAAAGCGCCATGAAAATGGTTGCCGGCACGGCTCGCAGCTTAGGGCTTACTGTTGAAGGTACAGCTCCATGGCAATCTTAATTTATTAACTCCTACAAACTTTTTTGCAACATGGCAATAACTAAAAAAAGAAAACTGGCAGAAACAAAAGTGGATAAAAACAAAGACTATTCTTTGCAAGCCGCTTCTTCGCTGGTAAAAGAAATAAACACAACGAAATTTGATTCTTCGGTTGATATTCATGTTCGTTTAGGTGTTGATCCAAAAAAAGCGGATCAACAGGTGCGTGGCACCGTAACACTCCCGCATGGCACTGGCAAAACCAAGCGTGTATTGGTTTTGTGCAATCCTGATAAAGAAGCAGAAGCTAAAAATGCCGGTGCTGATTTGGTTGGATTGGATGAATTTATACAGAAAATAGAAGGCGGCTGGACAGATATAGATGTAATTGTAGCAACGCCATCTGTAATGCCGAAAATTGGTAGGCTGGGTAAAATATTGGGTCCGCGAAACCTGATGCCAAACCCGAAAACCGGTACGGTAACTAACAACGTTGCCGAAGCGGTGAACGAAGTAAAAGGCGGTAAAATCGCTTTTAAGGTTGATAAAACCGGTATCGTTCATGCGTCTATTGGTCGCGTATCGTTTACGCCCGAAAAAATAGCTGCCAACAGCCAGGAATTAATTAATGCTTTGGTTAGGTTAAAACCCAGCACAGCGAAAGGTATTTACCTTAAAGGTGTAAGCATGGCAAGCAGCATGAGCCCGGGCATTTCTATCGACACCAAATCTGTTCAAAGCTAAATTTATCAATCGCTTCCGGATGAGACATCGTTTTGAAGCAAAAACAAATCGTTATGACGAAAGAACAAAAAAACGAAGCGATTGAAGTTCTGAAAGAGAAATTCAATCAATACAATAACTTTTATGTTACCAATACCGAAGCACTTAGTGTTGCACTGGTAAACAAGCTGCGCCGCGTATGCTTCGATAAAAAAGTAGAAGTAACCGTTGCAAAAAATACATTGATCCGCAAAGCTCTTGAGCAAATTGATGCAGAACGTTTTTCCGGCGTGTACGACAGCCTGAACGGCGTAACTGCATTGATGTTCAGCGAAAATGCAAAAGAGCCTGCAATGATTATTTCTGATTTTCGTAAAGATACAAATACAGAAAAACCGGTATTAAAAGCTGCTTATATTGATAGCAGTGTTTTTGTTGGCAACGACCAGTTAGATACCTTAAAATCTTTAAAAAGCAAGCAAGATCTTATTGGCGAAATCATTGGCTTATTGCAATCACCCGCTAAAAATGTTATTAGCGGCCTGAATGCAGGAAGTAAGCTGGCTGGTATTATTAAAGCATTAGAAGATAGAGAAGCAGTAGCACAATAGTGAACGGTGAATAGTCAATTGTGAATAAGTAAAACTTAAAGTCAATATTCACAATTCACCATTAACAATTCACTTCTCATAAAAAATAATTGCCTCAAGCCTGAGAGGTAATACAAACACAAATTTTTTTAAAAACTCCGCCGGAGCACAGGCAATGAAGGCGGCAAAAATTTGAAACAATGGCAGATTTAAAAGCGTTTGCAGATCAACTTGTAAACCTCACAGTAAAAGAGGTAAATGAATTAGCTAAGATTTTGAAAGATGAATACGGCATAGAGCCGGCTGCTGCTGCGGTAGCTGCGGCTCCTGCTGCCGGTGGCGCTGCCGCGGCTCCTGCTGCAGCTGAAAAAACAGCTTTCGATGTGATTTTAAAAAGCGCTGGCGCTAACAAATTACAAGTAGTTAAGATTGTAAAAGACTTGACTGGCTTGGGTTTGAAAGAAGCAAAAGAATTGGTTGACGGTGCGCCAAAACCTATTAAAGAAGGTGTAGCGAAAGCCGAAGCTGATGATTTAGTTGCAAAATTGAAAGAAGCAGGCGCAGATGTTGAAGTGAAATAATTTCAATAATCTCAAGTAAAACAAAAAGCCACGTTTCAAACGTGGCTTTTTGTTTTACTTGATTTTTCTATAACTAATTAAACACCCTTCCAAATTACTTCTTCCACACCCAATTCTTTACCAACAAACCTTGCCAGCACAAATAAATAATCACTTAAACGATTGAGATAAACGAGTAGAATGGGTTCTACAAATTCGTTATGTTCTTTCAAAGCAACACAGCTTCTTTCGGCGCGCCGGCAAACGCTGCGTGCAACATGAATGCACGACACCAAAATATGACCGGCGGGTAATATAAAATGCTTGAGTTCAGGCAATTCTTCATTCATTTTATCCATTTCTTTCTCGAGTAACAAAACGTCTTCTTCCTTCAATTGCGGAAGTTTGTTTTTGCCCCTTTTTTCATCATCTTGTGCAAGCGAAGAGCCGATGATGAAGAGATTGTTTTGAATACCTTGAAGAATCGCTTTGGTGTCTTTATCCGTTATGTAATCGCCTAACAAACCGATGTAGGAATTGAGTTCATCTACATTTCCATAACTGTCAATGCGAAGGTTGGATTTTAAAACTTTGCTTCCTCCAATTAAGGAAGTAAAGCCCTCATCGCCGGTTTTTGTATATATTTTTTGAGACAAGGAAAATGATTAAAAAATGAAACAAGAGGAACGATAAAAAATCTATTGGCTGATAGCTGATGGCTGATAGCTTTCCGCCTTACTCATCATATCTGTTTCAACATGACCATCACGCAAACGGATTACGCGCCTTGCATATTTTGCAATGTCTTCTTCATGCGTTACCAAAACCACCGTGTTTCCTGCGGCTTGAATGGCGCCAAAAATCTCCATTACTTCAACCGATGTTTTGCTGTCTAAGTTTCCTGTAGGTTCATCGGCTAAAAGCAAAGATGGATTATTTACAATGGCACGTGCAATGGCAACACGCTGAATTTGTCCGCCACTCATCTCATTACTTTTATGATGGCTACGGTCAGCCAAGCCTACTTTTCGCAACGCTTCAATAGCTCTTTCTGTACGTTCTTTTTTATTTACACCGCCATACACCAATGGCAACGCAACGTTTTCTGCTGCGGTTAACCGTGGTAACAAATTGAACTGCTGAAACACAAAGCCTATCTCAACATTGCGAACATCTGCAAGCTCATCATCAGACATTTTACTTACATCCTGCCCATTCAATACATAACTGCCGCCTGTTGGCGTATCGAGACATCCAAGAATATTCATTAGTGTACTTTTGCCACTGCCCGATGGTCCCATCAAGGCAACATATTCATTTCTAAAAATATCAAGCGAAATACCTTTTAATACAGGAATCGCCTGCGTTCCCATGAAGTAGCTTTTCTGTATATGATCGAGGTGAATGATAGACTGCATAGAAACTGCGTTTATTTTTTTATCACTTTAGGAACTAAGAAAAATTGTTCGTTTTTTTTTGAAGCATTTAATAAAGCTTCTTCGCGGCTAACCGAACCTTCCACAGTATCATCACGAAGCACATTCACGCGCGAACTCATGTGTAGCAAGGGTTCTACGTCTTCTGTGTCCAATTCATTCAGCTTATTAATAAAACCAATCATCTCGCCTAAATCTTTTTTCAAACCTTTTTTTTCTTCATCCGAAAATTGAAGCCTGGCAAGATGTGCGAGTTTATCAATCAACTCGTCGGTTATTTCCATACAAACAAAAATAAATGAATAACCAGGAGAACGATAAAATTTATATTAATGGCAAAAATGTAAGAGGTTACGGTAGATAGAATCGGCTCATATTTGCTTTGCAAACAAACACTATGAAAAAGGTTTTAATAACTGCCAAAGTGCATTCTTACATGCTTGATACGTTACGCAAGCATAACTATGAAGTGTTGTATGAACCCGCTATTAGTTATGAAGAATTACTTCTGAAAATAGTTTCGATACATGGTTTGATTGTTACCACAAGATTGAAAATTGATAAAGCAATAATTGAGGCTGCAACGCAACTAAAATGGATTGGAAGATTGGGCAGTGGAATGGAATTGATTGATGATGACTATGCAGAAAGCAAAGGCATTGTATGCGTAAGCAGCCCCGAAGGCAACCGCAACGCGGTAGCGGAACATAGCCTTGGTTTTTTATTGAATTTAATGAATAAAATTACCAGCAGTTATCTGGAAGTAAGAGAAGGAAAATGGATTCGTGATGCAAACCGGGGAACTGAATTAACCGGCAAAACCATTGGTATTATTGGGTTTGGTAATACCGGCGAAGCGTTTGCCAAGTTGTTATCTTCTTTTGATGTTACGGTTTTGGCGCATGACAAGTATCGTTTTGGATTTGCTAAAAATTACGTTCGAGAAGCCAGTGTTGAACACATTGCAAAATATGCCGATGTAGTAAGTATGCACCTGCCATTAACCGAAGAAACATTCCATTATGCTAACGATGCCTTCTTTAATTCATTACAAAAAAAGCCTTATTTTTTAACGGCTTGCCGGGGTAAAGTAACTGATGTTGCAGCGTTAATTCGTGCGGTGCAAAATGGCAGAATCACAGCTGCTGCATTGGATGTGTTAGAGAATGAAAAATTAGAAACATTTACAGTAAAACAAAAAGAACAACTGGAATGGCTTACCATGCAACCAAACGTGTTGGTAACGCCACACATTGCAGGCTACAGCCACGAAGCGTTTTATAAAATGGCAAAGGTTACACTGGATAAATTAGGAATTATATAAGGAATGGATTGGTAGTTAAAAAATGGTAACCTGTAGAAGAGAATACAATATAAAACTTGAGAACGAAAATAGCTTTCGTTTATAACTACTGACAAATTAATAATGTTAACAAAAATACTTTTCTATATCTATTTTAATTCCAGCCTAATTTTGCGCTTTAGGTAACTACTAATATTTACACTTATGAATAATCATCAGAATGGCAATGGTAAGCCTCAAAACAAAACGCTTACCACACGGCAGGGGCATCCAATCTACGACAATCAAAATCTTCGCACTATTGGCGATCGCGGACCGGCAACATTGGAAAATTATCAGTTCTTAGAAAAGATTTCCCACTTCGATCGTGAGCGCATTCCCGAGCGCGTGGTTCATGCACGAGGCGCCGGTGCGCATGGTGTGTTTGAAGCTTATGGCACCGCCGGTAACGAACCCATCAGCAAATACACTCGAGCCAGATTGTTTCAGCAAAAAGGAAAGCAAACACCGGTATTTGTTCGTTTTTCTACCGTAATTCATGGCGGACATTCTCCTGAAACAGCTCGTGACCCGCGTGGTTTTGCTGTAAAATTTTATACCGAAGATGGCAATTGGGATTTGGTGGGAAATAACCTGAAAGTATTTTTTATCCGCGATGCAATGAAGTTTCCTGACATGGTGCATAGCTTAAAACCAGACCCGATTACTAACATTCAGGATGGCGAGCGCATTTTTGATTTTATGAGCAATACACCGGAGTCTGTACACATGCTTACCTTCCTGTTTTCACCATGGGGGATTCCGGCAAATTACCGCCAGATGCAGGGTTCAGGTGTAAACACTTATAAATGGGTGAATAATGATGGCGTGGCAGTGTTGGTAAAATATCATTGGGAGCCATTGCAGGGCATCCGCAATTTAACGCAGGCGCAGGCAGAAGAAATTCAGGGTAAAAACTTTAATCATGCTACACAGGATTTATATGATCAGATAAAAGAAGGCAAGTACCCCGAATGGGAACTGTGCGTGCAGATTATGAGTGATGATGAACATCCTGAATTGGATTTTGATCCATTAGATGATACGAAGATTTGGCCCACCGATCAGTTTCCGTTTTTGCCGGTTGGTAAAATGACGCTAAATAAAAACCCTGAAAACTATTTTGCTGAAGTGGAACAAGCGGCTTTCGGCACAGGCGTGTTAGTGGATGGTCTTGATTTTTCGGATGATAAGATGCTTCAGGGACGCACGTTTTCGTATTCAGATACACAACGTTACCGTGTAGGAACCAACTATTTGCAACTGCCTATTAATGCGCCAAAAACGCATGTGGCAACAAACCAGAGAGATGGTCAGATGACTTATCAGGTTGATTCAGCAAAAGGTCAGCAAGGGCATGTAAATTACGAACCCTCTACTTTAGATGGCTTACGCGAAGCACCCAAAGCAGGCAAAGAGTATGAGCCAGGATATAGTGCAAAACTGACTCGTAAAAAGATAGAACGCCAGAACAATTTCAAACAAGCTGGTGAACGCTTCCGCGCATTTGAAAATTGGGAACGCGAGGATTTAATAACCAATTTAGTGAATGCATTAAAGCCAGCCGACAAGCGCATTCAGGATAAGATGATCGATCTTTTTACGCAATGCGATGCAGAGTATGGTAGCCGTGTAAAAGAAGGCTTGCAAAAGGCTGATAACAACATTCAGCGCGGACCCATTGGCAGCGCACATTCGCATGATGCGGTGGTAATGGCGGAAGAAGAAACTGTTGAAGCGAAGCCTTATTAAAGTTACTGCTGTAATAAAAACAAACAGATGAAGAACCCTTATTCCGGCTGTTTGTTTTTATTGCAGTTTTAAACTATTAATATTTAGCTTCTTTATTTTATGAATGTTTTAAATTCATTCAGTTTGTTTTTACTCCAAAATAAAAACGCGCAAATTCATACAGCAGCACTTAAGCAGAGTTACAAAAGCAGTGCACGAAAAATATTCTATAAAATTTTATTGACTGATGATTGATGTTTTTTTAGCCATATTTACTAAACTTGTGCTTGCTAAAACATTTATTAAAATCAATTTGTTTCTTTACAAAAGAATTTCATCTATGAAAAAATGGATTACCTTTTTTGCCATCGTTTTCTCAACAAATGCGATAGCGCAAAAATGGGAGAACCTCGCTCCTACACCGCCAATGGGCTGGAACAGTTGGAACACGTTTCAAACAAATATTACTGAAGATTTAATAAAACATACTGCCGATGTGATGGTGGAAAGTGGTATGAAAGACGCAGGTTATAATTACCTTGTTTTGGATGATGGATGGATGGCAATGGAGCGAGATAGTAATACAGGAAATTTAATTCCCGATCCAAAAAAATTTCCGCATGGCATGAAAACAGTGGCTGATTATGTGCATTCCAAAGGCTTAAAATTTGGTTTGTATAATTGCGCCGGAACTAAAACTTGTGCGGGCTATCCGGGCACACGGGGTTACGAATATCAGGATGCGCGTTTTTATGCATCATTGGGCATTGATTATTTAAAATTTGACTGGTGCCATGCAGAAGGCGAGAATGCAAAAGAAGCGTATGGCACCATGAGCAAAGCCTTGCGCAAAGCGGGGCATCCTATTGTTTTTAGTTTGTGCGAATGGGGCAGCAACAAACCCTGGGAATGGGCGGCGGAAGATGGCCAGTTGTGGCGCTCAACAGGTGATATTGGGCCTTACTTCGATTCGTCGAAAAGGGTTAATGGATGGAAGCCTAATAGTGCCATGCACTGTATGGACCTGAATGCAAACCTAAACAAATATGCAGGTAAAAACGGATGGAACGACCCTGATATGTTGGAAGTTGGCAATGGCATGACAGAAAGCGAAGACCGCGCACATTTTACGATGTGGTGTATGATGGCGTCACCCTTAATTGCAGGTAACGACATTACCAAAATGACGGCACAAACCAAAGCCATTATAACTGATAAAGATGCTATTGCTATTGATCAGGATACGATGGGCATTCAGGGCTTTCGTTATGCAAAAAAAGACAGTTTGGAAACATGGGCAAAGCCATTGGGCAATGGTGAATGGGCGGTTTGCTTTTTGAATAGAAACAACAAGCCAATGCCTGTTTCTTTTACTCTAAAAAATGAAAGTATAAAAGATGATGTTTCCGGTAAACAATTGGATGGTAGCATCATTTATAAATTAAAAGACGTGTGGACTAAAAAAACAATGGGCACAACCGCTAAAACCGTTGCTGCCATTGTGCCGCCACATGATGTGTTGCTGCTGCGATTAAGCAAATAAGTGCTGTCATCAGTAGCAGGTAGTAAGCAGGATGAAAAATATAGTAATATTTTAGAAGTCAAAATACATAATACCTACTACTTATAGCTAAGACGTTTTTACCTACACTCTCTCCATCAATCTTAACCACCGTTCCGGCAGTTCGTTGTTGCGGGCTGTAACATAATCGTGATGTGTGCAGGCAACATAATTGCCTTCCGGCATTTTCATCCACCAGCGGTGCGTTTTTTTGCTTTGCAAAAACACAGTGTCGGTTTCAGCAAACGCCATGTGGTACTCATTAAAATTGTGCGCTTCGCCAAAATCGGCTTCGCTTTTATTTTTATACACACCATCCATATAATACCAAAGCATGTGGCTTACTTGCTTTGCCGTTAGCCCATGCACATCAAGTGATGATTGATATCCATATACACCAACTGATTTTATGTTACTGCTTAAACCTGCATACTGCATCAGGGTGCAGGCTTCTTCACCATTAAAACCATTGGGTGATAGCGTATTTGCCGGTGCCGCAGCGTGTTGCAAAGCAGCAATATCAAACGAAAACAAATGACTGTTGCGAATGGCAGGTTCCATCTCATCAATGTTTTCTTTTACTCTGCCTACACGGTAACAATCAAAGCGCAATTTATCAATCGTTTCCAGCATCGTAGGATGAACAAAATAACTCTGAAAGCCAATATGATTGTAGTGTTTAATAAAGTTAGGCGATGAGGTAAGCATCTTCATTAAAAAATTATCGGCGGGCAGCACACTATCCATATTCAAATCGATGCGCGCATCCACACAAGTGGCTTCCACAATATTTTCCATGCCTGCATACGCTGCATACTGCGCCAACATCATATCGTGCGATCCGCCAATAATAACTACGCGCTTGCCTTGCTGAATCAGTTCGGCGGTAACAGCCTGCATAGCTGCATACGTGTCTTGTAAAGTGGCGCCCGATTTTATATTTCCGATATCTGCCAATTGCACTTCTTTATGCCAGTGATACAAGGCGTAAAACGCTTTGCGCACAGCATCGGCAGCGTCAAAATTTGTACAACCTCCTCCTGCACCACGCATTTCGCCGCAGCCTATTAGCACTACATCGGCATGTTCAATATCTGGGAAGTGTTCATCGTACAAACTAATGTGCTTACCCAATTGCGTTTGATGATACGATTCATCTTCCGAGATTTCATACTTGTTTACCGGCTTTAAAAAATCGGATATGTTGTAAAAAGAAGAATGCGACATGCATGGTTTTTATTAACGACAAACATACACTTCCCTAAACTGATTTAAACAAAATGTGGATTAGCTTTGTACATCAAAATAATTATTCTATTTAATGGAAGAAGTGATTAAAAACAAAGTAGCGGAAAGCGGTATTGTAACCATTGATTTGGAAGCGTTTTATCCAAAGAGCGATATAGCAGTGTTTGATATAAAGAATTATCTTTTCATGGGTTTGATTTTAAAGGAAAAAGACTTTCGGCTTGCCTTGCAAAATCTTGATATAGAAACCTATCGCGATAAATATGTGGCTGTTGTTTGCACGGCTGATGCCATCATTCCCATGTGGGCTTACATGCTTATTGCCGGCACGCTAAATGGTATTGCCAAGGATGTGGTGTTTGGTAACGAACAAACAGTAATCAATACCGTTTTAATAAAAAATCTATCAAAAATAGAAGGTGGAGAGTATACCGACAAACGTGTGGTTGTTAAGGGCTGCGGCGATGTTCAGATTCCAGAATCTGCATATTTAGAAATCACTAACATCCTTCGCCCGTTTGCAAAAACCATCATGTATGGCGAGCCTTGCAGCACCGTTCCAATTTTTAAAAAGAGATAGAATCCATCGCTCAGAGCTTGTTATCAGTTGTGTTGATTTTACATAGCTAAAAAATATAAGGCTGATTGATTATTTCAAATGAAAGCCAGGTTCGTTTTGTTTTTGATGTATTCCAAAAAAGTGCTTTACATCACATTCTCTTCGTCAATTCATCAAACAACTTTATAGCTATTCGTTGCTGATCGGCTTCTTTATCTTTTTGATCTATCTCTGCTGATGTTTTAGGCGGTGGCACACCTGCAATGTCATGTTCATTATTATCGGTTTCTTTATCTCCGCCGCTCCGGTACACAGTTTTATCTTTCTTTACTTTTTTTACGCCATGCGATACCAACAAGCTCATATTAATACCCTGATAAGCCGATAAGTCGGGCGGCATTTCACTATCATCAAGCATAATAGGCATTACATCTTTGGCTTCTTTAATGGCAAGCCGGTATTCTTTTTTAACCCAATCTGACTTTGCAGCATGGTTGCACCAAAACACAACCACAAGTCCTGCTTTTGCAAGCGCATCCAGTAATTGCGGTTCCCATTGTTTTCCTAATTCAAGGTTATCATAATCCTGGAAAACAAGGTCTTGCCGCAATCCACGAATGAGCTTTACAACAGGCGCAATAAAATCTTTGTCCTCATGGCTGTACGAAATAAACACACCTTTTTTCATGGCTGCTATTAGTTTATGAAGTGTATAGTAGTTTGTTTTTACTGCAATTAAACAAGCGGTTTAATAAACATTATCAAATGTAAGTGTTTTATAAAATTGAGCAGAGATGAAATCTTTTTACTTTACTGTGCCATAGTAATAAGCTTTTTATTTAGAAAGAAACTAAACCATTTATTATTGTGTAACTCATTATCTTAAAGAGAGATTCATTTTCTGTTGGCATGATTTTACAATACAAGTTAATAGTAAAAACTAAGTGTATGAAAAGATGGATGATTGCAATTTTATTTTTTGCAGTGTTGGCAGGTGAAACCAGTTGTGTAGTTCGGGTAAAAGAACGCAGTCGTCCTTATCCGTCCTCTTCTCCGCGCGCTGCGGCAACTTATTAAATGCAACACTCTTTATTTCTTTGCTCCATAAGTTTTTACTTATGATATGCTTTTTGCGATTTTAAAAAGAAGCAAATCGCTAATTTAAAAATTATAGTGAAGGCTGTTTTGAAACGGTAAAACAAAATCGTTTAACCAGTGAATAAATTTAAAGTAATTGCTCCATTTAGCAGATAATATTTAAACAAGCCAATCATTTGCATTTGATAATAAGCAATGAGATTTTTTAGATTGATAATAAGTTTTACTTTTAACCGCTCTTTTGAAGAAGTTACTTTTTCATAAAAGCAGATAACAGGTCTCTCCGATTGCTATGAACATAACAAAGACTCCATTGATAACGATGGAGTCTTTGATTTTTATATTCCTTTCTCTTTTTATTATCAAAAGGCGGCACGAATACAACCTTTTTATTCTTTTATTTTATACACTTTCATCAATTTCAACAATACGCCATTTGTCCAGCCAAAACCATCCTGCGAAGCATATTCGCCACCGCCGCTTTCCAAATTTGCGTCAACAACATTGTATTTCTCCATCATTTTTCCTGTGCCATGAAATACTTTTATGTTTAAAGCTGCCCAGCGTTTAGCCGCCTCTTCTGCCAAAATGTGTTCCTTATAATCTTCTAACCCTTTAATACTCATCCATTCGAGCGGCGCCCAGCCATTTGGCGAATCCCATTGCTCCCCTGTGTTTTTTAATGTAGTTACAAAACCGCCGTCTTTCAACAAGTTTTCTTTTGCAAACACAGCAACGGCTTTCGCCTTCTCCAATGTAGCTACACCAAAAAATAGAGGCGAGATGCCAAGAAGGGTAACCTGGGAACTTAGTTTTTTTGCGGTTATATCGTAATCATAATACCAACCGCTTTTTGCATCCCAGCAATATTTGTTGATGGAAGCCTTACGCCGCGCCGCGAGCGCATTGTAATATTTCTCTTTTACCAAATCGCCGGTTTCTTTAAAAGACCTGGCAAGTGTTAATTCAAGATGATACAACAAGCCGTTCAAATCAACCGCAACAAAATCGGTAACATGAATGGTTGATAAATGCCTGCCATCAGCAAACCAGCGACTACTAAAGTCAATTCCGCTTTCGGCACCCGAACGTAAGTTTTTATAAAGCATTGCCCGGTCGCCTTTATACCCAACCCCAAGCGATGAATCCTGTACAAACGATTCTTGCCGTGGACGCACATCAGCATCCCAATATCTATTTAAAACGCTGCCATCAGGCATTTTTATCACATGCCTGGTGGCGGCTGTTTTATCCATATAATAATCATACTCTTTCAGTAAAGCGTTTTGGTAAATAGCATACACTTCGTTGCCTTTTTTCTCTGCCAGTAAATCAAGCATCATCGAAAAATATGGTGGCTGCGAGCGGCTTAAATAATAGGTACGGTTGCCATTGGGAATGTGCCCGTATGTAGTAAGCATGTACGCAAAGTTTTTAATCATGTTCTCCATAATTTCGTACTCGCCGCTTTCCTGTAAACCCAGCATGGTAAAGTAAGAATCCCAATAATAAATTTCGCGAAACCGACCGCCGGGAACAATGTAAGAATATGGTAATGGCAATAACGAACTGCCATCAACTTCCGTATCGGGATTGCGTTTCAGCACATTCCACAACTGCTTGATGTGGGTAACCACACTTTCGTTTTTATTTGATTGATAAGAACTGGTAACACTTACCGGAACCTGAAAATTCTCCTCCACAAAATGAAGAAGGAAGGAAGAAGAAGCAGAGTCTTTTTTGGCTTTCAGATAATCAGCAACAATTGCTTTTGGGTCGCGTTTGGGAATGCAGTCAACAAAGGTTTTGTTATCAGGGAAAATTTTATTCATCTGCACATCTGTAAATAATTCACCGTAAATTTTATCAGGCGTTTGTGGTAGTTGTGCGAAAGAAATAAGGGCGAAAAAAAAACTAATAAAAAAAAGAACCCGTTTTTTCATTGGGTAGTGTTTTAATATAACAATCGTTTGATGTTTATTGTAATAAAAGAAAAATCACACTGCCAAAAACTGGCTATGCACATAATCAATGATGTCTTTCATATCGCGCCGCTTGTTAAATACAGCAATCTGCCGGTCGGCGCCGGTTCCGTTTTCTATCATTTTATGAACAAAATTAATCGCACTACGGCTGCCTAATTCGTCAACAACATCATCCACAAAATCTAACAGCTCATAAATTAAAACACGCGTGTTCACTTCTTGTTCTTTACCAAAATCAATAAGAGTTCCATCAATTCCATATCTGCCTGCACGCCATTTGTTTTCATTAATTAATGCACGGTGATACATTATAAAATTCATATTCTGGCTGTGCAGTTTATACAGTTTTGCACAGATAGCCTGAAACAAAGCAGCTATAGCAATGGTTTCATCAATAGTCATGGGCACATCACAAATGCGAAACTCAACTGTGTTAAAAAAAGGATGCACACGCAAGTCCCACCATATTTTCTTTGCATTGTCAATACAGTTGGTTTTAATTAGAAGAGTTACATAACTATCATACGCTTCGATACTTTCAAAATAATCGGGAATGCCGGTGCGAGGAAATTTATCAAACACCTTTGTACGGAACGATTTATAACCTGTTTCTCTGCCTTCCCAAAACGGCGAGTTGGTACTTAACGCATAAACATGCGGTAAAAAATAACGTGCCGAGTTAGCAATGTGAATCGCCATCTTTCGGTCTTCCATGCCTACATGCACATGCAATCCGAAAATAAGATTGCTTCGAGCCGCTTCCTGTAATTCGTTTACAATTTGATTATACCGTGCATGATCGGTTATTAACTGGCTCTGCCAGTTGCTGAAAGGATGAGTGCCGGATGCTGCCATCCAAAAGCCCAGATCACCGGCAATTTGCGAAATGGTATTGCGAAGTATAGAAACATCGCGGTAAGCTTCTTCAATGTTTGCACAAATATCGGTGCCTACTTCTACCACTGCCTGGTGCATTTCGGCTTTCACTTTGTCTTTCAAAACCTTATGCCCTTCGGTTACAATCCGCTGTTCATGGCTGGTTAGCTCACGCGTTTCAGGATCAACAACCATATATTCTTCTTCTACGCCAAGTGTAAGATGTTTAAAGTTTAAATGCGCCATAGGTTATTGTTTAAAAATGTCTGTTACATTAATTTCCAAGCCGGGAAGAATAGGTGTTGTAATGCTTTGACCGCTTGCAAAAGGTTTACTTTTTGTATATTTTTCTTTGGTAAGATACCAGATAATTATGATTTCTTCAACCGGCACAACCACCCAGTATTCTAACACGCCAGCTTCTTCGTATAATTCAAACTTATTCTGTACTTCTTTTTTATTGTTGCCTGGTGATAATATTTCAATAACAATATCCGGCGCACCACAGCAGCCACGTTCATCTATTTTATTTACGTTGCAAACTACACACAAATCAGGCTGTACAACGGTCGTGATTTCAGTATCTTTCTTTTTGTTTTGAACCGGCAGACGAACATCAAACGGAGCATGGAAAACTTTGCACGGATATGCGTTCAAAAAGCTTTTCAATTTGAAATAAAGATTGCCTGCAATTGTTTGATGCCTTGTTCCTGGCGCAGCCATCTTCATAATCATGCCTTTGAAAAGCTCAACTCTTTCTTCCCATTTCCATTGCAGATAATCAGCATAAGTATAAATATAATCTGCCGATGGTTCTTCAACCATCAGCAGAATGCCATCATCATCATATTGCGTGTACATAAAATGAAGAATGTTGTTTTATAATTTTTATTTTATTTAAAAAATTATCGCCAAATCTTTTATGGATACAACTTCTTTTTTGCAGCGCTTCGTTTTACAAATTCACCCCAGGTAAGATTGTCTTTGCCGCTCTTCCAATCTTTTGCTTTTTCAATGGCATAGTTGGCTGCGGTTTCAACCACCCATTCAAAATTTTCGTCTCCAACACTGGCACGTTCAGCATCAGGTGCGGGATTGCAAAAGTCAATGGCATAAGCCGTATCGCCACGTAAAGCAAGCTCAACGGTATTAAAGTCATAACCCAAAAATTTATTGATGCGAAGCACAAGATCTTCTAAATATTTCAGTCTTTCTGCCGATGGTGTAAAAGAGGCTGCGTAACGCAAATGATGCGGGTTGCGCGGCTCATAAGGCATTACACGAACGTGTTTGCCACCAATGCAATAACAACGGTAATATTCTTCAAACACAATCTCTTCCTGCAATAGCATTACCAACTGCCCGGTTTCTTTGTGCTTTTCATAAAACTCTTCAATACTGTTTAATTTATAAACATTCTTCCAGCCGCCGCCGGCAAATGGCTTCATGTAAGCAGGGAAACCAACATAACTAAACATGCCTTCCCAATCCATAGGATATGCGAGGTTGCTAAAACTTTCGCCGCTGGTATCAGCAGGCAGGTCATAGGAAGGAAGAATAACTGTTTTTGGCACCGGTACGTTAATGTTTACAGCAAGTGCGTTATTAAAAAACTTCTCATCGGCACTCCACCAAAACGGATTATTAATAACTGCAGCACCGCCTATGGCTGCATTTTTTAAATACGCACGATAAAAAGGAACATCTTGGCTTATACGATCAATGATAACTGCATAGTCTGTTGGCTCGCTTTGAATTACTTTGTTAATGTTTACCGGCTCGGCGGTAATGTCTTTTCCATTTTTGCTGTTTACACGTTCAATAAAGGCTTCTGGAAAGCTTCTTTCTTTTCCAAACAAAATCCCGATTTTTTTCATGTGTTATGTTTAAAAAATGAGTAACTGTTAAATGGTGCGGTTCAAAGTAATAAAACAAATTCCAAATTGGTATAAACTTTTCATCAAAAAGGATTGCGCCCGTTTCTTTATTTTTGAAATTCGTATGATGAATGATGTAAAAACAAAAGCCCTTATCTCTGTAAAAAACGAAACCTTTTTCTCTTTTTTTTTAAACCGCGATGTGTTAATTGATATTTATTTTTCTGCAACCCAAATTGATGCAGGCAATGTAAATTTATTATTAATCAACGACGGGCAGGATTTGCCTCTGATGCCTTTTACTGACATACTTTTCAACTTGTATAACAATAATGCCATCGAGCCGCTGATGTGTGTTGGCATTCACTGCGGAACAGACAGAAAGAATGAATATGGAACCATTGTTCAAAAAAATTATAGAGGGCAAGGCGCAAAAGCGCAACTCTATGCCAACTTTATTATGCAGGAATTACTGCCTTTCATCAGAAATCTGTATCCTTCTTATTTGTTTATAAATAAATCATTTGCAGGTTTTTCATTGGGCGGATTGAGCGCTTTGGATATCGTTCTCAATCACCCCCATGAGTTTGTAAGTGCTGGTTGTTTTAGTGGTTCGTTTTGGTGGCGAAGCAAAGGTTATGGAAGAGATTATAATGATGATATTGATAGAATTATGCAAGCGCAAATTCGTAGCCTTCCTCTTTTTGAGTGGCTTCATTTCTTTTTTGAATGTGGCGCTTTAGATGAGCTGGCTGATAGAAATAATAATGGTATAATTGATTCGATTGATGACACACTCGATTTAATGAAAGAGCTAAAAAATAAAGGCTATGCAGATGACGCCATTAAATATATTGAACTGCCCGATGGGATGCATAACGTTGCTAGCTGGGCAAAAGCATTTCCTTATTATTTGCTTTGGCAATGGGGAAAGTGAGGGTAATATTTGTAATGGATAATTGTTAATTGAAAGCACAAACGAACCAACACAATATGAAAACTTTTGTGAAACTGTTTCTGTTCATTGCTTGTTTGCTTTCCATCAAATGCATAACATCAACCAATAAAAATATCCAAACAAAAGTAGATGATGAATTTATTGACGAATTGAAATCCAAAGCAAATAAGGCTATCGTTTTGTTTTATGTTGATTTCGAAAAATCGAAAATAGAAGTATCTGATATTTCTGCTCTTCATTCAAGAAATGCAATAGATACAATATTTCAGTTTATTGGAGATCGTAAAACGAATTCGTGCTTTCTTTACTCATCCAACATTCCAGATGGTGAAATAGAATTTTATAATAATGATTCGTACATAAGCAGTATGCAGTTTGTATTAACTGATACATGCAATGGATTTTATGTTGACGTTACTAAAAAAACAATCAAATACAAACTAACAGCTTTTGGTAAATTAATTTTATTAAAATTGAAGACAAAAGTTCTGCATAATAATTAACCATTAGCAATAACCGATTAAAAATAATAATGGATTACATTCAAATAGGAAAAATGGTTGCCACATTTGGCTTAAATGGCGAATTGATTTTGCAGCACGGGCTGGAAAATAAATCGAATTTTAAAAATGTTGAAGCTTTGTTTATTGAAGAAACAAAAAGCAATCTTATACCTTATTTTATAAAAAGTGTAAAAGCAAAAGATAGTTCGGAAAGTTATATAGAATTAGAAAGTGTCGCATCGAAAGAAGCGGCACATCGTTTTATAAGAAAAGGAGTTTGGCTTACGCAACAAGACTTTGAAAAAGTAGCCGGCAAAACATCTGCCATCGGCTTAATAGGGTTTTTAATTTATGAGCAAAAACAAACGATTGGTATTGTTGAGGAAGTGATAGTGCAGCCTCATCAATTACTGTTGCGAACAACGTATCAAACCAAAGAAGCTTTCATTCCTTTGCACGAAGAAACAATAAAAAAAATCGATCGGAAGAAGAAGGAAATTCATGTGGTTTTACCCCACGGACTACTGGAAATTTATAAATAAGTTTTTAAATAACTGCTTTACTAAAACGGCTCATATAACCGCAATGTTTTTCTCATTGTTTCCAATTCATTTTGCATTTTTTCTATGCGTTGCAGCAAATGCGAAATGGCTTCAATGCCTTCCAAATTAATGTCGAGGTCGTAGTGCAAACGAGCAAATTTTTCCAGTACCGGTAACTGATGCAAAGCAATAAAACGGCTTTGTTCACGAATCGTAATTTCAATTAAACCTTGTTCGCCAAGCTGATTAATAAATTGGATATTAGTATTCGATTGCCGTGCATATTCTTCTGTTGTTATCATATCTACCTGCATACAAATGAGTTTATAATTTAGATAATTGAGTGAACAATTCTTTTTGCTGTTCGGTAAGATGGGTTGGTATTTTTACGTTGTAAGTAAGGATTAAATCGCCCGATTCACCTTCTTTTTTATACACAGGAAAACCTTTGCCTTTAAGTTTTGTTTTTGTTCCGTTTTGCGTTTCGGGTTTTACTTTTATTTTCACTTTCCCGTTCAATGTATCAACTGTAAGATCGCCGCCTAACACTGCTGTGTATAAATCAATGTCGATTGTTGTGTACAAATCATTTTCCAACCGCTTAAAATATGCATCTTCTGGAATAACAAAAGTGATGTACAAATCGCCTGATGGACCGCCGTTTTCGCCCGGCGCGCCATGACCTTTTAATTTAATGACTTGCCCATCTGCAATGCCTGCCGGCACAGTAATACGAACTTGTTTGCCATTTATATTTAGGGTTTGCTGATGCGTTGTGTAAGCTTGCCGTAAATCAATATGAAGCTCAGCATTATAATCTTGCCCGCGAAAGGAAGCCTGCTTTTGTCTACTGCCAGTTCGATTACCAAAAAGCGATTCAAAAAAGTTTGAAAAATCGCCTTCATTTCCACCTGAATGGCTGTATTCAAAAGGTTCGCCAAAGGGTTGTTGCTCATGTTTGTTTTGTTGTTGTTGACGTGCTTGCTCAAACTGCTCGGCATGTTGCCAGTTTTCGCCATAAGCATCATATTTTTTGCGCTTTTCAGGATCGCTCAATACTTCGTTCGCTTCATTAATTTCCTGAAATTTTTTATGCGCTTCTTTATCGTTTGGGTTTAAGTCGGGATGATGTTTCCGCGCCAGCTTCCGGTATGCTTTTTTAATATCATCTTCCGAATCATTTTTATCAATGCCCAACACTTTGTAGTAATCTATAAAAGCCATAATTATTTAGCATCTGCTGTTTATGTGTCAAATGTAGTAGTTCTATTTATTTTATTAATTCAATAAAATGTTTCTATTATTTATAATTGTAAAAACTTTTATATTTGCTAAACACATTAGTTTTATGGAAGATGTAAAACCGCAGGATATACAACCGGCTCAAGCTGTACAGGTTGAGAATCCTGTAAGAGAATTTATTAATGTTGACACCGCAGAACATAGCCGTCTTAATAGAGGAATTAATGAAGATATTTTTCAAACAAGAGAATTAAAAAAGGAAAGTAGATAACCAATACAATCCTCCAAATACAAGTGGTAATGCTGCTATTAGAAAAAGTGATAAATTAAATACCTTCCATTTTTTATCATTTATCTTTTTATTATAGTCAATTTTTACTTGCGTCTGAATAATTTCATTTACATAAATTGCAATAATTCGGAATTCGCTTTATTAAAAACTTTATCAACGAAGAAATCTTTTGGTTCTGCCCCTAATGTAAAATAGCTTTTTGGAATAAAATTTAAAACAATTATTACAGCAATTGCAAAAGCATAAACGGCTCCCCAGCCACTTACAAAAATTAATTGGTTATAATGATGCAACATTTCATAATGATTAATTGAATAGCCGATCAACCCTACTATCAAACCCACGATTAAAGTAAGAAGTGTGGCAGATCTGTTTGCGATTAATAAGCTTGTATCAAGAATGTCTTTTAACTGCTTCTCTGCATGATCTAAAATAAACTTTGCTTCTTGTTCAGATATAAGTTCAAAATACCTTTAGGTAATGAATGTTTCCATAAATTATACTCAAATTAAGGCTATCTCAAAACACATCATTCCCGCCAAAACCATCATCAAACTCACCTTCATTCATACGGCTGCCTTTTTGAATAAACAATTTGCTACCGCCACTTTCATCATTACCACTAACTGGATTTGGCGGTAAAGGCTTCCAATTGCCGCCTTGCGGAAAGCCATTATCACCGTCCCATTCTTCAAACTTTTGTATGTGAAGCAATGCCCGAAGTTTAATAGTTTCCAATGAGCCATTGCGATGCTTTGCAATGCGGATGTGCGTTTCACCACGTGTGCTTTCGCCCATTTCATTGGACATCTGCTCATAATATTCCGGGCGATAAATAAACATCACCATATCGGCATCCTGTTCTATAGCACCCGATTCACGCAGATCGCTTAGCTGCGGCATCTTGCTTTCTTTACGTGTTTCTACCGCACGGCTTAACTGGCTTAATGCAATGATGGGGATGTTGAGCTCTTTTGCCAATGCTTTTAAATTGCGTGAAATAGTGCTGATTTCCTGCTCACGGTTGCCATTACGCTCACTGTTACCGCTCATTAACTGCAAATAGTCGATAATAATCAAACCCACTTTATGTTTGTTTACCAAACGCCTTGCTTTAGCGCGAAATTCAAAGATGTTTAAGGCTGCCGTATCATCAATAAAAATAGGCGCCTGCTCCAATCGTTTGATGCCTTTGGTATGCAGTTGCTGATACTCGTAATCTTCCATTTTACCGCGCGAAATTTTTTCCAGCATAATTTCGCTTTCAGCAGAAAGAATGCGTTGCACCAATTGTCCTGCACTCATTTCCAGCGAGAACATAGCTACAGGTGTAGGGCGCACTTTATTTAGCGCGGCGTTGCGGGCAAGATTCAGGGCAAAGGCGGTTTTACCAACAGCAGGACGCGCAGCAAGAATAATCAAATCGGTTTTTTGCCAGCCATACGTTACCCTGTCCATGGAAGGAAAACCACTGGGAATGCCCGATATATCTTCCTGCCGGGTGCGCAGTTCATCTATCCGATTAATAGCTTCTGCCAGTGCAGTGCTCATCTCGCGGTAATCGGTTTTCAGGAAGTTATTGGTGATTTGAAAAATCTTTTCTTCTGCATCATTCATCAAATCAAAAACATCGGTGCTATCTTCATAAGCATCACCAATAATTTCACCGCTTATTCTTATTAGCTCACGCTGAATAAACTTCTGCAACACAATACGGGCGTGGGTTTCAATGTTAGCGCTGGATACAACAGAATTAGTGAGTTTAGTAATGTAATACGGTCCGCCAACGGTATCCAACTCTTCCTTAAACTTCAATTCTTCTACTACAGTTAATAAATCAATTGGCATTGATTTATCGGCAAGACTTTTAAACGCGTTGTAAATGCGCTGATGTGCATCTACATAAAAACACTCAGGTTTTAAAATTTCAATCACGGTATCAAAAGCCGTTTTCTCAAGCATAATGGCGCCTAATACGGCTTCTTCTAATTCTTTGGCTTGCGGCGGTACTTTGCCGTACATCATGGTGCTAAGGTCAACGGATGTTTTTCGTCTGTTCTTCCGGTCTTTGTTAATGTTGAAATCCATGGCTAACGTTTTAGTTGATTTTTCAAATATTATTGGTAATATCTTGTTCATAAAACTAAAGAAAAAACTAATTGCTTTAGCAAAATGTTAGAATAATAATGGACGAATGTGGAAACAAAAAGGAAAATAAAAAATTTTTTGAGGATGCTTTTTTATCACCAGAAAGGCAAACGCTAAATGCACGAGAAATAAAAGTTATACACAAAAACAAAAGCTCTATTCACATTAAAAAATATAATACGGATGGTTTTGTTTTATTGCAAAAAAAATTGTAATGAAATAAAAAAATGCAGTAAAAACAAACTCTCCCGAATTGCTTTTATTTTTTTGTTCGCATTTAAAAAATAAAAAAAAAGACATGCTCATAACAGCATGTCCTTTTCCATATCAAAACAATGTATTTTATAACTGCGGATGTTCAGCATCATACTTTTTTTCTGCTTCCTGCGCTTTTTCAAAATCAAGCACTACACCGTTAATGCAATAGCGCAAGCCGGTTGGTTTGGGGCCATCATCAAACACATGACCTAAGTGCGAATGGCAACGACCACACATTACTTCCGTTCGTTGCATTCCGTAGGTGTTATCGGCTTCATAAATAACAGAGCCTTTGCTAACAGGTTCGTAAAAAGAAGGCCAGCCGCACCCGCTTTCAAATTTGGTATCGCTTTTAAAAAGCGCATTGCCACACACGGCGCAATAGTAAGTACCAATTTCATCCCATTCTTCATACTTGCTCGTGTAAGGTTGTTCGGTGCCTTTTTGGCGCGCTACACGATATACATCGCCTTGCAAAACTTTTTTCCACTCTTCATTGCTTACGTTTATTTTTTCAACGTTTGTTTTTGAAAAGTATTGATTTTTTGTATCGTCCATAACTTTTTGTTTGAGAAAAAATTCACTCGCCAGATGGCAACAATCCTACTAAGATATACATTGTATTTTGTTCTTGTTGAAAGAGATTGATAAAATGTGCAAAAGGCTTGTGCGATAACGCTGTTTGCAGTATTTTCGCCGCCCATTTAATAAGACTCCGTAGCTCAGTTGGTAGAGCAATTGACTCTTAATCAATGGGTCCAGAGTTCGAGTCTCTGCGGGGTCACCAGTAAAAAAAGCAGTTACAATTATAAGTTTGTAACTGCTTTTTTAATAATGCTTTAAAAGAAAAAGCAAATTCTGTTAAACAATTTTCTTTAGCATGTTTTTATTTCCGTTATGCTCCGATATTAATAAGAGGTTTCTTTCTTTTTCTATCTTCCCAATAAACAAATGATCCTTCTGCCACCTTTATTGTAGTTATCGTTTACAAATATTATGGAATTAAAACAACGCGCATCCGGCATGGCACATCTAACATCAATCAACTACCTTTGCAGCCCAAAATGATGTTTTAATTTCATGATTAATATTACATTACCCGATGGTACTGTGCGGCAATATGAAGCAGGCGCTACTTCACTGGATGTTGCTAAATCTATCTCCGAAGGGTTAGCCAGAAAAGTGTTAGCCGCCAATATAAACGGCCAGGTGTGGGATGCCACAAGACCCATTCATGAAGACGCTAATCTTACTTTACTAACATGGAATGATGCCGACGGGAAAAGCACATTCTGGCATTCGTCTGCGCACCTCATGGCAGAAGCGGTGGAAAGCATGTTTCCCGGCGTAAAGTTTTGGGTAGGTCCGCCGTTGGAAAACGGATTTTATTATGACATGGATTTGGGTGGCAGGCAAATAACAGAAGATGATTTGATAGCATTGGAAAAAAAGATGAATGAACTGGCAAAGCAAAGCAATGCCTACACCCGCAAACCTATTTCAAAAAAAGATGCTGTTGCTTATTTTGAAGAAAAAGGTGATGAATATAAGTTAGACCTGTTGCAGGGTTTGGAAGATGGCAACATTACGTTTTATAGCCAGGGAAATTTTACCGATTTATGTCGCGGTCCGCACATTCCCAACACTGGTTTCATTAAAGCCATCAAGCTTACCAATATTGCAGGTGCATATTGGAAAGGGGATGAAAAAAATAAACAGTTAACCCGCATTTACGGCATCACTTTCCCTTCTCAAAAAGAGTTAGATGAATATCTTTTAATGCTGGAAGAAGCAAAGAAGCGAGACCATCGCAAATTGGGTAAAGAACTCGGCATTTATACCATGGATGATGATGTGGGACAAGGTTTGATTTTATGGATGCCCAATGGAACCGTTATTATTGAAGAGCTTGAAAAATTAGCCAAAGAAACAGAAGAAGATGCGGGTTACAAACGTGTAGTTACACCGCATATTGCGAAAGAAAGTTTGTATCTAACCAGCGGGCATTTGCCATACTACCAGGACAGCATGTATCCGCCGATGGAGTTAGAAGGAACGAAGTACTATTTAAAAGCTATGAACTGCCCGCATCATCATAAAATATTTGATGCAGAGCCGCGCAGTTATAAAGATATGCCACTGCGATTGGCAGAGTACGGAACCTGTTACCGCTACGAGCAAAGCGGCGAGCTATTTGGCTTGATGCGCGTACGTTGCCTGCACATGAATGATGCGCATATCTATTGCACACAAGAACAGTTTGCTGAAGAATTCAGAGCCGTAAATGATATGTATTTGAAGTATTTTAAAATCTTTGGGATTGATAAATACGTGATGCGCTTAAGTCTTCATGATCCTTTAAAGTTGGGGGAAAAATATGTGAATGAACCCGAGCTTTGGTTAGAAACAGAAGATATGGTAAGGCAGGTGCTGAAAGATAATAGTGTGCCGTTTGTAGAAGTGGCTGGTGAAGGCGCCTTTTACGGACCGAAGATAGATGTACAGATATGGAGCGCCATTGGACGAGAATTTACTTTAGCTACTAACCAGGTTGATTTTGCGCAAGGCCGCCGCTTTAAACTTCATTTTACCAATCATAACAATGAGCCGGAAACGCCGCTGATTATTCATCGTGCGCCGCTGGGCACCCATGAACGTTTTATTGGGTTTTTGCTGGAACATTATGCCGGAAAATTTCCGCTTTGGTTATCGCCATTGCAGGTAAAAATTCTGCCAATTAGCGATAAGTTTTTGCCGTATGTAAATGAAGTAAAAACAAAGCTGAAAAAGAAAGGCATCAGGGTTGAAACGGATGAGCGCAGCGAAAAAATCGGCAAAAAAATTCGCGAAGCAGAATTAAGCCGTGTGCCTTATATGCTTGTAATAGGAGAGAAAGAATGGAACGAAAACAAAGTATCGGTTCGTAAGCAGGGAAAAGGTGATGCGGGCAGTATTCTGATTGATGAATTTATTCAGAATATTGTATCTGAAATTGAAGAGCGGAAATCTGGTAATTAGTTTTTATTTTTACAGGGAATGACAGCTACGCAATCTTTAAAACTTTTCGAAATTTCCAAACGTTATTTTCAAAATAAAAATGATGCAAGGTCGTTTGTAAAGAAATAGAAACTTTGGTTGATAATAAATTCAATTTGGAAAAAGATAAACATGCTTCTAAATCGGCGATTGATAAATTAGACAAAAAAATTGAGTTGGTAAGAAAGGACTTGCAAATAGGTTTTGCAGAAATAAAAAGCGAGATGAGATATGAGTTTAATAAAATTAATTTGGTTTGTCAGCACAATATTTGCTATTGTCGCTCTTTTGTATACACGAATTAGGATTTTTGATAAATAAATTTTAATCACAACAAAAACAATTATTCACCAAACATCAGTTAATGGCATTACCACCCAGAGGAAGATTTAACCCCAGATTCAACAGGCAGCCGGAGCCTGAACATCACATCAACGATAGAATCCGCGTACCCGAAGTTCGTCTTGTAGGCGACAATGTTACAGTCGGCGTATATCCAACAGAGGAAGCGCGAAAAATAGCGCAGCAGCAAGAGTTAGATCTTGTTGAAATATCTCCCAATGCTACACCGCCGGTTTGCAAAATCATTGATTATAAAAAATTTCTTTACGAAAAAAAACGTAAGGAAAAAGAAATGAAAGCCAATGCCAAACAAAGTGAAGTAAAAGAAATTCGCTTTACGCCAAGCACAGACGATCATGACTTTGATTTTAAAGCAAAACATGCTGAAGGCTTTTTGAAAGATGGCAACAAAGTTAAAGCGTATGTACAGTTTAAAGGTCGTGCCATTATGTTTCAGGATCGTGGCCAGTTGCTGCTTTTAAAGTTCGCAGAACGCCTTGCTGAAGTTGGCGCATTGGAAAGTATGCCGAAGATGGAAGGCAAGCGAATGTTGGCAATGTTCGCTCCAAAATCTGCTAAAAAGAAAGCGTAGCTTATTACGATAATCATACAAAAGGAAGCTGTTTATTCAGCTTCCTTTTCGCGTTTTCTGAACTGAGATAAAAGAGATGTTTGAGATTTGTGAGATGTTGATTGTTCATTTTATTCATTCAATTTTTATAAAGTAAATAGTAAAGCATCTATATACCAAACATCACATCCATCACACCAATCTTAGTTCAGACTATCTTCGCAACTTCAAAAAAACAACATGAGTTACCGTATAGAAAAAGATACAATGGGCGAAGTGAAAGTACCTGCCGATGTATATTGGGGGGCGCAAACGCAACGCAGCATTGAAAACTTTAAGATTGCGCAGGACATTAATAAAATGCCGAAAGAAATTATCAAAGCATTTGCCTATTTAAAAAAAGCGGCTGCACTTACCAATGAAGAATTAGGCGTTTTACCAAAAGAAAAAGCCGACCTGATTGCACAGGTTTGCGATGAAATTGTAAGTGATAAATTAAATGACCAGTTTCCTTTGGTTGTTTGGCAAACCGGCAGCGGCACGCAAAGCAACATGAATGCAAATGAAGTGATTGCTTATCGTTCGCATGTTATTCACGGCGGACAATTAACTGATAAAGAAAAATTTATTCATCCCAACGATGATGTAAATAAATCTCAATCCAGCAACGATACATTTCCTACAGCCATGCACATTGCAGCTTATAAAATTTTAATGGAAACCACCTTGCCCGGCATTGAAAAACTGCGCGATACGTTAGCGCAAAAAAGCAAGGCTTTTATTAATGTTGTGAAGATTGGCCGCACACATTTTATGGATGCAACACCGCTGACGTTAGGGCAAGAATTTAGTGGTTATGTATCGCAGTTGAATCATGGTATTAAAGCTATAAAAAACACACTGGCGCATCTTAGCGAGCTGGCTCTCGGCGGCACTGCCGTCGGCACAGGAATCAATACACCAAATGGTTACAGTGAGTTAGTAGCGAAATACATCGCGCAGCTAACCGGTTTTCCTTTTGTTACAGCGGAAAATAAGTTTGAAGCTTTGGCAGCGCACGATGCTATTGTAGAATCTCATGGTGCGCTAAAAACAATTGCTGTTAGTTTAATGAAAATTGCAAATGACATCCGTATGTTGTCAAGTGGTCCGCGCAGCGGCATTGGTGAAATTTTTATACCTGATAATGAACCGGGCTCTTCAATTATGCCGGGCAAAGTTAACCCTACACAATGCGAAGCGTTAACCATGATTGCAGCACAGGTAATGGGTAATGATGTTGCCATTAACATTGGCGGCGCAATGGGTCATTTTGAATTGAATGTATTTAAGCCGGTGATGATTTATAACTTTCTTCACAGCGCAAGATTGATTGGTGACGGCTGCGTTTCTTTCAACGATAAATGCGCTGCTGGTATCGAACCTATTGAAGCCAACATCAGCAAACATGTACAAAACAGTTTAATGCTGGTAACTGCATTAAATACAAAAATAGGCTATTACAAAGCCGCAGAAATTGCACAAAAAGCGCATAAGCAAAACACAACATTAAAACACATGGCGGTACAGCTTGGATATGTAACACCGGAACAGTTTGACGAATGGGTTGTACCTGCTAACATGGTGGGTGAAATTAAATAAAGTATCAGGCAATTTTGTTGTTGTTGCATCGTTTCTGTTTTTTAAACAGATAAACAGCAATTTTAAACTACTTCCTATGAAGCGATTATTGGTTTTCGGTTTTGTGTTCAGCATTGCCGTGCTTATTTTGTTTTCCTGTCAAAAAGAATTAAGTCAGGAATCGAATAACAACACAGCCAGTTTTAGTTTGCACGATACTACATTGTCTTGTTACCCGATAATTGTAAATGGAACTTATTATGATGGTGTTGCGGCTACGCGCGATACAAACTTTATTAAAATTGTAGTAAATGTAAAAGCAACCGGCAACTATACAATTACAAGCAGCAAACAAAACGGATTTTATTTTTCCGATTCCGGTTTTTTTAGCAAACCCGGTATTGATACACTGATATTAAAAGCGCAAGGTGTGCCTATTCTTATTCAATCCACTTCATTCACTCTTACTGCCGATTCATTAGGTGCATGCAGCTTTTTTGTGAATGTGCAAGACAGCACCGGCACCGGTTTGGGTAGTGCCGGCGGCGGCACTACTGTTGGCAGCGATAGCAGTTATATCGACCCGAATTTAGCTACAACAAACACCTGGCATTTTACCGATACTGCTACCAAAATCACTTACAGCGGCACATTTACAACCTTGGAAGGTGCCGGTTTTAGAAACGATACTTTGTTTGTAGCAGGGCAGACTTCTACATTAGATACCTTGTTTGGTATGACGATTCTGATGCCATCTGCTACTATCACACCTGGCATTTACCCCATTAATGCAAGCAATAACTTGGCTTTACAAAAGTCGGCTAATGGCAGCGATATTTATTATGCTAACAATGTTACAGCCTCTGTTGGCAAAGGCAATTCCTACATTACTATTATCAGTAACAGCAATGGTCAGTTAACCGGATCGTTTCATGTGTATGCGTCATTAAACGGTGCTGCTCCGCCCACATTAATTGAAGGTTCGTTCAATTGTCCGGTTCATTAATCTTATTTCATATACTTACAAAAACAAACTGCTACAATAATGTTGTAGCAGTTTGTTTTTGCACCATTTTTTAATTGATATTCATACATTCTTATTCTCTGAAACCCTTTGCAGGTATGGCTTTCTGCAATCATAAATCTAATTACACCATTTTCAATTCAATAGCATGTTATGTGCTTAGCTCGAGGCTCAATACTTGTAGCATGAGGCTTGCATCTTATATCCGGTAACCTGAGATAAACCAGTATTATAGGTTTATTTCTCCTATTAAAAAAACACTACCGCAAACCAATACCAAATCGTCTTTCTCTGCAATGGTTATCGCCGTTTGCAACGCATCGTTTACATTTTCAAATGCTTTGCCTTGCAAGCCAATGCCAGCGGCTATGTCAGCCATTTGATGTTCGCTCATAGCACGCGGGGTTTGGGGTTTGGTAAAATAATAATTTGCTGTTTTGGGCAGATACGATAAAGCTCTTTCTACATCTTTATCTTTTACCATACCAATCACAATATAAAGCGAATTATACGATACCATTTCCAGTTGCTCAGCCACCTGTTTCATGCCATCGGCATTGTGCGCAACGTCGGTAATGATAGAAGGATTTTCGTGTATCAGCTCCCATCTTCCATGTAAGCCTGTAAGCTTTTTTACATGCCGTAATGCTTCTCTTATTTGTATCGAAGAAATAACATAACCAACTGATTGCAAATACTTAACAGCTTCCAAAACCGTAAGTATATTTTTTGTTTGATATAAGCCTGGAAGGTCAAGATGATACGTTTCCCTGCTATCCGTTTTTTTATCAGCCACTGTTACCGTTAGCTGATGATGTGCATACTCAAATTCAGAAACATAATAATTGTGCTGCGCAAAGAGTAAAGGAGCTGCTTTTTCTTTTGCTGTATTTATAAAAACAGGCTCTGTTTCGGGCATTACTTCACCGATAATAGCTGACACGTGTGGTTTCATGATGCCTGCTTTTTCATAAGCAATTTTTTGAAGTGTATCGCCTAAAATCTGGGTATGATCCAAACCAATATTTGTGATGATACTCACTATCGGCGTAATGATGTTAGTGCTATCCAAACGCCCGCCCAGTCCGGTTTCTATCACTGCAATATCAACTCCGTTCTGTTCAAAATAATCAAACGCCATTGCCACTGTTATCTCAAAAAAAGAAGGCTCTATTTCTTCAATCAACGGCTTAACTTTTTCTGTAAAATCAACAACAAATTGTTGTTCGCACAGCTTCCCGTTTATCTTAATTCTTTCCCTGAAATCATACAAATGCGGCGATGTGTACAAACCTGTTTTATAACCTGCCGTTTGCAAAATAGCCGCCAGCATGTGGCTTACCGAACCTTTGCCGTTGGTGCCTGCAATATGTACTGTTTTTATTTTGTTTTGAGGATTGCCGAGCGCCTCGCAAAGCCTGATGGTATTGGTTAAATCAGCTTTGATGGCATCGGCGCCAAGCTTACTGAAAAGCGGTAATTTTTTATAGAGATAGTCAATAGTTTCTTCGTAATTCATACATCTGCAAAGATGCTGAATGAAATGAAACATCTGAACCACGAAGGCATAAAGAACACCGAGGAACACTAAGTTTTATTTCACGGTTTTTTGTGAAACTTTGTGTACACCGTGTCTATGTGGTTCCAATCTTATCCGCGCAGCTTGAAATCAAACACAATGGTTCCGGTTTGTTCATCTGCGCTTCCTGCATTTAATTTTAATTGTTTGGCTTTTGATACTGCAATGCTTCGTATGTTTTGATTCGTTGTTGTGGTTCCTCTTGGGTTGATAGTTGCATCAATTACATTACCATTTGCATTTACAGTTATATCAACCGCAACCTTTGCATTTTCGTTAAAATCATCTGTGAATGAAGGCAGGTGCGTAAAGTGCCGTCCGCTCAATCCGCTTCTAATGCTCACGCCACCTTTACCAGCTCCGCCATTGCCGGTATAGCTGTCGGAAGCCGCGCTGCCATTGGGTTTTCCCTGGTCGCCTTTGCTACCGGCAATGCCCTGGTTGCGCACGTTGTTGTAACTGTCTGCACCATTGCCACCGCTATTATTTTGCGTTGTTCCGCCTTTGTATAACGCTTTGGGTTTGGGCGGCGCGGGCGTTGCAACCACCACTTGTTCTTTTTGTTTAGGCTTTGTTTTGGGTATTACCGATTGGTGTTTGGGTTGAATTTTTGGTTTGGGCGATGTATGAATTAAGGGAACATTTTTATCGTTGTTTTGGGCCACGTCTTTGCTTTCATCCGGCTCATCGTGCGAGGCTACAGCTTTTGGCGGCTGCACGTTTGTTTCTTCTTCCTTCGACATCTCGCCGTGCATTTGCGGAGCCACGGTTCCCAGCCCGGCATCGCTGTTGCCTAAGTTTACTTCAATGCCGTTATCTACCACAGGTTGCGGTGTTTGCGGCTCCGTCCAGCTTATTAAAAACATGAGTAAAAACAAAGCAATGCATATTGCCAACGTTATACTCAAAGCTTTTATGTTTTTATTTCGCTCAAACTCTTGTTCTGTGTACGACAAATTCATCCTGATAAAAATAAAGAGGTAGTTGTTACAAAGATGTCAACTCTTATTTCTATTTTTTATTGTGTTGGATTTTTATTGAAGAAGATGAGGTTATTCACAAAAGACAGAGATGTTTTAAAAATGGAGCCAACTATCGGAATCGAACCGACGACCCTTTCATTACGAATGAAATGCTCTACCATCTGAGCTAAGTTGGCAATTAAAAAGCGAAGATAAAATTTGATAAGAATGTTTGCACTTAAAAAAACTTATCACAACAAAAATAGATGTCTGTTTTGATGCACCCCAATGCGATAAAAAAAGTGCAGCACCGTATTGAGGGCAATTGCGGAATGTTGCAACCCGAATTACTATCAATTAATTTTGACGACATAGTTACAATAAAAATCGGGAGTCAAAAAGTTATAAGCGATTGTACTCATTCTTTGCACAGTTGTACAGTAATGTTTCCTACTTTAGCTTTCCTGAAATAGTAAAAAAAACTGCTGCTACGATTGTATCTTTTCACAAACAACAACTTTATTCATTTGCCATAAAACAAACACCAACATGCGGAACACAAAACCGAAAACAACTCATTCCGTAATATCATCGCAAAGCCAGTACCAGCAAGGGATTACAAAGAATAATCTTACAAAAACAAACCAAAAAAGGTTTTCTTTTGCTGTTGTTTTTTTGATGTTTTCTTTTACTGCATTTCCGCAGGTTACTGCCAGTCATCTGCTAACAGAAAACAGAAGCAGCCCGATCGGGCTTGATAATGCAACACCACGTTTTAGCTGGCAGTTGGTGAGCCACGAAAGAAACGTTATGCAAACGGCTTATGAAATTGAAGTATCAAACAATAGCAAAAACAAACTAATCGTTTGGAGCAGCGGCAGGGTTACGAGCGATTCATCTGTTCATGTTTCTTACAAGGGCTCGCCCTTGGAAAGCAGTAAAAAATACAATTGGAAGGTTCGCATCTGGGATAATAAAAACAAACCTTCTGCATGGAGTGAACCCGCTTTTTTTCAAACCGCTTTGCTAAATAAAAATGATTGGAAAGCAAAGTGGATTGAACCTGGATTTAAGGAAGATACCATTAACCGTCCCAGCCCGATGTTCCGCAAAGAATTTACAACGGATAAAAAAATAACATCGGCGTTTCTTTACATCACTGCACATGGATTATATGAAGCACAAATTAATGGACAGCGTGTAGGCGATGCCTATTTAACACCCGGCTGGACATCTTACCATAACCGTTTGCAATATCAAACTTACGATGTAACAAACCTTGTAAAAAACAGTAGCAATGCTATCGGGGTAACGTTGGGGAATGGCTGGTATCGTGGCATTATAGGCTTTGGCGATAACATAAATATTTATGGAAAAGATGTTGCCTTGCTAATGCAGATAAACCTTACTTACAGCGATGGTTCAACACAAACGGTTGTTACTGACAGCACATGGAAATGTACCACCGGAGAAATCCGCTATGCAGAAATTTATAACGGTGAAACGGTTGATCATCGAATGGAAAAAAGCGGCTGGGCTTTACCAGGTTACAACGACAAAAACTGGAGCAGCGTGAAGGTTGCCTCTTTTGGTTATGATAATTTAATTGCCACTTATAACGAGCCGGTGCGCAAGCATGAAATGTTTAAGCCAGTTAAAATTATTACGACTCCAAAAGGCGAAAAAGTAATTGATTTTGGGCAGAACCTGGTGGGCTGGGTTGTAGTAAAAACAAATGGCAATGCAGGTGATACGATTGCTATTTCTCACGCAGAAGTGTTAGATAAAGCGGGCAATTTTTATACAGCCAATCTTCGCGAAGCGAAAGCCCAAGATAAATACATTTTAAAGGGCGGTGAGGAAGAAATATTTGAGCCGCATTTTACCTGGCATGGCTTCCGTTATATTAAAATAGAAGGCCACCGCGGCGAATTAAAGCCGGAAAATTTTACTGCAGTTACGTTGTATTCCGACATGCAACCAACCGGCAGTTTTTCTACCAATAACGCCTTGATTAACCAGCTTCAGCATAATATTCAATGGGGGCAAAAAGGTAATTTTTTGGACGTGCCAACCGATTGCCCGCAACGCGATGAACGACTTGGCTGGACGGGCGATGCGCAGGTGTTTTCGCGCACAGCTTCGTTTAACATGAACGTGAACGATTTCTTCGCCAAGTGGCTGCAGGATGTAGCAGCAGATCAATACAAAGGCAGTGTTCCGTTTGTGATTCCAAATGTGCTGGGCAATGATGCGGGCGGCTCAACCGGGTGGGCGGATGTGGCAACCATCATTCCCTGGAATATGTACTTAGCGTATGGCGACAAAAACATCCTGCAACACCAATACAACAGTATGAAACAATGGGTTGACTGGATGACATCGAAAAGCAAAAACAACTTATGGCAAACCGGTTTTCATTTTGGCGACTGGCTGTTTTATCGCCCCGAAGATGACAACGATGGCAGGGCTGCGGTTACTGATAAATACTTAATCGCACAATGCTTTTATGCGCATTCAACACAACTGTTAATCAATGCCGCACAAGTGTTGGGAAACAAGGAAGATGAAGCGGCTTACATTTCTTTATTGCACCAAATAAAAGCCGCATTTGCAAGGGAATACATGTCGCCGAACGGGCGTTTGGTATCAGGCACTCAAACGGCTTATGTGCTGGCTTTGCAATTTGATATGTTGCCCGATTCATTACGCGCACAAGCTGCACAACGGCTGGCAGAAAACGTAAAAAGTTACGACAATCATTTAACCACCGGCTTTTTAGGAACGCCTTACTTATGCCATGTATTAAGCAGGTTTGGATATGATACCATCGCTTATAAATTGTTGTTGCAGCCTACTTATCCATCGTGGTTGTATCCGGTGAAAATGGGTGCCACCACCATCTGGGAACGATGGGACGGCATTAAGCCCGACAGCAGTTTTGAAACGCCGTCTATGAATTCTTACAACCATTATTCCTATGGTGCTATCGGCGACTGGATGTACCGTGTGATGGTGGGTTTAGACACGTATGAAGACGGTGTTGGTTACAAGCATAGTAAGGTGCAACCGCACATCAGCGATAGCTTTACAACGGCATCGGCAAGCCTGCAAACATATTATGGAACGTTGAGCAACACGTGGACGAGAGATACTCTCAATCATACCCTAACAATGGATGTTGAAATACCGGCAAATACAACTGCAACCATTTACGTTCCGGCGGCAAATATTGCTGATGTTACGGAAAGCGGAAAGGCATTGCAAAAGCAAAATGAGATAAAAACAAACGGTGTTCAAAAAGGTTATGTAATGATAAATGTAGGGTCGGGTGTATATCATTTTTTGGTTGAAGCCAGATAATTTTTGAGTGATAGAATATGTCATTGTTATTCCTCAAATGCCCTCAATACGATGATGGATTATAATCAAATGGACGAAGGCTTTGTGCGGAATCTGATTATTGAGTAATGAAGACGATTGAATAAATAAAATGAGTTTACAAAATACAAACTTCTTCAAATTTAAAAGAGAAGATTCTGCACAAAGCCCTCGCCGTCATAATGCAGGTTTGTGTTCGCACCGGAGGCAATCGCGCAATAACTGCGCAGCTTTTTCAAACTGTGGTTGCACTACCCGACTTTTTATTTTATACACTTATCTTTAAAAGCGAAACGAAACTGGAAGTTCAAAAGTTATGAAACAAACACTGCTTATTGTGATCATCCTATATACGTGGTGCCATTCTTTTGCGCAAACTAAAACGATTGATAGCCTGAAAGAAGCCTTAAATAACTATAAAAAAGAAGACACGGTTAAAATAAAAATGTTGATAAAATACGGTTATAGCATTTCTAATTACAATATGGATGCTGCATTAGCAGCTATGAAACAAAGTTTGAAGCTTGCCACCCAACTAAAACAACACAAGTTTATTGCTTTAGCCAACCTTCGTGTAGCTGATGGGTATATGGCGGAGAGCAAATACGATAGTGCTATTGCTGCGGCGTTGGATGGATTGCAAACCTGCGAATTATATCATGTTAAGAATATTAGCATCAACCTATATGGCGACCTGGATGAAAGCTATAGATTAATGGGCAATAATAAACAGGCTGAATACTATGCCAATTTATTTCTAGATTCTGCCAAAGCCAGTAATGATACTCTTCAGCAGTTAAACGCCTTAATACAACTTGATAATCTGTATGATCAAAGGAAAAACTGGGAAAAAGAAAAACTCATCGCTCAACAACTATTGCCATTGGCAATTAAACATAAAGATGAAGGAAAAATTGCCGGTGTATATGAAAATGAAGGTGAACGTTTTGAAGCCGTGGGAAACCTTTACGAAGCCAAAACAAATTTTATTAATTCCTTATTGCTTTTTAAGAAGCTAAATTTCGTTTGGGAAGTTGCTTATATACAAGCAGATTTAAGTTCTGTCTATCTGAAATTAAAAAATAAAGACAGTGCGGCTTACTACGCCTATGCATCCCTTACAACAGCAAGAGTAAATAAATTGAAAGGAGAAACAGCAGATGCATACGAAGCACTCTTTAATTATCACCATACATTTAAAGATTACAAAGCAGCACTTGAAGATAAAATGATCCTGGATTCATTGCATAATGAATTAAACAATGCCAATATGGGGCAAACGGTACAGCAGGCCGAGATGAAGTACCGCCAGGAAAAAAAGGACTTGTTAGCTTCTATCGAACAAGCAAAAAAAGACGCAGAAACAAAACAAATAAAAAATCAGCAGCTTCTTACCATTCTTACTCTTGGTTTTATTGTAGCGGCCGTTATAATTATTGCATTGATACAATTTAGAAATAACAAGCAAAAACAAAAAGCAAATACATTGCTGCAACAGGAGAAAGAAAAAGTAGAAAACACTTTGGCAGAACTCAAATCCACACAAGCCCAACTGATACAAAGTGAAAAAATGGCAAGCTTGGGAGAGCTTACTGCAGGCATTGCACATGAGATACAAAACCCACTCAACTTCGTCAACAACTTTAGTGAACTGAATAAAGAATTGCTGGAAGAATTGAAAGAGGAAGCCGATAAAGGAAACTTGGAAGATGTAAAAACCATTGCGAGCGATGTGATAGAAAATGAAGCAAAAATAAACCATCACGGCAAGCGTGCAGATGCCATTGTGAAAGGCATGTTGCAACATTCAAGAAAAAATAATGGGGTAAAAGAAAACATCGACATCAACGCGTTGTGTGATGAATATTTACGCTTAAGTTATCATGGCTTTCGGGCAAAAGACAAAAACTTCAATGCCGATTGTAAAACTCATTTTGATGAAAGTATTGGTAAGATAAACATCGTTCCGCAGGATATGGGACGCGTACTTTTAAACCTGTTCAACAATGCTTTTTATGCGGTAAATGAAAAGAAGAAAACAGCTGATGAAAATTACCAACCTCTTGTAACCGTAGCAACCAAACGCTCCCTCTCCACCCGTGGAGAGGGTTGGGGTGAGGTCGAAATCATTGTAAAAGATAATGGCAAAGGCATATCGCAAAGCATTATTGATAAAATCTTTCAACCTTTCTTCACCACCAAACCAACAGGTGAAGGAACAGGATTGGGATTGAGTTTGAGTTATGACATCATCACCAAAGAACATAACGGAACAATAAAAGTAGAGAGTGAAGAGGAACAAGGTTCAACCTTTCGTATTGCCTTACCTTCATAAATATTATTGACAACCAGCAATGAAACCATTTATTATCCTTCTACTTATTACAATTTTTGCCGGCTTGTTGACAGGTTGTAACCGCAACCATTCTGTTCCATTTCCGGAGGATGATACAACCAGCCAACCCCATACCCTGCCTGTTCATTTTTCAGCTCCGCAAACAATAAGGTTTTCAGATACAACCCCTATCACCATCACAACAAAGAAACTCAACTTCAACGCGCTGCCCGAGGAAGTGTATGATAGTTCCGTTGCCAAGCCTTTTGCCAAAGAACCGAAAGTGGTTCAGTTTAGCTGGGATAGCTTGCCTGATGCAGCTTTCAATTACGACAGCCTTCCTTCAAAATCTTTACATTTTACCTTTTCTGTTATTGAACCGCAGATTATAAAAGTGGGTCCTTTAGTGCTGAAAGAAAATGCAGGTCAACCGATTTATGAGATCCCCGACCTTGATGTTTTAGCCTATCTCGGTTTAAATATTACAGAAGACAAAGCCGGTTTTATATGGATTGCATCGGATAAAGGATTATTCAGGTATGACGGTCAAAATCTTACAAAATATAAAATACAGGAGCCCAGTATTTATAATCCACGGGAAGACGATAAGGGGCAAATCTGGTTTACAGGATGGCATGGCATTTATGTTTTTGATCCTCGCAAAAACCTAATTCAGTATGAGTCTTTTCAAACTCTCGATTGTAAATGGGTAAGCTCTCTAATACAAGATGATAAACACAAAATGTGGCTTGCAACAGACTCCGGTGTGCGAATTATAGACATAAACAACAATCTGGTAAAAAGCATTACCGAAAAGCAGGGATTATCCGGCAATTCAGCTAAAGACATCATCAGAGATAAAAAAGACAATATATGGATTGCAACCAATAAAGGTGTAACCGTTATCAATAAACAGCAAAATAACATCACCTATTTTCACAAAAACAATGGCTTAGGATCAGATGAATCTGCAAAATTATTAGAAGACGATCGCAACAGAATTTGGATCAGCCACATGGATAGCTTAGATATCATTGACAGGCAGAAAGGCACCATAACGCTGATTGATACTACTAATATGAATATTAAAAAGACAGGTGCTCGTGACTATATATACTCAATGGCAAATAGTGGTAATGGAAAAATGCTGATTTTTTATTACCAAGACGCCGAGAACCTAACGTACACAGGCCTTAAAAATGTTAATGTAAAAGATAATACGATTGAACCAATAAATCTTGGAAGTTACAATGCAGTAGTTATTTATTCCATCCTTTTTGATAAATCCGGTCAGGATTGGATAGCGACAGGTAAAGGATTACTTGTTTTTAATAAAAGCGGCTATTCTATTCAACATGCAGGCAAAACCAAAATAACCGCATTGGCAGAAGACAACCATAAAAATATCTGGATTGCCAGTGAGAACAATGGCATTCGAATTTTAAATGCTTCAAGTGGCAGAGCAAAAATTTTAAATAAAGCAAGTGGCTTAAGCACCGATCAGATGCAAGATGTGCATGTAATTGATGGTAACGTGTATGCTGGAACTAATAGCGGACTTGATGTGATCGATTCTTCTTATCAAACCATAGAACATATCAACCTTCCTATGGTGACAGCTACCATTACAAGGCAGAACACGATCTGGGTGTCCAATTACCAACTAAAAGGAATCACTGTGATTGACCCCATAAGAAAAATAAAGTATTTGGTAGATGTATCTCCCAGCATGGATGACACATTAATATCAGCTTTTAAAAAAGATAATGAGGGAAACATTTGGTTTATCACTGGAAAGGGTAAACCGGGTGAAATTGATAAGAATACTTTTTCTGTTAAATACTTAGATGTAACCAGTATATTTAAAGTTAACTTCCCCTATAATTATATTTGTTTCAGCAAAGACGGGAATACCTGGCTGGGAGAGGATACGACTGTTTGTAAACTAAACAAACAAAAAGATTCTGTTACTGTATTTACACCTGCGCAAGGTTTATTTAATTCTTCTATTACTTCTCTCAATGAATTTAACAATCAAATTTATTCGGGAACCATAGGCATTAATATTATTACCCCGCCAAACTCATCCGTAAACAATAAGTGGAACATACAATCTATTGGAAAAGAATATGGCATTCGTAGAGACGTTACGACTGCAAACTCGGAAACCTTTACCCAGGATGGAACCTATTTATGGGCAGGAAACGAAGGACTTACTTTTTTGAAAGCGCCCCTGTCAAATGGCATTCAGCCAAACACCTACATAACGGGCATTGATATTTTTAACCAGCCTCAACAATTTAGTAATCGATCGGGCAATGAAACGGTAACAGAAGATACGCTTTGGACGGAAGACAAAAGCAAGTATTATCTCAAAGGTCAGACCATCAACCAGGCATCTGATGCTAACCAGGCGAAGATGAAATGGGATAGTACAACCAGTGCTTACCACCTGCCCGTAAACCTTATTCTTCCTTATGACCAAAACACGGTACAATTTCATTTTTTACAAGCCGATTTAGGGGCGCAGGATAACATTGAATACAGGTATATGTTAGAAGGGAGTGATAAAGAATGGAGTGCAAAAACAACGAATACAATCAGCAACGCTTATTTCAGCCTTCCGGATGGAAGCTATACGTTTAAAGTATCTTCACTGTACAATAATGCATGGAGTGAGCCTGCTACGTTTCGTTTTACGATAGCCACACCCTGGTGGAAAACCTGGTGGGCAATTATCATTTATCTTGTTATAATTGGGCTAATCTATAATTTGTTTCGCTCTTTAAATATCAACCGGCAGAATAAAATGCTAGAAGTAAAAGTGAAACAAAGAACAGAACAGCTAAACAGATCGCTTGAAGAACTAAAATCCACACAAGCCCAACTGATACAAAGTGAAAAAATGGCAAGCTTGGGCGAGCTAACCGCAGGCATTGCACATGAAATACAAAACCCGCTAAATTTCGTGAATAACTTTAGTGAACTGAATAAAGAATTGCTGGAAGAATTAAAAGAAGAAATTGATAACGGGAACATGAATGAAGTAAAAACAATTGCAAATGATGTGATAGAAAATGAAGTAAAAATAAATCATCATGGCAAACGTGCAGATGCCATTGTGAAAGGCATGTTGCAACATTCAAGAAAAAAAACGGGCAAAAAAGAACCAACCGACATCAATGCGTTGTGTGATGAATATTTGCGTCTGAGTTATCATGGCTTTCGTGCAAAAGACAAAAGCTTCAACGCTGATTTCAAAACTCATTTTGATGAAAGTATTGGTAACATAAACATCGTTCCGCAGGATATGGGTCGAGTACTTTTAAACCTGTTCAACAATGCTTTTTATGCAATAAATGAAAACAAGAAAACAGCTGATGAAAATTATCAACCTCTTGTAACCGTAGCAACCAAACGCTCCCTCTCCACCCGTGGAGAGGGTTGGGGTGAGGTCGAAATCATTGTAAAAGATAACGGTAATGGTTTTCCATCAAACATCATTGATAAAGTGTTTCAGCCATTCTCTACCACAAAACTAACCGGGCAGGGAACCGGACTGGGTTTGAGCTTAAGTTACGATATTATCAAAGCACATAACGGAAAATACAGGTAGAGAGCAAAGAAGGAGAAGGAACAACATTTATTATTAGGCTGCCAGTATAAGAAAATTTTGCTTTATCCGCCTCAAATTCAATAATGGTTTTGTTGTAAAAAGATTATGAAAATATTAGTCATTGAAGACGAAAAAGAATTATCGCGCAGCATTTGCAGCTATCTTGCCAATGAGCAATTTGTGTGCGAAGCCGCTTTTGATTTTTCATCGGCATTAGAAAAGATTTCGTTGTACGAATATGCTTGCATTGTTCTGGATATTACGCTCCCGGGCGGCAGTGGTTTGCAAATTTTAAAAGAATTAAAAAAGGACAACAAAGCGGATGGCGTGATTATTATTTCTGCAAGAAATTCGATTGACGATAAAGTGTACGGCTTAAAAGCCGGTGCAGATGATTATCTTACCAAACCTTTTCATTTGTCGGAGCTGGGAGCCAGGGTAGATGCGATTATCAGAAGAAAATTATTTAGCGGTAAAAATGTAATTCAGTTGAATGAGCTGCAAATTAATCTTACCGAAAAACAAATTTATGTGTACGATAAAAGCATTGACGTTACCAAAAAAGAGTACGATTTGCTTCTTTATTTTGTAAGCAATAAAAACAAAGTGATTAGCAAAGCAGCCATTGCCGAGCATTTGCTGGGCGATAATATGGACATGGCAGACAACTACGATTTTTTATATACGCACATTAAAAACCTGCGCAAAAAATTGTTGACGGCTGGCTGTGCAGACTTCATTAAATCGGTGTATGGCATGGGTTACAAGTTTAGCGTTTCTTCGTAAATATTTTATTGCATGAAGCTCTTCACCATTTATAGCCGCATTAATTTATTATTCACCCTGCTTATTTTTTTGCTTGCCAGCATTGCCTTTTCGTTTTTGTTGCGGTATGTTATTATTAACCAGATTGACGAAGACCTGCGCATTGAAAAAAACGAAGTGCTCACTTACATCAGTCAATATCATTCGCTGCCTGCTATTGTTGAAGTTCACGACCAACACACACACTATCAGTTGGTGAAAGTATTGCCAACAGAAAACCATCACATCCGCACAAAAAGAATACGAGACCATATTGATAAAGATGATGAGTGGGAAAGAACCATTTCGTTTGGCGCAACCCTCAATGGGAATAACTATTTGATAACCGTAAGCAAATCGTTAGAAGGCACTGATGAATTAATTCGATCAATCATTTTTATTACGGTAGGAACGATTGTTTTAATTTTAGCGGCAAGCTTTTTTATTAACCGGCTGGTGTTGCGCAGGCTATGGCAGCCGTTTTACAACAGCTTGCACATCATTCAAAATTTTAAGTTATCGAATAACAAAACCATTTCATTTCCGCTTACAAAAATTGATGAATTTAATTTGCTGAACCAAACCCTTTCTGCATCAGTAAATAAAGCGCAGCAAGATTATTTGACGTTAAAAGAATTTACCGAAAATGCATCGCACGAACTCCAAACGCCGTTAGCCGTGGTACGTTCAAAATTAGATTTGTTAATTCAAAGCGAAGCGTTAACCGAGCCTCAAAGCAAAGCTATACAAGCTTCTTACGATGCTGTTAGTAACATGAAAAGATTGAACGAGTCGTTGCTGTTGCTAACCAAAATTGAGAACCGCCAGTTTAGGGAACAAGCTGATATTAATGTTGATGAATTATTAAAAAATAAGCAAGCGCAATTTGAAGAGCAATGGCAAAATTTGCATTTTAAAATGAGCGGAGAAACGGCTAAAGTTGTTATAACCGGCAATGCACAGTTGTTTGATATTTTGTTGAACAATCTATTTAGCAATGCCACGCGGCACAATGTTGCCAATGGGTGGATTTGTTTACAATTAAAAGCATCTCAATTTACCATTACGAATACGGGAGAAGCGCAGGCGTTGGATGCGCAACAAGTGTTTAACAGGTTTTATAAAGGCAACTCGTTTACAGGTAAACATGGTTTGGGTTTGTCTATTGTGAAGCAAATATGCGAGGTTTCTGACTACAAGTGCAGCTATTATTTTGCACTTCCGAACGAGCATTCGTTTGTTATAAACTGGATGTAAAAACAATCATCAGTTTTCCTTCAGAATCATTTTCGTTTTTTGTATAAAAACAATGCCGGAAGGTTGTTCTTCCTAATAATATAAAAGGGTTTATCCATCGCACAGTTTTACTTTTACTTTGTTTGCGTTGTAAAGTATTCGGATGAATTATAAACGTTTTTTCTTTTACTTCATTATTATTTGCATTGCTGCAAACACAATCCCGGTGCGGCTTTGCGCACAATTCAAATCGTTAGATGATTATGTAAATGCAGGCTTGCAAAACAGTCCGCTGCTAAAAGAAATCAACAATAACATTCTTCTTAACCATATAGACAGCCTGCGTATTTTGGCAACGTATCAGCCGCAGGTAAACGGCATCAGTTACAACTATGCCGCGCCCGTTATTCATGGCTTTGGATATGATGGCGCTATCAGTAATGTTTACAATGTAAGCGAACAAGTGAGCATAACAAAATTGCTGGTAAGCAAACGCAACCTGCGCATTCAATTTAACGGCATTCAATTGTTGAACGATTCGTTAGCTATTGCAGGGAAAATAACCGGGCAGGATTTGAAGCGCACCATCACCGCAGCTTATATTGCTGCCTATGGAAGCTGGCGGCAATATTCGTTTAACAAAGAAGTGTATGATTTGCTTTCTAAAGAAGACACAGTTTTAAAAACGCTTACCCAGGCAAGCGTGTACCGGCAAACCGATTATCTTACTTTTTTGGTAACGCTGCAACAACAACATCTTACTATAACACAAGCTAAAATTCAATACCAGAGCGACTTTGCGACATTGAACTATCTAAGCGGCTTATTTGATACAACACTTACACCGCTTGATTCGCCACGAATTGAATTTGCCCAATTACCTGAAATAAACGCTTCAATCTTCTATCAAAAGTTTACCGTTGATAGTTTGTTATTAAAAAACACAGGCCGGCAAATTGATTTGTCGTATCGCCCGAAAGTAACATTGGGTGTCGATGCCGGTTATGTATCTTCTTTTGTTTATACGCCTTATAAAAATTGGGGCGAGAGCGCAAGCGTAAATGTTATTGTTCCTATTTATGATGGCAGGCAACGTAAATTATCACATCGCAGGTTGGATATTCTTGAACAGACAAGAGTAAATTATCGCGATTATTTTGCTACGCAATACAATCAGCAAATTGCCCAGCTTACCCAACAATTGAACAGCACAAAAACATTAATAGCCGAAACGAACAACCAGTTGAAATACGTGCGTGCATTAATTGTAGCCAATGGCAAATTGTTGGCTACCGGCGATGTGCGCATTGCCGATTATGTGATTGCAATCAACAACTTTTTGAACGCGCAAAATATGGTAATTCAAAACATCGTAAATCAATTTCAAATCATTACCCAAATCAATTATTGGAACAAACGATGAACAAATACAGCGTTTTCTTTTACTTCATTTTATTTTTATGTTTGATGATAAATTCATGCAAAAACAAAGCAGCCGATGCGGGCGGGGAAGACGTATCGGCAGATGATGCTGTAACGCCGGTTACCATCACGCAGCCAACCCATCAAAACATGAGCGAAACGGTTAAAGTGAATGCCATTTCTTCTTTTTTATTGAAAACTTATGTAAAGGCAAGCGCCGTTGGTTATTTGGAAACGGCTAACATACATTTGGGTGAGTATGTAAGCAAAGGTCAAACCTTATTTACTATAAAAACAAAAGAAGCGCAGGCATTGGGAAACACCATCAGCGGCTTAGATACATCGTTGCATTTTGAAGGTTTGATAAAAATAAAATCTACGGGCAATGGCTACATTACACAACTTACTTACACCGCAGGAAATTATGTGCAGGATGGCGAGCAGTTGGCTGAAATTACCGATAAAACCAGCTTTGTTTTTTTACTTGATTTGCCTTACGAGTTAAAGCCTTACTTATCGCTGAAACAGGCTCTCACACTTCGTTTGCCGGACAGTACCTTTTTAAACGGTTATGTACAATCGGCTTTGCCAACTATCGATTCGGCTGCACAAACGCAACGCTTTATTATCAGGGTAAATACGGATAAACTGATACCTGAAAACCTGGTTGCCAAAGTGGAAATTGTAAAACATCAAACAGGCAATGCAGTGGTGCTTGATAAAGCGGCTGTATTAAGTAATGAAGAGCAAACCGAGTTCTGGATTATGAAATTATTGAACGATAGTATTGCAATAAAAACAAACATAAAAAAAGGCATCGAATCGAACAATCAGGTGCAAATTCTTGAACCTTCTTTGCATGATTCGGATAAAATTGTTTTGACAGGAAATTATGGTTTGGGTGATACGGCGAAGATTACAATAGAGCAAAAATAAGTGTGATTGAATCGTACTTTTTATAAAAATTCAAACACCACGTCATCCTATGTTTGTTTTCAAATTAGAAAATTACTATTTGCTATAAACAGAGAGGTGCCTTATTGATAAAACCTACCTTTGTAACAAAAGAAAACGTTGATAGCGATAGATAATAAATTAGTAAGTGATGAAGTGTTGCAGGCGCAATTTGTATGCGACCTTACAAAGTGCAAAGGCGGCTGTTGTGAAGATGGAGATGCCGGCGCACCACTTGAAATAGACGAACTGAAAGAACTGATAAGCAACTATGAAGTGGTGAAACCTTATCTTTCAGAAGAAGGAATTGATGAGATAGAAAGAAGCGGCAAATACTTATACGATAAAGATTTTGGCTGGGTTACGCCCACTGTTAAAGGAGGCATTTGCGCGTATGGAACTCGTGATGAAAACGGCATTATCAAATGCGGCATCGAAGGGGCTTTTTATGATGGTAAACTGAAATGGAAAAAGCCAATTAGCTGTCATCTGTTTCCCATTCGCACACGCAAAAGCAGCGGTGATGAAGAAGTTGAATATCTCAATTATGAGCCGCGTCCTTCATTGTGCAAAGCCGCTTGTAAGCTGGGAAAACAATTGAAAGTGCCCGTATATATTTTTTTAAAAGATGCCATTATTAGAAAGTGGGGCGAAGAATTTTATGAAGCGTTAGAGGCAAGTGCAGAGCAAATAAAAAAATGATTGGACATGAATGAAGTAAAACAAAGAGTTGAGAATAAGGAGCAGCTTTTTGAATTGCTGTATGCAAACCTTGATACCATTAAAAGCTATGGCGTATCGCTGTTTGGCGTCTTTGGTTCTTTCGTTAGAAATGAGATGAACGAAGACAGTGATATTGATTTTTTGGTTGAATTTTATCCTGAAAAAAAGACATTTAAAAACTTTATTCGTCTTACTTTTTTTTTAGAAGATTTATGTGGCAAAGAAGCTGAAGTGGTTACTGTTGCAGGATTGAGTAAGTATATAGGTCCTAAAATTTTGGCAAGTGCAGAATACATTTTCCGCGATTGATTATTTAAAACATATAACAGATGAATGCGAGTTTATCATTCAGCATTCGCAGTATTTGAGTTTTGATGACTTTCAAGAAAACCTGATGTTGCAAAAAGCTTTGTTTAGAAGTTTGGAAGTGATTGGAGAAGCCACTAAAAACATAGCTTTTTCTTTTCGGGAAAAATATCCGGTAATACAATGGAGAGAAATTGCAGGTATGAGAGACAAACTTATTCATCATTATTTTGATGTAGATCTTTCAGTAGTTTATGATACTTGTGTATCAGATATACCCGAGCTTGCTTTCAACATCAAAGCCATTCTTTTATTAGAAGAAAACAAAAAAGACAAGTCCATTTAATTGTACATAATGAGTAACAATACAGCCGAATCATTCATTGCCAAAAGCACTGTTAAAGCCGCCGATATGGAACACCGGCGCACCATCAATTTCAACATGGGCAAGTACAATTCGGCTGTGCCTTTGGGAAAAGAACAGTTTGATAAACTGATGCAGGCCCGCGAGCTGGCAAAGAACCGCAAATGGAAAGCCATTGAACATTTGGACAGTTATCTGGAACGGTTTGAACAGCAGATTACAGCGCGTGGTGCAAAGGTATTGTGGGCAGAAACCGGAGAAGATGCGTTGAGAGAAATAGAAAATATCTGCAAAAACAAAGGCTGCAAAACGCTGGTGAAAAGCAAGAGCATGGTTACAGAAGAAATTCACCTGAACAAGCATTTGGAAAAGCTGGGAATTGAAAGCGTGGAAACCGATTTGGGTGAATATATTCAGCAATTGGATGAAGAGCCACCGTATCATATTGTTACGCCAGCCATGCACAAAAGCAAAGAAGATATTGCACAATTGTACAACAAAAAATTTGGCATTTCTTCCACTTCAACGCCCGAACAAATAACGCTTTACACAAGAAACCTGCTGCGCAAAAAATATATAAAAGCAGAAGTAGGCGTTACCGGCGCTAATTTTATTTTGGCTGATATTGGCGCGGTTGCCATTTCGGAAAACGAAGGCAATGCACGGTTAAGTTGTGCGTTTCCAAAAACGCACATTGTAGTGGTGGGCATAGAAAAAGTATTGCCTTCGGTAAACGATTTGCATTTGTTTTGGCCGCTTCTGGCAACCTTTGGAACAGGGCAAAAAGTAACATCTTATAACACCATCATTACTGGTCCCAAACAGGCCAATGAATCCGACGGTCCCGAAGAAATGTATGTGATTTTATTAGACAATGGCAGAACCAATTTGCTGTCCAATACAAAAACACGTGAAGCCTTGTATTGCATTCGTTGCGGCGCCTGCTTAAACGCCTGCCCGGTTTATAAAAACGTGGGCGGACATACTTACAGCACCACTTACAGCGGCCCTATTGGAAGCATCATTACACCACATTTAAAAAACTTAGACGAATACAAACATCTAAGCTATGCTTCAAGCCTGTGTGGGAATTGCACAGAGGTTTGCCCGGTAAGAATTAACCTGCACGAACTGCTTTTGGAGAACCGTTATGAAGCGGTGGAAGAAGGTGAAAATAAAATGGCTGAAAAGCTTGCCTGGAAAGGCTGGAAGCTGGCAAGCCTGAACCGTAAAATGATGAATTGGGGCAATGGGAAAATAAAAAATTCTTTTATTAATAAAGTGTTTGGAAGCTGGACGAAACATAGGGGCGATCTGCATTTCAGCGATAAAACGTTTAATGAAATGTGGAAAGAAAGAGAACGGGAAAAAGCGTTGTGATGATTTGAACCACTGATACGATTTTTAGATTTGTGATTTGTGATGGCTAAAAGCTGCGCCTGTAAAGCCTTACATCGGGAAAAGATATACACTTCTCAGCGTCTTCGCGATTCATATTATTATTTTCAATTGACCCGCATTCTATAACGCTGACAGGGTTTAGAACCCTGTCAGCGTTATAGAATAATATGCTGCTGCCTCCTATTTAAAATCATCTTAGCGGTTTTGAACTATCCGCATTACTTCGCCGCCACCGCCTGCAACATGCAATGAAATTACATCATTATGGGTAACTATCTTCGTTTGTTTTTGCAAATGATTGGGGTTTGTATTTACATCATTTTCATCGCTGTAAACATCAGCGGTATAGCTTCCTTCTTTTAAAAAAGATAACGGCACCTGAATATCACGCGCTTCGTGGTTGGTAATGGTTCCTACATACCAGTCTTTGCCTTTTCTCCGGGCTATGGTTATGTATTGGTTCACCTTTGCATCCAGCACTTTGGTTTCATCCCATGTGGTGGGAACTTCTTTTATAAAATCAAATCCTTCCTGCCCTTCATACGCTTCAGGATAATCGCACACCATGCCTAAGTTGCTTTCCAGCACTACATACATAGCCAACATGTGGCAGCGTGTACTCAACACCAAAGGACGTGTATATTGAGCTCTAAACTTATCTTGCGGCACTGCGCGGAAACCGCCTAAATGATAATCGGTTGCGCCTGCCAATCCGCGTGTAAACGGCATTGTAATATCGTGGTCGGGAGAGATGCCTTCATTGCTCCATTTATCCACTTCATAATTGCGCGTGCCTTCTCTTGTTAGTTCGTTAGGATACGTGCGGCTTACACCCGTTGGCTTATACGCTCCGTGAAACTGAATGTGCAAATGATGCTGTGCTGCTTTCTGTAAAATTTCTTCCTGCATGTTTACCATTTCCTGATCGTCTCTGTCCATAAAATCAACCATCATTCCACTCAAACCCCATTTTTCAAAAACGGCGAAAGCAGTATCCAGCTTAGGATACAGCGCATAAAAATGAACCCATACTCTAACATCAACGCCTTTGCTGTGAGCATAATCGCATACCTCTTTCATGTCTAAGCCAGGAACCGGCTTTGTAACATCAGCGTGAGGTCCGGGTTGAAAGCCAACACCGTCATCAGTGTACCATTGGTGCAAACCATATTCAACAACAGAATGAGATTGAATGTTGTTTCTTGCACAGAAATCTATGTAGTATTGGTTCGTAACAAAGTTGTTTCCCGGTGCATTCACTGTGTCGGGAACAACATCGCCATTCCACCAGGGAAACGTTGTTTTGCCTGGCTTCAACCAACTCCAGTCTTTTGTTTTAGCTGGTTCATTTAAGGCAGTGATGATGTTGCTTTCTATCAACGCTCCTATCCTATCGCTGATCAACATTACACGCCAGGGCGTGTGATGTGGCAAAACAGCTTTTACTTTTGCCCCATTTTGATTTGGCAACGGCGACAATTTACTCATCAGCACACCATCATGTTTGCTTATGTACATGCCGGCATAATTGCGCAGCGCGGCTTCAGTAACAGCCATATTTACGCCGTTGGGAAACTCGAATAAAACGGGCATATCAAGCAAAGTATCGGCAACTACTTTGCTCAGTGGCAACGTTTGATAAATGCCTTCGTGCGATGATGTGTAATTGCCAAACATAAGCGCATGAACCGTTGGGTCACCGTTCATGTTGAAGGTTGTGTTTTCATCCAGTAGCGTATAAGCCTTCCAGCCGCTTTGCTCCGGAAATTCATAACGAAAAGCAACGCCATCGTTAAACACTTTTACCCTAATATTCATTCTCTTTTGCGAAGCATCAAATAAAGGAATCAGCGCTTCGTGATAGTTTGTTTTTACACTACTTGTTTTGCCCGTCATCAATTGGTATTCTTCTGTTGTATCACGATAAACCGGCTTGCCTTGTTTACTGATTGTAGAAAAAGAACCATCTTCAAAAACCAAACTTAGTGTTGAATTGCTGATTAGCGTTTTGCCTTTATAAGCCACACTATAAGCGGGTTTGGCATGAAAAACCTGAAATAAAAAAACAATGTTTTTATCAGGAGAAGTTACGGTTATTTCTTTTTGCGCAAATAAATAAACAGAAGTAAAACAAAAAAAAAGCAAAGGCAATCGTTTCATACAATAATTTGTTGGATGAAGATAAACCCTTTCACCGTTCCTGTTTTAAATCATTATAAAAACAAAAAAAGCCGGCGCAATAGCCAGCTTTCATCATTATAAATTTACCTTTTATTTTAAAATAAAATCAGCAACAAAATAAGAATCAAAGCTCCCAACAGAATGTAAATACCACCGCTGCCTAAATCCTTCAACTCTTTCTTCATGGCAGATGCAGGAGCATAGCAGTCAATGCTTGTTTGCATAAAAAAGGCGGCTTTTCTATCGGGTTTATAACCTACTTTGAATTGATGATTCAAAGTAAAAACAACGTTTGTTTTTACTCATATATATTTAATGGCAACGGATAATTTCGGTATCGGCGCAAACCTTCTTCCATAGTGGCATACACTTTTTCGCGCAGCTCTTTTATTTGATCGATAGAATAATGGCTAACATTAATTTCATTCAGATACACACAACGGCATTTGCCCGGCGTAAGTTCTAAAAAGCCGCGATAATGCATACGTTCGTAGGTATCTAAAAACAAAATGGGTTTAATAGAAGTTTGCGTTTCAATGGCAATGCGAAACGCACCATCATAAAAACTTTTTAGCGGTTCGCGCGTTTCATTAAATGTTCCTTCAGGAAAAATAAAGATGCTTATTTTTTTTGCCAGCGCCGCTTTTAAAGCACGCACACTTTGCGCACGGCGTTCAAGACTGCTTCTGTCAACCACAATTGCCGCCATGCGATAAATAATGCCAAATACCGGATACTTCACCATTTCGTACTTACCCAAAATACGAATAGGCTGATGCACCACGCGCACCGCCGATGAAATATCAACATAAGAAATATGGTTAGCTACAAAAATGTATTGTCGCGTTGTGTCGTGCGGCGCTTCGTAAATTTCTTTATAACGAATACCGATTAAAAAATACCAAACAATCGCCCATATTTTACAAATTCCATACACAAAATTTCCACCTCTAACCTTACCTAATAACGGCGAAAGAAGCACAGGCGCCAAAACAATAAACATCAAAAGAAGAAAGCAAAGCAAAGCGTAAATACTGTACGCAATTTGAAGGCATCGCAACACTGCATTGCGTTGCGGGTACACTGGTTTTTCGCCCGCTTCTTCCGAGGTTTTCTTTTGCTCTGTTTTGTTTATAAACCGTTGTTGGGGCTGCATAATTTTAGGTAAGAGGAACAACAACACTACAAAAAAAAGAGAACATTTCTATTACTTATCTGCGAATATGGTTAACAATTAACCGCAACATAAAATAAACGGTTAAGATTTATGAATTAACTTGTTTACTATAGTCATCTCTTTTCATATTTGCACCATGAAGTTGGGGGTGGTTGCAAATATTTACTTATTATTTCACAGTGTTTGCACAGTGTTTGCATTGCCATCCTGTGCTGAACAAAAAAATCAGAGTAGTGTAATTATGTCTCAGGAAACAAACAAAACAGCAACTTCTGCACACACCGATACGGCTACGTTTGGCAATGGTTGCTTTTGGTGTACAGAAGCTTTTTTTCAACGTATAAAAGGTGTTGAAAAAGTTATCAGTGGCTATAGCGGCGGTACGGTTCCCAATCCATCGTACGAGCAGGTTTGCACCGGCGCAACAGGTTATGTTGAAGTGGTGCAGGTGGTTTACGATCCTTCAAAGGTTTCTTTTGATGAACTGTTGGAAGTGTTTTGGAAAACGCACGATCCTACCACGTTAAACCGTCAGGGCAACGATGTGGGAACGCAATACCGCAGTGTTGTTTTTTATCATAGTGATGAGCAAAAACAAAAGGCAGCGCATTATAAAGAAGAGCTAAACAAAAGCGGCGCATGGAACAAGCCGATAGTAACTGCTGTTGAGCCGTTTACCAATTTTTATGCGGCTGAAAATTATCACCAGAATTATTACAATAATAACCCGAGACAGATGTATTGCCAGTTTGTAATACGCCCGAAATTAGAAAAATTTGAAAAGGTTTTTAAAGAAGAATTAAAAGCGCAACAATAACAAAAGGGTAAGCAGAAATGTTTACCCTTTTTGTTTCATGAATGCAATAGCTATAATTTATTTCGGGGCTGTTATCGTTCAAAACATTGTTCAGCAATGGTTCCGGCTATTCGCTCCAAATCCGCCGCAAAGCCAGCGCACACAAGCCCTCAGCGGGTTTTCCGCTACTATCCGGCAGCCCATCAGCCATAAAATAAAACTCAACATTCCAAAGTGCAGCTTACTTTTAAAAACAAACCTGTTCATTTTATAAAAACATCTATTCATCTCTTATTTTTATCCAATGAAAAACTTGTTTTTAATTCTTTCATTTTTCATTACCTCCTTTTGTTTTTCGCAGCAAAAACAAACCTTCACACATGCCGATACACTTCGCGGCAGTTTAAACCCAAACCGCACATGGTGGGATGTGTTGCGATACGATATTTCAGTAACGCCTAACTATGAAGCAAAAACAATTACGGGCAGTAATACCATCACGTATAAAATAGCAGAGAAAAACCATCCGGCGTTAATGCAAATTGATTTACAACAACCGATGATTATAGATAGTATTTTGTTCAACCATCAACAATGGCTTACTTATAATCATGACGGAAATGTTTATGTAATCAATGTTCCCCGTCAACAGAATAAAAGAGAACAAAACGTAACTATTTATTATCACGGCAAGCCTCGCGAAGCGGTAAATCCACCCTGGGATGGCGGCTGGATTTGGACAAAAGATTCGCTCGGTCGTCCGTGGATTTCAGTTGCCTGCCAGGGCTTAGGTGCAAGCGTTTGGTATCCTTGCAAAGACCATCAAAGCGATGAGCCGGATAACGGCGCATCACTCACCATTACGGTTGCTGATAGCCTTGTTGCGGTGGGCAACGGAAGGCTTACCAACAAACACCCTAACAACAATGGCACAACGGCTTACACGTGGAGCGTGGTAAATCCTATCAACAATTATCTCATCATTCCATACATCGGCAAGTATGTAAATTTTGGCGAAGTTTATAAAGGCGAGAGGGGTAACTTAGATGTAAACCTTTGGGTGTTGGATTATAACATACAACGCGCGAAACAACATAGTCTGCCCGATATAAACCGGATGCTGAAAGCTTTTGAATACTGGATGGGTCCGTACCCGTTTTATGAAGATGGCTACAAGCTGGTTGACGCGCCGCATTTGGGCATGGAACACCAAAGCGCAACGGCTTACGGCAACAAGTATATGAATGGTTACCTGGGAAGAGATTTATCGGGCACAGGCTGGGGCTTGAAGTGGGATTTTATTATTGTGCACGAAAGCGGGCACGAATGGTTTGCCAACAACATTACTTCAAAAGATTTGGCTGATATGTGGGTGCATGAAGGCTTTACCAATTACAGCGAAACCTTGTTTACAGATTATTATTATGGCGCCGAAGCCGGCAATGACTACAACGAAGGCATAAGAAAACGGATACGAAACGATAAGCCTGTTATTGCGCATTATGGCGTGAATGAAGAAGGCAGCGGCGATATGTATTACAAAGGCGGCAACCTGCTTCATGCTATTCGCCATGGCATGAACGATGATGAAAAATTCAGGATGATTTTGCGTGGCTTAAACAAAACATTTTATCATCAGACTGTAACCACAAAACAAGTTGAAAATTACATCAGCCAGCAAGCTGGTTTTAATTACAGCAAAGTGTTTGATCAATACCTGCGCACCACGCAAACACCAACGTTTTCGTTTGTTTTTAATAAAGAAAAAAACAAAATTTCTTATTGTTATTCTAACTGCGTGGCAGGTTTTAATTTGCCTTTGGTTTTGAAAGATAGCAGCGGCGCAATTATAAAATTATATCCAACCGATCAATGGAAAACAACACCGGTTACTCAACAACAAACTGCCCTGTTTACAAAAGATGCGATTGAAAAATTATATGATATTGAAGTAAAAGAAAAGGATGAATTGTAAGGGTTTTCTTTTACTTCATTTATCGGAAGCCATCTGCACTGTTTTAATTACACGCCCGGCACCACGATAACGGCTGCTCCAATAACTATCATTCAAATCGCTTATCATTACGCCTTCGCTGGTAGCGGCATGAACAAATTTGTTGTTGGTTAAGTAAATGCCAACGTGCGAAATATCTCTGCCCACCGTTTGAAAAAAAAGCAGATCGCCTTCCTGTAAACCTTGCAACTCAATGCGGCTGCTGTTATCGTATTGCGCGCGCGCCGTTCGCGCAACATCAGTTTTGTAAACATCACGCATCATAATTTGTGTAAACGCACTACAATCAATACAAGTTTCTGTGCTTCCACCCAAACAATAATGCGTTCCCCACCAGTGATCCATGTTTTGCAGTAAAGATGTATTGGTTAATTTTTCAACTGAAGCATCTAACAGAATGGCGTATTTAAACTGCAAACCCGTTGCACTTTCAATGTTATAACCGGTTGCTGTAACATCGGTGGGTGGTGCATAAACAACTTCCGGCATTTGTTTTTTCGTTCTTGCAGAACGATTGTTTTGCGGCTCTTCTATCTGCCCGCTATTGCTTCTGTTGGTAATAGCAACATCATCGAGAAAGCGAATATTGCTGCGTTGTTTATGAACATCAGTTGTGTTTTTGGTTGAGGTATCGCGCGAAGAAATGCGTTGCAAACTTTTACAGCTACACACAAAAAAGCATAGCCACAAAACGGCGAATCGTTGATAAGTAACCGGCATCTCAATCGCAATATAATCAACCGGAATAAAAACTTCAACAAAGTGAAAAACTAAGTTCTCAAAATACAATCCTTACACATTGTGGACAACAAAATTAAAGCTGAATGAAGTAAAGAAGGCTGCAGAACGTCAGTATAAACAATCAAAACCAATAACCATGTACACAATAGTGTTAGTGCTGCATTCCTTTACGCGATGGCTCGTTTTATTCAGTTTATTATTTGCTTTGTTTTGCTCCTACCGTGGCTGGATTCAACACAAAACATTCACCGTTTTCGATAACAGAACAAGGCATGTTACAGCCACCATCGCACACATACAATTGTTGCTGGGCTTGTGGTTGTATGCCATCAGTCCTTTAATTTCTTATTTTCTGCACAACTATAAAAATGCAGTAAAAGAAAGAAGCATCCGCTTTTTTGGAATGGAACACAGCATCATGATGGTGGTTGCCATTGTTATTATTACCATCGGCTCTACTTCTGCCAAAAAAAAGAAGAACGATGAACAAAAATTTAAAACAATGGCGTTATGGTTTACGGTTGCATTGCTTATCATTTTGATAACTGTTCCGTGGAAATTTTCGCCAATGGCAAGCCGTCCTTATTTCAGAACTTTTTGATTGATTGTTTCATTTCTCGGCGCTAATGTAAAGCCAACGGTAGTGCCAATGTCGGGCTTACTGCGCACATGAATTACTTCGCCGTGCGCTTCAACAATATGCTTGCAGATGGCAAGACCCAAACCTGTGCCGCCAACATCGCGGCTGCGAGCCAAATCGGTACGATAAAAGCGTTCAAAAATGCGTGGCAAATGCTGTGTAGGAATGCCTATGCCGTTATCGCTGATTTCAATTAACACATGGTCTTCATCGGCACGGTAAATTCCTGCGGTAATGTAGCCATCCTGCCTGCCATACTTGGTTGCATTTTCAATTAAGTTAATCAAAACCTGCCTTATTTTTTCTTTATCTGCAAACACATAAACGGGCACCTCGCAGCCTTTTTTTATTGATGTAGATAAATTTTTTGAACTGGTTATAATGTATAATGATTGATACACTTCCTTTATCAAATCCTGAATGATGAAGTTGCTTTTGCTTACCGGCTGCGCACCGCTTTCCAACTTTGAAATTTCATCCAAATCGTTCACTAAATTCACCATGCGCTGAACGTTGCGGGCAGTGTTTTCTAAAAATTTTTTATTTAACACCGGATTTTCAGAAGCGCCTTGCAGTAAGGTTTCCACATAACCCTGAATGGCGAAAATGGGCGTTTTAAATTCATGCGATAAGTTTTGCAAAAACTCTTTCCGGTAAACTTCATTTGTTTTCAAGGTTTCAATCTCGTCTCTGCGTTGCTGCGCCCATTGTGTAACATCTTCCTGCACTTCATCAATGCTTTTATCCGGCAAAACATATTTAAAATACATCTCTTCACGCTTTGAAGCTTTGGTTTGATAAATGAACTTATAAATGAGTTTTATTTTACGATAGATGAACCAGCGAAGCACAAAACGGAATAAAAAAAAAGAAACTAAAAATGTGGTTAACAAAGCAACAATAGCCACTTCAAATCGAAACGAAACAAAGAAAAAAGCAATGCCGGTTGGCACCGATAAAATTAATGACGTAAAAAAAGAAAGCTGGGAAGGCGAAAGATTTTTTGTAGTGAACATATGTAAGCTATCAGCCGTAAGGTTCAGCTATCGGCAATACGAATTGAAAAATAACGAATAAAATTACAAAAAGCAGCGCAGGTTCAACATTCAAATTTGTAGCCAACGCCTTTTACGGTGGTAACGCAATCGATGCCTAATTTTTGGCGAATTTTACGGATGTGAACATCAATGGTTCTATCGCCAACAATTACATCGGTTCCCCAAACCGATGTCAAAATTTCGTTTCGGAGAAACACTTTGCCGTGCTTGGAGGCTAACAAATAAAGCAATTCAAATTCTTTTTTAGCAAGGGTTATTTCTTTGTCTTTCACGCTTACAATATATCGTTGCGGATCGATGGTTATGCCGTTTACATGCAGCACTTTGCCATCGTCTTCAGATGGTTTTCCAACACGCCGGAACAAAGCGTTGATGCGGCTCACCAGCACCTTTGTGCTAACAGGTTTATTAATGTAATCATCGGCACCAATGTCCAAGCCTTTTATTTGCGAAACATCATCACTGATGGCGGTTAAAAAAACAATCAGCGTATCTGCAAACTTCTCATCCTGCCTTAGTTTACGGCACACTTCAATGCCGGTTTTATAAGGCATCATAATATCTAAAATAATTAATTGCGGCAGCAACAGATAAGCTTTTTCCAAAGCTTCATCGCCATCGGCTGCGGTATAAATTTCGTAACCTTCCTTTCCTAAATTGAATTGAATAATTTCAACAATATCCGGCTCATCATCAGCAATTAAAATTTTTTTCCCGTTACTTTCCATTAAGGATTTGTTTATACAAAATTAAAATACATTTATCAGCGTAAGTTTATTAGTTTATTATCTTATTGTTAAGCAGTTTATACTTCGGCATTTATAAAAGAAGTATGGTTTTATTAACGCTTTTGTGAGTGTGAAGATAGCAGCAGTTAAGGATTTAAAACGGATATTTACATTTTGATTGTGAAGCTTTGAATCAATACTTATTTGTAATGAAGAACCGGATACAAGTCTTTCTTTTTTTATTAGGATGGATGATGTTTATCAACGCGAACGCACAACCGCCAAAGATTCCGCTTATGCGGCAGGCGTTTCATGATAAGGTGGATAATTTACAAAAAAGATTATTGAAGCTGGATGGAACGGCTGATAACAATTTGAACATGACGGATGATGACGACATTAATCTTCAGCTTACTTATACCGTTACCAGGCGTATTGATGCCATACAAAATTCGATTGAAGCAGATAGTGATGACAGCAATTCAAAAATAAAATATTTGCGCGCGCTGGCTGAAACACTGGAAAGTTTTTTTATCAATTACAGAAGGCAAACCATGCGCATTACTCAGTTGCCTCCTTTGGTGATTGCGTTTGCACAGGGAATGCAATTAGACAAGCAAAAAGCTTCGATTGTTTCTTTTATTAACAGCCAATCATTTGAAATTAGTGATGTGTTGATGAAGAGTGTTTTATTTGAAGACAATCCTACTTACCAGGATGCTAAAAACGTCGTGTTTTTAAAAGATATCAGACTTCATCCTGAAAAAATTTTACGCTCGCTTAATGCCAATTCCAATTACCCGTTCACTGATAGTCTCGTGAGCATCAGCGCACGTAACGATCCCGATGAATTGTACACGTATGCAGCCGCTTCCAATCAGTTGGCACAAAAAATTCACAATAGCCCAGATACGCTGGTGCAAATTCTTAGCAAGCTATCAAAATACAAAGCTGGCAGGCAGTATTTTCCTTTTTTAGATAATTTATATCATGGCAAAACAACCATAGAACAAATTGATGCGGTTAAGGATGATCCACTTAAATATTACCGTTTGCTGGTAACTACCAAAATTGATTATTCAAAACGTTTTCTTGAGCACGACACTGCAATGGGTATTGATGCCATAGACAGCCGCATTCAATATGCCGGTGCTTATTTTATTAATGAAATAAATGGGCTGCATGAATCGCCTGATGCGGTGCGTTTTAAAATACTCGAAAATCTTACGCCGGAAGAGTTGTATTACCTCGCAGTAATGCAGGAAGAAGTAATTTATACATCAAGCTATGTGCGGGGCGTTTACCCGCGCATCTGGCAAAGAATGAAAGAGCCACGAGGCGATTCTTTGTTGGTAAATGTTCGTTTTGATCATTTTAAAAAATGGATAAAAATGGCTGCCAACTATAATACGCTGGATGATTTTTTAAAACGCATGGATAAAGACAATGCATTAGTGTTGATGAAGGCGTTTGCTAATGGTTTGGATAAACAGAATGGTAAAGATAGTTTAGAAGATGCAGTGGATGTTGCCGGCTCTTATGCAAGCATTTACGATAAAAGCATACAGCAGTTAATTTTAAACCAGGTACAGCAAAACCTAAGTGCAGCAAAGGTTGCAGGCAATGAACGGGGTATTGATATTTATAACATTTTAAACACTTTGTTTTTATCAATGGATTCAACCAACCATATTGATATATCAAAAGATCTGAACATTCGACCGGTTTATTTTATGAAGAACAGCATGTTAAAAGATACTACAGGTCGTATTGTTGTTCAGCAGTTTTTTTACGGCGATAAAGCCGGACAAACCGACTTTAGCTCCTTTGTAAGAAGCTTTAGTAACAGCAACTGGAAGATGACATCAGCACCGGAATGGGTAACTTTTACTTCAACCAAAGGCATACCCATAAGCATTTACTCAAACCGTGCATTGGATGAAAACCAGGGTTTGGACGATAAAGCACAGGCTGATTTAATTAATTATCTGGAAGATCACGATTTAGAGCCAACGGTGGTTTTGCATCGGGGTCATAGTTATTATTTAATCAACACTATTAAACAAATGCCATCATCGGCACAAGTGGTTTTATTGGGCAGTTGCGGCGGTTATCAAAGCTTAAATCAGATATTAAAAATTTGCCCTGAAGCGCATATTATTTCATCCAAACAAACGGGTAGCGGCTCAATTAATTTGCCCCTTATCAACGGTATTATTGATAACTTACGGCAAGGAAAAGATTTGGACTGGCCTGTACTATGGAAAGGCTTTTCAAAAGAGTTTGGCAGCGGTAAAAACAAAGAATTATTTGATGATTATGTGCCGCCTTATAAAAACTTAGGTGCCGTTTTTATTATGGCTTATACCAAACTGCAGGAAAAAGAAAACGGTTAATTTGCAAACCAGCTTATGAAATATATACTGCCTTTGTTTTTATTCATTTTTATCATCACTCAAAGTACACTCGCACAGCCAAAAGCACCTGCTAAAAAATGCAATGTAATAGCTTATTATACTGGCGATTCTGCCCGAATTGACAGCTTCAAAGTATCGCAGCTTACACATATTATTTTCAGTTTTACGCATTTACAAGATAGCGATTTGCATGTTGCAAATGCGCGTGATACTGCTACCATACAAAAGTTAGTTTCGTTAAAAAAAATATATCCTGGTTTAAAAGTTATTCTCTCCATGGGCGGCTGGGGCGGTTGCGAACATTGCTCGCAAACGTTTAGTACAATTGAAGGAAGAAAAGAATTTGCATCTTCATCCAAACAATTACTAAAATATTTTGGTGCCGATGGTATTGATTTGGATTGGGAATATCCGGCTATAGAAGGCTTTCCAAATCATCAGTTTTTACCCGACGATAAACAAAACTTTACAGCCTTACTTACCGAAATGCGCAAGCAATTCCGCAACAAATACGAGATCAGTTTTGCAGCCGGTGGCTTTACTAATTATATTTTAAAATCGGTTGAATGGAATAAAATTATGCCGCTTCTTGACCGGGTAAATTTAATGACTTACGATTTGGTAAGCGGCTTTGCAACAGTAAGCGGTCATCATACGCCTTTGTATTCAACTCCGCAACAAAAAGAAAGCATTAACAATGTAGTTCTCTTACTTGATTCATTGCATGTTCCACTATCAAAATTAGATATTGGCGCCGCTTTTTATGCGCGCATATTCCAGTTGGAAGATACCTTACAAAACGGATTGTACCAGCCCTGCACATTTTTAAAAGGCGTTGGTTATAACCAATTTGACAGTACCATTTTATCTGATTCCAATTATGTGTATCATTGGGATTCGGTGGCTCATGCGCCATATTATTTTAATGCAAAAGAAAAGCAATTGGTTTCGTTCGATGATGCTAAATCAATCGCTGAAAAAACAAAGTATGTAATGAAGATGGGCCTGGATGGAATTATGTTTTGGGAACTAACCAATGATGTATATAACAACGGACTTTTGCAAGCCATTGATGATGCTAAACACAGCACAATTAATAAATGATTTTATAAAATTTTGCTCCTAACTGTTTACAGCTTTCCTTTTGTTTTTCATCGTATTTTAATGAAAACATAAGTTCTATTTAAGTGTAGTTGCCAAAAGAAAACCCACCTTAGCAAAACAAAATCCAATATCATGAACTACACAGTTATTAACTGGGAAGAAATGCTGCATATTATTGATGAAGATGCGCATCCGATCTATCATTTAGATGGCGAAACGCTTCAAAAATTATCATGTGTAGACAATGTAAATTGTTCGGCTTGTATCTTTCATTTAGCATCGTACGGCATATTACCAACCAACATTCTGTACCAGATTGCCTCACACATTCAAAAGCAGTTTCCGATGTTACAAATTGATTGGTTTACCACTTTTTATTATGTTGAAAAAGTGAGTTATGTAAACATCGCTTTTGGCATGAAAGAAATGCTGGAGCAAAAAGAAATTGGCTATGATGAAAACAGATTAAGCCGCTTTATTGAATTTGAAGAACATGATCCGGTTGAAGGTACTGATGCCATCTTACTAAAAATTGTGATGATGAACATTATCAATTTTAATGTAACAATCCGGTAATCGTTCTTTACTTTTTTATCTCTTAAAAAAATGTCTTCTTCTTATTTTCGCTTGAAATTTCTTTTATGAAAGATGGCAGAACAAAATAAAGAAGCGCAAAAAAGCATTTTAGGTTTGCAATTACCTACCGATCCGCGCTGGGCGAACCTTGCTGCAATGAGCTTGCAACATATACTTTCCGATCATGCTTATTGTGAGCAAAAAGCCGCCACCAGTTGCATTTCGCTTATTCAATACTATGCCGAAAAAACCGAACTTGTTGATGAGCTTTCACCTGTTGTTACGGAAGAATGGGGACATTTTCGGTTGGTATTGCATGAACTGCGTGAACGCAATCTATTGTTGGAAAGGCAGCGCAAAGATGAGTATGTGAACAAGCTGCTGCAATTTAAAACGATAGGCGGAAATGAAGAAGGTAGATTGTTAGATCAATTGTTACTGATGGCGCTTGTAGAAGCCCGAAGTTGCGAGCGTTTTAAGCAGTTGAGCGAACGATTAAACGACGCTTATCTGCAACAATTTTACCGGCGGTTTATGGAAAGTGAAGCCGGGCATTATGCCTTGTTCATCAATCTTGCCGAACTGTACGTTGAAAAAGAAAAAGTGCGTAATCGCTGGCAACAATGGTTACATTATGAAAGCAAAGTGATGAATGCCTTATTGGTTAGTGGTGATAGAATACATTGAGCGATGTTCGATGTTCGTGCAAAGTGTTTACACTACATCGTACATGGGTTAGTTGCTTATATACACTTCTCCTTTGTAAAGAGAAATGATTAAATGAAAGGTAAACCCTGCTATTTGCATCAAATAATAACTCATAATATCGCACCAGCAAACCTTGTCTTCAGATATACTTAATTTAGGCTGATGCTCATGCTGCATATATTCATCTTAAATATACCCGTAACTGCCGCCATTCTGTTGTATCCAGGCTTTGAATATTTCTATTTCTGCAGGATCTGAAAAAATAATTAAAAAACGTTTTTCTTTTATACTCTTTACATCATCATTAATATGATGATAAGTTTGTGCCGATGCAGAATAATTTTTGCAATTATTATAGCTTATAAAAGTGTGTACACAATGAATGGTTCCAGTGTTGTTTTCTTCCCGCAACTCTAGTAATTTATTAAATCAATTTTTACATTCCAATTTGTAACGCTTCGGTTCTGCATTGTAGCAATTGTAAATCTGCTTTTTTCTTTTAAATAAATAGAAATGTAATTTTATTTTCAATGGTTTTAATTTATTCATCTTTTAAATGAGCGGCCTTTTTAAACAACATAGTTTCTTTGCAAGATTTCATAGCTCAACCCAAACTCTACTCATGCAATGTTAAATTGCATGGTATTCTATTTTCTTTATTTCAAAAAATAAAAATGCTTCTTCATTCTTACTCAAATCCATCACTATCAACCAATTGGTATAAATATTGACTACAGCAAAAATAAAACTCAATTATGCGTTTATCCTCTCTTGCAATGGTTGTTGCCTTGTTTTTATCGTCCTGTACACGAAACGCCATTACTGGCAGAAACCAACTGACATTAGTTTCCGAAAGCCAGGTGCAAGAAACAGCAAAAACACAATACACACAATTTTTAATACAAAACAAAGTAGTAGGTTCAAGCACAAGTAAAGATGCTGAAATGGTACGCCGCGTGGGCTCGCGTATTGCGGCTGCTATAACAAGATATTACAGTGAAAAAGGGCAATCTAATTTATTAAGCGGCTATCAGTGGGAGTTTAATTTGATAGATAGCAAAGAAGTAAACGCTTGGTGTATGCCTGGCGGCAAAGTGGTGGTTTACACTGGCATTTTACCTGTTACGCAAAATGAAGCTGCATTGGCAATTGTATTAGGGCACGAAATAACACACGCTGTTGCTGGTCATGGTCGCGAGAGTATGAGCCAACAGTTATTAGCAAGCGGCATTCAGGAATTGGGAAGCGGATTATTAAGTATAAATTCCAACCCGCAGGCGCTGAATGTTTTTAATACCGTTTATGCGCCTACTGCACAACTTGGTGTGTTGCTTCCCAACTCGCGTAACCAGGAATACGAAGCTGACCATTACGGTTTAATTTTCGCAGCCATGGCTGGTTACAATCCGCAAGAGGCGATTGCATTTTGGCAGAGGATGCAAGGTTTAAGCAATGGCTCTTCAACGCCTATATTTTTAAGTGATCATCCCAGCGATGCTTCTCGCATTCAAAGATTGCAACCATTAATGCCTGAAGCATTGAAATATTATCGTCCGGTACAAGGATAGATTAAATTTAAGGATTAATTCTAATAAAAACACTTATTAGCAATTGTATTTTGCATTTGATTGTTATACCTTTGCATACCTTTTTCGCTTACTACAAGGGTATGTCTATGCAAAACATGATTGAAAAGCTTAACCTGAAAGATGAAAAAAATGTTCTTATTCAAGGTCTTCCTTCTTCTATCGAAAAACAATTTGCCAAATTAGCTTATGCAAAAAATGTAACGCCGCTTCTTACGATCCCGAAAGAATTGATTTTGCCTTGTTGTTTGCGATTCATCAAAACCAGATGTGTGCTATTTTAAGTGATGTATTTCCGGCTTTGCATATAGATAGTAAATTATGGATCGCTTATCCAAAAACAGCCAGTAAAATTACTTCGGATTTGAACCGCGATTGTAGCTGGCAGGTTTTATTTGACCATGATTACGAAATTGATACCCAAGTGCCATTAGACCATGTTTGGATGGCGATTTGTTTTAAAAAGTTAGATGTTGCAGTTGCAGGTCAAAACGGCGATTACGAAGGCAGAGAAAACGAAGAGTTTGACAGAAAGTTAGTAAGATTGCCTGCCGAACTGGAAATCTTTTTTGTAAAACATAAAAAGGCAAAAGATTTTTTTAAATCGCTTTCCGTAGATGATCAAAAAATTATGGTAAGTTCTATTGAAGATGCAAAACGTGCCGACACAAAAAAAAGGAGGCTTGAAGCGGTTCAGCAAAAGCTACTTGAAGGCATGAATGCTTTAGCAGAAAAATAAAAAACTCAATAAAAACAAACCCTCCGCAACAACAATTGCGGAGGGTTTGTTTTTATTGCAATTATTGCTGTAAAGCAACCAGCTCATTGTTTTTATAAATGGGCAATACATCAGCCGCATCTTCAGTTACACACCATTCCAAATCTTTTTCCAAACCATAACCTGCCAGGCGATGCCAGTGTGTTGTTGTTTGTATAAACTGATGTAAATTATTTTTATGAAGCCTATACATATCTTCAGCCATTAAACTACTATCGCAGTGAATAATAAAGTTTTCTTTTACTCTATTAATTACAGCGCCTGCAAATAAAGTATCTTCTAAATTAAAACGGTCTTTCCAACCCGAACAACCCAACACCACATTTTTATTTGCCGTTACTAAAAAATTACAAACAGAACTTAAATTTGGAAACGAGCCGGTAACCACATCAGCTGCGCCTTTTGCTAAAGCCATGTGTAACAATTTTGTACCATTGGTTGTGGAAAGCACAAGCGTTTTACCACTAATAAATTCACGATAATATTCGGCTGGTGAATTGCCATGTTGCAAGCCTTCAATCACTTTACCATCGCGCTCGCCGGCAGTAATAGCGTTTGCTTTTTTGCCAATCGCTATGCACTCTTCAATGCTATCAACCGGAATTACTTTTTCTGCGCCGTTAAACAAAGCGGCGGCAATAGTTGAGGTAGCCCGGAATACATCAATAATAACGACCACTGCGTTTTTTATTTCATATAAATCTAACAGTCGTGGAGTAAGTACTGTATGAAGTGAATACTGATTTTGATGGCTCATAAAACGGCAAAGATACCGTTGCAGGTTTGTTTTGGTTAGTGCAAAAAACAATAATAAAAACAAAAGCTTTTATCACTGCATAAAGTTGTTTATTAATGCAATGTAAAAGCTTTGTTCACATTTGCTTACACAGTTTATCTGTTAAAAGCAAATGCCTGGTAAGAGGTGTCTTTTCTAATTGTATCTCTGCGAGGCATCGTGTCAACAACTAAACGGTAGGCAAAGGCTGATGAAAACATTGTATCCTTCTTTGTTGTATCTTTTTTAGGAAGCGTATCGGCGACAGTAAAGGCTGCCATGTTTGTGTTCTCACTCATCGCTTTTGAAGTATCGTTTCCTGCGGCGTGGATAGCGAAGGCAGACACGACAAAAACACATCCGGTTAATAGCTTTTTCATAGATTTTTTTTAGCATGAAATAATTGCCGCCATTGCCAATAACTATGCCAGTTAATATGTACTGCGCTAAAAAAAATAATTGATGAAACTCAAGCAGAATAAGGCTTTTCATTTCTTATTAAAAAGAAATGTTAGTGTTGATTTTGATGGTTCTTATAAATAAAAACTGATTTTGATTGTTGAAAAAAGTTCTGAATGATGCAGTGATTTATGAGTCGGTTGTTTTTAAATCAATGTATTTAAGAAACTCATGCTTAACCGATTCCTCTTTAAACTTACCGCCATAAAAAGCGGTAACGGTTGCCGAACTGGTATCGTTAATACCACGACTGGCTACGCACAAATGCCGCGCATCAACAATTACAGCAACATCATCAGTTGATAAAATGGTTTGCAGTTCTTTGCCTATTTGCACCGTAAGCCGTTCCTGCACTTGCGGGCGCTTCGCAAAATATTGCACAAAACGGTTGAGTTTACTTAACCCAATTACTTTGCCGCTGCTAATGTAAGCCACATGCGCCTTGCCGTAAATAGGTACAAAATGATGCTCGCAATTGCTGTAAAAAGAAATGTCTTTTTCAACCAGCATCTGGCTGTATTTGTATTTATTTTCGAATAAGGTTGCGGCTGGCTTGTTTGCCGGATTCAATCCGCTGAAAATTTCCTGAACATACATTTTAGCAACACGCTTGGGTGTGCCGCGCAAACTATCATCCGACAAATCAAGACCTAATACATCCATAATAGCTGCAAAATGCTTTTCAATAATGGCAATTTTTTCGTCATCGCTTTTTGCAAACGCATCTTCTTTCAATGGCGTATTTACTGATGTTGTAATGTGCTCCTCGCCTATCTCATCAATTGTTACATCACTCAATTCGGGTTTGTTTTTATTATTATCCGGCTGGATATTCCACATAGTTTCGTTCTGTTTCATACAATGTGATTTTTAACTCTAATTCCGTTCCTATTTTATTTTGCAATAAGTTATAAATGGCAATGGCAATGTTTTCTGCTGTTGGGTTGATGTGTTTAAATTCTTCAGTATCTACATTCAAATTTTTGTGATCAAATCTCCATAAAACTTCTTTTTTAATTACATCACTCAACACTTTCAAATCAATCACAAAACCGGTTTCAGCATCCGGCTCGCCCGTTACTTTTACAATCAATTTATAGTTATGACCATGATAGTTGGCGTTACTGCATTTGCCAAATACGGCAGCGTTCTGTTCATCGCTCCAGTGTGGCAAAAACAAACGATGTGCAGCATTAAAATGTTCAACTCTGAATACGGCGACCTGCGGCATGAATAATATAAAATAATTTATAAATAAGCGACGGCGAACTGTACGTGCTGCATCAGAAGTATGCTGATCAAGCCATGTTTACAATGAAGTTTTTATTCGCTGTCTTTTATCACAACTCAAAGTTACGGCACAAATAGAAACGATGTTTTTAAATAAGATGTTATGACAATTGGTAAACAATCAATCACCAAAATAGTCAACATAAATTTTGGGCGTTTCGTATAATTTAATGCAATGCAGCTTTGCGTTGCCTGTAAGATGCGGAGATAACTGTTGCCAGATGGCTATTACTAAATTTTCGGTTGTACACATTTTATTATTAAGAAAATCAACATCAAGGTTTAGGTTTTTATGATCTAACTTTTCAATGATGTGTTCATTCACGAGTGCACTTAATTGTTTTGCGTCCATTAAAAAACCGGTATCGGCATCAGGCTCGCCTTTTACGGTAATGTGCAAATTAAAGTTATGCCCGTGCCAGTTTTCGTTTGCACAAACACCAAACACTTCTTCGTTTTTTTCTTTACTCCATTGTGGATTAAACAGCTTGTGAGCGGCATTAAAATGCTCTACTCTTGTTAGGTAAACCATGAGGCTGCAAAGGTAAATAAGGTTACTGTTAATTAAGCATCTAACTCTCACAGCTATCAGCTTATCAATTTATCGTGCTTAAACAAATACGGTATTAAAAATGCAGCCAGGCCGCCAATAATAATTTGTGTAATGATAACAATAACCCTGAATTCAACCGGCACTTCACCTTCCACAGAACGGCGTAAATACAAACCAAAAAAAATGATAAGCAGCGTTACAACAAACACGGCCACACGATAAACCGGAATGCCTTTTTTTAAATAATGAACAAATAAATAAAACACAACGCCGCAGGAAAGCGAAAGCAGCAAAGTGCCAAAAACAATAACGGTTACATCAATACCATTAAAATCCTGGAACAAAGTGAGCCAGCGGTAAATAAAAACAAAAATCATATTAATAACCGTGGCAACAATGCCCGAATACAAGCCGCTTAACACACTTCGTGATAAGTCGCTTTGGGTATAATCGTAATTCATATAGATAGATTTTTAGTGCAAAAGAAAATGCAGATGTTGCTAAAAATAAATCCTGTCGAAAGAAAAAAAGCAAGCAATAAAATGGTGCGATGGTTATAAATGCCGGTGTATCTGCATTATAAAGGTAAACGTTTTTATTACGAATAGCATAACGTTAAAACAAAATTATTTCACCGGTTTTGTTTCCATTTTTTTAATGCGCCAGCCATCATCTTTCATCCACTGCCATGTAGTTGTGTAACTGCCTTTTACGGTAAGGGTATCTTTGTTTTGCACAACATCTTTCTGCGTATAAAATCCTTTTTGTATTGCAGTGTCTTTACTGATGCTGATTGAATCGGAAGTAGATTGCTGCAACAAAACCTGTATGTTTTTAAACGATGATAAAAAATGTTTTATCGAGTCTCTTCCCTGCGCCATCTCACCTAACTTTCCGTCCGGTGTGTAGAGCAGCGCAATGGAATCGGCATCTAATTTTTCTATCAGATGATCATAATATTTCATCGCTTTTTCAACACCGTTTTTATCATGTTGCCCAAAGGCGCAATTTATCATCAACATAAAAAAGAAAAGAAACAAAACCGCCGTTCGCTGTATAAAATTTGGTTTCATTTTGCAGTAGTTTATTTTTGATGGCGAATGAGTTTTTTATTGCAGCTGCATTCTCATTTGGAGGATATGCGGTGCAAATCCAGCCTTTTCGTAAGCCTTTACAGCAGGTGTATTTCCCGGGTAAACTTCAAGCCGAAGTTCTGTTATTCCGCGCAACAAAGCAAACTGTTGTAAATACTGAACAATTTGTTGATTGATGCCTTTTCCGCGATGCAACGGATGCACATACATAAAACCCAGGTAAGCATACCGGCTATGTTTATGGTACGCATTATCGTCTCTAATCTGTGCAAAGCCCGATGCAATAATTTCATTGTTAATTTCGGCAACCACAAGCAAGCATTGCACATCGGTAATTATTTGCTCTAAATTATAATACTCTACAAATCCGTCTTTTAGCGTTTCATCAAACGGTCGTTCAGCTTTTGCAATCTCCTGCATCAGTTGTTGCAAAACAGGAAGATTGTGCAACGTTGCTTTTCTTACTTTTATATTCTCGTTCATATCATTATCTTTCTTTGCAAAATGGATTTACTTTCTTTACTTTTTATTTTTTAGCTATCATGTGTCAATTTATTATTCAGGCAAAAGACTACACCGATGCCGATGCGCTGAAGAGACGAATGGAGGCGCGTCCATTCCATTTGCAAAGAATGAAAGAAGAAAAAAACAAAGGTGTTTTTATTTCAGGTGGCGCATTATTAAATGAAGAAAACAAAATGACGGGTTCAATAATTTTTGTTTCACTGCCTGACGAAAGCAGCGTGAAGAACTGGATAGAACAAGACCCTTATGTGAAATATAAAGTGTGGGATAATATTAGTATTACACTTTTTCGTTTCGCTGATGTGTGAGCAGGTTTGCCGTTTGTTTTTGATTTAGAAATTATTGTTTTGTTGTACTTATAACCCTTAAAAATTATCACACATAAAACTTATGAAACTATTATCTTGCTTCTTTGTTCTCACACTTATGTTTGCCATTACTCAAAATAAATAAATACAAAAACTATGAACATTTCGCGAAGAAAATTTTTAAAAACCGGAACCCTTGCCGTTGCAGGAACTGTTGCTTTGCCATACCTGCTTCGTGCCGCAACCAACAAGCAGGAAATGGTGGGCATTCAACTGTATTCGGTAAGAGATGATATGAAAGCCGACCCGCTGGGAACACTAAAGAAAGTGGCATCAGCCGGTTATAAAAATGTAGAGCACGCCAATTATGTTGACCGTAAGTTTTATGGTTATTCGCCTGCTGAATTTAAAAAGGCGTTGAGTGATACAGGATTGAAAATGCCAAGCGGCCATACCGTAATGACGCCGGCAGATTGGGATGAAAGCAAAAAAGATTTTACCGACAAATGGAAAATGACCGTTGCAGATGCAGCAACTGTTGGTCAGAGTTATTTGATTAGTCCGTGGTTAGACAATAGCTTGCGTAAAGACATGACTGCGTTTAAAAGTTATATGGATGTGTTTAATAAATGCGGCGAATTGTGCAAGCAACATGGTATAAAATTCGGCTACCACAACCACGATTTTGAATTTAATACAAAGATTGATAGTGAGCTTTTGTATGATTTAATTTTGAAAAACACTAATCCATCACTGGTGGCGCAGCAAATTGATATTGGCAACATGTACGGAGCCGGCGGCAGAGCATTGGACATCATAAAAAAATATCCCGGACGTTTTGAATTGATGCATGTGAAAGATGAAATTAAAAGCGCAAAAGGCGAAATGGGCGATGGTTATGAAAGCACCATTCTTGGTAAAGGTTTGCTTCCGGTAAAAGAAATAGTAGAGGCTGGCAGGAAAACAGGCGGCACAACACAGTTTATTGTTGAGCAGGAATCTTACCAGGGCAAAGCGCCGGTTGATTGTATTAAAGACGATTTACAAGTATTGAATACCTGGGGGTTCAGATAAAAAGAATAAAAAACACAAACAATAACGCACCTGTTTTTTGAAGTAAAAACAAAGCCTTGTAAGTATTCACCTCCAAGGCTTTGTTTTTTTGTTTCAACAACACTTTTTTAAAATAGAGAATCGTAAGTTTCAAAATTGTAAAGGCGTTTTTCTTTATAAAACAAAAATAAAATTCAACTTTACAACATGACAAAAGAATACAGTCAACCCTTTTTTGCTCCACAGCTTTTTATAAACAATGGAGTGAAAGACATTTCGTTTTATGCTAACGCATTGGGTGCAACGGAGCAGCTTTGTTTTTACAACGATGATGGTAGCATTCATGTTGCCCAGCTTTCTATTGATGGTGCTATTTTTCATGTACACGAAGTAATGAGACCCCCTTTTTTTTCTCCTGAAAAACACAACGGAACCACAACGCTTATCGGGTTGTTTGTTTCAGATGTAGATGCCGTGATGAATAAGGCGATTGAAGCAGGTGCTGTTGAAACTAACCCTCCAAAAGATTATGAATACGGTTACCGGCAGGGAGAGTTTATAGATCCGTTTGGGCATCATTGGGTGATACAAAAAAGAATTTAATTTTCATATCAACTTTACATCTTTACTAATCCTGTAAAAGATTTTCACGAGGCATAGCGCCGTAAACTCTTCATTCTATAAAAATGAAGTAAAAACAAACCCAAGCATTCAGCAAGTATTCATCTTTACATCAACAAATCTTTCACAAACTCCGGTGCTTTGCGGTGAAAGGAAGCCTGCTCGTAAGCATAAGCAAGAGAAAGCAATTGCGGCTCGGTATAAGCCGTTGAAAAGAAAGAAATACCAACCGGCAAATGATGAACAAAACCCATAGGAACCGTAATGTGCGGAAAGCCCGCAATAGCCGCTGGTGTTGAAAAAGAAAAGCCTGTATCGTAATCGCCGTTAATTAAATCGATGCAACAGGCAAGCCCGTTGGTAACACCGCACAAAGCGTCTAATTTATTACTGCTGATTATATCTGCAATAACTTTTCGGGACGATAATGTGGTTGCTAATGCATCAACATATTCTTTCGATTGCAAATCGCCTTTTTGTTGTGCCGCAATCAATGTTTCCTGTTTAAAATAAGGCATGGCAGTGCTTGCGTTCTGGTTATTAAAATCTATCACATCCCCTAACTGTTTCATCTTGCTGTTGGCGGTTGCAAGATATTTGTTCACGCCATCTTTAAACTCATACAACAACACCAAAAATTCTGCATCGCCTACTTTAGGTATGTTGCGAATAGCTTTTAAAATATCCAGTTCCACAATCACAGCGCCTTTATCTTTCATCGTTCCAATAGCATCTTTATACAATGCCACCACATCTTCGTGCCCGGTTAAATGACTTTTTTCTACACCAATGCGTTTGCCTTTCAAGCCATCGTTTTGCAAAAATTGCGTGTAATCGGTTACTGTTTTTCCGGTGTTTTGCTGGGTTACCGCATCGTTAGTGTCAACACCGGCAAGTGCGCCTAATAAAATGGCTGCATCTTTTACAGTACGCGCCATAGGTCCTGCAGTGTCCTGCGTTGCAGAAATAGGAATAATGCCGCTCCGGCTCCACAAACCTACCGTTGGTTTAATACCTACCAAACCGTTTACAGATGAAGGCGAAACAATAGAACCATCGGTTTCGGTGCCAATGCCAATAGCGCACAAATTAGCCGACACTGCGGAGCCCGTGCCTGCGCTGGAACCGGAAGGATTTCTATCTAAGAGATAAGGGCATTTGGTTTGCCCGCCCCGGCTGCTCCATCCGCTTGTTGAGCGGCTGGAACGAAAGTTAGCCCATTCACTTAAATTGGTTTTGCCAAGCAGCACGGCACCTGCTTCGCGCAGCTTTGTAACAATGAAGGCATCCTGCTTTACCACGTTGCCAATTAATGCCGATGCGCCTGCCGTTGTCATCATCTTATCGCCGGTACTGATGTTGTCTTTTATCAGCACCGGAATGCCGTGTAAACGGCTGCGTACTTTGCCTTTTTTTCTTTCTTCATCCATTGCTTTTGCAATGCTGATGGCGTCGGGGTTAATTTCAATTACAGCATTTAAGTACACGCCGTTTTTATCAATATCCTGTATGTGTTGCAGGTAGAGCGACGTAATGCGTTCAGAAGATATTTTATCGGTTTGCATTCCACGCTGCAAGCCATCAATAGTTACTTCGTTTAGCGTAAAATCATCTTTTCCATTATCCTTTTTACTGTTATTGTTGGCAAACGAAGCTACCGATGAAGCTGATAAAGCTGCGCCTGTAAGTGCGCTGTTGCGCAAGAAATGTCTTCTGTTCATGCAATGATTTTTGATTGCGCATATTAGTGGAAAAAAGGAGAGAAAAAGAATAAAAGCAGAAAATGTATAGAAACAATTTATGCATCGAACATTTACATTTGTAATGCATCAACTAATTCTTCAAGTTAAATGAAACCTTTTATTCTATTACTCGTTTTAGCTGTATTATCAGTTTGGGCTTGCAAACAAAACGTGTCAAATAAACAAATAAAAACAAAGACAACTGTTGATACGTCAAATTCATTTATTTCGGATTCATTAGAATATGAAAAAAGACTTTCTAAGAGAGATTCTGTATATAAGATTTTTAGTAACAAACAGGTTGACACATCTGACTATAAATACTTGCCTTTTTGGAACGATTCAATGAATAGATACGGAGATGTGTATATTGATACATTTAGTGTTAATGGCAGTAATTTTCGGTTAATCAGCCCTTTTGATTGCAATTGCACAGGAGGAAATACTATTTTTTTAGAGCAAAAGAAAAATGGTCATTGGGAAATGACCAAGCTTGAGCTCGATGATAACATACATGGAGGAAATTTAGGTCGTGATTTAGACATCAATGGCGACGGTTTTCCTGATATTTATAACACAACGAGATTCACAGCCGATATTTACTTTTTCGATCCGAGCAAAAATACTTTTATTGACTCGGCAGCTTCAGATTACAGTTTGGACTTTTATGAAATTGATAGTTTAAAACGTTTGTTTTGTGACTTTCAACAACTTAAAACCATGTGTGGACAAATCAATTCTACACTTTATACTTTCAAAGGGTTTCAAAAATATGTTTTATATAATTTAGAACTCTACAATTGCGACGAAACAAAGGATGAAAGAGACTTAATAACTAAGTTGATTTTAAGTAAATGTATTAATGGCAATGAAGATTCTGTGGTCATCATTCATACAACTAAATTGGCACATCCAATTGAGGTTGATGGGTATGATGAACATGGAAAGTATCCAAACGGAACTGATCAGTACTTTGATTATAAAGCGTATTGGAAAAGTAAATACAAAAAGTCTGATAGGTAATATTAATCTTCCATAAAGCAGAAACAAAGCGAACGCTTATGCTATTTGTTTTGTTTCTTTAACCATTTGGTGTATAAATTCTCTTCCCTTTTCCGTCCAGTAAGTATGGATGTTTGAATGGTATTTGCCTCCCGAATCAATGTATAACGCCGTTTTAGTTCCTGTATAACCTTTGCCCTGGTAGTTTGAATATAACACCCAATGGGTATCGTTTTTATAAATAATTTTCCTTTCGTGCAACAGTTTGTTCAAGGCAACGGCGCTCAAGCCCAATTCTTTAGCAATTACAGTGGCTGGTATTAACGTTCTGCTTTGCAACACGGCATCGTGGTAAGCCGCTTTGCGGGCTTGTACACTCATCGCATTTTCTATTTGTTCTACTTTGCTCCGCAAATAGGAGGCAACAACAGAAAGTTGCTGCTCAGTTTGTCCTGTTTCAGTTTTACCGGTAATCAACAGCTCTTTGGTTCGTTCATTGTTCCAAATAGCGAATGCTGAACTTAACCAACGGGCAAACTCTAACGCCGCATCTTCATGTATCCAAATGCCTTTTTCAAAGCCATCATTACTATTTGTTTTTACTCTTCTTTTCAACTCGTTTACCGGCGTGCTTTTTACTTCAGCCAGTGCTGTAAAAAATTGTTTGGTAGAAGATAAACGCAGCCAGTCAGCAGGCTTTTTGCCAAATGGTTTTGCCATACTGGTTGCATTTATCATAGCTGCTTTGTTTTCATTGCAATTTGTATTTTCATTGCTAAAAGTTACCAAACCCGGCTTTTTATTATCATCTGTTTGTATTGTGTTCATCATACTTAATCGTTTGTTTTTGCATCACTTTTAAAGTTACAAAAAAGCGTTTGTTTTAACTAAGAAAAGATGTTAAATGAATGTGAGATACAAACTGATTCTGCAATGCAGAAATGATGATAAAAAGTTGATTCTATCGCCCATAAAACAAAACTTCTACAAAAACAAGAATGCCTATATTTAGGATGTTGTAAAACACCTTTTTAATCGTTTATATGAACTGTAAAACTATTACCGCCACGCTACTTGGTTTGTTTTTACTTTGTATTTGTGCCGATGCGCAAACCGATTCTGCTGACTTCTTTACATCGTTCGATAATACCAGAATTTATTATGAAGTAAAAGGTGCCGGCTATCCTGTTATTTTAATTCATGGCTTTACTAACACAAGTCAAAATTGGAAACGCACACAAGTGTACAAAGCGTTGCTGGATGCAGGTTACAAGGTAATTGTGGCAGATATGCGCGGCAATGGAAAATCGGGCAAACCACATACTTCCGAAGCCTATGCAAATGATGCGGAAGCGAAAGATATTATGGGCTTGGCAACAATGCTGAAAATAAAATCGTATGATGTGGTTGGCTACTCACGCGGCTCAATAATTACCGCAAGATTATTAGTGCTTGACAAGCGGATAAGCAAAGCCGTAATGGGTGGTATGGGAACCGATTTTACTAACCCGGAATGGCCACGAAGAAAGATGTTTTACCGCGCATTAAGCGGCGATACTGTAAAGGAATTGGAGCCACTGATTCAACGCATTCATAGCGATACAACATTAGACCAACAGGCGCTGGCATATCAGCAAAAAGAACAACCCTCCACGCCAATAAAAATGTTGCAAAAAGTAAAACAACCAGTGCTGGTAATTTGCGGCGATAAAGACAGTGATAACGGCAACGCAAAAGCTTTGGCAGATGTGTTTGCGCATTCGCAATTTGTGCAGGTGCCGGGCAATCATGGTGCTGCGGTCGCCACTAAAGAGTTTGGAGTTGCGGTGGTAATATTTTTGAGCAAACAATAGATGTTTTGCATCGTTATTAATTGTTCATTTTTGTTGTTTGTTTTTACTCTGTTTTCTTTTATCAGTTCCTCTTCTGTTGCCGTAGTTCCATCTTAACAAATTACTTCGTTCGTGTTTTGTAAATACGTTTAATTTAGTCGCTTGTTTAATGAACGAACGAGCCAGTGCCTAACAGATTTCTTCTTTATTTTTTGTTGTTACTAACTGCTGCAGGTTGCAAACCAAAAAAGCAACAGCCGCTGCTTTTTCAGGTGCTTGACAGCAAAGCCACAGGTTTAAATTTCACCAACACGCTCACGCCCACTGAGCAATTCAATGTGTTTCATTACATGTACTTTTATAACGGCGCTGGTATTGGCGCGGGTGACTTTAACAACGATGGTAAAATTGATTTGTTTTTTGCCTCAAACCAGGGCGATGACAAAATGTTTTTAAACAAAGGAAACATGCAGTTTACCGATGTAACAAAACAAGCGCAGATACCCAATGACGGCGGCTGGAGCACCGGCGTTTCGGTGGTTGACATTAACAACGATGGCTTGCTTGATATTTACATTTGCCGCGTTGGCAAGTATGAAATTTTAAACAGCAAAAACCAGTTTCTTATCTGCACCGGTATAGATAAAAACGGCGTGCCGCATTACAAAGATGAAGCCCATGAAATGGGGCTTGATTTTTCTGGCTTCAGTACGCAGGTAGCGTTTATAGATTATGATATGGATGGCGATTTAGACATGTATTTGCTGAATCATTCCATTCATCAAAACGGAACGTTCGGTCCGCGCAAACAAATGCTGTCAACAACAAGCGCAGTGTCGGGAGATCATCTTTATCGCAACGATGGTAATGGTAAGTTTACAGAAGTAACAAAAGCTGCCGGCATCAACAGTTCGGTAATTGGCTATGGCTTAGGAATTTGCGTTGCCGATATTAATTTAGATGGCTATCCTGATATGTACATCTGTAATGATTTTCATGAAAATGATTACCTCTACATCAACCAGCGCAACGGCACTTTTAAGGATGAAGACACCACCTCCCTCATGCACACCAGCCAGTACTCGATGGGTGTTGATATTGCCGATGTAAACAACGATGCGTATCCAGAAATCATCAGTATGGATATGTTGCCCAACGACCCTTATATTTTAAAACGCTCGCTTGGTGAAGATGGATACGACATGTTTAACATGAAAGTTGACTATGGCTACACACATCAGTACACACGCAACAATTTGCAATTAAACAACCGCAACGGCATGTTTAGCGAAGTGGGTTTGTATGCAGGCGTGGCAGCAACCGATTGGAGCTGGGCGCCTTTGTGGATGGACTTTGATAATGATGGAAAAAAAGATTTGTTTATATCGAACGGCATTCCGAAACGACTGAATGATATTGATTTTTTAAACTTTGTTTCCAACGAAGAATTGCAGGAAAAAATCCGCACGAACACGCTTAATAACAAAGACCTTTCTCTCGAAGGAAGATTCCCGCAAATTAAAATTCCCAACAGGGTTTTCAAAAATGAAGGCAGTCTTCAATTCAGCGATATGGCTGATGAAGTGGAAGGCAATGCACCTACCTTTTCAAACGGTGCCGTGTATGCCGATCTGGATGGTGATGGCGACCTTGATGTTGTAGTTAATAACATTGATGATGCCGTGTTAGTGTACGAAAACAAAAGCAACGATATAAAGAAAAAGAAGTTCATTAACTTCAAGTTTAAGGGCACAGGCAGCAACATTAATGCACTGGGTTCAAAAATTATCGTGTTTGCGAATGACAGCATCCGAACGTATGAAAACTACCCTGTGCATGGCTTTTTATCAAGTATGCAGGAGCCATTGCATGTTGGTTTGGAAGGTGCTAAAGTAGATAGCATGTTGGTAATTTGGAACGATAACACTTATCAAACCATAAACTGGCAAAAAGATACGATGCGTACCGCTACACTTATCTACAGTAAAGGCTTGCCCGTTTTTAATTACAGCATTCTTGCCAATCATTTTATCAACAGCACTTCACCCGTATCCAACATAACAAAAGAAACAGGATTGGAATATAAGCACAATGAAAATCCGTTTGTTGAATTTGACCGCGAGCCTTTAATGCCTCACATGGTTTCGCGTGAAGGTCCCGCACTTGCAGTTGGTGATATTAATGGTGATGGAACTGATGATGTTTTTATCGGTGCATCCAAGCGTGAAAAACCGGTTGTATTCATTCAAAACAAAGAAGGAAAATTTATAAAGATAGAGGAACCGGCTTTGGACAAAGACAGTATGTGGGAAGATGTAGATGCTGCATGGACGGATGTAAATAACGACGGGCATCCCGACCTTGTAATTGCCAGTGGAGGCAACGAATATTATGGTATGGATGAACATTTGCTGCCGCGCGTTTATTTGAATGATGGCAAAGGCAACTTAACCAAAAAAGAAGATGCGTTTAGCAACCTTTACATAACAGCATCATGTGTGCTGCCTTATGATTTTAATGGTGATGGAAAGATTGATTTGTTCATCGGCGGTCGTGCTGTGCCATGGCATTATGGCGAAATTCCGCAATCGTATTTATTACTGAATGATGGCACTGGCAAGTTTACCGATGTAACCAACCAATACGCTGAAAGCCTTGCTCATGTTGGCTTTGTAACAGGCGGCTTGTGGTATGATATTAATAAAGATGGGAATAAAGATTTATTACTTACATTGGAATGGGATGGCATTGTTGCCTTCATTAATAACAAAAACCATTTTACCAAACAATATCTTACCGATAAGCTGGGATGGTGGAATTTTTTGCTGCCGGTTGATATAGATAACGATGGCGATGTTGATTTGATTGCTGGTAATTTGGGCTTGAACAGTCGTTTAAAAGCAAGCGATGAACAGCCTGTGCGAATGTATTACAACGACTTTGATAATAACGGAACAAAGGAACAATTGCTCACGTATTATTTGAACAATAAAGAGTTGGAATTTGCCAGTAAAGATGAACTGCAAAAACAAATGCCGGGGTTGAAAAAAGATTATCTCTATGCAGAAGATTTTGCAAAGGCTTCCCTTACCGATTTGTTCCTGCGCAACAAGTTAGAGGCTTCGCAAACTTTCACTGCGGATTATTTTTCCAACGCCATTTTAATCAACGATGGAAAAATGCACTTTACAGTGCAGGCTATGCCGTGGCAGGCGCAGCTTTCACCTTATAAAACAGCAGCCGTTATAGATGCTAATAATGATAGCCTACCCGATATTTTGTTATTTGGAAACTATGACGAAAACAACATTGAAATGGGCAGATACGATGCCGATTTTGGAACCATCCTTGTAAACAAAGGCAATCATCAATTTGCAGCGCAAAGTTTGAATGGCTTACAAGTGAAAGGTGAAGTGAGAGGCATGAAAAAAATTATGATTAAAAACAAACCGGCTTATATTTTAGCTCGTAATAACGATAGCGCAATGGTAATACAGTTTGGTAAGAAATAATGAGCAAGATTTAATATGTTAGATTTGATAACAAAACATTTTTTGATCAATTGTAAATCTTAAATATTACATCTTCAATATTAAATTTCATTGATTTGCTCGCTGATTTTACCAAATCGTCTTTCTCTGTTTTGATAATTTAATAAGGCTTCTATCAAATCTTCTTTCCGGAAATCGGGCCAATAAACATCAGTAAAATATAACTCGGCATAAGCCAGTTGATACAACAAAAAATTAGAAATACGATGCTCTCCGCTGGTGCGTATCATTAGTTCCGGATCAGGAATACCTTTGGTACATAAGTATTGCTCAAATACATGCTGCGTAAGGCTTTCAGGGTTTAGTTTACCTTCTTTCACATCATCGGCAAGGTTCTTCACAGCACGTATAATTTCCCAGCGGCTGCTATAGCTCAACGCAATCACAAGCTTCATTCCTGTATTGTGCGAAGTTTCTTTTATCGCTTCATTTAACTCATGTTGCGTTTCTTCCGGCAACATTTCGGTAGCGCCAATTACATGCAAGCGAATATTGTTTTTATTCAGCGTTGCAATTTCCTTTCGCATTGTATCAACCAATAATACCATTAAACCGGCAACTTCCGGCTGCGGGCGATCCCAGTTTTCTGTACTAAATGCATACAATGTTAAGTATTCAATACCTAATTCAGCCGCGCCTTCCGTTACGCTGCGCACGCTTTCCACACCGTGCGAGTGCCCGTACAGCCGGTCTTGCCCATGTTCTTTTGCCCATCGTCCGTTTCCATCCATAATCACCGCCACATGGCGCGGCAGGCGATTTTTATCTAAAGCGGCAAGTGAAGAAGGTTGCATGATTGAACTTTTTTGAAGTGCGCAAAGCTAAAATTTTGGAACTTAGGAATCACGCGTCAAGTTACAGGAAAGAAGTTAGCACACATTAAAAAATAACCTGGCTATCAATTGCTATATGTTACAAAACAAAGGATTGAAATGTAAAAAGACGTTTTTATTTACAGCAAAGAAATGCCTTCGCGCTCAAGCTTTTTATATTTCGCTTCATCAAAAACAAAATAAAAAGAACCTTTTTTAGAAGTGCTTCTTTCTTTTTCAGTTAGTTTTTTTAAGATGCCCAAATCAAGAATGCGGCGTGTGAAATTGCGCTTATCAAATTCTTTTTCATTAATAACTTCATATAGAGTTTGCAGTTGCCGCAACGTAAATTTTTCGGGTAACAAAGCGAAGCCCACCGGGTGATTGGCGACTTTTTGCTGCAGCGTTTCTTTTGCCAGGATCACCATTTTCTGATGATCGAAAACAAGCGTTGGGATATGAGATAATTCAAACCATTTGGCATTGTGCTCTTTCATTAATTCTTCACCATAACCGGCAATATTTATTAAAGCAAAGTAAGCAATGGAAATTACGCGCCCGCCCGGATCCCGATGCACATTTCCAAAGCAATGAAGCTGCTCCATATAAATATTTGACAAGCCGGTTAGCTGATTTAACACACGCGCAGCAGCTTCGTTTACGCTCTCATCCTGTTGCACAAAACCACCCATTAGCGACCACTTATTCATATCAGGATGAATGGTTCTTTTTATAAACAAAGCTTTTAAGCATTTGCCATCAAAACCAAAAATGATACAATCTACCGCAAGTAAAAATTTAGCTTCGTTAATATAACGTGATGTGCCTGGTGTTTCATTAATTGTTGCTATGCTCATAAATAATAAAGAGTACCGGCAAATGTATAGTACAGATGTTTATACTAAAAAAATGATTGCTTGTATAAACAAATGTTATGCACTTTGTTTATAAAAATCTGAAAAATATGCTAAACCAATAAGGTATAAAACCTGATGGTTTAGCATACCAAGTTAAACGCTTTGAAACAGGGTAATGGCATAACTTATAAAAAATTATACTGCAGTACAGCTTACTTTAACGCCAGGACTACAACCGAGAATGGCGGCATTTTTACATTGATGGCATTCCCCTTTAAAGTCGCGCCGGTGAAGGCTTTTGGCGTTATAACATCAGGGCTTTCAAACGTGTTACGATCGCGCAATTTTGCAGATGTCAGCAATCTGCCGGTCATACTTTTATAGTTTGCCCCATCAATATTTATGGTTACTGTTTGCGCGTTTTTAGAATCGATATTCACCAGAGAAATATGGGTTCTGCCCAACGAATCTTTAGAGGCGGAACAACTCACCGCAGGCAGCTTTTCATTATCAAAAACGTAATTGCCTGTCTGCACTGTTACCGGCAACAGCTTTGCATCCTGATGAACATTGTACATCTCCATCACATGATAGGTGGGTGTTACAATCATCTTTTCTTTATCGGTTAAAATAACAGCTTGCAGCACGTTTATACATTGCGCCAAACAAGCCATGCGCACTCTATCGCTATGGTTATTAAAAATATTTAGCGTAACACCGGCAATCATTGCATCGCGCATGGTGTTTTGCTGATATAAAAAACCAGGATTGGTGCCGGGTTCAACATCGTACCAGCCGCCCCATTCATCTACTACTAAAGCCACTTTTTTCTGCGGATCGTATTTATCCATAATGGCGCTGTGCCTGACAACTAAAGTATCCATAAACAGTGCGCGTTGCAGTGTATGGAAATATTCATTTTCAGTAAAGTCGGTAGCAGAACTTTTGTGGTTCCAGTTTACCGAATAATGGTGTAGTGCCATGCCGCCCAATTGATACAAAGGAATGTTTTTCATTAACGTTTCTGTCCAGTTATAATCATCCGAATTAGCACCCGAAGCAATCTTCATCATATCGTTATTATAATCGGTCATAAACACCGCGTATTTGCGGTATTCATTCGCATAATATTCCGGCTTCATCTCGCCTCCGCAACCCCAGGCTTCGTTGCCAACGCCCCAATATTTAACATGCCAGGGTTTGTCTTCGCCATTTTGTTTGCGCAGGTTGCTCATTGGGCTGGTGCCATCAAAATTTACATATTGCACCCAATCTGCCAACTCCTGCACGGTGCCGCTGCCCATATTACCAGCCAGATACGGCTCTGCGCCCAGCAGTTTACACATGTTTAAAAAATCGTGCGTTCCAAAGCTGTTGTTTTCAGTAACACCGCCCCACCATTTGTTTACCATTGTTGGTCGCTTATCTTTTGCACCAATGCCATCCTTCCAATGATAAGTATCGGCAAAGCATCCGCCAGGCCAACGCAACACCGGTACTTTTAGCTTGCGCAAAGCCGCCACAATATCATTACGAACACCGTTGGTATTGGCTATTTTACTCGTATCACCAACAAAAAAACCTCCGTAAATGCCATGCCCTAAATGCTCGGCAAAGTGCCCGTAAATATTGCGGTTGATGGTTTGTTTTACACTATCAGCATGAAGTGTAATAATAGTTTGCTGAGCTTGCACAAGTGTTGAAGATAAGAAAGTGGTGAATAAAAAAAACAATCGAAAATTTTTCATAGTGCTGGTTCTTTTTTACTTAAAAATTGATTTTAAAACAGGGGTTAAAAATAAATGTTGTAATTACAATTATCACTATCCATCTAACTATTTTTTTACCACCCTAATTTTAGTTGTAAAAAGAAGAGTAAAAACAAACCTTACTCACATTATTTTTTTGAGGCAGGATGAATTTGAGGGTAACAGCTTATTTTTATCTTTAATGAAGATAGATGCCCACCAGCATTTCTGGAAATTTAATGCAGAGAAACATGGCTGGATAACAGATGACATGGCTGTTATTAAAAGTGATTTTTTGCCTCACCATTTGTTACCCGAATTGCAAGCCGCAAACATAGAAGGTTGCATTGCCGTGCAGGCGGATGAAAGCGAAAAAGAAAATGAATTTTTACTATTGCTGGCAAAAGAACATCATTTTATAAAAGGCATTGTGGGTTGGGTTGATTTGTGCGCCCATGGTTTGGAAGATCGCTTATCTTTTTATGCAGAAGAACCCTTGCTAAGAGGCTTTCGGCATGTGCTGCAAAAAGAAACAGACCGTGCATTTATGTTGCAGCCGGCTTTTATAAACGGCATTGCAAAACTGAAACCGTTTAATTTTACTTACGATGTTTTAATTCATCACGATCAGCTTTGTTTTATACCGCAGTTTGTTCAGCAGTTTCCCGAACAAAAATTTGTGATTGATCATCTTGCCAAACCCGCTATTAAAAACAATGAAATAAAAGATTGGCAAAAACAAATGTTGCTGGTTGCACAGCATCAAAATGTTTGGTGTAAAGTATCGGGGATGATAACAGAAGCCGATTGGAAAACGTGGAAGCCGCAACAGTTACAACCTTACTTAGATGCTGTTTGGGAAGCGTTTGGAGCCAACAGAATCATGTTCGGTTCCGATTATCCTGTATGCAACCTTGCCGGTAGCTACAGCCAATGGGTGAATGTGTTAAAAGCTTATACAGCTTCGCTTTCAGAAGATGAACAAGCGAAATTTTGGGGCAACAATGCAATATCATTTTATAATGTGGATGAATAAAAATAAGAGGATGAAAACTTTAGCTTGTACATCGCCGGGCGCGTTTGCATACAGAGAAAAAGAAATGCCTGCAGTAAAAGAAAACAGCGCTATTATCAAAATAAAAAACATTGGCATTTGCGGCACCGATCTTCATGCGTTTGAAGGTTCGCAACCATTCTTCACTTACCCGCGCATATTGGGTCATGAGCTTTCAGGTGAATTTATTGAAGCCGGTAATGCGCCCCATTTTGTACGGGGCGAAGCCGTTACTTTTATACCTTATTTTAATTGCGGGTATTGCATTGCCTGCCGTAACGGAAAGCCCAATTGTTGTGTAAACATGCAAGTGTTTGGAGTGCATATTGATGGCGGCATGAGTGAATATGTTTGCGTGCCTGCCGATAAATTGTTACACGGTGAAAATTTGGATTTAGATGAGCTTGCATTGATTGAACCCTTAGCTATTGGCGCTCATGCAGTAGAAAGATGCGGGTTGCAGAAAGAAGAATTTATAGTGGTGGTTGGTGCAGGTCCTATTGGTTTGGCAACGATGGAATTTGCGAAATTTGCGGGCGGAAACATTATTGGAGTTGATGTGAATGATGCCCGTCTAAAATTTTGCAAACAAAACCTGGATATTGATTTTACAATAAATGCAGTAAAAGAAAACGCTGTAGAAAAAGTAAAAGAAATTACCCATGGTGATGGCGCCACTGTTGTTATTGATGCAACCGGAAATCTTGCTGCCATCAACAACGGCATCTATTATTTAGCGCATGGCGGAAGATATGTTTTAGTGGGTTTGCAAAAAGAAAATTTTTGTTTTAATCATCCTGAATTTCATAAACGCGAAGCCACTTTAATGAGCAGCCGCAATGCACTTCGAAGCGATTTTGAAACAGTAATAAAAGCTATTAAAAACAAACTCATTCAACCAAAAAAATATATTACTCACCGGGCAGCTTTTGACGAAGTAATCAACCAGTTTCCCAATTGGTTAAAGCCTGAATTCGGCGTTGTGAAGGCGATGATAAGCATGTGATTTTATGCGCGGTTATCATCTTGATTTCTTTTTTATTCAACCTTGCCTGTTACTCATCTTCTGCTGTAAAAACCCGCTTTAACGGAACGCCGGAAATAGGTGAAACAATGAGCGGAAATTTTTCAACTTTTACAACACTGGGGTCAAGACCGAAGCCGCGTTCTTCGCTTAAACTGATTTCTTTTATCCAGAAGTGCAGGCGCATGATCAGCTTTTCAAAAAAGGGTAGTTCGTTATCGCTCGATAAATATTTTTCCATCACAATAAATTCAAAATCTCCAACAATATTGTTGCGTTCAAGACTTTCGTAACGGCTGTAAATATTCACTTCTTTATTCTTTACCAAATCTTCCACCACTTTCCTGAACATCAATGTAAGCCTTTGTTCTACGCGAAAGCCCAATCGAAATTCAACACGGATAATATCGTTCGGAATGATATGGTCAACCACAAATTCACAAGTGTACGGGTCATCCAAAATATCAACATGAACAAACCAGTAAATGTCGGCGCGCTTAGGTTTTCTGTTTAAAATTGAGTAAATGATTTTGTGTTCAATTTCTCTTGGATTATTGGCACTGGTTAAGTAAACAAGATGTGTGGCGTACTTAGGCACCGTTTTATCGTTGCTTAATTCCTGAATCATAGGAATATAATGTTCCAATCTTACAAACTCAATGTAACGGTTGCGAATACGGCGGCTTCTGAACCAAACATACATTACCGTAAAAAGGGCGCCTCCTACCAGCAAGGTTACAAAACCGCCATGTGGAAATTTTTCCAGGTTGGCAATAAGAAAAGATATTTCGATAGTTAAGTACACCATCAAATACAAGTAAATAAAAACCCGTTTTGTGCGCCTGCCAATTAAAAAATTAGCGAATAAAAGAGAGGTGCTGATCATGCACAGTGTAATTGCCAAGCCATAGGCAGCCTGCATGTGCGCTGATGTTTGAAAGTATAAAGTGATGCCTGAACAACCAATAAAAAGAAGTGTGTTAATGCCTGGAATAAACAATTGACCTTTTTCTTCGGTGGGATAATTAAGCTTCATTTTGGGCCATAAATTCAATCGTAACGCTTCTCCTACTAACGTGAACGAACCGCTGATTAACGCCTGGCTGGCAATGATAGCAGCCGCAGTTGCAATGCCGATGCCTACATACAAAAAACTTTCGGGCATGAGAGAATAAAACACGCTTTTTGATAAGGTTTTGCCTTCTACATTATGCAACAGCCACGCACCCTGACCAAAATAATTTAGAATCAAACATATTTTCACAAACGCCCAACTGTACCGAATGTTAGCGCGACCTACATGACCTAAATCGGAATACAATGCTTCGGCGCCGGTAGTGCATAAAAATACAGCCCCTAACAGCCAAAAGCCGCGCGGATACCGCGTTAGCAACTCAATAGCGTAATGTGGAGAAAAAGCACGCAAAATACCCCAGTCGTCACTCAAATGCATTAAGCCCAACACGGCTAACATTAAAAACCAGATGAGCATTACCGGACCAAACAATTTACCGATTGACGATGTTCCAAACTGCTGTAAAAAAAACAAAGCCACCAAAATGCTCAACACGATGATAACAATGGTGCCCTGCGTAATGTTGGCGAAGCGAGGAATAATTTGTAGCCCTTCAATGGCAGAAGTAACAGAGATGGGCGGTGTTATCATGCCGTCGGCTAACAGCGCCGCGCCACCAATCATGGCAGGAAATACTAACCATCGTCTTTGCCTTCGCACCAGCGCATATAAACTAAAAATACCGCCTTCGCCTTTGTTATCTGCCTTGAGTGTGAGACTAACGTATTTAACCGTAGTTTGAAGTGTAAGTGTCCAGAAGATGCAGGATAAAGAACCCAGTATCAAAAGCTCGCTAATAACGCGCCCGCTGATGATGGCATCCAATACATAAAGTGGTGAGGTGCCAATGTCTCCATAAATAATTCCCAATGCTACCACTAAACCCGCCACGGTTGCTTTGCTCGTATGCTTGCCCACAGATTATTTGATTGTCGAAAAAACAAAGGTATAATGAAATAAAAGGTTTGCATCAAAAAAAGGGTAATTGAAATTTGGCTTTTTATAAAACGTTTTCTTTCAAAAATCATTTTCTTCTTATTTATTGAAAACGATATTATAAAATTTTTCAGAAAGAAATTTTAAGTGCAACATTCAGATACTTTTACGCCTCTTCTTTGTTATGCAGGGCAAACATATTATACTAACCGCTTTTGTTTTTATTGCATTTCATTTGGCTGCTGTTAGTCAGGTTTGCACTACATTGGGTCAAACGCCAGCCTCTGCTTTTCCGGTTTGCGGCACTGCAAATTTTAAACAGCAAACCGTTCCTCTTTTCAGTACACACAGCATAACCGTTCCAGGATGTAGCAGCAACGATGGTTACATGGATTACAATCCGTTTTGGTACAAGTTTACCTGCTTTCAATCCGGCACGCTTGGTTTTTTAATTACGCCAAATAATTTGGGTGATGATTATGACTGGCAATTGTACGACATAACAGGGCATAATGCTGATGATGTGTTTACCGATAATTCGCTTGTTGTTACCGGCAACTGGGCGGGAACGTATGGAATAACAGGCGCACGAAACGGAGGTGCAAAAACGATTGAATGCGCCTCCGATCCTACTATAAAAGAAAATAGCTTCGCTGCTATGCCAACGCTTATAAAAGGGCACACTTACCTGTTGCTGATAAGCCATTATACGCGAACACAAAGCGGTTATAGCTTATCCTTTTCAGGCGGCACCGCAAATATTACCGACCCAAGCACCCCGTCGTTAAAAAGCATCAATTCAAACTGTGAAGGCAACCAGATTATTTTAAGGTTAAATAAAAAAATGAAGTGCTCTTCGCTGGCTGCCGATGGCAGCGATTTCATTATCAATGCAACAGGCATTACCATTACCGCAGCACAAGCTGTAAGCTGTAGCAGCAGCTTTGACATGGATTCGGTATTACTTACTTTAAGCAACGATTTACCACAAGGTAAATACACGGTTACAGTGAAAAATGGCAGTGATGGGAATACACTTCTTGATAACTGCGATAATGCTTTGAATGCGGGCGCATCCTTATCAATTACCATCTTGCCAAAACAACCTACGCCTTTTGATAGCATCGCGCCGGTAACGTGTGCGCCGCAAATAATAGAGCTTGTTTTTAATAAGCCAATGCAATGCAATTCGATTGCTGAAGATGGGAGTGATTTTTCTATCGCAGGCAACAATCCTGCTTCAATTGATGGGGCTTACGGCAGTTGCGAAAATGGCATAAGCGGTTCTATTTTCCTGCATCTTTCCCAACCCATTACCGAAGCCGGAACTTATACCATCACTACAAAAACGGGTACCGACGGCAATACCATTATTGATGAATGCGGAGAAATAACACCTGCAAATCAAAGCGTTTCTTTTTCAGTAAAAGATACCGTTTCGGCTTTCTTTACAGCACAGCTTTTTTATGGTTGTAAAGAAGATACCATTGCCGTTTCGCACGATGGCAGCCATGGTGTAAATAGTTGGCTTTGGTTGTTTAGCAATAGCGTAACGCGCGCAAAACAAAACACAGAGGTAATGTACAATTCGTATGGCGAAAAAAATATTGAACTGATTGTGAGCAATGGCTTTTGCAGCGACACGGCTTATTCATCATTGAACCTTGACAACGAATTAAAAGCCAATTTTACAATGCCTGATATTGCCTGCCCTAACAACGCAGTAACCGTAACCGATACCAGCACCGGCGATATTATTTCATATCAGTGGAATTTTGGAAATGGAAATAATTATTTTGGGAAAAATCCGCCGCCGCAAACCTATTCTCAAGCTAACAATTCTGTTAACTACCTGGTTCAGTTAATTGTACAAAACAACTTGCATTGCACCGATACGCTCACTAAGAACGTAAAGGTTGTTTACTCTTGTTTTATTGCTGTGCCTTCTGCTTTTACGCCTAATGGCGATGGTATTAACGATTACTTGTATCCGCTAAACGCTTACAAAGCCGATAACCTTTCATTTATCGTTTATAATCGTTTGGGGCAAGTGGTTTTTGAAACAAAAGACTGGACAAAAAAATGGGACGGACGCTTAAACGGGCAGCCGCAGCCCAATGGAACCTACGTTTGGATGCTGCAATACATACATCACGATACAAAGCAGTTTTATAGTTTACACGGAACTACCGTTTTAATAAGATAATCAAAAAAAGGCAATAGAAAAGCCGGTATAACTACCGGCTTTCAAATTTACAAATTCATCTTACCCTCGCAAACTAAATTAAATCATCTTCTTCGTCTTCCTCATCTTCGTCATCATTTAAATCATCAACATCTTCTGTAACAACATCTTCATCGTCAAAATCAGCATCCTCAACATCATCAATTTTATCTTCATCCCCTACAAGCGGATCATCTTCATCTAAATCATCGTCTTTATCCAAGTTATCATCTTCGTCCAAATCTTCATCTTCATCCTCTACCTCATCCTCGTCTTCATCATAAGCGGTAATAGTAGGCGCAAAATCGGGATAGGTGCCATAATCAAATCCATTAAAATAATTTTCCGTTTGCATATTGGTGAGTAACATAGCCGTTTTTGTAAAAAAAATATCAATTACTACGCCAACGTTTGACATCCCAAATATTTTTATTTTATGTAACTGTTTTGGCTGCCTGGTTATTCAATTGCAATAAAGAAATCAGGTGTTGATAAGGAATTGAAAAATCGGGATGCTTAGTCCAATCCGTTACAAAATGAATGCTTTTGTTTAGCGGCGACCAACGCTCCGGCTCACCATCCATGCTAATGATAATGCTTGGCGTTTCTGTAGCTGAAGCAATGTGCGAAACCCCTGTACAATTGGCAATTAAGCAGGCGGCATTTTTAATAAGCAAAGCAGCACAGCCGATACTTGTTTTGCCTGTTGCGTTAATAGTTTTATGATTCATGTTTGCTATCACTTGCTGTGTAAGTAAGGCTTCATCTTTTGTTCCGGTTATTACAACTGTAAAACCTTTCTCAGCACAATAATCTGCCAGCTTTGCAAAATATTCGGGTTGCCATTGCCGCCACCCACCACGCGATCCAGGATGAATGCACACATAATTTTTTAATTTTATTTCTGTGTGAAACTGTTCCCATTCTTTCTCATCCTGTTCGGTTAAAGGAAATTCTAAAAAATCGCCTTGCAAAGGCACACCCAAATGTTGCATTAACGCCTGATGCCGGTGAATTTCTGAACCATAATTTGGGTATGATAAAAACAAATCCGAATCAACAAAACTTTCATCATTGTAAAAGCCCGCTATATGCTTTGCATTCCATGATAACATCATTTTGTTTACAATGGTTCCGTTGCCCTGCATCTGCAACAGCAAATCAAAATTTTTCGTTTTTATTTGCTCCAAAAAAAGTTGATATTCTGCTTCATTAAACGGTTGTTCCGGCAAGCCAATATAGCCGGGAAAATGAATAAACTGATCAAAATACTTATCAAACCGTTTTGCAAATTGTTCAGCCCAGGGCAAGCCAAGCAACGTAATTTTTGCGTAAGGATAAGCAGCACGCAAAGCTCTTATGGCAGGTATTGTGTTCAGCATATCGCCCAACTGCAAAGAACGAAAAACGGCAATGGTTTTTATTTTTTCGGGTGATAATTTCATAGAAAAAAAACCTTGAATTTATAAGCTCCGTACAAGGTCCAAAATACCGACAAAAAAGGAATGAAAAACGAAGTAATCACCATTTCGCACACGTGCGATAGCGAACGCGAATTGTTACGCAATCGTTTTGCAATAAAAACAAACTCCATTATCAGCCAGCAAGCAAAACAAAAGGCCGATAAAAAATAAAAATGATTGATAAGTAAAAACAAACCAGCTATAAACAAAACAATCATTGCATAGTAATTCCAAAGCGGCGAAGCCAGTATTCTGGAACGAAACAAACAAGGATGTTTTTTAAACAACAAGGCATTAAACATGCTTTTCTTTTGTTCCTTCAAACTCACGCCCCACGCAGCTTTGCGCACCGGATGAACCACTACGGCATCCGCTGCTTTTACAATTGAAATATGAGCATTTAATAACTTAAATTCAAGCTCGCTATCTTCCCGCCACGCCATAGTAAAATCCTCATCGAAACCACCCGTTTTGCGCAATGCAGTTTTTGTACAGGCGCAGTTTGCGGTAATAAAATCAGCGGTCTCCAAACCGGCTGTGTTGCGCTCATAATCGGTGGGTTGTTCAGGTATCGGCACAACAGTTTTTCCGCTAAAAGCAATGTCTTTTTTTTGGTTGAGTACATACGCGTTCCAATAACTTTGCAACCAGGTTTGAGACGGTTGTGTATCATCATCGGTAAATACAATCAATTCGCCGCTGGCTGTTTGCCAGCCCTGGTTTCGCGCTGCTGCTGGTCCACTTTTTTTTAATAATGAAGTATAAACAAACGTTGCATTTTTTTGCCCCAAAAATTGCTCTGCTAACGAAGCTGCCTGTTCATCTTCACCATCCGAAACTACAACCACTTCATACGCACCGGTAAAGCTTTGCTGCTGCAATGCAGCAAGGCATTGCTTTAATAAATTTGCTCGTTTATAAGTAGGTATAACAACAGAAATATTCACTTTCATCATAGTAAAAAGAGAAACTTATTTTACTAAAACAGTTTCTTCGCGATAGTTTTTATTTACTGTTTTTCTTTCCCTCTTGTCAAGCCTGAAATCAAGTTGTAATGGCTTTTTTTCTAATAAGAAAGAACCAATCACCAACGCATCAAACGGCGATGTCCAAAAGCATTCAACCGCATCGCGTGGTGTGCAAACAATAGGCTCGCTACGGGTGTTGAAAGAAGTGTTTACTAACACTGGAACGCCGGTTATCTTTTTAAACTCTGTGAGCAGTTGATAATACAACGGGTGCTGATGTTCATTAATGGTTTGTATTCGTGCCGTTCCATCCACATGCCGCACCGCAGGGATGGCATCTTTTTTATCTTCTTTTACACCGTAAACAAACAACATAAACGGCGAATAGAGGGCGCCTTCAAACCATTCGTGCGCATCTTCTTCGCGAACTACAGGAGCTACCGGGCGAAAGTCTTCACGGTCTTTAATTTCATTCAATCTTGCCTGCATGTTTTCGTTTATGGGCGAAGCCAAAATAGATCGCGCACCTAATGCACGCGGTCCGAACTCCATGCGTCCCTGGCACCACCCGATAATTTTATCCTGCGCTAATATTTGTGCAGTTTCTTTCGCTATATCAACCATTTTTTTATAGGGAACTTTTGTCCATTTTAAAAAGGTTTCTATTTCTTCATTTTTAAACTCTGGTCCCCAGTAACAATGGTTCATCACAAACAATTTATCGTTGCTTTTTCTTTCCTGTGCATCAATCCATAAGGCTGCTCCCAACGCCGTTCCATCGTCGCCGGAAGCAGGTTGCACCCATATATTTTTAAATGATGAACGGTCTCTGATAACCGCATTGGCAACACAGTTTAACGCCACGCCACCAGCGAGACAGAGGTTGCTTTCACCTGTTGTTTTGTGAAGCCAGTTTGCAAGTTGCAACACCGTTTCCTCCACAACTTTTTGCATTGAATGCGCAATGTTGAAATGCTTTTCGCCAAAGGGTTCGCTTCGCAACCGTTTGGCGCCAAAACGTTCTTCCAAACGATATTCGTCAATGGTGTAAATACCGTTTTCTTTTACATCAATCATAGAGCGAAATTCATCCAGATAAACAGGCTTTCCATACGATGCCAATGCCATTACCTTGTACTCATCAGACGAATGCAAAAAGCCTAAATGCGTGGTTACGGCTTCATACAATAAACCTATTGAATGCGGTATCATTACTTCGCCAATTTTGTTCAGTTCATTGCCTTTTCCAACGTAATAAGATGTGCTTACTTCTTCTCCCCTGCCATCAATCGTCATTACTGCTGCCGATGAATAAGGCGAACATAAAAAAGCACTTGCCGCATGTGCCAGATGGTGGTTTACATAATGCCATTTCGCTGGCTCTGCCTTTGCACCAACAAAACGCTTTTGTAGGTGATGCGGGTAGCCATCCGCCAACATAAACGGCGCGGCTTTTATGTAGGAAGAAAACAACTCATCCCATTCGCCGTAAATGGTGGCGCCTTTGTTTTTATTAAGAAGTGTGGGATCGAACGAATAAGTGAAATGATCAACTTCATTCAAGTGAATACCGGCAACTTGCAAGCAATAATCTATCGCATGATAAGGCAGTTCCCATGTTGAAAACGGAATCGGTCGCTTGCCATGTTTAATGTGTGTAAAACGTTCTTCTTCGGCGGCAGCCAGCAAAACGCCATCTTTTATAATGCACGCAGCGCTATCGTGAAAAACAGCATTGATACCAATTGTGTACATAGAAGTAAGTTTATGAGAGAAAAATTTTTTAAAATAAAACGAATAGAGCAGAAGTCTGTTTTTGATTGTGTTTTCCGGTATTTTTTTATAACGAAACCACTGCAAACAAATAGCAAACCACAGTTCCTTATTCCTTATCAAAAAGCCATCTGCAACTTCCTTTCAAAGTGTTCTGCATTGGTAAACATTTAGATAAATATGATGTTCAATAAAAAGAAAATTCATAGCTATGCTTTTTTATTGATATGTTCATGTAGAAACGCTTCTACAAAAAGAAGCAGGCAAATTGATAACCTGCTGAACCGCTTGCCATTACTGGTTTGGCACCATTTTCAATACGCAATTTGCACATTTGCGAAAGCAGTATGACTATGAAAACAGAACGGCCGAAAATATTTACATGGCATATCCATGGAACATATTTATATTATTTGTCGCAAGGAAATTTTACAATCTATATACCGGTTACTACAGAAAAAAACGAAGGCTATTATGGCAGAGGAGAAACGTTTCCATTCGGCGATAATGTGATTGAAGTAAATGCAAAAGATGTAAAAAACATAACGTTTGATTGCATCTTGTTTCAGACGAATAAAAACTATTTGATTGACCAATATGATGTGCTTTCAGATGAACAACGCAAACTTCCCAAGGTTTATGTAGAGCACGATACGCCTGCAAAATATCCTGCCGATGCAAAGCATTTAATGAATGACCCGGATGTGTTAATGGTTCATGTTACCAACTTCAATAAATTAATGTGGAACAATGACCATTGCAGAATTGTAAAGGTAATTGATCATGGTGTTATCGTTCCTCCTCACAGTTATACCGGAGATCTGGAAAAAGGTGTTGTTATCGTCAATCATCTACACCAAAGAGGACGAAAATTAGGTGCAGATATTTTTGAAAAAGTAAGAAAGAAAATACCGCTTGACTTAATTGGCATGGGTACAGAAGAATATGGCGGTTTAGGCGAAGTGCTGCACCCGCAGATGCCTGATCTTGTTGGAAAATACCGCTTTTGTTTTAACCCGATCCGGTGGACCAGCCTGGGATTAGCCGTTCTGGAAGCAATGGCTACCGGCTTGCCTGTTGTAGCCCTTGCCACTACTGAATATGTTACCGTAATAAAAGACGGAGTAAACGGTTTTATTCATACTGATATTGATTATTTAATTGAAAAAATGCAGTGGCTGTTAGAGAACAAAATCAAGTCTCACAGCGTAGGTAATGAAGCCAGAAAAACGATACAAAACAGATTTGGTATTGAACGATTTACAAATGATTGGGAGCAGGTGTTTCAACTTGCTATGATAAACAATAAACTAACCTATGAAAAAGAAAATAGCCTTCATTAGTGAACACGCTTCGCCGCTGGCAACCTTAGGTGGCGTTGACAGCGGCGGACAAAATGTGTATGTGGCGGAACTGCCCAAACACTTAGCCGAAATGGGTTATGAGATTGATATTTTTACGCGGAAAGAAAGTAATATTTCAACGGTTATTAATTGGCTTCCTAACATTCGTGTGATTCATGTAAAAGCAGGTCCGGCAACCATTCTGCCAAAGGAAGAATTGCTTTGCCACATGGATGAATTTACCGATAACATGGCAAAGTTTATTAGTAACGAAAATGTGTGTTACCAGTTAATACATGCCAATTTTTTTATGTCTGCGATGGTGGCATCCAACATCAAAAAAAAGTTTGGCATTCCATATACAGTAACGTTTCATGCGCTGGGTTTGGTTCGGCAACTGTATCAAAAAGAAATGGATAAATTTCCTGCAAGCCGCATCCATATTGAGAAAGAGATTGTTTGGGATGCCGATTTTTTAATAGCAGAATGTCCGCAGGATAAAGAAGATTTGATACAGCATTACAACGCAAATGCAAATAAAATTACTATCATTCCGTGCGGCTTCAGTAACAAAGAATTTTATCCTATTGAAAAAAGGAAAGCCAGAACCATTTTACATCTTCCCCAGCACGAAAAAATATTACTTCAGTTGGGAAGAATGGTTCCGCGCAAAGGAGTTGACAATGTAATAAAAGCCATTAGTAAAATAAAAAGCGGGTTGCACTCCATACATCTTGTAATTGTTGGCGGCGATGCCGATACGCCTGATCCAAATTTAACACCCGAAATTGCACGTTTAATAGAAGTGGCGAAGAATGCAAATGTTCGATCACGCATTACGTTTGTTGGCAGAAAAACACGCGATGTATTGAAGTATTATTATGCTGCTGCCGACTTGTTTATTACAACGCCTTGGTATGAGCCATTCGGTATTACACCATTAGAAGCGATGGCTTGCGGAACGCCTGTAATTGGCGCCAATGTAGGTGGTATAAAGTACAGCATTGACGATGGCAAAACCGGCTTTCTTGTTCCGCCAAATAACCCCGAAGCTTTAGCCGAAAAAATTGAACAAGCGTTAAGTTGCGAGTATAATTTACAAGTTATGAGCAACAATTGCGTTCAACGCGTGAATAAATTGTTTACATGGAAACAAGTGGCGGCCAGCTGCGATGCTTTATATCATAAAATGGTTGCAAGAAGACACAACACACAACCTGTTTTAAATACTTTTATTAAAGGAAACTATTTCGCTTTGCGCAACCATCAACTTATTACTAACGAGCCATGGTTTGCTATTTTTGCCACAGAGTAACAACAGATGAAGAAAGCAATTTTTATTGATAAAGACGGCACATTAATTCCGGATATACCGTATAACGTCAACCCTAAACTCATTACACTTTCCGATACAGCTATACCAGCTTTGCAATTACTGCAAAATCAAAATTTTTTGTTGATTGTCATCTCCAATCAAAGCGGTGTGGCAAGAGGATATTTTAAAGAAGAAGACTTGCAAAATGTAAGTAATGCTATCACTGATTTATTAAATGAAGAAGGCGTTATTATCAATGGCTTTTACTATTGTCCGCATTATAAAGAAGGAACTGTAAAAGAATACACCATTGATTGTGATTGCCGCAAACCTAAACCTGGCCTGCTTTTGCGGGCGGTTAAAGATTTTAATATAGATGTAAAACAATCGTGGATGGTAGGAGATATTTTAAACGATGTTGAAGCCGGTAAAGCTGCTGGTTGCAAAACCATCTTACTTAAAAATGGCAACGAAACCGAATGGATAATGAATGAAAAACGACAACCCGATTTTGTTGCAGAAAATTTACTTGAGGCTGCTAATCTGATTGTAGAAAATTCATGAATGAAAATAAAAAAAGTCATTTGCAAAATGTGTTGTGCATTCGTACCGATAATATGGGCGATGTGCTGATGTCAACACCTGCTATCAGGGCTTTAAAAGAAACGTACAATTGTAAAATTACGGTGCTCACTTCTTCAATGGGCGGTTTAATTACACCTTTTATAAAGGAAATAGATGACACGATTATCGCCAATGTTCCCTGGATAAAAACAGATAAACCGATAGATGAAATCAGCTTTGCTAAATTGGTTCAAACCCTTTCCAGACATGCGTTTGACGCGGCTGTAATTTTTACAGTATATAGCCAGAATCCATTGCCTGCTGCAATGCTTGCATTCTTATCAGGTATTACTACCAGAGCAGCTTATTGCCGTGAAAATCCATATCAGCTTTTAACGCATTGGCTGCCCGATGAAGAACCCTATCATTTTATTCAACATCAGGTTGAACGAGATTTAAAACTGGCGCATTCGTTAAACGCTTTTACTTCATCACAAAAACTTTCTATCTTTTATAAAAATGAAGCAAAACAAAACGCTGTTGAAAAACTAAAAAAAATTGGCGTTGCGTTACAGCAACCTTTCATCATTTTCCATCCGGGCGTAAGCGAGGAAAAGCGAAAATATCCAACCGATTTATGGATACAAACGGGTAAAAAGTTATTACAGAATCGTTCACTTCAAATTGTAGTTACCGGCTCTTCATCTGAAAGAGAATTGGTAAATCAAATTGCAGTAAATATAAACCTGCGTTGCTTTTCAGCTGCTGGTTTATTTAGCGTTGAAGAACTGATTGCTGCGATTGATATATCACAACTTCTTCTTTCCGTGAACACTGGCACAGTGCATATTGCAGCCGCATTGGAAAAGCCGGTTGTGGTGTTGTATGCGCTTACCAATCCGCAGCATACGCCATGGCAAACACGGAATAAAGTGTTGTATTTTTCCGTGAAAGAAACATTAAAAAGTAAGAATGAAATTGTGCGTTATGTAAACGAAAACATCATGAACCATAACGTTCCTTATCCAACATCAGATGAAGTGATTGATGCAATTCAAACTCTACTTGACAACCAAATATCATCTTAATAAATTAAGTCCTCATAAGCGCTTTGCAGCTCGTTATAAGCATGGTTATCATTGGCTGTTTTTGCAGCTTTCATTCCTTTTTCATACCAAAAAATTGCTGCTTCGGTTTCGCTGTTTCGCTCAAATAATTTGGCTAAATGATAATATGATCCTACATAATCAGCCGACTCATTTAAAATATTAATAAATAAGTTTTTAGCAGCTTCGTCGTTGCCTTGCTTTATCCATTCCAAAGCCATCGCATGACGTAAAAAATTGTCTTTCGGCGACTCTTCAAGCATCTTTTGTATTTGTTCAATCCGATTCATTTTATAAAATTAAAAACTTCAAATCAGCCATATTACAAGCATCTTTTTTATAGCATTGAATTTGCTAAAGCACCCTTGCAAATGAACATCAAATGAAATGGTTTTTTATTATACTCATCAATTTTATGATTCCATGTTTTGCTTTTGCCCAAAAAGGTAATATGGAACAAAAAGAAGCCATACAAAAATTGCGCTGGATGCTTGGAAACTGGACGGGCGCAAGCGTTATAACTGTTGATAACCAAAAGCGAGTTACACATATCAAAGAATTGGTACAGCCTTCCTTAAATGGAAACATTTTATTAATTACTGTCAGGGCTACTGATGCCGATTCAACCACTAAAAAACAATCGCTTGCCTATACTTCTTTTTCTGTGATTTCTTATGATGTAAATAATAAAAAATACCGATGGACAAGCTGGCGAACCAACGGGCGCGATTATGAAGAACAACCTTTTATGGTTGGAGTTCACTCGTTTGAATACATAACCCGTGAAGACGGTAAACCTGTTCGTTATAAAGCGGCTTTTGGCAGTAAGGGTGAGTTTGTAGAAACGGGTGAATATCAAAAAAAAGGTTCTTCATGGGAAGAATTTATAACGATGAAATTGATTAAAAACAAACGATAACAGTTCAGTGATTTTACTTCTCTTTTTTCACTGATCTCCCTTTCTGCAGCGATGGATTTCCGTATTTATTTTTTACCGAATCTATGGCTTTGTAAAGGTTATTTTTTCTTTCGGCATCATCAAACAAATTGCCTTGCATCGCATCGGAAGTTAAATCGCTTAACCTTACGCCAATCAATCTTACTTGCCGGTTTTTATTGAATAAAAAATGAAACAATTGTTTAGCAACCGGTATCATTTCATCGTCCTGAAACGTAGGATTGACGGACGTTTGCCGTGATACGGTTTCAAAATTGCTGTACCTTATTTTCACCGTAATGCAACCTGCCAGTTTATCGTCTTGCCTTAACTCGTAAGCAATTTTTTCCGTCATGCGTACAATTTCACTTAATAAGAATTCTTCATTATCGGTTGATTCATGGAAAGTGTTTTCGGTTGAGATAGACTTGGCTTCTCTTTCGTTGCTTACTTCGCCTTCCGAAATACCTTGCGCTTTATACCATAAATCGCTCCCCCATTTTCCTAATTTGTTTTCTATATCTTTTTTTGAATAAAACAAAATATCGCGGATAAAATGAATGCCCATCTCTTGTAACTGGTGATGTGTTTGCTTGCCTACACCCGGTATTTTATTTACAGTTAGGGCACCTAAAAAATCTTTCTCCGAACCCGGTTGTATAAATAAATAGCCATTGGGCTTCGCTTCATCGGTTGCAATTTTTGCTACAAGTTTATTGGACGCCAATCCAAACGAAATAGGCAGTTTTGTAGTGTCTATAATTTCCTGACGAAGATTAATTGTCCATTGAAACACATCAAAGTGGGCATCCATACCTGTGAGGTCGATATAAAATTCATCTACCGATGCCTTTTGGAATAACGGCGCACGTGAGGCGATTATATCAGTAACCATTTTTGAATACCGGCTGTACTCGCTATAAGTTCCTTTTACTACAACAGCCTGCGGGCACAACTGTATAGCTTTGCCCATTGGCATTGCACTGTGTACGCCGTAGTTCCGCGCTTCGTACGAAGCTGCTGACACTACGCCGCGCTCACGGCTTCCGCCAACAATTACAGGCTTTCCCTTGAGTGAGGGATTGTTTACAACTTCCACACTTACGAAGAAAGAATCGAGATCAAAATGTGCAATGTATTGTTGTTGCGAGGACATTTTTTTGTTTGAATCCGGAAGGCATGAAGTAAGAAAGATACAATAAAAATATTTTATTTTAATAAAATTATCCTCAAAATATAAATCATGTTTTATGATCAAATTGCAGTTTTTGCTTCTTGTTGCTGATAGTTGCTTATTGTATTTTACTTCTTCTATCTTCGCCTGCCAAAATTTCCTACAATACGCATTGGCAGTGAATTTGACTAATAGTAGTAACCAATTAAATTGAGATGACAGAAGAAAAAAACAAAGAGCAAAATGGTGCTTACACAGCAGAAGCAACCGATTTTACTATTAATACTGACGAAAATGCAGCCGGTACAACACATTTGAATGAGCCGGTTGAGAACGATACTGAAGTTGAACAACTGAACAACCAACTGGCTGAACAGAAAGATAAATACATCCGTTTGCTGGCAGAGTTTGAAAACTTTAAACGCCGTACAGCCAAAGAGCGTATTGAACTGATTCAAACAGCGGGTAAAGACATTATTGTTTCCTTGCTGGATACGCTGGATGATAGTGATAGGGCAGAAAAACAAATGAAGCAAAGCGGGGATGTGGAACAAATAAAAGAAGGCGTTCAGCTTGTGTTTAACAAACTGCGCAACACCTTACAAGCAAAGGGTTTGAAGGCCATGGAAAGCAAGCAGCAAGATTTTGATGTTGAAAAACATGAAGCCATTACCGAAATACCTGCACCTACTAAAGACATGATTGGAAAAGTGTTGGATGAAGTGCAGAAAGGATATTATCTTAACGATAAAATTATCCGCTTTGCAAAAGTAGTAGTAGGTAAAGCCCCTAATTTATAAAGTGAAGTAAAAACAAAAGCTATATTTATTTTCAATAACACTTTAATTAAACAGCTTTTTTACCCTTCTTTTGGCGGGTTGAAGCTTTGGTTTTTATGGTAAAAAGAGATTATTACGAAATATTGGGCGTGAGCAAATCCGCATCGGGCGATGAGATAAAAAAAGCTTATCGCAAAGTGGCAATGCAATATCATCCCGATAGAAACCCCGGCGATAAAAGTGCCGAAGAAAAATTTAAAGAAGCTGCCGAAGCTTATGAAATATTAAGCGATGCTGATAAAAAAGCGAAGTATGACCGCTTTGGTCATCAGGCATTTGCGCCAGGCATGGGCGGCGGTGGCGGTTTTAGCGGCGGCATGAACATGGAAGACATATTCAGCCAGTTTGGAGATATTTTTGGCGAAGGCATGTTTGGTAATATGTTCGGTGGCGGTGGTGGCGGCAGAGCCAGCCGTGGCAGAGGATCTCGCGGAAGCAACCTTCGTGTAAAAATTAAGCTCACGTACGAGGAAATGGCTAAAGGCGTTACCAAAAACATCAAGGTAAAAAAATATGTGCCTTGCCAGGTTTGTAACGGCACCGGTGCAAAAGATAAAGGCAGCATACAAACCTGTTCAACCTGCCATGGCAGCGGGCAAGTGAAGAAAGTATCGAATACATTTTTAGGGCAAATGCAAACCGTTAGCACCTGCCCTACTTGCAACGGCGAAGGTTCAACCATAACGGCAAAATGCAACAATTGTAAAGGTGAAGGCAGAGTATATAATGAAGAAGCCATTAGCATTGATATACCTGCCGGCGTGCAGGAAGGAATGCAGTTGAGCATGAGCGGCAAAGGCAATGCCGGCGAGCGAGGCGGCGCACCTGGCGATTTGCTGATTTTGATTGAAGAAGAAGCGCATAAGGAACTGCACCGCGATGGTTTAAATGTAGCTTTTGAATTACACATTACTTTTCCGGAAGCGGCATTTGGAACGAATGCAGAAGTGCCCACCATTGATGGCAGAGCGAAGATTAAAATACCACCGGGAACGCAGAGCGGAAAGATATTTCGTTTAAAAGGCAAAGGATTTCCTGAAGTGCAGGGTTATCAGCGCGGCGACCAGTTAATTCACGTAAATGTTTGGACACCGCAAAACCTAACGTCAGAAGAAAAAAATATGCTGGAGAAATTAAATAACAGCCCCAATTTTAAACCGCAGCCCAGTAAAAGCGAAAAAAACTTTTTTGATAGAGTGAAGGAAGTTTTCACTTAAAATACAAAACAAAAGCCGGTTTCTTTACTCTGGCTTTTGTTTTTATTGCTTTTTATTTCTTACCAAAATAAAACCAACCCGCTAAACCATTACCCATTCGCGTTTTTCAACAATGGCTTTTACAATTTTATCCGCATGTTCACGAGAGTTTTCAATAAACCAAATATGCGTATCCATACCGCCACAAACAACACCGGCAAGATAAATGCCCGGCACATTGGTTTCCATTGTATCTTGGTTGTAAGCAGGGCATAGCTTTTCGTTATCAGATAAGATAATCCCAAAGTTGCGAAGCATTGTAAAGTTTGGATGATAGCCTGTCATCGCCAGCACCCAATCGTTATCAACAGTTACCAAACCTTCCGGCGTTGCAATATCAACTTCTTCTTCTTTTATTTCAAGTAATGAACTGTGAAAATAAGCTTTGATGCTGCCTTCTTTAATGCGATTTTCAATATCTGGTTTTATCCAGTATTTTACATTTCCAACTTCGCCGCCCCGAATAACCATTGTAACGTCTGCACCTCTGCGCCAGGTTTCTAACGCTGCATCAACCGCACTGTTATTAGCCCCAACAACCAGCACTTTTTGGTAAGCATAAAAATGCGGCTCTTTATAATAATGTTTCACTTTGGGCAGGTATTCGCCAGGAATATTCATCATCACTGGAACATCGTAAAAACCGGTTGAAATCACCACATTTTCGGCTTCATACTTTGCTTTGGATGTAATAATAATAAAATGATGTTCTTCCCTCTTTTCAACCGATTTTACTTCTTCAAACAACTTTATTTTTAAATTGAAAAACTGTTTTACTCTTCGATAATATTCGATGGCTTCCTGCCTGCCGGGTTTTGCGTTTAAACTCATAAAAGGCACGCCGCCAATTTCAAGCCTTTCCGAAGTAGAAAAGAAAGTCATGAACAAAGGATAGTTGAATAAGCTGTTCACCAGCGCTCCTTTTTCGATAATGATGTAACTCAAGCCTTTTTCTTTTGCTGCAATTCCACACGCCAAACCAATAGGACCGCCGCCTATAATTAATACATCGTACTTGCTCATAACTTCAAAGTTACAGTAAAACAAAACTGAAATTATGTTGCAGTTTGCAACTCCATTTGAATGTTGGCTCTTGAGTAATCGGTTGCCTCCAAAGGCACTTCTTTAAAGCCGAATTTTGTGTATAAACTGATGGCAGGTTTAAGGGAACGATTAGAAAGTATGATAATTTTAGAAGCGTTTTTTTCTTTGGCAAAACGAATACAAGCCTCCATTAAAAGATTGCTGAAACCCTTGCCCTGATAGGCTTCTGTTACAGCCATCTTGATTAACTCGAAACTATGCTCATCCCATTTTTGCATGGCTGCTGTGCCTACAATTTCATCATCGAGTAAGCAGAAAAAAATTTCACCGCCGGCCGACACAATAACTTCTTCAATGTTATCAAAAACAAACGTATCGTGTGGTTCTACGGTAAAATATTTTTGTAACCATTCAATATTCAGGTCTATAAATTTTTGTTTGTAATTAGGATGATATCTTACGATATGAACATTGTTCATCAAACAAAATTATAACATCAATGCACAGCATGATTAAAAATTGGAGTAAAAACAAACCGATAAAATTTTAAAATCTTATCGGTTTACCGTAAAGCCCAAAGAACTTATAATTTATTTTGTTGGCATCATTTTTAAACACACCGGCTGGTCAATATCAATTTTAAAACCGGCATCCGTTAATAAACCATAGTTTTTATTGATGACATAAAACTGAACCACATTACTATCACGGCAAGCCACCAGCAAAAAGCGTCCGGTAGGATCAACCATAAAATTGCGAGGATGCGCACCCACCGGCTGATGCCCAACCAGCACCAGTTTGCCATCGGTACCAGGCTTATAAATAGTAATGTCGTTGGCTTTACCACGATTGGATGCATATAAAAATTTTCCGTCCGGCGTAAGATGTATATCGGCACTGCCCCGATTATTTTTATCACCGGCATCAGTGGAAACAATTGTTTGAATTTCGGTTAATTTATCATTGTTGTAAGCATAGGCTGTTACCATGCCGGAAAGTTCATTCAGCAGATACATAAATTTGCCATTTGGGCTAAAGGCAAGGTGGCGCGGACCCGAACCATCAGGCAGTTCAATATATGCCGGATCGGTTGCTGTAAGCGGTGAAGCAGCATTGTTAGCATCGAAGCTATACGAGTAAAGTCTGTCATTACCTAAATCAGGCACATACACAAATTTTTCATCCGGCGAAAACATAGCGCAATGTGGATGCGGTTGTTCCTGCCGTGTAACGTTCACGCCATAACCTTCGTGTGCAAGTGTTTGTACAGAAGCCTGTAACGCACCGCCCTCGCCAGTTTTAAATACGCTTACATTGCCGCCGCCATAATTGGCCGTTACAACATATTTGCCCGTAGCATCAACCGAAATATAAGCCGGTCCATCACCGCTGGTTTGCGAATTGATCAAATGCAACTCGCCTTTTTGTTTATCAAAACTAAATGCACTTGCAACGCTTTTATCGTTGTTTTCACTTACTGCATACACATATTTCTGATCTTTAGAAATGGCAAGATAAGATGGATTATCAGCTGCAATTTTACCTGCAGCAGTTACTTCACCTTTATTAGGATTGAACTTATAAACATAAATGCCTTCGCTCTTGCTGGGCGCTTTTGTATAAGTGCCAATCAATAAATAAAAAATAGGATTTTGTGCAAACAACGTCATAGTAATAAGAAGCGAAATAAAAGTAAGAAAACAACGCATAGGTTTATAAATATTTGAAAAGCAAGATAAGGAACGCAATGCAAAAGAAAACAAAATACAATGGAATGAAGCACTGATAAAACGGATTTAAAAATAGGTTCATCATGTTAATAGTTATTCAGATTTTTCGCCTATTCTTTCTTTTAAGCCATTTTTATTTATGTACAACATCGGTTATCTCTTTTCTATAAAATAAAAAAAGAGTTCAACATGTTGAACTCTTTTATAAAAGGATTGCAGGAGAAAATTACCATCTTCCGCCACCGCCGCCGCTGTTACCGCCGCGTCTGTTACCGCCACCGCCGTAACCACCGCCGCTGTTTCCACCACCGCCACCAGTTCTTTCTTCGCGGGGTTTAGCAACTGTAACGCGAATGTTTCTGCCTTCTACAGAAGCACCATCTAATTCGCTGATAGCTTTCTGTGAAGCAGCTTCATCCGACATTTCAACAAAACCGAAACCACGGCTGCGCTGTGTCATTTTGTCCATAACTACTCTGGCTGAAGTAACTTCGCCATACTCTTCAAAAAAACCTCTTAAGTCATCATCCTGTACGTTGAAGCTTAAGTTTGAAACATAAATGTTCATTCTAAAAAAATTGTTTGTAAATAAAGCTTGAGGCAACAGGTGTAAAGATGGCTTATTAACTTTTAGCAGAATATGCGTGGACGAAAATAACAACTTACTATGTACTGAAGAACTCAAATTGACAATGCAAATATAGCTAATAAGTTTAGATAAATACTTTTTGCAAATAATAATTCTGTGTTAAGTGCTGTTTTATTTCGGTGAATAAATAAATACTTTTATGAATGATCATAGAATTACAAAATGGATGTTTGAAGTGATTCTAATTATTATTTGCAAAAGAATTGCATTTTGTTTTCAATGTTTATATTTACTTTATTGAGGATGCCGAAACGATAGAATGCCGCGCTGCTTACACACTATACTGCTGCTTTTACTGCTTTCCATTGTGCTTTCTTCTGCTGCACAGGTTAGTAATTTGCGCAACAAAACTATCAGTGCAAAAGGTGCTTTTGTTTTTGATAGCTTAAGCGTTGTACCAAATACATTTTTTGTTCAAAACGTAGATACTTCTTTTTATTCGGTTGATTTTATAAATGCTGTTATCCAGTGGAAAAAAAACCCCAAAAAAGATAGCGTTGCAATTATTTACCGGGTATTTCCTTCGCGTTTTAATTTGGTGGCCCGCCGGTTTTCTTTTGATAGCATCCGCAATAATTTTATTGCAGAAAAACGAAGGTCATCATCAACACAAAATGATAATGCTTTGTTTAATTTTGGCAAGCTTACTTACAATGGAAGCTTTGGCAGAAGTTTAAGCGTTGGCAACACCCAGGATGCGGTTTTTAATTCGCAACTGAACCTGCAGATTAACGGCATCATTGGCGACAGCATTGAAATTGCTGCAGCAATAACTGATAACAATATCCCTATACAACCTGATGGTACAACACAGCAGTTGAATGAGTTTGATAAGATTTTATTACAGTTTAAAAAAAGGGGCTGGGAAGTGGATTTAGGCGATATAGATTTGCGAAGAAATAATGCTTATTTCCTCAAATTTTATCAACGTTTGCAAGGCATTTCGTATCAACAAAAAATCAACATAACTAAAAATACTTCTGACAATTTATTAGTAAGCGGTGCCATTGAAAAAGGAAAATTTGCACGTAATGTATTGGCGGTTCAGGAAGGCAACCAGGGACCGTATCGCCTGCAGGGAAACAACAACGAATTGTATTTTGTGGTGCTTGCAGGAACCGAAAAAGTGTTTATTGATGGCGTGCAAATGCAGCGCGGCGAAGATGCTGATTACATTATCAATTACAACACTGCTGAGGTAACTTTTACGCCTAAACAAATGATTACAAAAGACCGGCGTGTGCAGGTTGAATTTCAATACGCCGATCGCAACTTTTTAAATTCTATGCTGTACGGCAGCAATACCATTACAGGCAAAAAGTTATCAGTGAATGTTTCGGCTTATAGCAATGTTGATGCAAAAAATTCGCCCATCAATCAAACATTAGATGTAAACCAAAAACAGTTTCTTGCCAATCTTGGCGATAGCATTCAAAATGCTTACTATCCGGTTGCCGGCACCGATAGTTTTTCGACAACAAAGATTTTATATAAAAGGATAGATACGCTTGTAAATGGAACACACGATTCTGTTTATGTGTATTCAAGCAATGCCGATAGTGCGAAGTATAATTTATCGTTTGTTGAAGCAGGCAATAACAAAGGAAATTATGTTTTATCTGCATCGGCTGCCAACGGCAAAGTATATCAATGGGTAGCCCCGCAAAACGGCGTGCCGCAAGGCTTTTACGAAGCGGCTGCTTTTTTGGTAACGCCAAAATCGCAACAGGTGATTAGTATTAACGGCGAATATAAATTGAATGAAAAAACAACCGTTTATGCAGAGGTGGCATCAAGCAAATACGATGTAAATACATTTTCAGAACTGGAAAAAAACAATGATGTCGGCTTTGCAGCAAAGTTCAATCTTATAAAAAAAGAATCCTGGAAAACAAATAAAAACAAACCCTTGTTTTTTACCGGAACTGCAGGCTATGAATGGGTAGATAAAAATTTTCGTCCGGTAGAAAGATTGCGTGCTGTTGAGTTTACGCGCGACTGGGGATTGCCCATTGTTACCAACTATGCAACTGAACAGTTGCCTACTGTAAACCTGCAGTTAAATGATGATAAAAACAACACCATTCAATACAATTTCAGCTCGTATTTACGCAGCGATGGTTACAAAGGTTATCGCAACATCATCACGCAATCGCAAAATATAAAGGGCTTCCAGGTGAACGATGTGTTCAACCTTACGAACATCAACTTACCTCAGGATAAAGGTTTTTATTTGCGCCCTTCCGTTGACGTAAGCAAGACATTGTACAACATGAAAAATTATGTTGCCGGCGCTTCTTATTCGCTTGAACATAATGAAATTAAAAACATGGCTTCAGATACCGTAACGCCCGTATCTTTTGCGTTTGAAACATGGAGCGCTTACATAAAAAGCAATCAAACCAAAGCAAACAAATGGTCGTTTACATATTTTACAAGAAGCAATCAATTGCCGAACGGAAAATTTTTAGCGCAAACCGACAGAAGCCACAACTATAATTTCCAAACCGAGTTGTTGCGAAACCAACATCATAACTTTCGGTTAAACGTAACGTACCGGCAATTGATGGTAAGCAATTCAAAACTCATCAATCAAACATCTGATAACAGCTTGTTGGGAAGAGCCGAATACTCTATTAACGAATGGAATGGATTTATAAGCGGAAACGCTGTGTATGAAATCGGTTCGGGGCAAGAGCAAAAACGCGATTATTCTTACATACAAGTTCCTGCCGGTTTGGGTCAATACACATGGATTGATTACAACAAAGATGGCATTGCGCAACTAAATGAATTTGTGCCCGCGCAGTTTTCCGACCAGGCAACTTATATCCGCATTTTCACACCCACCAATCAGTACATCAAGGCTAATTATAACCAATTCATTTATAGTTTTTCAATCAATCCAAAAGCGGTATCGTCAAAAATCCGCAACAAATTTTTTAAAGTTTTCATCACTCGTTGGTATTGGCAGTCTTCGTTACAAATGGGGCAAAAACAAACGGCAAATGGTAACCCGTTGTACAATCCGTTTGCGCATAGCATCAGCGATAGTTCGTTGCTTTCGCTCAATTCCAGCATCAGTAACACGCTTGCTTTTAACCGAAGCAGCCCGGTTTGGGGAGCCGATGTAACACAGCTTTCCAACTACAACAAAGCCTTGCTCACGTATGGTTTTCAAAGCCGCCGCTTGCATCAGTTCAACAGCAAAGCTCATGTGAACATTGCAAAAGTTTACACTATCGAGATGGCGCAAAGCATTGGCACTAACAGCTTGCTAACGCCAGCGTTTAGCAACGAAAATTATTTCATTAATATATATTCATTGCAACCTAAATTATCTTATACCGCAGGAACAAAATTTCGTGTGCAGGGCAGTTATGCTTTTCAGAAACAAAACAACAAACCGCAATATGGCGGCGAAATATCTGCAAGCAACGCCTTTATTTTTGAAAGCCGTTATAATGCTGTTAGCAACACCAGCCTCACTGCAAAATTCACCATCAACAACATTACTTACGCAGGCGCACAAAACACAACCACCAGCTACATTATGCTGGGTGGTTTATTGCCAGGGAAAAATTATTTATGGAACGTTTCATTCACTAAAAGACTTATCAATAATATTGAAATAAATTTTGAATACGAAGGCAGAAAGCCTGGCGACACACATACCATTAACACCGGCAGAGCAAGTGTGCGCGCGCTTTTATAAACTTAGGACAACCATGAATGGCATGAGATACCCAATGATGAAGAAACAATAATGCGAGGCATTTACATAAAAACTGTTTTTTGTGGGCACAAGAGTTGTTGCTTACAATTTATAGTTTTTCATAACCTAAACATAACATTAGTGTAGAAATCAATATAAGGGTAAGGATAAACATTCTACACATTCCACATCCCTCTCAAATAACAATTTTTTTGTAATAAGCAGTCGTTCAATCAATAACATCAACGGCATACTTTTTCATTGACATAAAAACCTTATGTCGAACACAAATTTTTTTTCCGAAAACGATCTGCTTAATACTTCAAAACAAAAAGATGTTGTGATTCCTGTAATAGAAGAAACGGTTTCTATTGAAAAAAAAATGGCGGAAACTGCCACTGTAAAAATAACCAAAGAAGTAACAGAAACTAACGAGGCGATTGATGTGAACTTATTAAATGATGACTATTTAATAGAACATGTTGCTATAAATAAATATGCAGATAATGAAGCACCAACAGTTAGACAGGAAGGCGATACGATGATTGTGCCTGTACTAAAAGAAGTGCTTGTAAAACGATTGTTATTGGTGGAAGAAATAAGAATTACAAAGCGGAGCATTGAACGAAATGAACAGCATAATGTAAGGCTGCGCAAGGAAAATGTGAAAGTGGAACGAATATCAACTGAAACCAAATAGCAGTAAAAACAAACGGATTTAATAACCTAAAATAAAATCAGTTACAATTATGAAACAGACAGTAGTAGGCTTATTTAACAAGCCAAGCCAGGCTCAGGAAGCCGTAGATCATTTAGTGAATAATGGCTTCGACAGAAGCGACGTAGATTTATCAATTGGCAGCAGTAGTGATGTTACTAACACTAACCAAACTACAACCGCCTACAATCAGAATTTTAACCTTGATACCAATAATGACCAAAACGAAAGTGGTGTAACCCGTTTCTTTAAGAATTTATTCGGCAGCAGTGCTGACAGCGACAAAGAAGTAAGTCGTTATAGCAGTGTAGCGTCCCGCGGTAGTTCAGTCGTTACTGTTCATGCATCATCCTCAGATGAAGCCGAAAGAGCTGCTGATATTTTGGATGATCATGGTGCCGTTAACGTAGATGAAGATGCGAATGACAGCACTTATAACACCACTACAGGTGCTACACCAGTAGGAGTATTTAATGAAACCGCAGGTGCATCTGCCAGTACAACAGATATTGACACAACAACGGGAACATTTGATACAGCTAATAAAACAACGTTGCTAAGTGGCAATGATGATCTCACAGGTAAAACTTCTATTCCTGTAATTGAAGAAGAATTACAGGTAGGAAAGCGTACGGTTGAAACAGGTGGTGTACGTTTAAGAAGCCGCATTATTGAACGCCCGGTTGAAGAAAATTTACGTCTTCGCGAAGAGCGTGTTTATGTGAACAGAAACACTGTGAACCGTGCTGCCACCAGCGCCGATTTTGACACCTTTAAAGAAGGAGAAGTTGAATTGAGAGAACATGCTGAAGTGCCTGTAGTATCAAAGGAAGCAAGGATTGTGGAAGAAGTAAGTTTGGGTAAAGAAACCAACGAACGCAGTGAAACTATTCGCGATACAGTACGCAAAACAGAAGTCGATGTTGAAAATATTGAAGGCACAACTAAGAAAACATCAACGACAGATAGCAATTGGAAAAAAGGTAACTAAGATTGGAGTAAAAACAAAAGGACTATTTAAACAATAGTCCTTTTTTACATTGTTATTTTGTAAATTCTCACTATTTTATTATTCATAAACATAAATGTATCTTATGGCAGATATTGACGTACAGCCAAAACGAAAAAACAGTTCCTGGCTTACCTGGCTGATTGCAGCTCTTATTCTTCTTGGCTTGTTATTTTTCCTTTTAAGGGGTTGCAATAAAACGACTACGGTTGCAAACACTACCGACTCAACAACGACTATAAAAGATACCGGCGGTGCTGTTGCTACCACCACACCCGCAGGAAGTACAACACCCGACTGGGCTGATGTTGATAGGAACGCTCCTACAGCTGCGTACGGTGAAATTACAGATAAAGGCATTACTGTAAGAGGCAATGATAATTATGGCATTTATAGCTTAGGTGAAAACATTTTGTTTGAAACCGATAAAAGCACCTTGCGAAAAGATGCAGAACAAAACCTAAAACAAGTAGTTGCTTCTATTAACAAACGCTTTAACGGTGGCAACTTACGTGTTTATGGTTATACCGATTCCACAGGCACAAAAGGATACAATAAAGAACTGGCGCAACAACGTGCTGAAGCTGTGCGTACATGGTTAGCTACCAATGGCGGTATAGATTCTACAAAAATTTCCATTAATGCTATTGGAGACGCTGCACCTGTTGCAACAAATGCTACGGCACAAGGTCGTCAACAAAACCGCAGGGTTGAAATAGTAGCCCGTAAAGCAAAATAGATTCTTTTATTTACTCATTAAAATCAATTTGATTTTTAAAAACAAAACAAAATGGCAAACGATACAACAACAGGCAACCGCCTGCTACAATTAAAAGGAAGCGATTATGAAGTAGCTACCGGCGAACCCGATATTCGCGGCTGGGATGTAAGAGATGAAACCAGCAAACATATTGGTGAAGTAGAAGATTTAATTTTTGATCCACAGGCGCGCAAAGTGCGTTACATGGTAGTAAAAGTAGATAAGGAATACGACAAACAATCGAACCGAAATGTATTGGTTCCAATTGGCTTAGCCGAACTTCACCGTACCGACGATGATGCGTTTTTACAAGGCGTTACGCCGGAAAAGATTGCTGCTTTGCCGCAATATGATGGAACAGTTACGAACGATATGGAAACTAACATTCGCAATATTTTGGCAGGTATTGGTGGCGCTGCATTGATTAGCGGAACCGGAGGCAATGCAAATGATTTTTATAATCATGAACATTTTAATGAAGACAATCTTTTTAAAAACCGAAAAGATTCCGACACAACTATTCCTATTATTGAAGAAAATTTGAATGTAGGAAAACAAACAGTAGAAACAGGTGGCGCATACATTCGTTCAAGAATTATTGAGCAGCCGGTACAAGAAACCATTCGCTTGCAGGAAGAACATGTACAGGTGCAAAGAACCGCTGTTGATAAGCCTGTTAGCAACACCAATTTTGGTGCGTTTAAAGAAGGTGTAATTGAATTGAAAGAATACGCCGAAGTGCCGGTAGTATCAAAAGAAGCGCGCGTGGTGGAAGAAGTAACGATTGGAAAAGATGTGACTGAACGTAATGAAACGGTGCGCGATACAGTGCGCAAAACAGAAGTGGATATAGAAGATGTAACACCAAAAAGTAATACTTCTTCAACATCATCGGTTGATGATGTACGCATAGATAATTAAGCGCATTATATTAATTTCGTGTTTACTTAAAGTGGCAATTTTCAATTGCCACTTTTTTATTTTGCTGAAAGATGATTTATGTTATCATTCTATCTAAATGCGTATAACCACCATCAATAAAAACAATTTGTCCGGTAGTGTGAGATGAGCAATCACTCAATAAAAAAACAACGGCATTTGCAATTTCTTCAGGTGTTGTAAAACGGCTTTCAAAAGGTATGTGAGATGTAATGTGCTGCGCGGTTTGTTTTGCATCGGGTTGCGATTGTATCCAGTTGGCATATTGCGGTGTATCTACTTCGGCTGGCAGCACTGCATTCACACGAATTTGATATGGCAACAATTCAACCGCCCATTCCCGCGTTAGCGCATTTACGCCGCCTTTACTGGCAGCATAACCTGATGTGTTTCCCTGACCTGTTACCGATACTTTAGAACCAATATTTACAATGCTTCCTTTTGTTTTTATAAGATGCGGCAACGCATAATGGGCTATTGTAAAATAATGAAGTAAGTTAATGCGAAGCGACTGCTCAAAGCGGTGCACAGTACCGCTTTGAAGCCCAACCTTATCGTTCGTGCCGGCATTGTTTACCAAGCCATCAATGCGTTTGTATTTGCCCATAACATCGTCAATTAATTGCTTGCAACTCTCTTCACTGGTAAGTTCAACTGTTATAGCGAATGCAGTTTGTTTTTGCTTCATAATTTCATTTACAAGTGCATTGCTTTTTTTTTCGTTTTTATCAGCAATTACAACAATGCCGCCTTCGCTCCCAATTAATTTACAAACGGCTTCGCCAATACCACTGGCGCCGCCTGTTACAATGTACACTTTGTTTTGTAAACTTAAGTTCATACACCCGTTTTTGGAAGTTCAAAAATAGGCTTCATCATCATCCACTTCTCTTCTTTTTTCGCCCATGGCAAGGCTTGCTGATATTGCCACATTAAAGCTTCCCACCGCTGCACATCTTGATTGGCGTTATCCATCTGTTTCTTTTTTTCAACATCAAACACTTCATTTACTTCCATAATCATAAACAACCGATTACCGCAGCGGTAAATATCCATGGCTTCAATACCAGCATCTTTAATACTGGCTATAATGTTATTGGGAACCTGACGATGATGCGCTTCATATTCTTCAATCAATTGCTCATCATTTTTTAAATCGAGCGCAAAGCAATGCCTGGGCATAATGGTTTGTTTTATTTATATATATGATAGATAGAACTCCCGTTGTATTGTGTATCAGGTAGTATAACTTACTAAACTTTTTCTTACAAATCTTACTACATGATACTTACTACATTTTATAAAATTTTCTATTGCTTCATCCTTTCTAAATGTAAAGCGCTAAAATTTTGCAATGATGACAATTTTAAATCGGCTGCTCCCCAACGCTCTTCTTTATATTGCTTGTAATCGGGCACTACCACACACTTCATACGCGCAGCTTTGGCAGCAATCATTCCATAAAATGAATCTTCAAAAGCAATGCAATCCGATGGCAAAGATTGCAAAGTATCGGCACAATTTAAATATACTTGCGGATGCGGTTTTGGATACGGCAGGTAATGACCCGATGCAGTGCCATTTACATATTGTTTAATGCCACTTCTTTCCATCATTAAATTAATGAGTGAGTCGGGTGAAGAAGAAGCAATGCCAATTTTAAAATTAAGTGAATGAAACAAATTAAATACATGCGTTATACCCGGCATCATGTTGAAGTTTTCATCAATCAGTTCTAACGCGCGGTTAATGATTTTTTCTTCCGCAACCGGTTCTTCTTTTTTATCAATGCCAAAATATTCAAACCACCAATGTACAAACTCACGCACCCGCAAACCAGTGGTGGTAATGTGCTGCGCGGGCGACAAACGAAACCCATATTGTTTAAACACATCATTGGCAGCCATTCCCCATATCGGCTCGCTGTCAATTAACAAACCATCCATATCAAAAATCACGGTGTTTAATTTCATGCAATAAGATAAAATAAAGAACGACAAATATAATATCATAAGCAAGCGATGTTCTAAATGTTTACAAACAAAAAAGCCGTTGTAAATATTACAACAGCTTTTGTTTTTACTCCATTTTTTTATAACAGTGCAAACGTAACACTGGCTTCATATTCAATCTTCATCTTTTTAAAATCAACATTTAAAGCCGGTTCATTATTATCTGCGTTAGCAACCTTCGCCATTGCCATCGAATACATTGGTCGCGGCGGGTTGTCGCCGTTTTCTGAAGGTTCAGTGATGGTTATTGCATTGCCTATTTTTTCATTGATGGCAGCAGCTAACGCAATAGCTTTTTCTTTTGCTGCTTTTATAGCATCTTCTTTCATCTTTAATTCTAATGCCTGGCGTTTGCTATAATCGGTTTTAGCAATGTAAAAATTTTGTGTGGCTTCATCATCTAATTTGTTCACCAGTTCATCCATCTTTTTTAAACTGTTCACCTTCACCCAAAAATTAATGCCCGCTTTTAAATCGGGGTTTTGTTTTTTGTTTTTCCTGTATTGATAAGGCGTTCCATCATATCCCTGGTAGCTTTGCACCATAACATCTGTATCGTTCAAACCAATGCTTTTACAAGCCGATAAAAAATTGTTTTTAATGGTTTCAATATCAATTTTACCAGCTCCTTTTTTATCGTATTCGCGCAGGTTTACAGCTATATAAATTTCATCCGGCACCACTTCTATTTTTGCATTGCCGGTGGCAGTAATGGTGCGTTGCAAGGGCATGTTAGTTTGCGCTTGTAAAGAAAGAATACTAAAACATGCCGCAACAAGAAGCAAAAATTGTTTACCGGTAATGTAGCTTGTTAATTTCATGAAGTTTGTTTTTATTGTGATTGATGAGATGCGCATAAGAGTTTGTTTACACAACAATGTTACAGGTAAACATTCAACTTAACAGATTGTTGGCAGCATAACCTTTATCTGCATTGATTTAAAGGAGAATAATCAATTTGTTTTCAACAAATGATTATGAGATGAACTGTTTATTTTATGCGTTATTTTGAGTATGAAATGGTTTGCAGAACAAAATTCCATAGTAAGAAAAATTTGGGGCAGTGGCGATACCATCCTTTTCATTTTTGCGGGTGCTGCTGCCGAATTTGCTGTAAACAAAGCGGTTGATTGGTTGTACTTTACAGGCAGGCTTCCGGCCGATCCGTTGGGCAGGCTGTTTTCAACCGTAACGTATGCGCGGCTTATTGTTTTTTCGGAAGAAGAAAAAGCGAATGCAGTGATTGATAAAATGGCTTTTATTCATGCACAGGTAGAACACAATCGCGGCGCAAAAATTCCTGATTGGGCATACAGCGATGTTTTGTTTATGCTGATTGATTATTCTATCCGGTCGTACGAAGTGTTAGAAAAAAAATTATCAATAAAAGAAAAAGAAGAAGTGTTTGCTACGTTTAATAAAGTTGGGTTGAGGATGGGTTTGAAAGATTTACCAACTGATTATACAACATGGTTAGCCATGCGCGAGCAACACTTAAACAACAACATAACGTACAGTAACTACACAAAAGATTTATTTAAACAATACAAAAAGCATTTGGGCTGGTTTAGATATTTTTTGTTGAAAGAAGGTCAGGTTTTAGTTGTTCCGAAACAAGTAAACGAAAGGCTGCATCTTGGCTCGTTTTCATTATTAACGCCGTTTGTTTTTGTTTATAAATTGTTTCGTGCTGTTAAGTTAGATTGGTTTTTAAAAAGTCTTATTTTACCTTCGGAATACAAGCAACAAATTAAGGAACTGGATGTTGCTTCATAAGCATTTGCTGGTTCCTGGTTTCTTCATACTTCTATCTTTTTATGGTTTCTATTCACAGCAAATTACCCGAAGTTGGCACTACCATTTTTACCGTCATGAGTAGTTCGGCGCAACAGTACAACGCCATTAATTTAGGGCAGGGATTTCCCGATTTTCCAATGCCGCAAGCATTGATAGAAGCTGTAAACACTGCAATGAATGACGGTTTCAACCAATATGCGCATACCAATGGCGTACCGCTGCTGCGTGAAAGGATCAGCGATAAAATAAACCATCTTTACAACGCTACGGTCAACGCTGAAACAGACATTACAATTACGCCCGGAGCAACGTATGCCATTTATACGGCACTTACTTCAATCATCAACAAAGGCGATGAAGTTATTGTGTTTGAACCTGCGTATGATAGTTACGTTCCTAACATTGTTGTGAACGGCGGCGTGCCGGTTTTTATCTCTTTGCAATATCCCGATTACAGTATTAACTGGCAGGAAGTAAAAAAGAAAATTGGAGTTAAAACAAAAGCCATTCTTATTAACTCGCCGCACAATCCAACAGGAAGTGTTTTGAGTGAATACGACATACAGCAACTCATTGCTATCACTCAAAATACTAACATCGTTGTAATAAGCGATGAAGTATATGAACACTTAATTTACGATGGCAAACAACATCAGAGCATTTTAAAATTTCCCGAATTGATGAAGCGTAGTTTTGCCTGTTTTTCTTTTGGTAAAACCTATCATTGCACCGGCTGGAAAATGGGTTATTGCGTTGCCGATGAATTGCTGATGAAAGAGTTTAGGAAAGTGCATCAGTTTAATGCATTTAGTGTAAACACACCCATGCAGGTTGCTTTGGCGGCCGTGTTGAAAGATAAACAATCCTACGCTGGCTTAAGTAAATTTATGCAGAAAAAAAGAGATTATTTTTTAGACATGATGAAAGAAACTTTGTTTACACCCTTGCCATCAGGCGGAAGTTATTTTCAATGCTACAGCTATGCAGATTTCAGCAATAAGAATGATAAAGAAATGGCTATGAATTTAGTGAAAGAATATGGCGTTGCGGCTATTCCGCTATCAGCGTTTTACTATCATGAAACAGATAATAAAGTATTGCGGTTTTGCTTTGCTAAAAAGGAAGATACATTGCGCGAAGCCGCACAGAGGTTGCATCGCAAAAAATAACTGCTTATGAATTTTAAAGTTGATCTTATTTAAAAAGAAAAATAGTTTCTTGTTAAACCCAACTTCTTTTATATCTTCTCTGCATTAAATTTCGTAAGTAATAAGAATGCTATTTTTACTATCAGATGCACCCGAATACTTTTTGAAACGGATAAATATGAAACACGTTTTCTTCTTTTTATTTTTTCTTTTTTTATTTAGTTCGGTTTGGTCGCAGCAGCTTACCACAACAGTTGATAGTTACACCGGCGATGTTACTGTGAGCACCGGTTTCGATACATTAAGTGCAGCAAAAACAAACGAAAAAAACAGCATTCCCGATCGTGTAGTTGGCGTAAAAACAACACATAAAAAAAAGAGTGAGTATTGGTTGTTTTTTTATTTTTCAACATCAGATATTACAAATCATCCTGTACACATCAGCAAAAACAACTTCGCTTATTTTGTGCAAACCAACAACGAATATTTGCGAATGCCATACACCGGAAAACAATCTACTTATTCGGGTAAAGACAATGCCGGATTTTTTATTAATATCACTAATTATATAAGTCGGTTACAATCTTCCGAAATAAAAATCATTCGTTTTGAAACTTCGCAGCTTTATCACGAAATCATTCTGTTGCAAAACAAAACAAATAGCATCGCAAACATTGTGAACAAATTATCGGAATGATTGATCAATAACAAGTAATATTTTTTATTTATATATCTGTCCTTCTAAAGTTTTATTTGTTTTTATTGCAAAAACATTTATTATGTTTGTGACGCATAAACACCAATAACCTTGACTGAAACTGATACCGTGCAATGGGAAATAAAAAATTATATTTATTACGTTTCGTACTATTATTGAGCGACTTTATCATTAACAATTTGCCTTTTCTTGTTGTTAATGTAATTACCCCGCTGCAATTGCATTATTCAAACCGATGGTTTACTTTTTTTGCACTGCTTGTTTTTAATGCTTCGTGGTTAGTTTTTTCGCGCTTTTTTAAATTATACGCGCCAGGTACTTTATCGGTTACTGAAAAAACGCTTCGTTACACATGGCGAACATTGCTGGCGCACATGGCTTTTATAACCGCTTTGTATTATATAATCAGTTCGAACAATTTCAACGAAAAATTTATTACAATTACGTTTACCTTAATGGTAATCTTATTTATCACCAGCCGCTTTTTGCTGACTTACGTAACCGAGTTTGTTTTTAAAAAGGTAATACCGCAAAAGAAAATAGCTATTGTTGGCAATAACAATGAAGCCATAAAACTGGCAGAATACTTTAATAAAAACAAATCGTTTTATAACCTCACGGGGATTTTTGGAGCCGATAGCAAAGTGCTGGTAAACAGCAATGGAAGTTTGATTGGCGATATAAAAGATTGTGTAGATTTTGCAGTTGAAAACAAAGTTTCAGAAATTTATTCAACCATTTTGCCAACCGAAAACAAGCAAGTGCGCGAACTTGCAGAAACTGCAGAAAATAAATGCGTACGCGTGCGTTTTGTTACCGATAAAAGCATCGACAGATCGGCTTATTATCATGTAGATTTTTTTAGCCAGATGCCGGTAATCAGCTTACGCTCCGAGCCTTTAATAAAAGCCAATAGCAGCTTTAAAAAAAGAGCTTTCGACCTTATAATAAGTGTAGCGGCAATGGTGTTTTTACTTTCATGGCTTACGCCTATCCTCGCCATTTTAATTAAGCTGTCTTCCAAAGGACCGGTATTTTTTAAGCAAGAGCGTTCAGGCAAAGACAACAAACCGTTTTGGTGTTATAAATTCAGAAGCATGACAGTTAATGATAACAGCCATGCAACACAGGCAACCAAAAGCGACAAACGCGTTACACGCATAGGCGCATTTATACGAAAAACAAGCATTGATGAACTGCCACAGTTTTTTAATGTATTAAAAGGTGATATGAGTATTTCCGGACCGCGCCCTCACATGTTATTGCACACTGCCGAATATAGCGCGATTATTAATCAATACATGCTGCGTCAGTTTTTGCAACCGGGCATCACGGGCTGGGCGCAGGTAAACGGTTATCGCGGTGAAACATTAAACACTTCACTTATGAAGAAAAGAGTGGAATACGACATTTGGTACATGGAAAACTGGAGCCTGATGCTTGATATAAAAATTGTTTTTATGACGGTGATTAATATTTTTAAAGGCGAAGCCAACGCGTATTAATTTGTAGTTGCATTCTTCTTTTTCTGAACGGTGCTCCTTGTTTGCTAACGATGATTTTTTCTTCATAATTATCTCAATACTTTCCATCTCGAAAGTTATTTATACTTTTATTTTTCATATAATAATCTTCAATGGAAAACATTTCATTAGATAAGCCAACCGTAAGAATTTTATTTCTTGCTTCCGAGCCAATGAACGAAGGCAAGCTTCGCCTTGGCGCCGAACTTCAGCAAATCAGAAACCGCTTGTCTGCTAACCCTTCTTTTGAAATTAAAGATTACCAGGCGGTAAAGCCTGATGATGTTTTACAAACCATTTTAAATTACAAACCGCATATTGTTCACTTTTCGGGTCATGGCGAAGAAACCGGAGAAATTTGTTTTGAAGATGATCGGGGCAATTCAAAAACAGTTCCGCCAACCGCGCTGGCTTTACTATTTAAATCGGCAAGCGAAACGGTAAAATGTGTTCTAATTAATGCCTGCTTTTCCGAAGTGCAGGCAAAAGCCATCTCACAGTTTATTCCTCTTGTTATTGGCACAAAAAAAGAAATCAGTGATACGGCAGCCATCAAATTTTCAACCGGTTTTTATACGGCGCTTGATTCTGATCTTTCACAAAAAAGCTTTTTAAAAGCATTCGATATAGGTTGCATCTCCATTAAGTTTGAAAACCTGCCCGAAGACCTTACGCCAATTGCAATAGAAGGCTTGCCGGATATACGATTCGCTTCCGAGGTGGACGCTGCTTTTTTACCGTTTCCCGAACCCAAAGGTTTGGCTTTTGATGTGTTGCTGAAAGGTTTGACAATGCGAGGTAAAAACATGAGCCTTTCGGAAGAAATAGTAGCAAAAATTTTAGAAGACAAAGTAGCAAAAATGAAGTTTCACAATGATGCCGTAATAGAATTTGAAACCGATTTAAAAGAGTTTTTAAAAGATGAATATCCTTTGTCGGATATTGCGAATATGGCATTGCTTCAATTACAAAATGGTCTTCAGTTAAGTGATGATGAAGTAGGAACTGTAAAGACTAAAATCTTGTCTGATCCAACTTTAAATTTACCTGAAAAATGGTTTGACAGAGGCGTGCGGCAAGATAAAAACGGTAATACGGATAAGGCTATTGAATGTTATGCAAAAGCTATTGAAATGGAACCGGATCATTCAGGCGCTTATTATGAAAAAGGATACTGTTACGATAAAAAAAATGAGCAAAAAATGGCGGTTGATAATTTTACCAAAGCCATTGACTGTAATAATAATTGGGGATCGTTCAGCGATTTAAGTTTGGCGTATTATTCAAGAGCCCGCTCTTATTATGCATTGCGAACAAACGATGAAAACCGAAATCAGGATGTGTATGCTTTATCACTTGCCGACTGGAATAAAACTCTTGAATTAAAGCCGGATCAACCGGAAGCGCATTATGGCAAAGGGTTGGTGTATGAACGGCTGAAAGATTGGCAAAATGCCATTGCCGATTTTAAAGAATCGTATAAATTCAGCACTTCTGAAGACGGCAGAAAAAGATACATTACAGAATTGGTAAGAAGCTATAATGCAGTTGGCAATAGCGATGAAGCCAACAGATGGATGAAGCTTATGGATCAGGCAAAACCCGCTTTAAACTAAATGGAGTAAAAACAAACATTAATGTTTAAAGTGCCGCAATCCCGTCATTACCATTGCTAACTTATTCTGTACACAATAGTCGATACTATCTTTATCACGCACCGAACCACCAGGTTGTATAAATGCTGAAATGCCCGCTGCGTGCGCCATTTGCACACAATCGTTAAACGGAAAAAACGCGTCAGACGCCAGTACTGCGCCGTGCAAATCAAAATTAAATTGCTTTGCTTTATCAATGCTTTGCCGCAGCGAATCAATGCGGCTGGTTTGCCCGCAGCCTTTGCCAACCAGTTGTTTGTTTTTAACCAACGCAATGGCATTGCTTTTTAAATGCTTGCATACCAGGTTAGCAAACATCAAATCTTCTTTTTCATTTACTGTGCTTTCTCTGCCACCTACTTCTTTCCATTCGGCATAATTTCCTTCATCCATATCTTGCAGCAACATACCGTTCAGTAACGATTTGTATTGCTCGTGTTTTAAATGCGGAAGCTCATGAAGCTCTAATAAAATGCGGTTCTTTTTACTGCGCAAAACAAGGAGCGCATCTTCATCAAATTGCGGTGCGATGAGCACTTCAAAAAATATTTCATTAATGGCTTCAGCAGTGGCTTTGTCTACCGTTCCGTTGCAAACCAGCACGCCGCCAAATGCGCTTTCATTATCGCCAGCCAAAGCCGCGTTCCAGCATTCTTTTATTTGGCTGCGCTGTGCAATGCCGCAAACGTTTGTGTGCTTAATGATAGCGAACGTGTATAAAGAATTTTGCAGCGGAAACTCCTGAATTAATTGAATGGCAGCATCTACATCAACCAGGTTATTATACGATAATTCTTTGCCATTCAATTGTGTGAACACTTCTTTCAAATTGCCATAGAACACAGCTTTCTGATGCGGATTTTCGCCATAACGAAGCGGTTGCTTTGCGCTTCCGGTTTCTTTTTTAGTAAAGTAACTGGAGATGGCGATATCATAATTCATCACCACTTCAAAAGCCTTTGCAGCAAAGGCTTTGCGCTCTTCCAGCGTTGTAAAGCCGTTTTGTTTTTGCAGTAAAATTTCTAATGGCTTATAATCATTCTTGGCAGCAATTACTACCAGGTTTTCAAAGTTTTTTGCCGCTGCGCGGATCATAGAAGGACCGCCAATATCAATTTTTTCAATGATGGCTTTTTCATCCGTTGTGGCGCGAAGCGTTTCTTCAAACGGGTACAAATCAACAATTACCAAATCAATTTCGGGAATGTTGTACTGCTTCATTTCAATTACATCCTGCTCCACTTCTCTCCTGCCTAAAATACCGCCAAACACAGATGGATGAAGGGTTTTAACGCGACCGCCAAGTATAGATGGATAAGAGGTTAAGCTTTCCACCGGCACACAGCCAACACCAAGTTCTTCAATAAATTGTTGCGTGCCGCCGGTTGAATAGATGGTAGTATGTAAACGGTTTAGCTCTTTAATAATTGGCTCCAACCCATCCTTATAAAACACAGAAATAAGCGCAGATTGTATTTTCTTTTGCATGAATACGATTGTTGATTTCAGGCTGCAATACTATTTATTTTTTGCTGATGGAAAGAAAATGAAACAATGCATGGATAATAAGAAAATGACTTTTAATTATACTTTGTTTAATGAAGTTGATGCGTAACCGTTACAAACAAAACAACCATATAAATGCAACCACACAGCATAAAAAAAGCGAGTGAATAAGGAATTAAATCAATACATTGAAAGTGTTGAAACACTTTTAGTTTTGATTGCTTTGAAGGAGGAAGCTGATGATCCATCGTTCTGAAATTTACGAAAGTGATTGTACCAAAGCTACTACAATTTCGTTGTAAAAAATGAGTCTTTGATGAATGGCTGCTACTCATCAAAGACTCATTTTTCAATAAATGAACTATGGCTTTACACCCAGTTTCGATTGAATATAATCGGCTTTGTCTTTTTGGTTGGCTGCCGTTTTCTTTTGCGCCAATCCCTGCAGCATTGTAGCGAAGTAAGGATCGGTAAATGCTTTTTGCGACGCTGGTATTTTATCGCGGAAATCAATGATCATATCAACACCTTTTTCAAAATTTTCCCTGTTGTTTACTTTACCCAAAAACTCAATAAAAGAACGGGTAAGATTAAACTTTTCAAAGCTGGAGGGCATCGCATTAAACTGCGCTGCAATGCTGTTAAAATTGCTTTCATCGGACAGTTGTACAATAGCATCGCGGAGTGTGCGCTTGGCAGGTTGCGAGGCTATTGTTTTTACTTCGGCAACAGCGGCGACACTATCAACTTTTGCCAAAGCAATTAAAGCTGCACCTGCAACGGTGTAGGATGAATCATAAACTGCAGCCGCAAATACTGGCTTGTATTCGGCTTTTTTTTCGTTGCCAAGCAGCTCTATCGCTTTTGCTTTTGCAACATTATCCGTATCATTTTTGGCAATGGTAAGTAGCAATGGTTCCAACTCTTTCTTAACTGAATCGCTGTTTGTTTTTACTGCATTTAAAATCATTTCGCGTAAATGAGGCGATTTATCCTTCAACGCCATCTTTAAAAAATTGAACGAACTATCCGTATTCTGATTGTTTAGCGCATACGAAATAGCTTCCCTCCTGTCGCGGTACAAGCCTGCATTTTTATATTGGAAAATATAATCAGCCAGCGTCTTATTTTCCGTCTTCTCGCAAAGCAAAACTTTAGCCGCATCAAAGTTTATCAAATCGGGCTTGCCATTTACAGAAAAGAAAACTGAGCCGTTGTGTCTTTCATCCAAACTTTATATCTTTTTTTATTTCCACCTTTGTAAACATCAATCGCAAAAGGCAACGTAAACACTTGCCCCGTTTGCGTTTGCTTTATTTTTACAGTAGCGTTTTTAGTAGCTTCGTCATAGCCATAAATAATATCTAACTTCGGATGACCTGCACCGTAATACCACTCGTTCCAAAACCAGTTTAAATCTTCACCGGTAATTTGCTCAAAAGCAAGACGCAGTTGTTGCGCTTCGCCGTTACCAAACTTATTGGTGGTGAGGTATAAGTTTAATGATTTGAAGAAAGCGCTATCGCCAACATAATTGCGCAGCATGTGCAGAACAGAACCGCCTTTCGGATAGCTTACCAGATCAAACACATCTTCTTTATTGGCATAATAAAAGCGCACAAGCGTTTTCTTAGCATCAGCCGGACTACTAAGATAGGAGCGCATGTCCGCATTAATTTTGGCATCGCCTTCTTCTTTACCATGTTTGTATTCATTCCATAATGTTTCGCTGTAATCGGCAAACGATTCGTTCACCGTAATGTTGCTCCAGCTCTCGGTAGTAACATAATCGCCAAACCACTGGTGAAACAGTTCGTGAGCTATCACCTCTTCCCATTGATTACCGTCTTTTAATTCACGTGCATCCTGCTGTGCAGCATCGCTATGCAGCGTTGCTGTTGTGTTTTCCATAGCGCCGCTTACATAATCTCTGCCGGTAATCTGCGCATATTTCGCCCAGGGAAAATCAACGCCGGTAATGCGTGAATAAAATGCAATCATCTCCGGCGTATAACCGAAAATTTTACGTGCCACAGGCGCATATTCTTTCTCAACATAATAGCTTACCTCTTTGTTTTTATAATGATCTTTAATAATGGCATAATCGCCTACACCCATAAAAAACAAATATGGCGAATGTGGCAAATCCATCTTCCATACATCTGTGCGTGTGCCATCGGCATTGTTCTTTTTATTGATTAATAAACCATTAGACAGTGTTACGTATTTTGCAGGCACCGTCATTGTAATTTGTTCTGTTGTTTTTTGGTTCGGCTTATCTATTGTAGGAAACCACGCAGAGTTAGATTCTGTTTCGCCTTGCGTCCAAATCTGCGTGGGTTTATTTTTTTCTTCACCTTTGGGATTGATGAAATACAAGCCTTTGTTATCACTGATCGCCGCGCTGCCGGCCGATTTGATGGTGTTAGGTCGGGATATATAATCAATGTAAATGATATAGTTTTCTCCGCGCTTATACGTTTTATCTAAGGTGATAAAAAGCTGGCTGCTATCGTAGCTATATTTCAATGGCAGTTTCTTACTTCCTTTCAGTAACGATACTTCGTTTATTGCCATGCTTTTGGCATCAAGTGTTAAAGTATCGGTTGAATAGAAATGCGGATGCAGTGTAATCCACGCTTTGCCATACATCCATTGTTTATTAAAATCAAATTTTACATTCAGCTTTGTATCAACAAGGTCGTTGATTTTGGTAGCAGAAGCGCGATACATTTTTGCCGGGTTGTTTTTGCTGCTGTCGGAAGATTGGGAATAACCAGCCAGTATGCACATTGTGAAGAGAAAGACAATCAAATATTTCATGAACATTTTTTATATAAAAAGAAAGCTGCTAATGTACAACTCCATTTGTTTTTTCGGCACTGTTGTTATTGCTGGCTGTTTTCTTTTATCAGTGGCAAAAAAGACTTTAGGTTGTTACCTTCTCTTAACCAAACTCATCAGTCCTTCTTTTCAATAGCTTTGTTTTTATTACTTTTAGCTGTTTATGAACCAGAGAAACAACAACGCAATTGTTACGCTTATTATCGTTGTGCTTATTGTTATTTTTTTTGCTAAATTCTGTAACAATAAAACAACCTCAACTAACGGCAAGGGCGTGGCAACCGATAACAGCCATTTGCTTCTTGGCAATCCAACCAATGCAACACACAGCAGCAGCGACCCTGATAATTATTTAATTGATCATACTTATTATACCGAAAGCTATAACAGCAGCAAAAACATTCCTAACTGGGTAAGCTGGCACATTGGCGCTTCTGACTTAGGCAGCATTGACCGTTTGAACGATTTCCGTCCCGATAACAACCTGCCCGATGGCTGGTACGAAGTATCGCCCAACAATTACAAAGGCTCTGGTTTTGATAAAGGTCATAACTGCCCTTCGGGAGACAGAACAGCTACACAGGAAGCCAACTCATCAACCTTCCTGATGGATAACATTGTACCGCAAGCGCCGCGCAACAACGAGCAAACCTGGGAGCACCTTGAAAGTTATTGCAGAGATAAAGTAAAAGCAGGTAACGAAGTGTATGTAATTATGGGCAATTACGGCATTGGCGGCACCGGCAGCAGAGGTTACCGTAAAACAATAGGTTACGGCAGAATTGTTGTGCCTGCACATATCTGGAAGGTGGCAATTATTATTCCTGATGGCAATAACGATCTGGCAAGAATTGATACCAAAACAACCGTAATTGCTATTGATACGCCCAACGATAACAGCATTGCACCCAACTGGATGAACTACGTTACAACCGTTAGCAGCATTGAAAAGAATTGCAGTTGCAATTTACTGTCTGCATTGCCGCAAAACATTCAAACAGTGCTGGAAAACGAAACATTCAGCGGCGGCAATTAAGCTTAAAGAAAGGGTTTGTTTTTACTCCATTTTGGTTTCATCGCTTATCTTTATTCATCATCAATTACCATGAATCGCATTGACAGGCTGGCGGCTATCCTCATTCAATTGCAAACCAAACGCCTCGTAAAAGCGCAGGAAATTGCAAACAAGTTCAGCATTAGCTTACGCACGGTTTACCGGGATGTTCATGCATTGGAAGAAGCCGGTATTCCCTTAATTGGCGAAGCCGGCGTAGGTTATCAATTACGGGAAGGTTACAAGTTGCCGCCCATAATGTTTTCGGAGGAAGAAGCGTCGGCGTTACTTACCGGCGGGAAGCTAATGCAAAGTATGAGCGATGACCGTTTGTGGAAGCAGTATTCATCGGCGTTAGATAAAATAAAAGCTGTGCTTCGATACGCCGAAAAAGATTATTTACAAGAAATGGATGAGCATGTTGCAGTGGTTACTCATCCAGCCATTCAACACCAAAAAAGAAGCGATTTGTTTTTGCCGCAGCTGTTAAAAGCGATAGCCACAGCAACAGTAATTGAAATGAATTATACTTCGCTAAACAGTAAAGAAACCGTGCAGCGAAAGGCAGAGCCGGTAGGCATTTATTACCAGGGAAATTATTGGTATCTGATTGCCTGGTGCAGGCTGCGAAGCGATTATCGAAACTTTAGAACCGACAACATTAACAAGCTTTCTTTTACAGCAGAAAAGATACAGCAAAAGCATCCGCCGCTGCATCATTTCATCAACAAAACAGTTGAGCAAAAACAAATGCAAAAAGTGATGATTGAAGTGGAAAAAGAAGTTGTAAAATACTTAGGCGAACAAAAATATTATAACGGTTTTGTTGGCGAAGAAGAAGCCGGCGATAACATAAAAATGACGTTTTTATGCGGCTCTTTAGAAGGCTTTGCACGATGGTTTTTGCTGTTTGGCGACAAAGCGAAAATAATAGAACCTTTATCACTTAACGGTATTGTGAGAGAACACTTAAAGCGCATAGAAAAAAAGATTGCCCTTTTTGAAACACTGCTGACATAGGGTTGACACAACTGCACATGAGCTTTGCAGTATAAACAACATACTATGACTTTTATTGAATTTTTTAAGAAGCAGTTTATTGAAGAAGGCGCCACCACGCGCAACATGCTATCGAGAGTTCCGGACGATCAGTTTTCTTACAAGCCGCACGAGCGGAGTATGGACATGAAACGGCTTGTTGTTCATATTGCAGATTTACCGGGCTGGCTGCACATGACCTTCACTACTGATGAACTTGATTTTAAAAATCCGTATGTAGTTCCCGATATTCATAACAACGAAGAGTTGATGGCATTTTTTGAGAAGCGCTATGCTGAAGGATTATCGGTTTTGGTTACTGAAAACGAAGCCTATTTAGATAAGTTGTGGAGGTTACGGCATGGCGAAAAAATATTCTCTTCCGATCCGAAGATTGATGTAGTAAGAATGTCGTTAAGCCAGCAGATTCATCATCGTGCGCAATTGGGTGTTTATTTACGGTTGCTCAATATTCCAATACCCGGAAGCTACGGACCCAGCGCCGATGAAAATACTTTTATGTAAAAACAATAAGGCTGCATTCATAACAAATGCAGCCTTGTTTCCAATCAATAATCTAAGCACTTATAAACTTCGTAGTCTCTTCATTCACTTCATCGCTTTTTTCAATGGGCAGCCAGCGCGTTGCATCGTTGTATTCTTTCATTTTAAATTGAAGGCATTGTTTAGATGAACACATGCCGCTTTCTTTTTTAAGAAAGCATCCCTCATTCCCACGACACCCAAACCGGCACTTGAACAGGTGATCGTTGCGCAAAAATTTCTCTTGTGTTCCTGTTATATCTTGCCCATGCTCTGTACCAATTTATCATCGCTTTCAAACTTCCTTTTTGTTGCCATGATGTTTCATAAACAGTCAGATCTTCTTTTAAAAAAGCACCCTGTAATGAAGTGTGCGGAGCAGTGTATTTTTCAGTAAAGAAAAATGATGTTTTCTTATTGCCCATTCGGGCAAAAGAAGGAGTTGAAAAAAATAAACATACCAGCTTTTAAAAGTTGAGTAAAAGAAAACGTTGTGTAAGAAGGAAGATAAGGCGCATTTATAATCACTGCTTTTGCAAACAGGCGCGGATGCTGTTTTAGCAACGCCCATGCAACAATGCCGCCCCAGTTGTGCTCAATCACAAATGCAGATTGCACTTGCATAACAGGTGGCAACTTGTTTTTTCCAGCTATACCAGAACGAAGGAAAACCATGCAAAAAAGCACAGCAGGTGAGGAAAGATTGCCCGTTACCATCACATGAAGCTATATATCATTCATGTTGTAAAAACGGCTTCTGTGTGCATAAAAACAAAAGGTAAACAGCATGAATAAAACAAACGTTTCTCTTAGTTTCCTAATCATCAATGCATTTGCATCTTACATAAAAATACACTGTTAAATTGTTTTACAAAGTCATTCCTCATACGTTTTCTTTGGATACATTTTTGTTTGTATAACGCTCACCTACTAAAGCCAAGTGAGGATGTATGACTAAACTTTTGCTCGTTGATGACGATGAAGATATATTGCAAGCTTTGAAACTTTTTTTACAACGAAAAAAGTTTGAAGTTACAGCACTTTCCCAAGCATCAACGGTTGTTGAAACGGCTTTGAGTGAGTCTCCGGATATCATTTTAATGGATGTAAATTTATGATGTGGGATGTGATTTTACCCCAAGCATTGAAGAATATTCTCCCCGCATTGGTAAATGAAACTATCGGATTGCTTAAAGATTCCGCGCTGGTGTCAACAATTGGGGTGGTGGAAATATTACGCAGCGCCCAAATTGTTGGTGCAAACAAGTATATTTATTTTGAACCACTGCTATTTGCAGGGTTAATCTACTATGTTTTAGTAATGGGTATGACCGTGGGTGCATCTGCTTTAGAAAGGAGGTTACGGCAAAGTGAATAATGTAGTCGTTCGCACGGAATTCTTATGTAAATCCTTTGGCAAACTCGACGTACTCAAAGATATTTCCACTGAGTTTTATCAGGGCGAAGTGGTTGCTATACTAGGGCCTTCTGGTTCAGGTAAATCTACTTTTCTGCGATGCATAAACTTGTTAGAAAAACCAACTAGAGGCAGAATCTACTTTCACGAGCAAGAAATTACCAAGCCCAAGGCAAACATCGCTAAGGTGCGCCAGCGTTTGGTAATGGTATTTCAACATTTTAATTTGTTTCCCCACATGAATGTGCTGCAAAATGTCACCTACGCGCCCATAAAGGTGAAAGGAATAAACAAGCAAAAAGCACAAGAACATGGCTTAGAATTGCTTAAATCGGTAGGTTTAGAGCCAAAAGCAAATGTATATCCATCCAAATTATCGGGGGGACAGAAACAGCGAGTAGCGATCGCTCGGGCATTAGCAATGGAACCAGAGATGATTTTGTTTGATGAACCCACCTCTGCATTAGATCCCGAAATGGTTAAGGATGTGCTGGAAGTGATGAAAGCTTTAGCATTATCGGGAATGACAATGGCGATCGTTACTCATGAAATGGGGTTTGCGAGAGTTGTTGCCAATCGGATTATGTTCCTCGACCAGGGTATTTTAGCAGAAGATGCTACTCCTAATGAATTTTTCCAAAATCCTAAGTGCGATCGCGCTAAACAATTCTTAGAAAAAATGCTTTAAAACATCCTCTAAGGCTACGGGTTCTGTGGGGTCGTCATAACGGTATGGCTGTGTGTTGTGCAATAATATAAGGATTTGTATCTGATTGAGGTTTTGGTACTGCTTGCATCTGTGGAGTTTGAGTTTCCAAAATAATCACTTCCACAGCATCCCCGGCATGAAAGGGTAAACCGCGTAGCGTCAAAGTTCCATCTTCAGTTAAAATGACTTCTATCTTGTGAGCGTTCATATTTCGACTCCAAAGGCAGGGTTTTTAGTCTTCACTATAATTAGTGTAATTTTGTAACTTAGAGAAAGTTTATAAAGAAAATCTAAAGCTAGCAAATAGCGATCGCCTGAAAACAGGATAATGCAGCTGAACAGGTTAATTATTCCCATTCAACCTAGAATTATGGCAGCTACACCTAAAATCCTCGCCTTTGCAGGCAGTACCCGCATTGAGTCTTACAACAAAAAATTGGTAAAAGTCGCGGCGACTGGCGCTAAAGCAGCAGGTGCAGAAGTGACTTATATAGACCTCCGCGATTTGCCTTTACCTCTGTTTGATGAAGATTTGGAAGCTGAACAAGGACTACCAAGCAACGCCCGCACTTTCAAAGACTTGCTGATTTCTCATCAAGGATTGCTGATTGCTTCGCCGGAATATAACAGTTCACTCACAGCAGTTTTGAAGAACGCCATTGACTGGGCATCCCGTCCAGCCCCAAATGAAGCACCGTTAGCGGCTTTTGCAGGTAAGGTGGCTACAATTATGAGCGCTTCCCCAGGCGGTTTTGGTGGTTTGCGGGGATTGGTTCACCTACGCTCTATTTTGGGAAACATCAAAGTTTTGGTACTTCCCGATCAAATAGCCCTATCCAAAGCTTACGAAGCTTTCAATCCTGATGGCACGTTAGTAGATCATAAACAGCAGGAATCTGTTGAGCAGTTAGGCGCTGGCTTAACAAAAATATTGCTGAAGCTCAATTAAATTCAATTTCATACTAGATAACGAATACCTATTATTAGAAGAAAGATGCCATATAGCTTTTTCATCAACTCGCTGCTAATAAAGGGCTGATTTGCAAACAATGCCCCGAAAAAGTTACCCACGATTAAACCAACTGCAATAATTAGGGCATATTTGAAATTAAGATTACCGTTGCGATGGTAAACTAAGGCTGCTAAAATGCCGATTGGCAAAATTTGAGCAGCCACAGAAGTTCCTGTAGCTAATTTCTGATCCAAACCAATTACTAACACCATTGCCGGAATCATAATTGCGCCGCCTCCGATACCAAACATACCGCCAGCAACGCCAGCAACTAAACCAATTAACAACAGTTGCATCAAGATATTAGACATAAAAAATGGTCGCTAAATTCCAAATTATAAATTAATTTTATGCGGAAATATTGATTTAGGTAGCATTCCATGCACACCTTTTTGGGGACTGTTCACAACTTGAGTGATGTGAAAATTCACCGCTAAACTACACAATACATAAGCATCTTCTGGCGACAAATTAATAAAGCGTTCCAGAAAATCAATCATGTTTTTTAAAGCCAGTTCTAAGGCTTCATCTAAAGTTTGAGCAAAGCCCATTGTGATGATATGAGTTGGAGTTTCGGCGATTGGTGTTGTCAGTTGTAAATCCTTGCGAAGTTTGAGGGTAATTCTTCCGTTCATCGAAGTTTCAATGGCGGTGACATTTACTTCCCCGTCTCCTTGTGCAGAATGTCCATCACCAATAGAAAATAATCCGCCTGGTACAAAAATCGGCAAAAATAAACGAGAACCCGCTTGCAGTTCCCGGTTGTCGATATTACCGCCGTAAGAACCTGGTGGGATAGAAGTTCGAGAGGTTTCTGGAGTAGCGACACCAAGAATTCCAAAAAACGGTTTGAGGGGAATTTTTATACCAGCACCCGGCGGAAATTCCGCGATATTGTTTGCTAAATCTAGCGGAATAAATCTCAAAGCAGGTTGAGGAAACTGATGTGGTAAAGCTCCCCAACCTGTACGAATGGCATTGAAGCCGATAGGTAAACTAGGTGCGATCGCATCTAATTGTACTTCTAAAACATCCCCTGGTTCGGCATCGCGTACATAAATCGGCCCTGTGAGTAAATGCGGCCCCCCAGCAATTTTGCGTTCTGGTAGAAGATTTTGGCAGATGTCGAGAAATTCTGGTGTGACAAATTCAGGTGGTGCTTTGTCATAAACGTAGTAACCAGTATAAGTTTCTACATCAACCGTATCGCCAGAGTCAATAGTGAGGGCTGGTTTTAACAGATGGGAGAAACCACCCAGATGCACGGTTTCTTTAGTAGCTTTTAAAATGTAATGAGTCATATCATATCTAGGGCTAAGTAGGTCGGCGAGAAAAAAACCAAATTATGTAACGAAAAGTAAAATCTCTGTATTTGGCTCGTAGTTGCGCTTTAGCGCATCCGGATAAAGATGCGCTAAAGCGCAACTACAAACGATGATTATTTGCGCCGACTTACTTATTTCATTCTATTTTTACGGCAGTTTTTACGAATCTTTTTGAGAAAAATAAGAATTTAAACCGAATCTTAGTTGAGAACCGTAGTTTTTGCCCTCACCCTAAATCCCTCTCCCCTATATGGGAGAGGGACTTTGAAATTCAACTTTCGTCAAGCCTCAGATGAAAGGATGCCTACTAATACTCGTACCAAATCTTCTAAACCTTCAGGAACACGATAAAGTTTAATATCTTCTGTAATTAGCTTTTGTTGTCTATTGAGTGTACCAAATTTCCAGTCATCTCCATTAGTAACTGCGCCAAATAAAATTGATGATTGATCATCTAGAGTCTGATCGAGAGCTATTAATTCTACTGCTAGCTGTGTAAAGCCCCTTCTGATATCTGATTGTTTTGCTTCAATCACCAATAGGGAGTTAGAATTATGTAAATAATAATCCAAAGTACCTTTGAGCTTTTCGTCCACATTAATTGGATACTCACTATATAGTTTAGCTTTTGTCTGAGCGCAGATTTCAGCTAGGATAGGAGCAATCATAAATTCTCTAATTGATATCTCAGCCGTCGGATTAAAAAGCTTTATATTGCGCTGTAAATATTTTTGCAAAAATTCTAAATAGCTAACCTCAGCAAAGTATTTTGGTAATTCTAGCTCTGTGCGATCGTAGCTGTACTCAAACTCAGCTACTATATCTATTGTTGGATTAGGTAACAAAAAGTATTGACTAAAAGTGTAACTTTGTTCAGGTTTTAAAATTCTATATTTGCTCATGTTTTTTATTGTGAATAAACTAGATCAAAAATATTACGAATTACAAATTACGAATTACGAATTAGTATTATTATCTCAATAATTTGCTAA